>NZ_BAAGZF010000001.1:0-547166 GCF_054778835.1 Calidifontibacter terrae
AAACGCCCGGTTACATTCCGAACCCGGAAGCTAAGCCCTTCAGCGCCGATGGTACTGCACTGGTTACGGTGTGGGAGAGTAGGACACCGCCGAACACACATTCCCGTAGGGGCCACCGCAAGGTGGCCCCTACGTTTTTTATGTCCGCGTTCGGTAACCTTGCAGGTGAACCGGATAGCTTCGTCCGAGGGGAGTCCTTCAGGGGGCTGCAAACGGAAATTTGAGGATGTGTTCGATGGGGCGGTTGCTCAAAGGCAGCTTCAACCAGTTTGGCGGGCCGGCGGACAACACCGGTCCGTCGCGACCCTGGCGGGAGACCGTTGCCGTTTGGCTCGGCCGGCTCCTGGTGGTGGCGGCGCTGTGGTCGATCGTTACGACCTTCGTCCGGCTCAAGGTATTTGGCCTGGCCGTAGCCGACGCGCTGTCCCTTGTCGGCATTCCGTCAGAACCCAGCCTCTTCGTCGCTGTCATCACCTTGGCGCTGGCCGGCGCCGTACGCCGTCGACTGCGTGCCGCGAATACCGTCGTCATTGGCTTGATGGTGTTGAGCATCTTGGCCACCGCCGGAATCGTGCTCGAGGCCTGGATCAACCCGTCGGTTCTTTCCGTCGAACACCGGTTGCGTGGCTTCGCCGGCGAATATCTCGATCTTCGTATTGGCGTCGCGTTCAACCTCGTGGCCCTCGCTCTGCAGATCATCGCCTTGGCATTGGTTGTCGCGGCTCGGCCGCGGTTCCCGGCGCGCATGCAACACGGCAGCCTGCGTTTGGGGCTCGGGGTCCTGGTCGGCGGCATTGTCCTGTCGACGCTGGTCGCCTTCAGCCTGAGCAGCGTGTTCCCCGACCGACTGGATTCGATGCGGGAGCGCTGGCGGTGGAGTCTGCGCTCGGCGGTCGGGTTGGAGACCACCCCGGGAACGCCCTATCTGGATGATCACGCCGGCCCGCATTGGATTTATGCGATCGCCGGTTTGATCAGTGCCGTTGCGTTCGTCGTGGCCCTGCTCGCCGTCTGGCGGTCCGGTCGCGGTGAAGGTCTGCAGACCAGTGAGGACGAGCTCGCCGTTCGGCGACTGCTGTTGCAGCATGGCGAGGGGGACTCCCTCGGATACTTCGCCACCCGACGCGACAAGGCAGCTGTGTTCTCTCCGGACGGCCGAGCAGTCTTGACCTATCGCAACGAGGGCAGTGTCAGCGTTGCCTCGGCCGACCCGATCGGCGACCCGGAGTCCTGGGACGCCGCCATCGAAGCGTGGCGCAGCCAATGCCGCGACCTTGGGCTCTACTGTGCGGTGCTCTCCAGCAGCGAGGAGGGCACCCAGCATTACCTCGCGGCCGGGCTGCGCGCCTTCTCCTTGGGGGACGAGGCTATCCTCGAGGCCGACCGTTTCAGTCTGCGGGGTCGTTCGATGCGACCGGTGCGCCAGGCGGTGACTCGAATCAGCCGCGCCGGCTACACCGCGGAGGTCCGGCGGCACGCCGACATCCCGGCGCCAGAGCTCGCGCAGATCGAGCGGCTGGCGCAGGAGTGGCGCGGCGAGGAGACCGAGCGTGGCTTCTCGATGGCGTTGAACCGGTTGGGTGATCCCTCCGATGGACGCTGTGTGTTGATCACCGCCCGGGATCGGGACGGAGCCATCCGCGGTTTCCTGTCGTTTGTGCCCTGGGGTGTGCGCGGTGTGTCCCTCGACCTGATGCGTCGCGATCGCGCGGCGGAGAACGGGTTGAACGAATATCTGGTGGCTAAATTGCTCGAGCTCGGTGGCGAGCTGGGTATTCGTCGTGTTTCGTTGAACTTCGCGGTATTCCGGAATGTGTTCAGCAGTGCCGACCAGGTGGGCGCGGGACCGATTACCAAGGTCACGGATGCGGCGCTCTCCTTTGCCTCGCGGTTCTACCAACTGGAAACTCTCTATCGGTCCAACGACAAATACCGTCCGGATTGGGTTCCGCGGTTGCTTTGTTATGACCCCGCGCTGACCGTTGCGCGCGCCGGCCTTGCGATGGGTGTCGCCGAGGGTTTCGTGAAGCCGATCGGTCCGAGGTTCCTGACTGGCCCTCGGCCCTCGGAAGACCAGCACCCGCGACCGGAAGCTGACTTTGTCGACCGCGTACGACAGCAGGAGAGCGAGTTGCTCCTGCCGCAGCCGGAATGTGTGCGGCTCAGCGAGCAGGCGCGCGGGCGGCGGCGTACGCTGCAGAGCTTGCAAGACAGCGGACGGGACGGCTTCCCGGCCGCTGTGCCGCGGACACACCGGGTGGTCGACGTGGTGGCCGCTCATCCCGGTATGGAGCCGAACCACGTCAGCGAGCAGACCGTGTCGGTGACCGGCCGGATCCGCGCGCTGCGCGATCTCGGTGGGGTGAGCTTCGCGGTGCTGGACGACGAGGGCCACCGGATTCAGGTGCTGGTCACCGCTGACGGTTCGCCGCAGGAAGCGCGCGAGGCGTGGCGGTCGTACGTCGATCTGGGCGACCTGGTCAGCGTCACCGGCACCGTCGCGACGTCTCGGACCGGCGAGTTGTCAGTGTTGCTCGCGGACTGGCAGATGGCAGCGAAGTGTCTAACGCCGCTGCCGGTCGGTCGCACCAGGCTGAGCGAGGACGTGCGGGTGCGCAACCGCTCGTTGGACCTGCTGGTGAACCCCGAGTCACTCGAGGCGTTGCTGCGGCGGTCTGCGGGGGTTCGCGCAATCCGCGACATCTTCACCGACCGTGGGTTCGTCGAGGTGGAGACCCCGATCCTGCAGGCGGTGCACGGCGGCGCGACCGCGCGACCGTTCAAGACTCATATCAATGCCT
This sequence comes from Calidifontibacter terrae, assembly GCF_054778835.1. Lineage (NCBI taxonomy): Bacteria > Bacillati > Actinomycetota > Actinomycetes > Micrococcales > Dermacoccaceae > Calidifontibacter > Calidifontibacter terrae. Next base: position 2,802 of record NZ_BAAGZF010000001.1, read on the forward strand.
ACAACATGGGCTTGTATTTGCGGATCGCGCCGGAGCTTTACCTCAAGCGGCTTGCCGTCGGTGGGATGCAACGGATCTTCGAGCTGAACCGCAACTTCCGCAACGAGGGTGCCGACGCCACTCACAACCCGGAGTTCACTTCGTGTGAGGCGTACGAGGCTTACGGCGACTACGACACGATGCGTGAGCTGATGCGCGAGACCGTGTTGCGCACCGCGATCGCGGTGAATGGGCGGCCTATCGCGTTGCGGCGCAACGGCGATCAGGTCGAGGAGATCGACCTGGACCGGCCGTGGCCGGTGGTGAAGGTGCATGACGCGGTGTCGGCGGCGGTCGGGGAGCCGGTCACGACCGGCAGCAGCCTGGCCGACCTGACCCGGATCTGCGGCGCTCATGGCGTCGGAATCCCGAACGGTGCGAGCGCCGGCAAACTGGTGATGGGTCTGTACGAAGCGTTGGTGGAGAAGCAGACCACTTTCCCGACCTTCTACCAGGACTTCCCGATCGAGGTGCAGCCGTTGGCGCGCCCTGGGCGTGATGACCCGCGGGTGGCCGAGCAATGGGACCTGGTGGCATTCGGGGCGGAGCTGGGCACTGCCTACAGCGAGCTGATCGATCCGATCGATCAGCGCGAACGGCTCACCCAGCAGTCGTTGGCGGCCGCCGCGGGTGACCCCGAGGCGATGGAGTTGGACGAGTCGTTCCTGGCCGCACTCGAGTTGGGGATGCCCCCGACCGGTGGTCTCGGCTTCGGCGTCGACCGGCTGATCATGATGCTGCTCGGCGCGACGAGCATCAAGACGACGCTGGCCTTCCCGTTCGTACGTCCCGCCGGCACCGACGACTGACCGCCACTCGTTTACGAGAGGGGCGGCGGCTGAGGTCAGCGGAAGTCGCGCGAGGTGGTGCGCACCGAGACGGTGAGGTGTTCCAGCCGGTCGGCCAGCAGGTTGACGATGTTCTCCGGGGACCGCTCCAGGATCCCGCGGATCACCATCGCCGGTGAGGCGCGGGCGATCCGCCGGTAGCGCTGCCAGACTCCCTGGCTGACGATCACGTTGAGTAACCCGGTCTCGTCCTCCAGGTTCAAGAAGGTGATGCCGCCGGCGGTCGAGGGGCGTTGCCGGTGAGTGACCACGCCAGCCACCTCGATCCGGCGCCCGGACTCCACCTGTAGACAGCTGGAGATCGATCGGATTCCCTGGGTGTGCAACGAGGCTCGCACATGCCGGATCGGATGGTCGGATGGGCTGATACCGGTGGAGCGCAGGTCATGTTGCAGGATCTCGCCGGCGGTCATCAGCGGCAGGAGCGGCGGTTGGTAGGGCACGTTCAGGTCGAGTTGTCCCTGCTTGACGGTGGCCGCCTCTGCCGATCGCCAGAGCGCGTCGCGGCGACTTCCGGCGATGCAGTCAAGGGCACCAGACATAGCCAGCGCCTCCAACTGCTGCGCATCGAGTTCGGCGCGGCGGGACAAGTCGGACAGGTCGGTGAACGGGCCGCCATCGGTGCGCGCGGCGACGATCCGCTCGGCCGCCGGCGAGCCCAGCGAACTGATTTGGTCAAGCCCGAGGCGTACGGCGAATGCCCCGTCGCGTCGATGGGCAGCGGTGTCGTCGGGGGAGTCGGCGTCGAAGTCGCCGATTTGATCCTCGGGGTGGTCGAGCAGACACGTCCCCATCCCCGTTCCTGTCGCGCTGGCGGGACCGCCCAGCGGCTCCAATCCGGTGTAGTGGTCCGACAGATGCAGATCTGGGGGACGCACCTCGACACCGTGGCGCCGGGCATCGCCGACCAGCGTTTGCGGAGAGTAGAAACCCATCGGCTGAGCGCGCAACAGGGCAGCTAGGAGAGCCCCGGGGTAGTGCAGCTTCAACCAGGAACTGGCGTAGACCAGAACGGCGAAGCTGAGCGCGTGGGATTCGGCGAAACCGAAGTTCGCGAAGGCCTCGATCTTGTTGTAGATCTCGTCAGCCACCTGCGGGCTGATGCCGTTGGCATACATCCCGTCGTAGAGCCGCGCGCGCAACGCATCGATTCGTTCGACACCCCGTTTGGACCCCATTGCGCGACGCAGCAGATCGGCGTCGGCCGGTGAGCAGCCGCCGACACTGACCGCCATCTGCATCAGCTGTTCCTGGAACAGTGGCACCCCCAGGGTGCGTTCGAGCACGTCCTCAAGCAGCGGGTGGGCGTAGGTGACGGGTTCCTCTCCAGTGCGCCGACGGATGTAGGGATGCACCGCGCCACCTTGGATCGGACCCGGTCGGATGAGAGCGATCTCGACAGCCAGGTCATAGAAGTTGCGGGGTTTGAGCCGAGGGAGGGTGCCCATCTGAGCCCGGCTCTCCACCTGGAAAACACCGATTGAGTCGGCCCGGCCGAGCATGTCGTAGACGCCGCGTTCACCCTTGGGCAGCGTTTCGATCCGCCAGTGTTCGTTCAGATGTTCGGCGACCAGATCGAAGGTGTGTTGCAGCGCGGCGAGCATGCCCAGACCGAGCAGGTCGAACTTCACCAACCCCATCCAGGCGCAGTCGTCTTTGTCCCACTGCAACACGGTGCGGTTCTCCATCCGCGCCGGCTCGATCGGGCAGACGCGGCCGACCGGTTCGCGGGTCAACACCATCCCGCCGGAGTGGATGCCGAGGTGTCGCGGGAAGGACAACACCTGCTGGGCCAGATCGATCACCGGGGCTGGGATCTCATGATCTGCCGTGGCGATCTCGGCGCCCCAACGTTCCACTTGGCGCGACCACGCGTCTTGCTGTCCCTGGCTGTGGCCGAGCGCCTTGGCCATGTCGCGTACGGCATTCTTCGGGCGATAGGTGACCACGTTCGCCACCTGCGCGGCGTTGCGTCGGCCGTAGCGGCGGTAGACGTATTGGATGACCTCCTCGCGACGTCGGGAATCGAAATCGACATCGATGTCGGGAGCCTCTTCGCGCAGTTCCGAGAGGAACCGTTCGAACGGCAGCCGGTAGAAGATCGGGTCGATGACTGTAATGCCGAGGACATAACAGACCAGCGAGGCGGCGGCCGAGCCGCGACCCTGGCAGAGGATCCCCTCGCCGCGGGCGAACTGCACGATGTCATGGACGATCAGGAAGTAGCCCGGGAAGTCCTTCGCCTCGATGACATCGAGTTCCTTGTCGAGGCGCTGGCGCACCTCCTGGCTCATGCGCGGAAAGATCCGCGCGGCGTTCTCTTCGGCCATTGACCGCAGCCAACTCATCGCGGTGTGGCCGGCCGGCACCTTCTGGTCGGGCAGGCGAGGGCTCGCGGCGCGCAACCGGAAGCCGGCCGCATCGGCGATCTCGACCGTACGTTCGACCGCCCCGGGGAACCGGGCGAACCGGCGCGCCATCTCCGCGCCGCTGCGCAGGTGAGCCCGGTCGCCGGCCGGCAGCCACCCGTCGAGATCGTCCAAACTGCGGCGGGCACGTACGGCGGCCAGTGCGGTCGAGAGCGGGAACTGGTCTGGGGTGGCGTAGTGGACGGCGTTGGTGGCGACCACCTCGAGGCCACTGCGGCGGGCGAGCGCGGCCAGTCGGTCGTTGCGCGGACCGTCGGTGGGGTCGTCGTGGTCGGTCAGCTCGACCAGCACGTTTTCGGCCCCGAAAAGCTCCTTGAGCCGTTCCAACTCCCGATAAGCAGCATCGGCACCTTCGCGCGAAAGTGCTTGACGCACAGCGCCTTTGCGGCAACCGGTCAACACAAACCAGGAGTTTTCCGCCAGGCTTGCGACCTGCTCCAGGTCGTGCACCGGGCGCCCCTTCTCCGCGGTGGGATGCAGGTGTCCTTCGGTCAGCGCTTCGGCGAGGCGGTGATAACCATCGACTCCGCGAGCGAGGACCACCAGATGTTGACCTTCGGGGTCGGCCACCCCGTTCTGCGGCGCGGTGAGACCGAAGGAGAGTTCGGTGCCGTAGATCGTGATCAGGTCGCCGTAGGCCTCCGCCGCTTCGGCCTGCCGGACGATGCCGTAGAGCCCGTCGTGGTCGGTGAGGGCGAGGCCGTGCAGACCCAGGCGTACGGCCTCGGTGACCAACGCTTCGGGGGAGGACGCGCCGTCCAGGAAGCTGTAGTGGGAGTGGGCATGCAGTTCGGCATACGGCACGACCGGCGCCTGGGGCCGGTCGATATCGGCCGGCTGGAAGGTAGCTCGCTTGCGGGAGAACGCCGGTCCATCGCCGCCGTCGGCCGGGCGCACAGTCTTGCGCGTCGGGCGTACGCCGTCGGAGAGGGCGCGCTCTAGGTCGGACCAGGGGATCGGTGGGTTGCTCCAGCCCATCAGTCGTACCGCGCTTCGATCCACCAACCGTCGCCCGAGCGCAGCAGCAGCCATGCCTCGTCGGCGTCGTCGACGACCTGGAAGCGAGACAGTGACGACGGTTCCTGCCACCAGTGTTGTCGGATCGGCCACGGACCGTTCCACGCGACGATCCGCCGCAGCCGCGAGCGGTCGTGAGCAGGACGCCAGAATCCGGGAGGGGCGGAGAGATTTCCGCGCGCATCGATCGTCACTTCGGTGTCATCGCCGGAGCGCACGATCGCCGGCTGCGCGGTCTCAAAGACGGTGGCTGGCTGCGGGCCGGGCAGGGCGCCAGGCCAGGGACGGCCGGCCAGGCGGTCGACCGGTGGCGCATCGCCCCACGGCCGGGTGGTGGTGCGTTCATGCAGCAACCGGCCGCCGATGATGCTGCCGATGCGCACCCCGGCGTGGCCGAGGTCGTGTTGCAACGAGGTGACGGCATGGGTGATGTGTTGGTCGGGCCGTTCGCCCCACAAACCTTGGGCGTGGGCCGCCGCGGGAGTGGGGGTGGTGGCGCCGATCTCGACTGCCACGACGCCGTCGTGAACGTCTTGCTGCTGCGCGGCGAGGTCTTCCAACTGCCAACGCACTCGCTCCACCATGTCGTGGGTGGTGAACGGCCACGCGTGACGCCAGCTGCGTTCGTACGATCGCCCGCGGTCGGTAGTCAGCGTCACCCGGATCTCGTGGGTGACCAGTGATCGGGTGCGGAGGCGCTCGGCGAGCGTGTGTGCTTGTGGGCGACACAGTTCGGTCAGGCGCTCGCTGTCGTCGCAGGGGTCGCAGGTGGTTCGGGTGGTGAGATCGTCGGGCACCTCGTGAACCGGCAATACGGGGGCATCCTCGCCCCAGGCGAGCTGATGGGCGCGTCGCCCGGCGGCGCCGAATCGGGTGTGGACCTGCGCCCTCGGCAACTTCGCGAAGGCACCCAGGCTGCGAATGCCCATGCGCTGCAACAAAGTTGCCAACCCGGGCTGGTCGACGGCCGCGGCGACGGTGGTCACCGAAAGGGTGCGCAGGAAGGCCGTCGTGTCACGGCTGGGCAGCAGCAGCACCGGCCGCTGCGAGGTAGTGGCGTAAGCGGCTTGTTCGGCTGCGAACAAGCCATCGGCGACTGCCAGTCGTACGTCCTCGAGGCCGAGTTCGGCCAACTGGTCGAGTAGTAGTTCGACCACGGCATCCTCATCGCCGTAGAAGCGAGCCGCACCGGCGATGCGGATCGCCAGACAACCCTGGCGCAGGAGGTGGACGTGGGGGACGACGCGTTCGACCGCCCGCACCACCGGGGTGAACCAACGCTCGTCGATCGCCGGGTCGTGTGGCAATACGGTCAGGTCGGGGCAGCGAGTCTGCGCCTCGCGCAATCGCAGGCCGGCCGTGACCGACTCCTGGTGGGCCGCCGGGGAAGCGGCGACGACCTTGCCCTTCGCGACCAGCGCCAGCAATTCAGGCGGATCGGCGCCGAGGCTGCGGCGGGCCGCCTCGACCGACCACTGCGGACACCACACCACCAGAGTGCGCACCGCGGGCGCGGCGGTCAGGGTGGGCTGGGCGGTCATCCATCGAGTATCGAACACGTGTACGAATCTGGTCAAGGCGGCGCGTGTCGCGCTGGGCTAACCGGGCGGCCACTGCACGGTGCTGCGCCGAACGCGGTGGCCGCGGGTCGCCTCCAAGGTCAGTTCGCGGCCCATCAGGTGGCCGTGGCCGCAGTCGAGTCCGCGCCAGCGGGAGGTTTGTGCGGTGATCGTGGCGGTCGCCCGCGGCCAGGTGTCGGCAACGATCAAGATGGCGCCGCGATGACGCAGTCGCGCTTCGAGGCGGGAGCGGGTGGCGGGCGCCAGTGGTGGGGGAGCGCAGGCCAGGATCAAGTCGACCGCCTCGGCGAGGGTGGAGATGCAGTCGACCCACTGGTCGGCGGTGGGGTGAGGGACCAGGATCAATCGCTGCAGGTCGACACCCCACTCGTTGGCGGACTCCAGGCCGAGATTGGGGAATCCAACTGCCGCGCACCAGTTCTGGGCGAGGGCTGCGCTGGAGAGCAGTCCAACGCCGACCGTGGTGGCGCCCAGGAAGGCATAGACCGAGCCGGCGCGCAGGTGGCTGCCGACCGCCTCCTGTAGCGCGGGGTGGACCGGCAAGGAGCGTGTTCCACCTTCGGCGGTCTGCAGCTTTCGGCGCAGTCCGGCGAGCATCTCGACGTCGACGGTCATGGCTCAAGCATCGAACACAAGTTCGAACATGGCAACTCGTTGGCGCTGTACGTGAAGATGGATGCATGAGCGACGAACGCGAAGTGCTGACGTACGAAGATTTCGGCCGAGCGGTCCGCGAGGTGGCGCAGGAGGTCGTCGACTCGGGGTTCGAGCCGGACATCGTGTTGTCGATTGCGCGCGGCGGGCTGCCGTTCGGTGGGGCGCTGGGCTACGCGCTGGATCTGAAGAACGTCTCGGTGGTGAATGTCGAGTTCTACACCGGAGTCGACCAGCGGCTCGAGGTGCCGATCATGCTGCCACCGACACCGGCCGCGGTCGATTTGAGCGGGATGAAGGTGCTGGTCGTCGATGACGTCGCCGACACCGGAAAGACGCTGAAGCTGGTGCAGGAGTTCCTGGTCGACCACGTGGCCGAATCGCGGATCGCCTGCATCTACGAAAAGTCACGCACCATCGTGAACTGCGACTACGTGTGGAAGCGCACCGACCAGTGGATCGACTTCCCCTGGTCGAGCCTGCCACCGATCACTCGCCGCCAGACCCAGGCGTGAAACAACTGCCCGTCCAATCGGACGGGCAGTTGTTGGTGGTGCGTGATCTGTAGTTGATCAGGCGTCGGTCGAACGGGTCGGGCGGGCGCCGAGCTCGTCGTCCAGGCGCAGCAGGCCCGGACCGTCGTCCTTGATCAGGGTGATCCGGCCGACGATCTCGCTCACCGTGGACTCTTCCTCGATCTGCTCGTTGAGGAACCAGTTCAACAGCGGGCGGGAGTCGAGGTCGCCTTCGTTCTCGGCGTCGCGGTAGAGGGCGCGGATCGACTCCGAGACGCGCTGCTCGTGGGCGTAGGCCGCTTCGAAGGCGTCGAGAACGGTCTCCACCTTGACCGTGGGCGCCGGGATGGCGCCGATCTGCGCGTTGTTGTCGCGGTCGGAGACGTGGTCGATGAACTTGTTGGCGTGGACGATCTCCTCGTCGGCCTGGCGGCGCAGCCAGTTGGCCAGGCCCGGCAGGTCCATGGCATCCATCGAGATCGCCAGCTGGCGGTAGACGATCGACGCCTCGAACTCAAGGGTGATCTGCGCGTTGAACTTCTTCTCCAGGACGGCACTCATCTTCATGCTTCGACTTTAAACGGAATCGGCCGAAACGTCAGCCGAGGAATGGCTTTCCTCAGCCCGCGACGAGCGGGCCGCCCGATGGTTCGGACGGCCCGCTCGGTGGTTCACCAGCTGTTGACGACGTCAATGACGAGGCGCTGTCCACCGTCGGTGTTGTTGAGGATGAAGGCCCGCATCGGCAGTCGACCTCGTACGCCGATGAAGAACTGGGTCTGTCCTTCGAACGAGGCGCCATAGGCGATCTGCTTGAAGTCGTACCAACCCGACACGTTGGCGACTTCCATCCGGTTGGCCGGCCGGTAGGTCGACACTCCGGAGGAGTTGTAAGCGGGTGCTTTGGCGATCACCTGCAGGATGGCTCCGCCGCGCAGATGGAGCGTCTGCCCGCTGGGATCGACGACCGCGCTGGAGACGTACCGGACGTCGTAGCCGGTGTTGTGAAGGCCCCGGCCGAGGTCGATGACCATCCGCTCGAAGCAACCGTGTTGACCGACACGCACGCCCTGGACGGTGCGGGTAGTCATGGGCGCCGAGGTCTTCGGCAGTGATCCCCACGGTGCGGTGCAAGCCGTAGCCTGCGCCACGCCACCGCCGACCGGCGCGACGAGCGCCGTGGCGGACATTGTCGCGGCCGCCACAGCGAGCGCGAGCTTCTTTTTCATGAGTGTTCCCCCTGTCCCAATGGGGCGGACCGACCGTCCCGGTTCCCAGAATCCTCCGAGGATCCTGGGAAGACCATGGGGAGGGCTATCCATCCAGGTGGCTATGGGATTGAGGGGGAGCAGGCCCTCGCGCCGTTCAGCTCGGCGGCAGGATGTCCGTCTGCGCAGGCAGGTTGGCGACCCCGACCGGGCAGGTCATTCCGTTCGGTCCGTGGTTGCAGTAACCGGCGGGGTTTTTGTGCAGGTATTGCTGGTGGTAATCCTCGGCGTAATAGAACGGGCCAGCTTCGTCGGCCGAGCGAATCTCGGTGGCCGGGTCGCCGTAGCCGCTCGCGCGCAGTTCCTGGGTGAACGCCTCGCGGGTGCGTTCGGCGGCGGCGCGCTGCTCGTCGTTGCTCCAGTAGATCGCTGAGCGGTATTGGGTGCCGACGTCGTTGCCCTGCCGGTTGGCAGTCGTCGGGTCGTGGTTCTCCCAGAACGACTTGAGCAGCAGGTCGGGGGTGGTCTTGCTCGGGTCGTAGGCAACCAACACGGCCTCGGTGTGGCCGGTGCGCCCGGTGCAGGTTTCCTCGTACGTCGGGTTCGGGGTGAACCCGCCCATGTAGCCGGCCGCAGTCGTCACCACTGCGGGCAGCTTCCAGAAGATCCGCTCCGAGCCCCAGAAGCAACCCATGCCGACGTACAGGACTTGGGTGCCGTCGGGCCATGGCCCGGCGAGCGGGGTGCCGAGCACCTCGTGGGTGGCGGGGATGCCGGGCAGCGGCGTCGCGCGGCCGGGCAGCGCCTCGTCGGCGGAGATCATCGTGGGGGTACGTCCGAATCCGAAGGCCATGTTCTGCGTAACGTCGAGCGGTCAATGATCCTTCCCGGCTGCGCGCAGCGGTCCGGGTAATCCAGTTGAGGGCAATCCGGTCGACAGCGACGATGAGGGCATGACCATCGACGTGCGGCGCATCGATTTGCTGGCCACCGACCCAGAGAGCGAGCGGCTCGCTCACGAGTTCATCCAGGTCCAGGAGCGGAACTCGCGCGCACTCTGGGGCGACGACCACGGCGGCTGGTCGCTGGCCGAGCTACAGGGACGGCGCCGGGGAACCACTCATCGCTTCGTCGATTTGATCGCCTTGGACGCCGAAAAAGTGGTCGGGATGACGGCGCTCGCGATGCCGTTGACCGACAACACCCACTTGGGCTTCTTCACCGTACGAACAGATCCGGGTCATGAGCGCAGCGGCGTTGGCTCGGCGCTGGTCGCTGCCGTCGAGGAGTATGCGCGGGCGGCGGGCCGCACGACGCTCGAGGCCGACACCGAGACCCGGCAGGGGGAGCCCGCCACCAGCGAAGAGTTCGCCCACCACCGCGGATACGCCCCGGCGCAGGTGATGGTCCGCAGCGAGATGCGGCTGCCCGCCGATGAGGTCCGGTTGCAGGAGTTGGCCGACGGTGACGGTGTCGAGGATGCCGCAGCGTTCAGCATCGAATCTCGAGTCGACGACATTCCGGATGAGTGGTTGCCGGGTCTCGCCGAACTCGAGCGGCGGATGAGCCTGGATGCGCCACAAGGAGATCGGGACGCTGAAGAGGAGGAGTGGACGCCGCAGCGAGTGCGTGAGGACCTGCAGTGGGCGCTCGATGCCGGCCGGCGGATTCTGCTCTCGGTCGCCTGGGAAGGGGAACGCATGGTCGGCTTCACCAACCTGGAGATCCCCTCGGAGTCCCCCTGGCTCGCTTTCCAGCAAGACACGCTCGTCCTGCGCGAAGCGCGCGGCCACCGGCTCGGCGTACGCCTCAAAGCCGCGAACGCTCGCGAACTGCAGCGCGAGTTCCCCGGCGTACGAACGGTGCTGACCTGGAATGCCGAAGACAACGTGCACATGCTCGCCGCGAATGCTGACCTGGGCTACGAGCGCACCGGGACACTGACCTTGTGGAAGAAGGCCCTGGCGTGACCTGATCGCGCGACGATGGAGCCATGACGAACGAGCAGTGCGCCGTGGACATCAGCGGCCTGGTGAAGCGGTTCGGTTCGCATGCTGCGGTCGATGGCTTGGACCTGCGGGTGGGGGCTGGAACTGTTCACGGTTTCCTCGGGCCGAACGGAGCCGGGAAAAGCACCACTCTCCGGGTGCTCCTTGGTCTGTATCGCTTTGATGAAGGCAGTGTGCAGGCGCTCGGAATGAACGTGGCCACTCGATCGGCCGAGGTGAACCGCCGGATCGGCTACGTCCCTGGTGACGTTTCCCTGTGGCCGAACCTGACCGGCGGGCAGGTGCTCGACGCATTCGCCGGGTTGCGTGGGGCACGCGACGAGCAGCGGGAGAAGGAACTGATCGAGCGGTTCGAACTCGACCCGACCAAGAAGGTGCACGCCTATTCCAAGGGCAACCGGCAGAAGGTTGCTCTCGTTGCCGCCTGCGCCGCCCCGGTCGATCTGTTGGTGCTCGACGAGCCGACCAGCGGTCTCGACCCGCTGATGGAGTGGGAGTTCGGGGTCTGCGTGCGCGAGGCGGTGGCCGCAGGACGAACAGTGTTGCTGTCGAGCCACATCCTCTCGGAGGTCGAGCAACTCTGCTCGGAGGTGACGATCATCAAGGACGGCCGTCTGGTCGAGACCGGCTCGCTCGCCCAGATGCGCCACCTCGCCTCCTCAACCGTGACCGTACGAGGCGCCGACGACGCGCTGGTCGCGTCGCTGGAGCGGGCCGGTGGCATCGCCCCGCAACAAACCGACGGCTCGGTGGTCGTGCAGGTGGCCCGCAATCGGTTGCCGGCCGTGCTCGCGGTCGTGGCCACGGCGGGGGTGCAGGACGTCAGCTGCGTTCCGGCCAGCCTCGAGGACTTGTTCCTGCGCCATTACCGGACGCCGTGATGAGCCCGCTGCTGCGACTTCTGCTGCGCCGCCACCGAGTCCGGATGCTGAGCTGGTTGATCGGCATTTGGGCGCTGGTCGCCATCGGCGCGCCGAGCTATCAACGGACCTATCCCAAGCTCGCCGATCGGCAGGTGCTGATCGACCAGATGAGTGGGTCTGCCGCGACCCGGGTGCTCTACGGAGTGCTGCGTGGCGGCCGGCTCGGTGAGTTGGTTTCGTGGGAGATCGGCACCTTCGCGGTGTTGCTCGGCGCGGTGATGGCGGTCCTGGTGGCGGTCGCGATCACCCGTGGTGAAGAGGAGAACGGCACGACCGAACTGGTCCGGGCAACCGGTGTCGGCGGACCGGCCGTGTTGCGGGCCTCGCTGGTCGTGGTTGTCGGCTGTTGCGTCGCGCTGGGTGCAGGCTGCAGCGCGATACTGCTCGTCGAACGGGTGACCTCCCCCGAGTTGACGGTCAGCGGAGCGTTCGCTTTCGGCGCCGTGGTGTCTGTGGCCTCCATCGTCTGTGGCGCCGTCGCTGTGTTGGCTGCGCAGGTGTGGCCGGAGGCGTCGACCGCGAGAGCGGCCGGACTGGCGTTCGTCGGGGCGGCCTACGCTCTACGTGCCTGGGCCGACGCGGGCGGCCCCGGCCAGACGCGCTGGTTCAGTCCGCTGGGCTGGAAGGACGTCGTAGCGCCCTACAGCGCGGACGACTCCCGGCCGATCCTGCTCGGCTTGGTGGTGAGCGCGGTCCTGATTGCGGTGGCACCAGCCTTGGCTGGCCGGCGCGATCATCTCGCCGGGCTGGTGCGTTCCCGGCAAACCTCCACTCGGCGACCGCCGGTCCGCTCGTTGGCGGTATTCGACGCCCGGGCGATGCTGCCGCGGGTTCGGACGTGGGTGATCGCGCTGGCGCTGACTGGGGCGCTGTTCGGTGGCCTGGTCGGTTCGATCACCGGAGTTCTCGACGACGACCCGCACACCCGGGACCTGATGCGCCGGATGACCGGCATCGACAACATCGTCGCCAGTTGGTTCTCGTACGCGGGCCTGATGGTTGGCGTCCTCACCGCCATCGCTGCAGTCGGCTGGGTGCTGGGCGAACGCGCGGCGGAGGCGAAGGGGTGGACCGAAGCGCTGCTGGCCACGGGCGTACGCCGCCGGTCTGCGCTGGCCACCCGGTTGCTGCTCGCAGCCGGTGCGGTGGTTGTCGTGTTGCTCGCCGCGGCGATCCCAGCAGCACTCTTCGCCCAGGTGTCGTACGGCTCGGACCACGCCGCCTGGCGCGCGACCGCGTACGTCCTCGGTCAGGCGCCCGCGGCGTTCGCCTTCGTCGGTCTGACCGGGTTGCTGCTCGGTATTGGCCGCCGCATCGCGCCCGCAGCGTGGGCGGTCGTGGCGCTCGCGGCCGCCCTGTCCTTCTTCGGCGGATTGGTGAAGGTGCCCAGCGGGTTGCAGCGTCTCTCCCTCTTCGATCACGCCGGTGACCCGGTCGGTGGCAGCTACCCCTGGACCGCCCAGATCACCCTGTTAGTCGTCGCCATCGCGGCCGGAACAGTGGGTGTTGTCCTGCACTCCCGGCGGGATCTGACGACCGACTGACCCACCCCCGCGCAAACCCTGCAGTTGCGGTCAAACGCTGACGTTCTACCTGCAGCGTCCGGCGGCAACCGCAGCATTTGGGAGGTAGGGCACCGTGGTCGATAACCTGTGCGGGTGCTGACCGTTCAAGAAGCCCTCCTCACCCTGCAGAAGTTCTGGACCGACCGTGGCTGCATGGTGGTCCAGCCGACCAACACCGAGGCGGGCGCGGGAACGATGAACCCGGCCACTGTCATGCGGGTGTTGGGTCCGGAACCGTGGCGTGTCGCCTACGTCGAGCCGTCCGTACGGCCCGATGACAGCCGTTACGGCGAGAACCCGAACCGGCTGCAGACCCACACCCAGTTCCAGGTGATCCTCAAACCCGACCCGGGCAACCCGCAGGAGCTCTACCTCGAATCGCTGGCCGCGCTGGGCATCGACCTGAACGCCCACGACGTGCGCTTCGTTGAGGACAACTGGCAGCAGCCGGCGATCGGCGCGTGGGGTCTGGGCTGGGAGGTCTGGCTGGACGGCATGGAGGTCACCCAGTTCACCTATTTCCAGCAGGTCGTCGGGCAGAACCTCGAGCCGATCAGCGTCGAGCTGACCTACGGCATCGAGCGAATCATGATGGCGCTGCAGGGCGTTTCGCACTTCAAGGACATGGAATACGCGCCGGGCATCAGCTACGGCGAGGTGTTCGGTCAGAACGAGTTCGAGATGTCCACCTACTACCTCGAAACCGCCGACGTGCAGACCAACCGCGAGCTCTTCGAGCGCTACACCGCCGAAGCGCAGCGGCTGGTTGAGGCTGGCCTGCCGGTGCCCGCGTGGACCTACGTGTTGAAGTCGTCCCACGCGTTCAACGTGCTCGACAGCCGCGGCGCGGTGTCGACCACCGAGCGAGCCCGTTCGTTCTCGCTGATGCGCCGGTTGGCGCGCGAAACCGGCGCGTTGTGGACCGCTCGCCGGGAAGAACTTGGCCACCCCCTGCTGAAGCCACACGGCGAAGCGCAGAAGATGATCACCGGCCAGGCGGTCATGCCGCCCAGTGAGGGTGAGTCGCTGCCGGCCAAGGCCACCTCCGACCAGCCTCAGACGTTCGCCTTCGAGGTCGGCGTCGAGGAACTGCCGCCCCATGTCGTCGAGCAGGCGATCGAGCAGGTGCGCAGTGGGATCACCGACGGTCTGGCCGGCTCGCGGCTCGACCACGGCGACGTCACCGTTGTCGGCACCCCCCGCCGAATCGTCGCCACCGTCGCGTCGGTCTCGGCTCACGAACCCGACGCCGAGACCCTGCGTAAGGGTCCGAAGGTGTCCGCAGCCTTCGATGCCGAAGGCAACCCGAGCAGGGCCTGCGAGGGCTTCGCCCGCGGCCAGAAGGTCGCCGTGACCGACCTCGTACGCGCGCAGTTCGACGGCGCCGAACACGTTGCGGTGAAGGTGGCGCAGCCGGGCCGGGGCGTGCTGGAGGTGCTCGGCGAAATCGTCGAGACCGTCGTCGGCTCGTTGCGCGCCGACAAGAACATGCGCTGGGGCGACCCCGACCTGTCCTACAGCCGTCCGGTCCGCTGGTTGGTCGCGATGTGGGGCGCCGACCTGGTGCCGGCGCAGATTTCGCAGCTGCGCACCGGCCGTACGACGTATGTCCACCGCACCGACCCCCAGGCGTTGGTGCCGGTCAGCACGGCCGACGAACTGACCGCCCTGTTGAGCGGAAAGGGGATCGTGCTCGACCCGGCGCAGCGCCGCGCCCAGGTCGTCGAACAGGCGACCGCGCTGGCCACCTCGGTCGGCGGCAGCATCGACTTCGACGCGGAGTCGGCCCTGGTTGATGAGATCACCAACCTGGTCGAGCAGCCCCACGGGATCCTCGGTTCGTTCGACGAGAAATACCTGCGCGTCCCCGAGCAGATCCTCACCACCGTCATGCGCAAGCACCAGCGCTACCTGCCGGTGCGCGCCGCCGACGGATCGCTGATGCCCCACTTCGTGACGATGGCCAACGGCGATTGCGACGACGACGTGGTTCGCGGCGGCAACGAGTCGGTGCTGCGAGCTCGTTATGACGACGCCGCCTTCTTCTACGACGCCGACCTTCTGGTGCCGCTGGCCGACCTGCGCGCCGGCATTGGAAAGTTGACCTTCGAGGACCGCCTCGGGTCGATGTCCGACCGCGCCGACCGCATCAAGGACGTCGCTGCGGCGCTCGCCGATTCGATCGAGGTGTCTGCCGCCGACCGCGCGACGATGACCCGCGCCGGCGAACTGGCCAAGTTCGACCTGTCCTCGCAGATGGTGGTCGAGCTGTCGTCCCTGGCTGGTTTCATGGCCCAGGAATACGCCGCTCAGGCGGGGGAGACCCCGGCGGTTGCCGCCGCGCTGTGGGAGATGGAGTTGCCGCGGTCGGCTGGCGGCGCGTTGCCCACCGCCACTCCCGGCGCGCTGCTGGGTGTCGCCGACCGGCTCGACCTGCTGACCGCGATGTTCGCGATCGGCGCCAAGCCGACCGGTTCCTCCGACCCGTTCGCGCTGCGCCGCGCGGCGCTCGGCCTGGCCAGCATCCTGCGCTCGCGCAGCGAGCTCTCCGGCATCACGATCACGGCCGGATTGGCCGCTGCGGCCGACCGACTTCGTACGCAGGGGGTTGCGGTGAGCGACGAATCGCTCGCTGCCGCAAAGGAATTCATCGAGGGCCGGTTCCTGCAGCAGCTGCGCGACGAGGGCTACTCGGCAGAGCAGACCGCGGCCATCACCGCGCTCGCCGACGCCCCCGGCCGCGCCGAGCAGGCGCTCGCCGATCTCGCCGCAGCGCGTAAGGAGCCGCAGTTCGCTGCCTTGGTCGAGGCCGTCCAACGGATCACCCGGATTGTCCCTGCGGGCACCCCGGCGTCGTACGACCGCAGCAAGCTCAGCGAACCGGCCGAGACCGCGCTGGCCGACAAGGTCGACGGGCTGGCCGACCACGCCGCCAATGGACTGCCGGATTGGGTGCCCGACGCGTTGCCGCTGGTCGACCCGCTGAACACCTTCTTCGACGAGGTGCTGGTCATGGCCGAGGACCCCGACGTCAAAGCGGCCCGCCTGGGCCTGCTGCAGACCGTGGTCGCCCGCGCGCCACAGGGGCTGGACTGGAAGGCCGTCCACGCCGGCGCCTAACTTCCAAACGGGTTGGTCGCGGGGGTTCGGGGTCAGGCGCCGCTGAGAAGTGCAGCCGACCGTAGGCTGTTCGCATGAGCAACGAGCAGCATGGTTTCTCCACCCGCGCCATCCACGCCGGGTCCGAACCTGATCCGCGCACCGGCGCCGTGACCCCGGCGATCTACCAGACCTCGACCTACAAACAGGACGGCGTCGGCGGCTTCCGGGAGGGCTACGAGTATTCGCGTTCGGCCAACCCGACCCGTACGGCGTTGGAGACCTGTCTGGCCGAGATCGAAGGCGGGGCAAGGGGATTCGCGTTCGCCTCTGGGCTGGCCGCGGAGGACACCCTGTTACGCGCGGTGTTGCAGCCGGGTGATCACATCGTCATTCCGACCGACGCCTACGGCGGCACCTTCCGCCTGGTCGACAAGACGCTCAAGCGGTGGGGCGTCGACTACAGCCTGGCCAAGGTCGCGCAGGCCGACGCCATCCGTGGCGAGATCCGCCCGGGCGTCACCAAGCTGATCTGGATCGAAACCCCGACGAACCCGATGCTGGGCATCGCCGACATCGCGGCCATCGCTGCGGTGGCCAAGGACGCCGGCGTCTTGCTTGCCGTCGACAACACCTTCGCCTCCTCCTACCTGCAGCAGCCGCTCTCGCTCGGCGCCGACATCGTGATGCACTCGACGACCAAGTACGCCGGTGGTCACAGCGACGTCGTCGGTGGCGCACTGATCGTCGGCAAGGGCCGCGACGAACTTGCCGATGCCGTTGCGTTCCACCAGAATTCGCTCGGCGCGGTGGCTGGCCCAATGGACTCGTGGTTGGTGTTGCGCGGGCTGAAAACCCTCGCGGTGCGGATGGAACAGCACTGCACGAACGCCGAGCAGGTCGTGGCCTACCTGCAGGGTCGACCCGATGTGAACGCGATCCACTATCCGGGGCTGGACTCCCACCCCGGCCACGACATCGCCGCCCGCCAGATGAAGCGGTTCGGCGGGATGGTCAGCTTCCAGCTCGACGGCGGCGAGCAGAACGCGGTCGATGCCATCGGGCGTACCAAGGTTTGGACCCTGGGTGAATCGCTCGGCGGCGTCGAGTCGCTGATCGAGCACCCAGCGCGGATGACCCACGCCAGCGTCAAGGGCACCGAACTTGAGGTTCCCGGCGACCTGATCCGGCTCTCGGTCGGCATCGAAAACGTCGAGGACCTCATCGCCGACCTCGACCAGGCTCTCGGCTGATGCTCTGGGTGGTGGTCGTGCTGCTCGGGGGAGCGGCGGTCGCGCTGTTCCGCACGGCCGCCGTCGAGAAGGCGCGTTGGGAGGACCATCGTCGCCAGGTCGCTCTGATGCGGCGCTGGGAGCAGTCCCGCGCCGGTGGCCCGTTCGATCAGAACGCGAAACCGATGCCCACGGTGACGTCCCCTTACGCCCGTCCGAGCAGCGAAGATCCGCCGACGCTGCCGCCACAGCCGGGGCAGACCCGGGTCTTGTGGGGCTGGTTGGTGGTTGCCTGCGCACTGCTCGCCCTCGCCGCGGCGATAGCAAGCAGCTGAAGGTAAAGGGTCGGTCAGGAGATTGTTCCTCTGAGCAGTGCTGTCACCCCTGGATGGCAGACTGAGAAGCATGTCTGTCGCCGTTGAAGCCGAGAATCTCGTCAAGCATTTCAAGGACGTGAAGGCGGTCGATGGGGTCTCGCTGCAGGTGCCCCAGGGCAGCGTTCTGGGCGTCCTCGGGCCTAACGGCGCCGGCAAAACCACGACGGTCCGGATGCTCACAACGCTGATCCCGATGGACGGTGGCCGCGCCACCGTCGCCGGTGGTGATGTGGCGACCCAGGCTCAAGATGTCCGCCGCCGGATCGGCGTCTCCGGACAGTTCGCCGCGGTCGATGAATATCTCACCGGCTACGAAAACCTCGAGATGGTCGGCCGGCTCTACCACCTGGGTCGCGCGCAGGCAAAGACTCGGGCGCGGGAACTGCTTGCTCAGTTCCGGTTGGAGGATGCCGCCGACCGCCCGGCCAAGACCTACTCAGGTGGCATGCGCCGCCGGCTCGACCTCGCCGGCGCCCTGGTCGCCCGGCCGCCGGTGATCTTCCTCGACGAACCGACCACCGGACTCGACCCACGCAGCCGTGGCGACATGTGGGACGTCATCACCTCGCTGGTGGGCGACGGCGCATCGGTGTTGCTGACCACCCAATATCTCGAAGAGGCCGACCGCCTCGCCGATAACATCATCGTGATCGACCGTGGCCGGATCATCGCCGAGGGAACAGCCGACCAACTGAAGGCCCAGGTCGGCGGTGAACGGCTCGAGGTCACCGTCGCCGATGAGGAACGGCTCGACGAGGCTGCGCGGGCGCTGCTGCCCGTGGGCAGCTCCGAACCCAGCATCGACCGGCAGACCCGTCAGGTGATCATGCCGGTCGACGGCGGAACTCAATCGCTGCTGGCCGCCGTACGACGACTCGACGACGTTTCAATCACGGTGCAAGACATCGGGATCCGCCGCCCGACTTTGGATGATGCATTCCTGTCGCTGACCGGCCACGCGGCCGAGGGGACAGGCGAGGGGGAGAAGACGGTATGAACGAGTTCCTGGGCGATGTCGCCGCGGTCTCGAAACGCAATCTGCTGAAGATCCGGCGGGTGCCCGACCTGCTGGTGTTCACCACACTTCAGCCGATCATGTTCGTGCTGCTGTTCGGCTATGTCTTCGGTTCATTGGCCGGAGCAGGCGCGGGCGCGCAGTCCGGATACCGCGAGTTCATGATGGCCGGGATCTTCACGCAGACGATCATCTTCGGTGCCACGATCACCGGCTACATGATGGCCGAGGACATGAAGAAGGGTGTGATCGACCGCTTCCGCACCCTGCCGATGCACCCCAGCGCGGTGCTCTTCGGCCGCACCTTCACCGACGTCCTCAACAACGTGATCGTGCTGATCGTGATGTCGCTGACCGGTCTGTTGATCGGGTGGCGGCTGCGCGGCAGTTTCACCGACGCCGTCGGGGCTTACCTGTTAATGCTGCTGTTCGCGTTCTCGCTGTCCTGGATGTTCGCGTTCATCGGACTCAAGGTGCGTTCGCCGGAGGTCGTCAACAACGCCTCGTTCATGGTGATCTTCCCGGTGACCTTCATCGCCAACACCTTCGTTCCGTCGCAGAACATGCCCGCTGTGCTCAAAGCTTTCGCCGGATGGAACCCGGTGTCGACGATCACCCAGGCGGCCCGCGAAGGGTTCGGCAACCTTTACGCGCTCAGCGGCGGCGCCGACCACGCCGCCGTCGACACCGCGACGCGCTACACCTGGGCGCTGCAACACCCGTGGATCTACACCGCCGCTTGGGCGGTCTTGCTGCTGGTGATTTTCGTGCCGCTGTCGACGCGGGCTTATCGCAAGGCAGTAGCCGCCTGACACACGCAAAGGGGCTGCCTCCCAGTCGGGAGGCAGCCCCTTTGCGTGTGCGGTGGAACTCAGCCGTTGTAGGGCACCGCGTCGACGATCTTGACCTCGATGGTCTTGCCGTTCGGTGCGTCGTACGACGTCGTGTCGCCCTTCTTGCGGCCCAGGATGGCCGCGCCCAGCGGCGACTTCTCCGAGTAGACGTCCATGTCGGTGTCGCCGGCGATCTCGCGGCTGCCGAGCAGGAACTTCTCGGTGTCGCCGAGCATCTCGACGGTCACGACCATGCCGGGTTCAACGATGCCGTCATCGGCCGGCTTCTCGCCAACCGTCGCGTCGCGCAACAGCGCCTCGAGCTGACGAATGCGGGCTTCCATCTTGCCCTGCTCGTCCTTAGCCGCGTGGTAGCCACCGTTTTCCTTGAGGTCACCCTCCAGGCGGGCTTCCTCGATGCGCTTGGCGATCTCGTGACGGCCCGCGCCGGACAAATGGGTGAGCTCGGCCTTCAGACGGTCATACGCCTCCTGCGTGAGGTAGGTCGAGGAGGCCTCGGAAGTGCTAGTCACAATTGTCTCCTTGCGGCGATAGCTCGCCTTGCGTTCAAAAGTCGAGGCCCGGACCACCCGCCCTGCGGGAGTCCAGACCTGGCCTGTAGGTATGAAAGATCCACTGTACGCCGCGTCACACTCGATGTCACACGAGTTGGCGTTTGGCCGAGACCTCGCGCAGCAGGTTCAGCCGAGTGCGCAGTGATCGACCATGCCGGTCACCGCGGGCGCCGCGGTCTGCACCGTACGGGTGTAGCGGGTGCTCTGGAAGTGGCTGCCCGGCAGGTGCACGTCGACCTTGCCGACCTGGGTGTGGCTGAGGTCGTAGGCGATCAGGGTGCAGGTCACCGGGCGGTTGTTCTGGTTGATGACGTCGAAGGTGACGCTGACCCGGGTGTTGCTGACGACCGTGTTCTGCGCCTGTTCCCAGGAGATTCCCCGGCTGGCGGAGACGCCCCACCAGATCGACAGGGCGACGCCGATCGTGACGAGGATTCCACCGATCACCCACCACCGGCGCTGGGACGTGGGCGCGGCGGGGCTCTGCATGAGTGAGAGGATAGGCCGGGCCAAACCGGGCTTTACGACGAGGTGGATTCAGTGACGGAACAGTTGCGACTGCTCGCGGTGCATGCGCACCCCGATGATGAGTCGAGCAAGGGGGCCGCGACGCTGGCGAAGTATGCCGCGACCGGTCACCGAGTGATGGTCGCCACCTGCACCGGGGGCGAGCGCGGCGACGTTCTGAACAAGAAGCTGGAGAACGACGCAGAGATCAAGCGAAACCTGCCGGAGGTCCGGCGCCGCGAGATGGCAGCCGCTCAGGCGGCCCTCGGCGTCGAGCATGTCTGGCTCGGCTTCGTCGACTCCGGCCTGCCCGAGGGCGACCCGCTGCCGCCGTTGCCGACTGGCTGCTTCGGGTTGGAACCGCTGGAGGTGACAACCGAGGCGCTCGTACGAGTTATTCGGGAGTTCCGTCCGCACGTCCTGACGACGTACGACGAAAACGGCGGCTACCCGCACCCCGACCACATCATGTGCCACGACGTGTCGCTCGCTGCGTTCCGCGCGGCCGCCGACCCGCAGCGTTTCCCGGGAGCCGGCGAACCCTGGCAGCCGCTGAAGGTTTATTACGACCGCGGCTTCTCCAAGGAGAAGATCGTGGCGATGCACGAAGGTTTGCTGGCGATGGGCAAAGAGTCGCCGTTCGCCGAGTGGATGGCCCGCTGGGAAGACCGTCCCGCGGGTCGGGTGACCACCCGGATCGAGTGCGCCGACTACTTCGCGCAGCGGGAGCAGGCGCTGCTGGCCCACGCCACCCAGATCGACCCGGACAGCTCGTTCTTCGCGCTGACACCGGCGCAGCAGGGCGAACTCTGGCCGACCGAGGAGTTCGACCTCGCAGCCAGCTTCGTGGCGGTTCCCGACGGCGAAGACGATCTGTTCGCCGGAATCCCCACCGACGTCGCCGCGGCAGATGCGCTCGCGACCGACCCTCCGGCCCTGGTCGTCGACGATGTCAAGAAGCGTGAGGTCGCCTGATGGGTGGGACCGAAGCGACGAACGTCACGGCCGGCATCTGGGGATTCGTCATCCTCTTCGGGCTCGGCCTGGCCTGCTGGGTGTTGTTCCGCAGCATGAACCGACACCTGCGCAAGGTCCGGTTCGAGGAGTCCGACCGGGAGCGCGCTAAGGATCCCGGGGTGCCCAAGGCACCGTCGCAGCGGCCTGAGGACGACTGATCAGGGCGTTGGCTTGAACACCGCGAGCATTGCCGCGATGTAGTGGCAGGTGAACCCGGCCAGGGTCAACGCGTGGAAGATCTCGTGGAACCCGAACCAGGTCGGTGACGGATTGGGGCGCTTGGTGCCGTAAACCACCGCGCCGACCGTGTAACACAAGCCGCCGGCGGCCAGCAGCGCGCAGATCGCCGTTCCGCCATGGGTCATCAGGTCGCCCCAGAAGAACACCGCGACCCATCCCAGCGCGAGGTAAATCGGAACGTACAACCAGCGCGGTGCACCAACCCAGAAGATCCGGAAGACCACACCCAGGAACGCGCCGATCCACACGGTGAGCAGCAGCTCGATGCTGCGTCGCTCCGGCAGCAGGGTCAACGCGAACGGCGTGTAGGTGCCGGCAATGATCAGGAAAATGTTGGAGTGGTCGAAGCGCTTCAGGAAGCCCTCGGTCCGAGGTGACCACGATCCGCGGTGATAGACCGCCGAGATGCCGAACAGCAGGCCGGCGCTGAGGGTGAAGATGAACCCGCCGACCCGCCCGCGGAAAGTCGGCGCAACCATCACCAGCACCAACCCGGCGACCATCGCGGTCGGGAACATTCCGGTGTGCAGCCAGCCGCGCAGCTTGGGTTTCATCCGAGCGATCAGCGCGGAGGCATCCTCCTGCGCGCGCTCTATCGGCCCGCCGGTCTGTTTCATGGGGTCAGCCTAGGGCGCGGGCCTGGGGCAGCCATTCCCGGTTCAGCACCTGGCGGGGCCTATCGTGGGGGTGGACGCGGCCGTACGACGACAAGGACACCCAACGCGATGGGCACACCGAGCGATCTGCTCTACGGCGCGTACGAGCGCCATCTCGCCCGATCGCTGCGCAAGGACAACTTGCCGCGACACGTCGGTGTGATGCTCGATGGCAACCGGCGCTGGGCCAAGGCCCACGGCGCCGACACGGCGGCCGGTCACCAGGCCGGCGCAGACAACATCGAGCCGTTCCTCGGATGGTGTGAGGAGGTCGGCGTCGAGGTCGTGACCTTGTGGTTGCTGTCGACCGACAACCTTGCGCGACCGGCGCAGGAACTGACTCCGCTGCTGTCAATCATCGAGGGGGTCGTCGCCGAACTCGCCTCCCGTGAACGCTGGCGGATCAACCCGGTCGGCGCGTTGACGATGCTGCCCGACCACACCGCGGCCGTATTGAAAGAGGCGGCCGAGAGCACCCGCGAGGTCGACGGTCTGATCGTGAACATCGCGGTCGGCTACGGCGGCCGACAGGAGATTGCCGAGGCCGTACGTTCGTTGCTGCGCGCCCACGCTGCCGACGGCACCTCGATCGAGCAGCTCGCCGAGATCCTCGACGTCGAGCACATCGCCGAACACCTTTACACCAAGGGCCAGCCCGATCCCGACCTGGTGATTCGCACCTCGGGGGAGCAGCGCCTCGGCGGTTTCCTGCTCTGGCAGAGCGCCTACTCGGAGTTCTACTTCTGTGAGGCCTACTGGCCCGACTTCCGCCGGGTCGACTTCCTGCGCGCGCTGCGCGACTACGCGCTGCGGAACCGGCGGATGGGCAAATAGCACTACGCCCGTAGTCATGGGATCTGGTCGTTATAACGACCAAAAGCCGGCAAGTGAACTTCCTGTAAACCCTTCGGCGAATGCGGCGTTTTTGCGGCGTACCGATGGGTTCGAGTCGTACTGTCCGAAACGACGCCGCGCAACCGAGCGCGACGTTCGGGAGGGCCCACTAGATGCAGCGACTCGTAGCTGCGGAAGGCGGGCCGGCACCGGCCCGTCCGTGGGCTCGGCACCGGCACACCATCCGCGAGTAGCCACCGCGACGGTTCCGTTGGCGTGGCAAGAGGAGTGGGCATGACTGCTGACCAGGACAGTTCACGTACCTACGTGATCGACACCTCCGTCCTGTTGTCCGATCCACGCGCAATGACCAGGTTCGCCGAACACGAAGTCGTGCTCCCGGTGGTCGTGGTCACCGAGCTGGAAGCCAAGAGGCACCACCCGGAACTGGGCTACTTCGCCCGCTCCGCGTTGCGGATGCTCGATGACCTGCGGGTCGAACACGGCGGCCTCGACCGCCCGGTGCCGATCGGTGAGGGCGGCACCCTGCGGGTCGAGCTCAACCACATCAACTCAGACGTGCTACCGGCCGGATATCGGTTGGGCGACAACGACACTCGCATCCTCGCCGTTGCAAAGAACCTCGCCGATGAGGGCCATGCAGTCACCGTCGTCAGCAAAGACCTGCCGATGCGGGTCAAAGCGTCCTCGGTCGGTTTGCGCGCGGAGGAATACCGCGCTGAACTCGCCGTGGACAGCGGCTGGATGGGCACCACCGAACTCGACATCACCGCGGCCGACATGGACGCGTTGTACGACCAGGGGCGCCTCGAACACGCCACGGCAGCCGAACTGCCGTGCAATACCGGAGTCGTCATGCTCGGGCCGCGGGGAAGCGCGCTCGGGCGGGTGATGGCGGACAAGAGCGTTCGCCTGGTGCGTGGTGATCGGGATGCCTTCGGCCTGCACGGCCGCTCCGCCGAACAGCGGATCGCGCTCGACATGCTGCTCGACCCGGATGTTGGCATTGTCAGCCTCGGCGGGCGCGCCGGAACCGGCAAGTCGGCGCTCGCGCTCTGCGCCGGGCTGGAAGCGGTCATGGAGCGGCGCCAGCACCGCAAGGTCATCGTCTTCCGCCCGTTGTACGCCGTCGGCGGCCAGGAGCTCGGCTACCTGCCGGGGTCGGAGAACGAAAAGATGGGCCCCTGGGCCCAAGCGGTCTTCGACACCCTGAGCGCGGTCGTGTCGCGCGAGGTGGTCGAGGAGGTCATGGATCGCGAACTGCTCGAGGTGTTGCCGTTGACCCACATCCGCGGGCGCTCGCTGCATGACGCCTTCGTGATCGTCGATGAAGCTCAGTCGTTGGAGCGGAACGTGCTCCTGACGGTGTTGTCCCGGATCGGGCAGAACTCCCGGGTGGTGCTCACCCACGACGTCGCGCAGCGCGACAACCTGCGGGTCGGTCGCCACGACGGAATCGCGGCTGTCATCGAGAAACTGAAGGGGCACCCGCTGTTTGGCCACGTCACGCTGACTCGCAGCGAGCGCAGTCCGATCGCGGCGCTGGTCACCGATTTGCTGGAGGGCAGCGACCTGAGCTGATCAGGTCGAACATCGTTCGCGCTCGTCGGTGGGGTCGGTTCTGGTGAGATCCGGCCCCACCGTAGTTGTCCACAGGGTTGGTGTCGCGGATTTGTGGCAATCGCCGGCATACGGCATGCTGCTGCGAGGTCTCGAACTGGTAACGGCGCAGGAACGCGTTGTGACTGGGGCCACACCCCTTGGAAGGAACACATGTCTCGTCGTCGCGGTCGTCACTACGCCCCCCGCCGGTCCAACCGTCCCGCCGCCATTGCCACGGTCGCGGTCGCCTCTGGTGCGGCCGTTCTGTCCACCGTGACCGATGGTGCCAGCGCTGGAACCGTCTCCTCGGCGTCCCTGCGGATCAGCGACGCCGAGGTCTCCTACGCCCCGAGCGTCCAGGCGACCCCCGATGCGATGCGCCAGGCGATCGCCCAGCGTTCCCAGCAGTCCGCGAGCCGCTCGCAGCAGCGCGTCTCCGCCACTCAGGCGGCTGCCGCCCTGCGGGCCAAGGCAAGCAACGCCAACGCCCTGCACCGCCTGTCGCTCTCGACGGCCGCAAAGCCGTTCACCCAGCCCGCTCCTGCCGTCGCCGCTGCACCGGCCGGAAAGCACGCCGCGACCGCTGCGCCGAAGGCCGTCGCGCCGAAGAAGGTCGCCCCGTCTCGCGTCGCCACCTACAGCGGTGATCCGCGCTCGATCGCGATGTCGATGCTGGCGTCGTACGGTTGGAGCTCCGGGCAGTTCGGCTGCCTCAACAACCTCTGGAACAAGGAGTCGGGCTGGACCGTCGGCGCGACCAACGGTTCGTCGGGTGCCTACGGCATCCCGCAGTCCCTGCCGGGCAGCAAGATGGCCAGCGCGGGCAGCGACTGGCGCACCAACCCGGCCACCCAGATCCGGTGGGGCTTGGGCTATATCAAGGCGTCCTACGGTTCGCCTTGCGGCGCATGGGCGCACTCGGTCGCAACCAACTGGTACTGATCGGCGTCGCAGGCCAGTATGTGAGGTTCCTGCACAACCCATCGACTGACCGGGAAAGGCCCTGATGATCGGCAACCGTCTGGCCACCGCCGCCTATTGGCTGGTGGGCATCGTCCTGTCGGTTTTGGCCGGCGTCGGCGGCGCGGCGTGGGGCAACTCGTTGGCGCCCTCGTTCGACAACGACAACACCGGTGGCACCCCCGCCACCTCAGCGTCCCGTCTGCTCTACAGCATCTTCGGCGGATTACTCTGCGGGTTCGGCGTTCTCGCCGTCTTCGCGGCCATCTTCATGGTGCTCTGGGTTCGAGCCCGACGAGCCGAGGTCGAGGTTGACGACGAAGAGACCGACGAGTCGCTCATCGACGACCTTGAGTTTGGTGACGACGAGGATTCCTACGACTCCTTCGAAGGCGACGAGGATTCCTACGACGACAGCTACGGCGACCCGACGGACGGCGACGCCGAGGACTCGACCGACGACGCCTACGAGGACGACGAACCCAGCGACGCCCGTCGCTGACGCAGTGCTCAGAGCTTGCGCAGGCTGACCCGATTGATCGCGTGGTCGGACCCCTTGGTCAACACCGCCGTCGCGCGACTGCGCGTGGGCTGAATGTTCGCGACCAGGTTCGGGCGGTTGATGTCGTCCCAGATGTTGTTGGCGCGCTCGACCGCCTCGTCATCGCTCAGCGACGCGTAGCGGTGGAAGTAGGAGTCCGGATCGGCGAACGCGGTGCGCCGCAGCCCGAGAAAACGGTCGACGTACCAGCGGCGGATGTCGACCTCACGCGCATCGACGTAAACCGAAAAATCGAAGTAGTCCGACAGGGTGAGCGTGTTGCGCCGGTCGCGGCTCGGCTGCGAGGGCTGCAACACGTTGAGGCCCTCCATGATCAACACGTCGGGCTGGCGCACGATGATGCGTCCCTCGGGAACGATGTCGTAGGTCAGGTGGGAGTAGACCGGCGCGGTCACCTCCTGCTTGCCCGACTTCACTTCGGCGACGAAACGCACCAGAGCGCGGCGGTCGTACGACTCCGGAAAACCCTTGCGGCCGAGGATCCCTCGGCGCTCCAACTCGGCATTGGGAAAAAGAAAACCGTCGGTGGTGACCAGCTCGATGTGCGGGGTGCCGGGCCAGCGGGCCAGCAGTTCGCGCAGCACTCTCGCGGTCGTCGACTTGCCGACGGCCACCGAGCCGGCGACACCGATGACGAACGGGGTTTTCTCCGGCGTCTCACCGAGGAAGTCGGAGGTGACGCGGTGTAGGCGCGAGGTGGCGCGCACGTAGATGTTGAGCAGTCGCGACAGTGGCAGGTAGACGTCTTCGACCTCCTGCAGGTCGATCCGATCACCAGTTCCCTCCAGGCGGCGTACGTCGTCGGCGGACAGGCTCATCGGATGGCTGTCGCGCAGGCCCGCCCATTGGGCACGGCTGAACTCGAGGTAGGGCGACTCAGCCGCGGACGGTCGTGACACGTCGGTCATTGTGACGCGCCCGGCCGCCGTGCAGGGGGAGCGACGCGCAGGCTCTAGGCTGTGCCGCATGTGTGGAATCGTCGGATATGTCGGCCAACGGGACGGCCAAAACGCCCTTGACGTTGTGATGGAGGGACTGGCCAGGTTGGAATACCGCGGCTACGACTCCGCCGGTGTTGCCCTGGTGACCGGTGACACGGTGACGGTGCGCAAGCGGTCGGGCAAGCTGGTCAACCTGCGCTCCGACCTTGATGCCCACCCCGTCGCCGACTCGCGGACCGCGATCGGCCACACTCGCTGGGCTACCCACGGCGGCCCGACCGACGAGAACGCCCACCCTCACCGTGGCGGCGTCGACGGCAAGTTCGCCCTGATCCACAACGGAATCATCGAGAACTTCCACACGCTCAAGAAGGAACTGCTCGACGACGGTGTCGAGTTCGCCAGCGAGACCGACACCGAGGTCGTCGCTCAACTGCTGGCCAAGGACTACGACGGTGACCTGACCGAGTCGATGCGTCGTGTCGTACAACGCCTGGAGGGTGCGTTCACCCTGCTCGCGGTCCACGCCGATCAGCCGGGTGTCGTCGTCGGCGCTCGCCGCAACAGCCCGTTGGTCGTCGGTCTCGGCGATGGCGAGAACTTCCTGGGCTCCGACGTGGCTGCGTTCATCGGCTACACCAAGCACGCGATGGAGATGGAGCAGGACCAGATCGCCACGATCACCCCCGACGGGGTCACCGTGGTCAACTTCGATGGCAGCCCGGCAGAGGGCAAGCGCTTCGAGGTCACCTGGGATGCAGCCGCTGCGGAAAAGAGTGGCTACGACACCTTCATGGAGAAGGAGATCAACGACCAGCCGCATGCCGTCGCCGATACCCTGCTGGGTCGTACCGCCGAGGACGGCTCGCTGGTCCTGGACGAACTGCGGATCAGCGAGGAAGAACTGCGCGCGGTCGACCGCATCACGATCGTCGCCTGCGGCACCGCCGCGTACGCCGGAATGGTCGCGAAATACGCCATCGAACACTGGACCCGGATCCCGGTCGAGGTCGCGCTGGCTCACGAGTTCCGCTACTGCGACCCGATCGTCAACGACCGAACGCTGGTCGTCTCGATCAGCCAGTCCGGCGAGACGATGGACACCCTGATGGCCGTCAAGCATGCCCACGATCTGGGCGCGCGAACGATCAGCATCTGCAACACCCACGGATCGACGATCCCGCGCGAGTCCGACGCCGTGCTCTATACCCACGCCGGTCCCGAAATCGCCGTCGCCTCGACCAAGGCCTTCCTGGCGCAGATCACCGCTTGTTACGTCCTCGGTCTCTACCTCGCCCAGTTGCGCGGCGATTCCTACGCCCAGGACGCCAAGGCTGTTCTCGCCGAACTGCAGACCGTTCCGGACAAGATCGAGGAGCTGCTCGGCACGATGAGCCGGGTGCGCGAGATCGCCCGTTTCATGGCCGACACTCGCTCGGTGCTCTTCCTGGGTCGCCAGGTCGGCTACCCCATCGCGATGGAGGGTGCGCTCAAGCTCAAGGAGCTGGCCTACATCCACGCCGAGGGTTTCGCCGCGGGTGAGCTCAAGCATGGTCCGATCGCGCTGATCGACGCCGGGCAGCCTGTGTTTATCGTGGTTCCCGGCCCCGACACCCCGCACGGTCTGCACGGCAAGGTTGTCTCCAACATCCAGGAGATCCGCGCCCGCGGTGCGCGCACCCTGGTCATCGCTCAGGAAGGCGACGAAGCCGTGGTGCCGTTCGCCGACGAAGTGATCCGGGTGCCTCACACCTCGCCGCTGCTCCAGCCGTTGCTGACCGTGGTGCCGCTGCAGGTTTTCGCGCTGGAACTGTCCACGGCCAAGGGCCTCGACGTTGACCAGCCGCGCAACCTGGCCAAGTCGGTCACCGTCGAGTGAAACTGCCCGGCAGGAGCAGCGCCCGATGAGTGTCGTCGGTGTCGGCGTGGACCTCGTGGTGGTGAGCAGATTCACCGCGACAATTCAGCGCACCCCCGGCCTGGCCGCTCGCCTGTTCCAGGTCGAGGAACTGCAGGGCGCACCGTCGACGATCGCCGGGCGGTTCGCCGCCAAGGAAGCGATCGCCAAGGCGCTCGGCGCCCCGGCCGGCCTGGCATGGACCGACGCGGTGGTTCGCCGTACGACCGCCGGTCAGCCGTTCTTCCAGGTGGCCGGGACGGTCGCCGGGAGAGCCCGCGAACTCGGAGTCGACCGATTCCATCTCTCGATCTCCCATGACGGTGACTTCGTGACCGCGATGGTGGTCGCGGAGGGTGACGGCCCGCCTCAGGTGCCCTCGCCGTACGACGACCCCAGCTGAAGGAGCCACCATGATCCGTGCTTATGGCATCGACGACGTACGAACCGCCGAGCGGTCGGCCATGGCCGATCTGCCGGAGGGAGAACTGATGCGCCGCGCCGCTGATGGTCTGGCGCAGGTGCTGCTGGCCCGCCTCGATGAGGGCGAGCGCGTGGTGGTGTTGGCCGGCTCTGGCGACAACGGCGGCGACGCCCTTTACGCAGCAGCAACGACCTGTGAAGTCGCGAACGTGGTTGTGGTGCAGACCGGTTCGACCGTTCACGAGGAAGGACTGGCCGCTGCTGTCGCGGCCGGCGCGATCGCCTTGGAGTGGCGCGAGGGTGAACCCAGCGAGGAGGTGGCAACGGCGCTGGGGGAGGCCGACCTTGTCGTCGACGGCGTTCTGGGCATCGGTGGTCGACCCGGGTTGCCGCCCCACCTGACAAAGTTGGCCGAACTCATCGACCCCGAGGCCTACGTGGTGGCTGTCGACCTGCCCTCGGGCATCGACCCGAACGGGCTGCGGGCCGGCGACGCGATCTACGCCGACGAGACAGTCACCTTCGCGCTCGCCAAGCCGGGACATCTTTCGCCGGCCGGCGAGCCGGCCACCGGCTTGCTGACGGTGGTCGACATCGGCGTCGCCGAGCCGCAGCAGCCCGCGTTCGCGCGAATCGTGGTCACCGACGTGCCGGACCTCTGGCCGATCCCGATGGCGTACGACGACAAATACTCCCGCGGTGTGCTCGGCGTGATGACGGGGAGCGAGACCTACCCTGGCGCCGCTGTTCTCGGGGTCACCGCCGCAGTGACCGCCGGTGTCGGGATGGTGCGGTACGTCGGGCCGCGTCGGGCGGCCGACATGGTGTTGAACCACGTGCCCGAGGTTGTGACGGGCCCCGGAAAAGTGCAGGCGTGGTTGCTCGGATCCGGGTGGGACGGCCACGGCGGAGCTGCCGACCTGGTCGATGAAATCTTGCAGGGCGACTTGCCTGTTGTGCTCGATGCCGGCGCCCTGGCGTTGATCGACGAACCGCGTTCCGCCCCAACGGTGCTCACTCCTCATGCCGGTGAACTGCGCACCTTGATGGAGCGGCTCGATCTGCCCGGCGAACCCGACGTGGTCGGCGCTCGCGCGGTGGCCGATGCGCTGGACGTGGTGGTGCTGCTCAAGGGCGCGGTCACCGTGGTGGTGCCGCCGACAGATTCGGGCGAGCCGGTGATGTCGCAGGCCGACGGGTCGGCGTGGTTGGCGACGGCGGGCTCCGGCGACGTGCTGGCTGGAGTCATCGGGTCGTTGGCTGCCTGCGGGCTGGATCTGCGAACGGCGGGAGCGCTCGGCGCCTTCGTTCACGGCCGCGCGGCGGATGTCGCTAATCCGGACGGACCCGTCCGCGCATTGGACGTAGCGCGCGCGATTGGTCCCACTGTTGCCGGCCTCCTGCGCGGCTGACCGGCCCACGTGGCGCGATTCGACCGCGAAGGTGGGAGAATCGGCGACGCTATGTCTACGACTCCTGCAGCCGGTGCTCCGGCCCGCGTCACGGTCGACCTCGACGCCATTAGTTCGAACGTCCGATCCCTCAAGGGCCACGCCGGCTCTGCGGAGGTCATGGCGGTAGTCAAGGGGGATGCCTACGGTCACGGTCTGATCCCCTCGGCTCGCGCCGCGCTCGATGGCGGAGCCAGTTGGCTCGGCGTCGCCCAGCTGGCCGAAGCGATTGCGTTGCG
The DNA here is from genome assembly GCF_054778835.1 of Calidifontibacter terrae. Taxonomy (NCBI): domain Bacteria; kingdom Bacillati; phylum Actinomycetota; class Actinomycetes; order Micrococcales; family Dermacoccaceae; genus Calidifontibacter; species Calidifontibacter terrae. The sequence continues at coordinate 34,070 of NZ_BAAGZF010000001.1, forward strand.
TGACAGCGGAATCGACGCCCCAGTGTTGTCCTGGCTGCATTGTCCGGGCCTCGACTTCGGCGCCGCGGTGGAGCGGTCGATCGATCTTGCGGTTCCGGCTATCTGGGAACTGGACGAGATCGCTGCGGCGGCTCGACGGCTGGGTCGAGCCGCCCGGATTCAGTTGAAGGTCGACACCGGCCTCGCCCGCAACGGCGCCTATGGTCCGGACTGGCCGGCCCTCGTGGAGGCGGTTCGCCCGTTGGTTGCCGAGGGGGCCGTGCAGGTCACCGGCGTTTTCACTCACTTCGCCTTCGCGGATGCCCCGACCCACCCGACCGTCCTTGCTCAGCAGGAACGTTTCGCCGATGCAGTACGAGACTGCGAGCGGGCCGGATTCGACCTCGAGGTGCGCCATATGGCCAACTCCGCGGCCACCCTGACGACGCCTACCGCGGCGTGGGACATGGTGCGGCCGGGCTTGGCGGTCTATGGGCTGTCGCCTGTGCCCGAGCTGGGCGGGCCGGCTGACTTCGGGCTCATTCCGGCGATGACCGTCTCGGCGAACCTCACGGTCACCAAGCGCATCCCGGCTGGCCAGGGGGTCAGCTACGGCCACACCTACGTCGCCGAGCGGGAGACCACCGTGGTTGACGTGCCGATCGGTTACGTCGACGGGGTGCCCCGCCATGCGTCGTCGCGTGGGCCGGTGTCGATCAACGGCAGCCGCTACACCGTCTCCGGGCGGGTCTGCATGGACCAGTTCGTCGTCGATGTTGGCGACGCGCAGGTTGCGGCAGGCGACGAGGTCGTGCTGTTCGGGAACGGTGCCGATGGCAGCCCAACCGCGCAGGACTGGGCCGACGCGGCCGGCACCATCAGCTACGAGATCATCGCCCGGATGAGCGCTCGACTGCCGCGCGTTTACCGCGGAGGCGATCGTGGCTGACGGCGTTCTGGGCGTCGGAGTAGGGGTGGTCGCGGCGGGCGCCGCGACAGCTTTGGGCATCGCAACCGAGCGCCTGGTGCGCGCCCGATCGACCGCGGTCGCCCTGGGAGTCGCCGACGAATACGACGATGTTCCCGACTTTGAAACCGTCGTGATCAGCGACGCTGTGCCCCTGCACGTCGAGATCGACGAGCCGCGCGGCCCGAAGGTGGGCGGGCGTCCGACAGTCATTCTCACCCACGGTTACACCCAGAACCACGGGGTCTGGCACTTCCAGCGGCAGGTGTTGCGCGACGCCGGTTACCGGGTGGTCCTGTGGGACCAGCGCGGCCACGGGCTGTCCGAGCGCGGCGAACCGACGTCGTACACGATCGCGCAGTTGGGCAGCGACCTGCACGAAGTCATCGCCCAAGAGGTGCCCGAGGGCCCCCTGCTGTTGATCGGCCACTCGATGGGTGGGATGGCGATCATGGCGCTCGCGGAGCAATTCCCTGAGCTGATCGCCGAGCGCGTTGTCGGCATCGGACTGCTCTGCACCACCGCCGGTGGACTGAGCACTCACGACTTCGGTTTCGGCAAGCAGATCGGCGCGGTGGTCCACCGTGTCGGCCCGACGGCGATGAACGGTCTGGGCACCCGCCAGAAATTGGTCGACCTTGCGCTGCGCGCCGGGCGCGACGTGGAGTCATTCTTCGTCCACCGTTATTCGTTCGGCTCCGATGTTCCGTTGTCGTTGGTCCGCTACACCGGCGACATGATCTTTGCCACGCCGATGAGCGTGATTTCGGCGTTCCTGCCGACCCTGTTGGACCACGAGCGAGTCGAGGTACTGCAGCAATTCGACGGCATCGAGACGTTGGTCCTCCACGGTGACCGCGACATGATCGTGCCGGTTGCTCACGCCGCCGAGATGATCGACCACATGCCCCATGCTGAATATGTCGTGGTGCGCGGGGCCGGCCATATGCTGCCGATGGAATACCCGGAAATCGTCAACACTCAGGTGGTCGAACTGGCCGAGCGCGCTTCGCGCGCGATCGAGGAGCCGGATCGCCCGCGACGGCCTCGGGTGGTTCGCCGGGTGGTCGACGTCGGTGCTCGGGTGCGTGCGGAGTCCGCCCGATCGGGTAAGGATCGCTCGTGAATCCCATTGTCACACTGGCCGATCGGGAAACCACGCAGAAATGGGGGCGCCAGTTGGGTTCGCTGCTGCGGGCCGGTGACCTCGTGGTGTTGACCGGTGGCCTCGGAGCCGGCAAGACGACCTTGACTCAAGGCATCGCCGAGGGTCTGCAGGTGCGCGGTCCCATCACCTCCCCGACGTTTGTCATCGCCCGGGTTCACCCTTCGCTCGTCGGGGGACCGGCGTTGGTGCACGTTGATGCCTATCGGCTCAGCGGTGAACTGGAGCTCGACGACCTCGATCTCGACTCCGACCTGGATGCGGCGGTCACCATCGTGGAGTGGGGTTCGGGCATCGTCGACCACCTGGCCGACGCGTGCCTCGAATTGGTGATCGACGTCGACCCCGACACGGAGGCCCGAACGATCACCTGTCGGCCGCGCGGACCGCGTTTCGAGCAGTTGCTGGAGGACCTCGGATGAACAGATTGCTCGCGATGGACACTTCGACTTCCGCGGTGACGGTCGCCCTGCTCGACGGCAATACCGTTCTGGCTGCGCGCTCCTCGGTAGATGCACGCCGACACACCGAGATCCTGATGCCGTTGGTGCGCGACGTGGTCGCCGAGGCCGGCGTCTCCAGATCCTCGATCGATGCCTTCGCGGTCGGTGTCGGGCCGGGCCCGTTCACCGGTTTGCGGGTTGGGATCACCACCGCGGCGACGCTCGGACTGGTCCTGGACCGGCCCGCGTACGGCGTCTGCAGCCTTGATGCGATCGCCTACGCCGTTGCGGCAGAGTCGAATTCGCCGAGTGACTTTCTGGTCGCAACCGACGGGCGGCGCAAGGAGGTCTATTGGGCGCGCTACACCGATGGTGCGCGGGTGAATGACCCGCAGGTGCATCGGCCGGCCGAGCTGGATGAGGCGCTGCGCGCGCTACCGACCGCCGGTCGTGGCCCGGATCTCTATCCCGAGTTGTTCGTGAACCCGTTGCCGCAACTCGATGTCGACGCGGCCGCGCTCGGCGCGTTGGTGGTTCGCCGGCTCGCCGAGGGCAGTGAGCTGCTTGCGCTGCAGCCGCTCTATCTGCGCCAGCCCGACGCTGTGCCCTCGGCCGGGCAGAAGTCGGCGCTGGGCCGATGACGTCCGCCCCGATGACTTCCCGGCCGATGATCTGGCAGGACATCGCGCCCCTGACCGCACTCGACGCCGAGCTTTTCGGCCACGAGGCGTGGAGTGAGAACACCTGGTGGGCCGAGCATGCGGCCCGGCCGTCGCGGCGGTATCGGGTGGTTGAGGACGAAGCGGGAATCGTTGCCTATGCCGGCGTCGATTGCCCGGGCCACGACGTCGCTGACGTCATGACGATCGCGGTCGTGCCGCGCGGCCGAGGCAGTGGTCTGGCGCGCGAACTGGTCACCTGGATGCGTGACGAGGCTGCCTCCGCCGGGGCGGAAGCACTGCTGCTGGAGGTGCGCGCCGACAATGTGGCCGCCCGAAAGCTCTACGACCGCAACGGATTCGAGCAGATCAGCCTGCGTCGCAGGTATTACCAACCCGAGGGCGTCGACGCGATCATCATGCGCGCATTGTTGAAGGAAGACTCATGAGCGAACCGATCGTGCTCGGCATCGAGAGTTCGTGTGACGAGACCGGCGTGGCGCTGGTGCGCGGCACCACCCTGCTCGGCGATGCGCTGGCCAGCAGCGTCGATGAACATGTTCGATTCGGCGGAGTGGTTCCCGAGGTCGCTAGCCGGGCGCATCTCGAGGCGATCCTGCCGATGATCCGCCGCGCCTGCGACGACGCCGGCCTGACGCTGCGCGAAGTCGACGCGGTGGCCGTCACCGCTGGACCGGGTTTGGCCGGAGCGCTGATGGTCGGGGTGTCGGCGGCGAAAGCGGTCGCGTGGGCGCTGGACAAGCCGTTGTACGGCGTCAATCACCTCGCCGCCCACGTTTGCGCTGACGTGCTCGACCACGGCCCGCTGCCCACTCCGACGATGGCCTTGCTGGTCTCCGGTGGCCATACGGACCTGCTGCGGGTGGGCGACATCGTGACCGATGTTGAGGCACTGGGCCGCACCATCGACGACGCGGCGGGGGAGGCGTTCGACAAGGTCGCGCGCGTTCTGGGCGTGCCCTATCCTGGCGGGCCGCATCTGGATCGCCTTGCCACCCAAGGCGATTCGAAGGCCATCGCCTTTCCGCGCGGGTTGACCTCGAAGCGCGATCTCGAACGACACCGCTTCGACTTCTCGTTCTCGGGGCTCAAGACCGCAGTGGTGCGGTGGGTGCAGCAATGCGAGCGGGACGGCCGTCCGGTTCCGGTGGAGGACGTCGCGGCGAGTTTCGCGGCGGCCGTCGCCGACGTGTTGACCCGCAAGGCGGTCGACGCCTGTCAGGAATACGGCATCAAGGATCTGCAGATCGGTGGCGGCGTGACTGCCAACACCCAGTTGCGCGCAATGGCCGAACAACGCTGTGCCGCAGCCGGAATCAGCCTCCGAGTTCCCCGCGTACGACTGTGCACCGACAACGGCGCGATGGTGGCGGCGCTCGGCGCGCAGGTCGTACAGCGTGGTTTGTCTGCCTCGGATCTGAGCCTGGGCACCGACTCCTCGCTGCCGGTCTCCGAGGTTCTTGTTCCCTGACCTGACCTGACCTGACCCGGGTCGGGGAGGGGTCAGGCCACGGAGCAGGGAGTCAGCCCCATCCGCGTCTTCAACTGCAGCACCCGCGTGACGGAAGCCCGCACCTGTTGATCGAAGCTCGGATCCTTGCCGGCGAGCGAGGTCATTGCAGCAGCCATGTTGCGGGCTCCGGACACCGAACCGGTGAGGGCGATGTCGCCGCCGGCGCGGATCATCCGGATGCCTCGCTGATTGGCAGGCACGCCGCGTACGGCGACCGCGTTGAGGTCGTCGCTGATCACGACACCGTTCCAACCGAGCCGCTGGCGCAGCATGCCGTTGATGACCGCGGAGGAGAAGATCGCCGGGTTCGCGCCGTCGATCTTGGAGTAGTAGGCCGAGGCGACCATGACCATTCCGGGTTGCTGGGAGATGCCGGTGGCAAAGGGTTGAAGGAAGGCATCGGTCGAGGTCGTCTGGTCATCGGTGATGCCGCTGCTGGAGAAGTCAGTGTTGTTCGGGACGCGTCCGAGGCCAGGGAAGTGTTTCAGCGTGGCCAATACACCTTGGTCCTGCATCCCCTTCATCACGTCGACGATTGAACTCGCGACAGTGCCGGGGGAGGAGCCGTACTCGCGGCTGTACTTCCCGATCGCGGCGTTGTTGGCGGCGGTCCCCGGCGGCACCACGTCGGCGACCGGGGCGAGGTTGATGTTGACCCCGGCTGCTTTCAGGTCACGGCCGATGATGGCGCCGATGCGGGTGCGGGCGTCGGCGGTGCCCTCGCCTTGTTGTAGCGCGCTAGGCAACACAGTGAACCCGTTGCCCTTGAGTTGCTGAACCTTCCCGCCCTCCTGATCGGCGCTGATCAGGAACTTCACGTTCCGGGTGGACGACTGATTCACTTGGGCCTGCACGTGGGTGGTGATCGACCGAACGGAGTCGCTGCCGTTGCTCCAGCCGCCGATGAAGAAGAAGTTTCCGATGTGGGCTTCGCTGATCTCGTCATCCAGTGAGGACGGAGCGGTGCCGTGCTGCAGGCCCACCATGATCAGCTGACCGGACCGTTGCGCCGGGGTCATCGCGTCGGCAAGTTGCTGAACGCAGCGATCAGCGCCGGCCGGTCTCGAGGTGGGGGTTGAGGTGGCCGTCGTTGAGGATGACATGGACGAGTTCGTCGTTGCGTCGGCCGAGGATGACGTGGCGGTAGTGCTCGAGTTGCCGGGGGTGGTCAAGGACCCACTGGTGGACGTCGCCGACGTGGACGTGTCAGAACACCCCACCAACATCAGGGGCAGGCAGAGCGCGGCAAGCTTCTTCATCGCGGCCCAGCCTAAGCAGGTGCACCGTCGCCGGAAGGGTTTTGCGCCTCTTGTCGCGTCCCCGACCCTTCCGGGCTCGCAAAATCAGAACGGGTGTGCTCCAAGAAGAGCACGACCTGGTCACCGGCGACCCGAGTCACCAAGATTGTCGCGGCCGCGGAACCGTTCAGCTTGAGCTGTCGCCGCAGCGCCGGTTCGTCGATCGCCACCCCGCGCGCCTTGACCGTCAACACCCCGACGTGTTCATCGCGCAGCCGAGCGCGGAGCGTCTTGACGTTATAGGCGACGGCGTCGACGATCCGGAACGAGCGCGCCCAAGGAAGGTCGACCGGTCGGTCGGCGGTGACATGACCTAGCCCGGCCGTCAGTTCTCGGCCTTCGACCGCCGCGGACAGCGCGTCGGTGAGCCCGGCGCGTACGACCCCGCGGTCGGCTTCGTAGAGGAAGGCGCCGAGGTCATCCAGGGAGGCGACCGGCTCGAACCGCTCGTCGACCGGGCGGACAACGCTGTGACTGCCACTGCGCAGGACGACCGCGCTGCGTTCCGCGCGTTCGACCAGCGGGCCGAACCAGAGCGCGGCCTCCAACACCTCTCCGTCCAGCGAAATCCACTGCGCCTCAGCACCATCGGGAACCTGACGCAAATCCAGCGACGGGCTCAGCTTCACGCCGACGGCTCGACCGGACGCTCCCAAGCCGGTCACGAACTCCCAACTCGGCATGAGCTGGTCGAGTCGGAAGGTGCGCTTGGTGCGCCCAGTCGCGTCGGCGACCCCGGTGGTACGCCGGGCTGGGTCGAGCCAGACGCCCGCTTCGGGCGGCAACTCGACTTCTTCGGCTCGCGCACAAACAGCTCGGGCGGACGTTCCGGCAAGGTTGGCGGCCGCGATCCGGGAGGTCGCCGGGTCAGCATCCACCGCTACGACCGAGAGCCCAGAACTAGCGAAAGCCCCTGCGTCCGAACCGATTCCGCAGCCCAGGTCGTAGACGATCGGCACGTCGGCTGCTAGGAAACGCTGAGCATGCAACACGGCGATTGCGGGCCTAGTGGCCTGTTCCAGCCCGTCGGTGGTGAACAGCATCGAGGCCGCAGCTTCGCCGAACTTCGCACGGCCGCGAGCGCGCAACTCCGACTGGGTGAGGGCGGCCGCGACCAGGTCGGGATCGTGACCGGCGCCGCGCAAGGTCGAGGTGAGAGCAAAGACATCCCGCGCCGAATAAGGCGGCAGCGCTTCCAGAAGTCCGCTCGCGCGGAGTCGGTCAATGAGTGCGGCGTCCATCAGATGACCGGGGGAGTCCAGGTCGAGGACTTGCTGGAGAACGCCTCCAGAGCCTCGTCAGCGGGCAGTGCCGCAAGCGCATCGGCGACCGCGTCGTCGAAACCGCTGACCACCGGCGGGCTGCCGAGTGGAACGAGGGTATGCAGGATCCCGCTGGGGTGAACATCGACCAGGTCGAAGCCCTGCCGGCCGTCGAGGCCGATCAGGGCCCCATTCGGCGCGCCGGCGTCGAGGGAGTAGCAGGATGCCGCCGCAACCGAGACCGGGACGCCGGCGAACAGGCCATGGCTGCTGTGGTGGAGGTGGCCGGCGAGGATCCCACGCACGTCGCTTCCGGCGATCGCCGCCGCGAACTCCTCCTGCCGCTGCAGGCTGAGCAGATTCATCAGATCGACGACGCTGGGCAACGGCGGGTGGTGCAGCGCCAGCAGCGTGCCGTGTTCGGCGGGCGTTGCCAGTTCGCTGGCCAGCCAGGAGAGTTGGTGATCGCTCAGCGATCCGTGGTGATACCCGGTGACCGTCGTGTCCAAGGCGATCACGCGCAGGCCGTGCAGGTCGTACGACCGATCCTGCGGTTCGTCGGTGTCGTCCCCTCCGAACAGCCGGCGAGCGTACGGGCCCCGTTCATCGTGATTGCCCATCACCCAGATCAGTTCGCTGCCCAGGCGCCGGGCGGTTGGCTCCACGATGGCCCGCAGTCGGTCGTACGCCTCGTCTTCACCGCGATCGGCGAGGTCGCCGGTGAACACCATCGCGTCGATCCGGCGGCCGATGCGCTCGAGTTGCTCCATCGTCGCCCGCAGGTTGTCGACGACGTCGATCACGTCGCCCAAGCGTGCGCCGCCAGCCAGCAGGTGCGGGTCGCTCAGATGGGCGATCGTGTGAGTCGGATCGGGCGCGAATCGCATGGTTCCATTCTCCTCGCCCACCCATTGGCACTCGACTTGCGGGAGTGCTAATCGCGGCATAGATTCAGTGCTGGCACTCAGCCCGTGACAGTGCCAGTCCACACCACCAGGGTCGACCCCCGCGACGGCGGCCCAGCGGTAGTGCGGATCGGCAAGCCGCGGGACCTATTTTCCCCGGGTGATCAGCCCGGGTCGCGAACAGAAAGGATCCGCCGTGTCGGTAAACATCAAGCCGCTCGAGGACCGCATCGTGGTGAAGGCCGTCGAGGCCGAGCAGACGACCGCTTCCGGTCTCGTCATCCCGGACACCGCCAAGGAGAAGCCCCAGGAGGGTGAGGTCCTGGCCGTTGGTCCGGGTCGCATCGACGACAACGGCCAGCGAGTTCCGCTGGACATCGCCGTCGGCGACAAGGTCATCTACTCCAAGTACGGCGGCACCGAGGTGAAGTACTCCGGTCAGGAGCTCCTCATCCTGAGCGCGCGGGACATCCTCGCGGTCGTCGAGCGCTGACTCACTGACTTCGTACGGCGCCCCGGCCCGCAGCCCTTGCTGGGGCCGCGACCGGGGCGCACGTATGTCACCGACATCTGGGAGAAGGAACACACATGGCAAAAACTCTTGAGTTCAACGACGATGCCCGCAAGTCCCTCGAGCGTGGCGTCGACGCCTTGGCCAACGCGGTCAAGGTGACGCTCGGCCCGAAGGGCCGCAACGTCGTCATCGACAAGAAGTGGGGCGCCCCCACGATCACCAACGACGGTGTCACCATCGCCCGCGAGGTCGAGCTGGACGACCCGTACGAAAACCTCGGCGCGCAGCTCGCCAAGGAGGTCGCCACCAAGACCAACGACGTCGCCGGTGACGGCACGACCACCGCGACCGTTCTGGCTCAGGCCATGGTCAAGGAGGGCCTGCGCAACGTGGCCGCCGGTGCTTCGCCGTCCGGTCTGAAGCGCGGCATGGACAAGGCCGTCGAGGCCGTCAACGAGCAACTCCTGAAGACGGCCCGCGAGGTCGACGGCAAGGAAGAGATCGCTCAGGTCGCCTCGCTCTCGGCGCAGGACACCACCATCGGTGGCCTCATCGCGGACGCGTTCGACAAGGTCGGTAAGGACGGCGTCATCACGGTCGAGGAGTCTTCGACCGCGGTCACCGACCTCGACTTCACCGAGGGCATGCAGTTCGACAAGGGCTACATCTCGCCCTACTTCGTCAGCGACCCGGAGCGGATGGAGGCTGTCCTGGAGGACGCCTACATCCTGATCAACCAGGGCAAGATCTCGGCCATCGCCGAGGTTCTGCCGCTGCTGGAGAAGGTCGTTCAGGCTGGCAAGCCGTTGCTGATCATCGGCGAGGACATCGACGGCGAAGCGCTGTCCACCCTGGTCGTCAACAAGATCCGCGGCACCTTCAACGTCGTCGCGGTGAAGGCTCCGGGCTTCGGAGACCGTCGCAAGGCGATGCTGCAGGACATTGCGATCCTGACCGGTGGTCAGGTCGTCGCCGAAGAGGTCGGCCTCAAGCTCGACCAGGCCGGCGTTGAGGTTCTCGGCCAGGCGCGTCGCGTCGTCGTCACCAAGGACACCACCACGATCATCGACGGACAGGGTGACAGCGCTGACGTCGACGGCCGGGTTCGTGAGCTCAAGTCCGAGATCGAGCGCACCGACTCCGACTGGGACCGCGAGAAGCTGCAGGAGCGACTGGCGAAGCTTGCCGGTGGCGTCTGCGTCATCAAGGTCGGCGCCCACACCGAGGTGGAGCTGAAGGAGAAGAAGCACCGCATCGAGGACGCCATCTCCGCGACGCGTGCGGCCATTGAGGAGGGCATCGTCGCTGGCGGTGGCTCCGCGTTGGTTCACGCAGTGTCGGCGCTCGACGCTCTGCAGCTCGAGGGCGACGAGGCCACCGGTGCGAACGTGGTTCGCAAGGCCGCGGCTGAGCCGCTGCGTTGGATCGCTGAGAACGCTGGTCTCGAGGGCTACGTCGCCGTTGCCAAGGTTGGCGAACTGCCCGTCGGTCAGGGCCTGAACGCGGCCACCGGTGACTACGTCGACCTGATCAAGGCCGGCGTCATCGACCCGGTCAAGGTCACCCGTTCCGCGCTGCGCAACGCTGCGTCGATCGCGTCGATGGTCTTGACCACCGACACGCTCGTCGTCGAGAAGCCGGCCGAAGACGACGAGGCTGCGGCTGGGCACGGTCACTCGCACTGACACTGTGACTAGCTGACGAACGTCCACCGAATGCCCCGGAAATCTCCTGAGAGATTCCGGGGCATTCGCGGTTTCTTGACTAGTTCTTTACCTTTGGAGAATGCGCCGCCTACTGTGGTGGGGGCGTTGGGGTGGGTGCATCCACACCGAATAAGGGTCCTACGAACGAGGGAGACAGTCTGTGTCGCAGTATTCGACGCGTTCTGAAACCCCACCCGTAACGAATTGGTCCGGTAGTCCGATGTCCTTGGCGGACACGCAGATTCCACTGCGTGATCTGGTGGCGCCAGCCCGCAGGGGAGACGCGGGAGCCACCGAATCCTTGATGGCAGGTGTGCATCAGCTCGCGCTGCGGTATGCGCGCGCCCGGCTCGGGCGCCACTCCGCAACAGCTGATTCCTCTGCCGACGTGGCCCAGGAGGTGTGTGTCGCAGTGCTGACTGCCCTACCTCGCTATGTCGACAAGGGATTCCCCTTCGAGGCGTTCGTCTACCGCATCGCCTCGAACAAGGTCGCCGACGCCCAGCGCGGAGTTCTGCGCGGCGCGACACCCACCTCGGATGTCCCCGAGCAGACAGACCTCGCTCCCAACCCTGAGGAACGGGCGATGATGTCGGCCGAGGCCGAGCGTCTGGACGCTCTGCTCGACCACCTCAATCCGCAGCAGCGGGAGATCATCACCCTCCGCGTGGCCGTCGGCCTCTCCGCCGACGAGACCGCAGCCGCCCTGGGGATGAAGGCCGGCGCCGTACGAGTGGCGCAGCACCGCGCGCTGGCGAAGCTGCGCGCCTTGGCCGCTAGGCAGGAACCGCGATGACCCCGCGCATCGACGACATCCGCAACGACGACCGGTACCTCGATGCGCTCGGCGCGCGACGCGCTGCCGACGACGAGCTGGGCGAACTCTTCGAGCCCTGGTTGGCCTACATCGACGATGAGCCGAGCGCGGCAGATTCCTCGCGCTGGAGCCGCGGTGTCGGGCGCTATGCCCGGGCCGGAGCGACCGCGCCGAGCCTGCGTCGGTTCTTGGTTGGAGCCGGTGTGGCAACTGCTGCGCTGTCGGTGAGTTCGGTCGCAGCTGCCGTCTCGGGCACCACCGTTCCGGGGTTGCGGCAGTTGGGCAACGTCACCCGCGCGCTGTCTGGTGAGACACCGTTGCCGGCAGATGGGCCGGTGTTCCGGACCACCCGGGGCGCGTTCCCGAGTGAGCGTGCAGGGGTGCAGACCTCGAACACCGACCCGACGGACCCGACTTCGGTCCCGCCGGTGAACGCAGACCATTCCTCGCCCGTGATGATCGCGCCGTCCACCACCACTACTGCGACCACGCCGGCGTCGCGGTCGCACAGCCCGCTGACCCGCAGCCCGTTGCCGAAAACTCCGGTGCGTCTGCCGGGTTCGAAGTCGCCTTCGAGTCCCACCTCGACGGCGCCCTCCGAGGCACCCAAGCCGACGACCAGTTCGCCGACCCCGTCGACTACCAGCCCGACCCCGTCGACTACCAGCCCCACCACACCGTCGACGACGGGTCCGACCACCTCGTCAACCACCACCTGGGGACCGCAGGTGACGCCCAGCCCCACCAGTACGGTCGGCGGTTCCAGCCCGACCACCAGCGCGTCGAGTTCTGCCACGCGCGGGATCGCCTCCAGCTCGACCACCGCCGGTTCGACCGTTGCCACCAGCGCCAGCCAGGCGACGATGACCGGGTTGACCAGCAGCGCTCAGGGCGAGCCAGCACCGGTTCCCACCCCGCGCGAGCTTCCGCGTCCGATCGGCAGCTCCTCCCCCCGCTGAGGACCGCCTGTCCGAAGGGTCCGTCGGACGCCCGTAGAATGGTGCAATGGCGCCCTCGTCCTCCTTTGATGTCCCCCCGATCTTCGGCCAGTTGGGCCTCACCTACGACGATGTCCTGCTGTTGCCAGGGGAGACCGACGTCATCCCCAGCGAGGTTGACACCACCTCGAAGCTGACCCGGGAACTGTCGCTGCGCGTGCCGCTGATCTCCGCGGCCATGGACACCGTGACCGAGTCGCGGATGGCCATCGCGATGGCTCGCGAGGGTGGGATCGGGGTGCTCCACCGCAACCTGTCGATTGACGACCAGGCGGAGCAGGTCGACCTGGTCAAGCGCACCCAGACCGGCATCATCGACAACCCGGTCACCATCGGTCCCGACGCCACGCTCGAGGACCTCGACGCCGTCTGCGGGCGGTATCGCGTCTCCGGACTGCCGGTCGTAGACCCCGACAACACGCTGGTCGGCATCATCACCAACCGCGACCTGCGCTTCACCCCGGTCGCGCAGTGGGCCACCACCAAGGTCCACGAGATGATGACGCCGATGCCGCTGGTGACCGGGCCCGTCGGCATCGCCCGCGAGGAGGCCACGCTGCTGCTGCGCCAGCACAAGCGCGAGCGCCTCCCGCTGGTCGACGAGCAGGGCAAGCTCGCCGGTCTGATCACCGTCAAGGACTTCGTGAAGTCCGAGCAGCACCCGTACGCCTCCAAGGACGACCAGGGTCGTCTGCTCGTCGCCGCTGCGATCGGGTATTTCGGCGATGCGTGGGAGCGCGCCACCCGGCTGGTGGAGGCAGGCGTCGACGTCCTGGTTCCCGACGTGGCCAATGGTCACGCGCGACTCATGCTCGACATGATCCGCAAGCTGAAGTCCGACCCGGCGACCCGTCACGTGCAGATCATCGGCGGCAACGTCGCCACCCGCGAGGGTGCTCAAGCACTCGTCGACGCGGGTGTTGACGCGGTCAAGGTCGGCGTTGGACCGGGATCCATCTGCACGACTCGGGTCGTTGCGGGTGTCGGTGTTCCGCAGGTCACCGCGATCTACGACGCCGCCCTGGCCTGCACCCCCGCCGGTGTTCCGGTCATTGCCGATGGCGGTCTGCAGTACTCCGGTGACATCGCCAAGGCGCTGGTCGCAGGGGCCTCGTCGGTGATGCTCGGTTCGCTGTTCGCTGGCTGCGAGGAGTCGCCCGGCGACTTGGTGCTGCTCAACGGCAAGCAGTTCAAGACCTACCGGGGGATGGGCTCGCTCGGGGCGATGGCTTCGCGCGGCAAGAAGTCGTTCTCGAAGGACCGCTACTTCCAGGCCGATGTCGCCTCCGATGACGAGTTGGTGCCCGAGGGCATCGAGGGTCGGGTTCCCTACCGCGGCCCGCTCGGATCCGTCGTTCACCAGCTGGTCGGCGGTCTGCACCAGTCGATGTTCTACGTCGGCGCGAACACGGTGCCTGAACTGCAGCAGCGTGGCAAGTTCGTTCGCATCACCACCGCCGGACTGAAGGAGTCCCACCCGCACGACGTGCAGGGGATTGTGGAGGCGCCGAACTACACCGGGCGCTGAGCGATGCAGGTCCCAGTCGTACGAAGGAGCCCGATAAACTCCCCGGGTGACTGAGATCGAGATCGGCCGAGGCAAGCGCGGACGGCGCGCCTACTCCTTCGACGACATCGCGGTGGTGCCTTCGCGCCGCACCCGCGACCCGCAGGAGGTATCCGTCGGTTGGCAGATCGACGCCTATCACTTCGACCTCCCGGTCATGGCAGCGCCGATGGACTCGGTGATGTCGCCGCAGTCGGCGATCGAGTTCGGCAAGCTGGGCGGTTTGCCGGTGCTCGACCTCGAAGGTCTGTGGACTCGCTACGAGTCTCCCGAGCCGCTGCTGGCCGAGATCGCTGGTCTCGACGCGGCTGAAGCCACCCGGCGGATGCGTGAGATCTACGCCGAGCCGATTCGGGAGGACCTGATTCGGTTGCGCCTGGCGGAGATCCGCGCCTCGGGCTGCACCGTCGCCGGCGCGCTGTCGCCCCAGCGCACCCAGGAGTTCTGGAAGGTTGTCGTCGATGCCGGCGTCGACCTGTTCGTGATCCGTGGCACCACCGTGTCGGCTGAACATGTCTCCGGCCGCGCCGAGCCACTGAACCTCAAGCGCTTCATCTACGAGCTCGACGTGCCGGTCATCGTCGGCGGCGTCGCCACGTACACCGCCGCGCTTCACCTCATGCGCACCGGCGCTGCCGGCGTCCTGGTCGGGTTCGGTGGGGGAGCAGCCCACACCACCCGTACGACGCTTGGCATCCACGTGCCGCTGCCGTCGGCCATCGCCGATGTTGCGGCTGCCCGCCGCGACTACATGGACGAGACCGGTGGTCGCTACGTGCACGTCATTGCCGACGGGGGCATGGGCACCAGCGGCGACATCGTCAAGGCGATCGCCTGCGGTGCCGACGCCGTCATGCTCGGCGCCGCCCTGGCCCGTTCCACCACCGCGCCCGGGCGCGGATTCCACTGGGGCTCCGAGGCCCACCACCACGAACTCCCGCGCGGTGAGCGGGTTGAGGTCGGCACTGTCGGTTCGCTCGAGGAGATCCTCATCGGTCCGGGCCTGGGCGCTGACGGCACCACGAATGTGATCGGCGCGCTGAGCCGGGCCATGGCGACCACCGGCTACCTGGAACTGAAGGAGTTCCAGCGGGTCGAGGTCGTGGTCGCGCCCCACCAGAAGAGCTGATTTCTGTCGGTCTGTGAGACCGACGGGGTGGAGTGTGGTCTGTGTCACTGCTGACCCCTACTCTGGAGTAATGACCGATTTGCTCCCCACCACCGATGCTCCGGCCGCGCAGAGCCCGGCGCCGTACGTCGTGAAACCGGGCCTCGCTGCCCGGATCAGCCGGCGGGCGATCACCTCTCCGAGCGCCCCGACCCATGACTGCATCACCCCGTTGACCGGGGGAGTGCTGGCCACTGTGCCGCAAAGCAGCGTCGAGAATGTCGACGTTGCGTTCCGGTCGGCGCGCGCCGCGCAGGTGAGTTGGGCGGCCTTGCCGGTCGAGCGGCGGGTGCACTTCCTGCGCCGCCTGCACGACCTGGTCTTGCGCCATCAAGACGAACTGCTCGACCTGATCCAGCTTGAATCTGGCAAGACCCGTCGGCACGCCTTCGATGAAGTTCTCGACGTGGCTGGAGTCTGTCGCCACTACGCGCGCAAGGCGCCGTCCTACCTCGCCACGCAGCGCCGGTTGGGCGCCATGCCGCTGCTTAGCCAGGCCCGCGAACTGCGCCACCCCAAGGGTGTGGTCGGGATCGTGGCCCCTTGGAACTACCCGTTGTCGATGTCGATCACCGACGCCCTGCCCGCGCTTGTTGCCGGCAACGCGGTGGTGCTGCGACCTGACAACCAGGCGGTGCTGACCGCCCTGCGCACCGCCGAACTGGTCGATCAGGCCGGGCTGCCCGAGGGACTGCTGCAGGTGGTTCTGGGCGACGGACCGA
The DNA here is from genome assembly GCF_054778835.1 of Calidifontibacter terrae. NCBI lineage: Bacteria > Bacillati > Actinomycetota > Actinomycetes > Micrococcales > Dermacoccaceae > Calidifontibacter > Calidifontibacter terrae. The sequence goes on from NZ_BAAGZF010000001.1 coordinate 49,774, forward strand.
CGATCGGGGCGGCTGTGCTGGAGCGCGCCGACTACGTGATGTTCACCGGCTCGACCGCCACCGGTCGGACGGTCGCGGCCCAGGCCGGCGAGCGCCTGGTGGGTGCTTCGCTGGAACTGGGCGGCAAGAACCCGATGTACGTCGCCGACGACGCCGACCTGAAAGCGGCGGCCGAGGGCGCCGTACGAGCCGTGTTTTCTTCCGGTGGGCAGCTGTGCATCTCGATCGAGCGGCTCATCCTGCACGACGCGATCGCCGACCGCTTCCTCGAACTCTTCCTGGCGCGGGTCCGCGCGATGAAAATCGGTCCCGAGCTGGCCTGGGGCAACGACATGGGTTCGGTGATCTCCGCCGAGCAACTGCGCCGGGTGAGCGAACACGTCGACGATGCGGTCGCGCACGGCGCGAAGGTGCTCGTGGGCGGCAGGGCGCGACCCGACCTGGGTCCCTACTTCTACGAGCCGACCGTGCTCGAGGGCGTGACCGAGGAGATGAAGTGTCGTCGCGGCGAAACCTTCGGCCCGGTCGTGGCGATCTACCGCGTGAGTAATGACGCCGAGGCGATCGCCTTCGCCAACGACAGTGACTACGGCCTCAACGCCTCGGTCTGGACCAAAGACACCGCCCGTGGCCGGCAGATCGGAAACCGCATTCGCTGCGGAACGGTCAACGTCAACGAGGCGTTCGCCGCCGCGTGGGGCAGCAACGGTGCGCCGATGGGTGGCATGAAGCAGTCCGGGATCGGCCGCCGCCACGGCGCCGAAGGCATCCAGAAGTACACCGAGTCGCAGAACGTGACCGTGCAACACGGCCCCGGGTTCGCGGTGCCGGCTGGAATCTCGGAGAAGGCGTGGGCGAAGGGCATGACAGTGGCCATGAAGGTGATGAAGACAGCGGGTCTGTCATGAGCGCAAACCACGACGTTGTGGTCGTGGGGTCCGGGTTCGGCGGGTCGGTCACGGCTCTGCGCCTGGCCGAGAAGGGCTACCGGGTGCATGTTTTCGAGGCCGGCCGCCGGTTCGAGGACGATGACTTCGCCAAGACCTCCTGGGACGCGCGCCGCTACCTGTGGGCGCCGACGCTGAAGTGCTTCGGTGTGCAACGCATCCACAAACTTCCGGACGTGATGATCCTGGCGGGTGCCGGGATCGGCGGTGGGTCGTTGAACTACGCCAACACGCTTTACAAGCCGGGCGATGCGTTCTTCAAGGATCGCCAGTGGGCGAGCATCACCGATTGGGATGCTGAGCTGACCCCGCACTTCGAGACCGCCCGCCGGATGCTCGGCGTCGTTGACGAGAACCCCTGCGAGGGGCCGGTCGAGCAATTGATGCGCGACGTCGCCAACGACCTCGGAGTCGGATCGTCCTTCCGCAAGACCCCAGTGGGGGTCTACTTCGGCGAGTCCGGTCGTACAGACCCTGATCCGTATTTCGGCGGCGAGGGCCCTTCCCGCACCGGCTGCACCGAGTGCGGCAACTGCATGGTCGGCTGTCGGGTCGGCGCGAAGAACACGTTGATGAAGAACTACATCGCGCTCGCCGAGAAGCGGGGCGTCGTCTTCGAGCCGATGCGCACGGTCGTAGACCTCGAACAGTTGCCTGGTGGCGGCTACCGCGTCACCACCGAACGCAGCGGCGCCTGGGTCGCCAAGGACCGGCGTACGGTCACCGCCGACCAGGTCGTGCTCGCCGCGGGCACCTGGGGAACCCAGACGTTGCTGCACCGGCTCAAGGCCGAAGGCCGTCTGCCGCACCTCTCCGACCAGCTCGGGGTGTTGACCCGCACCAACTCCGAGGCCCTCGGCGGTGCCGCCTCCGTGAAGGTCCCGGCCAACGTCGATGTGTCCAAAGGGGTCGCGATCACGACCTCATTCCACGTCGACGAGACCACCCACGTGGAGAACGTGCGGTACGGCGCCGGCTCGAATGCAATGGGATTGCTCACCACGTTGCTCGTCAACGGCGACGCCGGCCCGTTGGGGAAGGCCAAGGAATTCCTGGGCACCTTCCTGCGGCAGCCGATCTCCGCGGCTCGCACCGCGTGGGGTCCGCGCTGGTCCGAGCGCACCGTGATCGCTCTGGTGATGCAGACACTCGACAACTCGATCACCGTGTCGGGCAAGCGCCGGTTCGGCCGGGTCCGGCTCACCTCCAAGCAGGGCCACGGCGAACCCAACCCGAGGTGGATTCCCCAGGGCCACAAGGCGATTCACGCCATGGCCGATCGGTTGTCCGCGGTCACGGGGATGGGCACCCTCGCCGGCGGCAACTGGGGTGAGGTGTTCGGCATCCCGCTGACCGCCCACTTCCTCGGTGGTGTCGTGATCGGCGACGCGCCCGAGCGGGGCGTGGTCGATCCCTACCACCGGGTCTGGGGCCACCCCGATCTCCACGTCGTTGACGGTTCGGCGATTTCGGCGAACCTCGGCGTGAACCCGTCCCTGACCATCACCGCGCAGGCCGAGCGCGCGATGGCGTGTTGGCCGGTGAAGGGCCAGACCGACCCCCGGCCGGCGCAGGGCGAGGCATATCAGCGGTTGGACGCTCGCCCGGCGCGGGTTCCCGGGATCGACCTCGGAATGCCCTCCACCCCCGCCTGACTACACCCGTAGTAAAGGAAAGTGGTCGCTATAGCGACCACTTTTCTGTTGTCTGGGTTGTCCACAGGCCCTCTGCCAGATTCCCGGCGAGCGGTCAGGCTGGCCCGATGACAACCAGGAGACTGCGCGAAATCCGACGCGCGGAAGTGGCGGTGGCGGCCGAGCGGCAAGGTGGTCTCGTCGCGTTGCGGCAGCTGCTTGAGCTCGGCATTTCTCGCTCGGCAGTCCGGGCCGAGGTGCAGGCCGGCCGCTGGCGGCGGCGGGGGAGCAAGACCTTCGCCGTCGATGTGGACGCCGACCCGATGATGACCAGATGGTGGTACGCGGTCCTGGAGTCCGGACGGACGGCGGCGCTCGACGGCGTGACGGCTCTCGCGTACGCGGGGATGACGGGGTTTGAGGAATCTGACCTGCACGTCTCCGTCCCGAGGTTCGACAACCGGCATTCGGTCGGCGGGGTCCGGATTCACAACATCAACCACCGACTCGAGGATGAGCTCTGCGGGGGCGAACCCGCGGTCGTACGCCCGGAGATCGCCGCGATCCGCGGCGCGGCCTGGGCAATGAGCGATCGACAGGCAGCGCTGGTGCTGGTGATGCCTGTGCAGCAGCGGATTGTCACCGGCGAGGCCCTGCTGCATGCCGCGGCGACCATCGGCGTACGCGCCCGCAGGGACTTCATCGAGCGCATGGCCCTCGACATCGCAGACGGCGCAGAATCGTTGGGGGAGTTGGACTTTGCCGCGCTGTGTCGGGCATACGAGATCGCCGAACCGGACCGACAGGTGGTTCGCCGAGGCCCAGACGGACGCATCTATCTCGACGTGCGATGGCCGTGTGGTCTGGTGGTCGAAATCGATGGGATCCATCACCTCGCGGGACTCAATCCAGTCGACGACGCCTTGCGCCAAAACAGCGTCACCCTGACTTCAGACACCGTGTTGCGCATCCCGCTGCTCGGCTTGCGGCTGCAGCCCGGCAGGTTCATGCGGCAGGTGCGAGCCGGGCTGGCACTGCGCGATGGCGGAGCGGTCGCCTGAAGTGGTCGTTATTGCGACGAAAATCCTTTACTACGGGTGTAGAGGAGGGGTGCGCGGGCGGGTCAGGAACACGACGTACCCTTGGTGACCGTGCTGCGAACCGCCCTGACCTTCCGCTGGATCGGTTGGTTCGTGGTCCTGCTGGCGGCCGTCGTCGCGATGGTCCTGCTCGGCCTGTGGCAGTTCGGCGTCGCCCACGACAACGGGGCCAGCAAGACCGTCGAGGACGCTCAACACCTCCCGGTCGCGCCGATCACCGAAGTGGTGCAGCCCAACGAGCCGTTCCGCGCCGACATGTCGGTGCGCCGAGTGACGGCGACCGGCACCTACGAACCGCAGCGGCAACTGCTGGTGCCCGACCGGCGGTTGAACGGGCGTACGGGCTATTGGGTGCTCACCCCGTTGCTGGTGACGGATTCGAACGCTCGGCTCGTCGTGTTGCGCGGCTTCGTGACCGACCCGGCGCAGGCCACCAAACCGACTGCCACCGCCGTGACGGTCACCGGCGCGCTCGCCCCGGCGGAATCGCCCACAGCGACCAGTTTGCCTGCGGGACAGATCGGTTCGGTCGACATCGCCTCGCTGGTCAACCTGTGGGGTGACCGCATCTACAACGCCTACGTGTTCGCCACCGCCGAGCAGCCGGCCGCGACGACCTCTGCGATCACCCGTATCCCGCCGCCCTCGCCGGTGCCAGCGAGCGGCCTGCACTTCGTCAACCTGGCCTATGCCGTGCAGTGGTGGTTGTTCGCCGTGTTCGCCATCTACATCTACCTGCGCATGTTGCGCGACGAGGTCGAGGGCGGTCATGTCGCCCGCCCCCCACGCCGGGGCGTGCTCGAACTGGCCACCGAACCCCAGCCGAATGAGGACAAGGAACACCATGAAGCAGATGAATGAATCGACCCGTGCCGACGCGGTGCGCACGGTCCAGAAGGCCTTGACCTTCTTCCGGGTGATGGCGGTGGTCGCCGGTGTCGCGCTGGTGATCCTCTGCCTGGAGATGTATCTGAAGTACGGCCGTGACAACGACGCCCTGTCGTGGTGGTCGCCGGTTCACGGACTGCTGTTCATGGTGTTCGTGGGCGCGACCTACAACCTCGGCACCAAAATGGGCTGGTCGTTCGGCCGGATGATCGGCTACGTGCTGACCGCTTTCGTGCCGGTCCTGTCGTTCTGGCTGGAACACAAGGTCACCCGCGACGTCCGCGCCCGCCTGGCCGATGTGACCTCGGTAGGATCTGCCGGGTGACCGCCCCCCTGCAGGAACATCCCGTCCTCGTCGTCGACTTCGGCGCCCAATACGCCCAGCTGATTGCTCGGCGCGTACGTGAGGCCTCGCTCTACTCCGAGGTCGTGCCCCACACTCTCACCGCACAGGAGCTGCTGGCGCGCGAGCCCGCCGCGATCGTGTTGTCCGGCGGCCCGTCCTCGGTCTACGCCGAGGGTGCGCCCTCGCTCGACCCCGCGATCCTCGAAGCAGGGGTGCCGGTTTTCGGCATTTGCTACGGCTTCCAGGCGATGGTGAATGCGCTGGGCGGCACCGTCGAACACACCGGATTGCGCGAATACGGCGCGACCAACGCCGACATCAACGACACCAACTCCACCCTGTTCAACGGACAGCCCGACCAGCAGTCGGTGTGGATGAGCCACGGCGACTCGGCCTCGCAAGCCCCTGCGGGCGTACGGGTGACGGCCACGACCCCGGGCGCAGCCGTCGCGGCGTTCGAAGACGACGAGCGCAAGTTGTACGGCGTGCAGTGGCACCCCGAGGTCATGCACTCCACCTTCGGGCAGCGGGTGCTGGAGAACTTCCTGTGGCGCGGCGCCGGCCTTGAGGCCGACTGGACGCCCGGGGCGATGGTCGAGGAATTGACCGCCCAGGTGAAGGAACGGGTCGGCAACGACCGCGCCATCTGTGCGCTATCGGGCGGCGTCGACTCGTCGGTAGCAGCAGCGTTGGTGCAGAACGCAATCGGCGACCAGCTGACCTGCGTCTTCGTCGACCACGGCCTGCTGCGCGAGGGCGAGGCCGAGCAGGTCGAGAAGGACTTCGTGGCCGCGACCGGCATCGATCTGGTCGTCGTCGATGCGAAGGACCGCTACCTCACCGCGCTCGCCGGAGTCACCGACCCGGAGGAGAAGCGCAAGATCATCGGCCGCGAGTTCATCCGCGTCTTCGAGCAGGCGGCGCGCGACATCGTGGCCGACCGAGGCGATGACGAACACCCGGTCAAGTGGCTCGTGCAGGGCACGCTCTATCCCGACGTCGTGGAGTCCGGCGGTGGCAGCGGCGCGGCCAATATCAAGAGTCACCACAACGTCGGCGGTCTGCCCGACGACATCCAGTTCAAGCTGATCGAACCGTTGCGCGCGCTGTTCAAGGACGAGGTCCGCAAGGTCGGCCTCGAACTCGGGGTTCCCGAGGAAATCGTCTGGCGCCAGCCGTTCCCGGGCCCGGGTCTGGGCATTCGGATCGTCGGCGAGGTCACGGCTGACCGCCTCGAACTCTTGCGCAAGGCCGACCAGATCGCCCGCGAGGAGCTTTCGGCCGCCGGGCTCGACCGCACCATCTGGCAGTGCCCCGTGGTGCTGCTGGCCGACGTACGCAGCGTTGGCGTGCAGGGCGACGGCCGCACCTACGGCCACCCGATCGTGTTGCGCCCGGTGTCGTCCGAAGATGCGATGACGGCCGACTGGACGCGACTGCCCTACGAGGTGTTGGCGAAGATTTCCTCGCGGATCACCAACGAGGTCGATGACGTCAATCGGGTCGTGCTCGACGTCACCTCCAAGCCGCCGGGCACCATCGAGTGGGAGTGAGCCGCTTCCAGTGGGTCCGCTGTGAGTTCTTGGTGAGCGGATAGCTCGCCGCCCGGCGACCGTTGAACCACCGATGAACCGACCATTGACCTACTCGCGCCCTCGCACGGCCCTCATCGCGGAGACGCTGCTCACCTTCGTCGCCGCGGTGCTGCTCGGCTATGTCACCGCGCGCTCCTTCCTGCACACCGATCGCGGCATGCGCCTTGACGATCGGATGGAGCGAATCCTCGGTGGCCCGCACACCGCGTACCTGCGGATGGAGTCCGTCCTGACCCTCGTGTCGGTGCCGACGGTCGTCGGAATCACTGCGCTGGCTGCGGTGGTCGCGTTCGTACGCCGGCGCCCCTGGCTTGGGCTCGGGGTGGTGGTGATGTCTGTGGCCGCCACCTTCACCACCCAGCAGTTGAAGTGGCACACGTTGGCCCGACTGGACGGGCAACGGTCGTTCCCGAGTGGACACACAACGGCCGCGCTGGTGTGGGCGCTTTGTCTGGTGCTCGTGGCGCCGGCGAAGTGGCGTCCGGCGTTGGTCGGGTTCGCCACCTTCCTGGCCGGCCTCATCGGCACCGGAACGGTCGCCGGTCGCTGGCACCGCCCCTCCGACGTGGTCGCTGCTGCCTTTGTCTGCACCGGGTGGGCCGCGCTCACCGTGCTGGTCGTAGCCCTGCTCGAGCGTGGCGGTCAACGCGCGCCCTACCCGCCGTCGCGGTTCGTGGTGCCGGTGATTCTCGGCGCGCTGGCGGCCATCGCGACATTCTTCGTCATCGGATTCCAACTCACCGGCACCGATGCCGGTCAGATCGGCGCGGTGATCGTTCTGTTCGCAACCACCGCGGCGACCGCCGCCGGGGTGGGCTGGGTGGCGATCCTGGCCGACCGCTGGCTGGTCTAGGCCGATTCCTCGGCCGGAACCTTCGGCCCAACCCACCACGCGAACCATCCGAGCGCCCCGAGCGGGATCTCGGCAACATGAGTGAACAGGGCGAAGACCAACGCGCCGGCTGCGGCCGCGGGCTTGTCGGCTCCCCAGCTGACGAGCACCAAGACGATCCCAGCTTCGGTCACACCGAGACCGCCGGGAGTGATGCCGACGGCGCGCAGGAGCGAGCCGATGGCGTAGGCGGCGAAGAGATCCACCACCGGAAGGTCGACGCCGACGGCCCGCATCACCTGCCAGAAGAGGACGAACCAGACCAGCAGCTGCCCCACGACACCGAGGGTCATGGGGAACCAGCCGCGTCGGGTCAACGCGGACATCCGGGCCTGTTGGTCAGCCAACAGAGTTTCGAAACGGGGCGTGACGCCATGTTTGTCGCCTCGGCGCAGCCGACCGAGCGCGGGACTGACGTGGCGATCAAGCCAGGAGCCGAGCTTGCGGGTGCGGACCGGAGTGGTCAGCGCGAGGATGAATCCGATCAGCAGCAGCAGACCGAGCACCGCCCCCCACAAGGCGCCGGTGCGTACGGCGGGCGGTAGCGCGTGGGCGCCTTGGCTGACCATCGCAATCCCGACCAGCGGCAAGGCGATTCGAGCCAGGATGTTCCAGATGCCACTGACGATCAGCCCGGTGGAGATCGCCCGTCGCTTAAATCCCCACGACCGAAGGATCATCCAACTGGCAGCCAACGCAGTGGCGCCGCCGCCGGGCATTGTGTTGGCCACCGACGAACCGGTGACGTTGACGATGGCAGCGCGGCTGTGGCTCAGGCCGGGCCAGGACGCGGTGAGGGTGAAGGTGTAGATCCACAGGCCGACAATCATCAGCCCGGTGAACTCCAGCGACTTTCGCCACCCGACGGTGCTGAGCCGATTGCCGATCTCGCTCCAGCCGGTCTTGGCGAAGAACGGCAGCCCGAAGATGATCAGCGCCGCGGCCAGGCCGAGGCCGATGACGATGCTGAGCCCGGTGCGCCAGGTGAACTCCGGCATGCTCGGCTGGGCGTCTTGGGTGCCGTCCACGTCGATCTGTGGATTCTCGGTCATGGCAGCCCCTGGAAGACATCGCGTGCCACAGGCCCGGTGTGGCCGGCTTCGAGATACCACTCCCGGCCAAAGGTGAGATCGAACAGCGGCCGCGGGATGCGCAAGAAGGCCGCGAGCGTACGGTCCCCGTCGTCGGCCGTGGCCTGCGAGGCATGAGCGCGCATCGAAGCCCGCTTCGCGCCGGCTTGGCGCAGGACGTTGATCCGGTGGGTGATCTGGCTGCGAGCGCTGAACGACCGCTCGTAGACCTCCATGTCGAAGGCGTCCGGGAACGAGTAAACCTTCGAGACGGCCTTGAGCGCGCCGACCAAAAGATCGCGCGGGACAGTTGCCTGCAACACCCGTGGCGTACGGGCGGCAGCGCCAGCACGCAGGCCGACCAGGTGGGCGCGTACGTGGTCGCGGTGGCCGTAGCCGCCATTGCATTCGTAGGTCAGCAACACGTCGGCCTCCTCCTCGCGCAAGATGGCGGCCAGTCGCTCGGCGGCCTCATCGACTGGGGCGTCAACGAATGCGTTCGGGGGAGCGTCGCCCGCCATGCCCGAGTCGGCATAGCCGAGGTGTTCGACGCGGGCGACTCCGAGGGCATCGGCAGAGCGCTGCAGCTCGGTCAGGCGCCGCGCGCCCAATCCGCCATCGTCGCGAAACTCCCCGGCGGCTAACCCGAGAGCGCCATCGGTCGCCACCACCAGCACGACGCGGTGTCCGGCCGCGGCGGCCTTGGCCATGGTGCCGCTGGTCAGCAGGGCCTCGTCATCGGGGTGCGCGTGGAAGGCGACCAGTGTGTAGGACATTGCCCACATTCTGACCTATGCGATCCTTGTGATCGTGAAGGTGGCCATGTTGTCGGACTGCTATCTGCCCCGACTGGGTGGCATCGAGGTCCAGGTGCACGACCTCGCGCGCAATCTCAAGGCTGCCGGTCATGAGGTCGTCGCGTTCACTGCCACGCGCGAACCGGGCCAACGACGCAACGAGCTGGAGATCATCGACGGCATCCCGGTTCACCGCCTGGCTGTTCCCATGCCCCACGGCCTGCCGATCAATCCGTTGGCCACACCGGTCTTGCGCCGCCTGTTGCGGGCAGGCGAGTTCGACGTCGCCCACGTTCACATGGGTGTCGTGGCCCCCTTCTCGATGGACTGCGCCCGCGTCGCGCTCGACCTCGGCCTGCCCGTGGCGGTTACCTGGCACTCGCTACACGCGCGGATGGAGGGGCCGATCCGGATGCTCGGCTACGTCGGCCGGTGGGCGAAGTCCGGTGCTGCGTTGTCGGCCGTCTCCGGCGTGGCGGCTGTCTCGGTCCAATCCCTGGCCGGTCTGCAGCACCAGGTGGCGATCCTGCCCAACGGCATCGACACCCGCCAATGGGCGCCGCAGCCGCGGCCGCCGATCGATCCGAACGGCCCCGTACGCGTCGTGTCGGCGATGCGCTTGATGGGCCGCAAGCGCCCCTTGGAGTTGCTCGAGATCGTTCACGAGGCGCGCCGCCATGCTCCCGGAGTCGACATCCGCTTGGAAGTTCTCGGCGAGGGACCGCTGCGCCCGCGACTTGAACAGCGGGTCGCCCACCTGGGCGCGCAGGAATGGTTCAGTGCGCCCGGGCGCAAGACCCGGGCGGAGGTGCGCGAGAGCTATCGCGTCAGTGACGTCTTCATCGCCCCCGCGGAGCTTGAGGCCTTCGGCATCGCGGCGTTGGAGGCTCGTACGACCGGGCTTCCGGTGATCGCCCCGCGCAAGTCGGGCGTGTCAGAGTTCATCGTCGACCGGGTCAACGGGCTGCTCGCCGGCGACGACGCCGGGATGGTCGACGCGATAGTTCGGATAGCCACCGACGTGGACCTGCGGACCAGGATGACGCAGACGAACACGACCGTCGCGCCGAAGGAGTCCTGGCCCGGCGTCGTACGCATGGTGGAGGCGGAATACGCCCGCGCCGCCGACCAAGCCCGCTAACTACAGCCGTAGTAAAGGCTTTTGGTTGCAATAGCGACCACATTGGCGGCAGTTCCGTTGTTCACTGGAGTATGCCTTCTGTGCGTCCCCTGGTTGTTGAGTCGTGGCGTCGGTCCGAAGCCGCCGGCGTCCGGCCCGCCGGGGTTGTCCCGTTGGCCTTGGCCGCGGACGTGCTCCAGGACTACCGCACGGCGCATCCGCTGTGGCAGGCGATGCCGGTTATTTACGACGTTCTCGAGCAGGCGATCCTCGACTGCGACGCCGTTCTGGCCGTCGCTGACGAGCACGGTCAATTGCTCTTCGCCCGGGGAAACAACGCCGCGCTCAGCCGCGCAGAGGCGATCGGGTTTGCCGAAGGTGCGTGTTGGGACGAGCGCTTGGTCGGCACCAACGCGCCAGGCACTGCGCTGATGATCGGCGAACCGGTGATGGTCCGCCGCGACGAACACTTCCTGGAATCGGTCCACCACTGGTCGTGCGCCGCGGTGCCGATTCGCGACCTTCGTACGGGCGGTGTTCTGGGTGCCGTCGACGTCACCGGCGGCGACCAGATCATGGTTCCGCAGACGATGGCGATGTTGCGGGCGGCTGCGCGGTTGGCCGAGTTGGAGTTGTTGCGCGTCGGCGCCCCCGCGGAGTCGGGCGCACCGCGGGTCAGTGCTCTCGGCGTCGACTCGGCGGCGTTCACGATCGGCGCTCGAACGCTGGCTCTGAGCCCTCGGCATAGCGAAGTCCTCGCCATGCTGATCGAGCACCCGGAGGGCTTGACGGGTGACGAAATCGCTTGCGGCCTCTACGAATCGGAGTCCGGCGGATCCACCGTACGAGCGGAGTTGTTGCGGTTGCGCGCAGTTCTCGGCGACGACGTGCTCGGCTCTCGGCCCTACCGTCTGATCCCCACGATCCGCGCCGACTGGGTGCAGGTGCTCGACCGACTCGAGACCGGCGATGTGGAGGGCGCGCTGCGCGCTTACTCCGGCCCGCTGCTGCCGCACTCCACCGCGCCGGCGATCGCCGAGTTGCGCGAGTCCGTCCACGAAGCGGTCTCCGCCGGCGTACGAGCTGCCGGTCGGGCCGACCTGCTCTCCACCTGGACGCGGCAGCCATGGGGCGCCCAGGACGCGCGCGCCTGGAAGGCGCTCGCCGACCTGTTGCCGATGACCTCGCCGCTACGCGCCGTCGCCCAAGCGCACTTGCATCGCCTCTGGTGAAACCTGCAACGTCGTTGCAACGTTGATGTGATTAGCGTCACAGCCACGCATCAGCACACCGACGATAGGAGCAGCAATGCCCGTGTTCGATCGTCCGGGTTCCTCCGGATCCAACATCAAGGTCGACGACCAGTACGGCCACTACATCGGTGGCGAGTTCGTGCCGCCGAAGTCCGGCGAATACTTCGACAACTACGCCCCGCAGACCGGTCAGGTCTTCACCCGCATCGCCCGCGGTAACGCCGCGGACATCGAGGCCGCCCTCGACGCGGCCCACAACGCCGCCGAGTCGTGGGGCCGCACCTCCGCGACCGAGCGCTCCAACGTGCTGCTGAGGATCGCCGACCGCATCGAAGCGAACCTGCAGGACATCGCGGTCATCGAGAGCTGGGACAACGGCAAGGCCGTCCGCGAGACGCTCGCCGCCGACATCCCGCTGGCCGTCGACCACTTCCGCTATTTCGCCGGCGCCATCCGCGCCCAAGAGGGCGGAATCAGCGAGATCGACGAGAACACCGTCGCCTACCACTTCCACGAACCGTTGGGCGTGGTCGGCCAGATCATCCCCTGGAACTTCCCGATCCTGATGGCGGTCTGGAAGCTCGCCCCGGCGCTCGCTGCGGGCAACGCGGTGGTGCTCAAACCGGCGGAGCAGACCCCCTGGTCGATCTTGAAACTGGTGGAAATCATTGGCGACCTGCTCCCGGCAGGTGTCTTGAACATCGTCAACGGGTTCGGCACAGAAGCCGGCAAGCCGCTGGCCTCCAGCAAGCGGATCGGCAAGATCGCCTTCACCGGTGAGACAACGACCGGCCGACTGATCATGCAGTACGCCAGCCAGAACCTGATCCCGGTCACCCTTGAGCTGGGTGGGAAGTCGCCGAACATCTTCTTCGAAGACGTTGCAGCACAACGCGACTCGTTCTACGACAAGGCGCAGGAGGGCTTCGCGATGTTTGCCCTCAACCAGGGTGAGGTCTGCACCTGCCCCTCGCGCTCGCTGATCCAGAGCTCGATCTACAGCGACTTCATCAAGGACGCGGTGGCTCGGGTCGAGAAGATCAAGATGGGCAACCCGCTCGACACCGAGACCACGATGGGTGCGCAGGCCTCGAACGACCAGCTCGAGAAGATCAAGAGCTACCTCGACATCGGCAAGCAGGAGGGCGCGAAGGTGCTCACCGGCGGTGAGGTCGCTGACCTCGGTGGCGACCTGTCGGGTGGTTACTACGTCCGGCCGACCGTGTTCGAGGGGGACAACTCGATGCGCGTCTTCCAGGAGGAGATCTTCGGACCCGTTGTGTCGGTCACCACCTTCGACGATGAAGCCGACGCGTTGAAGACTGCCAACGACACCTTGTACGGCCTCGGCGCCGGCGTGTGGTCGCGTGACGGAGGCGTGGCCTACCGGATGGGTCGTGGGATCAAGGCCGGCCGCGTCTGGACGAACTGCTACCACGCCTACCCGGCGCACGCCGCGTTCGGTGGCTACAAGCAGTCCGGTATCGGCCGCGAGAACCACAAGATGATGCTCGACCACTACCAGCAGACCAAGAACCTCTTGGTGTCCTACAGCCAAGACGCGCAAGGTTTCTTCTGATCGGTGTGTCCCGGTGGGCGACCAAGTCGCCCACCGGGCGCATTCCGATCAGAATCCGACCGCGGGTGAAGGGTGAGTTCGATGCCGGAGACAACCGTTGAGAAGGTGGCGTTCACGCCCGCTGCGGCCCAGATGGTTGCGCAGTTGGTGAAACGCAACGGTCCGGTGATGTTCCACCAGTCCGGTGGCTGCTGTGATGGCAGCGCGCCCATGTGTTTCCCGGACGGCGAGTTCATCATCGGCGACGTGGATGTGTTGCTCCAAGAAGTGCAGTTGGAAGGCGTCGATAAGCCGGTGCCGTTCTACATGAGCGAGTCGCAGTATGAATACTGGAAGCACACCCACCTGACGGTCGACATCGTTCCGGGGCGGGGCAGCGGCTTCTCGCTCGAAGCCCCCGAGGGGGTGCGGTTCCTGATCCGGTCGCGGATGTTCACCGAGGACGAACTGCGCGGCATCGGACTGTTGTGACCGGCGCGGCCGACCGTCCAGGCCTGGCCAAGTTCCAGGCGCCCGAGGTGGTCTTCGGCTCGGGCTCGATCGCCGAGGCGGGGTTCGCGGCGGCCCGGCTCGGCGCGCGCCGGCCGTACGTCGTCACCGACCCGGGCATCGTCGAGGCCGGCTGGGCCGACCGGTTGATCGGGCTGCTGCGTGAGTCGGGACTCGACCCGCAGTTGTGGACCGACGTCACCCAGAACCCGAAGGACACCGAGGTGCGGGCGGCCTACGCCCACTACCGCGAGCAGGAAGCCGACGTGATCATCGGGATCGGCGGCGGTTCGGCCATGGACGCGGCCAAGGGGGTGGCCGTGCTGGCCGGCAACGGCGGTGACATCCTCGACTTCCGCGGGGTCGACCGGATGAGCCACCCGCTGCCGCCGTCGCTGATGATCCCGACCACTGCCGGCACCGGCGCCGACGTGTCGCAGTTCTGCATCGTCACTGACACGGCTCGCTCGGTGAAGGTCACCATCATGGGTCGCACCCTGGTGCCGGACATCTCGATCACCGACCCGGACCTGCTGGTCACCATGCCGCCCTGGCTGAGCGCCGCCACCGGGCTCGACGCGCTCACCCACGGGGTGGAGTCCTACGTCTCCCTGGCCCACAACCCGATCGCCGACCTGCACGCGCTCGCCGCCGTCGACGGTGTGTGCACCCACCTGACGGCGATGTACGCCCGACCCCGCGACCCGGAGTCCGGCTCGGGCATGGCCCAGGCAAGCCTCAACGCCGGGCTCGCGTTCAGCAACGCAATCCTCGGCGCGACCCACGCGATGAGCCACCAGGTCGGTGGTCTGCTGGACCTGCCGCACGGCGTGATCAACGGGATCCTGCTACCCCACGTCATCCGGTTCAATGCCGGCGCCGCCCCGGAGCGCTTCGTCCGGCTGGCCCAGGCCGCGGGCCTCGACAACGCGCGTACCTCGGGCCAGGAGTCCGCCGAACTGCTCGCCGTCCGCGTCGAGGAACTGGGCCACGATCTCGGCGTTCCCCCCGGGCTGGCGGCGTTGGGCGTGACCAGAGCGAACTGCGCCACGATGGCCCGTACGGCGATGCAGGACGCCTGCGTCACCACCAACCCGCGGCCGGCCACGCAGCAGCAGCTGCAGGATCTCTTCGAGGCGGCGCTGTGAACCCGGAACTGCAGTCGCTCACCGGGATCCGTTCGAGCAAGGGGTCCTACTACCGCGAGTACGTCCGCTCGGACGAGCGACTGCACGGCACGCTGCGCGCGATGGACGCGATCTCCCAGGCCGTCGTCCGTACGGTCGAGGGGCCGCGGGAGTTGTTGCAGGAGGTCGTGCAGGCCGCCCGAAGTCACCTCGACGCCGACTGGGCGCTGCTGCTCATCGCGGCGGGGGAGTTCCCCGGAGCCCGGCCGCGCTGTCTGGTGGCGGCACGCGACGGGTCGATCGTCGTCGACGAGGACGACCTGCCGCCCCAGGTAGCCCGTGAGGTTGACGCCGTCCGCGCCGGAGCCGTGCCCGGCGACCGCGCGCAGTGCGTCCGTGCGCCGATGATGCTCGAGGGCAGGGTCGTGGGCCTCCTCTCGGCCCGGCATCGCCTGCCCGAGGAGCCCGTCGACGCCGACATCGCGGTGCTGCGCATCCTGGCCAGCCAGGCGGTGGTCTCGCTGCACACGTCCGAGCAGTTCCAGACCGGGCTGCTGCTGCACCGACGGGCCCAACGCCTCAATGCCGAGACCGAGGCGCAGCGGCGCGACCTGAACGAGCGCGACGACGCGTTGCGCCGGGCCGAGAACCGGCTGCAAGTGGCCGCGCAGCGCGAACTGGTCGAGGAGGAGCGGCAGCGCATCGCCCGCGAGTTGCACGACACCGTCACCCAGCAGGTGCTCTCGGTGGGCATGGCTCTCGAGCTCGCGCGCGGCGACGCCGCGACCCTTGTTGGCGGGCGCCCATTGGAGCGGCAGCTGGCCGCCACCCGCGACGTCGCAGGCCATGCCGTCGAGCAGCTGCGGCAGGCGATCTTCGCGCTGCGGCAGCCGCACAGCGACCGGGTGCAATCGTTGTCCGAACTGCTGCAGTCGTTGGTTGCCCAGCACGGCGGCCCGCTGGCCGTGCGCTTCCGGGTCGAGGGCGTCGAGGTGGAGGTTCCGGAGCAGGCGCGGCACGACCTCGTACGGACCGTCGGAGAGGCCCTGTTCAACGTCACCGTCCACGCCGGCGCCACCCGCGCCCACGTACGGCTGCGTTACCTGCCAGGCGAGCTGCTGCTCTTCGTTGCCGACGACGGCGACGGTGACCCGGCGCAGCTACGCCGCCACCTGCGGCTGGTGGCCCGTACGCCCGGCGACGGCCGACATCGGGGGCTGGCCAATATGGCCGAGCGGGTCGACCGGCTCGGCGGCGCGATGACCGTCCGACGCGCCCGCTCCGGCGGCGTACGGCTGGAATTCCGGATCCCGCTCCCAGTGCGCGAGTCCGCGCCGCCACCAGGTGTGTTGTCAGACATAGAACAGAAGGAGTTGTCATGAACGGACTCGCACTCGCCGCCCGGGAAGCGACGATCACGGTGGTGCTGGTCGACGACCACGCGGTCGTCCGGCAGGGGCTGCGCGCCATCCTGGAACGGGAGGACGATCTGTCGGTCGTGGGGGAGGCGTCCAACCCCGGTGAGGCGCTGGCGGTGGTACGCCACACCGAGCCCGCCGTCGTGGTGCTCGACCTGAAGCTGTCGACGCAGCACGACACCGACGGGATCGACCTGTGCGCCGAGCTGACCGCCGCGCATCCCGGGCTGGCGGTGCTGGTGTTCACCACCTTCGTCGACGACCAGCTCGTGCTGGCGGCGGTGCGCGCCGGCGCCCGCGGCTACGTGGTCAAGGACGTCGACACCACGGGGCTCGTCAAGGCGATCCACGACGTCCACCAGGGCGGCAGCGCGTTCGACCCGCGCAGCGCGGCGGCGATGGTGCGCGGCGTGCAGGCGCCGGTGCCGCAGGAAACCGGCCAGCTGACCGCGCGGGAGCTGGAGGTGCTGGCGCTGCTCGCGCACGGCCACTCCAACAAGGCCGTCGGTCAGATGCTGTTCATCGCTGAGGCCACGGCCAAGTTCCACGTCGGCAACATCCTGCACAAGCTGGGCGTCTCCCGACGCGCCGAGGCGGTCTACGCCGCCAGCAAGCTCGGAGTGATCTGAGCTCAGCGGTCGATGACCAGCCAGCCGCCGTGGTGTTCGTGCACCTCGTACGCCAGGCCGGTCCGCTCACCCCACGCGCGCAGGTCGTCCGGTCCGATCGTGCGCACGTGACCGAAGGTCTCGTCGGCGACGTCCTCGTACGGAACGGCCACCACGACGCGCCGGGCGGCCAGCCGTACGGCCTCGTCCAGGACCCGCGCGCCGTGTCCGGGATCGACGTGTTCCAACAGGTGCACGGCCAGCACGGTGTCCGCGCTGCGGTCGGCAGCCGGAACGTGTCCGGCGTCGGCGACCAGCGTGGTGATGGCCAGGTCGAGCCGGGGTGCGACCACGCCGAGCAGTTGCATCGTCCCGAAACTCAGGTCGGAGGCGGTCACCCGGTGACCCTCGGCGGCAAGCCGCAGCGCGAGGAAACCGAAGCAGCTGCCGAGCTCGTGCACCGAGTCGCCGACGACCAGTGCGGCGGCGTGGTCGTGCACCGGCCGGAACTGCTCGATCGACCCTGCGGTGCGCACGTACTGCTTCGCCTGGCGGCTGATCGTGTTGCGGTAGTAGGCCTCCCACGCGTCCAGCGGATCGTCGGCCGAGGTCAGAACGACTCCGGTGAACAGCCGCTCGAACAGGTCGGCGCCACGCACCCAGCCCGGGTCGAACAACTCGGTGCGCAGCAGACCGGTGAGGTCCTCGTCGAGGTCGTCGAGGTCGAGGTGATGGGTGACCGCAAGCGATTCGCCGGCGTGCACGGTGAAGTGCGGCGTACGGGCGATCTGCCGGCTCGGCGGCGCGGGGCCGCGCAGCACCGTCACGTAGTCGTCGCGGTAGACCCCGCCTGGAGCGGGCTGCAGGGGCGCGACCGGGGCGACGGTGGATTCGAACGCATTCATCTGGTTCAGCGTCTCCATCACGCCGGCTCGTGGATTCGGTGGGAGAGATCCTCCAGGCCGTTCATGCCGCGGACGACGTGGATCCGGTCGCAGTGCTCGGCGTACAGCGGCAGGTCGCAGCGGCCGAGCCGCCAGGAGAACCGCGGCTCAGGGGTGAGCCAGAGGGTGCTGCGCGCGCGGCGGGTGATCTCCTCGAACGCCCGCAGTCCGGGGTCGTGGCCGTTGCCGCGCCCGTCGCCGAGGACCAGCACGGTCGTACGGTGGTTCAGCGCCGAGCCGTAGTCCTCCAGGAAGGTCTCGAAGACCGACCCGTAGTCGGAGTCGGCGTCGACGTCGATCGGACCGCCGCCCTCGGGGCCGGCCATGATCAGTTCGAGGGCCCGGTCCAGGCGGTGCTCGGCGAATAGGTCGGTCACCTCCGCGACCTCGGCGACGAACCCGAAGGTCCGTACCGAGGTGACCAGCGACTGCAGGCTGTGCACCACCTGCAGGGTGAACGCGGCGGTCGCGCGAACCGACAGGGACACGTCGGCCAGCACCAGCAACCGGGGCCGGTCATGGGTCTTGGCGACGGTGATCGGACGGAAGGGCACCCCGTCGTACTTCATGTTGTGACGCATGGTGCGCGCCGCGTCGACGGTGCCTGCCGAGGCCGTACGCCGCCGGGCGCGGGGAGCGCCGTGTAGCCCGGAGATGACCCGGCGCAGGTTCGCCTCGATCTCCGAGCGCTGCTGCTCCTGCAGCAGCTCGGCGCGGGCCGCGGCGTGGGCACGCTCCTCGATCTCCGCAGTGGCGGCCAGCAGTCGTTCCAGATGTTCGCGCAGCCGCTCGGGAAGGCCGGCCAGCAGCGGCGCGAGCTGGGCACGCAGCGCCGCGAGGTCGGCCGGGTCGGCCGCTCCCTCCTCGTCGGGCAGTTCGGACTCCGCCAGCCAGCCAAGCAGCGCCATTTCCTGCGCCACGCTGAGCTGAGCATCGACCTCCAAGCCAGGCCGGTCGGTGAGCTTTCCGGGAAGTCCGGGGTTCTGCAACCGGCGGGTGTTCAGCTGCACGCGAGCCGCCTCACCGCGCGGATCGCTTTGATCGTTGGACAGCACGATCTCGTCGGTCGCCGAGGCCATGTCGAGCTTGTTGGCCTCCTGGTGCAGGTTGTACGACTGCGACAAGTCCTCGCGACGGAAGTAGTCGCGGATGTCGTCGGGCGCGCCGTGGGAGTGGCCCTGCTCGGGGCTGTCGCCCGGGTCCTCGCCGAGGGTGAACTGTCTTAATTCACCGGAGTCGCTCAGGTCGTCGTGCGCGTGAGCGTGCTCCTGCGGTGCGCCGACCACGGTGCGCAGCCCGAAGAAGGCGTCGAAGACGTCCTGGAAGACCTCCAGGTCGCGGCGGTCCTTGATGAGGGTGACCCGTAGCGCCGAGCGCAACAGGTCGCGGTCGGCCAGCACGCCCGGCTGCGCGGCGGCGGTCAGCGCGTCGAGTGCCTCGGCGACGCTGACCCGCACCCCGAACAGCCGCAGCAGCCGGACGAAACGGTGGATGGCTCCCTGCACGGCGGCCTCAGAGCACCCGGCGTCGGGCGGAGCGCCGGTTGTCGCTCTGGTTGTCGCGTCCCGGCGCGCCGTAGATCGCTGTGCCGTGGCGTCCCGGCTTGTCCTTCGCCTCGCGGACCGCGCGGCCGTCTGGGTCGTTGCCGTTCAGGGTGTCGTGGTCTTGCGGGTGGTTGTCGTGGTCATGCCCATCCTCGTGCCCATGCCCATCCTCGTGCCCGTGCCCGTGCCCGTGCCCGTGCCCATGCCCGTGGTCATGCGTCGGCAGGTGGTCCGGAACCGTCGCGTTCGGGTCGACCAGACGCGGCAGCGCACCGCGCGCCTCCAACAGGTCGCGCTCGTACTTCACGACGACGTTCAGCGTGTCCGACAGCACCTTCGCCGACAGCTCCGACGCACCCAGGACGGCGAGCGTACGGGCCCAGTCGATGGTCTCGGAGATGCTCGGAGCCTTGCGCAGGTCCAGCTCGCGCAGCCCGCGGACGATCTCCACCAACTGAACCGCGAGCGCGTCGTCGAGACCGGTCTGCTTGGACCGGATGATGTCCAGTTCACGCTCGGCGTCGGGGTAATCCAGGAAGAGGTGCAGGCAGCGCCGCTTGAGCGCCGCCGACAGGTCACGGGTGTTGTTGGAGGTGAGCACGACGTACGGCTGGTGTTTCGCCCGTACGGTCCCGATCTCCGCGATCGAGATCTGGAACTCCGCGAGCAGCTCCAGCAGCACGGCCTCGAGCGCCTCGTCGGCGCGGTCGACCTCGTCGATCAGCAGCACGACGGGTTCGGGGGAGAGCACCGCCTCCAGCAGCGGACGCTGGGCCAGGAAGCGGTCGGAGAAGAAGACGCTGTCGTGGGCGGCGATGCGGTCGACGGCCTCGTCGAGGCTGTCGGTGTCGCCGACCAGCTCGGTGATCTTCTCGCGCAGGATCTGGGTGTAGAGGAGCTGCTTGCCGTAGTCCCACTCGTACAGCGCCTTGGACTCGTCCTGACCCTCGTAGCACTGCAGCCGCAGCAACCGGCGTCCGGTGACCTCTGCCAGGGAGGTGGCGAGCTGGGTCTTGCCCACGCCGGCTGGTCCCTCGACCAGCAGCGGTTTGTCCAGCCGCGTCTGCAGGAAGACGGTGGTGGCGAGAGCATCGTCGGCCAGGTAGCCGTGGTCGCTCAGCCGATGTTTGGTGTCCTGCACGTCGTCGAACTGTGGTGGGTCGGTCTGCGTCGTTTGTGTCGGCACGCGGGCTCCTTGAACGTCGGTCGACGGAGGTGGGGTCTGTCGGGCCCGCGGGTCGGCCGCCGCGAGCCCGACAGAGTTGGGGGTGTGGGATCAGCTGAGCAGGTCGTCCAGGTCGCCGTTCAGGCAGTGCTCGACCACCGGAGAGACCGTCTCGAAGGTGCACTCCCGCAGGTTTCCAGGGGTGCAGGCGTCGCCGAGGACGTGGTTCGTGATGCGTTCCACGTCGGCCTTGTCGCCCTTGATGACCTTCGAGTTCTCGTAGTACTTCGTCGGTCCCGTGCCCAGCCGGTTCTTGGAGTAGCTGTCCTGGGTGACGTCGACGAAGCGCTCCGGGATACCCACGTCGCGCAGCAGCCGGATCGCCGCGGCGAGCGCGGCGTCGGCGGCCTGAGCGTCGGTCATTCCATGGGTGTCGATCCCCATCGCGCGGGCGATGTCGGCGAACTTCTTGTAGTTGGCCGCCATGTTGAAGGCCCACACACGGGGCAGAGCCACCGCATTGTTCAGACCGTGGTGGGTGTCGTAGAACGCACTCACCGCGTGGCTGATCGAGTGGATGATGCCCAGACCGCCAGAGTTGAATGCCTGCGCCGCGATGTACTGCGCGTACATCATGCCTTCGCGACCGGCGAGGTCCTGGCCGTTCCAGGTGGCTGCGCGCAGGTTCTCGCTGGTGAGCTTGATGGCGTGCAGTGCGTTACCCAGCGACGGTTCGAAGTTCAACCGCGAGACGTACGGCTCACTGGCGTGCGCGAGCACGTCGAACCCACACTGTGCGGTGAAGTCGGTCGGACAGTCGAAGTAGAGCACCGGGTCGTCGATCGCCAGCGAAGTGAGGCTGGCGTCGTCGAACGCGACGTACTTGTGCGGGTTGTCCGGATCGGTGGTGGTGTCGGTGATGACGTACGCCCACGAGGTCTCCGAGCCGGTGCCGGCGGTGGTGGAGACCGCGATGTGCGGCGGGTTGTTCGGGTTCTCGGACATGTTGAAGCCCTCGAACTCGTTGACGCTGCGTCCGTCGTGGGCGACCGAGATGCGGGCGCCCTTGCAGGCGTCATGGCTCGACCCGCCGCCGATGGAAACGAACGAGTCGCACTTGTTCTCCTGGTACAGCGCCACGGCGTCCATGACGTTGTAATCCTTGGGGTTGGACTCGACCTTGTCGTAGACCACGACTTCCAGGCCGTGGTACTTCATCGACTCCACGATCTTGTGCACGATGTCCGTGCCTCGCAGACCTGAGGTCATGACCAACGTCTTCTTGAAACCCATCTTCAGGGCCTCGGGCCCAATCATCTCGTGGGCACCGGGGCCCATGAGTGCCCGTGGGAACGGGTGGAACTCCTTGATTGGGAACGGTTTCAGCAACTCGTCGACCTGCATGGGCGACCTCCTTGTCGGCAGTGGACGGCACGGACGCTAGGCCGCCGGCCGCCGGCGCGATAGACGAGGACGCGAAGACTGGCCGCAGTCGCCGGGTGGGGACCTGACCGCTCGACCGGTCACCCACCTGTCCGTTCGGGCAGGTGGGGTCAGAGCACCTGTACCGGCACCTGCCCGAACGGCCAGGTCGGCCTGCCCTGTTCGCGGGTTCGCTTGTGCCACAGGCGGTTCTAGCGTCGTGTCACGGCGCACCGCCCGGTGTGCACAGTCTGCGGAAGGCGATCGTCATGACCGAAGAGATCGAGCAGTCCGACGAAGCGACGGCGGCCCAGACGGCCGCGACGCTCCTCGAGGACAGCCTCGTCGAGGACGTCTCCATCGACGGAATGTGCGGCGTCTACTGATGCTGCACGAGCGATGGGCGCTGAGCGGTTCGGTCGCGTTGCGGCCCGAGCCGTTCGGCGCCCTCGCGTACGACTTCACCACCCGCCGGCTGAGCTTCCTGAAGTCGCCGCAGTTGGTCACCGTGGTGGAGTCGCTGCGCGAGAGCGATGACGTGGCGGCGGCGCTCGAGACGGCCGGGGTGCCGGCCGAGCAGTGGCCGCAGTACGAGTCCGCGCTGCGCACGCTGGCGGACCGCGGAATGCTGATTAGCCAAGGGAGTCTGTGATGACTGCAGTAGCACAACGACCGGCCCAGCCCGTGGGCCGGCTCGTCGACCAGTTCGAGCACGGCCTGGATGCCCCGATCTGCCTGACCTGGGAGCTGACGTACGCCTGCAACCTGTCCTGCGTGCACTGCCTCTCCTCGAGCGGCCGGCGCGACCCGCGCGAGCTGAGCACCGCCGAGTGCAAGGCGCTGATCGACACCTTCCAGCGGATGCAGATCTTCTACGTGAACATCGGCGGCGGCGAGCCGACGGTGCGCAGCGACTTCTGGGAGCTGGTGCAGTACGCCGTCGACCACCAGGTCGGGGTGAAGTTCTCGACCAACGGGTTCCGGATCACGCCCAAGCGAGCTCGCTACCTCGCCTCCTCGGACTACATCGATGTGCAGTTGTCGCTGGACGGCGCGACCGCGGAGGTGAACGATTCGATCCGTGGCGCGGGAACGTACGACGCCTGTTTGCGGGCGCTGCAGAACCTGGCCGACGCCGGGATGAAGGACATGAAGATCTCGGTCGTCTGCACCCGCACCAATATCGACCAGCTCGACGAGTTCAAGGCGATCGCGGACCGTTACGGCGCCCAGCTGCGCCTGACCCGGCTGCGTCCCTCCGGCCGCGGCGCGGACATCTGGGACGAACTGCACCCGTTGCCGCACCAACAGCGGCAGCTGTACGACTGGCTGGTTGCCAACGGCGAGGACGTGCTCACCGGTGACTCCTTCTTCCACCTTTCCGCATACGGCGAGGCGCTGCCCGGCCTGAACCTGTGCGGCGCCGGCCGGGTGGTCTGCCTGGTGGATCCGATCGGCGACGTCTACGCCTGCCCGTTCGCGATCCACGACCGGTTCAAGGCCGGAAACGTGCGCGAGGGCGGGTTCGACAATGTGTGGACCGACGCTCCGCTCTTCCGGCAGCTGCGCGAGCCGTCGGGCGGCGGCGCGTGCGCGTCGTGCTCTGCATACGACACCTGCCGCGGCGGCTGCATGGCGGCCAAGTTCTTCACCGGCCTGCCGCTGGACGGTCCGGACCCGGAGTGTGTCAAGGGCAACGCCGGCAACCCTGGCGAGGAGCGCCCGGCCCCCTCAGGCGACCACTCCCACAAGAACCCGGTGCGCAACGCGCCGGTGCCGGTGACGATCGCCCGCCGGCCACCGCGTTCGGCGTGCGACGAGAACCCCGTCTCGGAGTTGATGCCGGAGCTGATGACGCCGTGACCGCGACCCGACCGGCCCTGCGACTGGAGGCGATCAGCTCCACCCGGGTCGACGATCTCGATCGCCCCTGGTTGCTGGTGCCGGTCGGGTCCACCGAACAACACGGGCCGCACCTGCCCTGCGGCACCGACAGCCTGGTGGCCCGCACCGTCGCCTCGAGGGTCGGTGCCCGGCTCACCGCGGCGGGGGAGTGCGTCGTGGTGGCGCCCGGGATCGACTACGGGTCCTCGGGCGAGCACGAGGACTTCGCGGGCACCATCTCGATCGGCACCGACGCGCTGCGGGGATTGCTGGTCGAACTCGTCCGCTCGGCCTCGCGGTGGGCCGGCGCGACCGTGCTGGTCAACGGTCACGGAGGCAACGTCGAGGCCGTGCGCTCCGCCGTACGGCTGCTGCGCAGCGAGGGGCGATCGGTGGCTTGGGTGCCGGCCGGACCGTCCGGCGGCGACGCCCACGCCGGCCGTACGGAGACCGCGATGATGCTGGCCCTGCGCCCCGACCAAGTGGCGATGGACCGGGCGCAGGCCGGTCGCACCGAACCGCTGCCCGAGCTGTTGGAACGGCTGCGGCGCGAGGGCGTACGGGCGGTGTCGCCGACCGGGGTGCTGGGCGACCCGCGTCACGCCTGTGCCACCGACGGCGCCCAGCTGCTGGACGGCGTCGTGGACGAGATCGTCCGGCGGCTGCGCACGGTGAACGTCGACGGTGACGGAATGCTCGCTAGTGCGGGGCCGGTGGCATGACACTCGCAGTGGTCACCGGCGCGGCCCGCGGGGTCGGCGCCGCCACGGTCGCTCGGTTCGCCGAGCGCGGGTGGACCGTGCTCGCGATCGACGGCTGTCTCGGCGATGCGGAACCGGGCTCCGCGCAGTCGACCACCGACGACCTCGACGCCGTCGTCGACGCTCACCCGAACGCGGTGATCGGCGCGGTCGTCGACGTCCGCGACCTGTCCGGCTTGCGGACCGCCGTCGACTGCGTGGTCGGCCGGCATGGTCCGCTGGTCGCCGTGGTGGCGGCCGCGGCGGTCATCGACGGTGGTGACGACCAGTGGCAGACCGATCCCGAACTGCTCGACCGGCTGTGGCGCACCGATGTCGGGGGGGTGTGGAACACCGCGAGCGTGACGGTGCCGCACCTGCTGGCCGCGGCCGACGCCGGCGAGCAGCCAGCCTTCTGCGCCGTCGCCTCAGCGGCGGGCCACCGCGGCCTGTGGCACCTCAGCGCGTACTGCGTCGTCAAGCACGCCGTGGTCGGTCTGGTCCGCGGACTAGCGGCCGACCTGCACGGTCGCGGGATCACCGTGACCGGCGTCTCGCCCGGCTCGACCGACACCGACATGCTCGCCGCCACCGCGCGGATCTACGACCTGCCCGACGTGTCCGAGCTGGCCCGGGGCATGACTACCGGTCGTCCGCTGCGGGCCGACGACATCGCCGCGGTCGCGGAGGCGGCGTGCACCCTCGGCCCCGCGGTGCACGGCAGCGTGTTGGACGCATCGGCGGGGATGCGATGAGCGGTCCGTCGACCACGGCGCTGCCCACCGGTTTGCGGGTGCGGCTGACTCCCAGCGTCACCCGCTGTCACGGCGGCGACGTGCTCTTCTGCACCCGCAGCGGCGCGATGGTGCGGTTGCGATCGAAGGCCCGCGAGTTGCTCGCCGAGGGCAACGACCTGCTGGTCACCGACCGGGTGACCGCGGCTCTGGCCCGCGCACTGGTCGACCGCGGGCTGGCCGACGCGGTGTGGGACACCGGCGGCGACGTCCACCTCAGCGAGGTGACCGTCGTGATCCCGGTCCGCGACCGGCGTACGGCGCTGGTCCGGCTGCTAGCCGTGCTGCCCGATGTCGGCGAGGTGGTCGTGGTCGACGACGGTTCGCGCGATGCCTCGGCGATGCGCACCATCGCGCAGGAGTGGCACACCCGGCTGGTCCGCCACGAGGTCTCGCAGGGTCCGGCCGCCGCGCGCAACGCTGGGCTGCGCGCTGCGCGTACCCCGTACGTCGCTTTCATCGACTCGGACGTGGTGCCCGACCCAGACGCGCTGGCTGTGCTGGTCAGAGAGCTACAGGATCCGGCGGTGGCGATCGCTGCCCCGCGGGTGATGGCGCTGCCGGTCGAGGAGCCCGGCTGGATCGCGCGGTACGAGGACGCGCACTCCTCGCTCGACCTCGGCCTTACCGCCGGACGCGTCGCGCCCGGCACCCGGCTGTCTTACGTCCCCAGCGCAACCCTGGTGGCCCGCCGGTCCGCGCTCGGCGATGGCTTCGACGCCACGATGCGGGTGGCCGAGGACGTCGACCTGGTCTGGCGGCTGCACGCCGAGGGCTGGAGCGTGCGCTACCAACCGGCCGCGCGGGTGCGGCACGAGCACCGTGTGCGGCTGGGGGAGTGGGTGACCCGCAAGGCGTTCTACGGCACCGGCGCCGCCCCGCTCGCGCAGCGGCACGGTGACCTCGTGGCCCCGCTGCGGCTCGCCCCGCTGCCCACGGTCGCGGTCCTGTCGGCGGCGACGCTGACCCGCGCCGGGATCGCACTCGGCGTGGCGACGGCCACGGCGCAGCTGGCGATCACCGCGCGCCGGCTGCGCCGCACCGGCGACCCGGCGGCCGCCGCCTCCCTGACCGCGATGAGCCTGGTGGCCACCACCGCGCAGCTGGGCGCCTCGCTGAACCGCCACCACTGGCCGATCGCCGTGGTCGGAGCCTGTTCCTCCCGGCGACTGCGCGGATGGTGGGCGCTCGCCGCGGTCACCGACGCAGTCGTCGACCGGCGTCGTACGGGCAGCACCCTCGACCTGCCGCGCCACCTGATAGCCCGCCGCCTCGACGACTTCGCGTACGGCGCGGGCGTCTGGTGGGGCGCCGCGCGATCGCGCACCCTCGGCCCGCTGCTGCCGGCCGGGATACGACGACAGCACACAACGAAGGGAGACCTGTGATGGGTCAACACACATGGTTCGAGACGGTCGCCGTCGCCCAGGAACGGGCGCGCAGAAGGCTGCCGAAGTCGGTCTACAAGGCGTTGCTGGCGGGAAGCGAGAAGGGCCTCACGTACGCCGACAACATGGCTGCCTTCGCCGAGCTCGGCTTCGCTCCGCACGTCGTGGGCGCACCGGCCGAACGGAGCCTGGCGACGGAGGTCTTCGGCCAATCGGTGTCGATGCCGGTGATGATCTCGCCCACCGGCGTCCAGGCTGTGCACCCGGACGGGGAGGTCGCGGTCGCTCGGGCCGCCGCCGCCCGCGGCGTGGCGATGGGGCTCTCCTCGTTCGCCAGCAAGCCGATCGAGGAGGTCGTCGCGGCCAACCCGCAGACCTTCTTCCAGATGTACTGGATGGGCGACCGTGACACGATGGCGCGCCGGATGGAGCGGGCCCGGGCGGCCGGCGCCGTCGGGCTGATCGCCACCACCGACTGGTCGTTCTCCAACGGCCGCGACTGGGGCAGTCCGATCATCCCGCAGGCGATGGACCTGCGCACGATGGTCACCCGCGCCCCTGAGGCGCTGGTCCGGCCGCGGTGGTTCGCCCAGTTCGCCCGTACGGGGAGGCCGCCGGAGTTGTCGGCGCCCAACCTGACCGACCCCGGCAAGCCGGCGCCCGGCTTCTTCGAGGCCTACTACGAGTGGATGCAGACCCCGCCGCCCAGCTGGGACGACATCGCATGGATGGTGCAGCAGTGGGGTGGCACGTTCGTGCTCAAGGGCGTCAGCAGGGTCGACGACGCCCTCCGCGCGGTCGACGCGGGGGTCAGCGGCATCTCGGTGTCCAACCACGGCGGCAACAACCTCGACGGCACCCCGGCGTCGATTCGGTCCCTCGAGGCGATCGCCGCGCGGGTGGGGGAGCAGATCGACGTCGCGCTGGACGGCGGGGTGCGCCGCGGCAGCGACGTGGTCAAGGCGCTCGCGCTGGGCGCGAAGGCGACGCTGATCGGGCGCGCCTACCTGTGGGGCCTGGGCGCGGGTGGCCAAGCCGGCGTCGAGAACGTGCTCGACGTGATTCGCGGGGGCATCGACTCGACGATGACGGCCATCGGTCGCAGCGACGTCCACGACATCGGTCGCGACGACGTACTGGTGCCGGCGGGGTTCGCGCGAGCGCTCACCGCCGACGAGGTCAGCTCGGGTCGGGCAGTTCCGACTCGCTGACCAGGGCTTGGTTTTCGTGGCGTTCGCGGGCGAACGCGGCAATGTTTCGCTCCAGCCGCTTGCGCAACACCGTCGAGAACCCGATGCCGACCGCGACCGCGATGGCGAGCGCGACGTACGAGAACCGTTGCAGGTAGATCTCGGCGGCCTTGCCCAGGTAGAAGACGGCGTAGGTGGTGCCGGCGCCCCACACGATGGCGCCTGACACGTTCGCGACAAGGAAGCGCGGGTAGTGCATCTTGAGCGTTCCCGACAGCGGACCGGCGAAAACACGGAGCAACGCGATGAACCGGCCGACGAACACGGTGACCATCCCGTAACGCTTGAACAGATGGGCGGCGTAGTCGATGGTGTCTTCGTTGAAGTGGTGTGGGAACCGTCTGCCAAGCCGGGTGAAGAGCCGATCGCCGTAGCGATGGCCCACGCCGTAGCCGATGGAGTCACCGATCGAGGCGCCCAGCACAGCGGCGATCGCGATGCCCAGTGGGCTGACGTCCGAGCCGGAATGGGCCGACATGATCGCGGCCGCCACCAGCACGACTTCGCCGGGCAAGGGGATGCCGAGACTTTCCAACCCGACGACACCACCGACCAACAGGTAGACCAGCAACGGTGGCACGCCGAGCAGCCAGGTCTCGACGGAATGCAACATGCTCGGGTCTCCTTGGTCTCCTTGCTTGGTCCAGGTTTGATCGTACGGTCAGTGCCACCCGGCGGAATCCACCCCGCCCGGCACGTCGCCCGCGGGGTCGTACGGCGTGCGGGTGAAGCGGAAGCTGCCCACGTCGAGGAAGTTGTCGCCCGCGGTGAGATTTTCGCCGGCGTAGTAGCCGTCGAGACCGACCCAAAGGTTCGGACCGCGCGATTCGAAGCGGGAAGCACGGCCGCCGCCGACCGGGGCGAGCAGTAGTAGGTCGCCCTCGAAGCGAAGGATGTTCGGGCGCGGTCCCCACATCCAACTGCCGGTGAGTTCGACAGGGACTGGAGGGCCGGCCACCCACGGATTCTGGTCGTTATAGCGACCAGAATCCTTTACTACGGGGGTAGTGGGGAGGTCGTAGCCGAGGTCGAGGTCGAGCCCTCCGGTCGTGTTGGACAGCAGCGCGAAGCCATCACCGGTCTCGGGGTCGACCCGCACCGCCGCGAGGTAGCCCGGCATCGAGCCGCCGTGACCGACGTACGTGGCGCCCTCGACGACGTGAACGTCGAGCCCGAGCCCGTACGAGCGGGTCCACGCGCTGCCGGGACCGTTGTGGTCCACGACGGTCGGACTGCGCATCAGCCGCAGCAGTCGGTCCGGGAGCACCCGTTCGTCGCCGCGGGCGAGGAACCGGGCCCAGCGGGCCAAGTCGCCGATGGTCGACCACAGTTCACCGGCCGGCGCCATCGCCTGCGTCTGCTGCACCTCCTCCGCATGCAGCAGATCGGCGTACGGGTGCACGGCGAGACCGGGGGCGGCGTGCGATGGTCGCGTTGCGCTGGTGCTGTCCATGCCGAGCGGACGCAGGATCTTCTGGTCAATGGCTTCGAACCAGGTCGAGTTTCGCTGGCGCGCAACGACTTCGCCGAGCACCGCGTAGCCGACGTTGGAGTAGTGGAAGCGACCGATCAGATCGGGGTTGCGCCGGATGCTCGGCCGCAGCTCGTCCCAGGTGCGGCCGGGGGAGCGCTCCCACCAGGAGCCGTCGGTCTCGGCAAGTAGGCCGGAGGAGTGGTTCAGCAGCGCGCGGACCGAGGTGTTCCGCAGTGGTTCCTGCAGTTCCGGCAGCAGCTCAGCGACCGGCTGGTCCAGGTCCACCTGCCCCTCACCGGCCAGTTGCAGCACCGCCGCGGCCACGAACGTCTTGGTGATGGAGCCGATTCGGTAGACGGTGTCGACGTCGGCGACCGGGCCGCCGGAGCGGCCGTCGAGGTGACCGACGGCCCCAGACTCGACCACCTCGCCACCGCGCAGCAGCGCGCAGGCGATCGATGGTGCGCGGGAGTTCCGTTGCTGCCGAAGCAGGGCGGCGTGAAGGTCATCAGAAGCCATCACGTCATCATTCCCGAGTGCAGCGGAGTTCGGTCAACCGCTGCTAGAGCGCGATCCAGTAGCGCCGCTTGCCGCTGCGCAGATCCTCCAGCACCCCACCGCACCGCTCGATAGTCGCAGCGGAGGCCACGTTGTCGTCGTCACAGGTGACCAACGCTCGATCAATCGAGAGGGCTCGACACTTCTCGAGGGCGGCCTCCAGGGCGCCGGTCGCCACTCCACGGCGGCGCGCCGAGGGCCGCACGGAGTAGCCGATGTGGCCGCCCTCCTCGAGCAGGCTCGCGTTCAGTTCGTGACGCAGGCTCAAGCTGCCGAGCACTCGACCCGGCGCGCCGCTGTCCACGATCCAGTAGGTGTTGCAGCGCACGAAACCCTCTGCCGGCGTGGTGACGTTGCGGCGCTGGGTTCGCAGCCAATCGGAGAACGCGACATCGCTGCCGAGGTCGGCTGAGCTGAACCCGAACAGGCTGTAGCCAGGGATGTGACCCGGGTCGAACTCGAGCATGGACTCGAACCACGAGGCACGCAGTTCGGGGGAGGGGTCGGCGAGCGTGATCATGCCCGCGAAGGTAGCGCCAAGTATCGACGGTCGGCATCCCGATTTCTGGCGGCCGGCCGACCGCTGGCCGCCCGACCGCACCCACCCCGCAAACGCTGCACGAGTGCAGCGTTTGCGAAGGGGTTCCGGTCAGGCCTTGTCGGCGACGGTGAAACGGCGGCCGCGGTAGGCCGGCTTCTCCAACTCGTCGACGGTGGCGACCGCGAAGGTTCCGGTGGTGACCGAGTCGCCGACCGGGCTGTCGGTGCCGAGCACAACGTCGCCGGCCGGGCCGGGCGCGATCATCGGGGAGGGCGCGAGCATCGTCCAGTCGAGCCCCTCGCTGGCGCGATAGAGGGCGAGCACCTTGGTGAAGGCGGTGCCCTCGGCCAGGTAGGCGTCCGGGAAGCCCTCAGTGTCCTTCAGCAGTTGGTCACCGACGCTCAGGGCGCCGGCTCCACCGACGACGAACAGACGGGTCTGCGGTGCAGCGGCGATGAGCGCCTGGTGCGCGTCGATCGTCGGCTGGGTTGAGCCGCCCGTACGGTCCGACGGAACCGCGATAACGAGGGCGTCGGCCCCTGCCGCCGCCTTGACCAAGGCGTCTGTGTCCTGCAGGTCGAGGGTGACTGACGGGAGTCCGTCGACGGTCTTGCCTGAGCGTGATCCGACAGTCACGTCGTGGCCGCGGCGGGTGGCCTCGCGGGCGATGTCCTGACCGACCATGCCGGTGCCGCCGAGAACGAGAAGCTTCATAGGGGTGTCCTTCCGGGGAAGTTTGTCCGTCAGCGTGGTGTGGTCATCGCGCGTGTGTGGCGGACACGGTAAAGGTATATTTTAGATAGCGATATCTTCAACGGAACATGAGTACCCAATGGATACTATTGACCGCGCAGCGGACGTGATGGACCCGGCCTGCCCCTCTCGGGTCGTATTGCGCCGGATGGGCGAGCGGTGGACGCCGCTGGTGATCGAGGCGCTGGCCGGTGGCCCACTGCGGTTCGTCGAGCTGCGCAAGGCGGTCGGAACTCTGACGCCGAAGGTCCTTACCCAGACGCTTCGGTCGCTGGAGCGCGATGGTTTGCTGACCCGTACCGTCCATGCGCAGGTGCCGCCGCGGGTCGACTACGAACTCACCGACCTCGGGCGCTCGCTGACCGCGCCGGTCCAAGCAATGCGTCGTTGGGCCGAGCACAACGTCGATGCGGTGGTCGCAGCGCAGGAGCGTTACGACGCGCGCTGAGCGCTGTCGGTGGTCCGACGTACCCTTGCCGGTGAGATGAGCAGCCTTTTCGACGACCTTCCCTTGCCCGGCCTCCCCGCTGATTCCGCCGACCCGCATCGCGCGCCCAAGGGCGCGGATCCGCGGTTTGTCGATGCCCACGGAGTGCCGACCTGGGCGAGCCTCGGCGACGCCCCACCGCAGTCGCAGGGGCGGCGTCGGCCGAGCATGCGCGACCCGGAATCGCTGCTGGAAGGGCTGAACCCCCAGCAGCGGGAGGCGGTGCTGCACTCTGGCTCACCACTCTTGATCGTCGCCGGCGCCGGGTCGGGCAAGACCCGGGTATTGACCCACCGAATCGCCCATCTGATGGGCGCCCGCGGAGTCCAACCAGGGCAGATTCTGGCGATCACCTTCACCAACAAGGCCGCGGCCGAAATGCGCGAGCGGGTCGAGGCGCTCGTCGGCCCGGCCGCCCGGTCGATGTGGGTCTCGACCTTCCACTCCGCGTGTGTGCGGATCCTGCGCCGCGAGGCGACCAAGGTCGGCATGAAGTCGAGCTTCTCGATCTACGACGCGGCCGACTCGCAGCGATTGATGGCGATGGTCATGCGCGATCTTGATCTGGACGCCAAGCGCTACCCGCCGCGATCGTTCAGTCACCAGGTGAGCAACCTGAAGAACGACCTGATCGACGAGGAAACCTTCGCGGGCCGAGCGGGCGACAACCCGCAGGATTCGGTTCTGGCTCAGGCCTACACCGAATACCAACGCCGGCTGCGGCAGGCGAATGCGCTCGACTTCGACGACCTGATCATGACCACCACCCACCTGCTCCAGGCGTTCCCTGATGTCGCCGAGCACTACCACCGGCGCTTCCGCCACGTGATGGTCGACGAATACCAGGACACCAACCACGCCCAATATCAATTGGTGAAGGAACTGGTGGGAACCGGCACTGCCGATCCAGCAGTGGGCCAGGTGCCGCCGGCTGAACTCTGCGTCGTCGGTGACGCCGACCAGTCGATCTACGCCTTCCGCGGGGCCACGATCCGCAACATCGTGGAGTTCGAGCAGGATTATCCGAACGCTCGAACCATCTTGTTGGAGCAGAACTACCGCTCCACGCAGACGATCCTGCAGGCGGCCAACGCCGTGATCGCCAAGAACTCCGAGCGGCGCGAGAAGAAGCTCTGGACCGACTCCGGCGACGGAGAGCAGATCGTCGGCTATGTCGCCGATTCCGAACACGACGAGGCCGCGTTCGTCGCGCGCACCATCGACCAGCTGACCGACCACCACGGGGTCAAGCCGGGTGATGTTGCGGTCTTCTACCGCACCAATGCCCAGTCCCGCGCGCTGGAGGAAGTCTTCGTACGAGTGGGGCTGCCTTACAAGGTCGTCGGCGGAACCCGCTTCTACGAACGACGGGAGATCAAGGACGCGCTCGCCTACCTGCGGGTCGTGTCCAACCCGGCAGACACCGTCAACCTGCGGCGCATCCTCAACGTGCCCAAGCGCGGGATCGGCGACCGCGCAGAAGCCTGCGTCTCGGCGCTCGCCGACCGGGAACGGATCCCGTTCGTGGCTGCTTTGGGCCGGGCCGAAGACGCGCCGGGTATCGCCACCCGATCGCTGACGGCGATCAAGGGATTCACCAGCCTGCTCGAGTCGCTGCGCGTGGTGCGCGACACCGACGGCGGGGTCGGCGATCTCATGGAGGCGATCCTCGACCAGTCCGGCTACCTCACCGAACTGCGGGCCAGCCTCGATCCGCAAGACGAGACCCGAGTGGAGAACCTCGCCGAGCTGGTCGCCGTGGCCCGCGAGTTCGACCAGCAGTTCCCCGACGGGCCGCTGGAAGACTTCCTCGAACAGGTGTCACTCGTCGCCGATGCCGACGAGATTCCGGAGGGCGACGAGAACGACAAGGGTGTTGTCACCCTGATGACCCTCCACACCGCCAAGGGGTTGGAGTTCCCGGTGGTGTTCCTGACCGGCATGGAGGATGGCACCTTCCCCCACGTGCGAGCGCTGGGCGATCCGAAGGAACTCGAGGAGGAGCGCCGACTGGCCTATGTCGGCATCACCCGAGCGCGCGAGCGCCTGCACCTCTCCCGCGCAGAGGTCCGATCAGCTTGGGGCGCACCGCAATACAACCCGCCCTCGCGCTTCCTCGACGAGATTCCGAGCCACCTGCTCAACTGGGAGCGGGTCACCACGACCTCGATGCGGCCCTCGTCGACCCCGGCGATCGCGCGGCTTGCGGCCCGACCGGGGGTGAGGTCACCCGGAAACCACGTGGTGCCCTCGCTCGACGCGGGCGACCGGGTCACCAGCGACTCGTTCGGGCTCGGAACCGTGGTGCGGCTGGAGGGCGCGGGCGAGAAGGCAATCGCCCACATCGACTTCGGTGGCGAACTCGGGATCAAGCGGATCGCGCTGCGCTACGGCCGAGTCGAGAAGATCTGAGCCCGAGCGGCTCAGTTCAGCGGCTCAGTTCAGCGGCTCAACTCGGTGGACCGCGCTCAGAACATGATCCCGCGGGTGTGCAGCCACCCGATGGGGTTGACCGGCACACTCCAGAGGTGAACCTCAAGGTGCAGGTGGGGACCGGTCGAGTTGCCGGTGTTGCCCGAGAATGCGACTAGCTGCCCCACCTCGAGATGCTGGCCGACGGTGACTGCCCAACCCGACAGGTGGGCGTAGACGATGGTCACGCCACCACCGATGTCGACATTGATTCGCTTGCCCTGACCGCCGTACCAACCGACCGCGGTGACCGTTCCGCCATGCAATGCGCGCAGCGGGGTCCCGATCGGGGTCGAGAGGTCGATGCCCTGGTGATTCGTGGAGCCAATGCCGCCGGGCGAGGCGCGGTGGCCGAAGCCAGAGGTGAAGTGGCCGCCGCAGCCGGCGATCGGGCAGGTGAAGCCGCTGCTCGGCAGAGGGCCTGTGGCGCGGGTCGCAGCCGCGGACGGCGCTGGGGCAGAGGCCGCCCCGGCCGACGGGGAGGCCGCGGCGTACGGCGCAGCCGGGGTCGACGTGGTCAGCGACCGGAGGGCGTTTGCTCGTTGTTCGGTGAGGGTACGCGTGGCAGCGGCCTGCGAGGTTGCGGCGGCGAGCGCGGCGGCGCGGGACTTCGTCGCCGCCTGCACCTTGGCGGTCATCGCGGCGGACTCCCGCAGGCTTGAGCGCGAGACCCCGTTCGATGCTGAGCGCTCGGGCACTCGGTCGATCACGCTTGCCGGACGAGCCTCGGCCGCGGCGTCGTCGGCCGATGAGCCGTCGGCCCCGGCGATGCTGCCCCAGGCGACCGCGCTGGCCACGAGCGCAGTCACCGGAATGGCGAACCTGCCCCGGCGCGTCGCTGACGGTGCGGGGCTATGGCGAGGTTGGTAACGAGCCACTGCGGGTCCTGCCTGGGGTCGGTGATGGTGACTGAGAACCTTACCGTGATCTTCCCGTGACCTTTGTCGGTGCGGTCGCGAACCTGTGCATAACAGCGGCGGTGGGCGGGGTCGTACCCTGTTGCCATGACCACACCTGCCCCCGAGGTCCCGCTGCGAATCCTCGTCGCCAAGCCCGGATTGGACGGCCACGATCGTGGTGCAAAGGTCGTCGCGCGAGCTCTGCGCGATGCCGGCATGGAGGTCGTCTACACCGGTCTGCATCAGACGCCCGCGCAGATCGTGGAGGCAGCCATCCAGGAGGACGTCGACGCGATCGGCATGTCGGTTCTGTCCGGCGCTCACCTGACGCTTTTCGAGCAGGTGCTGAAAACGTTGCGCGACAAGGACGCTGACGACATCGTCGTCTTCGGTGGCGGCATCATCCCGGCCGAAGACATCCCCACGTTGCGCGCGATGGGCGTTGCAACGGTGTTCACTCCGGGGGCCACGACGATGGACATCGTGCAGTGGACCCGCACCCACGTGGGACTGTCCGCAGCGCAGGACTAAAGTCGCAAACGGAAAATTCCAACCTCACAGCAAGGACGGATTCCGCGTGGATCTTTTCGAGTACCAAGCGCGCGACATGTTCGAGGCACACGGTGTACCCGTGCTGGCCGGCAAGATCGCGACCACCCCGGCCGACGCCAAGGCAGCCGCCGAGGAGATCGGTGCCAAGTCCGGCGGCGTGACCGTCGTCAAGGCTCAAGTCAAGGCCGGAGGTCGCGGCAAGGCTGGCGGCGTCAAGGTCGCCAAGACCGCCGATGAAGCGCAGCAGCACGCCGAGGCGATTCTCGGTATGGACATCAAGGGCCACACCGTGGGCACCGTGATGATCGCCCAGGGCGCCCAGATCGATGAGGAGTACTACTTCTCGATCCTGCTCGACCGTGCGAACCGCAGCTACCTCGCCATGTGTTCCAAGGAGGGCGGGATGGAGATCGAGCAGCTCGCCGTGGAACGCCCCGAGGCCCTGGCCCGCATCGAGGTCGACCCGAACACCGGCATCGACGAGGCCAAGGCCAAGGAGATCGTCGGGGCAGCTCGCTTCGACGCCGAGACCGGCGCCAAGATCGTTCCCGTCCTGCAGAAGCTGTGGGAGGTCTACCGCGACGAAGACGCGACCCTGGTCGAGGTCAACCCGCTGGTGAGGACCAAGGACGGCGACGTGGTCGCCCTCGACGGCAAGGTGTCGCTCGACGCGAACGCCGACTTCCGTCACCCCGACCACGAGGCGCTGGAAGACAAGGCCGCGGCTGACCCGCTGGAGGCCAAGGCGAAGGCCATGGGTCTCAACTACGTCAAGCTCGACGGCAACGTCGGCATCATCGGCAACGGCGCCGGGCTGGTCATGTCGACCCTCGACGTCGTGGCGTACGCAGGTGAGGACTTCACCGGTGGGGTCGCCAAGCCGGCAAACTTCCTCGACATTGGTGGCGGCGCCTCCGCTGAGGTCATGGCCAACGGTCTCGACGTCATCCTGGGCGACGAGCAGGTCAAGTCGGTTTTCGTGAATGTCTTCGGCGGCATCACTGCCTGTGACGCGGTTGCCAACGGCATCGTCGGCGCTCTCAAGACCCTCGGCGACAGCGCGACCAAGCCGCTGGTCGTACGCCTCGACGGCAACGCCGTGGAGGAGGGCCGCAAGATCCTGGCCGACTTCAACCACCCCCTGGTCACCGTTGAGGAGACCATGGACGGCGCCGCCCGCAAGGCCGCCGAGCTCGCTGCCCAGAACTGAAAAGGAACCAACACTCGTGTCTATTTTTCTCAACGCTGACTCCAAGGTCATCGTCCAGGGCATGACCGGTTCGGAGGGCATGAAGCACACCACGCGCATGCTCTCCTCGGGCACCGACGTCGTCGGTGGCGTGAACCCCCGCAAGGCGGGCACCACGGTCGACTTCACCCTGGCCGACGGATCCGCCAAGCAGGTCAAGGTCTACGGCACCGTCAAGGAAGCCATGGACGAGACCGGCGCCAACGTCTCGGTCGTCTTCGTTCCGCCGGCCTTCGCCAAGGCGGCCGTCGTCGAAGCGATCGACGCCGAGATCCCGGTCGCGGTCGTCATCACCGAGGGCATCGCGGTGAAGGACGCCGCGGAGTTCTACAACTACGCCAAGGGCAAGGGCACCACCCGGATCATCGGTCCGAACTGCCCCGGCATCATCAGCCCCGGCCAGTCGAACGCCGGCATCATCCCGGCGGACATCGCCGGCCCCGGCAAGATCGGTCTGGTGTCGAAGTCCGGCACCCTGACCTACCAGATGATGTACGAACTCAAGGACTTCGGTTTCTCCACCGCGATCGGTATTGGTGGTGACCCGGTCATCGGCACCACCCACATCGATGCGCTCGAGGCGTTCGAGGCAGACCCTGACACCGTCGCGATTGTGATGATTGGTGAGATCGGTGGCGACGCGGAAGAGCGCGCCGCGGCCTACATCAAGGACCACGTCACCAAGCCGGTCGTCGGCTACGTCGCGGGCTTCACCGCCCCCGAAGGTAAGACGATGGGCCACGCGGGCGCGATCGTTTCGGGTTCGTCCGGAACAGCGGCCGCCAAGAAGGAAGCCCTCGAGGCAGCCGGCGTGAAGGTCGGCAAGACCCCTTCGGAGACCGCCGACCTGATGCGTGAGGTCATGAAGGCCAAGGCCTGACAACAGTGGCTTGAAGTCACTTCACGCCACAGACGAACGCCCCGAGTCCGCTCGGGGCGTTCGTCGTTTCCCCCACCGCTTCTGCCCCGTGAATCCGACCACATACCGGCGCGCCTGACCCCCCTCGCCCGAACGCTCGGTCACCATTGCCAGCGATGAGTCTGCTCGAACGCACTGCCCCCGACCGGTCGACCCGTTCCACCGGGGTGCCGCCCTACCTGGTGGCCCTCGGCTACGGCGTCGTCGGACTTGTGGCGCTCGCTCTTGTTCTGTTCGTGCCGGTGTTGCTCGCCTGGACGCTCGACCCGCGCACCACCGTGGCGTGGTCCGATGCCCTCGCCTTCACCAGCTCCCTGACCGGCTTGGCCCTGCGCGGTTCGGTAAGCGTTTCCAGCAGCGGCATCGATGCCGTTCACTTCTCTCCGATCCTGCTGACCGGGCTGGCGGTGGTGGTGACCCGATGGGCCTACCGCCCCGTGCAGCAACGGCTCGACGACGATGAACTGCCGGGGGAGTTGCAGCAGAAGGCGGCGCTGGTGTTCGTGGGTGGCCACCTCGTGGCGACCCTTCTGGTCTGCGCTGCGTCGCTGGGCGGCAGTGCCCCCGTACGGCTGTGGACAGTCGTTCCGGGTTCTTTGCTGGTGTCGGTGGCTGGGCTGCTCTGGGCGCGTTATCGCGACGGCGAAGGCGAGTCCTGGCCGTGGCTGACGGCGGCCGACGAGCGGGTCCACCGCAGCGTTCACCGTGCACTACGACCAGCCGCGGAAGGTCTGATCGTCTTGCTCTCGGTGGGCGCGGTCGTCATTTTCGGCACGCTGATGTTCCACCTGGAGCGGATGGGCAAGGTCGCCGCGCTGCTTGATGTGAGTGGTTCCGGAACGGCCCTGCTGTGGCTCGGACAGCTGACCGCATTGCCGAATGTCATCGTCTCCGGCTCGGCCTGGACCGGAGGCGGCGCGGTCTCCCTCGGCTCGGGCCAGGTGACGCTCGGCACCGTCACTCCGGCGACCCTGCCGAGCATTCCGCTGTTCGGGATCCTGCCCGAGGCCGGCCCGCTTCCCGGATGGCTGCGATTGATGGTCCTGCTGCCGGTTCTGATCGGCGGACTGATCGGCTGGCGAGTGGTGTCGTCGATGGCGACGCTCAGCCACCTCGGCAGCAAGGTTCGTACGGCGGCCACGGCCGTTGGCCTGTTCACCGTGGCCTTCGCGGTGTTGGTGTGGCTCAGCCGGGCCGGGATGAGCCCGGGCAAGCTCGGCGTCGTCGGACCGTCGGTTCTGTCGATCGTGTTCGTCGGCGTTGAGGCGCTGGTCGGCGCGCTGATCGTGGCCCTGGGGATGCACTTCCGGCTCACCCGCCGCTGACCTGACCGCTGCTGCGTCGACTGCTGGATCCAACGCCCCCTCAGTCGTGGACGGCCAGCTCCACGTCCGCAATCTGAACGTCGTTGACCCTCGGCGGGGCCGCGGTGACTGAGCCGTTTTGTTCGGCGGCGCGAGCCTTGGCCCGGTCGGCTGCGATGCTCGGGGTCCAGAGCGTGATCTCGGCTCGGCTGACCGCGACGAACCGATTGCGCGCCCGCTGCACGGCATCGGCGTTGCCGGTCTCCAGGGCGGCGGCGTACCCATTCAGCGCACCAGCGATGGTGGTCAGCGACGCGGTGTAGGCCTCGAGTTGGGCGCCAGTAAGAGCGCTGGCTCGGGCGAACTCCGACAGGGGCCCGGTCGGCAGATGGATGATCGCGTTGGCCGATGCGGTGAGGACGTTCATCCGCTGTTTGGCGAGTACTTCGGCTTGGTCGACGATCTCGTTCGCCAGCGCCCGGATCGCGATCGCTTCACCGGTCATCCCTCTCGCCCCGAACGGTTGTCGTCAATGATCGTGGCGAGATCGGCCAGACCCTTGGCGACAGCGTCGCCCACCCCCGCAAGCACCGCCGACAACTGGTCGATCGCCTGCGCGATATCGGCGTCACAGGGGGCGCTCACCGCCATCGTCGCGGTCGATTCGGCAACGCCACTGACTGCGTGTGCGGCGCGCTCAAGCACCATCTGATGGGCGGCCAACTCATGAGGGCCAGCGGGACGGCGGGGCGCTTCGGTCATGTCTGTCCTCCGTGCTCCCGGCTCAACCCCTGCACTCCGAGACTAGAAAAAAAATCGCCGCGGTAGTGAAAACGCGGTCAGCGACCAATGAGGACGCGCCGTCCCTCGACCCGGAATCCGTCGCGGGCCATCCGACCGACGTGGTCGACCAGTTGTGGCCGCTCAGCGCTTTTGATCCGCTCGGTGAGGGTGTCGACCGTGTCGTCGTCTTCGACCGGAACGGCGACCTGGGCGACGATCGCGCCGGTGTCGACCCCTTCGTCGACGACAAAGAGGGTGGCGCCGGCCAGCCGTACGCCGTATGCGAGGGCATCGGCCGGGCCGTGGATGCCGGGGAAGCTGGGCAGGAGTGCGTTGTGGCTGTTGAGGTAGCGACCACCGAACGTGGCCAGGAAGTCCGGCCCGACCAATTTCAGGAACCCGGCGGAGACCACCAGATCCGGTTCGTACGCGGCGACCGCCTCGGTGAGCGCGCGGTCCCAGTCGGCTCGCGAGTCGAAGTCCTTCGTACGCAGCGTGAAGGTGGGAACCGCTGCAGCAGTGGCGCGTTCGAGACCCAACACGTCAGGGCGGTCGCTGCCGACAGCAACGATCTGCACCCCGTACGACGGGTCGACGGCGGCGTCGAGCAACGCCTGCAGCAGGGAACCGGAACCGGACAGAAGCACAACGACGCGAGCAGCCATGGGGGAGAATCTAGCCGTCGCGGCGGCGGGCTAGAATTGGAGCGCACACGACTGGCGCAGGTGGGACAACCACCAGGGAGTGACTTCTCGTGGATCGATCGCCTGGGTCCACGTTCCACGATCGACCGTAGGAGTGCCATGTCCGGCGACCGCCGACCCATCAAGCGTGCCCTCGTTTCCGTCTACGACAAGTCCGGCCTCGATGACCTGGTGCGTGGCCTGCACGACGCCGGGGTGGAGTTGGTCTCCACCGGTGGCTCGGCCGCCCGCATCGAGTCGCTCGGCCTGCCAGTGACCAAGGTCGAGGAACTCACCGGTTTCCCCGAGTGCCTGGACGGTCGGGTCAAGACCCTGCACCCGCGGGTCCACGCTGGGATCCTGGCTGACACTCGCAAGCCCGAGCACCTGCAGCAGCTGGCCGACCTCGACGTCGCGCCGTTCGACCTGGTGGTCAGCAACCTCTACCCGTTCACCGAGACCGTGATGTCTGGGGCGAGCGTCGAGGAGTGTGTCGAGCAGATCGACATCGGTGGCCCGTCGATGGTGCGAGCGGCCGCGAAGAACCACCCGAGCGTCGCGATCGTGACCGACCCGGCGTCGTACGCAGCGGTCCTGGAGGCGGTAGCGGCCGGCGGTTTCACGTTGGCGCAGCGGCAGCGACTGGCCGCCGAAGCGTTCGTGCACACCGCGACGTACGACGTGCACGTCGCCTCCTGGATGGGCAGTGTGCTCACCGACACCTCGGGCGGCGAGGGCTACCCGGCCTGGATCGGGGCGACCTGGAACAAGAAGCAGACGTTGCGCTACGGGGAGAACCCGCACCAGTCAGCAGCTTTGTACGACAAGGGTTTCCAGCCCGGCGGCCCGGGACTCGCGCAGGGCGAACTGCTGCACGGCAAGGCGATGAGTTTCAACAACTATGTCGACGCGGATGCGGCGCACCGTGCTGCGTACGACCACGGTGACCTGCCGACGGTCGCGATCATCAAGCACGCGAACCCCTGTGGCATCGCGGTTGGAACCGACGTCTCCGACGCTCACCGCAAGGCCCACGACTGCGACCCGCTGTCGGCGTTCGGTGGGGTCATCGCAACCAACCGGCCGGTCACGGTCGACATGGCGAACCGGGTGAAGGACATCTTCACCGAGGTGGTTGTCGCCCCCGATTTCGAACCCGAGGCGCTGCAGATTTTGAGCGCCAAGAAGAACATCCGACTGCTGAAGGCCGCGGCCCGGCAGCGGGTGGGCGACATGCGCATCATCTCCGGCGGCATGCTGCTGCAGGAGAGCGACGCGGTCGACGCCGAGGTTAAGGACGAGTCCGGTGCGATCACCGGTGGCGACAACGCGGCGAACTGGCGGCTGGTCAGCGGTGCCCCGGCCGATGAAGCGATCCTCGCCGACCTGCAGTTCGCGTGGCGTGCGGTGCGCGCGGTGAAGTCGAACGCGATCCTGCTGGCCAAGGACGGCGCCTCCGTCGGCGTCGGTATGGGCCAGGTCAACCGGGTCGACTCCTGTCACCTCGCGGTCAATCGGGCGGGTGCCGACCGCGCGACCGGTTCGGTTGCCGCGTCCGACGCGTTCTTCCCGTTCCCCGACGGTCTGCAGGTGCTCCTGGACGCCGGCGTGAAGGCGGTTGTCGCTCCCGGTGGTTCGATGCGCGACGACCTCGCGATCGCAGCCGCGCAGGAAGCCGGCGTGACGATGTACTTCACCGGAACCCGTCACTTCGCGCACTGACGAATTCGGTTGTAGGGCACCGGGTTTCGACACGGTCTCGGCTAGCCGAGACCGTGTCGAAACCTCCGCTGGTCAGAGACCCAACGTCGCGATGTAGCGGTTCGCGTAGGCCGCTTCGCCAGCCGCGTTGGGGTGGACCGGAACGAAGTTGCTGCCCCACAGCGCCGGCTCGACCCAGCGAACGCTGGAGGACTTGCAGGAGTCGTGGCCCTGGCTCGGGGCCCACATGTCGACATAGGTCGCACCGGTCGCCGCGGCGGCCCGGGACACGGCGGAGTTGAGCGTCTTCTCCAAGGTGTTCAGGTAGGGAACATCACCCTTGGCGATCGGCATGCTCAAGTAGCAGGAACTGCCGTCTTGCGGCAGGAGCTGCGGGTAGCCGGCGATGGCGATCCGGGCGTGCGGGGCGCGGGCCTTGATGCCCTGCAGTGTCTTCACGATCGCCGGGTAGGTCTGGTTGTTGATGAGGTCGAACTGCGAAGTGCCGAAGTGGTTCGTGCAGGGCTTGCCGATGCCCAGGGTGAGGATCCCGAGCGAGCCGCAGGTCAGCACGTTGTTGACGAACACATTCCCGTCATTGCCCCCGATGGTGAGGGTGACCAGGTTGGTGTTGGCCGAGAGCGCGTTGTACTGCGGCGCCACGATGCCGAACTGGTTGCCGGCGAAGTCCTTGGTCTGAGCGCCGCCACAGGTGACGTCGGTCAGCGCGTAGCCCTTGGCTGCGGCGATGTCGTGGGCCGCGTTCTTGCTGGTCTGGGTGCAGATCGGGGTGTAGCTCGACAAGGGGAGGATGCCGGAACCAGCGCTGTAGCTGTCGCCCATCGCCACGTAGTTCAGCTGGCTTGCTGAGGCGGTGGGGGCGGTGCCGATGACCGCAGTGGCGGCCAGGAATGCAGCGGGGATGAGGGGGAGGCGACGCATGGGGATCCCTTTCAGGGGCGGGGGAGGGAAAGAGCACCAACGTGTGATCGAAACCACACGGGTCGAAACCTACTGGAGAGTTAACCTCCGGACCAGGGAGCGCTTCACCTTTTTCGCGGCCTACGGTTGGACCCATGCGTCAACGCGTCGTACGCCGAAAAGTCACCCGGATCACCGTCGGTCAGGATCCGCAGGTCCGTGAGGACAAACTCGCCGCCGAGGAGCCGCTGGAGATTCGGCTCAATGGGCGGCCCTTTGTCGTCACCATGCGCACCCCCGGACATGACATAGAACTCGCCGCCGGTTTCTTGGTCGGCGAGGGGCTGATCCGTACCCGCGATGACATCGCGACCGGTCGCTACTGCGCCGGTTCCACCGAAGACGGAGTCAACACCTACAACGTCCTGGACCTGCAACTTGCCCAAGGCGTGCCGATTCCGGGCCCTGGGCTGCAG
This sequence comes from Calidifontibacter terrae, assembly GCF_054778835.1. Lineage (NCBI taxonomy): Bacteria > Bacillati > Actinomycetota > Actinomycetes > Micrococcales > Dermacoccaceae > Calidifontibacter > Calidifontibacter terrae. Next base: position 93,540 of record NZ_BAAGZF010000001.1, read on the forward strand.
CGCAACGTCTACACCTCTTCCTCGTGCGGGGTCTGCGGCAAGGCGAGCATCGACGCGGTCCGCACCTCCAGCCCGTACGACCTGACAGCCGACGCGCTGCGCGTTCCGGCGGAGCGCCTGTCCGCGCTGCCCGAGGCGTTGCGTGGGGCGCAGCGGGTATTCGCCCAAACCGGTGGATTGCATGCGGCCGGGCTGTTCGACGGCGGCACCGGTGAGCTGTTGGTCGCTCGGGAAGACGTCGGTCGCCACAACGCCGTCGACAAGGTCATCGGGTGGGCCCTCGAGAACGGCCATCTTCCGCTGACCGGCCGGCTGCTGATGGTGTCGGGGCGGGCGAGTTTCGAACTGGTGCAGAAGGCGTCGCTGGCCGGCCTTCCGCTGCTGGCCGCGGTGTCCGCGCCGTCGAGCCTTGCCGCCGAGCTCGCCGAGGATTCCGGGCTCACCCTCGTCGGGTTCCTGCGCGGTGACTCGATGGTCGTTTACACCCGGGCCGACCGCGTGACTGGATGAGGGGTGGGTCGCGGGCGCATTCGATCGCGCTGATCGCAGCGTTCGTCTGCGGGGCGTTGTTGGCGCTGCAGTCGCGGCTCAACGGGATCGTTGCTGGCCATACCGGGCAGCCGCTCGTTGCAGCCCTCTGGAGTTTCGGGTCCGGCTTGATGGTGCTCACCGTCGCGCTGGCCTTCTCGGCTCGGCTCCGGCAGGGAGCGCGCAACATCCGCCTCGCTCTGCGCGACCACCGACTGCGCTGGTGGCAGTGCCTCGGCGGTGTCTGCGGTGGGCTGCTCGTCGCGGTCCAGGCCTGGTCGGTGCCGCTGGTTGGCGTCGCGATCTTCTCGGTCGGTGTCGTCGGTGGACAGACCCTGAATGCGCTCGCTGTCGACCGGTTCGGACTCGGCCCGGCAGGTGTCCAGCGCGTCACCGCCGCGCGGACCATCGCCGCCGCAGTGGCCGTCATCGGGGTGGTGGTGTCGGCGACGGCACACCGTGGAGAGGGCGGATTTGCCGTCCTACCGGCGCTCTGCGCCTCCTGGTAGGCGCCGGGTTGGCCGTACAACAGGCGTTCAACGGTCGCGTCAGCGTGGCTAATCGCAGCCCGATGGCCACGACTTGGCAGAACTTCTTGGTCGGGACCGTCACCCTCGTGGTCGTCAGTGTCGGTGTGCGAACGGCGGCACCGAATGGGTGGACTTGGCCATCGGGAACGCCGTGGTGGGCATGGACGGGCGGCCTGCTCGGCATCGCCTTCATCGCGCTGACGGCGTGGGCGGTGCGGATCGTCGGGGTGTTGGTCTTCGGGCTGACCTCGGTAGCCGGTCAATTGCTCGCTGCGCTCGGCCTGGATCTGCTGGACCCATCGGCCAGACCCGACGTCGGCGTCCAACTGGTGGCGGGTCTGCTGATCACGCTGGTTGCTGCTTTGGCAGCCGCCGCGGCGAACCGGCCGCGCACGGCCGGCTGACATCGCTTCAGACCGCGTCTTCCGGCGGCAGATCGAGTCCGTAACAGACACACTCCGGATCGTCGCGGTAGTAGCCGTACGCCGGAATGCGGCTGAAGCCGTAGGCCTCGTAGAGAGCCATGGACTCTGGCTGAAGCTCACCGGTCTCCAGCACGATCCGGGTGTGGCCGGCCGAGCGGGCGAACTGCTCGGCCGCGGCCAACAGCCGGCGTGCGTGGCCGCGTCGGCGACGGTCCTCCCGCACCCACATCCGCTTGATCTCGCAGGTGCCCGCGGTGCCCGGCAGGGGTCGTACGCCGACGCAGCCCGCCGGGCCTTCGTCGTCTAGGACCATGAAGGTGCCTGTGGGGGAGTCGAATTGGGACGGATCTACGGCGGTTGCGTCGCCTTCGCCATAGCGGCGGCGCATATCTTGGTCGAGTTCGGCGACCAACGACTGCGCGGCTGGATCGGTGAACGGGACGATGCGAAGAGCGACGGACACGGGTTCACCGTACTGAGCAGTCGGGGTGCTGGCAGGATGGGTAGGCGTGACGGCAAAGGTTCTCGACGGCAAGGCCACCCTGGCGACCATCAAGGCGGAGTTACGCGAACGCGTGGCGGTCCTGGCGACCAAGGGTGTGGTTCCAGGGCTGGGAACGGTGTTGGTCGGCGACGACCCCGGTTCCCAGTGGTACGTCGGCGCCAAGCACCGAGATGTCGACTCGATCGGCATCCGCGGTCTGCGCCACGATCTGCCGGCAGACGCCTCCCAGGCGCAGGTGGAGGAGGTCATTGACGCCCTCAACGCCGACCCGGCCTGCACCGGCTTCATCGTGCAGCAGCCGACCGGTCTCGACGAGTTCGCGCTGCTTTCCAGGGTCGATCCGGTGAAGGACATCGATGGCCTGCACCCGATGAACCTCGGCAAGTTGGTCATGAACGAGACAGGGCCGTTGCCCTGCACCCCGCTGGGGATCATCGAGTTGCTGCGGCGCCACGGGGTGCCGATCGAAGGCGCCCACGCGGTGATCGTAGGTCGCGGGATGACCGTTGGTCGACCGCTCGGCCTGATGCTGACCCGAAGGTCGGAGAACGCAACAGTCACCTTGTGTCACACCGGAACTCGTAACCTTGCCGATCACGTACGACAAGCCGACATCGTCGTGGCGGCCGCCGGAGTGCCCGACATCATCACCGCAGAGATGATCAAGCCGGGCGCCGCCGTTCTCGACGTCGGGGTGAGCCGCCGGGACGGCAAGATCGCCGGTGACGTCGCCCAGGACGTGGCCGGGGTTGCCGGCTGGTTGACGCCGAATCCGGGAGGGGTCGGCCCGATGACCCGCGCGATGCTGTTGTCGAACCTGGTGGCAATCGCGGAGCGCGACGCCGCGTGAGGAAGACGCCTCTCGGCCCGGCATGGTGGGCCGTCTTCGTGGCCGTGCTGGTGTCGTTGGCGGTCGCTGTCGGCCTCGGTTTTCGGGCTGGTGGCTACCTACTGGCTGGATCGATGGCCCTGGCGGCGGCCCTGCGAGGTTCGCTTCCCGAGAACTACGCCGGGGGACTGGTCGTACGCCGTCGGTTCTGGGACGTCGTCATGTATCTCCTGATGGCCATCGCCGTGGCGACGATGTTCTACATCGTCAAACTGCCTTCCTGAGGTCACTACAGATGAAACGGCGCCACCCCGATGGGGTGGCGCCGTTTCATCTGTGTCAGTGAACTCAGATCAGGCCGAGGGCCTTGACCTGGTCGCGCTCCGCCTCAAGGCGGGCGGCCGAAGCAAGGATGCGCTCCTTGGAGAAGGCGTTCAGCTCCAAGCCCTGCACGATTTCGTAGTTGCCGTTCTTCACCCGGCAAGGGAAGGAGGAGATGATGCCCTCCGGAACGTCGTACGAGCCGTCGGACGGGATCGACATCGAGACGATCTCGTCGGTGCCGACGAACCAGTCGTGCATGTGGTCGATCGTCGCCGACGCGGCCGAGGCGGCCGAGGATGCACCACGGGCCTTGATGATCGCGCCACCACGGGTGGCCACGGTCGGGATGTACTCGTCCTTGATCCAGGCCTCGTCGACCTGCTCCGCCGCGGACTTGCCGTTCACGGTGGTGTTGTAGAGATCGGGGTACATCGAGTCGTCGTGGTTACCCCAGATGGCGAGGTTCTTGACCTCGGAGACCGACACCTCGAGCTTCTTGGCAAGCATCGCCTTGGCCCGGTTGTGGTCGAGACGGGTCAACGCGTTGAACCGCTCGTTCGGGATGTCGGGAGCGTTCGTCATCGCGATCAGCGCGTTGGTGTTGGCCGGGTTTCCGGTCACCAGCACCTTGATGTCGTCAGCCGCGGACTTGTTCAGCGCAGCGCCCTGGCCGGTGAAGATCTTGCCGTTGGCCGACAGCAGGTCGGAGCGGTCCATGCCTTCCTTGCGGGGCATAGCGCCGACGAGCAGCGCGACGTTCGCACCGTCGAACATCTTCTCGGCGTCGTCGCCGATCTGAACGCCGCTCAGCAGCGGGAATGCGCCGTCGTCGAGTTCCATGACGACACCCTCGAGTGCCTTGAGCGCCGGGGTGACCTCGAGCAGCTGCAGCTGCACGGGAGTGTCGGGGCCCAGCAGGGCGCCGCTGGCAATGCGGAAAAGAAGGCTGTAGCCGATCTGGCCGGCCGCGCCGGTGACGGCGACCTTGACTGGAGTGGTGCTCACGTTCATCCCCTCAGGACGACAAAGTTGCGTACCTCACGAAAGTAGCAGCGCGCGAGGGGCGATCATCGGACAGGTCCGGACCCTGGCGCTCTCTTCGCGTGCATACTTACCCCGGACCGTGCCGAATCGATGAAGGGACCCCTGTCGTGCGCCGAAGCCTGTGGCCATTCGCCCTGGGTCTGCTTGTCTTGGTCGATCTGCTGCTCGTCGGGCTCGCCCTTCGGTCGAGTTCGTCCACGGATGCAGCACCCTTGCCGGTCAATACCGCGACGACCACCAGTTCGTCTGCCACGACAGCACCGACCTCGACCGCAGCGGCCACGCCGCAAGGTCGCCTCATCGTCGTTCCAATCAACGCCCAGCAGGCCTGGCGGATCAGTGCAGGTGACACTTGTACGAGCACGGTGACTGTGTCTCGTACGACCGACGGCGGCGCCACCTGGTCGGCTGGCCCGAAGGCGCCGCTGCGATCGGTGACTTCGGCCACGACCGACAGCTCGGGCGCAGTTCTTCTCAGCGGCCTCGGTTCTGACTGCAAGCCGGCCGTAGTTTCCCTGCGCAACGACAGCGCTCAGGTCACCACCACGACGCCGGCTTGGTCCGTCGATCCGTCGCAGGCTGCGCGTCTGCTTCGGGCTGGCCAGCCGACCCAACCCGCCTGCACCAGCGGCAGCGTTCATGACCTCGCGGTCGACTCGGACCAGCGGGCGACTGTCCTGTGTGACAAGGGCGTCATTCGGCGCACCCGCGATGCCGGAGCCAACTGGACCACGGTGCAGACCGTCCCCGGAGCCTTGGCGATCGCCACTGGCAGCCGCGCGCAGAACTACCCGCTCTACGCCGCGACCTCCGCTTCGTGTGGCGTGCAGGTCACCGCCGTCGCCGACGGCAGCGGCCCAGGGTGCATCAGCGGATCGGCCAAGCAGGGCCCGGCTGATATCGCGGTCTGGGCGCACTCCCTGTGGGTGGCTCGCGGTGAGAGCGCGACCGTGTCGACGGTGGCCGGTTCGGCCACCGCCACTTCCAGTTCGGCGCAGTCGTCGACCTCGAGCAGCCAGCCGTTCTCGACGCAGTCCTCGAGCCAGTCGTTCAGTCAGTCCTCCACTCAGTCTTCGAGCCAGAGCCGGCTGGCCTATAGCTCCTCGTCGCGTAGCGCGGCCAGTTCCTACAGCTCGACCCGACACTCGACGCGAACCCGCGTGCCGTCATACAGTCCGACTTACACGGCACCCGCGCAGCCGACCGATACCGCGATGCCCACGAGCACCGAGAGTCCGGTCAGCAACTGATCGCAGCCCGGCCGATTCGCGGGGTATTGGGGATGGGCTATACCCTCGAAGCGGCGCCAACGCGCCACATCACGGGAGCCTAGGGAGAGTCACCACACATGGAGAAGATCAAGGTCAAAAACCCCATCGTCGAACTTGACGGTGACGAGATGACGCGCATCATCTGGGCGTTCATCAAAGACCGGTTGATCCATCCCTATCTCGATGTCGATCTGAAGTACTACGACCTGGGCATCGAATCGCGCGACGCCACCGACGACCAGATCACCGTCGACGCGGCGAACGCGATCAAGGAACACGGCGTTGGCGTGAAATGCGCCACCATCACCCCCGACGAAGCCCGGGTTGAGGAATTCGGCCTGAAGGAGATGTGGCGCAGCCCGAACGGCACCATCCGCAACATCCTCGGCGGTGTGATCTTCCGTGAGCCGATCATCATCAGCAACGTCCCGCGTCTGGTGCCGGGCTGGACCAAGCCGATCATCATCGGCCGCCACGCCCACGGCGACCAGTACAAAGCGCAGAACTTCAAGGTTCCGGGCGCTGGCAAGGTCACCATCACCTACACCCCGGCCAACGGCAGCGAGCCCACCGAGCTGGAGGTCGCCGAGTTCGGCGACGACGGCGGCGTCGCAATGGGCATGTACAACTTCAACAAGTCCATCGAGGACTTCGCTCGCGCGTCGCTGAACTACGGCCTGCAGCGCAAGGTTCCGGTTTACCTGTCGACGAAGAACACCATCCTGAAGGCCTATGACGGTCAGTTCAAAGACACCTTCCAAGCCATCTTCGATGCCGAGTTCAAGGCGCAGTTCGACGAGCTTGGCCTCACCTACGAGCACCGCCTGATCGACGACATGGTCGCCTCGGCGCTGAAGTGGGAGGGTGGCTACGTCTGGGCCTGCAAGAACTACGACGGCGACGTCCAGTCCGACATCGTGGCGCAGGGCTTTGGCTCGCTGGGCCTGATGACCTCCGTCCTGATGAGCCCCGACGGTAAGACGGTCGAGGCCGAGGCGGCTCACGGCACGGTGACCCGTCACTACCGTCAGCACCAGCAGGGCAAAGCGACTTCCACGAACCCGATCGCGTCGATTTTCGCTTGGACCCGCGGCATCGCCAAGCGCGGTGAGCTCGATGGCACCCCTGAGGTGACGAAGTTCGCCGAGACGCTCGAGCAGGTCTGCATCCAGACCGTCGAAGAGGGCAAGATGACCAAGGACCTCGCGATGTTGGTCGGTGGCGACCAAGGCTTCCTGACCACCGAGGAGTTCCTCGCCGCGATCGACGAGAACCTGCAGAAGGCGATGTCCACCCGCTGACGGACGCACTCCCTTTCCACGAAGACTCCCGGCGCCGGCCGGGAGTTTTCGTTGTTTGCAGGGAGTTTCGCCAGTAGTGGGGGCTGAATGGTTACGGGGAGTTGTGCCCAATCGTGGGATCATGCGCGGTGTCGGATACTACGGTTACCGCGACACCATGCGGCTGCAAAAGACACGGCAGGGGGGACCTGGGTGAGATATCGCTTGATCACGGTGTGCACCGGCAACATCTGTCGCTCGGCCTATGCCCGTGCTTACCTGCAGCGGTCGCTGGGTCCCGAATGGACCGTCGACAGCGGTGGCACCTCCGCCTATCACTCGCTTGCGGTCCCACCGGAGCTACACGCTGTCGCTGCCGAGGACGGGCTCGACCTGCACGACCATCAGGCGCAACCGATCACTGAGCGATTGTTCGCTAACGCCGACGTAGTCCTCTCCGCAACCGTTGACCACCGCAGCGCGGTGTTGTCGATGTGGCCGCGTGGGCTGCGCCGCACCTTCACCTTCATCGAGATGGCGCAGTTGATCCAGGCGGAGCAGGGGACGGAATGGAACGCGATGACGGTGCCCGAACGCGTACGGGCGTTGTCGGACCACCGCGGGCAGACTGGCGCCACCGAGCTGGATCTCGCCGACCCGTACGGCGGTCCGATCGAGGCCTATATCGCCATGCGGGCGGAGCTGATTCCGGCCCTTGAGCTGATCAGCGGGGTGTTGGCCGCGCCCGGGCCGTCATGACTAGGCCATGTCCCGGGCAGGATCCGCGATGACCTGGCAGAGCACCGACGTTCCGCTGCAGGTCAGGGTCGAACTCACCCACGGTTACCTGCAACACGTCGCCGACGAGGTCGGCGCCGACGTCCTGCATGTGAAGGGAAAGTCGGTCCACCCCTTGCTCAGCGAAGCCGGTGATCCACGCAATCGACTCAGCGTCGACGTCGACGTGTTGGTCCGACCGGCTCATGTCGGGCGCCTCGTGGCTCGGCTTGAGGAACTGCAGTGGCAGCGCGTCACTGGCTTCGCCGAGGGTTCTGCCTTCGGCCATGCGATGAACCTTCGCCACCATCATCTGGGGTTGCTCGATCTGCACCGTCGTTGGCCGGGCTTCGGGTTGCCTCCGGCGACCGCGTTTGACCGGCTGTGGGAACACCGCGAGACCCAAGAGATCGCCCATGTCTCCTGCCCGGTGCCCAGCCTCACCGACCAGCGGATTGTGTTGTTGCTCCACTTCGCGCGCACCGGTAGCGAGCGGCAGGCCGACTTCGTCACGAGTTGGGTGAACGCCGGCCCGGCCGACCGGAGCGCTGTGCGCCGCAGAGTCGGCCAACTCGACGCCGAAGTGTCGTTCGCGGCTGCCGTCGACGAGCTCGACGAGTTCCGGGATCGGCCGGACTACGTCCTGTGGCGACACTTCTCGGAAGGGTCGGTCAACCGGTGGGATGAGTGGCACGGTCGCTGGTCGGCCGCGCGGGGCATCCGGGAGAAGGGTGCGGTCGCCCGCGGATTCTTGGCCGTCAACCCGGACCTGCTGCGCGAGAAGGTGGGCGGTGAGCCGACGCGGGCCGACTACCTGCGCGCGTACGCCGATCGGCTGGTCACAGCCGTCGGTAATCTGCGGCAGGGGGTGCGACGCCGATGAGTTGGCGACGAGCAGCCGACGTCAGTTGGTGCGACCCCGACGGAAACGGAATGAGTTACGCGTTGAGTGTGCGCGGAGGCATAGTCTTCGCAATGACAGAAACGGCGCTCCTCATCTGGCGGGCCGCTGAGGGGATGAGCGACGCAACCAGCGTCGCGGCCGGCCTGGCCGGCCAATACGGGTGGGACCAGGCCGAGATCCTCGACGAGGTGACCGCCTTCTTGGCGCAACTCGTCGAGGCAGGCCTGTTGGAGCGATCAGGAGTGTCCGAGTGACCATTGTCGATCTGGTGCGAATTCTGCGCCGCAACGCAGCCGTGGTGGTGGTGTTTGCGCTGTTGGGCCTTGGCCTTGCAACCGCGTACACGATGACCCGCCCGACGGTCTACATCGCGGGATCTACCGCAGTCGTGGTCAGCGGCGACAGCCTGACTCAGTCCGACACGATCAGCGCCCAGTCGGTGACGGTGCAGCGCGCGTCGATGTATTCGGGATTGGTCGGCAGTTCGAAGGTGGCCGACCGCGCCCAGACGATCCTCAAGCAGCAGGGGCGACCGAACGCTACTGGCAGTGTCAGCGCAACATCGGACGCCTCGGCGCCGTTCATCCGGGTGACGGCCTCGGCAGCGAACGCAAAGGATGCCCAGGCGCTGGCGAACGCGACCTTGCTGGCGATCAAGTCCGAGGGCCTGCGGCTGGAAACCTTCGCCAAGACTCAGGGGCAGGGCGACCAGAGTGACGCCGCCCTGGAGAAGCTGACCGGGATCCACACGCTGGTGTATTCGCCGGCCGCTCTGCCGGGCGCTCCGCAGCGGCCCGACCTCAAACGAAACCTCGCCGTGGGGCTGCTCTTCGGCGCGCTTCTTGGCGCCTTGGTCGCGCTGGTGCGACGGGCCTTCGACGTTCGCGTGCGCACCCAGCAGGAGGTAGAGGAAATCACCGGTCGATCGGTGCTCGGTGTGGTGCCGCAGTCCAAGCAGTTGCAGCGTAAGGGCACTGGTGAGCGGGCCCTGGTCACCGGGGGAGCCGGCGAAGCGATGCGGCAGTTGCGCACCAACCTGCGGTTCGTGAACATCGACGCGCCACCGCGCGCGATCGTGGTCACCTCACCTGCCCCCGGTGACGGCAAATCGACAGTTGCAGCGCACCTCGCGCGGCTGATGGCGTCGTCCGGTCAGAGCACGGTGCTGATCGACTGCGACCTGCGACTGCCGACGCAGAACGAACAGTTCGGTGTCGATGGAGTGGTCGGCCTGACCCAGGTTCTCGCGGGAGACATTCCGGTCGATGAGGCAATGATCGAGTCCGGTGTGACGGACTTGCTCCTGCTGCCCGCCGGGCGCACCCCGCCGAATCCCTCGGAGCTGTTGGGCTCGCGGGCGATGCGTGAACTGATCCGCCAGCTGGCCACCGACCACCTGGTCCTGCTCGATGCACCGCCGATGCTGGCGGTGACCGACGCAGCATTGCTCGGGGCATCGAGCGATGGCGTCATCTTGGTGACCCGGATGGGCAACACCCACAAGATGCAGCTCGCCCAGAGTGCGCGGCTGCTGGAGCAAGCGAGCGCAACCCTGCTCGGCACGGTGATGAACAACGCGTCCGCCAAGCGGATGGGCGATGTCGTCTACGGCTACGGCTACAACTCGGGGGACTACGCGAAGTACCGCAGCTACTACGCCGCCGCCAGCGACGCCGTGCAGGAATCCGAGCTCGGGGCTGGCGCGTCGCGTGTCGACCGCCGCGCAGCCACCAAGAAGCGGGCAAAGAAGTAGCCGATGACCGCGCCGGTGCTGCCCCGACCCGTGACCGCGAGCACCGCGGGCGCGGCGATTCAGCGCGCCTCCGCCCGGCTGCGTGACTATCTCGACCAGTTCGCTGTCGTTGACCTGATCCTGGGCATGTCGATGGTGTTGGTGAACTATCCGATCACCGCCACGGTGCCGGGCAGTATTCCCATCGCGTTGGCAGTGATCGGGATCGCCGTCTTCCGCCGACCAACCCGGACCATCCGATGGGGCGGCCTGTTGTTGTTGGCCACCTTGGTCCTCTTTGGGTTCCTGATTGTCGTCTCGATGCAGGCCGGTCTGCCGTGGGCTCAACGCATCTCGAAGTTCTGTCTGTTGTCCGCGATGCTCATCGCGATCGTCCAAGGGCGGGTCGACTTCCGGGCCATGATCGTTGGCAATGCGTTCGCTTCGGTGGTGAACGTGCCCGCGTATTACGCCGGTCTCACCTCTGACAACTACCCGCCACATCTGACCGGGCTGTACGGCGACAAGAACGTCTCCGGGATGTACTACGCGTTGCTCGGCTTGCTGGTGCTGGCCGTCCTGCGCGGTCGGTGGCGCTATCTGTGGCTGAGCTGGTCTTTCCTGGCCGTCTTCCTCACCGGCTCGCGTACCTCGATCTCAGCGCTCGCGGTGGCTGTCGCGTGGTGGCTGCTGCGCAACCGGGTCGGACCTCTGCTGCGTTTGCTGTTCGCCGGTGGTGGGTGGTGGCTGTTGACCTATGTGGAGGCGAAGTTTGCTGAGTCGGGGGTCTATACCGATCGGACTAGCACCGACTGGTTCCGCCACCAGATCGACCTTGCGACCCAGGTGAAGATGAATCTGACTCCGTGGCATGGTATGGGCCTGAACGAGGGCTACGTCCTGCTCGGTGGAGTTCGCCGCGCCTGGTTCCATGACTCCTATGCCCAGGCGTTTGTCGAGGGCGGATATCCGTTCTTGTTCGCGACGATCGGTGCCTTCGCGCTGCTCGGGGTCGGGCTGTTGAGCCAACGAGCGACGGTCCAGCCCGAGTTGTTGGCCGCCGAAGCGGCCGTACTGGTGGTCGTGGTGTGTGCCTGGAAGCTGGGCGAGACCTTCATGACCGCAGGTGCCTTCTTTGCGCTTGCGGTGGCGATCTCCATGCGGTTGGGCGAGCCGATTCCCGTTGCGAGACAGTGGTGGCGGTTGAATCCCGCTACCCCAGGGAGTAAACGATGAAGCTCGCCCAGTTATTCGTGGAGAAGCAGGCCGGCTTGCGTTATCGGGTTGCCCGGGCCGGAATGCCGATCAAGCGAGCGGCCTTCGATCACATCGGTCGCCATTCGGTGATCGTCGCGCCCCTGATGCTGCAAGGGGTCGACCGCATCTCCATCGGCGACGGAGTGATCATGCGCGACGGCGCCTGGTTGGCCACCGAGGGCCCAGCGGGCCGGCTCGTCGTCGGTGACCACTGCTACTTCGGACATCGAACCCATTTGCACTCCATCGACCCAGTGACGATCGGCAACCGAGTCGTGGTTGCCGACAACGTGATGGTGACCAGCACAGACCACCAGCGGGGCGATCGACAAGCGGTCCAGGGAACAGGTGCGGTCACGATCGGCGACGACGTCTTCCTTGGCCAGAACGTGGTGGTGCTGGGTGGCGTACGGATTGGCGACGGTGCAACGGTCGCTGCAGGGGCCGTCGTGGTGAAGGACGTCCCCACCGGCGCTGTTGTCGGCGGAGTGCCGGCGCGCGTCTTGCGAGGTTCACAATGACCCGGCTGCTGCTGGTCACGCCGGTTTTCCACGGCTACGGCCACTCGATCGCTGAGTCCTTCGAACGAATCGGCTATGAAGTCGCGATCCATGAATACGACCGTGTCGGGTCTCGGGCGACGAAGGCCTGGAACAAGGTCCGCCACGAACTGCCGTCGCGGGTCCGTGGAGACGATCTGCATCAGTCGCTCGACGCAATGTCGCTGCGGGCCATTGAGGCGGTCCGAACTCATCGGCCAGACATCGTCCTGGTCATCCGTGGCGATGTCTTCGACGAGGAGTTCTGGGGTGTCGCTGGCGGCGAGGGTCGCCGCGCGGCGCTGTGGCTCTACGACGAGGTGCGCCGTACGCCTCGCTTCGACCGGGAGGTGGTCGCTCGGCATGCGGCGCTAGCGACGTACAGCCCGTTGGACGCCCTCGCGTTGACCGCTGCCGGATACCCGACGACTTACGTCCCCACCGGCTTCGATGATCGACGACCGGTCGGGATGTCGTCGCAGTCGATGCATTTGGTGAACTTCATCGGGGCTCCCTTGCCACGCCGGCTCGATGCCCTTGGAGCCTTGCTCGACGCCGACGTTCCGGTTCGTGCCTGGGGCCGGGGTTGGTCTGACCACCCAGTCGACAGGGCACGCACCTGGCGGGCGCGGGGTCGTGGAATTCCCAACGCCCGAGACGTTCCGGGTGACGTCGCGCTCGCGATCATGCGGGACTCGGCGGCGACGCTCAACGTCCACGGCGATCAGGACGGGTTGACCATGCGGACCTTCGAGTCGTGTGGTGTCGGTGGAGTCCAGCTGATCGACCGCCCCGATATCGGCTCGTTCTACGAGCCAGAACGTGAAGTGTTGGTGTTCGACAGCCTTGAGGAATTGGTCGAGCAGGCGCGCCGAGCGCTCGACCGACCGCAGGACTTCGCCCAGTTGCGGGAGAGAGCCCGCAACCGCACCCTGGCCGAGCACACGTTCGTTCATCGAGCCAGGCAGTTGGAGCAGTTGTGGTCGTAACGCCCGATCTCGACGCGGTGTCGATCGTCATCCCGCACTACGGTGACCCCCAGCCGACTCTGGAGCTGATCGCCCAATTGCAGGCGCAGCAGGGGCCGGTCACCGTGCAGCTGATCGTGAGCGATGACGCGTCACCTGAGCCGTTTCCCTCGGCGGCCGGAGTGGAGTTGGTCCGTCGAGAGCGCAACGGTGGCTTCGGCGCTGCGGTGAACACCGGGGCGAAGCTGGCCGTGCACGAGTCGCTACTGATCTTGAACAGTGACCTTCGCTTACCGGCGAACTTTCTCGTCGAACTCATCGCAGGTGCACACCCGTGGTGGCCAGCCGTTGTGGCCCCGAGGGTCGTTCATCCGCACGGTGCGGCGATTGTGTCAAGGCACTGGCCGACGGTCTCTCAGCAGATGGTGGAGTGGTTCGAGCCGTTCGCGCGGTTCCACGGGCGGGACTGGCTCGAGCGGATGCTCGGCAACGATGTGACGGCTCATCGGTGCGAGGGGCCTGCTCTTACCGATTGGGTGCTTGGGGTGTGCATGCTCCTGCCGGTCGAGGACCTGCGCGCCATTGGTGGCTTCGACGAGCGTTACTTCATGAACTGCGAAGAGATCGACCTACAGCGGCGCCTGCACCACGAGCGGAATCTTCCGGTGGTCCTTCTACCCACCCCGACCCTGAACCACGCGAGTGGTGCGAGTTCGGATCCGGAGCGTCGAGCTGGCTGGCTCACCGATGCACGCTTCAGGTACCACGAGAAGTGGGTTGGTGGGCCGGGGTTACGGCGGGCTCTCACAGCGACTACGACAGCGAATCTGGTCTGGGGCTGTGCACGGAAGGTGTTCGGTCGGGGAAACCGGCCGGTGGGAAATTTTGCACGGCAGCGGAAGTTGATTGCGCATGGCTGGACGACCAGAAACGGTCAGGAGAGCCCCGATGAAGATTGACTTAGTGCATGCGTTGCCGCGGTCATCGTCTGCATTCGGGCAGGACGGCGATGGATTCAGCGCAGCGATGAATATGATTGCTACCGAGCACGACGTGCGCTGGCTCAACGTACATCCGGCCAACGCTGATTATCGTGATCAGGCTCGTCACATCGGCGAAGGTGATGTGGTCCTCGTACGCAGTGACTGGGGATGGTATCCCGACCGCCTTGCGGCCCGTGCGCTCGTTCGAACGAACAGGCCGAGCGCCTTGTTGATCGCTGGCTCATCACCGCCGCCCCCTCGCCGTCAACAACTTCGCTATGACGCGTTGTTCTTCGAGACCCCGTGGTATCAGAGATTCATCCCACACCACCCCTATGCGCGGCAAGCGTTCGGCGTTGACACCTCGATCATGTTTGATCGGGGTCAAAGCCGAGACATCGACTACCTCTTCGTGGGTCGGCTCGCATCGTTCAAGCGTCCGCTGCGGTTGCTGACCAAGCAAGGGCGACGGGTCGCGGTGGGCGATTTTGCGTCGGCGCCGGTCGATGTTGTCGACAAACTCGTTGCTGACGGAGTGGAACTTATCGACCACGTCAGCCAAGAGGAACTCGCCGACTTGTACAACCGGGCGCACGTTGTTTTTGTCCCGTGTGTCCTGCAAGGCGGAGGTGAACGAGCGATCGTTGAGGGGCGGGCTTGTGGTTGCGAAGTAGAGATCTCGGACGATAATCCCAAGTTGGCGTCACTGCTGGCTGGTCCAATATCGTCTCATCGCGAGTACGCGCGGATCATCGAAGGATCGTTGCAAGACATTGTGGAAAATAGGACATCGTCGATCTCAGAAAAGATCCGCGGGTACGTCGAATTCGAGTCTCACATCCAGGTAGATAAGGTCCGTCGCCTGCCACAAACGATACGTATCCGTAGGGCGAATCGCCTCAATGCGGGAGGTTGAGGTGGAAGGGAATAGCCGTACATGGCCGCGCCGGGCCGCTAGATTCGTCGACTACCACGCCCGGCGCAGCAGCAGTCGCGCCGTCACCCGGTGGCGCGCTGGAAGCACGCGCGCGGTGAGCCTGCCCGCCCCGACCGGCATCGGTGTCGGCAATATGTTCAGTTTCTGGCTGTGGGCCCATCACGGGCGGCTGATCGGACAGGACCGGTGGGTCCGCCGGACCGACGCGATGAACCCCTGGTTGGCGGTGTTTCCCGACCTGCGGCCACTGGTCATCGAGGAGTCCAATATGCGGCTGCGGGATCAGCGCGACCGCGACTGGTATCAGGACTTCGACCGATTCCCACGGTCGCATCTGGAGTCATTCATTCGTAACCGGTTGCTCAGTTCGCCGACTCTGCCAATCGCGCCGGGCGAACATGATGTGGTGACGGTGAACGTACGGCGCGGCGACTATTACACCGACCCGCAGCTACGGCAGTTGTACGGATTCGACATCGCGTCGTACGTGCGGATAGCGATGGATGGATCCGCGGCCCAGGCGCCAATCAAACGAGTCGATGTGGTCTCGGACGACCCGGATTGGTGTCGGTCCGAGTTGGGATTTCTGAACGAATACGGTCCGGTGCGCTACCAGCTGTTGACTGATGGACCAATCGAGAACTTGGGCCAACTTGCCTCCGCCCGGCGGTTGGTGTTGGCAAACTCCACCTTTTCTTACTGGGGCGCCTATCTGAGTAACGTTCACTTTGAAGACAACTACTCCATGATCTGGGCGCCGGAGTTTCATCGGCGCGATGTGAACAATGGCAGGGCGTGGCAACTTGATCCACGCTGGTCTGTGGTTCGGGATCGACCCCTGACGTAGAAAGAGGCAGAATGGTGAGTCTCCGACATGATCTTCAGCAATTCAAGCACCGGCTTTGGCTAGCGAAACAGCGGAGCGTATCGGCATCCCGAAATGCCTACGACCAAATAAACAGATTGGACGACCGACTCCGCGACCACCCGTTCGTTGCAGCGGACTATGCAGGTCGGGATGGCCAGTGGTCACTAGATAGTTTCTGGCGATTCGACAGCGAAGACGTTCACCCGCCGCGGCCCGTGCAACGGCGAATCTTCGCGTTCTGGCTCGGCGATAACCCCATGTCGGCAAAAAGAGCGAGTTGCTTCAATGCGCTCGTCAGCCAACATTCGAACATCGACCTTCAGTTGGTCACGACCGAAACATTGCCGGCCTTCGTAGTCACCGGTCATCCACTACATCCGGCGTTCGAATACCTTGCTTTGCACCACCAGTCAGACTACTTGCGCGGATACTTCATGCATCACTATGGCGGCGGCTACAGCGATATCAAGAGGCCACTAGCTGACTGGAGCCCGGCATTCGCGCGGATCGAGGACGAGGGGGACGTCTGGATGGTGGGCTACCAGGAGCCCTCGTCCAAGGACTGTGCTCGGATAGAAAGTCCTCTTGGGAAGGAGCTGCGTCGACGCTCGGGGGTCTTGGCTGGCAACGGCGCGTTTATCTGTCGCCCAGGAACCCTGCTCACAGCAGAATGGACCGCGGAGCAGGAGCGGCGAATGAGCTATTACGAGCCGCTTCTCCGTCAGCATCCGGCCCAGGACGCCTACGGCACAAATAAAGATTACCCAGTGCCGTGGACCATGCTGCAAGCACAGGTACTGCAGCCTCTCCAATTCAAGTATCGACGCCACCTGGTGTTGGACCGGTCGGTGCGCCCGGATCTCACAAACCACCGGTGATGGCAGGGGCACGTGCTCGGCGAGTAGCTCAAAGATAATTTTCGAGGGTAGGCATAAGTTGGAAATCGTAAAACAGGCGTGATCTGTATTTCACCAGTATCGGGTCGAGGATCTGCGCCAAGATGCTGGTGAACTCGATCGGATACCCGGGGTTGTCGCCGCGAGCGTTCCCGGGATTCGCGAGTAATGCCTCATACTTTTCATCCAGGACCGTGTTCAGTTGCCGCCACCATTCTGCGCTGATCGGAGTCTGCGGACGAGCGAGGTAGGAGCACTGTCCCAGCCGGTGTTCCGAAAACTGGATCATCTTCCGCTCCAGCTGAGGGTCTGGGATGTTGGGGCCCATGAGGCGAACTGGGACGCGGTAACCACCCATCCAACAATCGGTCCCATCCATGCGATCGAAAACCGGCCCCCAGGGGTGGAGCGGAGTTTTGATGTCCGCGTACCCTCCACCGTGGAAGTGCAGGACGTAACACCGCAGATAGTCAGCGCGATGAATCCAGGCCAAATTGTCGTACGCCGGGTGAAGCGGGTGCTCAGGGAGGACGATCTCACTCAAACTGGATGGCGTGACGAGCTTTATCTCAATGCCGGTATGCAGACGCCGCATCTCGTCCAGTGCCCGCCGGCGATTTGCCGAGAGGTCGTTGTCGCCGGTCCAGAAGCAATAGATACGCCGAGGGATCGGCTCGTTGGTCTGGCGGGTGAGAGGTTCATTGTACGGAAGATGAGTCCCCGTCCAATCGGTTGAGTTGAACGTCGGTGGCTTCAGTCGGTGGACGGCCCTAAAGGCCGGCTCGAGCGAGCCCGCCACCTGAAATCGATACGGCTTGTAGGCGACGAACGCCCGATGCTTGGCTCGCCGCATGGCGCGCATCGGTGAGAGGGGGTTCATGGCCCCCAGTGTAGGTCTGCATGCGGCGGTTTGGGCGATGATCTGAAAGAGCGCAGGCGCTGGGAGAGAGGCGCACTCAAAGGTTCGAACGACGGTCACGTTCGTGTGATTGAGCCCACTTTTGGCGCGCGAGTTGAGTAAGCTAGTTCCGCTGCCTGAAGTAGCCGAGTGGAAGGTTTGTCGTGAAGCTTGAAAAGATCGGAACGAAAGTGGAGCACCGCCGTATTGGCCGTGCCGTTACACGGGCGCATGCGGCCGACCCGACAGGTGCGGCTTACAGGGGCCTCCACGCCCACTCTTTGCTTCTTGACGGGGTGAAATATAATTCAGCGCGCGAACCGCGGGCGAACCTCGTCATGGCCACTGTTCAGAGAGACACGATTTTCGCTGGGGTTCGCACGGCTCTCAAGGCTGGCGCATTAGTGTCGCTTGAGACTGGCATGAAACTGCGGATTATGAGCTTTAGGTTGCTCGACCGCGGAGACAGGCGAACCATCCGTGCGACCCTTTCGGAATTCGGTGTCTTCGATGCCGAAATCGTCGACTTGTCTCAGCTTCATCGGACCCATTCGCATGCTTCGGATTTTTGGATAGCAACCTACTGGACGACGGCGCACTGTCTACAGTTGCTTGCACAAAGGGGGAGGGTGGACGCGGAAAAAATCCTCTACTTAGTTCAAGATTATGAACCATTATTCTACGTCGCTTCTTCGGATTCCGTGCTCGCCGAAAGGACGTACAAATGTGGTTTCAAGATGATCGTCAATAGCCAGCCTCTTGCTCAATACCTGCGCGATGAGGCTGGTGTCGATATTGACAAGTCTCAGGTATTCCGGCCAGAGCTTGACTGGAATCGGCTTCAAGAAGTCGCCAGTTCAAGAGTGGACCGAACCGAATCGGTCCTTTATTACCATCGACCTTACCGAGCTGGAAACATGGGTCAGCTCGGTTGTGCGGCGCTCCGTCGGGCAGCGATATTGTACGAAGGCAGGGTTGGGCGACCACTTCATGTCATCGCAATGGGGTCCTCGGACCCGTTGGACCTCGGCCCCGCTGGGCGTGCGGAGCTTTTGGGCAGGCTGAGTTGGAGCGATTATTTTGATGTCCTTCGGCGTGGCCAAGTTCTGCTCTCCCTGCAGGCCACGCCCCACCCATCTCATCCGCCACTGGACATGGTTCTTGCTGGCGGAATTTCGGTAACGAACGAGCTCAGGGGAACCCGGGGTGAGTTACACCCGCGATTGCATGCGGTTGATCCGGATCCTGAGAGTTTGGCCATGGCCGTGGTGCAGGCGCTTGAAGCCGGACGTGACAGCGCGGAGGACGCGGTGTCCACTCAGCACATGGTTGAGTCGCTCGGCACCCCATTCGAGAGTGCCGTGCGAGCGGTGTTGGCGACGCTATAGGCCTGGCTGAACGCAAACCGTAGTTTGGGGGTGAACAGGTGCCGCGCGTCACGGACGAGCGAGAGGGCCTCATCGCTATGGCAACTTAGTCCCAATTTCTAGTTTCGCCAGAAGAGATTTCCTCGTTGTCGAGTCTCCCGAGCGATACGAGTCTCGAGAAGTGGGCGGATTTTCGTGCAACCTCAGAGAAGGTGCCCACAGCTTCGACCCGACCGGAACTGAGGAATGCCAGCTGATCAACGTGCTTCACACTCGACAGCCGGTGGGCAACCAAGATCGTGGTGGTGGTTCCGCTGAGCGACCGCATGGTTGCGGTGATCTCATGCTCGGTGACGTTGTCTAGCGCTGACGTTGCTTCGTCGAGCACCAGTACGCTCGGGCGACGATAGAGAGCCCGGGCGATCCCGAGTCGTTGGCGTTGGCCGCCCGATAGTCGCGAACCGCGTTCGCCGACCCTTGTGTCGACGCCGTCGGGCAGGTCGTTGACCAGGTCCTCGAGCTGGGCATGACGCACGCAGTCGCGGAGGTGTTGTTCGTCCCTGTCCTCCTCGGCGACCGCGAAGGCGATGTTGCCGGCGAGGGTGTCGTCGGCAATGTAAACGTCCTGCGGGACGTAGGCAACGACGTTGTGCCACGCGGACCCTGCAGTGGTGGTCGGCCTCCCGTCGTAGGTGACCTGACCGCTGGTTGGTGGGATCAGTCCGAGGATGATGTCGACAAGCGTCGTCTTCCCCGAGCCACTCGCGCCACAGAGTGCGAGTGAGGAACCGGCGGGGATCTCCAGGTTCACGCTCTCGAGCACGTTTTGATTACCGTCGGGGTAATGAAAGCTGACCGACTCGATTCGGATAGTTCCGTGTTGGGGCAGCACCTGGGAGTTGCCGGCAGGTCCGGCGGGAGGGCCGACGCTCGACGCTCCGCGCAGTGCCTTCACGGTGATGCTGAGGCCATCACGGCCAACACGAATTGTTCCCATCGTCGCCGTTAACGCAACCATGAGCGGCAGAATTTTTATCGTCGAGGCGACGAACAGGCTGAGGGTCGGCATCGCGTTGCGTGCACTCCCAGCGAGCACCTCGACGACGATCAGCAGGACGAGACCCGCCATGGTTACGAGTTCAAGAAGGTACTTCGGCATGAGCGAGAAGAAGTTGGCCCGGCGCCCCGCTTGCACGGCCATGACGTTGCCGTCGTCGTAGCGATCCACGAAATAGCCTTGTGCGTCATGCAACACCGCTTCGCGGAATCCGAACATCGCGTCAACCAGCGCGTGGCTGCTGACCCAGGACGCCTGTTGTGCATCCGCGCCGGCCCTACGGTTCAACGGGGCCAGCACTCTTTGGATCACGAAGACGACTACGCCGAAGTAAATCGTTGCGATCACGGTGGGCAGGGGAGCGACGACTAGCAGCAGTATTGCGATCAAGCCCATGGACAGGGACGAGCTCAGGAGGCCGAGGATGCCCCCGAGCACCGAGGCGTGGGCGGCTTGGACAGCGGACCCGACAGTTCGCATCAGGTCGGCACTGTTGCGTCCACGGTGCGTGAGGTAGTCCTCGGACATGTAGACCGACAACAGGCGGCGCGAGGTGCGCGTCTGCAGCCGGGCGATGAAGCCGAGGCCCCACCAGTTAGCCAGCGCCCCGATGACTGCTTTGAGAATGAACGCGGCGATCATGACCGCGGCGAGTGTGATGACGAACGAGCGCCGGGACTGGGAGCCCAACAACGAGTGCAGGGTGCCGAGCACGCCTGTGTCGAGCGGTGCGTCGAGAACGACCTGCATGAGCGGGAAAATCGCGGCGACGCTGACGACGTCAAGGCTGGCAATCACGAACTGGATCAACGCGTAGACAACTAACAGCCGGCGTTCGCGGGGCGCGAACGTCGACACGAGGTACTTCAGATCGTCCTTCATTTCTGAACACCTTGCCGTAACGCACCAACCCGCATCGTCAGTTGGTCCATCTCTTGGGCCAAGATCGCGGTCGGTGATCCGAGAGTGTCACTGATGGCGCGCAGGCGATGACGCCAGTCCAATCGATCCAGCGCCGCGATCTGAAGGTCAATCACCCGCTGGTTGGTGTGGTCGGAGACTGCGCTCCGGAGTTGGGCGAGGGCCTCATCCCGGGCGGCCGGCAGTTCGATCCACGCTGCATCGGGAATCAGGTCGGCCGCCTGACACCGGGGTCGTTGCCCCGCGATCCGAGTGCCACAGGCGACGGCGTCGGTGAAACGAGCCGAGATGTAATCGCGTGAGGGATGGGCATAGTCTGCGGGGCTCGCCAGGCTGCTGGAGGCGAGCACAACCTTGGAGCGCAGCAGGTGGTCGATCACGAGGCGTTGGTTCTGTGCACCATCGGGAGCAAGGGGGAATCGCCCCTGGTAGGAAATGCCGGCGCCAGCCAGGGACGCAGCATTCAACTCGTCGTCGTCCCACGCCGCGGGCTGGCGTCCGAGCCGAAAGACATCGATCGGTTTCGGACCAACTTCATTCGAGGTCGCCAGCAATGCGTCAGTGCCCCACGGCAGCCATCGGGCATCGAGTCCCATGGCGTTGCTGTAGTGATCGACCAGTTCACCGTCAGTGACCCACACGTGGTCGATCGAATGGCGCTCACGGGCGAAACGGGGGATCCGTTCAGTCCAAAAGGAATCGATGATCCAGGCACCCACGACGTCATACCGCCCGGCGATCATGCCGGGTCGGGCAAGCGAGAGCAGGTCGCCGGGGTGGGCCGCGATGATCAACAGGTTGCGATCGCCGGCCCTCCTCCGCGGGGTCATCGAGAGCAGTTTCCGCAGATGCCCGTACGGCCTGCTGGGGTGGATGAACACCGGCTCCGTATGCCACAGGCGGGCGGCGAGGTGAGCCAGGGCGGTGATCGGTCCCCAACCTCCGGAGGAATCCGGTGTCGCACACCAGACGTCGGTGGCGGTCACCGCGGGCCCGACCGATAGCCCGCGTCAGCGGCCGATTCGACGAGCAGGGCAACGGCTTTCCGCCCGATCGCGGCGGGAAGGAAGGGCAGCGCGCGGTCCAATACCCGCCCTCCCCGGGACACCCGCGCCTCGCTCAGCCTGGGCGCGAGCGACGTCGTGAGCCTGGACCACGGCGTGTCGGGAGTTGTTTGGCCACCGGCCGACCCGATGCCGTGCAGCTGTTCGAACTGGTTTCGCGCTTGGCCGGACCAGAAGGCACGTTGTGCGCGCAGCGCGGGTGTGACCGCAGCCATGTGGTGACGCACCTCAGCGGCCGGCTGCATCACGATGGGGAATCCTGCCTGGTGTATCCGGTATCCGTAGTCGACATCCTCCCAACCGTAAGCGCGGTAGCGATCATTGAACGGCCCGACCTCGGCCCACACGGCGCGGGTGATCGAGGTATTGCCGCCCCAGAACTGCCATCGGGCTGCTGGGTCGGCAGCGTAGGCGGCAGCGCGCGATCGGCGGTCGGCGTCTGCGCCGTACGCCCGCATGTAAGCGTTGTCGGGAGCGATGTTCAGCGGAAGTCCGATGACGCCCCCGTCGCCGTCCTCATGCGCGGCGACGTGTGCGCCGATATGTCCGGGCGACGGTTCGAAGTCGTCGTCGCAGCGGATCACGACATCACCGGTTGCGGCCTCAAACCCAGTGTTGAGCGCTGCTGCGCGGCCTCGGTTTTCGGGCAGCACGATGCAGCGGATCGGCAGGTGAGTGAATCGATCGACCACGGCTTCGGACTGGTCGATGTCGCCGTCAATCACGACGATCGCCTCCCACTCGGGGAACGTCTGTGCGGCGAGTGCGGCGAACAGCCGGGGGAGACGGTCGGCTCCACCGCGGGTGGGGACCACCAACGAGGCGCGATGGGTGGTCACCAGCGCCGCCGAATGATGCGTTCCGCGACCTGGCCCTCGAAGTTCCCCAGAACGGCGCCCGCGGTCGCGGCGAATTCGAACCGTTCGGCGTGCGTGCCGCGCCGGGTTCGAACCCATCCGATCGGAAGCCCTGCTACCGATGTCACAGCCCACCGCATTGACATGCCGCGCACCGGCCGGCCGGCTTGGCGGCTCTTTGACCACATCCGCAGCTGGGAACGGGCATATCCACGACGCTGTCGGAACACCTGGCGTTCTGTCGTCCGGAGGCGATAGTCGACCAGCATGTCGGGCGCGAACTCCAGAGGGCAGCCGCGTTCGATCAACTTCCAGGACAACTCGACGTCTTCGGTGCCGCCCAACAGGGACTCATCGAAACCACCGACGTCACGAAGCGTGCCGCGGCGAACCGCCATGTTGCAGCCGATCGCGAACCGTTCGTAGTCCAGGAACACGAACGGCTCCTGCACCACGGGGGGAGCCACAACAGCTACCGAATCAATCCCGAGATAGGTCCGCCACGTGAACTCTGGGTTGAGCCGGTCCAGACGAAGTGGCCCCGTGGCCAACGCGTCGTGATCGTTGAGGGTATCGAAGGCGGCTCGGACCCAGCCGGGGCCGACGACATCGTCCCCGTCACACAGGCCGACGATCTCGGCGCGCGCATATTCGATTCCGACGTTGCGCGCGTAGGCCTGTCCACGGCGTCCGGTGGCGGATACGACCCGGATGTCTAGTCGACCGGCGAAGTCAGCAGCGACCGCGCGCAACGCTTCGGAACCTTCGTTGTCGGCCAACAAGACTTCGAACGCGGGCGCCGACTCCTGAGCGACGAAAGCGTCCAGTTGCGCTGGCAAGGTCGCTTCGTTTTTGAAGTATGCAATGACGACGCTGACGTCAGGGCTCGTTGTCATGGTGCCTCTGTTGCGAAGGAAAGCGATGGCGACGTCAGCGAGTCGTAGACGTCAGCAATTCGAGCAACCATCTCACGGACAGTCGGCACGTTAGCCGGAAGATTGGGCCGTCGATCCAGGTGGAGGCCCTGATCCACGATGGCCGTTGCCATAGCCATCTGTTCGCTCGGATCGATGAGGCAGTGGGTCGGGAGGATCTCCGGATTTCCGCCGATCGGGCTGGCGACGACGCCGAGTCCTGCGGTAACGGCTTCCAACAACGAATAAGAGAAGTTGTCGGCGAGTGACGGCTGAACAAGGACGTCGTGGTCCCTGAGCGCCTGCGCTGCGTCAACGAAGCCTGGGAAGGAGACGGACTCCTCAATACCGAGTTGCTCTGTCAACGCTCGCAGCTCGCCCTCCTGATCCCCTTCTCCGGCGACCGTCAAGGTGGCCTGCGGGTGATCGACCACGACCGGCGCGAAGGACCGCAAGGACGCCGCGATGTTCTTCTCGGGGGAGAGGCGTGACAGTGAGAGCAGCCGAAGCCCCGGAGTTCGCGACGGGTGAGGGATGCGGTCGATCCCGTTGTTGATCACCGTGATGGGCGCTGTGGGTCGCCAGAAGCGAAGCATGTCGCGCTTGGTCGACTCGCTCACCGCGATGAGGGCAGCGAACCGGCGGATCCGGGTGTGGTGGGCAGCCTGCCGGGACCAAGCCTTGGCCCGGCTTCCGTGGAAGATCAGCGGGTCCTCCGGGATGTGGTGTTCGGTTGAAACCAATGCAACTGGAAGGCCGATCGTCGCCATGGTGACCAGGAAGTCTGCCTTGGCGAGGTGAGAGTGGACGATTGCCGGCTGTAGTCGCCGGACAGTCGTGCGCAGCGCCCGGGACACCTCGGCGATCGAACCGTCGATCGACAATGGGATGACCGGGCAGTCGAGCTCTCGCAATCGGTCTAGCAGCGGCCCCTCGGGTGCGGTGACAACCAGTCGGAAACCAGGAAGCCCGACACGGGCGACGTCGAGGATGTGGCGGGCGACTCCGGCGAGGTTCGCCACCGGAGCTACCCAGAGCACGATGCGCTCACGCATTTTCGGGCACCGCCGCGACAGGCTTCCGATGACGGATGCGCTCGCCAAGGACGCGGGTCAGCCGAGTCTCAATGGTCGCGTGGACGGCCCACGCCAAGAGCAGCGAGACGAGAACGGCCAGGATCCGGGAACCGTACGGGCCGACGCGGTCAACCGTGCGCAAAATGACGATGTAGCCGATGTTCTGATGCAGGAGATACAGCGGATAGCTGATCGAGCCAACCCACGTGAGTGGCCGCCACCGAAACACCGGCACCGATTCCGTCGCGGCCGTTGCCACGAACACGCCGATCAACACGATGAGGAACAGCGGTGCTGGATGCTCGTCGAGCAGCAGCTCTGCTCCGACCGCGATGCCAGCCAGCAGCACGATCAGCAGAGGGGGAAAGCGGCGGCTGCCCTCACGTACTTCGAACATGACCATGCCCAAGCCGAACAAGGCCGCGTATTGGCCCGCAGAGGCAGTGACCGCAAGGTGCACGAGTGACGAATCCATCGTGCTGTCGAGGTAACAGAGGGCAAGGCCTATCAACGACCAGGTCGTCACAAAGGCCGTGACGAACCGGGTCGACAACCGTCCGCCCAACAACCACAGCGACACCGCGATCAGGCCGTAAAAAATGATTTCTCGAGACAGCGACCAGTAGGCGCCGTCGATGCTGCGCACGCCGACGAACGCCTGCAACATCGTGTAATTGGCCGCGAGCTCGGCGCGGCTTCGACCCAGTGGTGCAACATGGGCGCCGTAAACGGCGACGATCGTGATAGTGAGGCAGACCCAGTAGGTCGGGTAGAGGCGCAATGCCCGGGCAAGACTGAAGTCCGGGGCAGTTCGCCGACGGCGCGCGGTCATGAAGATGACGAAACCACTGATCATGAAGAACAGCTGCACGCCAAGGCCGCCGGCGTAGAACGTCACCGGAAACCGCCGATGGCCGGGGAAGAAGATGTCGAACATCGTGGAGTAGTGAACGAACAGAACCATGATGACGGCGATGCCGCGCAGCCCGTCGAGTTCGACGAAACGTCCGCCCCCGGAGGCAGCCGATGCACGCTTCACCTCAGAACCATGCCTCAAGCCGCTCCAGCGCGGTCCAGAATCCTTCGCCGTTGTTCACGTGGCCTTGCCAAATTTCCGGGATGAACGGCACGCCCGGGGCAAGTCGGCGAAGTTGTTCGGCCGTCGTCGGCCAGTCGATCTCACCGTCGCCGATCTGCGGACCCTCGCCGTCGACCCCTTCGGCGTCAACGATGTGAAGGTGTTCGGTCAACGGCGCGAGCCGCTCGACGTATTCGCTGAACGGGCGTCGGGAGAAGTTCGCGGCCAGTTTCGTATGGGAAAGGTCGAGGGTCAGTCGGCGACCGTGTTGCTCGCAGAAATCGACGGTGTCCTCAAGACCCATGAACAGGTTGTGGTGTTGCTGGCCGCCCATCAACCAGGGATAAGGCGGCAGCGTCTGCGCCGTCAGTCGTACGTCAGTCTCATCGAGCCGCTCCAATGCCTGGGCGATGCGCGCGTACTTCGGCGCCCGATCCTCGACAGGAACGAAGGCGTCAGCGGTGAAACCACCCATCGTGCAGATCACGACGGGGGCCTCGGTGGTGTCGAACCAGCGACCCAGGCCGCGGGTGATCCCGATGACCTTCTGCACCTCGCGGATCGAGCGCTCCCATACGTCGTCGTCGGCGCTCGCGAGATCGATGATGAAGTCGCCGGCGTAGAGGTCGGGGGTGTGGACGGTGTGGAACATCCCGTCGAACCGTCCCTTGAGCGCGGCGCCGACCGCGGCGTCGTCCATCTCCACGTCTTTGTAGGACAAGTGGAACTCGAGGAAGTCGGGGTTGGTGCCGTTGCCATCGATCAGTCGGCGCGCATCGTGGTAGCGGACCGGCAGCCCCCACGGACGATGGAAGCTGTAGGGCCGACCCTGGGCCACCGTGTCGGAAAGATCTGTGGCGTAGAAGAAGTCGCCTTCGTCGATTGGCCGCCGCAACTGCCGCCCGACCAGCCGGTCGAGGTGATTCGGTTGCAAGCCGCGGCCGGGCGCCTTGACAGTGACCGCGTCGCGGGTGATCTGTTCCCCAGCCTCCAGCCGGCGGGTCGCGACGAGCGACTTGGCGAGGTTGGCTCGGTTCATCAGCTCACCGGTGGAAACCACGCGAGCGTCACCGCTGCCAAGAGCCAGTTCGATCTCCCGGATCCGAGACACCAGCTGAGCGAATTCCTCGGGCAGCAGGGACACCTGGTGGTCGTTGCCTTCGAGTGACTTGTCGATGGTGAAGTGCTTCTCGATCACCATCGCGCCCCGGGCGACCGCGGCCAGCGGAACGTGGATGCCGCGTTCGTGACCGGAGTAGCCGACCGGGCAATCGCCGATCTGAGCGAGCCGGTCCATATAGCGCAGGTTCACATCCTTGAACGGCGCCGGATAAGTCGACTGACACTGCAGCAACGCGAATTGCGCGCCCGCTCGTCGCAAGACCTCGACGCTCGCACTGATCTCTTCCTCGGTCGACATCCCGGTCGATACCAACAGCGGCAAATGCTCGGCCGCACACGCGCGCAACAAGGTGTGGTTGGTCAGGTCGGCGCTGGCGATCTTGAGCGCGGGAACGCCGTAGTCGGCCAAAACTCGCAATGAAGGTTCGTCCCACGGAGTGCAGAAAGCGTCGATGTCGACCGCGCGGCAGTGGTCGAGGCACTCGATCATTTGCGCAGGAGAAAGCGAGAACTTGGCCAGCAGGTTCATCGTGTATTGCGGGCCGAGGTCCTCCCCGGCGCTGCTGGAAACATCGCCCTGCCGGTAGAGGGTCGCCAGGTCACGCAGCTGGAACTTCACCGCGTCGACGCCAGCGGCCTTGGCCAGGTCCACCAGGTGTTTCGCTAATTCGACGTCGCCCTGATGGTTGTTGCCGATCTCGGCAATGACCAGCGCGGGATGACCCTCGCCGACCGTGTGGCGGCCGATGACCAACTCCGAGGCGGCCGGTCGGGCGATCGCTTCCAGTCGCCCGCGCTCGTCGACCAGCGGAATCACTCGGACGCCCGGGCGGAACGATGCGGTGATGGTGGCCGGATCCGAGCCGTACGCGATCCGCACACAGTCTGGGTTGGCGGCGGTCTGGACCGCCGTCGACAGATCGATGGAAGTGCCGCTGGTGACCCAGCGTCGGAAGTCACCGTCGGTAAAGGAGCCGGTGAGGGTGCCGAGTCGGTCGACACAGAAGACGACGCCGCTCTTGTTATCACCGATCTTGTTCAAGGCGGTGAGCAGGCTGTCATCACCGAAAACAGCGAACGGGCTGACCCGGCGATCGATCGTCGTCATTGCTGTTCTGGACCCCGTTCGGATTTCTGGCGTCCCCATCGCGCCCGATGCGGTCGAGTATAGGTTCGGCAGGGCCGTTGTTTATCCGCTTCCACCCGTTCTGGTGGGCCGACCCGAAGGAATATCGGATGCTCAATCTCCGCAAAAAGCGGTTCCTTCGACGCATGGCCGGCTACGCGACGAATCCCGCTGCGGTCAAATGGCGCACGCTGCGCGGGCAGGATCAGACCTACCCCGTACGAGGGCTACCGATCACCCTTCCGCCGGAACACAATCTGCCGTTCTACCAGAAGCGCGATCCGACCTATGACGACTACGCGGTCGACGTCCTCGCCCGACTCGCGGACAGCGGTCGACGGGTGAGCGTGATCGACATCGGCGCCAATGTGGGTGACACCGCACTCGCGGTGCTCGCATCCTCCCCAGCCTCGCGGGTTGTCGCGGTCGAGGGCGACGAGCACTTCGTCACCTACCTGCGGCGCAACCTGGCTCCGTACGGCGATCGCGCCCGCGTCATTGTCGGGTTCGCTGGGCCGATCGGGCAAGACGTCGCCTATGCCCGATCGGGCAGCACCGGCGGATTCTCCGCGGCTGGAACCGAGCAGACGGCTGACGCCGACTGGATCAGACCGGCTGATCTCGTCGCCGCCACGGACCCGGCGGACCTGCTGGTCTGGAAATGCGACATCGACGGATTCGACATCCACCTGATGGTGGCGAACTGGACTGACCTCGACCCGCGGTGCGCCGTGCTGTGGTTTGAATACGACCCCGCCCGCACCACCGGTGACAAGGCCGACATCGGCACGCTGATCGACCGGCTGGCCGACAGTGGGCGTTGGCTGCGGGTCTACGACAATCTCGGTCGCCGAGTGGTCGACCTGCCCCCGGGCGAACCAGCGCGGGTCGGTCTTCGCTCGATCACTGCCTGGCTGAGCGAGCAGATCGAGGGCCACGTCGTGGTGCCTTATGTCGACGTTTGGGCGTTCGACGCAGCGACCGCCGCGGTGATGCGCGACTGATCCGATCAGCGACCCTGGTTCTGGAGGCGCAGCGACTCTTCTGCGCGCTCGAAGTCGTCGATCGTGTCGATGTCCAGACTCTCCGACGGATCCATCACGAACAGCCCGATGCGACCACCCAATCTGTTATGGTCACGCTCATACACATCGGTGCGGGTCAGATAGAGCGAACCCGTCTCGCGGTAGCGCAGCTGATCGGGCGTGAGGTCCTGCCGACGAGGTCGCGCGGTGTAGGGGTAGAGCGCGGTGACCTGCGGTTCCTTCTGCCAGACGAAGATCTCGGTCGGTACGACCCCGACCATCGAGTCGACGCCTGTTTCGGTGAACTCGCGCAGTGCTCGGGCCAGGGTGGTGGGCAACCGGATCGGCGAGGTCGCCTGCAAGAACATCACCTGTTCTGGGCGTCCCTCGGCTGCGGTGATGATCTCAATCGCATGCTCGATCACCGGCTCGGAGGCGGTGGTGTCCTGAGCGAACTGCGCAGGCCGCTCGATGACCGTCGCTCCGGCGCGTCGAGCGACATCAGCGATCTGCGCATCCTCGGTGGAGACGTACGGCCGAAGTCCCTCCGTCGCAAGCACCTGCTCGATGGTCCACGCGATCAGCGGCTTGCCACCCAGCGGTTTGAGGTTCTTGCGGGGCACGCCTTTGGACCCACCGCGGGCGGGGATGATCGCGGGCGTCAACGTCACTGCGTCTCCGTTCGTAAAAGGTGCCAGTAGGTCTCTGACTCCGGCAGGTGGCCGGGGCGAGACAGTCGCCGGCGTTCGGGGTCCAACACCTCGAGCTGCGAGGCGTAATGCTGCAGGTGCTCCTGCTTCGCTGCCGTGTCGACGGCAAATACACACTGCCGCAACTGAAGCCCCTGCCGGCGCAGGTGGCCGACTTGCTCGGCGCCCCGGGCATGCCACAGATAGGGGAGGTCCTCCCAGAACAGGACGTCGACGCCGGCATTCGAGGCGACCCGCAGCCCCGCGTCGCGTACGGCGATGTGGTCCGGATTCGCTGCCATCCCACGCCGCTGGGCGCGCCGACGGCGCCGCTGATGGTCGGCGTGCATGGCGCGTTGCACCAAGCGCTTCGTTCGACCCGGGGCTGCTGCCGGCGCAGCTTCGGCGGAGGCTTGCGCGGCTTCGGCCGGGGCGGGCGCGGTCGGGCGTCGCAACCGGTCGCGCAGCCTGTCCCATGGGGCGGGAGCGACGTGCACCCCGGCGCAGATCGGCAAGGCCACCACGCCGCCCGGATGCTCCTGAGCCCACCGGCGCAATTCGTCCTCGAGGACCGCGATCTGGGACCGGCCGGTGTTCGGGTCTCGATAGGCCGCTTCCAACAACGGCAGGTGGCGTAGCCGTACGCCGGAGTCGGCGAACGCGTCGAGATCCTCCTGCCGGCGGGCGGTCATCGTGGCGTGCGAATCGGCGAATCCGCAGGCGAGGTCCCACGGGGTCGTCGTCGCGGGATCAGGTTCACCGGCGAAGACGGTCCAGACCTCGGCATCGACGTCGGCGGTCAACAACGCCGCGGTCGACAGCCACGCGTCATCGAGATGTGGAGACAACACGAGCACGGCGCGCCCAGTCGTCAACAGTCCGTCCACCCCGACCTCCGATTGCCCTGCCTGGTCCTGACAGACCCACGGCGCCAATAATAGGAACAGGTGACGAGGGGGAGGTGCCGGATGACCAGCTACGACGTCGTTGTTGTCATTCCTTGCCACAACGCCGCTGCCACCCTCGACCTGCAACTCGAGGCCCTCGCGCGGCAGGAAAGCACTCCGCCGTTCGAGGTGGTCGTCGTCGACAACCGCTCTACGGACCGCCTGGCGGACTGTCTCGAACGCTGGCTTGGCCGAACGCCCGGGCTGCGTTCGGTCGATGCCAACGCGGCGGCCGGCGCGGGCTACGCGCGCAATGTCGGAGTCGCCGCCAGTGATGCGGCCATGCTGCTCTTCTGCGACGCCGACGATGTCGTCGGGCCCGACTGGGTGGCCGCTGGTGCGGCCGCCCTGGGGAAGACCGAGGTGGCATGCGGTGCCGACGTGACCCTGCCGTCGAGTGCGTTCGTCGATGTCGACCGGATCTGGGCGGGTCACCTGGTCGCGCTGCCGGGAGGACCGGTCCAACCGCGCCGCGAGCCGGCGCCTTATCCGATCGTGCTCGGCGGGAACCTGGCGATCCGGCGCTCTGCGTATGCCGCGGTCGGCGGATATGACCCCACGATGGTGACCGGCAACGAGGACAACGACCTCGCAATTCGGTTGGAACGCAACGACTTCTTGATCGCCCGGGCGCCAGGCATGCGGCTGGCGATTCGCGCCCGCGGCGATCTGCGCTCGGTTTACCGACGCGCCCGGGTGGCCGGGCGGGGCCATCAGCAACTCGTCGCCCGCCATCAACTGCAAGCCACCTCGCCACACCTGCGTGGCCAAGCCTGGCGCGCAGACCTACCGCGTACGGCGCTGGCGGCGGCGCGGATGCTTGGTCGCCCTGCGGCCCGTCGCGACTGGGCGGTGATCGCGACTCGGCTCGGGGTCGCCCAGGGACTCTGGGAGGGTGAGTTCCTCGTCCGCACCGGCCGCTTCCCGGCCGGCGGTCCGACATCTCGACCACTTCACGAAGGGGAGCACCGATGACCCGCGGCGG
Organism: Calidifontibacter terrae; assembly: GCF_054778835.1. Classification (NCBI taxonomy): domain Bacteria; kingdom Bacillati; phylum Actinomycetota; class Actinomycetes; order Micrococcales; family Dermacoccaceae; genus Calidifontibacter; species Calidifontibacter terrae. The sequence continues at coordinate 125,263 of NZ_BAAGZF010000001.1, forward strand.
AATGCGGTTCGACGATCTAGGGAGTTGGCAGCAATGGCAGCGCGCCCAACGGCGCCCCGACCGCCTGCTGCGCGCGATTCGTCGGCGCCGCGCCCCGGCACAGCCACCGGCGGCCCAATTGCATCTGCCCACCGGCCCGGTTCAGACCCTTGTCGTTGTCGATTTGCTCACCCCGAGCTGCAGGGCTGCTGGCCATGCGCCGCTGGCGCACCTGGACCCCAGGACGACCGCCGTCCTCACCAGCCTGGACCAGCCCGATCTGCCGGCGACCGGCAGCTGGGAACGGCGGCCCTACACCGGGATCGTCGACCTTCCGTCGACGACCGAGAGTGTCTTGTCGCTCGGCTCCTACCTCGACGTGAGTGGGCCGGTGGCTCAATGGGCCAAGGCCCACGACCGCCGCTTCTGCGTGGCGCAACATGGTCTGCTTACGCCTTGGTCGCCGCCGGCCGCCGCGGGGGACCACCTGCTGGCGTGGACAGCGGACGACGCCGACTACTGGTCGAACGGGCGCTCCGATGTCACGACCGAGATCGTTGGGTCGGAATTGCTCTGGCAGGCAACGCAATTGCCGCCAGTTCAGCTGCTCGACCAGCGACCTGTGTTGCTCGGTCAACTGCACGGCACCGAACTGCCGCGCCGGCAAACCTTCCGCACCTACTGGGACTTCGCCCGGGCCGAGGACGTCGACTACCGGCCCCATCCGAACGAGACCGACGCCCTGTCGCGCGCGATGCACGCCGCGATGCGCCGCGGCGGGATCAGCTTCGAGAGTTCAGGCCGATCCCTGAGCGAGCTGGGGCGTCCGGTGGTCAGCATCTTCTCGACCGGCACCTTGGAGGCAGCCCATCGGGGGCTCCCGTCCTGGGTGGCCCACCCTGATCCGCCGACTTGGGTTCGTGACTTCTGGCGGCGCTATGAACTCTCCCCGTGGGGCGAGCAGCCCACGGCGGCCTGGCATAGCCCAAGCACCCAACCGGCAGCCGCCGTTGCCGCCGCGCTCGAGCGTGTCGGGTGACCTCAGACCATCGGCGTCGGCGCCTCTGGGCCGCGCTTGGCGTGCTCGCCGTGACCTACGTCGTCTTCGTATGCACTGCCGCCGGCCAGCAGATGGATAACGAGTTGTGGGCGCTCGGCGGTCACGTTCCACACTCCAGCGCCCAAGCGTTCGGGCAGTTCGTACGACGAGTGCTGCCGGTCGTTTCTGGCGTCGTGTTGCTCGGCCATTTCCTCCTGCGCCGACGCTGGCGCGCCGGCGCTTTGGCCGTCATCGGATGGGCTGCCACCGTGGCGCTCGTCTATGCGCTGCGCGAGGTGTTGCCGCGTCCTTACCTCGGCGACCACGGCGGCTTCCCGGTGAACAGCTTCCCGTCGACCCACGTGGCGCTCGCCGCTACGCCGTTAGTGGCGGTGATTTTGGACCGGACTGCCGACCGGCTCACCACCGCCGCATGTCTGTTCTTGGTTGCGGCCGCCATGGTCGGCAACACCATGCTGTTGGTCCACCGTGCGAGTGACACCCTCGGCGCGGTGGCGGTCGCGGTCGGTCTCCTGAGCCTGTTGGATTTGCTCACCCCGCAGCGACAGCCGGGGAGATACTGACACGACCATGCGCATAGCGATTGCCCACGACTACCTCACCCAGCTCGGTGGTGCCGAGCGCGTTGTCCTGTCGCTGATGAAGGCCTTCCCGGGGGCGCCGGTCCACACGACGCTCTACGCCCCGGACAGCACCTTCCCGCAGTTTCGCGACGCTGACATCCGGGTCTCTCCACTGAACCGGATTCCGTTGGTGCGCAACAATCATCGCGCGGCGTTGCCAGTTCTTGCGCCGGTCTCCGACCGCGTACGGATAGACGCCGACGTCGTGGTCGCCTCCTCATCCGGCTGGGCTCACGGGTTTCCCACCAGTGGGAAGAAGTTGGTCTACTGCCACTCGCCGGCGCGCTGGCTTTACCTCGCCGACGAGTACCTCGGCGACCGCGCAGGACTGTTGCGCCCGGCGCTCGACGCTCTGACGCCGCCACTGCGTCGTTGGGACCAACGCGCCGCCGCCTCGGCGGACCGCTACCTGGCCAACTCACGTGTCGTGCAGCGACGCATCCAGCAGCTCTACGGTCGGGACGCCGACGTATTGCATCCACCCCACACCGTCGACCTGCGGGGTGCGCAGGAACCGGTCGCGCGAGTGGCGCAGTGGCCAGACTTCCACCTGCTGGTGTCACGCCTGCTGCCCTACAAGAACGTTGAACGGGCAGTCGAAGCCTTCGCCCAGTTGCCGAACGAGCAATTGGTGATCGTGGGGCGTGGGCCGCTCGCGGCGCGCCTCCAGGACCGCCTCGGAGCGCGCTGCGTGTTGTTGCAGGGCGTGCCCGAAACCCAGTTGCGGTGGCTTTATGCCCACGCGAAGGCCTTGATTGCGCCGAGCTACGAGGACTTCGGGCTCACTGTGGTGGAGGCTGCGGCCTTCGGCACCCCCACCCTGGCCCTGCATGCCGGTGGCTATCTCGACACGGTCGTCGACGGTGTCAGCGGCTACTTCTTCGAGGACCCGTCCGCCGGGGCGATCGCCACCGCCGTACGCAGGCTGGCCGAGCGGCCGCTCTCCCGAACCGTTGTTGCCGACCACGCGCAGCAGTTCTCCGAAGAGTTGTTCATTGAGTCCATCCGGACCGCAGTCGCGCAGTTGGAGCAGAGTGTGGCCCGTCGGCGATAATGGCGCCATGACGACCCGTAAGCCTGTCGAGTCCTGGCTCACCGACATGGACGGTGTGTTGGTCCACGAAGAACACGCGATTCCCGGAGCGGCCGAGTTTCTCGAGCGGCTGCAGCAGACCGGTCGTAAGTTCTTGGTGCTCACCAACAACTCGATCTACACCCCGCGAGATCTGCGGGCGCGGTTGCACGCCAGTGGGATTGACGTCCCCGAAGGGGCGATCTGGACCTCCGCCCTGGCCACGGCGAAGTTCCTGGACGACCAGCGATCCGGAGGCTCGGCCTATGTGGTGGGCGAAGCAGGTCTGACCACGGCCATTCACGACGTCGGCTACGTGATGTCGAGTCGGAACCCGGACTATGTCGTTCTGGGGGAGACCCGCACCTACTCCTTCGAGGCCATCACCCGCGCGATTCGGTTGATCGAGAACGGTGCGCGGTTCATCGCCACGAACCCTGACGCGAGTGGCCCCTCACCCAGTGGCACCCTTCCGGCGACCGGTGCTGTCGCAGCGTTGATCACCAAAGCGACCGGGGTGGAGCCCTACTACGTCGGCAAACCGAACCCGTTGATGATGCGCAGCGCCCTCAACCGGATCGAGGCGCACTCGGAGACGACGGTGATGATCGGCGACCGACTCGACACCGACATTGTCAGTGGCTTGGAAGCGGGGCTGCGCACCATCTTGGTGTTGACCGGGTCAACTAGTCGGGATCAGGTCGATCGCTACCCGTTCGTGCCCACCCGGGTGGTCGACTCCATCGCCGACGTGGTCGGCCTCGTCGACGAGTTCGCACCTCCGGCGTGAGCCGCCGACCCTGGTGGAGCAGAACCGCGAAGTCCTGACAGGATGACCGCATGACCTTGGCGAAACCTCGCATCTTCTCGGGCATGCAGCCCACCCACGATTCCCTCCACCTCGGCAATTACCTCGGGGCGCAGGTCAACTGGGTCAAGATGCAGGACGACTTCGACGCAATCTTTTGCGTGGTCGACGAACACGCCTTGACCGTCAACCCCGATCCGGCGGACCTGCGCGACCGCACCCGGGTCACCGCGGCGCAGTATCTCGCCGGTGGCATCGACCCGTCGCGAGCGACGGTGTTCGTGCAATCCCACGTTCCCGAACACGCCCAGCTCGCGTGGGTCCTCAACTGCCTCACCGGTTTTGGCGAGGCGTCCCGGATGACCCAGTTCAAAGACAAGTCCGGCAAGCGCGGCGCCGAGGGCACCACCGTGGGGTTGTTCACCTACCCGATGCTGATGGCCGCCGACATCCTTCTTTACGACGCCGCGCGCGTTCCGGTTGGCGAAGACCAGCGCCAACACCTGGAGCTGACGCGCGACCTGGCGCAGCGATTCAACGCCCGGTACGGCGAGACCTTCGTGGTGCCGGAGCCGCACATCCCTGCCGAATCGGCCAAGATCATGTCGCTGCAGGAACCCGCGTCGAAGATGAGCAAGTCGGCCGATGACCAGCGCGGCAACCTGATGATGCTCGACGAACCCAAGGCGAACATCAAGAAGATCAAGGCTGCGGTCACTGACCTCGACAACGCAGTGCGATGGGACCCCGAGAACAAGCCGGGCATCGCCAACCTGCTGCGCATTCACTCGGCATTCTCCGGGGAGTCGGTCGACACGCTCGTCGATCGCTACGCCGGTGAGAACAAATACGGCTCGCTCAAGGGCGATGTCGCCGACCTCTTCGTCGCGGTGCAGGCGCCCTTCAAGGAACGGGTCGAGACCTATCTGGCCGACCCCGGTCAGCTCGACGACATCCTCGCTACCGGCGCCGAACGCGCTCGTGGCCTTGCTGCGCCCACCTTGGCCAAGGTCTACGACGCCGTGGGCTTCCTGCCCGCACGGTGAACCGATGAGAACTATCGGCGTCTCGATCCCGATCCCGGAACCGTACGGATCGAGCCTCACCGCTGCGCGCCACGCGGCCGGCGACCCGCTGGCTGACGCCGTCCCACCGCACGTCACGTTGTTGCCGCCCACCCGCGTCGAACGGATGTCGCTCGACGCCTTCGTCACCGATCTGGAGAAGGTGGCCGCCCAGCACCCGCCGTTCCGGATGATGCTGAACGGCACCGGCACCTTCCTGCCCGTCTCGCCGGTCGTTTTCATCGCGGTCGCCCAAGGAATCGGTCAGTGTGAGGCGTTGCAGAGCGACGTACGCGGGCGAACCGTGGAGCGTCCGCTGGATTTCCCCTACCACCCGCACGTGACGATCGCCCACCACGTTCCGGAGGACAACCTCGAAGAGGCCTTCGACGAGATGTCGGACTTTCGCGCCACCTTCGAGGTCACCGCCTTCGACCTTTACCTGCAGGATGACGACGGAGTCTGGGAGTCCGTACGCCGGTTCGCCTTGCGCGGATAGGTGCGCCTAACCGCACCGGCGAAAACCGGTGGCGATACGCTGCGGTTCGTGGCAACTGAAACCCTTCCTGCGAAGCGCACGGGCAAGGCTGGGAGCTCGATCTTCCTGAAGACGGTGATGGCTGCGAGCGGCCTGATCTTCGTCGCCTTTGTCCTGCTGCACATGTACGGCAACCTCAAGGCGTTCGCCGGTGAGACTGCCTTCAACACCTACGCCGAGCATCTGCGTACGTTCGGGGAGCCGATGCTCCCGTATGGCGGTCTGCTCTGGGTGCTCCGAGTGGTGCTGTTGGTGGCACTGGTCGCCCACGTCTACAGCGCTGCGGAGCTGTGGAAGCGAGCCAACAAGGCCCGACCGCAGAAATACGCCGTCAAGAAGGCCGTTGCGGCCTCTGTCTCCAGCAAGTGGATGCGCTGGGGCGGCATCACGATCCTGCTCTTCCTGATCTGGCATCTGCTGGAATTCACCGTCGTCAAGATCAATGTCGGCTCTGGTGGCCAGGGTGCGGCGATCACTTCGAACCCCTTCCAGCTGATCGTGCACAGCTTCGACACCTGGTGGCTGACGCTGATCTATGTCCTGGCGATGGGAGCTCTCGCGATGCACCTGCACCACGGCATCTGGAGCGCGTCGCAGACCCTGGGTCTGGCCAGCAGCCCCGAGCGCCGCAAGACGATCAAGCTCACTGCGGCCGTTGTGGCGGCTGTGATCTCCATCGGTTTCGTGTTGCCGCCGCTGTTCATCCTCTTCGGCGTCATCAAGTAAGGGCTAGCGATTCCACATGACTGAACTCATTGACGACATGTACACGCTCGGCGACCCGATCGCCGACACGAAGGCGCCAGCCGGCCCGGTCGACCAGAAATGGACGAAGGCCAAGTTCGAGAACAAGCTGGTCAACCCGAGTAACCGCCGCAAGCTGTCGGTCATCATCGTGGGCACCGGCCTCGCCGGCGCTTCCGCCGCCGCCACCATGGGCGAAGCGGGCTACCACGTGAAGTCCTTCTGCTATCAGGACAGCCCGCGTCGCGCCCACTCGATCGCGGCCCAGGGCGGCATCAACGCCGCGAAGAACTACAACGACGACGGTGACTCCACCTACCGGTTGTTCTACGACACGGTCAAGGGTGGCGACTACCGCTCGCGCGAAGACAATGTCTACCGCCTGTCGGAGGTCTCGACGAACATCATCGACCAGTGCGTCGCGCAGGGCGTTCCCTTCGCCCGCGACTACGGCGGCCTGCTCGACAACCGCTCGTTCGGTGGCGTGCAGGTGGCCCGAACCTTCTACGCCCGTGGCCAAACGGGTCAGCAATTGCTGATCGGCGCCTACCAGGCGATGGAGCGGCAGGTCGCGGCCGGGACTGTCCAGCAGTTCACCCGTCACGAGATGCTCGAGCTGGTGATGGTCGACGGCAAGGCCCGCGGCATCATCGCCCGCGACATGGTCTCCGGCAAGATCGAAACCCACCTCGCTGATGTCGTCGTGCTCGCCTCGGGTGGCTACGGCAACGTCTTCTTCCTGTCGACGAACGCGATGGGCTGCAACGTCACCGCGACGTGGCGAGCCCACCGCAAGGGCGCGCACTTCGCGAACCCCTGCTACACGCAGATCCACCCGACCTGCATCCCGGTGTCCGGCGATCACCAGAGCAAACTGACGCTGATGTCGGAGTCGCTGCGTAACGACGGGCGTATCTGGGTTCCCAAGCGCAAGGAAGACTGCGAGAAGGACCCGCGCGACATCGCCGAGGAGGACCGCGACTACTACCTGGAGCGGATCTACCCGGCGTTCGGAAACCTGGTTCCCCGTGACATCGCCTCCCGGCAGGCGAAGTACATGTGTGACGAGGGCCGCGGGGTCGGACCGGTCGTCGGTGACTTCCGACGCGGGGTCTACCTCGACTTCGCCGATGCCCTTTCGCGGATGAGCCGCGGGGCCATCGACGAGAAATACGGCAACCTCTTCGACATGTACCAGCGGATCACCGGCGAAGACCCGCGCGTCGTACCGATGCGCATCTACCCGGCGGTGCACTACACGATGGGTGGCTTGTGGGTCGACTACGACCTGGAGACCTCCATCCCGGGTCTCTACGCGGTCGGTGAGGCGAACTTCTCCGACCACGGCGCGAACCGCCTGGGCGCGTCCTCGCTGATGCAGTGCTTGGCTGACGGTTACTTCGTGTTGCCGAACACCATCCGCAACTACCTCGCCAGCGGACCGTACGAACCGATCGCCGAAGACCACCCGGCCGTGGTCGAGGCTCGTGAGTCGGTTGAGAACCGCATCCAGCAGTTGCTCTCGATCAACGGTGAGCGTTCGGTGGACTCCTTCCACAAGGAACTCGGCCACATCATGTGGGAGTACTGCGGAATGGAGCGTTCGGAAGAAGGTCTGCGCAAGGCGATCGACCTCATCCGTTCGCTGCGCGAAGAGTTCTGGCGCAACGTACGCGTCCTGGGTTCGGCTGACACCCTCAACCAGTCGCTGGAGAAGGCCGGCCGTGTCGTCGACTTCCTGGAGCTGGGCGAACTGATGTGCATCGACGCATTGCACCGCCGCGAGTCGTGTGGTGGTCACTTCCGGGCAGAGAGTCAGACCGAGGACGGCGAGGCCCTGCGCCACGACGACGAGTTTGCTTATGTCGCGGCCTGGGAGTTCGCGGGCGACGCCAACGGCGCCTATAGCGCCCCGGTGTTGCACAAGGAAGAACTCGTCTATGACTTCATCGAGCTGAAGCAACGGAGCTATAAGTGACCACCCCACAAAGTTCTACGTTCCTTCGTCACTCCGATACTTTGAGAGGACCCCGGTCATGAACCTGACTCTGAAGATCTGGCGCCAGGAGAACCCCGACACCGCGGGCCAACTCGTCACTTATCCGGTGTCGAACATCTCCGAGGACATGTCGTTCCTGGAGATGCTGGACGTCCTCAACGAGGAGCTCATCGGCAAGGGAGAGGAGCCTGTCGCGTTCGACAGCGACTGTCGTGAGGGCATCTGCGGGATGTGTTCGTTGATGATCAACGGCGAGGCCCACGGCCCCGAGGTCACCACGACCTGCCAGTTGCACATGCGCTCGTTCACCGATGGCGAGACGATCACCATCGAGCCGTGGCGTGCGTCGGCCTTCCCGCTGGTCCGTGACCTCGTTGTCGACCGTTCCGCGTTCGACCGGATCATTCAGTCCGGCGGATTCATCTCGGTCAACACTGGAGCGGCCCCCGAGGCGAACAACCTCCAGGTGTCCAAGCCGAAGGCTGACCGGGCTTTCGACGCCGCGACCTGCATCGGCTGTGGCGCCTGCGCAGCGGCCTGCCCGAACGCGTCCGGCATGCTCTTCCTCGGTGCGAAGATCACCCACCTCGGTGAGCTTCCCCAGGGCCAGGCCGAGCGCGATGCCCGGGTTGTGTCGATGATTAACCAGCACGACTTCGAAGGTTTCGGTGGCTGCACCAACATCGGTGAGTGCGCCGCAGCCTGCCCCAAAGAGATCCCGCTGGATGTCATCAACCAGCTGAACCACGATTTCCACGCGGCAAAGAAGCGCTGACACACAGTTTGTGAGAGCGGGGCCGATTCCTCACCGGAGTCGGCCCCGTCCTCGTTTCATAGCAGTTCTTCCGAATCCCCGGTTGGCCAGCGGCTTTGCCGACAGACTGGCGCCGTGGATCTTAAATCCTCGGTACGGCGCTGGGGAACCCCTCGTGGGGTGTGGCGCGTAGCCGGGCTGCGATTGGGTTACGCGGGTGGGCCAGAAGACCAGCAAGGGAATTTCGGCGATCAGCTCAGCCCGCTGGTGCTGCGGCATGTCTTCGGGGCGACCCTGAAGCAATCGGGGCTGAGCCAGGTTGATCTCGTTTCGCTGGGCTCGATTCTCGAATGGCTCGAGCAGTCGACAAACCGGTTGCGCCCGCACGTCTGGGGCTCGGGCTTCATCGAGGACGGCGGATCATGGGCTGGGCCACCAGTCAGACTGCACGCCGTACGCGGGGAGTTGTCGCGGGAACGAATGCGCGCGGCCGCCGGCCGTCGGTCGATCGCGTTGGGTGACCCGGGCATGCTGGTCGACGCGGTCTTCCCCGACCTGGTCGGCGTCACCAAGCGATTCCCGCTGTCGGTGGTGCCGCACTACGTCGACTTCGAAGATCCCATGGTCAGCGAGCTGCGTCGCCGACTTCCACAGGTGCACGTGATCGATGTCCTTCGACACCCACGTGACGTCACCGCGGACATTGCAGCCAGTGAGGTGGTGCTCTCCTCGAGCTTGCACGGGCTCATCGTCGCAGAGGCGATGGGTGTGCCGAATCACTGGACTCCGATGTCCGACAAGGTGATTGGTGGGGCCTACAAGTTCGCGGACTATTACTCCGCGTTCGGTGTCGAAGCGAAGCCGCTGGCGCTGGTTGATGCAGCGGACCAGGTGTTGGCTGGTCGATTGCGCTCGGCTCCGTTGCGGCGTTGGAACCAGCGGCGCGCCGAGCTGCTCGCGGCGTATCCGGGTCCGCGGCGATCGCTGTGACAGGCCGACCGGATGTCTCAGTAGTGATCCCGGCGTTCAACGCGGGTGCGGTAATCGGCGCCCAACTGGACGCCCTGCTGGCGCAACGCACCCAATTGCGGTGGGAGATCGTGGTCGCGGACAACGGGTCGACCGACGAGACGGCTCGGATCGTCCGGAGTCGCTCAACCGATCACGACGTGTCGATTCGGCTTGTCGATGCGAGTCGCCATCGGTCGCCGTGCACGGCGCGGAACGTGGGGGCCACGGCCACTCTGGCCCCTCTGCTGCTCTTCTGTGATGCAGACGATGTCGTCGGCCCCGGGTGGCTCGAAGCTGGGGCCAAAGCATTGGGCAGGCACGATGTGGTCGGCGGCCGAAACCGACAGCTGACCGAACCGTTCGAGACCGATTCGGTCGTTTTGAATCCCCAAGGGCTGTTGGTCGGTTCGACCGGGCGGGCCGTGCTGGGGTGCAATTTTGGTGTTCGGCGCGACATGTTCTTCTCGGTAGGCGGCTTCGATGAAGGCTTGCCGTCCTATGGGATGGATGATGTCGATTTCTCCCGCCGCGTGGCTGCCTCAGGTGGGCGCATCGGGTTCGCCCCTGACATGGTCGTCTACTTCCGTGTGACGCGCGGAACCCGCACGATTCTGCGCAAGACGTACCTGTCTGGCTTGGCCGAGTTCGTTGTCTGGCACCGCTATCCGGAGGTCTTCGCGCAGCGCAGCGCGCCGCGACGGCTAGCGCTCGACGTGGCGGGGTTCTTCCCGACGTACGCCGCAAAGGTCGTTCGCGGCGAGCGGCCGGCCATCCGCCCGGCCCTGCGCGACGGCCTGACCCGGGTGGCTCACCTGCACGGTCACCTGCGGTGGATCCGGACGGGGACGCTCCCGGCAGCCGTCCTGATCGGTTCAGCCGCCGAGTCGGCGCAATCCGTCGACGACTTGGGCGGCGACGGTGTCCCACGAGAAATCGGCGGCCCGACGGATACCCCGAGCGGCCAGATCGGCTCGTAGCGCGGGGTTGGACAGGCCCTCCGTCGTCGCGCTGAGCCAGCCGTCCTCGTCATCGGGGTCCACGATGAGACCGGCGGCACCGACTACCTCCGGCAAGCTGGTCCGGTCGGCGGCCAGCACGGGGGTTCCGCAGGCCATCGCCTCGATCGCTGGAATGCCGAATCCCTCGTGTTCCGAGGGAAATACGAACAGCTCGGCGCCGCGGTAGACCGCGGGAAGGTCCGCGTCGGCGATGCGTCCCAACCAGTGCACCCGATCGGTGACCCCCAGTTCATTGGCCCGGCCGGTGAGAGCGGCATCGGGTGTTCCGCTGAGGGCCAATCGAACCCTGTCGTCCGGCATCCGCTGCAGGGTCCGCAACAGGAGGTCGAGATTTTTGTGCGGTTTCCGGTTGCCTACGTAAAGCAGGTAACGGAAACCGGGATCGAAGCGTGGTCCGGTTGGGCGGAAGCTGGGGTCAGTGGCGTTGCCGGTCACGACGATCTGCTCGGGGTCGACACCACTCCACTGCACCAACTGTTGCCGAGAGAACTCGGACACGGTGAAGGTGACCGGGCTGCGCCGGACGAGCGGGCGCACCACCTGCTGGTAATAGAGCCGCTTGCGCGAGTTGGACTCGGCGGCGACATCAAGGTGGATGAGGTCGTGGACGGTGATTGCCTGCGGTCCGCCCCAACCGATCGCGGGGGTGAAACCGGGCGACCAGAGCGTTGCGCCGCGGTGCCGTCGGCCGGCCCGCAAGGTGGCTGCCTCCCACGTCGCGAGGCCACGAGGAGAGATTGGATCGCCCGAGGAACGCACCGGATGGCCAGCCATCGGCAGCCGACTGAGCACCTCCCGGTAGTAGCGAGCGATGCCGTGGTCACCGGTCCATCGGTCGTCGACAAGGAGATGCACAGCCACAGTCAAGCAGCCGTGACGGGCTCAGGCGGCGCGGCGGCCGTACGTCGGACTGATCACCGCGCCGTAGTAGTCCAGCAGCTCATCGCAAACGCCGGACCAAGAACGAGACTCCATCTTGCGCCGGGCGCTTTCGCCCATCCGGGCGCGCATCGCCTCATCTGACGCCAGGGTGCCGAGGCTCTGCCGAAGGGCGCCTGGGATGGCTGGGTCGAACAGGAACCCGGTGACACCAGGCTTCACGATGTCCAACGGGCCACCTGCCGCGGGAGCCACCACCGGGAGCCCGGCGGCCATCGCTTCCTGGAGTGTCTGCCCGAAGGTCTCGTTGACACCGGTATGGACGAACATGTCGAGCGCTGCGTAGGACTGCGCGAGGTCCAGTCCTTGTTTGAACCCGAGGAAATGGGCCTTGGGCAGCAACTGCTCCAGCCGAGAACGGCTCGGGCCATCACCGACGATGACCAGCGAGGTTCCGGCCAGATCGGCCGCTTCGGCGAGTCGATGCACCTGCTTCTCCGGCGCGAGCCGGCCGACGTAGCCGATGATCATCTCGCCGCGCGGTGCGACGCAGGCGCGCAGCGAGCGTACGGCGGCAGAGTTCTTCAACCTCGGGTGATAGATGTCGGTGTCGACGCCGCGGCTCCACAACGCGGAACGCGGCACCCCGTGCCGCTGCAGATCGTGCAGCGTCGCGTAGGAGGGCGCGAGGGTCACGTCGGCCAGGGAGTGCAGGTGTCGGATCCAGCGCCACGACGCTGTATTGATCTGAGCGCTCAACGGGCCGGCATGCTGCGCCAGGTAACTGGGCATGTCGGTTTGGTAGACCGCCACGGTCGGGATGCCCAGGTTGCGTCCGGCGGCTAGTCCACGCCAGCCGAGGCCGAACGGGGAGGCCGCGTGGATCACGTCGGGGCGGTATCGATCTAGCACTCGCTGCACCTCGGCGACCGGCGAACCGATCCGGAACTGGCGCACCGTGATGCCGGTGACTGTGTGCACGGGGAACCCGCGGTAGGTGGCAGGTGCCGGTCCCGGGCAGATCACAACGGCGTCATGCCCGCTGTCAGCCAGGTGATCTAACACCCGGCAGACGCTGGTTGTGACGCCGTTCAGACTGGGCAGGAACGACTCGGTCACGATCGCTACTCGCACACCTTGAGCGTGGCGGCGGCGGGTTGAATGCGGGTGAACGCCGTACGGACGGTGCGGTGAGGGTTACGTGAACACCCGTGCCGTCACCCCAGTCGTGCGTTGATGGCGCTGACCAGTGCGACCCCGCTGTAGATGAACCCGGTGTAGACCTGCACCAGCGTGGCGCCGGCGTCGATCAACGCCTCGGCGTCGTCGTCGCTCATCACTCCGCCGACGCCGATCACCGGCAGTTGAGTGCGGCCGGCGACGCGGCCGACGACGTAGCGCGCTCGCCGGGTGAGGGGTGCGCCGGACAGGCCACCGGATTCGTCCGCGAGCTTCCAGTCCGCGCCGACCAGGCCGTCGCGGCGCAGGGTGGTGTTGGTGGCGATGATCCCGCTCACGTCGGCATGTTGGGCGACCTCGAGCACGTCATCGATCGCCCCATCAGACAGATCGGGCGCGATCTTGAGGAAGATCGGCGTGGGGGAGGCCTGTCGGGCCGCGGCCAACCGAGTTGATGCGGTCACCAGTTCGGCCAGCAGCTCGGCCAACGGCTCCTTGTCCTGCAACGAACGAAGGCCAGGGGTGTTCGGGCTGCTGACGTTGACCGCGACGTAGTCGGCCAGGCCGTCCAACTCGGTGAGCGACGCGAGGTAGTCGGCCGTGGCCTCCTCGACCGGGGTCGCCTTCGTCTTGCCGATGGATACGCCGACCGGAATGGCGATCGGGCCGGCGAGCCGGAGAGTGTCCGCGAGGTGTTGAGCGCCCTTGTTGTTGAATCCCATGCGATTGATCACCGCGTGGCTCTCGACCGCGCGGAACAAGCGCGGTTTGTCATTGCCCGGCTGTGCGTGGGCTGTGACGGTGCCCAGCTCGACGTGGCCGAAGCCGAGTGCGCCCCACGCCTTCACGCCCACCCCGTCCTTATCGACGCCGGCTGCGAGGCCCACCCGGCTGGGGAAGGTGATCCCGGCGACCTCGACCGGGGTCGTACGCACTGCCGTTGCCGCGCTGAGGGCCTTCAGCGCCGCGGGGCGCTCGCCAAGGGCGTGTACCTGGTCCAACGTGCGGTGGTGCGCGGTCTCCGGGTCACCACCTCCGCTGCGAAAGAGGGCGGGGCGCAACGCGCGGTATCCAAGGTCGAAGACGGTCGTTCGCAGATCAGCCACGGATCTAACCGTACGAGGGTCTGCGCCGCGCCCGCTGGCCCGCCCCACCACTTGTCCGCCATCTCGCTGGCGTGTCCCCAGCGAAGTGGCGGACAACCGCGCACCCCCCGAGGCACTTGTCCGCCATCGCGGTGGCGTGTCCCCAGCGAAGTGACGGACAACCGCGGTGTCCACAGCATCCCCGCTACCGCAAGTTATCCACCGCTGGGCGGGCATCGCTTTTCTTGGTAGTACGCCGGCCGCAACCTCCCCCGATGGGTATCGATACGCGGGCGCGCGCCCGGATGGTTCGGTTGGCCGAGGACCGAGGCGGGGTCGTGAGCCGGGCGGAGGTTGGCGCCCTCGGCATCGATCGGTCGATGGTCGCCAGGGAGGTGGCCGCTGGTCGGGTCGCGGTTGATCACCGAGCGTTGCGCATTGTCGGTGCGCCGCCCAATCAGCGCGCCGACCTGCGGCGGGTGCTGGTGAACCTCCCGCCGCAAGCTTGTTTGGACGGGGTGACCGCGCTGCTTCTCTATGGGCTCAGTGGGTGGGACGATCAGGTGATCCACGTCAGCCAACCCAAGGGAGCTCGACGGCGAGCAGCCCGCGGCATCGTCGCCCACGAGTTGCGCTCTTGGGACGCAAACCAGGTTGTTCGGCTCGACGGGCTACGGGTAACGCCGCCTGAAGTGGCCGCCGTACGGGCTGCCTATTGGGCGCGCTCGATCCGTGCCGCAGCGACGATCCTCGCGATGACCGCTCAACAACGCCTGGTACCGACGAAGTTGCTCGCCGAGGCGGCCGCCGCGCTGCCCCGCCGCTCGCGGGCGGGCCTCGTACGCCATGTCGTCGATGAGTTGTCTGGCGGCTGCGAATCGTTGTCCGAGCTGGATTTCGCTGCCGAGTGTCGGCGGCGCGGGCTGCCAAGTCCAGATCGGCAGGTTGTCCTCCGTCGCCCGAGCGGCCGGTTCTACCTTGACGTGGCATGGACGGCCTACGGATTGGCCGTTGAGATCGATGGAGTCCAGCACCTACGGCCCGACCGAGCAACCTCTGACCGGTTGAAGGACAACGAAAGCGTGTTGCAGGGGCGCCAGCTGTTGCGGATCACGACCCTGGCGGTGTGGGAATGCGATGACCGGTTCTATGAGCAGATCCGCCGAGCGTTGCGCGCCGGGGGCTGGACCGGCTGACTTGTCCGCCATCTCGCTGGCGTGTCCGCAGCGAAGTGGCGGACAACCGCGGCGTCGGCGCGCCCGCCGATAAGGTGCCCCCATGGCTACAACTGAGTCTGGGCTCCCCTTCGAGCCGTTGTACGACCCCACGTCCATCGCCGGTTTCGACCCGGCGACGCGGCTGGGAGAGCCGGGGGAATACCCGTACACCCGTGGTGTCTATCCGTCGATGTACACCGGTCGCCCGTGGACCATGCGCCAGTACGCCGGGTTCGGCACCGCGAAGGAGTCCAACCAGCGTTACCGAGAACTGGTAGCGAACGGCACCGGCGGGTTGAGCGTCGCTTTCGACCTGCCGACCCAGATGGGTTACGACTCGGATGCCCCGCTGGCCCACGGCGAGGTCGGGAAGGTCGGGGTGGCGATCGACAGCCTCGACGACATGCAGGTGCTCTTCGATGGGCTACCGCTCGACGAGGTCTCGACCAGCATGACGATCAACGCCCCCGCCAGCACCCTCCTGCTGCTCTACCAGCTTGCAGCGCAGGGTCAGGGAATCACGGCGGACAAGCTGACCGGCACCATCCAGAACGACGTCCTGAAGGAATACATCGCGCGGGGCACCTATATCTACCCGCCGGAACAGTCGCTGCGCCTCACCAGCGATGTGTTCGCCTACTGCCAGCAGAACCTCCCGAAGTGGAACACCATCTCGATCAGTGGCTATCACATGGCCGAGGCCGGCGCGACGCCCGTGCAGGAGGTGGCCTTCACGCTTGCCAACGCGAAGGCGTACGTCCGGGCCGCCCAGGCCGCTGGCCTCCAGGTCGACGACTTCGCCCCGCGGTTGTCCTTCTTCTTTGTCGCTCGCACGACTCTGTTGGAGGAGATCGCCAAGTTCCGGGCGGCGCGCCGGATCTGGGCGCGCATCATGCACGAGGAGTTCGGCGCGAAGAACCCCAAGTCGCAGATGTTGCGCTTCCACACCCAGACCGCCGGTGTGCAGCTGACCGCGCAGCAGCCGGAGGTCAACATGGTGCGGGTGGCGTTGCAGGGCCTCGGCGCTGTGCTGGGCGGAACTCAGTCGCTCCACACGAACTCCTACGACGAAGCCATCGCGCTGCCAACCGCCAAAGCCGCGCGCCTCGCGCTGCGCACCCAGCAGGTCATCGCCTACGAGACCGATGTGACGAAAACGGTTGACCCGTTTGCCGGTTCGTACGTCATCGAGTCGATGACCGACGACATCGAAGAGGCGGTGCTCGCCTTGATGCAGCAGGTCGAGGACAAGGGCGGGGCCGTCCACGCGATCGAGGAGGGCTTCCAGAAGTCCGAGATCGAGCGCAGCGCCTACGACATCGCGTTGGAGATCGACCGCGGCGAACGAACGGTCGTCGGTCTCAACAAGTTCACCGTCGACCAGGACGAACCCTATGAACCGCTGCGGGTCGACCCAACGATCGAAGCCCAGCAGGCCGAGCGCCTGGCGACGTTGCGCAAGGAGCGTGACAACGACGGCGTCGAGCGCGGACTCGACGCCATCCGGAAGGCCGCGCAAGGCAGCGAGAACTTGCTCTACCCGATGCGCGAGGCGCTCGCCGCCCGCGCCACCGGCGGAGAAGTCAGCCAGGCGCTGCGCGACGTGTGGGGGATGTACGTCCCCCGTGAACAGTTCTGATGAGCGCGACGATTCGCAAGACCCAGCGCCGCGCGTCGTTCGTCGGTCGCCATTTCATGGCGATTGGTGTCGGGGTTCTGTTGCTCGTGCTCCTGGCGGCGCTCGCCGGCTGCGGGACTGCGACGTCGACGGGGTCGAGCGCGACCACCGTCGGGTGGTTTTCGACCAGCCCCGGCCCGGCCCAGGGCACGACCGGCCACGGCGCGGCCCCGACCACCCACGGCGCGGCCCCGGCCACGACCACTGCGCGGGACGGTCTCGCGACCATCGCCTACACCGATCTGCCCCAGCAAGCCAAGACGACCGTAGGGTTGATCGACGCCGGCGGACCCTACCCGTACAAGAACGACGACGGGGTCTTCTCGAACCGGGAGAAGTTGTTGCCCCGCAAGGGATCTGGCTATTACCGCGAGTACACCGTGGTGACCCCAGGGTCCTCTGACCGCGGCGCTCGCCGGATCATTCAGGGCAAGGACGGCACGATGTATTACACCGATGACCACTACCGATCGTTTCGGAGGATCACCCGATGACCACGCTGGTGAAGGCGCTCGAGAAGCGTGATTCGGGAGTGTTTCGCACCGACCGCAGCGGCGACGATATTCAGGGGTTGGCGCAGCGGGCAGGGTGGCGGTTGGTCGACCTCGCGATCACCGAGCCGACCAGCAAGGCGGCGTTCCTGCAGTTGTGTCAGCGGGCGTTCCCCCTGCCAGACCACTTCGGCCACAACTGGGACGCCCTGGCCGACTGCATGGACGACGTTCAGGACGAACAAGGCACCCTGGTGTTGCTGCGCGGCGCGCACCACCTGGAGTCGCAAGATCGCGAGGTGGTCCGCGACATCTTCACCGAGCGGGTCGAGCTCGGTGCCCACCCGTTCCTGGTTGTCGCAACCCGAGCCTAGAATCAGGGTTTTGTGACGATGACTGGAACTGAAGCGACCAAATCCCTGCTCGAGCTCATTGCCGATGACGTCACGCTGTTGGAGCCCGATCTGATCGAGTTGCGGCGGCAGATCCACCGCATGCCGGAGTTGTCCTTCGAGGAACACCAGACCACCGCTCGGATCGAAAAGATCCTGCGCGAGCACGGGATCGCTGTTCGCACGTTTGAGCGCACCGGCCTGGTCGCCGAGGTCGGGCCCGCGCAGCCGGAGTTCCGCAGTGCGCTGCGCGCCGACCTCGACGCTTTGCCTGTTCCCGAACGCAGCGGTCTGCAATACGCCTCGCTGGTCGCGGGCGCCTGCCACGCCTGCGGTCACGACGTCCACACCACTGCTGTGCTCGGCGCCGCTTTGGCGCTCAAGCGCAACGAGGCTGCGCTAGAGAGTGCGGGCATCGCCGTACGCCTGATCTTCCAGCCCGCCGAGGAGGTCGTTCCCGGCGGAGCTCACACGGTGTTGGAGGAGCGCGCGCTGGAAGGCGTCGACCGGATCTTCGCGGTGCACTGCGACCCCAGCATCGATGTGGGAACGGTCGGTCTGGCGACCGGCCCGATCACTGCGGCCTGCGATGCGATCCACGTCAACGTCACCGGGCGCGGCGGCCACACTTCGCGCCCCCACCTGACCCAGGACGTCGTCTACGCGCTGGCCAAGATCGTCAGCGACACCCCGGCCGTGTTGTCCCGTCGGCTCGACCCGCGCGCTGGTGCGTCGCTGGTGTGGGGCCAGATCAACGCCGGAAATGCCGCCAACGTCATCCCGGCGACGGGGGAGGCCCACGGCACTCTGCGCATCCTGGATGCCTTGGCCTGGGAGGGCGTCGAAGCGGTGGTCGCGCCGGTGATCCGGCAGATCGCGGCGCCTTACGGCGTTCAGGTTGACGTGCGCCACGTACGCGGGGTGCCGCCGGTCGTCAACGACGGCGCCGCGATCGACGCCTTGGCGGAGGCGAGCGTACGAATGGTCGGCCGCAAGTCCGTCGTGCCGACCCGGCAGTCGATGGGCGGCGAAGACTTCAGCTGGATGTTGCGCGACATCCCCGGCGCGATGGCCCGGCTCGGCACCCGCACACCCGGCGGCGCGACGTACGAACTGCACCAAGGCGATCTCGTGGTGGACGAGCGGGCGATCGGGATTGCGGCCAAACTCCTCGCGGGCGCCGCATTGGTCCGACCACAGCGGTAGGCATCAGTCCCATAACGGCTGCCCGGTTCGGGTCGGGCCGGTAGGTAAACCGTGGGTAAACTCCTGGCCGACCGGGGGTCCGCGTGAACCCCGGCGCCTCCCTGCGGTCGAAGAGGAAGTCGACCGCATGG
Organism: Calidifontibacter terrae; assembly: GCF_054778835.1. Classification (NCBI taxonomy): domain Bacteria; kingdom Bacillati; phylum Actinomycetota; class Actinomycetes; order Micrococcales; family Dermacoccaceae; genus Calidifontibacter; species Calidifontibacter terrae. The sequence goes on from NZ_BAAGZF010000001.1 coordinate 144,192, forward strand.
GGGATCCCACACCACAAGAAGGAGACACCGTGCGATCGGTGAAAAAGCTGGCCGTTACCTCGGCCGTCGCCCTGCTGTCGGTCGGCATGACCGCGTGCGGCTCGAACAAGAACAGCTCCGACAGCAGCACCCCTGCTGGCTCGGGCACCGGGAGCGGAACCGGCACCGCCGCGGCTGGCCAGCTGAAGGTCGGCATGGCCTACGACGTGGGTGGCCGCGGGGACCACTCGTTCAACGACTCGGCTGCCGAGGGCCTGGACCAGGCTGAGAAGCAGTTCGGCATCAAGCCGACCGAAGTCGCCGCGACCAACGGTGAGAACGACGCGGCTCGCGTGGCCCGTCTGCAGCAGCTGGCCCAGGCCGGCAACACCGCAATCGTTGCGGTCGGCTTCACCTACGCCACCGCGGTTGGCAAGGTTGCCAAGCAGTTCCCGAACGTCAAGTTCGCGATCGTTGACGACGCGTCGGACGCTTCCAAGGGCGCCAACGTCGACCAGATCACCTTCACCGAGGAGCAGGGCTCCTACCTCGCGGGTGCCGCGGCGGCGCTGAAGAGCAAGTCCGGCCACATCGGCTTCGTCGGTGGTGTTGAGACCGGCCTGATCAAGAAGTTCGCTGCTGGTTACCTCGCCGGCGCGAAGAAGGTCAAGCCGAACATCAAGGTCGACGTCAAGTACCTCACCCCGGACGGTGATTTCTCCGGCTTCGCCGACCCGGCCAAGGGAAAGACCGCAGCCGCCGGCATGTACCAGTCCGGTGCTGACGTCGTTTACGCCGCGGCCGGCAAGTCCGGTGACGGTGTGTTCGAGGCCACCAAGGCTGCGGGCGCTGGCAAGTGGGCCATCGGTGTCGACTCCGACCAGGCGTTGACCGCTCCGGCCGCCTCGCGCAGCGTCATCCTGACGTCGATGGTCAAGGGTGTGAACGTGGGTGTGCTCGACTTCCTGAAGAACGTCCACGGCGGCAGCTTCAAGGCCGGCAACCAGATCTATGACCTCAAGGCGGGCGGCGTGAAGCTCTCCAGCACCGGTGGTCACATCGACGACATCAAGGCCAAGCTCGACGCCCTGAGCAAGGACATCGAGAGCGGTTCGATCAAGGTTCCGACCAGCTGATCGGCCAGCATTTTCGTTGGTGATGGTGGGAGCCCGGTGCGTTCGATATGGTCGCACCGGGCTCCGACCGTCTGTGGTCCGGATCACACATCAGCCCCGCATCAGGAGGTTCAGTCATCGCTGACCTGACCAATGAGTCCACCCCCGACCTCAGTGCCGCCCCGATCGCGGTTGAGGTGCGTGGAATCACGAAACGTTTCCCCGGTGTCGTTGCCAACAAGGACATCGACATCACCGTCCGCCGAGGCACCATCCACGCTTTGGTGGGGGAGAACGGCGCCGGCAAGTCGACGCTGATGAAGATCCTGTACGGCGTGCAGCGGCCCGACGAGGGCACCATCACCGTGAACGGGAAGCTGGTGCAACTGCACAGCCCGTCCGACGCGATCGCGGCCGGCATCGGCATGGTGTTCCAGCACTTCAAGTTGGCTGACAACTTGACCGTGCTGGAAAACGTGGTGCTCGGCGCGGAGAAGATGCACGGCATCGGTGGCAAGGCCCGCGCCCGGATCCAGGAGATCTCCAAGACCTACGGCCTCGGCGTACGCCCTGACGACCTGGTCGAGAAGCTCGGTGTCGGTGACCGGCAGCGGGTGGAGATTCTCAAGGTTCTCTACCGCGGCGCGCAGATCATCATCCTCGATGAACCGACCGCCGTTCTGGTGCCGCAGGAGGTTGACGAACTGTTCGACAACCTGGCGGAACTGAAGGCTGAAGGCCTCACGGTCATCTTCATCTCGCACAAACTCGACGAAGTCCGCAAGGTTGCCGACGAGATTACTGTGATCCGCCGCGGCACCACCGTTCGTACGGTCGACCCCAAGTCCGTCAATTCCCGGCAGCTTGCCGAATTGATGGTGGGTTCGGAGTTGCCGACCCCGGAGACCACGGAATCGACGGTCACCGACCGGGTCGTTCTGCAGATCGCGGACCTCGGTCTTGCCGAAGCCGGGGTCGCTCCGGTGCTGAGCGACATCGATCTGACAATCCACGCCGGCGAGGTCGTCGGCATCGCCGGCGTCGAGGGCAACGGCCAGGCCGAACTCGTCGAGGTCATCATGGGGATGCGCGAGCCGACCAACGGCCGCATCATCTTCGAAAACGACGACATCACCGACTGGACAACTCGCCGGATCCGCGAAGCGGGAGTTGGTTACATCCCCGAGGACCGTCACCGTCACGGCCTGATCCTGGGAGCTCCGCTCTGGGAGAACCGGATGCTCGGCCACCAGACGCAGCCCCCGAACAGCAAGGGCGCGCTGCTCACCAACAAACTTGCCCAGGCCGACACCGAGCGGATCGTGCGGGAATACGACGTACGAACCCCGGGCATCAACGTCGCCGCCAGCTCGCTGTCCGGCGGAAACCAGCAGAAGCTGATCGTCGGCCGCGAGATGAGCCACGCACCGCGGGTGCTCGTCGCTGCCCACCCGACGCGGGGCGTCGATGTCGGCGCGCAGGCTGCGATCTGGGACCACATCCGAGCCGCTCGGCGAGAAGGTTTGGGCGTCTTGCTGATCTCGGCCGATCTCGACGAGTTGATCGGTTTGTCCGACACGATCCGGGTGATCCTGCGCGGCAAGTTGTCCGGCACCTTCGACCCGGCGAACGTCACCGCAGAAGACCTCGGCGCTGCCATGACCGGCGCGTCGGACGAGGAGGAGGCGTCGTGAGCGACGACCCTGACCTGACCCCGGCGAAGATGCCCGACGACACGGGTAGTGCCTCGACGGCGAAGCCGACGTCGATGTCCATTGACTGGAGCCGACTCGGGCTCGCCGTCGCCGCGCCCATTTTGGCCATCGTCGTCGCGGTGATCGTCACCACCTTGGTGCTCGTTCTGTCTGGTGACCCGGTCGGACCGGTGTGGCAGGTCTTCCTCGCCGCCCCCGTCTCGGGCCTTCCCGCGACGATCCTGAATGACACCGCGACCCTCTATCTCTCGGGCGTCGCAGTCGCCATCGGTTTCCGGATGAATCTGTTCAACATCGGCGTCGATGGTCAATACCGAGTCGCGATGTTCGCCGCCGCCCTGTTCGCCGGACAGGGCTGGTTGCCCGGTCCACTGAACGTCGCGCTGTCGATTGTCGTGGCCATGGTGATTGGCGCGGCCTGGGCGTCGATCCCGGCCCTGCTGAAGGTGAACCGCGGTGTGTCCGAGGTGATCTCGACGATCATGCTGAACTCGATCGCCACCTCACTGGTGGCATGGCTGCTGGCCAACACGGCCAAGTCGATCGCCGGCTCGAATGCCACGTCGACCAGGCCGATCCCGACCAGTTCACATGTTCCGGCGCTGCCTTTCTTGCAGACCGCCTTCAGCACCGTCTACGGCCTGACCGTCTTGGCCGTCGTGGTGGGCCTTGCCTACTGGTTCGTGCTCAAACACACCCGCTACGGCTTCGACCTGCGAGCGACCGGCTCCACCGAGGACGCGGCGATGGCCAGCGGCATCGACGTGAAGAAAATGACGGTCAGCGCGATGTTGCTCTCCGGGGCGGTCGCCGGCCTGGTCGGCATGCCCGCTCTGTTCGGCAACGACTACGCGTTCGGCAGCAACACCCAGACCGGACTTGGTTTCGCCGGCATCGCGGTTGCGCTGATCGGGCGCAACCACCCGCTTGGAATCGCGTTCGGCGCGCTGCTCTGGGCCTACCTCAACGGACAGTCGAACAGCCTGCAGATCAATGCCGGCGTGAGCTCGGCGCTGGTGTTCATCATCCAGGGAATCATGGTCCTGGCCGTGATCATCGCCTACGAACTCGTGCGCCGGATCGGCGTACGGATGGAGCGCCGCCGGGTCGCCAGCCAGTTGGCTGCCACGACCCCCGCACTGCAAGGAGCTTCAGCATGAGCGTCGCCGTTTCGACGAACAAGGCCCCCGCGGCCGGCCGCAGCGGGTTGCCCGGTCTGCCCAGCAGCCCCTGGGCCCGTACGTTGCTCTTCACCGCCATCGGGATCATCGCGTTGTCGCTGTTGCGTGTCATCTCGGGTGCGAACGACATGGACTCAGCCGGTGCGATCTCCGCCGGTCTGGCACTGGCCGTCCCCATCGGGCTGGCGGGTCTTGGTGGCCTGTGGTCCGAACGTGCCGGCGTGGTCAACATCGGCCTCGAAGGCATGATGATCCTCGGAACGTGGGGCGCCGCTTTCTGCGCGGTGAAGTGGGGGGTCCTCGCCGGCATCCTCGGCGGGATCGTGGCGGGCGCGGTCGGTGGTGCATTGCACGCGCTGGCCACCGTCACCTTCGGTGTCGACCACATCGTCTCCGGTGTGGCGATCAACATCATCGGCCTGGGCCTTGCGAAGTATCTCGCCGCTCGGGTGTTCAGCACCATGGACGGTGGTGGCCCGACCAACTCGCCTGCGGTGGGTGACATCTGGAGTTTCAGCGCGCCGTGGAATGACTCGCTGCGAACACTCGAGGGCAAACATTGGTTCCTGATTTCTGACCTTGCCGGCATCGTCGGCGGCGTCTTCACCAACCTGTCGATGCTCACCGTGCTGGCGTTGGTCTTGGTGATCGGCTCGATCTTCGTGCTCTGGCGCACCAGCTTCGGCCTGCGCCTGCGCTCCTGTGGTGAGAACCCGGAGGCCGCTGAGACGCTCGGCATCAACGTGTTGCGCTACAAGTTCGTCGCGATCCTGATCTCGGGTGCTCTGGCCGGTCTGGCCGGCACTTTCCTGGCGATGGTGGCCGGCAACGGATACGTCGAAGGGCAGACCGGTGGCCGTGGCTACATCGGTCTGGCCGCGATGATCTTCGGCAACTGGCAGCCGCTGGCTCTTGCCGCCGGCGCCTTGTTGTTCGGCTACACCGACGCAATCCAATTGCGGCAGGGTGGCCCGACGGTCCACGCACTGTTGCTGGCGGTCTCGGTGACGCTGATCGTCATCGGTCTGTGGCAGCTGATCCGAAACAAGAAGGTGGTCTCGGGGGTGATCGGTCTGGTCCTGGGACTGCTCGCCGGCTACCTCTACCTGACGACCGACACGGTGCCTGATCAGTTCACCTCGATGACGCCGTATGTGACCACACTGCTGGTCATGGCCGTCGGTGCCCAGCGTTTGCGAATGCCCGCGGCCGATGGCCAGGTCTATCGGCGCGGACAGGCGAGTTGATGACGGCTATCGATTGGGAGGCGTTGCACGCCGAAGCGATCGCCGCGATGCGCACCGCGTATGCGCCGTACTCCAACTACGCGGTCGGTGTTGCCGGCCTGGTCGACGACGGCCGCGTGGTGTCGGGTTGCAACGTGGAGAACGCGGCGTACGGTGTCGCGCTCTGCGCGGAATGCGGGATGGTCTCCGAGTTGCACCGCACCGGCGGCGGCAGGCTGGTAGCTGTCTACTGTGTTGACGCTTCTGGCACAGCCCTGATGCCCTGCGGTCGGTGTCGTCAGCTGCTCTGGGAGAACGGTGGCCCTGGGTGTCTGCTGCAGACCCCGGAAGGCGTGCTGCCAATGACGCAGGTTCTGCCGCAGGCGTTCGGCGCCCACAACCTGGCCTGAGGACTCCTACGGATGTAACTCGGGGTCGACGGCGAGCGCGACCATCAAGTCGCGGATCATGTCGGGATCGTTGAGGCGGTCTCCGTACGCCGCCCGCACCTGGCCCATCCGATAGCGCACGGTCTGCGCGTGCACGTGCAGGTCCGCAGCGACGGCGTCGCGGCGCCCTTGGTGGAGCAACCACGAACGCAGCGTCTGGGCGAGTCGATCGGCAGTTGCCGCAGACGCGGTCATCAGCGGTGCCAACGCCCGCTCCCGCAGGTCCGCGTGGGCATCGCCGTCGGCTAGGACGACCAGCCGGGCGAGGTGCTCGTCGGTGTCGAGCGGACCGTCCTGCGCCAAGCCGAGTTCGTACGATCGCCGCGCCCGCGCGTAGGACGCCGCGACGTCGGACCACCGGCGGCTCGGGCCGATGCAAGCCCGGCGGTTCTCAAGGGCGCGCAGCAGCCGGCGCCGTCCGGGACCCTCGGCATCTGGCACGAGCAGCACCGCGTTGGGGTTCTCCTGGCCGCCCTCATCGGGTGCGCGCAACGTGGTCGCGCCAAGCCGGGTTGCCACGACGCTGACCCGTTCGGCGGGCAGCACGACCGCGGCGAGGGTTGTCGGCGGCGTCCACCCTGCCCGTTCCGCGAGTCCGATCAGCGCGTCCTGATCCCGCCCGGCGAGCAGAGCGCTCGCGAGGCGTTCGCGTCGTTGTTCGCGCACGCGCCCTTCGGCCGCCAACTCTTCGGCGTGGCCGCTGACGCTCGCCGCCGACAGGCTGTCGATGTAGGCGAACACCAGCTCTGCGAAGCGCGCCAGGGTGCTCGCGTCGAGTCCGGCTTCCACTGCCTCGGCCGAGAGGTCGCGCCACGCGATGCGGGCACCGATCCGGTAGGCGGCCAGCAGTGCGTCCATCGACCGGCCGCCGCGTGCCTCGCCCTGACCGAGCGCGTATGCCGCGTCAACGGATGCCTGCATCGGGGTTCCGGGGTCGCCGCCGCGCGCGGCCAGGCGCAGGAATCCGCGCAGCGCGAGGTGCACGGCACCTTCGATGGTCGCCGCCATTTCGCCGGCCAGCGCGCCGTCGTATTCCGGCACACGCTCAACCACCGCGGCCATGACTCGCTCGCTGACAACCGGCAGCTGAGCGGAAAGGCGGTTGAGCACGGCGTCGGGGATGACGATGTTTTGTTCGGGGCGCACAAATCAAGTATGTCGGTTCACCGCCTACGGGCAAGTATTTGCTCTGATCGGCTGCCAGTCTCAGAACATGAGTTCTTCCACCGACGTTCGATCACCCCGCTGGCGCGCTCAAGCGTTCCGCCTGGTGAAGGCGGCCACGACGCCGCTGCTACCGGAGGACTACCTCGATCTGTTCGACCCGTTGCGCTCCACCACCCGCTTGCGCGGGCGGGTGGCCTCGATGCACGCCGAGACCGCAGACGCGGTCACCGTGACCATTCGTCCCGGGCGCGGCTGGCGCGGCCACCAACCGGGGCAATACACCCGGATCGGAGTCGACGTCGACGGCGTACGGCTCTGGCGGGCCTACTCGATCACCTCCGGTCCGCGCGCCGATGGCTGCATCGCGATCACCGTCAAGGCGATCAGTGGGGGAGCGGTCAGCACTCACCTGGTGCAGTCGCTGCGCGTCGGTCAGGTCGTTCAGTTGGAGCAGGCCGAGGGAGAGTTTGTTCTCGCCCCGGTTCTGCCGACGCGGCTGCTCCTGCTCACCGGCGGCAGCGGAATCACCCCGGTCATGGGCATCCTGCGCCACACCGCCGACCGGCTCGACGACGTGGTGTTGCTGCATTCCGCTCCGCGCCCGGAAGACGTGATCTTCGCCGACGAACTGCGCCAGCTCGCCGACGACGGGCGAATCTCGTTGTTGGAGAGGCACACCGACGTCGACGGCATGCTCGACACGGCGCAACTCGACACCTTGGTTCCGGACTGGCGCGAGCGCGACACGCTCGCGTGCGGCCCGGCCGGAATGCTCGAAGCTCTCGAAAACCACTGGTCGGCCAATGGGCTGACCGAGCGGCTCACCACCGAGCGGTTCCGCCCGACACTCGCCGAACCGGGCGAGGGCGGAACGGTGCACTTCACCGGTCGCGACCGCGACCTGGATTGCGACGGTTCCCGCCCGATCCTGGACCTCGCCGAGGAAGCCGGGCTGCTGATGCCCTCCGGCTGCCGGATGGGCATCTGTTACGGGTGCGTGTTGCCGTTGCGCGAAGGCTCGGTGCGTGACCTGCGTACGGGCGAAACCACCACCGCGGCCCCGGGCGACGGGGTCTTGGTGCAGACCTGCATCTCGGCCGCCGCCGGCCGATGCGACATCGATCTCTGACCCTCGAAAGGACTACGCGATGACTGCGTTGCAGAAGAAGGAACACAACCCGATTGCCCATCTCACCCGGGAGGACATCGAAGAGCTCGGCATCGAGCTCGATGCCGTACGGGCGAGCGTTGTCGAGGCCCGTGGGGCCTCCGACGCGGCGTACATCCGCCGGATGATCAAGATTCAGCGTGGCCTGGAAATGGGGTCGCGTGGCGTGCTGCTGGCGTCGCGTTGGAAGCCCGCGTTTGTCGCTGGCACCGTCGGGCTGACTGTCTCCAAGGTGTTGGAGAACATGGAGCTCGGCCACAACATCATGCACGGCCAGTGGGACTGGATGCGTGACCCGAAGATCCACTCGACCACCTGGGAATGGGACAACGCCTCGCCCTCGGATCTGTGGAAGCACAGCCACAACGAACTGCACCACACGTACACCAACGTCCTGGGCCGCGACAACGACCTCGGCTACGGCATCATGCGCGTCGACGAGGACCAGAAGTGGGTGCCGCTTTACCTCGGGCAGCCGCTGTGGAACTTCGTCAACGCCTGCTTCTTCGAATATGGCATTGCGGCGTACGACCTGGAACTCGGCAGGTATTTCGCCGGCCGCAAGGACAAGGCCGTTTTCAAGCGTGACGCCACGAAGGTCGTTCACAAGATCCGCAAACAGATGACGCGGGACTACGCCATTCACCCGGCGCTCGCGTTGGCGACCGGTTCTGCGCGCCGCACCCTGCTGGCCAACTACGTGGCCAACCTCGGCCGCAACCTGTGGACTCACTCGGTGATCATGTGTGGTCACTTTCCCGAGGGTGTTGAGACGTTCACCAAGACCTCGATCGAGGGGGAGACTCGCGGCGACTGGTACCTGCGACAGATGATCGGGTCGGCCAACATTCACGGTTCCAAGCCGATGCACATCGCCACCGGGAACCTGTCGTTCCAGATCGAGCACCACCTGTTCCCGGACCTGCCGAGCAACCGGTATTCGGAGATCGCGCCGAAGGTGCAGGACATCTGCGAGCGCTACGGCCTGCGCTACACCAGCGGATCGCTGCCGCAGCAGGTTGGTTCGGCGTGGCTTAAGGTCATTCGCTTGTCGCTGCCGAACGACCTGGCCGCGAAGTTGCGTCGACCGAGTAACCGGGTGCCGGTCGAGCCGACGGCGCTACCCTCACGCCTACGGGTCGAAGCGGAGCAAGCCGCCTGAGAGTGGTTCGCCCATACCGTCAACCGAATGCCTACCGGAGAGACAGCGCCATGTCGCAGCAGACGATCGTGATCACCGGGGCAAGTGACGGTATCGGCGCAGCTGCCGCGCGGCAGTTGTCGGCGCGGGGGGAAACCGTGGTGATCGTTGGCCGCTCACCAACCAAGACCGCCGCCGTCGCCGATGAACTGGGTGCTGCCCACTTCGTGGCCGACTTCAGCGACCTCGCTCAGGTGCGTTCGCTGGCCGACCAGTTGCAGGACGCCTACCCCCACATCGACGTCTTGGCCAACAACGCCGGCGGCATCATGGGCGACCGGGTGGTGACCACCGACGGTTATGAGAAGACTTTCCAGGTGAACCACCTGGCGCCTTTTCTCCTGACCACGTTGCTGCTGCCAACCCTGACCGCCAGCGAAGCCACCGTGATCCAAACCGCGAGTGCCGCGGCCAAACTGTTCGGTCGATTCGATGTCGACGACCTGCAGAACGAGCAGGGTTACAGCCCGCAGACTGCCTACGGCAACGGGAAGTTGGCCAACATCCTGTTCACCCGCGAGCTGCACCGTCGCTACCACGCCGACGGCATCTCGTCGGTGGCGTTCCACCCTGGCATCGTCGGCAGCAGCTTCGCCAGCGACACCACTCACCTCATGCGGTTCATCTACCACACGCCGATCGTCAAGAACCTGATGACGATCAGCCCTGACCAGGGCGCCGACCAGCTGGTGTGGCTCTCCGAGACCGCGGCCGACACGGACTGGCAGTCCGGGGAGTACTACGAGAAGCGCAAGGTCTCTGCCTCCAGCCGGCAGGCCAGAGACCTCGCCTTGGCTCGCGAACTCTGGGAGCGCAGCACCGAGCTGTTGAACACCCCCACCGGTTAGCTCGGCAACGCGCCGTCAGCCGGTGGGCAGGTCGCCGCTCGCTCCAGCGCACTGACCCGACACCTTGACGAAATTCGCGCTGTCTTTCTGGTCGATCTTCGTCGGCTCGCCGTCTTTCATCGCGTTCAGCGTCTGCGCGGAGAAGACGTCGTAGCCCTTGTCGACCATGCAGTTGGCAAGCAGTGTTGCCGGCGCACCAGTGACGCCCTTGGAGGCATAGAACTTTACGAGTCCGGCCTTGACGTCGTCCTTGTTCGGCTTGGCCCCAGCGTTACTGGTGCCACTCGAGCCAGCGGGCGCGTCGTTGGACGTGGTGTTCGACTGTGTCGCTGTCGATGATGCAGCGTTGGAGACGGCTGTCTTGTTCGAGCTGGAGCCGGAGCAACCCGCAAGCATCGGGACGGCCAGCAAGGCGGCGGTGGCGGTGACGGTCAGCGAACGGCGCATGAGTAGGTCCTTCGACATCGAGGATGGGGCAGGCGGCGGTGGCTCCGCCGAGGCCTATGACGCTGCATCGGGATCCGCGGTTCCGCCGCCCGTGGTTGGATTCGTTCATGACCGAACGTTTCGATGCTGTCGATGTCATCCACGCCAAGCGCGACCGGCAGGCGCTGAGCCCCGAACAGATCGACTGGACAGTCGATGCCTACACCCGCGGGGTCGTCGCTGACGAGCAGATGGCTGCGTTGGCGATGGCGATCCTGCTCAATGGGATGACCCGCGAGGAGATCTCCCGGTGGACCGCGGCGATGATCGCCTCGGGGGAGCGGATGTCGTTCGGTTCGCTTTCGCGCCCGACCGCCGACAAGCACTCAACCGGTGGTGTGGGCGACAAGATCACCCTTCCGTTGGCCCCGCTGGTGGCGGCCTGCGGCGTCGCTGTGCCTCAGTTGTCCGGTCGCGGCCTCGGCCACACCGGCGGCACTCTTGACAAGTTGGAGGCGATCCCCGGTTGGCGCGCGGCGCTGGAGAACGACGCGATGATGGCGCAGCTGGAAGACGTCGGCGCGGTCATCTGCGCGGCCGGCAGCGGCCTGGCCCCGGCCGACAAGAAGCTTTACGCCCTGCGTGATGTCACGGGCACTGTTGAGGCCATCCCGCTGATCGCCAGCTCGATCATGAGCAAAAAGATCGCCGAGGGAACCGGCGCGTTGGTGCTCGATGTGAAGGTCGGGTCGGGTGCGTTCATGAAGAACGTTGAGCAGGCGCGCGAGCTCGCCCGCACCATGGTCGACCTGGGCAAGGACGCCGGTGTCACGACCGTCGCGTTGCTCACCGACATGTCGACGCCGCTTGGCCTGACCGCTGGCAACGCGCTGGAGGTGCGGGAATCGGTGGAGGTGCTCGCCGGTGGTGGCCCGTCCGATGTCGTTGACCTGACGGTCGCCCTCGCCCGCGAGATGCTCACCGCGGCGGGCAAGACCGACATTGACCCGGCCGACGCGCTGCGTGACGGCCGTGCGATGGACGCCTGGAAGGCGATGATCCGCGCCCAGGGCGGCGACCCGGACGCCGAGTTGCCCGTAGCGAAACACCAGCAGCAGGTCGTCGCCGATCGCGACGGAGTGCTGACCGAACTCGACGCGCTCGCGGTCGGGATCGCGGCCTGGCGCTTGGGCGCTGGTCGAGCCCGCAAGGAAGACATCGTCCAGGCCGGAGCGGGCGTCGAGATGCACGCAAAGCCCGGCGACACCGTACGCAGCGGGCAGCCGCTGATGACCCTGCACACCGACACCCCGGAGCGGTTCGATCGCGCCTTGGAGTCCCTCGCCGGCGGGTGGGCCATCGGTGACGCCGCAGCCGACCGCCAGCCGCTGCTCATCGACCGTCTCGCCTGATCCCGCCCGTCTTTGTCTCGAGGAGTGCCATGCCCATCCTGAACACTCAGCCGGTTCGGATCCCCGTTCCCGGCGGCAAGATCATCGACGAGCACGTTGGTGCCGCCTCCACTGGTGAGGACGCCGTGTCCGTGGCCCACATGGTTGCCCCCGCCCACTGGGATGAGCCGTTCCAGACGCCGGCATTCGACGAGTTCACCCTCGTGTTGAAAGGCACTGTGCTCATCGACCACGACGGCGGTCAGCTGCGGGTCGAGGCTGGTCAGTCGGTGAAAACCGCTGCCGGAGAACGGATTCGCTATTCCACTGGTCCGGAGGGTGCGGAATACATCGCGGTCTGCCTGCCGGCGTTCAGCCCCGGCACGGTCAACCGTGACGACGAGGAAGCCTGATGCCCGGGGTGATCCGGCCCGAGATTCTCGCGCTGCCGAAGGTGCTGTTGCACGACCACCTCGACGGCGGCGTACGACCGCAGACGGTGCTCGAACTCGCGCAGAAAACGGGCTATGACGGATTGCCGGCGACCGACGCGACGTCGTTGGCCGACTGGTTCCGGGAGAGCGCGAACTCCGGTTCGCTGGTGCGGTATTTGGAGACTTTCGACCAGACGGTCGCCGTGATGCAGACCCATGACTCGCTGTTCCGGGTCGCGTCGGAATGCGCCCAGGACCTCGCCGCCGACGGTGTGGTCTACGCCGAGGTGCGCTACGCGCCCGAGCAGCATCTCGAGGCGGGGCTGAGCCTGGAGCAGGTGGTCGAGGCGGTCAACGCCGGCTTCCGCGACGGCGAAGCCCGCGCCGCGTCGGCCGGGCAGCCGATCCGCGTACGAGCCCTGCTCACCGCGATGCGCCACGCCGCCAAATCGCGCGAGATCGCCGAACTGGCGGTCCACTACCGCGACCAAGAGGTCGCCGGATTCGACATCGCGGGGGCTGAGGCAGGCTATCCGCCCACTCGTCACCTCGACGCTTTCGAATACCTGCGCCGCGAGAACGCCCACTTCACGATCCATGCGGGCGAGGCGTTCGGGTTGCCGAGCATCTGGGAAGCGATCCAGTGGTGTGGGGCCGAACGACTCGGTCACGGTGTCCGCATCGTCGACGACATCGACACCAATGGTGCGCAGCCGCAGTTGGGACTGCTGGCCGGTTTCGTGCGCGATCGCCGCATTCCGTTGGAGATGTGTCCGACTTCCAACCTGCAAACCGGCGCGGCAGGCTCTTACGCCGACCACCCGATCACGCTGCTGAAGAACCTGCGGTTCCGCGTCACCCTCAACACCGACAACCGGTTGATGAGCGACACCTCGATGTCGTGGGAGATGCAGTCGCTGGTCGACGACGCCGGATGGGACCTGGCCGATCTGCGTTGGGTCACGATCAATGCGATGAAGTCGGCCTTCCTCACCTTCGACGAGCGGTTGGCCATCATCGAGGAGCGGATCAAGCCGGCGTACGACGCTGCGGGCTGACCCGGCACCGCCGCAGGCGTCCTGAAGACCGAAAGTGTCGCGGGTGCGCGAGGTTCAGCGCAGCAGTGCAGAACGAGTCTGCGCCTCGCGCTGAAGTCGTTCCAGGTCGCGCCGTCGACGCTCGGCGACCACCGCAGCCAGGATCGCCTCGACTGGTGCATTCGGCGGGGCGGGGGAGACACGCGACAGCACCTGCGCGAGCAGCCTGTTGCCCATCTCCTGGCGTGCGGCCGGGGTGAGTCCGCCACTGCGACCGAGGAATTGGCGAATCTGCAGCGCCATCCCGTCCGGCAGTGGAGCGATGTCGGCACTAGCGGCCCAGCCGGCCAGCGGATAGGGCATTTGCGGCGGCAGGCTGAGCCGTAGCGCCGTCTCCTCGCGGACGACGTAGGTGCCGGCAGCGAAGTCGCCCAGTCGCTTGGCCCGAGTCGACAGCAACGAGCTGATCACCGCTGGCACGGCGTAGAACATGTACTTCTCGATGATCCCGACCAGGCCGCGCACCAGTGCGTGGCGAAACACGATCGGGCCACCGTCGTCTCGTACGACCCGCAGTTTGAGCGCCATCTTGCCCAGCGAGCGGCCGCGGGTGAGTGTTTCGACCGCGACCGGGAAGGCAAACAACACACCGACAAAAATCAGCAGCGCCACGATGTCGCCTTGAGCTGACGTGAGATAGCGGGACGTTTTGACGGCGCCGAGCGCGGCGCCGAGCAGCAGGCCCAACTGCACCAGGAGGTCGATGAGCGCGCTGAGAATCAAGGAGCCGACGGACGTCGCCGGCACATCGATCAGCACCGCCTCGCCGGTCACGAGGCGGTCGTCGTCGGCGCCCCTGAGCCGGCGAATCGGCTCCGGCGCGGTAGGGCTGGCCATGGTGGCTGCAGCGTACAGTTCCGGTGTGGACCTGGACGCGTACGTGCTCGCGCATCAGGGCGAATGGGCGCGGCTGCAGGAACTGGCCAAGCAGCGCCGATTGACCAGCACCGACGCCGATGAACTGCTTGACCTCTATCAGCGGGTTGCCACGCATCTTTCCTACCTGCGTTCCGCGGCTCCGGATCCGACTGTCCTGCAATACCTTTCGACCATCCTGGCGAAGGCGCGGTCGCGCGCGATGGGTGCTAGGACCTCCAGCTGGGAGTCGGTGGGGGAGTTCTTCCTGCGGACTTTCCCGGCGAAGCTTTATACGACGCGGCGCTGGTGGCTGACCGTGTTGCTGGTCAATGTGGTCGTGGCGTTCGCGATCGGTTGGTGGGTGGCTGATCACCCCGGAGTGCAGACGACGCTGCTGAGCCCGAGCGAGATCGACAAGCTGGTGAACCACGATTTCGCCGACTACTACAGCGAACACGCGGCGGGTGATTTCGCCGGAAAAGTGTGGACCAACAACGCCTGGGTCGCGGCCGTTTGTATCGCCGGCGGCGCGCTGGGCTTTCCGGTGATCCTGATGCTCTGGAGCAACATCTTCAACCTGGGCGCGATCGGCGGACTGATGGCCTCGCACGGTCGCGCGTCCGTGTTCTTCGGGTTGATCCTGCCGCACGGCATGTTGGAATTGACCGCTGTCTTCGTGGCGGCGGGCACAGGACTGCAGTTGTTCTGGTCATGGGTGGAGCCGGGCGACCTCACCCGTTCGGCAAGCTTCGCCCGAGCGGCCCGGTCGGCAATGACGGTCGCGATGGGCCTGGTCGTGGTGCTGCTGATCAGTGGTGTGATCGAGGCGTTCGTGACGCCCTCCGACCTGCCGACCTGGGCGCGAATTGCCATCGGCGCGCTCGCCGAGGCGGCGTTCCTGACCTACGTGTTCACTCTCGGCCGAGTGGCGGCCCGCGAGGGAGTCACCGGCGACGTCGCGGATTTCGACCAAGCAGCCTTCGCCCCCGCGCGCGGCTGAGCGCGGCTCGCACTCACAAAAGCCCGTTGCGCTTGAGCAGCAGGTAGTGGTCGACGAGGGCGACCGGGAGCTGGTCCTGCGGTTCGTCAATCACCGTCGCTCCGGCGCGCTGCAACGCGCCGGTGACGCGTCGGCGCTGCGCGAGGGTGCGCTCGCCGGCGGCCGCTTCGTACGTCTGCGAGACACTGTCGCGGGACCGGGTGAGCTCGACAACGGAGCGGTCCGCCACCGAGGCGACCACCACGCGGTGATGTTGGGTGAGTCCGGCTAGCACCGGCAGCAGACCCTCCTCGAGCGCGGCCGGCTCCAGCTGGGTAAGCAGCACCACGAGCGCGCGGCGCCGGGTGATGCCGTTGACCGCACCTGCCAGGGCCGACCAGTTCGCCTCGACCAACGCAGGTTCGAGCGGCGCCATCGCCGTGACGACGTTGTGTAGCAATTCGGTTCGCCGACCGCCGCCGCCCATTCGCGCGCGCAGGTCGCGGTCACCGGCGAGGAAATCGACCCGGTCGCCGGCCTTGGAAGCCAACGCGGTCAGCAGCAGCGCGGCGTCCATCGCGGAGTCCAGCCGGGGAACGTCATCGACCCGGCCGGCACCCGTACGCGACGTGTCGAGCAAGAGGATGATCCGCCGGTCGCGCTCGGGCTGCCAGGTGCGTACGACGGGGTGTTGGCGCCGGGCGGTCGCACGCCAGTCAATGCTGCGTACGTCGTCGCCGTCGACGTAGTCGCGCAGCGAGTCGAACTCGGTGCCCTGACCACGAACGCGGACCGCCGCGCGGCCGTCGATCTGGCGCAACTGGTCAAGCTTGCTGGGCAGATGCCGGCGAGAGGGGAAGGCGGGTAGGCAGCGTACGGATCCGGGCGCCTGCAGCGTGCGTTGTCGCGCGACCAGGCCCATCGGCCCGAACGAGCGGATGGTCACCCCAGCGGCCAACCGGTCGCCGCGCCGGGTCGGCTGCAACGTGGTCGTCAGCCGGGTTGCCTCGCCCGCCGGCAACGAGATTCGATGGCGCTCGCCGCGCGCTCCCGCGGAGGGTTGCCACGCGTCCCGCAGCAGCGCGCGCAGGGGGCGAGAGCCGGTGTTTCGCACGACCAGCGACGTCGACGTGGCCTCGCCCAGACGAACCGGGGCGACCGGGTCGCGCTGCAGGTGCGTCGGGCCGGGAGGTGCGGCCAGTAGGACGTCGATCACGCCGAGCAGCGCCACCAACGCCAACCAGGCCCAGACGGTGAACATCTGCGGCCGCAGCACGACCAGCACCAACCCGGCAAGGGTCAGCGCGACGGCGCGTCCGGAGATGGCCACGTCAGCGGGGGACCGGCACCGAGTTGATCGCCGACTGCAACACCGCGACGGTGCCGACGCCCTCGAGCTCGGCCTCGGGGCGCAGGGCAATGCGGTGGGCCAGAGTCGCGGTCGCCATCGTTTTCACGTCATCGGGGGTGACGAAGTCGCGGCCGCCGAGCCAGGCCCAGCCGCGCGCGGTCGACAGGAGCGCGGTGGCGCCACGCGGGCTGACGCCGAGCGACAACGAGGGGGACTGTCGCGTGGCACGAGCGATGTCGACGATGTAGGCCACCACATCGGGCCGGACATTGACCGACCGCACAGCGCGAGCCCCGGCGGCCAGATCGGCCGCCGTCGCCACCTGCCGGAGACCCGCTGCGTTGAGGTCCTTGGGGTCGAATCCGTTCGCGTGACGCAGCAAAACCTGCATCTCGTCCTCGCGTGGCGGCAGCGGGACGCTTATTTTCATCAGGAATCGGTCGAGTTGGGCTTCGGGTAGCGGGTAGGTGCCCTCGTATTCGACCGGGTTCTGAGTGGCCGCGACCAGGAACGGATCGGGGAGCGTGCGGGGGCTGCCGTCGATCGACACCTGCCGCTCCTCCATCGCCTCCAGCAGCGCCGACTGGGTCTTCGGCGGGGTGCGGTTGATTTCGTCGGCGAGCATCAGGTTGGTGAACACCGGCCCGGGACGGAAGCTGAATTCCGATGCGCGCGAGTCGAACACGAGGGAACCGGTGATGTCGCCGGGCATCAGGTCGGGAGTGAACTGCACCCGCTTGGAATCGATCGACAATGTGTGGGCTAGGGCGCGCACCAGCAGCGTCTTGGCAACGCCGGGCACCCCCTCCAGCAATACGTGGCCGCGCACCAGCAGCGCGATGACCAGCGAGGTCACGGCCGCATCTTGGCCGACGACTGCCTTCGCCACCTCGGCTCGTACGCGGGTCAACGCCTGTCGCGCCGCGTCCGCCTCGCCGCCCGGCGGCGGGTTGTCGAGCCGGGGAAGGGCATGGGTGGGGGCCGCGTGGTCGTCCGGCTTGTTCAGGTCGGTCATGAGCGTCGGGCCTGCCTTTCCAGGGCGGTCAGTTCTCGGGCGAATTCTGGCAAAGCGCGGGCACCGGGATCGGTGCCGTTGTCCAACAGCAGGCGGGCGACCTCTTCGGGTCGCCGTCCGGTGGCTCGGGCCACTTCGTCGACCAACCGTTCGGGCGGCGTACGAGGGGCTAGTCCCAGCGTGGTGGTCAACCGCCCACGGGTGCCGGCTCGCAGGGTGCGCGCCATCGCCGGGGTGTCTCGGGCTTTTCGATACAGCTGGCCGCGGGCCCGGGTCGTCTCGTTGGCCCGAACCACCACCGGCAGCGGCTCGCTGACCAACTTGCCGAGTCGCCGGCCACGCCACAGCATCAGCAGCAGAACCGTTGCCCCAACCAACCAGAGCGCCGGCCGAATCCATCGCGGGGCCACCGACTCTTGGGTGGTAGCCGGGTCGAATCCTCCTGAATACCAAAGCAGTTCGCTGGTCTGGCCGAGAGCGCGCAGCGCGATCGCGGCGTTGTCACCGTCGCTGATCGAGCCGTTGCGCAGCGGCTCGGCTGAGCCAAGAACCAATACGGCGGGGTGATCGGCAGTTGGTGGCAGTTCGAAGGCGGGCACCTGCGAGCCGTTGCCGAAGCAGGACTTCGCATCGGTGGGCAGGTTCTGATACCACCGCGTCGACTCCGGGAATGTCAGGTCGTGGCCCCAGGGCAGCGAACAGTCGCTCCACGCCGCAACGTTGCTACCGGTCAACTCGGGTAGAACCCCATCGAGTTGCTGGGTGCGCGGCGAGATCAACACCACCCGCGCGGCGCCGACGTTCGCGCGCAAGAGCGAGCGCAGCGCGGCGTTGGACAGTTCCTGTGGCCGGGGCACCAGGATCGCGGCGTCCGCCCCAGGGCGAGCCGCGGCTAGGCCTGCCGGCTTCTGCACTGCGCGAACTCGTACACCGTGTTCGGCCAACACGGTAGCGACCGCCTCGGCCCCGTCGCGCCCCGGATTGGCCGGGTCGAGCGGGGTGTCGGAGCGGCGATCGAGCAACAGGGTGGCCGCGGCAGCGATGAGCACCAGGACGATGAGGGTGGCGACCCAGGTCAGCCGCCGCCTCATGGCGTCGTCTCCGGGATCGCGGCGACCTGCGGGCGAGTGCGCGTGAGTGTGGTGTCGAGGGTCTCGATCAGGCCGACGTCGGCCGCCGACGCATGCGCGTTGCCATAACGGATTCGGTCGAAAATCTCTGCGACAGTGGTCAGTTGAGCAACCTGCTCGGGGAAGGAGGAGATCAACGTCTGCGCCACCTCATGGGCGGTGCTTCCGGCGCGCTCGGGCACCAAAACTCGCTCGACCCCGCTGCGGGCAATCGCCCGGAACCAGCAGAGGAACGCGGTGTCGTGGTCACCCGCGTCGCGCGCACGGCGGGCGTCGGCGCGCAGCTCGCGGGCGGTCCGTGCAACCTGTTCGAAGACGCCGTCGCCGGCTGCGCCGTCGGACCGCTGCGGCCGATCCCGGCGGACCCGAGTCAGCCCGAAACCGATCGCGACAGCGAGCGCGCCCAGCCCCACCAGCAAGGCGGTCGAGCTGATGCTGGCGGTGCCGTTGGTGGCTCGATCGAACTGCTTGACCAACCAGAGCAGGAAGCGGGCGACCAGGTGATGCTGGTCGCCGTACTTCGCCTTCGACAACTCCTGAGTCAGCCAGTCGTGGGCCTGAGCGGTGGAGGGATCGAGCGGCGGGGTCGCGAACACCTGGGTCAGCCTTTAGCAGCCTCGGCCATGAGCCGGATGTCGAGCGCTTCGCGACGGATGCGCTGGTCGATATAGAGCAGGCCGGTCACGCTCGCGGTGAACGGGGTGGTGATTGCCGAGGCCAACAGGGTGGCTGCCTGCAACACCAGCAGGGGCAGCACACTGCCGGTCGAGCTGGAAGCAGTGCCGTCAGCCCCGGTAGCCGCGACGGCGACCACGAGCGACGCTGGAACTGTGATGATCGCACCGACGATGCCGGCCAGCAGGCTGGCCACCAGAGTGACGCCCAGGATGCGCCAAAACTGGTTGCGGGTCAGGGCCCAGGATCGTTTCAGCGAGACGATCGGTCCCATCCGTTCCAAGGTGACAGCCGGCGTCGCCAACGAGGTGCGGACCTGCACGAACACCACGGCGCAGACGGCGAGGGGCACACACAGGATGATCGCGGCAACCATCAGGCCAACGCCGGCGATCAAGTAGGCCACCCAGCACAGCAGAGCCAGCAACGTCAGGAAGACCACGACGCTGAGGGCGATGAGCAACACCACCCCGAGGAGTGCCCAGATGCGGCCCTTCACCCGACTCCAGGTCGCGGAGATCGAGATCCGGCGACCGAGCACAGCTTCGCCGACGACCACGATCAGCATTCCGGTCAGGATGGCGGTCAAGACGGTGGTGATCGCGGATCCGCCGTAACTGACCAGCGGGAAGAGGACGGCCGAGCTGTCGCCGTTGCCCAGGGGAATGTTGCCCAGCAGCAGGGTGACCAGCAGCAGCGGGACAGCCGCCACACACGACACCAGCAGCGACAGGCCGAGCGTGGCGCCCGGGTTGCCTCGTACGGTCCGGAAGGCGCCCTCCAGCAGGTCGCCGAACAGCAGCGGCCGCAGCGGCACGACCCCGGGCCGCGGAACCAGCGGGACGTAGCCGAGCGGGGACTGGCCCGGATACTGCTGGCCAGCCGGCGGATAGCCGGTGTAGGAGGGCGGTGGAGGCGGGCCTGGCGGTGGCGTCCAGGCGCGCTCGGACGGGCCGTTCGGATCCCCCCAGTTCGTCATGGGTCAGACCCTAACTGCCCGCTCGGCCTCTTTCGGCGTCATGGGTCGTGCACCTCGCGCGACATGTCCGGCGACCACGGCCGGCTCGTCGAGGGCGAGCCGCAGCCCGCGACGCGCGAGGACCGGAACCGGCTTGCGGCGCTCGGAGACGTCGCGGACGAAGCGGCGGCCCATCGTGACCCAGCGGTTCTGTCGGATGCAGAAGGCATCGCGCAGCACCCCGGCCTCGCGCAGCGGGCCGACGAGATCGGCGGCAAAGATTCCTTCGGCCAGAACGGTGTCGGCTCCGTCCAACGCAACCGTGTCGTGACCGGTGACGGCGGAGGTGGAGATGTCGTAGATCGGCACCTCCACGCGGCCGGTGGTGCACAACTGCACCAGGGCGTCGCGGGCCCGCTCGAGATGCCACGACTCCACCAGGTCCCAGTCGGGGATGCCAAGGGTCGAGGCGGGGATCGTGGGGTCGGCGCCGTCTTTGTAGAAGTCGTCGAGTCGCACGATCGGCCAGCCGTGGCGGTGGTGCAGGCGACGGGCCAGCCTGCTCTTGCCGGAGCCGCTGGGTCCACACAGCAGCAGGACACGGGCGGTCGGTGAGGTCATCGGGCTCCTTCGATCTGTAGCGCGATGAGAATAGGGCACGCAGCGGTTAGCCTTGGGCGGTGACGAACCTGACCCGCACGCAGGTGGCCCAAATGGTTGACCACACGCTGCTGAAGCCCGAAGCCACCGTCGACGACATACGAGCCCTGATCGCCGAAGGCGAACGCCTTGGCGTGTTCTCGGTGTGCGTTTCACCCTCGTTCCTGCCGCTGCAGTCGGCCGTCCCGGTTGCCGTGGTCTGCGGCTTCCCGAGCGGCAAGCACACCAGCGCGGTCAAGGCCGCCGAAGCGGCCGAGTCCGCGCGCCTCGGCGCTGCCGAGGTCGACATGGTGATCGACGTCGGCGCCGCTCGCGCCGGCGACTTTGCGGCCGTACAAGCCGACATCCAGGCCGTACGGAATGCCGCCCCCGACGTCCTGCTGAAAGTCATCATCGAGTCCGCCGCGCTCACCGACGAGCAGATCGTCGCCTGCTGCGAGGCATCCGAGGCGGCCGGTGCCGACTACGTGAAAACCTCGACCGGATTCCACCCGGCGGGCGGGGCGACTGCTCACGCCGTACGGCTGATGCGTCAGACCGTCGGCGACCGCCTCGGTGTGAAAGCCTCCGGCGGCATCCGCACCCCCGAGGCGGCAGCGGAAATGATCGAGGCCGGGGCGAGCCGTCTCGGATTGTCGGGCACCGCCGCGGTGCTCGACGGATTCCCCGCCTGACGTGGCCGAACAGACCCCCGCCGGGGCAGGGCGAAATGTCTTCCGCCAACGGGGCGCCGTCGGCATCGGCATCGCCGTCATCGCGCTGATGGCGGTCATGCTGGTTATTTTCGCCTTCGACGGAGGCATCGACCTGGCGGTCACCAGTTGGATGGTCGCGGGCGCTGTTCTGTTGTGGCTGCTGTTCGTTCGCCCGTCGGTGCGCCTGGCGCAGGACGGCGTACGGCTGGACAACCTGATCCGGGTCACCCACCTCAGTTGGTCGGCGATCGACCTGATCGAGACCCGGTGGAACCTCACCCTGGTGACCCATGACGGCAAGACCTTCAGCGCATGGGCGATCTCGGCCCAGCGGCCGCGGGCCGAGAAAAGCGGTCGAGCGCGGTTCGGGATGCTGGCCGGCACCGGGCTGCCGGAGTCGCCGAAGGATCTGCGCCACCGGCCGAGTTCCGCCGGTGACGTGCAGCGCTCGATCGCCCACGGGCAGGAGGGCTACGACCGGGCTGTCGCTGCTGGCTTGCTGGAACCCCAACCGCAGGTTGTCGAGCGCTCCTGGTCGCCCATCGCGCTCGCCGGCTGGGCCGTCTTCGTGGTGTTGCTGCTGGTCGGCGCCTTCGCCTGATCAGGCGCTGGTGAGCGTTTCAAACTCCCGGCGTACGGCGGCGAGTCGAGCCTGCGTTTCCGCGCGGTCACTGCCGATTGCCTCGAGGTAGACCTTCAGCTTCGGCTCGGTGCCCGAGGGTCGCACGATGATCCGCGTGTTGTCAGCCAGGTGATAGCGCAGGGCGTCGGTGGGTGGCAGGCCACCTTCACGCAGCAGATCTTCGGTCTGCGAAACAGCTTGCCCGGCAACGTTGTCCGGCTGCTGCTCGCGCAGTCTGGCCATGATCATGCCGATCACCGCGAGGTCGTCGACGCGAACGGCGAAACTGTCGGTCAGGTGGTGACCATGGGCAGTCGCGAGGTCGGCGAGAACGTTGAGCAGAGTTCGTCCGCGGGCCTTCTCGGTCGCGGCGAGTTCGGCGATCAGCAGCCCGGCGGTGATGCCGTCCTTGTCGCGCACCTTGCCCGGATCGACGCAATATCCGAGGGCTTCCTCGTAGCCGTATCGCAGCCTCTCAACACGGCTGATCCACTTGAACCCGGTGAGTGTCTCCTCGTGGCGAACTCCGGCAGCGCGCGCGATGGCGCCCAGCAGTCGCGAGCTCACGATCGAGTTGGCGAAAACGCCCTCGACCGGGCCACGCTGGAGCAGGTGGTGACCCAGGAGGGCGCCCACTTCATCGCCGCGAAGCATCCGCCAGCCGTCGGCGTCCTGCACCGCAACCGCGCAACGATCCGCGTCGGGGTCGCTGGCGATCACCAGGTCAGCATCGACCCGGCGAGCGGTCTCCAAAGCAAGGTCGATGGCGCCGGGCTCTTCGGGATTAGGGAAGGCGACGGTGGGGAACTCGGGGTCGGGATGTTCCTGTTCGGCGACGCTGGTGACATCACCGAAACCGCTGCGCTGCAACGCATCGCGCATCACGGCGCTGCCGACGCCATGGAGCGCGGTGTGCACGATCCGCAGGTCGCGCGGAGAGCCCTTGGCCACCACCGCGCACGCCGTGTCGAGATAGTCCGCGACGATCGCATCGTCGACCGTCTCCCAACCGTCCGTGGCGCGAGGGACGTCCGCAGCGCGTGGGAAGCGGTCGATCGCGGCCGCGATCTGCCCGTCGGACGGTGGCACGATCTGACTGCCGTCGCCGAGGTAGACCTTGTAGCCGTTGTCCTGCGGCGGGTTGTGACTCGCGGTCACCATCACGCCCGCGTCCGCGCCAAGGTGACGGATTGCGTAGGCCAGCAGGGGAGTCGGCAGTGGGTGCGAGAGCACCAGCGCGCGGCCACCGGCGGCGGTGACCACTGCGGCTGTGTCGGCCGCGAAGACGTCGGAGTTGTGGCGCGCATCGAAACCGATGACGACAGTGACGTCCGATTTCCCGGTTGCCTCTTGGAGGTAGGCGGTGAGCCCCGCGGCGGTGCGGATGACCACGACTTGGTTCATCCGGTTCGGGCCCCCACCCAAAGCCCCGCGCAGGCCTGCGGTGCCGAACTCCAGTAGTCCGGCGAATCGGTCTTCGAGGTCCGTGGTCGCGGCGCTGTCGCCGGCCGATGCACGTTCCAGAAGGTCCTGCAGCTGCGCGCGGGTGGTGGCGTCCGGGTCGTCGGCGATCCAAGAGCGTACGGCGTCGAGGTCCATCACAGCGCCCGCACGATCGAGGCGAGCAGCGTGGCGCACCGGTCAGCCGCGGCCTTGCCGGCGTCGATGACTTCCTGGTGGCTCAGCGGGTCGGGGGAGATGCCGGCCGCGGCGTTGGTGACCAGGCTGATGCCAAGGATCTCCAGCCCGACGTGGCGCGCGGCGATGGCTTCCAGTGCGGTCGACATCCCGACCAGGTCGGCGCCGAGGGTCTTGGCCATCCGCACCTCCGCCGGCGTTTCGTAGTGGGGTCCGCGGAATTGGGCGTAGACACCCTCGTCGAGGCTCGGGTCGACACTGCGGGCGAGGTCGCGCAACCGCGCGGAGTAGAGGTCGGTGAGATCAACGAAGGTCGCGCCCTCCAACGGCGAGTTCGCGGTGAGGTTCAGGTGGTCGCTGATCAACACGGGGGTGCCGGGCTGCCACTGCGGCTGCAGTCCACCGCAACCGTTCGTCAACACCAGCGTCGAGCAGCCGGCGGCTGCGGCCGTACGGACCCCGTGAACCACGGCGCGCACACCGCGGCCCTCGTAATAGTGCGTACGGGTGCCGAAGACCAGCGCGTGCTTGTCGCTGTCGCCGATCCGGACTGAACGGATCGTGCCGTGATGGCCGGCGACCGCGGCCTTCGCGAACCCGGGCACCTGCTCGTTGTCGAGGGTGGCGACTGTCTCGCCGAGGCGGTCGGCGGTTTCGCCCCACCCCGATCCGAGAACCAGCGCCACATCGTGACGTGGCACACCGGTGAGCTGCGCGATGGCGCGCGCGGCGTCATCGGCCAGGGAGAAGGGATCAAGGGCGGAGAAGTCGAAGCTCGGCGTCACCGGCCCAGAGTAGCGACGGCGCGCGTGGTTGGATATCGGCGTGAGTGGTCGACAGAAATCTGTAGTTGTGATCGGTGGTGGACCTGGCGGTTATGAGTCCGCTCTGGTCGCCGCGGCCCTCGGTGCAGCCGTCACGGTGGTGGAGAAGGACGGCCTTGGCGGGGCCGCGGTTTTGACGGACTGTGTGCCGAGCAAAACCCTCATCGCCACCTCTGACTTCATGTCCCGGTTCAAGTCGGCCGGGCGTCTTGGCGTGCACTTCGAGGGCCACGCCGAAGACCAACACGCCGAAGCCCACATCACCGAGGTCAACCAGCGGGTGATCAAGCTCGCGCAGGCGCAGAGCTACGACATTCGCGCCCAGGTTGAGAGCGTCGGCTGCCGCGTGGTGAAGGGGTCGGGCGCGGTTGCCGGGCCGAACCTGGTGCGGCTTTCTCATGACGACGGCTCAACCGAGGACATCCACGCGGATGTCATTCTGCTCGCGGTCGGCACCACCCCGCGGGTGATGGACAGCGCGATGCCCGACGGTGAACGCATCCTGACCTGGCAGCAGATCTACAACCTGACCGAGCTGCCGGAGGAGATCATCGTCGTCGGTTCTGGTGTGACCGGTGCCGAGTTGGCTCACGCCTACCTTGGTCTGGGCTCGAAGGTGACGCTGGTGTCGTCACGCGACCGGGTCTTGCCTGGTCAGGACGCCGACGCCGCCACCGTGATCGAAAACGTCTTCCGCCGTCGCGGCATGCAGGTTCTCAACCGGTCGCGCGCCATGTCCGCCGTCCGCAACGGCGATCGCGTGACCGTCACCCTGGAAGACGGCCGTACGGTCGAGGGGAGCCACGCGCTGTTGGCCGTCGGCTCGATCCCGCAGACCCACGGCATCGGCCTCGAAGAGGCTGGCGTCGACCTGACGCCATCGGGCCACATCGTGGTCGACCGGGTGTCTCGTACGTCGGTGCCCGGCGTCTACGCCGCCGGTGACTGCACCGGGGTCTTGCCGCTGGCCTCCGTCGCCGCAATGCAGGGCCGCATCGCCATGGCTCACGCGCTCGGCGACGCGGTTGCCCCGCTGAACCTGCGCGGCGTCTGCGCCAACATCTTCACCGACCCCGAGATCGCCACGGTCGGCTACTCGCAGGCTGATGTCGACGAAGGCCGCATTGAAGCGCGGGTCGTCACCCTGCCCCTGTCGACCAACCCGCGGGCCAAGATGCGCAACATCAAGGACGGCTTCGTGAAGTTGATCGTCCGCCCGGGCTCCAACACGGTGGTCGGGGGAGTGGTCGTGGCGCCGCAGGCCTCCGAGCTGATCTTCCCGATCGGGTTGGCCGTCCAGAACCGCCTCACCGTCGATCAGGTGTCGCAGACCTTCTCGGTCTACCCCTCGATGACCGGTTCCATCTCCGAGGCCGCCCGCCGGCTGCACCAAAGCGAGATCTGACCGGCTGCTTCCGCCGGGGCCACCGTCTGCCCCAGCACCCAAGCGCTGCAGTAACGCGCAAACCCCGCAGGTGTACCTGCGGGGTTTGCGCGTTACTGCAGCGTTGGTGGGCTCAGTGAGCGAACGAGTGGCTACCCAGGTGGCGGTAGTAGGTCACCAGCGGCTGGCGCGTAGCAAGGCGCTCGGCACGGTTGCGGGCGAAGAACTGCACGGTCCAGGTAGCGAGGACGGCCACCAACGCGACAAGCGCGATAGCAACGATCACGCTGAAGCCGGTGAAAAAGCCAGGGATCATGTTCATGGTGAGTTACGTTCCTTCTACATCTGTAGTGCTCTGACAAGAAAGACACTACGCCTGTAGTGAGTGGTTGTCCAGTCGGCCCGGCAGCCAACGAAAAACCGCGCGAGTTCCGACCGGATAGAACGTGTCTAAGCGGCAGGAACCGGCGCGGTTCGGCGGGGAGGGAGTCAGTCGGTGGGCCGGGCGTCTCGGCTGCGATCGACGGCGTGCGGGTCAACCTGGTCGGGCAGCAGCCCTTCCCGCTCCCAGGCCGCATAGCGATTGGCGCGCAGTCGAGGCCGCAGATACTTCAGAACCAGCCAGATGGCACCGCCGACTAAAACGAGCGGGATCAGGTTCCAGAGCCAATGCATGACAGTCCTCGGGTCTGCGGGATACGGAGTTCTCAGTGTGACAGGCTTCACGTCGTGACCGTTGAACGCCCCGAAGGAACCGCAGCCCGTCAAGCGCTCTTGCTGGACAGCGCCATCGATGTGATCGGTGCAGGCGGCTTGCGCGCGCTCACTCACCGCGCGCTGGACCGGGCGGCGGAACTGCCCGAGGGGAGCTGCTCGGTCTATTACCGCACCCGCGCCAGTCTGCTGGCGGCGGTCACCGAGCGCGTCGCCCAACGACTGACCGACGACGTTCTGGCGATGGGGTGCGACCTGCCCCGCGATCCCGAGGAAACCACCGAAGCGATCGAGGCGACGGTCGCGATGCTCGCCAACTGGGCCGTCCACCCGGCCTTGCTGGTCACCATGGCGGAACTCGGACTGGAGTCCGTACGCACCCCGGAACTACGCGAGGCAATGGTCAGCTGGCGGCGACAGTTGGTCGAAATCGTTAGGGAACTGGTCGAGCAACACGGCCGTGACCACGCCGAACTACGAGCTCGTACGGTCGTGGCGGGCATCGAGGGTGTCGCCATTCAGTCGCTGTCCGAGCCGGCAGAGACTCGGGCGGCCTTCCTGGCGGCCACCACCGGATTGCTGATCAACGCAATCTCTGAGGCCGAGATCGGCTGACGCTCAGGCGTCCTTGATCTCGGCGAGCACAGCACCCGAGGTGACGGTGGCACCGATCTCGGCCTTGAGCCCGGTGATCACACCATCCTTGTGAGCCGTGATGGGCTGCTCCATCTTCATCGCTTCGAGCACCACGATGGTGTCGCCGCTGGCAACCGTGGCGCCTTCCTCGACCGAGATCTTGACGATCGTTCCCTGCATCGGGGCGGTGACCGAGTCGCCGCTGGCGGCTGCCCCGCCACCACCGGAACGAGACCGTTTGGGGGCCTTCTTCGGGCCAGCGGAACCGCCACCACCACCGAGTTGCAGATCGCCGGGCAGCGACACTTCGACCCGCTTGCCGCCGATCTCCAACACGATGTTCTGACGCGCGGCCGGCTCGTCGGCATCGGCCGAACCACCGGCGTACGGCGGAATCTGGTTGTCGAACTCAGTCTCGATCCAGCGCGTGTGGATGGTGAAGGGGGCATCGCCGTCCGGCGCGAACGCCGGGTCGCTGACCACTGCTCGGTGGAAGGGAGTGACGGTCGGCATACCCTCGATGACCAACTCGTCCAGCGCGCGGCGGGCGCGCTCGAGGGCCTGGTTGCGGGTGGCGCCGGTGACGATGAGCTTGGCGATCATCGAGTCGAACGCGCCGGCGACGGTGTCGCCCTCGACCAGGCCGGCGTCCCAACGCACGCCGGGGCCCGAGGGGACACCGAGGGTGGTCACGGTTCCGGGAGCAGGGAAGAAGTTGCGGCCGGCATCTTCGCCGTTGATCCGGAACTCCAACGAGTGAGCGTGCGGTTCGGGGTCGTCATAGCCGAGAGCCTCGCCAGCAGCGATGCGGAACTGCTCTCGTACGAGGTCGATTCCGGTGACCTCCTCGGAGACCGGGTGTTCGACCTGCAGGCGGGTGTTGACCTCGAGGAAGGAGATCACGCCGTCTTGGCCGACGAGGTATTCGCAGGTGCCGGCGCCGGTGTAGTTGGCTTCCTTGAGGATCGCCTTGGAGGCGCGCAGCAACTCGGTGTGTTGTTCGTCGGTCAGGAACGGCGCAGGGGCTTCCTCGACCAGTTTTTGGTTGCGGCGCTGTAGGGAGCAGTCGCGGGTGGAGACGACGACGACATTGCCGTGGGTGTCGGCCAGGCACTGCGTCTCGACGTGGCGTGGTTTGTCGAGGAAGCGCTCCACGAAGCATTCGCCACGGCCGAAGGCGGTGACGGCCTCGCGGACGGCGCTGTCGAACAGTTCGGGGATTTCCTCGATGGTGCGGGCCACCTTCAGACCGCGACCGCCACCGCCGTACGCCGCCTTGATGGCGACGGGTAGGCCGTGTTCCTTGGCGAACGTGACGACCTCATCGGCACCCTTGACCGGGTCGTTGGTGCCGGGAACGAGCGGCGCGCCGGCCTTGGTGGCGATGTGGCGGGCCTTGACCTTGTCGCCGAGACTGTCGATCGCTGCCGGGGATGGTCCGATCCAGGTCAGGCCGGCGTCGATGACGGCTTGGGCGAACTCGGCGTTCTCGGCGAGGAATCCATAACCGGGGTGCACGCTGTCGGCGCCGGACTGCTTCGCTACGTCGAGCAACTTCGCCTGCACAAGGTAGGACTCCGCGGGTGTGTTGCCACCGAGGGCATAGGCCTCGTCGGCGACTTTGACGTGGAGCGCGTCCCGGTCTGGCTCGGCGTAGACCGCAACGGAGCCGAGTCCGGCGTCCTTGCAGGCACGAGCGATACGGACCGCGATTTCACCGCGGTTGGCGATCAAGACCTTGTGCAGTTCGGGCATGGTGGGAGCCTATCGCCGTGTGTCCGACGCCACACGTCAGGGCGGCCCGCAAACCCGAGAGACGGAATATCGGTCGACCGAGCTGTGCTGCACACTGCATGACTGTTGACATCACCACAGACACTCCGACCGTCGAACTGCACGCCGGCCCGACCTCGGTCACCATGCCGCAACTCGGATTCGGCGTATGGCAGGTCGAGGACGCGGAGGCGACGCCCGCCGTCGCCGAGGCCCTGCGGGTCGGATACCGAAGCATCGACACCGCCCGTATCTACGGCAACGAGTCCGGCGTCGGACGTGCGCTGGCCGACAACGCCGTCAACTCCGACGAGGTCTTCGTCACCACCAAGATCTGGAACGACGACCAAGGCATGGAACAGACTCTCGCCGCCTTCGACGCCTCGATCGCCCGACTTGACCTCGGTCGTCCGCTCGACCTCCTGCTGATCCACTGGCCCACAGCCGCCAAGGGAAAATTCATTCAGACGTACGAAGCGATGATGCAGTTGCGCGAGGAAGGTCGTGTCCGCGCGATCGGCGTCTGCAACTTCACCATCGACAACCTGACCGCGTTGCACGATGCCGTGGGCGAATACCCCGCGATCAACCAGGTGGAGTTGCACCCTGACTTCAACCAGGCCGACCTGCGCGCGTTCCACGCCGACCACGGCATCGTCACCGAGGCGTGGAGCCCGCTGGGCCAAGGCGGTGACCTGCTTCACAACGAGACCATCGCCGACATCGCGCGGCAGGTTGGGCGTACGCCGGCGCAGGTGATCATCCGCTGGCACCTGCAGACCGGCAACGTCGTGATCCCGAAGTCGGTGACCCCCTCGCGGATCGCCGAGAACTTCGATGTCTTCGGTTTCGAGCTCTCCGCGCCGCAGTTGGCGGCTATCGACGCGCTGCCCCAGGGCGAGCGCATGGGCCCCGACCCGGACACCTTCGGCGTCTGATTGGTTACGCTCGGCCGGACCGCTCTCGAGTGGTCCGGCCTTGGTGTCTGTTCCGGAGGAATTCGCGTGGGTGAGGTGTTCGCCGGCCGCTACGAGCTGATCGACATGATCGGTGAGGGTGGCATGGGTGGCGTCTGGCGGGCGTACGACCTGCGCGACCGTTCGGTGATCGCGGCAAAGGTGTTGCGGCAGAGCGACGCTGGGGCATTGCTGCGTTTCATGCGCGAGCAGGGCATGCGCATTCACCACCCCAACGTGGTCACCCCGCTCGGGTGGGCCGGCACCGACGACCGGGTGCTGCTGACGATGCCGCTGGTCGATGGCGGGTCGGTCGCCGGGCTTGGCAAGAAGCACGGCGCGTTGCCACCGTTGTTCGCGACCGAATTGATGCGCCAACTGCTCGGGGCGCTCGCCGCGGTGCATGAGCAGCGGGTTGTTCACCGGGACGTCAAGCCGGCGAACCTGCTCCTGGCTGCCACCGGCACCGCTAAACCACATCTGCTGCTCACCGACTTCGGAATCGCGATCTCGATGGACGCGCCGCGACTGACGAGCCAGAACATCGTGATGGGAACGCCCGGGTATCTCGCACCGGAGCAGTTGCGCGGCTATGACCTCGATCCGCGATCGGATCTCTACGCCGCGGGCATGGTGGGCCTGCAGTTGTTGACCGGACACAAGCCGCGAGCGACGACCCGTACGGACCCCGGTGACCTGCCGCCCAGGCCGCAGGATGTGCCAGACACGTTGTGGCAGGCGCTTGCTCGCCTTGCCCACCCGGATATCGACCGGCGTACGGGGTCGGCGCTGGAAGCGCTCGACGCCCTCAACTCTCCCGAACTGCGCTGGCTCGATCAGCACACGATTGACATCCCGGCGGACCTGCCGCCAATGGGGGAGGCCCACGGGGAATTCGTCTCCGGCGGCCGTACGGTCGCGTTCGGCGGCGACACGACCGCGGGCCGATCGATGACCCGGGGCTTCGACCCCGCAGTGGACCGACTGGCGCAGCGCGCGGCGCGGGCCCGGCGATTGCGCCGTACGGCCGCTCTGGTCGGTGCGCCCCTGATTGCGGCGGCGGCGCTCACCGCGATCTGGTTGCCCAACGATGGGCCGAAGGGCACCCCCGGCCTCGCCCGGCTGGGCGCCGGCTGCTCGTGGGCCGATGTCGGAACCACCGAGGCGGACCAGAACGGCGTCGTGCGTGAGTGCGCGTCGGTGGACGGAACGACCCGGTGGCGGGCCGTGCCGAAGGCTGCCAACTGACTCGGCGCCCTACTCGCTGCGGCGCTGGCGCAGTGCCCAGAGCACGGCCACTGCGGCCAGCAGGATCGCAATCACGCTGAGCGAGAGTCGAACCCACGGGATGCTGCTCTGATCGACGCCGTTGCCCACGCTCATCTTGCCGATGAGGGGCTCGGTGCTGTTTTCGTAGGTCGGCCCCTGCTGCTCGGTTCCGCTGACGTGGATCGCCAGGTCCGCCGGGATCTTCGGGAGTGACTTGAGCGCAGTGCCGGGCGTGGTGTCGGACGGCTCGGTCTGGATGCCGAGGTAATACCAGCCGGCGGCGGTCGTGAACCTCAGCGCATCCCGGTCGATCGGGCCGCTGATGCTGGTGGCAGGGGCCCGGTTGGCGACGCGCACCGGAGCGGAGAACACATTGAGGGTGTCCTGGCTCGACTCGTTGCTGTACATCGTCGAGGTCGTGGTCGTGTCCGCACTGTAGCCGGGTGTGATGTCCACCCGTTGCGGGCTGAACAGTCCTATTTTGACCGATACACCAGCTGGTGGGGCGAAGTTGCTGCCGTCGGCCGGGACCCGCAGTTCCGCGGCCACCCGTTGCCCCCACCCGACGCGCACCCGGAAGTAGGTCCAACCGCCGGCGGTGAGCTCCGTCGGGTAGGTGCCGCCGGTCAACGTGGTTGCCTGGGTGAAGCCGCGGCCGCCGGTCACCGCGTCTTGAGTGGCGCCCTTCGCGGGTTTGAGCACCCCCAGTTCGGCAGTAGTGGCCGCGACACCGGCTCCGCTGGTCGCCTGGGGTTCGCTGCTGAGCAGCAGCTCGGCGGGGGTTGTTCCGGCGGCGCGGGTGGCAGTGTGGGTGATCTTGAGTGTCAATGAGCTCGCCTCTTGGCAGCCGCTCCACGAGTTGAACCGGCCGTCCTTGCCCGCGTCGTAGCCGACCTGCGTCGTCAGGTGGTCGATCGCGTCGTCTGCGGACAATGTGTCCGTGTCGGTGTCGCATTCGGTGTCGTCCGGACCGACCAGAGCGATCTCCAGCGAGTGGTCACCGGTCGCGGTGAGCGAGCTGCCCTCTGTCTCGGCCGACAACACGTCAGCGACCAGGTTGGGGAACGCGGAGCGCTCAACGGTGATGGTGCGGGGCGACCCGTCATTGGGCAGATCAAGTCGGTAGAGGCCCGGCCCGAGAATGGGCCCGGCGCCCGAGGTCGCCGCGGTGACAGGCGTTCCAGCGACCTCATATCCGTACGGCAAGACCGCCGCATCAGCGGGCGCCGAGGTTGCGGCAATCAAGGCCGACGTGGCAAGGAGGGTGCAGGATTTCCGGAACAACACGGGGCCAGTATTACCCGAGCTCTCGCTCAACGAACCGGCGCAACTGCACGACGTTGCGACATTCGTGCATATCGACAACGCGCGCGTAGTCGCCGGCAGCCGAGTCGCCGGCGCCCCACCGGGCAGCAGGTTCGGGGTTCAGCCAGACCGCTCGCCGCGCCGGCCGGGCGATCTCACGCAGCAGATCGAGCCCTGGATCGCCGTAGTTGGTGCGTCCGTCGCCGAGGACGAGCACCGTCGTACGAGGTCCGACCAGCGGGAGGAACTCATCGCGTACGTCGGCCAGCGAGTTGCCGTAACTGCTGCTGCGGCCGCGGGTGGTGAGCGCGGCCTGTTGCAGCGCCCAAGACGTCAACGCGGCTCCGGGTGGTGCGTCCTTGACGACCTGGGTGATATCGGCAGCCGAACTGACGAAACCAAGCATCCGCACCTGCCGGAACTGGTCGTGCAGCGCCTGCATGAGCAGCATCGTGAACGAGCTGAAACCACCGACGGAACCGGACATGTCGGCGATCATCAGCACGTCTGGCCGGTGCCGGTGGGGCCGCTTGTAGACCGGATCCAACGGCACTCCACCGGTAGCCGTCGCCGCGCGCAAGGTTCGGCGAACATCGATCCCGCCGCGCTGCGAGCGCCGACGGCGGGACAGTCGGGCGGCCAGCTTCTTGGCGAGGGGGTCTAGTTGGCGGCGCATCTCGTCGAGGTCACGCGTCGAGAGGGCGAGGAAGTCGCGCCGGTCGGTCGGCGACTCCACCCCATAGCGGGCGATCTGTTCCCGGGGGCGGACAGCGGTGTTGCGCCGTCGCGCCTCGGCTTCAACCCGGCGCCGGAACGCAGCAACTTCGGCGCGGAGCTCGTCGCGGGTGAATCGGTCGGGGAATCCGCCTGAGCCCGAACCCGATCCACCGCTTCCCTTGCCGTCACCGTCACCAACTCCACCCCCCTGTCCATCACGCTGGAGCGCGATCTCCTCGGCTGCCGAAATGAGTCGTTGAGCGGCCAACCGGTCCATGGTCTGGCCCGAGGACCATCCGCGCGCCTCGTCGTCGGGGGAGATGCGGCCAAGGAGCTCCAGAGCCGCGGCCGCCAGGTCGTCGAGACGCTGCTCGTCGTGATCGGCCAAAGCCTGGGTGAGTTGCGCGCGCAGTTCGTCGAGGTCGGCCGGTTCGCGATCCAGGGTGCGCGCGTGGGTCGCGGCCGGGAACCACAGGTCGAAGAGTTGGTCGAAGACCGGACGTCCGTCGGCATTGCGGACCAGCGTGGTGGCGAGCCCCTCGCGCAGAGTGTCGCGGCGGTCGAGACCGAGCACACCGATCGCCTCGGCGGCGGTGACCGTCTCGGCGGTTCCCACCTGCAGCCCGTGATCGCGCATCGCGGTCACCAAACCGACGAGGCGCTCGGTGGTCACAAGGCCAGTTTCGTTCGGGCCACGTCGATGTCGTCTTGGTGTTTCAGCAGGACTCCGAGGGTTGCCGCGACGAATGCCGAGTCGAGATCGTCACCACCGATCGCCAGGAGGGTGCGCGCCCAGTCGATGGTTTCGGACACCGACGGCGGCTTGCGCAGGTTTTGGGCGCGCAGCGCCCGCACGACGCGTACGAGGGCCTCCCGGGGTGCGCTCGGCAGTCCGGGCGCGTGGAGCTCGACGATCTGCTGCTCGAGCTCGGCGCTCGGATAATCGATGTGCAGGAAAAGGCAACGGCGGCGCAGCGCCTCCGACAACTCACGCGTGGCGTTCGAGGTGACCACGACGATCGGGGTGTGGCGGGCGACGATGGTTCCCAGCTCCGGGATGGTCACCTGGAACTCCGACAACAGCTCGAGCAGCAGGCCCTCCATCTCCTCGTCGGCTTTGTCGAGCTCGTCGATCAACAGCACCACCGGGCGCTCGCTGCGCACCGCGCGCAGAAGGGGTCGCTCCAGCAGGAATTCGTCGCTGAAGATGTCCGATCGCGCGTGTTCCCAGTCGGATTCACGCTCGGCGGTGATTCGCAGCAACTGCTTGGCGTGGTTCCATTCGTAGAGCGCGCGGGCCTCGTCGACGCCCTCATAACACTGCAGTCGTACGAGGTCGCGGTCCGTGGCTTGCGCGATCGCCTTCGCTAAAGCGGTCTTGCCGACGCCGGCGGGGCCTTCAACCAGAATCGGTCGGCCCAGTGCGGTCGCGAGGTGGCTGGTGGTGCAGATGGCGTCGGACGCGAGATAGCCGGTTGCGGCTAGTCGCTGGCGGGCATCGTCGACTCCGGTGAAGGAACTCGTCATGGCGCCATTGTGTCGGCAGCGGCAGACGCGCTCGACTGCAGGCCGCGGAGATCTTCTCGGCAACGACGCTCAAGGGTCTCCAGTTCGTGCAGCGAGTCCTCGATGTCGAGCCGACGTTGTTCCAAGTCGGCGCGACGGTCTGCCAACTGTCCGAGCAGATAGCGCAATTGGCCACTCTCGCCGGGCTGCTGGTCATACATCGTGACGATGGTGTGGATTTGGGGGAGGGAGAAACCGAGCCGTTTGCCGCGCATGATCAGGCCGAGCCGGATGTGATCGCCGCGGTCATAGACCCGCTTGTTGCCGTCGCGCTGGGGCGTCAGCATGCCGAGCTCTTCGTAATGGCGCAGCGAGCGGTGGGTCACGTCGAACTCGACGGCGAGTTCGGCGATCGTCCACGTGAGGTCCGGGGTTGTCATCCCCGTCATCGTGCTTTACGTTTACGTCAACGTCAAGGTGTGACGCTCGCCACTTCTGGAAGGTCGCTGCATGTTCGAGTTGAGCAAGGACCACGAGGATTTCCGCCGGTTGGTCCGTGATTTCGCCGAGGCGAAGATCGCCCCCGGTGTCGAACAGTGGGACAAAGACCACCACTTTCCCTCCGAGCTGGTCCCGCAGATGGGCGACCTCGGACTGTTTGGTTTGGTCGTGCCGGAGGAATACGGCGGCGCGGGACTCGACGAGGGCGGTTTCACCTACCTCTGCCTGGCGATCGAGGAGTTGGGCCGCGTCGACCAGTCGATGGGCATCACCCTGTCGGCCGGTGTCGGGCTAGGCATCAACCCGATCCTGACCTACGGCAGCGCAGCACAGAAGGAACAGTTCCTGCCCGACCTGGTGTCCGGCAAAGCGCTCGCCGGCTTCGGCCTCACAGAGCCGGAGGCTGGCTCTGATGCCGGCGGAACCCGAACCCGCGCCACGTTGGCCGACGGTCAGTGGACCGTTAACGGCGCGAAGTCCTTCATCACCAACTCCGGAACCGACCGCACCTCCGTGGTCACGGTGACCGCCCGAACCGGCGAGACCGCCGAGGGCAAGCCGGAGATCAGCGCGATCATGATCCCTTCCGGCACACCCGGATTCACCGTCGAGCCGGCTTACAACAAGCTCGGCTGGCACATCTCCGACACCCACGGTCTTGCCTTCGAGGACTGCCGCGTTCCGCAGGAGAATCTGCTCGGCGAGCGCGGCCAGGGCTTCCGTCAGTTCCTCAAGACGCTCGACGACGGTCGCATCGCGATCTCCGCTCTCGCGGTTGGACTGGCGCAGGCCTGCCTTGAGGCGGCCACCGAGTATTCCAAGACCCGCATCGCATTCGGGAAGCCCATCGGGGTCAACCAGGGCGTCTCGTTCCAGGTCGCCGATCTTGCGGTGATGGTCGAGGCGGGCCGGCTGCTCACGTACAAAGCAGCCTGGCTCAAGGACGAGTTGCAGGTCGGCCGCGGCAGCGTGGCTGAGGTTAAGCAGGCCGCCTCGATCGCCAAGCTCTACACCAGCGAGGCCGCGGTCACCGCGACCCGGGTAGCGACTCAGATCTTCGGTGGCAACGGCTTCATGGAGGAGTTCCCGGTGGCCCGTTTCTATCGCGACGCCAAGATCCTGGAGATTGGCGAAGGCACCTCCGAGGTGCAGCGAATGCTGATCGCTCGCGGTTTGGGACTGCCGTCGTGACGCATCCGAGCGATCCCCGCGTCACCGATGTCCGGGCCCGGTTGCAGGCTGCTCACGAGGCGTCGGCGCAGCCCACCGAGTCCGCGAAAGCGAAGCTCGACGCGCAGAACAAGCTCTACGTACGAGACCGCATCGCCCTGCTGTTCGACGCCGATTCGTTCGTGGAGGACGGCCGCTACGCGAACGCCACCGCGCCGGGTCTCCCGGCCGACGGCGTCGTCACTGGCCGCGGAACAGTCGATGGACGGCCGGCGATCGTGATCGCCAACGACCCGACCGTGAAGGCCGGCTCGTGGGGATCTCGCACCGTCGAGAAGATCGTGCGGGCCACCGAGATGGCGTTGCGCGAGGACCTGCCGGTGTTTTGGCTGGTCGACTCCGCAGGCGCCCGGATCACCGACCAGGTTGAGATGTTCCCGGGCCGACGCGGCGCCGGGCGGATCTTCCACAACCAGGTCGCGCTGTCGGGCAAGGTGCCGCAGATCTGCTGCTTGTTCGGTCCGTCGGCTGCGGGTGGCGCCTACATCCCCTCGTTCACCGACTTGATCATCATGGTCGAGGGCAACGCCTCGATGTATCTCGGTTCGCCGCGGATGGCCGAGATGGTCGTGGGGGAGAAGGTGTCCCTGGAAGACCTCGGTGGCGCGCGGATGCACTGCACCCAGTCGGGCGTCGGCGACCTGCTTGCTGCCGACGACACCGAAGCCATCGAACTGGCCAAGCTCTACTTCTCCTACCTGCCGCAGAACTGGCATTCCGACGGTCCGGTCTATGGCACCGAGGAACCGGCCGTCGCGCTCACCCGCGAGGTCGTTCCGGAGGTCGAAAGCCAGCCGTTCGACGTCCATGAGGTGATCGACGGCCTCGTCGACGACGACAGTTTCTTTGAGGTGAAGCCGTTGTTCGCGGCGGAACTCGTCATCGGCTTCGGGCGAATGGCCGGCCGAACGGTAGGCATCGTGGCCAACAACTCGGCGGTCAAAGGTGGGGTGCTGTTCACCGACTCTGCCGACAAGGCCGCGCGCTTCATCTGGACCTGCGACGCCTACAACATCCCGTTGCTCTATCTCGCCGACGTGCCGGGCTTCATGATCGGTTCGGAGGTCGAGCGCGGCGGGATCATCCGCCACGGAGCAAAGATGGTTCACGCAGTCTCCTCTGCCACCGTCCCGCAGTTCTGCGTGGTGCTGCGCAAGGCCTACGGCGCCGGGCTCTACGCGATGGGCGGCCCGGGATTCGGTCCCGACGCCACCCTCGCGCTGCCGACGGCGCGGATCGCGGTGATGGGCCCGGAGGCCGCCGTCAACGCGGTCTACGCGAACAAGATTGCGGCCATCGAAGACGCCACCGAGCGCGAGGCATTCGTTGTTGCCCGCCGCGAGGAATACCTCGAGGACGTTGACCTGGAGCGGCTGGCCGCCGACTTGGTCATCGACGGAGTGGTCGAGGCTGAGGAACTGCGCGACGAATTGGTGCACCGGTTGCGCTACGCCGCCGGCCGCGACCGCCACTTCTCGACCAGGCGGCGGTCCATCCCGCCGGTCTGATCGCCCGCCTCCGGTGGAGGTGGGTCAGTTACTTCGTCTGACCCGGCGGCTGAACGACCGTCTTGGTGGTGGTCACCGTGGTTGCTGGGCCCGGCTTGGTCACCGTCGAGGCCGGAGCCGTCACGGTGACCGTGCTGGTCGCACCCGCGGGAGCCGAGCCGCTGACAGTTGTGGTGACGGTCTTGACCGAGCCAGCAGCGACCCGGGTCACGGTGCGTGCCGGTGGCCGGATGATCACTGTCTGGGTAACGACCTGCGCTTGTCCTGCAGCCGCGGTGCTGGTGACCGTGTGGTCCTGGGTCACCGTCGCGACCTGAGTGATCGGCGCCACCGTCTGGGTCACCGTCTGGTCTGCTCCCGGCCCTGAGTGGGCGGTCACCCGGCCGCCCCACCAAGCGAATCCGAGAAGCAACACCCCGGCGCCGACCAGGGCCGCAATCAGGCCGCCACCGAAACCGCCACCGGCGCGATAGCGGCCGTCGTCATCGTTTCCGCCGTCGTCGTCGTCGCTGTAGTCGTCCGAGGAATTGTCGAGGTCCTCCTCGGACGAATCGTCGGAGTTGAACATGTCCATAATGCTGAACCTTGTCGGTTCATTTGGATCGGTCATTGTGGTCCCCGGGCAGCGGTGATACGGACGGGCTCACGGTACGCGTCGAACTGGGTTGCTGCCCAATTCTGCTCAGCGACACCGGGAGGGATAAATTTCGCACATGTCGATCAGTCACCGGTTGGACCGGCTGCAACGCCGTTTCCCGGTGCTGGGTTTCCCGCTCGGGGTGATCTACAAATTCTTCGACGACCTCGGCGGCTACCTCGCGGCATTGCTGACCTACTACAGCTTCATCTCGCTGTTTCCGGTGCTGTTGCTCGCCTCGACGATCCTGAGCTTGGTGCTGCGCGGCCATCCCGACTGGCAGCAGCAACTCTTGGACTCGGCCCTCGCCGACTTCCCGGTGGTCGGCGACCAGTTGAAGGCGCCGGGCGCCCTTAACGGCGGTCCGACCGCGCTCATCGTCGGTGTCCTCGGTGCGTTGTATGGCGCGCTCGGCGCTGCGCAGGCCCTCCAGTACGCCGCGAACACGATCTGGCAGGTCCCACGCAACAGCCGCCCGAACCCGTTCCGGTCGCGCGCTCGTTCGTTCGTCCTGATGATCTCCCTCGGATTCGGGCTGTTAGCGACCACGGCCTTGGGGATTTACCTCGAGCGGATCCTGCCAGGAGCGCTCGCCGGCTGGGTGCTGTTCGTCGTCAGCGTGTTGCTGTCGAGCGTGGTCTTCCTCGGCGCCTATCAAATGGCCTGCGCGGTCAACCATGGCCTGCGCGATATCTGGCTCGGATCGGTGCTGACCGCGGTCGGCTGGGAACTGCTCAAACGCTACGGCGCTGCCTACGTCGAATCGGTCGTACGGCATGCCTCGGCAGTGAACGGCGTCTTCGCCTTCGTGCTCGGCATGTTGGCCTTCATCTACGCCATCGCGTTGCTGATCGTCATCGCCTTGGAAGTCGACGTCGTACGCCGCCGTAAGCTGTATCCGCGCGCACTGCTGACCCCGTTCACCGACGACGTCGACCTCACCAAGGGTGACGAGGACACCTATGTCGGACAGGCAAAGTCCATGCGCGCCAAGGGATTCGAAGAGATTAACGTGCGGTTCGAGGACGAACGGTGAGGTTGCGCAATGCTGACCGAGGAACAGATCGGGGCGCTGTCGAAACAGGAACGACGTGACCTCATCCAG
This sequence comes from Calidifontibacter terrae, assembly GCF_054778835.1. NCBI lineage: Bacteria > Bacillati > Actinomycetota > Actinomycetes > Micrococcales > Dermacoccaceae > Calidifontibacter > Calidifontibacter terrae. The sequence goes on from NZ_BAAGZF010000001.1 coordinate 184,235, forward strand.
CGGCTGCAACGACCGTTGGACCCGCTGCCGAAAATCAACCGGGTTCGCCGGGTGCGGCTGTGGATGATGGTTCTCTGCACCGCGCTGCTCATCCCGTGGACGGCCTATCTCGCGTGGACCCTGCCCGAGGGTTACCGAGTGAACAACTGGAGCGGAACCTGGGTCGGGTTCGACTTGATCCTGCTGGTGTTGATGATCACCAATGTGGTGCTCGGTTTGATGCGGCGACTCCTGGTGGTGCTCAGCGCATTCTCGACGGGAGTCGTGTTGATCTGCGACGCCTGGTTCGACGTGATGACGGCCGGTGGCGACGACCGGATGCAAGCGATTCTCTCGGCGCTGCTGCTGGAGCTGCCGGTCGCCTACGTCTTGATGATCGGGGTGTTCCGGATCCTCAAACTGTCGGCCACGTCGCAGTGGCTGTTGGAGCCGGAGGATTCGGTCTGGAATCTCTGTCTGCCCAACCTCAGCCCGACGCAGGGGCCCAAAATCGCGCGGGATTCGTCCGGTTAGACCGGTCTCTCCACCCCACACTCGCTCCGACTCTGATCAGCCGCGCAGGTCGTGCCAAGCGAGGTCGAGCTCGGCCAGCATTTCGCGCAACACGGGCAGGCTGACCCCGACGACGTTGTGGTAGTCGCCGCGGATGCCGGTGACGTAGGGGCCACCGATCCCATCGACCGTGAACGCACCGGCGACCTGCAGCGGTTCGCCGGTGGCGACGTACGCCTCGATCTCTGCGTCACTGAGGTCGGCGAAGTCGACCTCAGTGGAGGCGACGACCCCGAAGGTTGCGCCGGTTCCGTCGTCACGATCATCGACCAGCCAATGGCCGGAGTGCAGGGTGCCGGACTTGCCGCGCATCCGCTGCCACCGGGCGATCGCATCGGGAGCATCGCTGGGTTTGCCGAGCGCCTCGCCCTCGAACTCCAACACCGAATCGCAGCCCAGAACCAACGCATCGAGTTCGTTGCCGGCGACGACGTCCTCACACTTGGCTTTGGCCAGCAGCAGGGCAACGTCGGCCGGCTCGAGGCTGCCGAACTGCTTCGCCGCCGCCGCGGTCACAGCCGGTTCATCGACCGAACTGACCTGCACCGTGGGTTCGACACCCGCGGCGCGCAAGGTCGACAGGCGGGCCGGGGAAGCGGAGGCAAGAACGAGATGCACTGTTGGCATGGCTGAGGTCACGGCGACGACCCTACCCAGCCTTGCGAGGTTGGGTGGTCAGCGGTAACCGGCTGCCTGGAGGGCGTAGAGCTGCGCGTAGGTTCCCTCGGCCGCCATCAGGTCGTCGTGGGTGCCGACCTCGGCCACCGCGCCGTCAGCCATCACCACGACCAGGTCGGCGGCGGCCACGGTCGAGAAGCGGTGGGTGACCAGGATCGTGATGCCGCCGTTGTCACGGGTGCGCCGTGCGGCATCGGCATAGCCGTCGAACAGCGCGTGTTCGGTGGCCGGGTCGAGTGCGGAGGTCGGTTCGTCCAGCACCTGCAGCAGCGGTCGCTGCCGCATCATGCCGCGCGCGATTGCCAGCCGCTGCCACTGCCCGCCGGACAGCCCGACGCCACCCCACTCCGGCCCCAGCTGGGTGTCGAGACCATCCGGAAGCGCCCGCAGGACGTCGGCGGCCGCCGCGCGCTCGAGCGCGCCGCCCACGACGTCGTCGGTCGGTTCGACCGTCAGGTCGCCGATGCCGATGGCGTCCCGGGCCGAGAACTCGAACCGGGCGTGGTCCTGGAACGCCCCCGAGCTTGCCGCGCGCCACTGCGCCAGATCGAGGTCCGCCAACGGTTGCCCGTCGACTTCGACCCGGCCGGCGTCGAGGTCGTACATCCCGGTGAGCACGTTGACCAATGTCGACTTGCCGGCGCCGTTCTCGCCCACCACTGCGATGGTCGCTCCGGCCGGCAGGTCGAGCGAAAGGTCCTGAAACGTAGGCTTCTTCGCGCCCGGGTAGGTGAAGGTGACGTCGCGCAGGCTGATTCCGCGCTCCAGCCGCGTGGGGGCGACCCCGCTTCCGGTGTGTTCGGCGATGACCTCATTGCTGTACTGCTCCAACCAGAGCACACGGCGGCCTGTGCGGGCCATCCGAGCGGCCAGGGTGGTCGTCCAGAGCATCGATTCGGAGGAGTCGCGCAACTCAGCGACCACGATCACGGCCGCGGCGATCGCCCCGACCGAGACGGTTCCGCGCTGTGCGTCCTCGACCATCCACCACAAGATCGCGCCGCCAGCGCCGAGGTAGAGGACACTGATCGCGCAGTTGAGCATCGCGCCGCGGAAAGCCGACCGGGTGAATGGCGCCCGCCAGCGTACGACCGCGGCATCGGACCGCTGCGCGATGCGGTCGCGCGCGCCCATCACCCGCAGTTCGGCCGCCGGGCCGGCGGAGGTCGCGACGTCGATCAGGTGAGCGGCCAGGCGGCCGTCGGTCGCAGACTCGTTCTCGGCTGCCTCCTCCCAAGCCGCCGTACGCCGGGCAGCCAAAGCCGCCGGAACGGCGATGAAGAGCAGGAGCAGCAGGCGCGGGTCGACGATGAAGGCGACGACAAACGCGACGATCGACGAGGCGAGGTTGTTGAGGGTGTTGACGAGGGCTTGGAAGGCCATGCCCATCGCGCCGCGTCGCTCGGTGAGGGTCTGCAGGCGATCGCGGTAAACCGGGTCGACCAGGTGGTCCATGGTCGGGGTGGTGCCGCTTTGGCGTCCGGTGCGCTGATCGAACTCGAACCCGACCCGGTCGTTGACATTGATGCGCTCGTGGACGCCAAGGAGCATCAATTGGTAGAGCGCGCCATGGGAAGCGACCAGCCCGGCAGCGCCACCGACGAGCATGTTCCAGTGGTGTTCGACCGCGCCGGTGACGACCAGGGCGACGAACAGCGGAGTCAGCGCTTGCACCGCCCGGCCCAATGTTTCGAGCAAGCTGATCACGAACGAGCGGCGGCCGTTGCGCCAGGTGGCGCCGATGACGAACCGGACCGCGGTCCAGGTGGGCGGCTCAGGCACGATTCGGGTCATGACGAGGCCACCTCCTCGTGGTTGAAGCGGGATGCCTGCAGCCGAAACATCCGGGCGTAATCCCCCTTGCGGGCGAGCAGTTCGTCATGACTTCCGTCCTCGACCACACCCTCAGGACCCAAGACCACGATCCGTTGCGCATGGCGCACGCTGGACAGGCGGTGGCTGACCAGGATCGTGGTGAGGCCTCGGGTGACCTCCAGGAAGCGGTCGAAGATCTCGGCCTCGACCCGCACATCGAGGGCCGCGGTGGGCTCATCGAGCACCAACACACCGGCGCCGGCAGCGACGGCGGCGAAGGCGCGGGCCAACGCCACCCGCTGCCACTGACCTCCGGACAAATCGGTGCCGCCCGCGTAGCCCGGATCGAGGATGGTGTCGAGCGAGCCAACTCGCTCGAGAACGTCCGTGGCGGCGGCATCGCGCAGGGCTTCGTACGCCGCGTCGTCGGCGCCGCCTGGAACTCCCAGGAGGACGTTCTCCCGCATCGTGAGCTGGTAGCGAACGAACTCCTGGAAGATCACCGCGACGCGGCGACGGGTCGCATCGTCCGCGGCCGGGTCGACCCCGTCAACCCGTACGCTGCCGTGGTTCGGGGCATACAGACCGGCGAGCAATTTGATCAAGGTTGACTTGCCGACGCCGTTCACACCGACGATCGCGACGGACTGGCCAGCCGGGATGTCAAGCGAAAGGTGTTGGAAGACAGGCAGGTTCCGACTGGGGTAGGTAAAGCTGACGTCGTCCAGGTGGACGGCCGCGCCGCCGGATCCGGTTCGATCGAACGAGCCAGCGGGGGAGTCGTCGGCCAGTTCGACTTCCAACGCCGCAACCTCACCGGCATAAACGCGCGCTCGCCCGGCCTGCGCTGAGGTGTCACCTAGCGGGCCGAACCCGCGCATGCCGGCCAGTGCCTGCAACGACGCCACCAGGACGGAGGTCGTGATCGTTGCGGTCCACGCATCGTGGGCGAGCCAACAGACGGCGGTGGTGGTGCCGACCAGCACAAACAGCCCGGCAATGAAGGCTGGTCGTAGCGCGCGGTTACGGCGGGCCTCCATCCCCACCTGTGCGGTGCGCCAGATGTCGGCATGCCAGCCAAGGAACTGGTCGGTGAGCGCGAACAGCCGAACCTCCTTGCCCGCATCACGCTCAACGAGCAGTTTGTGGAAGTACTGCGAGCGCCGTCCGTCGGTGGCTGCGTTGTCCATCAGATCGCGTTGCAACTGGTGCAGGTAGTTGGTGAACCCGCGTCCGGCGACGATGTGCATCGCCAGCAGCAACACAGCGGCGACGATCGACCAGCGGGTCAGAATCAGCAGAGCGGCGGCGGCGGAAGCTCGCACGTAGATCGATTGCCAGGCCTCGACCACACAGGTCAGCCCGAACTGGCCGCGCAGATTCTCCAGCGTTGCGGTGATCCGTCCGGAAGTCTCGGGGTCCTCGAGGTGGCCAATGCCGTGGGGTGCGTTGGCGACAGCGGCGATCCGGGCGTGTTGGTCGCGGGTGACGCGGCTCTGGTGGGCGGTGGACGCCCAGGTGAGCAGGTTGACCGCGACCGGCTGCACGATGAGCGCAGCAATGGTCAGCAGCAGCCAGCGGTGCACGTCGTGGTGGTCGCCGACAAGGGCGGCGACCAGCCGAGCGCTCGCCCACATGGTGATGTACGCCGAGACGCCGATCAGCAGGACCAGCACCCAGCAGACGACGGTGAGACTGCCCGACGCTCGCCACATCGAGGTCCAGAACAGGCGCTCTCGGCGCCACACAGTCAGCATGCGACGACCGTATGTCGGGTGCTACTTCGATTGGTATCGGATTAATCTGAGTAGATGTTGGAAGAGCTAGCGATTACCGAACCCGTCATCGCGGATGCGCTGAGCGCCCGAGTGGGACCCCGCTATTTGTCGGCCTATTTCGCGACCGCGCGCAGCATGAGCGAGGCCGTCGATTATCTGGAGGAGCCGATGGGCAAGGTCCACTACTGGACTCGCCGGTGGCACGACCTCGGGCTGCTGGAGATTGTCGATCGGGTGCAGCGAGCCGGCCGGCCGATCGTGCGTTACCGCACCATCGCTCGCAAGTTCGTCGTCCCGGAGCGGTTGTTGCCCGAATCGCTGTTGGAACGACAGCTCAACGCGGTTAACGCAGCGATGCTGCGCAACCTGCAACGCGGATATCCAGACGTTGCCTACGACGGTGAGCTGACCGTCTGGCAGCCGCCAGGTCAACGGGGGATCAGCATCGACCGGGCGTCATCGAGGGGAAAGAGGGCTGCCGAGAAGGGGGGTCTGCACTCCTCGTTCATCGTCAATCTCGACCCAGCTGAAACGGCCGAACTCCGCACCGAATTGGAGGTCCTGCGTGACCGCTGGCTCGAGCGGGCAGGGGGCGAGGATCGACGGGCCGGTGAAGATGGCCGGCGGGCGAACATGGTGATTCTCGCTCTGGCGGAGCACACAGCCGACTGAGCGACCGCGGTTGTCCGTCACTTTGCTATCGGCACGCCAGCGGGATGGCGGACAAGTGGGGAGGCCCCCTCAGCCCAGCAGCTGGTGCGGGAAGCACCATCGCCAGGCCTCGCCCGGCTCGAAGGAACGCATCACCGGGTGGCCGGTCTGCGCGTAGTGCTTCGAGGCGTGTTTGCCGTCCGAGGAATCGCAGCAGCCGACGTTGCCGCAGGTCAAACACAACCGCAGGTGTACGGGCGTCAGCCCCTCGCGCTCGCATTCCAGACAGCCCTCGGGATGCACCGGGTCGATCGTCAGCGGTGCTTGCGCCAGATCGGGGCAGCCGAACTGGCGTTGCTCGGGGGTGAGCAGAATCTGGTCCCGGGCTTCCCGGTCGTCCTCATTGCTTCTAGCGATCATCGATTCCTCCACGTCCAGGTCGTCCATGATGTCGGTGATGACTTCTGAGTCCATCAAGCCCTTGTCCCGCAGGGCAAGGACCTTCGCCCGCTCTGCTTCCAGCATCGCCATGCGCAGTTTTCGATAGGTGACCGACGTGGTGCTTGCCGCGACATCGCTGCGCCCCAGACGTTCCCAGCCGAGATTGGCTCGGCGTTCACCCTGCGCCTTGAGCGCGAGCACCACCGAGGTCGCAACCTCGGGGTCGCGAGTGAGTTCCTGTTCGAGACGCTCGTTGCCGGCGCGTACGGCCATTTGCAGAGTCTGTGCGTATTGCAACGCGTCTTCGCGTGGGTCCGGGCCGTGCAGGTCGACCGCTTTGGCGAGACGGCCGAGGGTGAATCCCTGCAAGACAAGGGTGCTGATAGTGACGACCAACGCCACGAAGATCAGCACGCTGCGCTCGGGTGCGTCCTCCGGCAACAGTGATGCCGCGGCCAGGGTGACCACCCCGCGCATCCCGGCCCAGGAGGCGACCACGCTCTCTCGTACGGACATCGTGTCCGGGTCGTGTGGGCCGTAGCGATTGATCAGTGCCCATCCCATGAGCCAGATCGCGCGCGTGACGATGACTGTCGCCAACACCGCGACCGCGACCAGGATGGTGTGGGCAACACCGAGGGAGGAGGTGCGGACGTCGTGCAGGATCGGCTGCACCTGCAGGCCGATCAGCAGGAAGACCAGGTTCTCCAGGATGAACTGCAGGGTGGTCCAGTTGAGGCGCTCGGAGACCCGGGCGCTGGCGGTCTGGTCCAGCGGCGCGGTGTGGCCGAGCAAGACCCCGCAGACGACAACCGCGATGACGCCGGAGGCGTGGACCTCCTCGGCCGGCACGTAAACCAACCAGGGCGTCATGAACGACAGCGCAACGTTGGTGGTGGTGTCCTGCACCCGACGGCGTACGAAGCGCAGCGCCTTTGCGGCGAGGTAGCCGATGGCGATGCCGCCAAAGGCGGAGATCACGAACGAACGGGTCACGTCGCCGGGCGTGACGGCGTGGCCGAAGGCAGCGATGGAGGTGCTGACGATGACCAGCGCGGTGGCGTCGTTGAACAGCGACTCACCTTCCAGCACCGACACGACTCGCCGCGGGAGCCCGATTCGGCGCGCCACCGCGGTGGCCGCGATGGCGTCCGGCGGAGCGACCACCCCGCCCAGGGCGAGGGCGATCGCGAACGGGACGGTCGCGACCATCCACCAGGCGACCAGCCCGACGGCGGCGGCTGTGCCGAGCACAAGGAACACCGACAGCCCGATGATCTGCCGGCGATCGCGACCGAGGTCGATCAACGAGGTGTTGATCGCGGCGGCGTAGAGCAACGGCGGAAGGAACCCGATGAGCACGGTGTGCGGGTCGAGGTGGACGGTCGGAACGGCTGGTACGAACGAGACCGCTCCGCCCAGGGCCGTCAGGATCAGCGGAGCCGACAGGCCGATTCGTCGACAGATGCCGTCGACGGTGACGACGGCCGCGACCAGGGCCAACGCGACGAGGGCGAATTCAGCGGGTTCCACTGCACAAGTATCGCGGGTGCCCTAACCCGTTGCGCTAGAGAGTGCCCAGCACCGCGTCGCGCAGCGTGTCCAGGCCCACCCCACCGATGTCGAGAGCGCGGCGGTGGAACGCCTTCAAGTCAAAGGCATCACCCTCGGCCTGCTTCGACTGCTCGCGCAACTGCATCCACAGGCGCTCACCGATCTTGTACGACGGAGCCTGGCCCGGCCAGCCGAGGTAACGGTTCAACTCGAACCGCAGGAAGCCCTCGTTCATGTCGCAGTGGGCGTTCAAGAAGGTCCACGCCTTGTCGTAGGTCCAGGACCCGCCGCCGACCTCGGCTGGCGCCTCGAAGCCGCAGTGGAAGCCGATGTCGAGCACCACGCGAGCAGCGCGCAGGGACTGTCCGTCGAGCATGCCCATCCGGTTGCCCGGGTCGTCGAGGTAGCCGAGTTCGTCCATCAGTCGTTCGGCGTAGAGCGCCCAACCCTCGCCGTGGCCGGAGGTCCACGCGTCCATCCGCCGCCACTTGTTGAGCAGCTCGCGGCGGAACATCGTCTGCGCCACCTGAAGGTGGTGTCCCGGAACTCCCTCGTGATAGACGGTGGTCAGTTCGCGCCAGGTGCCGAATTCGGTCACGCCCTTGGGCACCGACCACCACATCCGACCCGGGCGCGAGAAGTCGTCCGACGGACCCGTGTAATAGATGCCGCCGCTTTGAGTCGGCGCGATCATGCACTCGATGCTGCGCACCGGCTCCGGGATGTCGAAGTGAGTGCCGCCGAGCTCGGTGATTGCCTCGTCGGCCTTCGTCTGCATCCACTGCTGCAGGGCGTCGGTGCCGTGCAGTTGATAGCGCGGATCCGCATCGAGCGCCGCCGTCGCTTCCTTCACCGACGAACCGGGCTTGATCTGCTGCGCGACCTGCTGCATGTCGGCGTTGATCCGGGCCAACTCCTCCTGGCCCCACGCGTAGGTCTCCTCCAAATCAACGCTCGCGCCAAGGAATCGGCGGCTGAACAGCGGGTAGATCTCGCGACCGAACGCGTCCTGCTCGCGGGCGATCGGCAGAATCTCCTCGCGCAGGCGCTCGCCGGCTCGGGCATAGGCCGCGGCGGCCGTCCTCACCTGATCTGCCACCTGCGGGTGCTGACCGGCGTACGTCGCGAAGTAGCCGTCCGCTGCGGTGTGGTCGACCGTCTGCTGGATGCATTCGGTGACCTGGCGGCGGGCGGCGATATTGCCGTCGGCGGCCGCAGCATGCAGCGACTCGAACCACTGGTCGAGGGCCAGCGGCATCGCCTCCAGCCGGCGGCCGATGATGGCGAGCTGATCCTCGGTGTCGGTCGGCATCAGGTCGAAGATGTCGCGCACCTCCTGCAACGGGGAGGCGATCACGTCCAGGGAACTCTGCGGGATGCCGGCTTCGTGGACCTCGACGTCGAGGCCGAGTCGTTCGCGCATCGCGCTGAGCGTGACCTTGTCGACGTCGTCGACCGGTTGCGCGGCGGCCAGGGCCGCAAGGGTGTCGCGGGAGAGCTGCGCCTTGGCCTGCCAACCGGCGGGGGAGAAGTCGTCCAGTTTGTCGTCCTGGCCCGGCACTCCGAGGTAGGTCGCGGCGATCGGGCTGAGCGCAACCGAAGCGTCGTGGTAGGCGTCGGCGATGGCATCGATGGCAGTGGTTTCACGAGTCACGCCCTCGAACCTAACCGGTCGGTGACGCGGGTCACCACCGAAATTGCTGATCAGTCGACGTCGACGTGGCGCACCAGTTCGGCCGGCCGCGCGATCGCGCCCGGCTGGTTCCACCAGGTCATCGCTTCCACCCGCAACCGCCCGGCTCGTACGGCGGGGTCGGCCTCGGCGAGCGCGCGAGCCTCCGCCACGGAGCCGCAGCGGTAGACGCTCACCCCGCGCAGGTCGCTGTCGCCTTGCTCATCGACCGGGCCGTTCACGGCCAGCACGCCGCGTTCGCCAAGACCGGACAGGTAGGCCAGATGGTCGCGCTGCAACTGCTCGCCCGCAGCCTCGTCGAGTTGCGGCGGGTTCTCCCCGCGGCGCAGGAAGACCAGTTGGTAGACATGCAGTTCCATCCTCCGATCCAAGCACTCACCGTGATGGGATGGGAGGGTGAATGCCCACGTGAGGTCGACAAACATCGGAGCGGAACGCCCGAACGGCGCCAAGTCCACTCCCACCGGGATCGACAAGCGTCCGATGCCGTGGATCCGGCTGCGCCCACCCGGCCCGAAGCATGGCGGCATCGGCAGCGGCGTCGAGGGGGACTTCATCGGCGACCGACGTCATCACGGTGGCGACTATCAGGCTGTCTACGCCGTCGCCCGCGAGCAGCTTGACCACTGGGAAACCGAACTTGATCGGAAACTCCATGACGGAATGTTCGGCGAGAACATCACCACCGCTGGCCTCGACGTCGACCACGCGCTGATCGGCGAACGCTGGCAGGTGGGTGAGACCGTGTTGCAGGTCTGCGGCCCGCGGATTCCGTGTGGCACTTTTCGGGAACACATGGCCGAGCGCGGCTGGCTCAAGCGGTTCGTCGCCCACGAGTTGTCCGGTGCGTATCTCTCCATCGAAACCCCGGGCACTATCCGACCGGGCGACCCGATCGAGGTGATCCAGCGCCCCGATCACGACGTCGACGTTCCGACCGTCTTTCGAGCGTTCTACGGCGACAAGGCCGCGTTGCGCCGCGTGGTCGAGGCCGATTGCCTGCCCGACCCGGCGGAGCGCCAGGAACTGCGCGACCGGTTCGCCGACTAATTCAGCGACGGCCCGGCAATCCGCTTGCCCGCCAGCCAGTCCGCGCACGACCGGCCCACGTGGATCCTGTCTCGGTGGCAGGCGAGGGCGAGCCGCCGAGCGAAGAGAGCACGGCCACGAGCGCGGCCGTCTCCTGCGCCGACAAATCGGTCGGGGAGACCACCCGAATGGTCGCCGGAGTCTGTTCTGGTTCGACTGTCACAGCGGGATGTTTCCGTGCTTCTTGGGCGGCAGCGTTTCCCGTTTCGTACGCAGGGCGCGCAGCGCACGGACGACCTGCACCCGCGTCTCGTGCGGCGAGATAACGGCGTCGACATAGCCGCGCTCGGCAGCGATGTAAGGGTTCGCGAGGGTGTCCTCGTAATCCCGGATCAACTCCTGACGGCGCGCCTCGATGGCCGCAACGTCGCCGCCGGTCTGTTCGCTGACAGCGGCAATGTCCTTGCGGTACAAGATGTTCGCCGCGCCCTGAGCGCCCATCACGGCGATCTGGGCGGTCGGCCATGCCAGGTTGATGTCGGCGCCGAGGTGCTTGGATCCCATCACGTCGTAGGCGCCGCCGTAGGCCTTGCGGGTGATGACGGTGACCAGCGGGACGGTCGCCTCGGCGTAGGCGAACAGCAGCTTGGCGCCGCGGCGGATGATCCCGCCCCATTCCTGGTCGGTGCCCGGCAAGAAGCCGGGGACGTCCACGAAGGTCAGAATCGGAACGTTGAAGGCGTCGCAGGTGCGCACGAACCGCGCCGCCTTTTCCGAGGCGTTGATGTCGAGCGTGCCGGCCAGTTGCATCGGCTGGTTGGCCACCACGCCGACGGTCGCCCCGTCGACGCGCCCGAACCCGGTGACGATGTTCGGCGCGAACAACTCCTGGGTCTGCAGGAACTCGCCGTCATCGCAGACCTGCTGGATTGCGGTGACGATGTCGTATGGCATGTTCGCGGAATCGGGGATCAGCGTGTCGAGCGCGCGATCCTCGTCGGTGATGACCAGGTCTGACTCGTCGACCGGTTCATAGGAGACACCGGTGTCGAGGTTGTTCGGCGGCAGGTAGCCGAGCAGTTCCTTGACGTAGTCGATCGCGTCGTCTTCGTCGGAGCCCATGTAGTGGGCAACACCGCTGCGCGAGTTGTGGGTGCGCGCACCGCCGAGCTCCTCGAAGCCGACGTCTTCGCCGGTCACGGTCTTGATGACGTCGGGACCGGTGATGAACATGTGGGAGGTCTGGTCGACCATCACGGTGAAGTCGGTGATCGCCGGTGAATAAACGGCGCCACCAGCGCACGGGCCCATCACCAAGCTGATCTGCGGGATCACCCCGGAGGCGTGGACGTTGCGCCGGAAGATTTCGGCGTAGAGGCCGAGGGCCACGACGCCCTCCTGGATGCGGGCACCACCGGAGTCGTTGATGCCGACTACCGGACAGCCGATCTTCATCGCGAGGTCCATGACCTTGCAGATCTTCTCGCCGAAGACCTCGCCCAGCGAGCCGCCGAAGACGGTGAAGTCCTGGCTGAAGACACAGATCGTACGGCCGTCGACAGTGCCGTAACCGGTGACCACGCCATCGCCGTACGGACGGTTCTTCTGCTGACCGAAGTTGGTCGAGCGGTGTCGAGCGAGCGCGTCGAGTTCGACGAACGAGCCTGGATCCAGCAACTGCTCGATCCGCTCACGGGCGGTCTTCTTGCCCTTGGCGTGTTGTTTCTCGACGGCTTTACGGCTGCCGGCGTGGACCGCGTCGTCAATCCGCAGCTGCAATTCGGCCAACCGGCCGGCTGTGGTGTGGATGTCGACTGCGGGTGCGGCATTGGTGCTGTCGTCGGCACTCACCTTGTGACCTGTGTTACCCGTCATGGTCACAGACAATAGCCTTGGGGGCATGGCACCAGTTCTGGAGGCGGACCGACTGCGGGCGCAGATCCCTACGCAGCCGTGGAACCGGGTCGACATCGTCCCCGAGGTCGCCTCCACCAACGCCGCTCTGATGGCTGATCCACAACCTTGGAGCGTGTTCGTCGCCGACTTCCAGAGCGCCGGTCGTGGCCGGCTTGACCGCGGGTGGCAGGCGCCTGCCGGCCTCGGAATCTCCTTGTCGGTCACCCTGCCGTTGCCCTCGGAGCCCGGGCGCTGGGGGTGGGTCCCGCTGCTGGTCGGCCTCGCCGTACGACGGGCTCTGCTGCGCGCCACGGGCCTGACAGCGGGATTGAAGTGGCCGAACGACCTGCTGTTGAAGATTGGCGACGGGCAGCAGCGCAAGGTCGGCGGGATCTTGTGTGAGGTCGCTCCGGGCACCGACCCAGTGGTCGTTGCTGGCATCGGTATCAATGTGTGGCAGAACAAGGACCAGCTCGCTACCGATGCCGCAACCTCGTTGTCGCTCAACGGATCCCAGGTGTGGCGGGAGGACCTCATCGCGACCGTGCTCGAAGAACTCGTGGCGATCCAGGCCCGGTGGGACGACCCGTCCAGCGACGACGACTACCGATCGGCCTGCGTCACGCTCGGCCAGCAGGTGAAAGTGCAGGTGTCCCACGACCAGACCTGCACAGGGCGAGCGGTGGACATTGACGACTTGGGTCGCCTCGTCGTCGACGATGGCAACGAGCGGATCCCACACTCGGTCGGCGACATCATCCATGTGCGTCCCGACGCCGCCTCGATCCGGTCGCAGGACCGGTCGGCGTTTGTCGACCAGGTCGAAGAGCAATTGATGGGCAGCCCCCGCAGCCTGCGCCGGCTGGATGTCGCCGCATTGGCTGGCACGAATTCGGACCTGCCGCGCAAGTTCTGGCGCGCCATGGGATTCGCGAACGCTCGCGACGAGGACGTTGTCTTTAATCAGCGCGACGTCGAGGCCGTCCGTCGCATCGAACGGCTGATCAGTAACGGGTTGCTCGATGAGGAGACAGCGGTGCGCCTGGCGCGGGCCGTCGGCCGCAGCACCGACCGTATGCAAATGTGGATGCTGCAACTAGTCAGCGACATGATGACGGCCGAACAGGATCTCGAGCTCGACACCGCCATCGCGTTCGACGTCGCCGAGCGGATGATCGCCATCTCCGACGAGATGACGCTGCTGGTCGACTACGTTGCGCGCCGAAACCTGGCGAGCGCCATCTCCAAGATGGTCGCTGATGCCGAGCCGGAATCACATGTCGGTGTCGTGCGCACGGTCGGTTTTGCCGACCTGGTCAACTTCACCAGCCTGGTTCGGACGACCAGCGAGCGTGACCTCGCCGAACTGGTGACCACCTTCGAGACCACGGTCTCCGATGTCGTTGCTCAGGCCGGCGGTGCGGTGGTGAAAACAGTGGGCGACGAGGTCCTGTTCACTCATCGATCGATCGACGGCGGCATTCAGATCGCCTTCGACCTGCTCGAAGCGGTTGCTGCGTCGACCAAACTGCCACGGCTGCGGATCGGCGTCGCGACCGGCAGGGTGCTCGCCCGGCAAGGCGACGTCTACGGGCACACGGTGAACCGAGCCAGCAGACTGACCAGCACAGCAGCGCCGGGCGAGATTCTCGTTGACGCCGAAGTCGCCCGGGTGGCCACCGCAATGGCCACCGCCGATGTGTTCGAGGTGGGCGTGGTGCGCTTGCCCGGTGTCGGTGACGTGCAGGCCGCCGCCATCAGCAGATCCATCAAGAAGGAGACCAGATGATCACCCTTCGTCGACACGGCGATGGCGACCACATCGTCGAGCTGGTGCTCGATCGGCCGGCGGCAATGAACGCGGTCTCGACCGCCTTCGCTCGCGACCTGGCTTCTGCCACGAGCGAATTGGCCGCCGACCCATCCGTACGAGTGGTGCTGGTCAGCAGTAGCCACGACAAAGCGTTCTGCGTCGGCGCAGACCTGAAGGAGCGCAACGGGTTCACCGATGCCGAACTGATCGCGCAGCGACCGATCGCGCGGGCCGCCTACACCGGCGTACTGGATCTGCCGATGCCAACGATTGCTGCCGTTGACGGCTACGCGCTGGGAGGCGGGGCCGAGATCGCGCTGTCTTGCGACATCATCGTCGCCGGCGGCGACGCCCTGATCGGGCTCCCCGAAGTGTCCGTCGGGGTGATTCCGGGCGGTGGCGGCACCCAATTGCTGGTCCGTCGAGTCGGTTGGGGAAAGGCCTCGCGGGCCATCTTCACCGCGCAGAAGTTCTCCGCGGCCGAGGCCCACGCCTGGGGGTTCGTCGAGGAACTGGTCGCGGCCGGCGCAGCCCGTGACCGCGCGCTCGAACTGGCGCGGGGCATCGCCCAGAACTCACCGACCGGCCTGGTCAACGCCAAACGAGCCATGCGGTTGGGTTCGTCGACCGATTTGCAGGCCGGACTGGAAATCGAGGACGGCTGCTGGCGAGCCACTGCGTTCTCGCCGGATCGGGCCGAAGGCGTTCGCGCGTTCGCCGAGAAGCGTCGTCCGCAGTGGACCGACCGATGACCACTACGATCGAACCCATGATTCGGGTCCTGCTGGCGGAAGACGACAGCGCGATCTCGGAACCGCTGGCCCGCGCGCTGCGCCGAGAAGGCTATGTCGTCGACGTCCGCGAAGACGGCGCCTCCGCGCTGGAGGGTGCTCGGGAGAATCCCGACCTATTCATCCTCGACTTGGGCCTGCCGGTGCTCGACGGTCTCGATGTCTGCCGAGCCTTGCGATCGGAGGGCTACAACGTTCCGGTCCTGATCCTGACCGCGCGCGCCGACGAGGTCGACACGGTCGTCGGCTTGGATGCCGGCGCCGACGACTACGTCACCAAGCCGTTTCGGCTCGCTGAGTTGCTGGCTCGAACCCGGGCGTTGCTACGCCGCACGCCCATTGACGGCCCCACCGCACCCTTCGTCCGGATCGATACCGAGGCGCGGCGCGCTTATCGCGGCAATGACGAACTGCAGCTCACGGTCAAGGAGTTTGACCTGTTGCGGGTGCTGGTTCGCGAACAAGGCAAGGTCGTCTCGCGCGAGCAGCTCATGCGGGAGGTCTGGGAAACCACCTGGTTTGGATCTACCAAGACCCTCGACATGCATGTGTCGGTGTTGCGTCGCAAGCTTGAGGATGACGCCTTCGACCCGCGGTTCATCACGACGATCCGGGGCGTGGGCTTCCGCTTCGAGCTTCCGTCCGAGGGCTGAACCGCATTGCAGCGCAGGCTGATCCGCAGCATGACCACGACTCTTGCGGTGAGCCTGGTGGTCTTCATGATCCCGGCGCTCGCCTTTGCGGTGGGCTGGTGGCGACGCCTTGGGATCGTGCTGCTGGCCGGCATCGCGGCGCTGATCGGACATTTGGTCGCGCGGCGAATGGCCCGCCAGGTCGCCGAGCCGCTGCGCCACCTCACCGAGCAGGCCGAGTTGGTCGGCGACGGATCGGCGGTGTTCCGCCCGTTGCGCAGTGACATGGAGGAGATCACCCGCATCTCCCAGGTCTTCGAACGTCGTACGGGCGAGATCACCCGAACCCTTGCGGCCGAGCGTGAGTTCGCCTCCGATGCCTCCCACCAGTTGCGGACGCCGTTGACTGCCTTGTTGATGCGGTTGGAGGAGATCTCGATGGCCGACGACTTAGGGGTTGCCCACGAGGAGGCGCGCGTCGGTATTGACCAGGTCGAACGGTTGACCGGGGTGGTCGATGAGCTCCTGCAACGAGCCCGGCACAGCGTCGATGGCGAGATCCCGCAGACCTCGTTGGACTCGGTGATCGCCGCCCTGCAGCGGGAGTGGC
Organism: Calidifontibacter terrae; assembly: GCF_054778835.1. Taxonomy (NCBI): domain Bacteria; kingdom Bacillati; phylum Actinomycetota; class Actinomycetes; order Micrococcales; family Dermacoccaceae; genus Calidifontibacter; species Calidifontibacter terrae. The sequence goes on from NZ_BAAGZF010000001.1 coordinate 200,168, forward strand.
AGCCCAACTTCGCAGAAGCGCGCCGGTCGGTGTTGGTCAGTGGCGAGCGCGGTCTGTGGGTGAGTATCGCGCGCAGCGCCTTGTCGCAGATCCTGTCGACCCTGTTGGAGAACGCTCTTTCCCACGGCTCGGGAACGGTGGAGGTCGGCGCCCGGCGATCGGGGCCATCAGTGGTGATCGAGGTCAGTGACCACGGCAAAGGCGTCGATCCGACGATCGCCGCTCGGGTCTTCGACCGTCAGGTCTCCACCGGAAGCACCGGTCTCGGTCTGGGTCTAGCCCGCGACCTTGCCGGCGCGAACGGCGGGCGGTTGGAGCTGCGCAGCGCCCGGCCTGCGGTCTTTGCGCTCTTTCTGTCCGCGGCTCAGGCGCCCGAACAAGAAGAATGGCCCCGTTGAGGGTCGAGCCTCAGGCTTGGTCGGCGAACTGCTGACTCGGGTCGACCGCCTCGGCCTCATCGAACTCCGGAGCGAAAACGAACGTCCGGTAGGTCCAGAACCGGAAGAGGGTTCCCAAACCGATGCCGATGAACGCGTTGATGTTGAGCCAGAGCGTTCCCTCGAGGTGAAGCACGTAGTGGCTGAATGCCACCCACACGGCCGAGATGCCGAGGGCAATGCCGTTCACCAGGAAGAACAACGCGATCTCGTGGTGGACCGGACGGTTGCGGCGGTGCCGGAAGGTCCAATAGCGGTTGCCGACCCACGCAACCGCGGTGGCGACGGCCCCACTGACGATCTTGGCTGTGGTGACCTTGCCGGCCATCGGTCCGGTGACCAGCAGGTTGAACCCGCCCATGTCGACCACGAAACTGATCAGGCCGACGGCGCCGAACTTGGCGACTTCATGCCAGATGCGGGCGGCGAAGGATTCGTGGGTGGTCTCTGACACATGTCGGATGCTAACCGATCAATCTGGGCGCCCCGATATCGTGATGCCCGTGACTTTGCGTCGAACACCTGGTGGTTTCCCTGTCGTCGGCATCATCGGCGCCGGGCAGTTGGCGCGGATGTGCGCCGCTCCCGCGATCGAGTTGGGACTGACCCTCGAAATACTGAGCGAGTCGCCGACCGCTGCGGCGGCCCTGGTGGTGCCGGCCGCCCCGGTGGGCGACCACACTGACCTGGAGACCGTACGACGGTTCGCGGCGGACTGTGACGTCGTCACGTTCGACCACGAACACGTTCCGCAGCACATTCTGTTGGCCCTGCAGGCCGACGGTGTCGCGGTTCACCCGAGCCCGCAGGCGTTGATCCACGCCCAGGACAAGCTGGTGATGCGTCGTCGACTCACCGAGATCGGCATCCCGTGTCCGGCGTGGGCTGAGGTCACCACCGCGGCGCAGGTCGGGGCCTTCGCGGCCGACCACGGGTGGCCGGTGGTCTTGAAGACTCCGACCGGTGGCTACGACGGCAAGGGCGTGCTGGTCGCTGGCTCGCTCGACGAAGCGCGCGGGTGGCTTGACCGGCTGACCGGCGAGGAGAGTCTGCTGGTCGAGGAGGCGGTCGACTTCCTGCGCGAGCTCGCCGTGTTGGTGGCGCGCAGTCCCTCTGGTCAGGCCGCGGTCTGGCCCGTCACACACACCGTGCAGACCGACGGGATCTGCACCGAGGTGATCGCGCCCGCACCAGACCTGAACGATGACCTCGCGGTGCGGCTGACCCGTGATGCGCTCACGATCGCCGGTGAGTTGGACGTCACCGGCGTGATGGCGGTCGAGGTCTTCGAACGCAAAGACGGTTCGTACGTCGTCAACGAGCTCGCGATGCGGCCACACAACTCCGGCCACTGGACGATGGACGGTGCGGTCACCGGCCAGTTCGAACAACACCTGCGCGCGGTCTTGGATCTCCCGTTGGGGCAGACGACGGCGCGCGCCCCGTGGACCGTGATGGGCAACGTGCTCGGGGGTGATTTCCCGCAGCTCTACCCGACCTATCGACACCTGATGGCGCGCGATCCCGGACTGCGAATTCATATGTACGGCAAGGAAGTTCGCCCCGGTCGCAAGATAGGCCACGTCACCGTCTGTGGTGACGACCTCGGCGAACTGCGCGGCCGGGCCGAGCATGCCGCCGACTATCTGCAAGGAGTGGTGACCGAATGATCGACGCGCAGCAGGTCCTGGTGGGGATCGTCATGGGCAGCGACTCCGACTGGCCGGTGATGGAACTGGCGGCGCAGGCGCTGACCGAGTTCGGCATCGCCCACGAGGTCGACGTTGTCTCTGCCCACCGCATGCCGCAGGAAATGATCGCGTACGGCGAATCCGCGGCCGGTCGTGGCCTGCAAGCGATCATTGCTGGTGCCGGCGGCGCCGCGCATCTGCCCGGCATGCTTGCCGCGGTCACCCCGTTGCCGGTGATCGGGGTGCCGGTCCCGCTGAAATATCTCGACGGGATGGATTCCCTGTTGTCGATTGTGCAAATGCCGGCCGGCGTTCCGGTCGCCACCGTGTCGATTGGTGGTGCCCGGAACGCAGGTCTGCTCGCCGCTCGCATCGTGGGCGCTGCCGACCCCTTGGTGCAGGAAAAGATGCTGGCCTTCCAGTCCGAGTTGCGTCAGCAGGCGCAGGCCAAAGGTGCGGCGCTGCGCGCGAAACTGAGCTGACGACGGGATCCAGCGTGAAGTGACCGAGCTGGTCACCACACCACCGCGCGTCCGGCCCGCTAAGAGTCGATGCCGAAGATGTCGCGGGTGTAGACCTTGTCGGCGACGTCGTCGAGTTCGGGGACCAGCCGGTTGGCGACGATGAGGTCGACCGATTCTTTGAAGCGGTCCAGGTCGCGTTCGACGGGGGAGCCGAAGTAGGTCTCGTCGGCCAGTTCGGGTTCATAGACCACGACCGGGATGCCCTTGGCTTTGATCCGTTTCATGATGCCCTGCACGCTGCTGGCCCGGAAGTTGTCGGAACCGGCCTTCATGATCAGGCGGTGGATGCCGACCGCCCGGGGGTGGCGCCCCACGATGTCGGCGGCCACGAAGTCCTTGCGGGTCCGGTTCGCATCGACGATCGCCGAGATGAGGGTCTGCGGCACGTCTTGATAGTTGGCCAGCAACTGTTTGGTGTCCTTGGGCAGGCAGTAACCGCCGTAGCCGAACGAGGGGTTGTTGTAGAACTTCCCGATCCGGGGGTCGAGGCTGACTCCGTCGATGATCTGCCGGGTGTCCAACCCGTGGGTCAACGCGAACGTGTCGAGCTCGTTGAAATAGGCGACGCGCATCGCCAGGAAGGTGTTGGCGAACAGTTTGATCGCCTCGGCCTCGGTCGGCTCGGTCAACAACACCTCGACGTCGTCTTCCAAGCTGGCCTCCCGCAACAGGTCGGCGAACTCCTGGCCCCGGTCGCTGGTGTCGCCCACGATGATCCGGGAGGGGTGCAGGTTGTCGAACAGGGCCTTGCCCTCCCGCAGGAACTCGGGGGAGAAGATCACGTTCTGGGTGCCGAGTCGTTCTCGCGCGTCCAGCACGTAGCCGACGGGGATGGTCGATTTCACGACCATGACTGCGGTGGGGTTGGCGCGGGTGACGTCGGTGATGACGCCGTCGACGGTGCTGGTGTCGAAGTAGTTGTTCTTCGGGTCGTAGTCGGTCGGGGTGGCGATCACCACGAACCGGGCACCGGTATAGGCCTGCTGGCTGTCGGTGGTGAAGTTCAGGTCGAGGTGGCCGGAGGACAGCAGGTCCTCCAACTCGCGGTCCACGATCGGGCTACGGCCCTGCTGCAACCCTCCGATCCGCTGCGCGTTGATGTCGTACGCGACAACGCGGTGCCGCTGCGACAGCAGCGCAGCGATGGACAGACCGACATAACCGGTGCCGACAACGGCAATGTGAGACTCGGAAGACACGAGCCATACCGTAGCGATCGGGGCGCTGCCGGGACCGCAAGCGCCGCATCACGGCGGGTGAACCTGGGATGAAGCCTGGACCTAGAGTGTGGTCAACACCACTTCACGCGGAGGTAGTTCATGCGCTTCGGAGCGTTCGTGCCCCAGGGATGGCGGTTCGATTTGGTCGGCATCGAGCCGGCTCGTCAATGGCAGGCGATGGCAGATCTCGCCCGGCGGTTCGATGACCACAACGGCTGGGAGTCGCTGTGGGTTTACGACCACTTCCACACCACGCCAGAGCCCTCGGGTGAAGCGACGCATGAGGCGTGGACCCTGATGTCGGCATTCGCGGCTGTGACCCAGCGGGTGCGGCTCGGCCAGATGTGCAGCTGCATGAGCTACCGCGAGCCGACCTACCTTGCGAAGGTGGCCGCGACCGTTGACGCCATCTCGGGCGGACGAGTCGAGATGGGGATCGGCGGTGGTTGGTACGAACACGAGTGGCGCGCCTACGGCTACGGCTTCCCCTCCGCCGGTGACCGCCTCGGCCGGTTGCGCGAAGGCGTGGAGATCTTCCATCAAATGTGGTCGACCGGATCGGCGACCCTTGACGGCAAGCACTACCAGGTCGACGGTGCGTTGTGTCACCCGCAGCCGTTGCAGACCACCAGCGAGCGCCACCGGATCCCGATCTGGATCGCCGGCGGCGGTGAAAAGGTGACCCTGAAGATCGCGGCGCAATATGCCGACTACACCAACTTCGACGGCAGCCTCGAGGGCTTCACCCGCAAGTCTGAAGTGTTGCGTGGTCACTGCGAGAAGCTCGGCAGTGACTTCAACGCGATCACCCGGTCGGCCAACTACAACGTGGTCATCGGCAAGGACCGCGCCCAGGTCGACGACCGACTCGCGTTCTACGAGGACCTCATGATCAAGGGCGGCTTCACGAAGGAGCGGGCGGCCGAGATGCGCGAGAACCTGGCGCAGCAGCCAGCAGTCGGCACCCCCGACCAGATCGTGGAGACGCTGAGCAAAATGCGCGAGGCGGGTCTTGCTTACGCGATCACCTACTTCGCGGAGGCTGCCTACGACACCTCCGGGATCGACCTGTTCGAGCGCGAAGTCATTCCCGCGCTCGCCGACTGACCACCGAATACCCGGAAGTAGGATGCGCCTGTGAGCGGAAACACTGACTTCGACCTGTTCAAGATCTCCGAGGACCACGAGGCCCTGCGTGAGGCGATCCGAGCCATTGCCGACGACAAGATTGCGCCGCATGCCGCGGACGTCGACGACAAGAGCCGGTTCCCCCAGGAGGCGCTCGAGGCCCTCGTCGCCTCGGACTTCCACGCACCGCACGTCGCCGAGGACTATGACGGTGTTGGCGCCGACGCGCTGGCGACCTGCATTGTGATCGAGGAGGTGGCCCGCGCCTGCGCCTCCAGTTCGCTGATCCCAGCGGTCAACAAGCTGGGTTCGATGCCGGTCATCCTCGGCGGGTCGGAGGAGATCAAGCGCAAATACCTCACGCCGCTGGCCAAGGGTGAGGCGATGTTCTCCTATGGCCTCTCTGAGCGTGAGGCGGGATCCGACACCGCGTCGATGAAGTGTCGCGCGAAGAAGGACGGCGACGACTACGTCCTCAACGGACAGAAGTCCTGGATCACCAATGCCGGTGTCTCGCAGTTCTACACGGTGATGGCCGTGACCGATGCTGATGGCGAACGCGGTCGCAACATCACCGCATTCGTGGTCGAGAAGGATGACGCAGGTTTCTCGTTCGGCGAGCCTGAACGCAAGCTCGGCATCAAGGGCAGCCCCACCCGGGAATTGCACTTCGACAACTGCCGGATCCCGGGCGACCGGATGATCGGCGCCGAGGGAGAGGGGCTGAAGATCGCCTTGCGCACCCTTGACCACACGCGCGTCACGATCGGCGCCCAGGCCGTCGGCATCGCGCAGGGCGCGCTCGACTACGCCCTCGGTTACGTCAAGGAGCGCAAGCAGTTCGGCAAGGAGATCGCCCAGTTCCAGGGCCTGCAGTTCATGCTCGCCGACATGGGCATGAAGCTCGAAGCTGCCCGGCAGATGGTCTACGTCGCCGCCGCCAAGTCAGAACGCCAGGACCCCGACCTGACCTTCTTCGGTGCTGCCGCGAAGTGCTTCGCCGCCGACGTTGCCATGGAGGTGACCACCGATGCGGTTCAGCTGCTCGGCGGGGCCGGCTATGTCAAGGACCACCCGGTCGAGCGGATGATGCGCGACGCCAAGATCACCCAGATCTATGAAGGCACCAACCAGATTCAGCGGATGGTGATGGCCCGCAGCCTGCTGCGGTGATCGGTTGATCGTTGCTCTGTGATGAGGCCCCCGGCGTAAGCGCCGGGGGCCTCATCACATGTGTCGCGGTTACGGCTGGACGTTGGGCGACTGGTCGTTGCGCAGTGCGTCGAAGAGGACCTTGGCCTTCGCGTCGTTCCACAGCACGGCCTCGCCCGCCGAGGTTTGGTAGGCGGCGTTCGCGATCGGGATCTGGATGGACTGACCCGCCTTCGTCACGCCCTTCAGCGTCCATGCGGTCTTGAGCGCGGTCCAGGGCGACATGGCCTTGTCGACCGCGAGGCCTTGGGCGCCCGACTCGCCGACACCCTTCAGCTTCCACGGAACAAGCAAGTTGCTCGGGCTGGCGACTTTGGCCATCAACGCGGCCAGGAACTCCCGCTGGTGCTTCACCCGCGCGAGGTCACCCTCGGCGAACGCGTGTCGTGACCGCACATAGCCCAACGACTGCTGGCCGTTGAGCGTCTGGCAGCCCTTCGGCAGGTTGATGTGGGCAAAGGAGTCGTTGACCGCCTCCGGCAGACACATCCGTACGCCCCCGACCGCGTCGACCACGCCAGCGAACCCACCGAAACCAATCTCCATGTAGTTGTCCATCTTCAGGCCGGTGGCCTGCTCGACGGTTTGGATCAGCAACTTGGGGCCACCGATCGAGAACGCCGCATTGATCTTGTTCTTGCGGTGGCCCGGAATGTCGACGTAGGAGTCGCGCGGGATGGACAGCAGCACTGGGTTGCCCGACCCCATGTGCAGGATCATGATCGAGTCGGTGCGTGAGGTGCCCTCGCCGCCCGCGCCGTACTCATGGATCTGCGCGGTCGTCAGGCCGGCACGACTATCCGAACCGACGAGCAGGACGTTGGTGCCCTTGCCACCGGCGGGTCGGTTATCGGTCGGCATGGCGTCGACCTTGGCCACCTTGTTCCAGGCGCTGTTGGCCGCCCACAGCAAGGAGCCGACCCAGAGCGCGAGGATGACCAGCGGGATCATCACCCACTTCACCCAGCGACGGCGGCGGCGCGGCGGTCGGGTATCGGCACCATCGCGGGGGCCCCGCGGACCCTGCGGTCCAGAGCCGGGGCCGCGCGGCGGGGGATTGCCGCCGGAGCCTCGCGCCGGACCCCCAGAACGCGGTGCCGGGGCTCCAGCGGAAGGACGGGCCGGAGAGCCGCCGGAACGCTGCGCCGACCGGCCGCCTGTGGGCAGGTGGGTGGTGGCGTCCGGGCTGCGCTGTGGCTTGGGTCGCGAGCCTCCGGCGACCGGTATCCGGGTCGTCGCATCGGCCGCTGGAGCGCGGGTGGGGCGAGCCTGAGCGGCGGGGGGCGATGGTCGGCCGTTGGCCGCCGGTCGACTCTTGGCCGGCATAGCCTGGGTGGCGTCTTCCGAGGGTGTGCGGCGTTGCCCGCGGACCGGGAGGGCACGGCGAGCGTCGTCGGTCCTTGGGCTGCGCCGTGGCCGGCGCGGAGCACCGGGCCGCGTGTCAAAGGTCATCGCATCGTCGTCATCTGCCACCGCGACAGGGTAGCGGCCACCGATGAGAGCAGCCTGTAGCCTGGCGGGCGTGCCACCCACCGATGACGCCACCCTTCCCGGAATCTCGGTGGTCATGCCGATCCTGAACGAGGAGCGCTACCTGCGCGATTCGGTCGATGCGGTGTTGGCGCAGCAGTGGACCGGACCGATCGAGGTGATCCTCGCGATCGGCCCGTCGAGCGACCGCACCCTCGAGGTTGCGCGCGACCTCGCAGCGGCTGATGACCGGGTGCGCATCGTCGACAATCCGACCGGTCGCACCCCCGACGCGCTCAACGCCGCAATCGCCCACGCCCGTCACGAAATCGTTTGTCGGGTCGACGGCCACGGCATGTTGTCGCCGGACTACCTGCAGACCGCGCGGCGCACCCTGGAGGAGACCGGCGCGGCCAACGTCGGCGGGATCATGGACGCCGTCGGCCGCACCACCTTCGAGAAGGCGGTCGCGGTGGCGATGAAGAGCAAGATCGGCGTCGGCGGTGCCAAGTTCAAGTTGGGGGGTGACGCCGGTCCGGCCGAGACGGTCTATCTCGGCGTGTTCCGCCACGAATGGCTCAACCGTGTCGGGGGCTACGACTCGCGGTTCAGCCGGGCCCAGGACTGGGAAATGAACTTCCGGATCCGCCAGCAGGGCGGCGTGGTGTGGTTCACCCCGGAGATGCGCGTGGCCTATCGGCCGCGCCCGAACTTCCGCAAGCTGGCTCGGCAATATTTTGAGTACGGCCAGTGGCGCCGGGTGGTTGCCCGAACCCACAGCGGGTCGATCAACGCGCGCTACCTCGCGCCGCCGGTGGCGCTGGTCGCCGTGGCTGTCGGAGCCCTCGGGGGAGTGGTGTGGCGCCCGTTGTGGGTGCTCCCCGTCGGATACCTCGGCGCGATCACGGTCGGCGGTGTCGCCATCTCTGGCGGCGAGACTGCCGCCGTGCGATCCTTGGTGCCGCCGGTGCTCGCGACAATGCACCTCACCTGGGGACTTGGCTTCCTGACCTCGCGGGTGCGACTCTCGCTCGACGATCGGCGGACGCCCAGCCAATCGCCGATATCCTGACGCGGTTATCGCATTCCGGCGAAGACGAAGGACACGATGGACATCACCCACCGCATCACGCGGATCTACGAGCACCGCAAGGTGCTCTGGACGTTGGTCAGGCGTGACCTGCGAGTCCGTTACGCCCGCAGTGTCTTGGGCTACCTCTGGACCTTGATCGACCCGTTGGCCATGGCCTTGGTCTATTGGTTCATTTTCGGGGTGATCTACGGCGTCAGCGAACACGGCAGCACCCGCAGCGGCGGTGCCCCGTTCGTCGTCTTCCTGGTCGCGGGATTGCTGCCCTGGAACTGGTTCAACATGTCGATTAACGAGTCGGCTCGGGCGTTGTACGCCGAACGGTTGCTGGTGCGTTCGACCAACATCCCGCGCGAGCTGTGGGTGATTCGCCTGATCATCGCCAAGGGCATCGAGTTCTTGATGTCCCTGCCGATCCTCATCGCGTTCATCCTCTTCTTCCTGGTGCGCGGGGAGCTCTCGCTGCAACCCTTCGAACTGTTGTTGTGGATTCCGGCGCTACTGATGGAGTTCCTGCTCTGCATCGGCATCGGGCTGGTGATGGCGCCGGTGACGGCGTTGGTCGACGATTTCGTACGACTGGTCCGAATCGGCCTGCGGGTGCTCTTCTACCTCACCCCCGTTGTTTACTCCTCGCAGTTGCTGGATGAGAAGGCACCCTGGGCGGCCCACCTCCAGCAGTTGAATCCGCTGACCGCGATCAACGACATGCTGCGACAGGCGTTTATTACCAAGATCGCGCCCGACTATCACGCGTGGATCGCTGGCGCCGTGGTCACCCTTCTCTGGCTGGCCTTCGGCATGTGGGTATTCCGCAAGCTCGAACCGTCGGTGTTGAAGGAGATCTGAGATGACCGACCAGAACGCGGGGCCTCTGTGGACTCCGCAGCGCGGCCCGAAGGACCCCCCGGGCTACGACCCGGCGCTGTCCTGGAACGACTACGGCTTCTCCAAGGCTGCGGACACGGTGAAGTGGAAGACCCCACCGGGTGAACCGGTGATCCGGGTCGAGGACCTCGGCATCGAGTTTCTGCGCGGTCGCAAGCGCAACCTGTCGCTGCGCGAAATCGTGTTCACCGGTCGTAGCTCACACACCCGAGACACGTTCTGGGCGCTGCGCAACCTGAACTTCAGCGTCGGTCGCGGAGAGGCTGTCGGCCTGGTCGGCGGCAACGGCGGGGGCAAGTCCACCCTGTTGAAGCTGATCGCCGGAACCCTGCTGCCTGACGAGGGTCGAGCGTCGGTCAACGAGGGTGTGGCGCCGCTGATCGAGCTCACCGGTGGCTTTATCGGTGACCTCTCGGCGCGGGAGAACATCTACCTCACCGCCGGTCTGCACGGCATGAGCAAGGAAGAGGTGGACGAGCGGTTCGACGAGATCGTCGACTTCGCCGGGCCAGCCGTCCGAGACGGCCTTGACGTTCCCTACCGCCACTTCAGCTCCGGCATGCAGGTGCGTCTCGGCTTCGCGGTGATCACCTGTCTGGACGAGCCGATCGTCCTGGTCGACGAGGTGCTCGCGGTGGGTGACGCGGCCTTCCGCAACAAGTGCTACACCCGGATGGAGAACCTGCTTGACCAGGGCCGAACCCTGTTCTTGGTCTCTCACTCCGAGGGTGATCTGCTGCGCTTCTGCACCCGTGGTCTCTACCTCAAGGGCGGCCAACTCGAGGCCGACGGCCCGATGGACGACATCATGGAGCGCTATATGTCCGACCTGATGGGTGAGGACCGAACGCCGCCGACAGAGGCCGAGCGACTCGAGACCAAGGCCAAGCGCGAAGACGGGCGGATCAAGCGCCGGTTGCAGCGCGACGCGGTCCGCGAACAAGCGTCCGCGCGGGCCTGAGGCGTCAGCCTGCCACACCTTCGGCACGCAATCGGTCTGGCATCAGCGCAGGGTCCGGGTCGCGTACGAGGAGCACCGCGCCGTCCGCTGCGAACAGCGTCGCTGCGCGACGCAGGGTGCGGGCCAGGTCGCCGGTCACCAGGGCTCGTTCGGGCTGGCCGGAAGCGACCAGTTCGGCGTAGGTCCACGACTGCGCCGGTGTGGCCAGGCACGGCTGATCGTCCGGCGCCTTGGCCCAGGCCACAAACCGGTCACCGTACGTCGGCAGTTCGCGCGCTTCATCAAGCGCCGAGCCGACGTCGCCGGGATGGGAACGGGCCAGGGCGGCCAGGGTCACCAGGACATCGGCGGGCGCCGAATCGCTGATCCGGAGATCTGCGGATTCACCGCCACCGACCAGCAGGGTGCCGCCGACGGACCAGACGGCGAGGGCCCAGTAGATGGTGCGCCAGTGCTGCGCGGGGAGGTCGAGCTGAACGGTCCCGCCGGGACCGAGGTTGAACTCCTCTTGCAGCATGTTCGCTGCCTTATTGACCCAGTTCGCCAACACCTTGCCGGACAACTCGATGCGTTCGCCCCGGGTGGGTCCGTCGGCATCGTCGTAGAAGGTCACCCGCGGACGGGCGGGGTCACCTGCGAGCAGGCTCGGGACGATCTGGTCGACACGCATGGCGCCCACCCTACGGTCGCGCCCTCAGCGCAGAATCTGCTGCACCTGCGTCACCTGATCAGCAGTCAGCGGCTCGCGAGCTGCCAGCTGCAAGTTGTGGCGCATGTGATCGTCGGTGAGTGCACCCACAGCGACCGAGCCGACAGCCGGGTGGCCCAGCACGTAGCTGACTGCGAGGTCAGCAACACCGTCGCGGCCGGTGGCCCGGACCGCCTCGCCGAGTGACGCGGCGCGCGGATGGTCACCCCGCAAGAGGCTGCCGCCGGCGTAGATCGAGTGGGCAAGGAGGGTGACTCCGCGCTCGGTGAGTTCGATCGCCGCGTCGGGTAGTTGGCCGGCCAGAACGTTGAACGGCAGCTCGATGAAATCCAAGCCCGCGAGACCGAGCAGCGAGCTCGCTTCGCTCGCATGGGCAAGGCTCACACCGACAGCGCCGACCTCGCCGGTGGAGCGGTAGTCCTGCAGTCGCTGCCAAGCGGCACCGCCGCCCAGGCCCACCTGTTCGACGCCGCTGAGCAGAGCGGCGGCGACCTGGCGCCGACCCAGCTCGGCGAATGACCGTTCCAGGCTTGCCTCGACTCCGAGGCGGGCCACCGAGGCGTCTCCCGCAACCAGCGGTTGCAACCTCGAGATGAATTTGAGCCGTTGGGTCAGCTGCGGCTCGCCGCAGCTGCGCAGGATGTGTTCGGCGTTGCCGTCGGCGCGGCCAACCTCCACGTGGGTCACACCGTGGTCGACCGCGCGGGCGAGCATCTCGCGCACCTCGGGTGGGGCCGACGCGAACGGTCCGGACAGCTGGGTTCCTCCGAGGGTGAGAACGCTGTGCGGGGTCCCGCGGTGGTTGCGACTGGGCACTGTTGCCCCGGAGGAGGCAATCATCGCGTCGAGTTTGTGGATCAGGTCGGGCCACGGGACGGCGACCGGGTCACCGATATCGGTGAACAGGCGTGCCACGCGGTCGAAGTCGCCGAGGACGTCGACGGTGCAGCGGAAGCGCAGCGGGTCACCCGGGCTCCGTCGCGGGGTGTAGTCGAGGGTGCGGACGTTGCGGCGCAGCCACGGCGTGACGTGTTCGTGGTCGTAGGCCTCCAACGACGTCTCGTGCGCGCGGCGCAGATCGTCGACCAGGAAAATCTCACAGCCCAAGCCTTCGGGCATATGCGAGATGTCATTGCGGCCGTACGTATAACCCCCCGCCCGCATCGCCTCGGCGAGTTCGTCGATGAGCAGCGCGTCGCCGACCGGGTTATCGCCGGTCAGGCGCACGACCCAGTCGCCCGGCTCGAGGTCCTTGGTCGCCTCGACGAACCGGCCGAGAACATCGTCGAGCGATCCGCGCATCACCGGAATGCCCACCCCGCCCAGGTGGTCGGCAATACGGGTGTCGTAGTGCTCCTCGCTGGTAGCGACCACGACTTCGTGACCGGATCGCGAGGCACGGCGGGCCACGAGTTCGATCAGCGGCATGCCGCCGACTGACATCAGTGCCTTGCCTGGCAGGCGGGAGGAGTTCAGGCGGGACTGGATGACGACGCGGGTGCGGGGCACCTCGGACCTCCACGAAGGTTGTGTGGCGAGAGCGGACGTTCCGGACAGGCTACGGCGTGGCGCTCTGCAGGAGCAGATCCGCCACGCGACTGCGGCCGCGACCGTCGACCAGCTGCAGTCCAGTGGAGCGCAGCTCGTCGCGCAGCGCGATGTCGCCGATCAGTTCGGTGAGGTTGCCCACGACCGTCCGTTCCTCAACTTCGCGGTCGGTGCCGCGCAGCCGGGGGAGCCGCCCGCCGGCAAGGGTGACGCCGGCGTTGATCGTTGCGTCGTAGCCGGGTTCCTGGTTGTCCACCACGCAGACCGAGGCGGTCGGCACTCCCAGACAGAGCAGTTCCCAGATGGTGCTACCGGCCGCACTGATCGCCGCATCGCAGCCAGCCGCGAGGTCGGCGAGGTTGGCAGGGGAGCGAACAATCTCGACCTGCTGAGAGGGCAGGGTCGCGAGTGTGGCCAGGCCGTCAGCGATCGAGGTCGTCGCCGCGACGGCGACGAGCGTCATCGGCAGGCCCGTCGCCAGCGCGAGCGCAGCCAGTTGCGGACACGCGGCGTAGGGATCAGTGCCACCGAACACGGCCAGCACCCTCGGTGGATTGCTGTCCGCAACGTGGGGGCGACGGGCGCGCAGCACCTCGTCGCGGAAGAGGGCGTACGAAATGCCGGCGACCGCCACGGCGGGCAGCTTCACGGCTGCGGACTCAGCCGCGAAGTTCTGGTCGACGTAGACGTCGGCGATCTGTTCGGCTCCAAAGGGCCCGTCGACCATGGCCAGCGTTCGCACTCCGCGTTGGGCCAGGCTCGCGCCGATCGACGGGGAGAGCCCATAGCCGTCGAGCACCGCGTGAGTGATCGGCGCAGCCGACAGATCGGCAGCAGGTGAGAAGTGGACTCCGAGATCGGCGTAGGCCCGCGCCACCCAGTCGATCTCCAAGCCACCGAAGCCGGCGAGCGTGACGCCACGGCTGATCAGCTCCTGGGCCAGGGCGAGCAACCGCACCGCGTGACCCACTCCGGTATCGCGCGATGCGTCGCACCGCAGACCGACGGTCGCGCCACTGAGGCCCCTGCTCATCGGGTCCCTGCTCATCGTCTGCCTGCTTCCCGTGTCGTCCGACGGTCTGGCGCCCCGTGAATGCTAGCCTGAGGCGCCCCGTTCCCACGGTGCCCGACTTGTGCTGCGGTCTTGTGGGAACAGGGTGGAACAGGCCCGTGACAGCGGGCGGCCACCACGCGACCAACGGGAGCCAATTCGTGAGCATTCTGCAGGGTTCTTCCATCCTGATCACCGGAGGAACGGGTTCGTTCGGTAAAGCCTTCATCACCCGGTTGTTGAAGGACGTCAACCCCAAGCGCGTGGTGATCTACTCGCGCGACGAACTCAAGCAGTGGGAAGCCCGCCAGTTGTTCCAGGACGACCCGCGCTTGCGCTGGTTCATCGGTGACGTCCGTGACCTGGATCGACTGCGCCGCGCGATGCACGGCATCGATTACGTCGTTCACGCCGCCGCGCTCAAGCAGGTCGACACCGGCGAATACAACCCGCACGAGTTCGTCAAGACGAACGTGCTCGGGTCGCAGAACGTCATCGAGGCGGCCATTGACGCCGGCGTCAAGAAGGTTGTGGCGCTGTCGACCGACAAGGCCTCCAGCCCGATCAACCTCTACGGCGCCACCAAGCTGACCGCCGACAAGCTGTTCGTGCTCGGCAACCACTACGCCGCCGCCTACCCCTCGCGTTTCGCGGTGGTGCGCTACGGCAACGTGACCGGTTCCCGCGGCTCGATCATCCCCAAGTTCCGCGCGCTCGCCGCGGCCGGCGAATCGCTGCCGATCACCGACCTGCGCTGCACCCGCTTCCTGATCACGCTGCCTGAGGCCGTACAGATGGTGCTCGACACCTTCGAGATGATGCAGGGTGGCGAACTCGTCGTCCCGCACATCCCGAGCCACAAGGTCACCGACCTTGCTCAGGCCGTGGCGCCGGGCGCCAAGATGCACGACATCGGTCTGCGTCCGGGTGAGAAGTTGCACGAAGAGATGATCAGCCAGGAGGAGGGTCGTCGCGCGGTCATGGTGATGGACGGCAAATACTTCATCCTGCAGCCGGAGTTCGCGACCTGGGGTTACGAAGCCCCGAAGGATGCGGTGCCGGTTCCCGAGGGCTTCCACTGCGCGTCTGACAAGAACGACCTTTGGTACGACGCCGACGACATCCGCAAGATCCTGGAGTCCGGCGTCTGATGCTGCCGTACGGGCGTCAGTCGATCGATCAGTCCGACATCGACGCGGTCACCGCGGTCCTCACCAGCGACTGGCTGACGACCGGACCGGCCGTCGAGTCGTTCGAGCAGCAGATCGGCGCGGTGGCAGGTCTTGACCTGCCGGCCGTCTCAGTCACCTCGGGCACCGCCGCCCTACACACCGCCTACGCGGCGCTGCAGGTGAAGCCCGGTGATCAGGTGATCACGACGCCGTTGACCTTCTTCGCGACTGCCACCTGCGCTATGTGGCAGGGCGCGGAGATCGTCTTCGCCGACGTGAGCCCCGACACCGGCAACCTCGACCCGGCCTCGGTGGCGGAACACATCACCGACCGCACCACCGTGGTTGCCGGCGTCGACTATGCCGGGCACCCGATCGATGCGGCGGCGCTGAAGAAGGTCGCCCACGACCATGGCGCCCTGCTGCTCGAGGACGCGGCCCACTCGATTGCCGGCTCGCTGGACGGCGTCGCCGTGGGGTCGCTGGCCGACGTCACCACCTTCTCGTTCTTCCCGACCAAGAACTTGACCACCGCCGAGGGTGGCGCGGTCGTATCGGCCGATGCCGACCTGCTGGAGCGGGCGCGGATGTTCAAGGGCATCGGCTATGAACGTCGCCCGGAGCTGATGGAAGAACTCGGTGGCTGGTATTACGAGGTTCACTCGTTGGGCCTGAACTACCGGCTCCCCGATGTTCTCGCCGCGCTCGGTCTCAGCCAGCTGAAGCGCCTCCAGGCGTTCAAAGAGCGCCGACAAGCGATCACCGATCGCTACAACAGGGGTCTCGCCGGGATTGAGGAACTGATCCTGCCCGGTCACCGCGCGGGTGCTTCCCCGATGTGGCATCTCTACCCGTTGCGGATCCAGGACGGTCGACGGCGCCAGTTGTTCGATCACCTGCGCGATGGCGGAATCGGCGTGCAGGTCAACTACATTCCGGTGCACCACCAACCGCTGTTCCAGGAGCTCGGCCACCGCAAAGGCTCCTGTCCCGTCGCGGAGCTCTACTCCGAGCAGGAGATCAGCCTGCCGATGTTCCCGGACCTCACCGACGACCAGGTCGACCAAGTGATCGAGCTGATCCGCAGCTTCTTGAAGGCCTGAGTCGATGCACCACGCCAACCATTTCTACGGACACGCCCACATCATGGCGCGCTATGTGGGACTTACGGATCCGCCGCGGATCTGGGGCTACCTGCAGCACGGCTGGAACATGTACGACGGGTTCGCCGTCGGCACTGTCTTCGCCGCCCGCTATCCCAAGTTCGTCTACTCCCACGCCTGCGCCCGTCGAGGATGGGCCTTCGGGATGCGCGACTACGTCGTCACCGGCGCGCCGTGGAACTACCTCCTGGAGATGGAGAACCAGCGCGAGTGGGAGGCCCAGAATCACCCCCGAGAGGGAACGATCGTCTATCCCTTCCACGGTTGGGAAGGGCAGCAGGTCGCCGGAGACCACGAGGCCTACATCGCCGAGATTCGCGAGACTGAGGGTGACGTTCCCATCACCATCTGCCTCTATATCAACGAGTTCGAGCAGCCGCGGGTGCGCAAGATCTACGAACGCGCCGGTTTCCGAGTCATCACCCATGGCAAGCGCGGCTATCTCTGGCGCGAGACCGACACCGAGTTCCTCTACAAGCAACTCGCCGAGATCCGTCGTCACCGCCGGGTCGTGAGCAACCGGATGACCTCGGCGCTGCTGCACGGAGCGCTCGCGGGAGCCGAAGTTGGTGTTTACGGCGACCCGATGGAGCTCGGCGACGACCACGCGATTCTGGGTGGGGCGCACCGACCGCAGGCGCTTTATCCGCAGTTCCACCAGCCGGCCGTTCCCCGCGACATCGCCTACGCGATCGCGGTCGAGGAACTGGGCGCCGATCAGTTGTTGCCCCCCGAAGAAATCATCGATCTCTTCGGGTGGAGCGAGGACCTCGACGTCGAGGCCCACACCGCGCCAGAACCGTCGTACGAATTCGATTGGTCCGCGCTGGCCCGCCGGTTCGCACCACCGGAGGAGTTCCCTTCCTCGCGCACCAACAGCGACATCCCACGGGTGCGCCCCAAGGGTGGCTTCTGAGTCTTCTGCAACCACATGGCAAACGCCGAAGGGCGGGTCAATTGACCCGCCCTTCGGCGTTTGCCGTGACCGGCAGGAATCAGCTGTCGGAGCCGCCCTGCTGGTCGATGAAGCGCTTAACCAACCGGCGCGCCTTCTTGCGCACGTCGTCCGGCAACGCCTCGTCAACGCGGTCTTTGGCGCGCGCGACGGCGATCCGCTTGGGCGCGCCGATGGTGCGCATCGCCTTGTAGCTCAATGACTCTTCGAGCTTGAACATCAGGCGGTCGTATTCGGCGATTCGGCGGTCGCGCAGTTTCATCGTTCCCTCGAGCCAGGCCACCTGTCGCTCCTGCGATCGGACCGTCTGGCTGAGGGTGCGGACCTGGCCGAGCAGCTCGCGGAAGCCAGCGGACGAAGCGTCGGGCAAGTGGTTCTCCCGGGCGCTCTCCGCAAGGTTCTGGGCCAGGAGCTCTTCGGGGTCGCCGTTGAGAGTGCCAATGGCGCTGCCGATCTCGACCTCGATGTCGGCGACGTGGGCGATGACCTCGGGGGTCACCGTCACGCCACCCATCGCGGCGAGCGTGCGGGTCACGTCGTCGGGAGTCACGGGCAGGTTCCACGGGTGCGGAGCGCCGCCCGCCAGCAGGCGAGTGGCGAAGGTGCGAACGCCGTGGACGAACGCGGCCGAGGCGGCATCGGGGCGAGCCACCGACCAGGACGGGTCGTCCAGAGTCAGGGTGTCGTCAGGTCCAACGATCACGTTGTTCGGAACGGCAAACCACCGCTGCTCAGCGGTGAACGACTCGGATGGCTCGGTTTGCTCCAGCCACGCTCGGTAGCGCTTCATCAGCGTTCGCAGCGTGGGGTGGTCACTGCCGGCGCACGCCACGCGCAGTGCACGTTCGAGGTTGGTGCCGTCGGTGAAGTCACCAGGGGTGAGGGTTCGCGAGACTCCAAGGACCGAACGCTCCGCAACAGTGCTGACTCCGTCGCCCCAGGTCAGCGTTGCCTCGCCAGCCGCGTTGTAACGCTCGAGGAACGACCAGGCGGGGGCCGTGTCGGGCTCGGCGACGACGAGGGCCGGAAGGTCGAGCGTGCGTTCCCGGGTGGTCAGCAGGAAATACCAAACCGGCGCTAGCTGGGTGCGCAAGTCGGCCTGCAGCACCAACTGTGCGAAGTCGCCGGCGTTACGAACAGACGCGCGATCGGAGAAATAGTTGGTGAAGGCATGCGGCAGTTCACGCGCCAACCGGGTGGTGATCTGCGCGGAGGTGCAGGTGGCGTTGACGACCAGATCGGGCGCCTGAGGAGACGGGAAGCCCAAGAGACATCCGGCCGTGTGTAGCTCAAGGTCCTCCAGCGTGGCCACAAGTTCGTTGTGGACCCAGGGGCGTTGGGAGACACGCGATTTGCCGACATACCAGAGTCGATCGTCGCCGGTCGGCACCTCGGCCTCAGCGGCCAGCATGTCGTGCAGACCGAGGGCGTTCTCCGCGGAGTAGAGCAGCACCCCGTCGGGACTCAACAATGACTTCGCCTTGGCCAGGATCTGCCTCTCGGACATGCCCTCGGCGATGGGGGAGAGCACGACCGGACCGCCCCCGAGCACGACTACCAAGTCGTACGACTCCCGCTGCGGGAAGAGCTCGAAGCCGCCGCTGAAGATATGGTCGTTGGGTCGGTCCGTGACGACCGCCGCGATCGCGCGAGCGTCAACAACGTGACGCACCAACAGGTGGGCGGTGGATTCAGTCGGCAGCAGGCTGACCAACTCGGCGGCACTCGGGCCAACCAACAGCGCCTTTGCAGGACGCAGGTCGTGAACGAGCTGGCGGAAGGATGCGACAAGCGCGCAGAACTCCCGTTCGCCAGCCAGGTCGGACCCCTCGACGAGGTGGTCGCCGAGCAGGGTTGCCCCGGAGTCCAGGTCGGTGTCGACGACGGCTTCGACATCTTCGAGCATGTGGCGTTTCCTCGCTGTCAGATCAGGTCCCAGGACAGCGGGGTGCCCTGGGGGGTGTCGTGCTTGAACGTGCGGCCCTCGACGCGCGCGAACTCGTCGGGGGAGAGCCCGTTCGCGGGCCGGATGGAGCGTACGTTCGCGGCAGTGACCGGATCGCCCGCCACGACGTCTTCGACCACGTAGAGCGAACGGCGAAAGCGCAGCCCTTCCTTCTCCTGCTGACGGGCACCGATGCGCGGCTGGCCGAGGCACTGCCAACCAACCTTGGTCTGCTCCACCAGCATCCGCAGTTCCTCCGGCTCGGAGGAGAACGCGGAGTCGACGCCACCGTCGGCGCGCGACAAGGTGACGTGCTTCTCCACGACACACGCGCCCAGCGCGACCGCGGTGATCGCGGCACCGATGCCCATCGTGTGGTCGGAGTAGCCGATGAGGGTGCCGAAGGTGTTGCCCATCACCGGGATGCCGCGCAGGTTCGACTCGCTGGGGTCGGCCGGGTAGTTGGCGGTACAGGCCAGCACCACGATCTGCTCGTTGCCTGTGCTGCGAGCCGCCTGAACAGCGGCGAAGATCTCTCCGACCGATGCCATGCCGGTCGAGATGATGATCGGCTTGCCCTTGCTGGCCGCGAGCCGGATCAGCGGCAGGTCGACAATCTCGGAGCTGGCGATCTTGTAGGCCGGGGTGTTGAGGTCCTCAAGCAGGTCGATCGCGGTCGGGTCGAACGGCGAGGAGAAACAGGTGATGCCGAGTTCGGCGGCGAGCTCGAAGATCGGTTTGTGCCATTCCCAGGGCGTGTGGGCCTCTTCGTAGAGGTCCCACAGGGTGCGGCCGCCCCACAACTCGTGACCTGCCGAGAGGCGGAAGTCGGGGGCGTCCGACTTGATGGTGATCGTTTCGGGCTTGTAGGTCTGCAGCTTGATCGCGTGGGCGCCTGACTCGGCCGCCATCCGGACGATGTCGAGCGCTTTGTCCAGCGAGCCGTCGTGGTTGCCGGACATTTCGGCGATGATGTAGGGCTCGTGATCCGGGCCGATCTCGCGGCCCGCGATACGGATGCTGCTCATGCTGTTGGCCTCCTGCGGCGAATGGTATGGACAAGGGTGGGTTCGCCGTCGATCACGCGCTCGTCGGAGCCGATCTCCTCGAACCCGTTGCGGGTGTTCATCCGGCGTACGGCGGCGTTGGAGTCGAGCACTTCGCCCTCCAGCGTGTCGAGGTCGAGTTCGCCGTCGGCCAGCTTCACCGCGTCGCGTTGGATCCCCATCCACGCCAGCAGCAGTTCGCCACGTTCGGTGAGGCCGTCGTTGTCCAGGTAGTAGCCCCACATCGCCGATTTTGCGGCCCGGTCGATCGCGAAGAAGGTGACGACCCCTGCCGCCACACCGCCTCGCTCGTACATGAACACCTTGCGGGTTTCGTTGTCCCGCAACGAGTCCCAGTACTTCTGGTGTTCTTCGGGGCTGATGACGTCGCGGGTCAGGGACACGGCGCGTACGTCGGGGTGGTTGCGCCAGACGCGGACCGCTTCGCAGTCCTCGTCGGTGGCAGGGCGCAGCATGGAGCCTCCGGCATTCGTGGTGGACGGGCAGGTGACCCCTAGACTAACCGAGGACCGTTCGACCCCCGGAGGATTGATGACCACGCTCAGCCGCGACCAGGTGCGTTCGATGATGGCGGAGGTGCTGTCGGCTCAAGGCAAGGAATTGCCCGCCGACGACAACACCCAGCTGTCGCAGATCGGCTTCCGCTCGCTCGACTTCTCCGAGCTGGCGCTGCGCGTCGAAGACGAGCTCGACACCGAGCTGAACTTCGACGCCCCTGGGCTGCGTTCGATCGAGACCGTGGGCGACGTCCTCACCTTCATCGAGCAGCTGCAAGAAGCCTGACGTTGGGTTCCGGAGCCGCCGCCCTTCCCGCTGGTGCGAACAACCGCATCGTCACCGTCGGATTCGAAGGCACCTGGCAGGAGTTGGGCGCCCTCGACGAGCGCGCCGGCGACACGCCCGCGGCCGCCGCATATCTCGTTGACTCTCACCTGGAGGCGTTGCGCGCCGTGTGGCGCCACGCCATCGATCCGGAGGGCCGCGAGACGCTGATCGCCGGGTCTGGTCGGGTCGGCGCCGAGCAAGCTGACGGGTTCCGCGCCGACGGGCTCGCGCTCGTCCGCGGCGACGCCGTTGAGCCGGCCACCACCGAGCGCGAACCGCAGCGCGGTCGTGTCTGGTTGTTGACCTCTGGTTCGACCGGCCGGCCCAAGCAGGTGGCTCACACGCTCGACTCTTTGACGACCGTCGCGGGGGAGCAGCCGGCCCGAACTTGGTTGTGTCCCTACGCCGTTGGCGCCTACGCCTGGTGGCAGGTCGTCACCCTGTCCCTGAGCTTGCCCGGGCAGAACGTGCTGTTCATTGAGCCGTCGCAGCTGGATGAATGGCCCGGGCTCGCGCTCGAGGCTGGCGTCACCGCCGCCTCTGGCACCCCCACCTTCTGGCGCCAGGCATTGTGGCGTTCCGGCGACACGATGAAGGAACTGCCGCTGCAGCAGGTCACGCTCGGCGGCGAGCCGGTCGACCAGGCGGTTCTCGACACGCTGCGCTCGGTCTATCCCGAGGCGCGTCTGTCCTGGATCTATGCCTCGTCCGAAGCCGGCGCGGCCATTGCCGTCCATGACGGGCTCGCGGGCTTCCCCGCAGCGTGGCTTGACCGTCAGACTCCGGGGCGCCCGCGCTTGTCGGTGGTCGATGACGAACTCGTCATTGCCTCCAGCAAGGCAGCCGAAGGCATGGATGCCGCCATCCACACCGGCGACCGGGTCGAGATCGAGAACGGCCGCGTACGAATCGTTGGTCGCCTCGCGTCCGACGAGATCAACGTCGGTGGATCGAAGGCATCTGCCGCCAAGGTGCGCGCCGTGCTGCTCGACCACCCCGCGGTGGCCTGGGCGGCGGTCAAGGGCCGCAAGGCGCCCCTGGTCGGAATGGTTGTCGCCGCGGAGGTCGTGCTCGACCCCGCGGCCGAGCCGGTCACCGACGCCGAGCTGCAGGCGTGGTGTGCCGCGCGTCTGCCCGATTACTCCGTACCGCGCCGCATCCGTGTGCGCGATGAGATCCCGCTGAAGGAGACGCTGAAAAGCGATGTCTGAGCCCACTGCTGAACCCACCGCGATTCCGGCCGCATCCTGTGTTCTGATCACCGGAGGCACCAAAGGCCTGGGCCTGGAACTGGTGCGCGACACCCTCGCCAACGGCGCCAAGGTCGCGACCTTCTCCCGCTCCTTGACGCCCGAGATCGAGCAGTTGCTGCAGGAGAATCCTGACCGGCTCTACGCGGCGCCGCTCGACATCAATGACGAGGCCGGCGGCCGGGCCTTCCTCAAGGCGGCCTCGGCAGCTCTGGGCCCGGTCGACGCGTTGATCAATAACGCTGCGATCGGCCAGGATTCGATGCATCTGCACACCTCGCCGGAGCGCATCGAGCAGATCATTCAAACCAACCTGACCGCGCCACTGGTGTTCACCCGCCAGTTCATCCGCCACGCCATGAGCAAGGTCGGACGCGGCCGGATCATCAACATCACCTCGATCTGCGCGCAGCGCGGCTACTCCGGCTTGGTCGCCTACTCCGCGACGAAGGGTGGCCTCGACGCGGCCACCCGCACCCTCGCCCGCGAGATGCACGGCCGATTTCTGGTCAACTCGGTCGCGCCGGGCTTCTTCGCTTCGGAGATGTCGTCGGTGCTGGGCACCGAGCAGTTGTCGACGATCAGCCGCCGCACCCCGTCCGGCCGGATGGTGACGCCGGCCAACATCGCGCCGATCGTGCGCTCCCTGTTGTTCGACGACACGAACATCAACGGCCAGGTGATCGTGCTGGATGGTGGCGGGTCGATCTGACCCCGCCCCTGAGGGTGTTGCACCGGTTGCGATTGAATGGCCACATGAGTGCCCAGGAGGTCGCGTGAGCATCGACGAACGGCAACGAATCCTGTCCGATTTCACCGGACCGGAGTGGGTCGAAATCGGACCGGACGTGTCCGGGGAGACCTTTCCCGGCACCGCACGGTCCTATCTCGCCGATGGGCGGGGCATCGCATGGAAGGCGCCGGCCACTGACGGCTGTGCGCTAGCGATTGACGCGGAGCTGGCCGATCAGCCGGTATCGCCGATGCTCGCCCAGCGCACCAAATCGTTCGACCCCGAGGTCGTATGGCCCTTGTGGACCGCCTGCGAGGCGGCCGCCAAGGCGCTTGACCTGCCGGTGCTGTCCTGGCTGAACTGGCCCGGACTGAAGGTTCCCGACGACGTTGCCCAGCGGGTGCTGCTGAAGTGGGAGCGCCGCGACGACGTCCTGCTCTGCTACGGCGTCGCCCGGTTGGACTGACGCTGCGCAGAATTCGCACATTCCGCCTCGCCGAGAGAGGCGACGACTGCATGTGACGAGCGTTACATTCAGTTATGCGTATCAAAGACCTGCTCCGCTCCAAAAGCCAGTCCGTCGTCACCATTCGCAGCGACGCCACGATCGGGGATCTGGTCGCGTTGTTGGCCGAGCACGGCATCGGTGCAGCCGTCGTCTCAGACGATCCGGAAGCCGGAACGGTGGTGGGGATTGTCAGTGAGCGCGACGTGGTGCGAGCGCTTCCCGGCGCCGAGGCTGGGTTCTTCGCCATTCCGGTCAGCAAGATCATGACTGCGGACGTTCACAGCTGCGCCCCCGGCGATGAGGTTGAGTCCGTGGCGCGCATCGTCACCGAACGCCACTTCCGCCACGTTCCCGTCGTGGTCGATGACCGACTGGTCGGCATCGTCAGCATCGGCGACATCGTCAAGGGCCGGATCGATGAGCTGCAGACCGAACGCGACCAGCTCACCGACTACATCCGCAATTAGTCGTCGCTGACCTGGATCATCGGCTGCGCCGTTGGGCCAATCATCGGCTGCGCCGCCGGGCCAATCATCGGCCGAGCCGCCGGGCCACCCGACCGAGACGATCTGCGGGCATCTTCAGCAGGTTGGTGGCGCGTGGGCCGGAGTCGGCGGCCAACGATCGTTCGAGGGCGCGGCGGTCGCGCTGATCCTTCGCCAACTCGGCTCGGACCTGCTCCAACTGGGCTTCCTTGGCCAACACCTCGGCGCGTAGCTGGGCGGCCGACTGCTGCTCCTGCCAGTGGCTCAACACCGTTGGGCGAGCGAACGGCGCCCCCTCGTACGCCGCATCGGCGGCCGTGAGCGCCGCGCCGTCCGGTCCGTCGGGCAGCAGGTCCGCCAACCGAGCGGCGATGGCGACCCGGTCCAGCTCCGGCCCGAAGCGGTGCGCGTGCGGCCGCCCGGCGACCGCGGCGGCAAGGTCGATGAGGGCCGCAGCGAGGTCGACCCTCGGCCCGGCTGACTCGATCGGTGCGAAGCCTTGGTCAGTTGCCACAACATCGCGCGGCAGTGGGCCCTGGTCGCGGCCGACCCACCGGGCGTACGCCTTCAGTGCCGTCGTCAGTCGTGGCCGGTCATCGCTGCGCAGCAAGCGCAGGAACGGAGTCTCCAGCGGGGTGCCGACGGCGGTCGGTTCGCCATCGGTCACCACCTCGCCCGTCAGGTTGCGGAAGGTCAGTGAGCGGTCGCGAACGTTGCCGCCGAGTAGCCATCCGGTCACCGCTGAGGCGGGCGCCTCCAACAGCGCGTCCCAACGCAGGTCGAGCGTTGAACGGGAGCGGATCAGCGTGACCACCGCGTTGTCGAGGCGGTCCGGCGCAACAACAACATCCGCAGCGGCCCGGGCTCCGAATACCAAGGCTGTGGGGCGCCGGTGAGCGCGGGTCAGTTCCGTCGCGGTTGGCGGGCGTAGGTCATACGAGGTCCCTCGTGCCGTCAAGTCGCGATCATTGAACGGCCCGCGCTCCTGGTGGTCCAACGACGGCAGGCCGGCGCCATTCTCCACGTAGGCGATCGTGGTGGGGGCCCATCCTTCGACCAGGTGGAGCAGGTCGAAGTGGCCGATTCCGTCGGACGCAGGCGGCAGGATCCGGTCCGGTGGGTCCAACACAACGGCGGCGTCGAAGCGGTCGGTGGGGGTCCATCGACCCAGGGCACCGCAGTGGATCGTCGCCCCGGTCGCGGCCAGGCGCTCGGCGTCAGTCTCACCGCGTACGACCACCGTGAACTCCCGATCGCCGCTCAGCAATGGCGCGACGGCGGCCGCGCGGGCGCCGATCAGCAACACGCGGCGGGCGTCGTCGGGCACCAAGCGGGCTGCGTGGGCGGGCAACACGTCCGCCGCGGCGGGGCGGTCGGACCAGTCCTCCATCTCGCCGCCGCAGTAGTGCACGCCGGTTTCGTGGTCGGTGTAGGTGTCGGTCACCCGGCAAGGGTAGGGCTGCGCGAGGATCAAGGGCGTGAAGGTGGTGTTGGTGCGACACGCGATGCCGCAGTTGGAAGCCGACGTGCGGCCGGAGGACTGGCTGTTGTCGCCCGTCGGCGGGGCTGCTGCGACATCGCTGCGCGCCCTCCTGCCAGTCGAGGCGACCTGGCGCTCGAGCCCGGAACCGAAGGCGCGGGACACGCTCCGGTTGGCCGCGCCGACGGCGCGCATCGAGCAAGACCCCGATTTCGGTGAGGTGCGCCGCGACGAACCCTTCGCTGGGGACTTCCGGGCGCGGCGTGCCGCCTGGATCGTTGGTGACCTGGACGACCGTCACCGAGGCTGGGAAAGCCCGCAGCAGGTCGCCGACCGGTTCGCCGGCGCGCTTGCCAGGGCTGTCGTCGGCGCCGATCCGGAACTGCCCGTTGTCATCGCCACCCACGGGATGGCAATGACCGCCTGGCTGGTGCGCGGGGTGGGGGTATTGCCGCCGCAGAGAGCCGTTCAGTTCTGGTCGGAGCTGGCTTGTCCAGACGTGGTGACGGTCGCGAAAGGTCGTCTTACGCTGGGCTCATGAGCTCTGAACTTGTCCTGGTGACCGGGGGCTCCGGATACCTCGGATCCCGTTGCGTGGCAACGCTACTCGAACGCGGCTACCGCGTGCGTACGACCGTGCGGTCGACCGCCAAGGAGCAGGAGGCCCGCGACCTCGTGACCGCCGCGGGTCAGGACGTCAGCCAGGTCCAGGTCGTACGCGCCGACCTGACCTCTGATGAGGGGTGGGCTGAGGCGGTGGCCGGTTGTCGCTTCGTCCTCCACGTCGCCTCGCCCTTCCCGACCAATGTCCCGAAGAACCCCCAGGAGTTGATCGGCCCTGCTCGCGAAGGCACCCTGCGGGTGCTGCGGGCCGCCCATGCGGCCGGAGTCGAACGGGTGGTGGTCACCTCCTCCTTCGCCGCCGTCGGATACGGCCACCAGCCGACCGGTCGCGCTTTCACCGAGGAGGACTGGACCGACCTGTCCGGGGAGGTGCCGGTCGCGCCGTACCCAACGTCGAAGACACTTGCCGAGCGCGCCGCCTGGGAGTTCGCGAAGGACCACCCGCAGACCCAACTTGCGGTGGTGAATCCGGTGGCAATCCTCGGGCCTCCGTTGGGTCGCGACAGTGGCACCTCGGTCGAACTGATCGAACGGCTGATGAAGGGCCTACCCGGAGTTCCGGATGTTGCCTTCGGGGTCGTCGACGTTCGCGATGTCGCCGATCTGCAGGTGCGTGCGATGACCGATCCGGAGGCGGCGGGCGAGCGTTTCCTGGCTGTTTCCGGCGACTTCCTCACGGTGCGCGAGATCGCTGAGGCGTTGCGCGAGGGCCTCGGGCCGCAAGCCCGGAAGGTGCCGACCCGGGTGTTGCCGAACGCGTTGGTGAAGCTGGTCGGTCGCGTCGATCGCGCGGTCGGTCAGGTCGTCACCGAACTGAGCCACCACAAGAACGCGACGTCGGCGAAGGCGCAGCAGACGCTCGGTTGGAGCCCGCGACCGGCGCAGGAGACCATCGTCGACACCGGTCGCTGGGTGGTCAGCCGGCGCGGCTGAGCAGGTGCACGACGTAGTTCTCGTTCGGGTCGTACGGATGTAGTTCGTAGCTGCCGAATCGTGCGTCGACGCGCAGGCCAGCGGCCGCGGCATCGACCGCGAAGTCGGCGGGGGAGTATTCCCGGGAGTCCGGCGGGGTGGCGTCGGTGTGGAAGCCGACCAGCAGGCGCCCGCCGTCAGCCAGCAGCTCACGCATCCGGGTGAGCACCAGTTGCTCGCCGCCCTCTTCGCCGAGAATCATCACGTTGCCGACACACACCACGACGTCGTACGCGTCCGGGAATCCTTGGGCGGCAAGCGAATCCGGCGTCGCGTCGTCGATCCGGGTCAGGAACGTGGGCAGTTCGGGGAAGGTTCGCGCCGCCTGGTCGAGCAACGTGGCATCGAGATCGATGCCGTACGCCTGATGTCCGCGGGCGCGCAGGGCCGCACCGATCCGGCCCATCCCGCAGCCGGCGTCGAGGATGCGCGCACCGCGCGGCGCAAGGGTGTCGGCCAGTCGTGCCTCGCCCTCGATGTCGGTGCCGTCGGCGTGCAGTTGGGCGAACCTTTCGCCATAGCCGCTGTGATCGCTGCGTTCCCAGCGGGTCGGACGGTGGTGCATCGGGTGCCTCCTGGCGGTCGACGACTATCGGGTGCTGGTGCTTGCCCGTCTCACCCGTAGCCTAGGCAGGCGAGCTTGAGCCGGTAATCGAAGGAGAAGACGTGTCGTCACCGCTGCCCCGGGTGGGTGTCGTCCTGCTGTCGATGGGCGACCGTCCGGCCGAGTTGGCGACCGCGCTGGCGAGTCTGCACACCCAGCAAGGCGTCGAGCTGGACGTGGTGCTGGTCGGCAACGGCTGGAAGCCAACCGGTCTTCCCGACTGGGTCCGCACCATCCACGAGCCGGAGAACCTGGGCATCCCGCAGGGCCGCAACGTCGGCGCTGCCGAAGCGCGCGGCGACTACCTCTACTTCTACGACGACGACGCGTCCCTGCCGAGCCCCGACGTGTTGCGCCGCTTGGTCGAAGTGATCGACGTCGACGCTCGGATCGCGGTTGCTCAGCCGCGCGGCTTGGACCCCGACGGCAAGCCCGCGCCGCGCCGCTGGACGCCCCGATTCGACGTCACCGATGGCGGCAAGGCAGGACCGGCAACCTGGTTCTGGGAAGCCGTGTTCATGGTGCGCCGGCAGGCCTTCGAGGAGGTCGGTGGCTGGCCAGGCCACTTCTTCTACGGCCACGAGGGAATCGACTTGGCGTGGCGATTGCTCGACGCCGGCTGGCGGATCGAATACGCCCCGCAGATCATCGTCAACCACCCCGCCACCAGCCCCGCTCGCCACGCGGTGTTCTACCGGATGAACGCCCGCAACCGGGTCTGGGTCGCCAAGCGCAATCTGCCGGCGCCCCTGGTGCCGGTCTACCTCGGCGCCTGGACCGGCGTCACCCTGCTGCGAGTTCACGACAAGGACGCCCTGCGCACCTGGTTCAAGGGTTTTGCCGAGGGCGTACGAAGTGACGCCGGCCCGCGTCGACCGATGTCCTGGCGCACGGTCGGTGCCCTCACCCGGGCCGGTCGCCCGCCGGTGATCTGATGCGCGTGTTGATCACTGGGGTGCGCAGCCGCACCCACCTGATCCACTTGGCAGCCTTCCTGCGCAAGGCGTTGACTGAGGAATCGCAGATTGACGTTGACTACGTCGGCGGTGGCCGGTTCCTGGGCAACGCGGCGGTCAGCGAGCAGGACGTGCGCGACGCCTTCCCCGATGACCCTCGCCTCACGGTCGTCATGCGCGACGCGGTCCCAGCCGATGTGCCGGCGGACCTCACCTACCTGTCGGTGGGTGCCCCCGGCCTCAAGCCGTGGCTGCGGCTGAAACGCGCGCAGCCACGCGGGAGCGTACGAGTCGTGGTCACCGACGAGGGATTGGGAACCTACGGCGGCCTGGCGACCCGTCGCGCGGCCTGGCGGCGGCAGGGCGTACGGGAACCCTGGCGCACCGCGCGGGCCGTTGCCGTCGAGGCCGGCAGCAGGACCCTGACCGGGCAGCGCTGGGCGATGTACGACAAGGCCCGCGAGTGGGCCTTGAACGAACAGATCGCCGACGAATTCCGTCGTGGGGTGAGCGTCGGGCCGCGCTCGAATGAGGTCGTGATGCTGACCCAACCGTGGGTCCAACTCGGTCTGCTGACCGCCGGGGCCTACCGCGCGCATCTCGACGAGGTCGCGGATGTCGTTGCCGCACAAGGAAACACGCTGGTCGTACGCCCGCACCCGGCAGAGCCGCCCGGCGCCTACGCGGGGATGACCGTGATCGAGGGCGGGCTGCTGGCCGAACGCGATGCGCGGGTCGTGAATGCGGCCGGTGTCGTCGGCGGCACCAGCACCGCTCTACTGAACTTACGGACGTTGTACGGCGTGCCCGCGAGCCGGCTGACCGTCGCCGGACTGGAGCACCTCGACACCGAACTCGGGGCAGATCAGCGGGCCCTGCTCGCCACCTATCTGCCGCCGGTGACCGACGTCGGTCGGTGGTCGGGGTTAGGGTCGTAGGTGTGAAGTCGAGCATCGGCACCAACCGGTTCACCGCACCCGAACCGGTCACCCGCGCCGCGGCGCGGGCCCGCCAGGCAGCCCGCGATACCGCGGCCCGGCTGCCCCTGACCGAGGGTCACGGACCGGTTCGCGCCAGCGATCTGAACCACATTCGCTTCACCAATCTGCTGACCGATGGGCGCGAGGCCAGGGCCGCGCGTCGCTTCGCACGCCGTCTGGGCCTGGCCCGAACGATCGACGACACCAGCGCGTGGGCGTCGCTCGGCGCTCTCGCGGCGCTGTTACGGGTCGTCGACGACGGTTCGAAGCGCTCGGTCGTGGTCGACCCCGTCGGGTCTCGGTCGACCTTCAGTCGCTGGGCTCGCCACGTCGGGTTCGAACCGCTCGGCGTCGATGTCACCCGTCCGGAGGTCGTCGGCCGCCAGGTGGCAGCTGGATCGGTCGACCACGTCGTACGACTCCACCCCCACTCCGCTGCGCCGGACAAGATCGACGAAGACCTCACCCGTGCTTCCTGGGCGTTGCGGCGCGGTGGCCTGATCACGGTCACGACCAAGGTTGGTGGTGCGCGCGATGGACTCTCGGTGGCCGACCTGCGGTCGCTGGCCGCGCGGATGGACGAGCAGGGGCTGAAGCTGGTCGGCGACCTCGACCTGAGCGACGTGCAACGCGCCCGTTCTGCCGAGCGAGGCGCCGACGGTGCGTTCGGGCTGGCGCTGCTGACCTTCCGCAAGCGGTAGTGGAGCAGTCCGACTTCGCCCCCGGGCGCCGGATTCCGCTGGGCGCGATCGTCGGTGGTCTGCGCCATGGTGGTGGCGATCCGACCTGGCGCACCACACCTGACGGGATCTGGCGCGCATGTGTGACGCCGCATGGCCCGGTGAGCGCCCACCTGCGGTTGGTTCGCGAGAGCGCAGGT
This sequence comes from Calidifontibacter terrae, assembly GCF_054778835.1. Taxonomy (NCBI): domain Bacteria; kingdom Bacillati; phylum Actinomycetota; class Actinomycetes; order Micrococcales; family Dermacoccaceae; genus Calidifontibacter; species Calidifontibacter terrae. The sequence continues at coordinate 230,696 of NZ_BAAGZF010000001.1, forward strand.
GACCGGGTCGTGGCTAGCGCCCATGGGCCGGGAGCGGCCTGGTTCTTAAGCCAGTTGCCCGCGTTGCTCGGCGCCGATGACCGCCCCGACGGGTTCGTCGCCCACCACAAGATCGTCGCTGAAGCTGCTGCGCGACAACCGGATTGGCGAATGGGGCGATCGAACCTGATCGTCGACTCGCTAGTCCCGGCGATTCTCGAGCAGCGAGTCACTGGCAAGCAGGCGTTCTCCTCCTACCGCCAGTTGGTCTATCGCTTCGGGTCGGCCGCTCCCGGGCCGGCAGCCGATCTCGGGTTGTGGGTCCCGCCTGATGCGCGGGGTTGGGCAAGCATCCCCTCCTGGGAGTGGATCCGTGCCGGCGTCGACGCGCAGCGGGCCGACACGGTGATGCGCGCAATGCGGGTGGCCGCTCGTTTGGAGCAGTGCGTCGATCTGCCGCGCGAGCAGGCGTGGACCCGACTGCGGTCGGTGCCCGGGATCGGCGTGTGGACCACGGCCGAGGTCGCCCAGCGCGCGCTCGGGGATGCCGACGCGGTGAGTTTCGGCGATTATCACGTGGCTCGCCAGATCGGGCAGGCGCTCACGGGCGCGCCGGTGGACGACCACGAACTGCAGCGGCTCTTGGCCCCGTACGAAGGACATCGGTTCCGGGTGCAATACCTGGTGACCTCGTCCGGGCTTGGCCCGGAGCGGCACGGCCCACGGATGAGCGTGCCGACGCACCTACCGACCCGCTGGTGACCACTATGGCGCGGGTCGAGGTGGGGTCAGCGGCCGGCGGCGCGCAACGTCGCAGCAGCGAGCGACGCGATCGAGTCAACGATCCGGGGGCGGTCCTGCCAGTGCTGTTGGGCGTAGATCACCGACAGTTCGGTGCAGCCCAACACGACGACGTCACTGACCCCGAGCAGGCGCTCGATGACGCCCTCGAGCCCAGCGAGATCGATCTCCCCGCCCGCCTTCACCCCGTCATAGATGACTGACATGGTCAGCGCTTGGTCGGCCTCGCCCGGGAACACCGGGGTCGCGCCCAACTCGGTGATGACCCGCTCGTAGACACCTGCCGCGCGGGTGCCGTCGGTGGCAAGCACTCCGATCCGGCCCGTCCCGCCAGCGGTCGCAGACACCGCAGCTTTGGCGGTCTCCTTGACGATCGACAGCACGGGTTGCGTTGTCGCAGCGGCGATCTCGTCGAGGAAGTGGTAAGCGGTGTTGCACGGAATCACGGTGAAGTCGGTGCCCAGCGCATCTAGCCGAGCGGCGTCGCGGGCGAGGACCGGACCGGGGTCAGGCTCGCTCGCGTCGAGGATGTGAGCTGTGCGGTCGGGCTGGCTGGAGTGCACCAGCACCACGAGATCGAGGTGGTCCTGGTCGCGGTGAGCCGGAGTCAACTGAACGAGCACGTCTTGGAACAACGCGGTCGCCGCCGGGCCATTGCCACCAATAACGCCGACGGTGGGGGAGGCCCAGGCGGCGTCGTCGCGCACGGAGAAGGTCGAGTCAGCACTGCTCATGTCGGGGTGACTCATACCAGCGCCTTCGGTTCGGGGTAGTAGCGCTTGTATTTGCGCACGTAGTTCAGTTGGTTCGACACGATCCACTGCCAGCGGCGCGGGTTGCGCTCGGCCTTGTAGAACCACGGGTTGGTGACCTCGCCCGCCTTCACCAGAGCATTGAACTTCGCTTTGGTCGCGGGATCGGTGATGTAGCGCCGCAGCAGTCGTACGGGGACCGCTGTGAAGACGTGTTCGTTGCTGGTCTCGACCATCGGTCGGTCGGCGTAGGACTCGCCCTTGACCCATTCGTCGACGTACCACTCGACCACGTTGTGGCCGGCCGCGGTGATGTAGAAGCTGGTTCCGCCCAGCCGCGGGTTGAGTTCGAAGAAGACGGTGCGCCCCGACCGCGGGTCGTATTTCAGGTCGAAGTTCGCCCAACCGACCCAGCCGACGGACTCCAGCAGTCGGGTCGCCTGCGCGACGGCCTCGTGGTCGACGGTGGTCAGGATCGCGGCCGGGAAACCGATGGTGTCGGGGGAATGTTCTTCCAGCAGAACCTGTCCGAAGCAGGCGAACTTCACCTTCGAGTGCTTGTCGACGTAGCAGGTGAGGATGCGCATGCCCTGGTCGTCGCCGGGGATGACGTCCTGCAGGATGAAGTTGTCGGTGTAGCCGCTGCCGGCCAACCGGCCGAGCAGATCGTCGAGTTCGGCGCGGGAACCAGCGGAGTGAACCTTCGCCTTCCCGGTGAACTTCACCTTCGAATACGCCTCGGCGTTCGACGGCTTGGCGATAACCGGGTAGGTCAGGGTGTCGAGCGCGGCCAGCGCGGTGTCGCTGCCGTGAGTAGAGACGTCGTAGACGACCGTCGCCGGGTGGGCGATGTCGAGCTCGGCGCAGAGCTGCGCGAAGTTCTCCTTGCGGGTGAGCCGGTCGATCAGCCCGGGCGCGGAATAGGGGATGACATAAAGGTCAGCCAGCTGATCCTTGACCCGCGCCAGCACGCTCACGATGTGGTCGGTCGTGGCCAGCAGGAGCCGCTTCTGCGATCCGACCTTCGGCGCGAGCGCGCGCAGCGTCTGGACCAGCGCATCAGGGTCCTCGAGCGCGGAGATCGACTGGTGCACCACCAGGTCGCTGTGGGCGATCGGCCCAGACACCATCCGCGACACCAGGATCGAGCGATACCCGTAGGCCATGTGGAACGAGCGGGCGAGGCTGTAGCCGAGTCGGTCGCCGCCAAGGATGACCGGCACGAAGTCCTGTCCGGGAATCAGCTGGGCGGGGCCGGGCGCAACGGTGTCTGGCATGGGCCCAAGCCTACGGGGCCACCGAGTGGATGCAGATTCACCTCGAGCCCGACCTCGAATTGCATCCCCCGCCGGTCACCGGTCGGTGAGCGACAACTCGACGTGGTCCTCACCGCGCGAGACCGCTTGCGACCGCAGGCGCTCGCCGGCAAGAGCGACCTCAAAGCGCGCAACGCTCCGCCCGAGTAGGTAGGGGTCAGAACAGATCACCCGCCACCGCCGGTCACCGCCGTCCAGCGCAACGGCCTCGGGTTCCTCTTCGGGCAATACCGTCACCGACCACGCCCGCCCGACGCGCGCGCCGAGGTCTTCGGGATGAACGGACTCCACTCCCGCTTCGTAGGCGAGGGGCGAGCCGGGCGCGACGCCCAGCGCATCTCGTACGGATTCCGCGCGGCCGAGCGCGAACCAGTCCGTTGGGCCTGAGCGCACCAGCGTCGCGGCGTCGCCGTCGCCGCCGACGAAGCTGTCAAGACCGCGCACGACTGCCGCCGGAACGCGATGCAATTTGCCCTTCACCAGGTCAGCGGCTGACGCGATCTCGTCGGCGATGTTGCGGATGGTGACCGCGAGGTCGCGGCCGTGGGTGTCGGCCAGACCGCGCAGATCCTCGAGCACCGCGACGTGGTGACTGCCGAGGGCGAAGTCGGTGACCCCGGCGCGCCAGGCGCGTCCCGAGGTGTCCGACAGGATCAGGCCGAAACGGTCGTGGCCCGCCAGCGCCGCCAGCGCGGCGTGCAGGTCGCGGGCCACCGCGTCGGGGTCGTGGGGGAGCAGCAGCAGGCGCTCGTCGTCGGAGTTGGAGGCGTCGATGCCGGCGCCGGCCATGACCGGCCCCGAGCGGGCGGCAACGATCCGGGTGAAGCCGGTGGTCGTCGTACGCTCCGACACCACCCGCGTCGACTCCGCCAGCACCAATTCACCTCGATCGAGACCGGCGGGCGCGTAGAGCCCAAGCGCTTTGGAGACGACCTTGCTGGTGACGACCAGGATGTCGCCGGCGCGCAGTTCGCCCAGCGCCGACCAGAGAATGGTGGCCAGGTCATCGCCGGCGGTGATCTCGCCGATGCCCTCGACCGGGAGCAGGGTGAGCGCGGCTGCAGCGGTCACGCGCGCAGTTCCAGTCCGAGCTCGACCGCGGTCGCCGCGATTCGGTCGGTGGCCTCGGGGTCCTTCATCAGCAGTGGCAGCGACCGCACCTGGGCGTCGCGCAGGGTGCACGTGTCGCGTTCGTCGACCAGCCAACCATCCAAGAAGTCGGCGTACAGGCCGGCGACACCCTGCGCAGAGACCTCTACGCCGAGCGGCGCGAGGCAGGCGTCGGCGTGTCCGCGCACGGGTCCGCCACCCACGATCGGGCTGACCCCGACCACCGGTGCGGAGGTGCCGCGTAGGGCGTCGCGCACCCCCGGAACGGTCAGGATGATCCCGATCGAGACGACCGGGTTCGACGGCGGCAGGATCACCAGGTCGGCGCTACGAATTGCGTCGAGAACACCCGGCGCCGCGGTGGCGCGGTCCATTCCGGCCACCACGAAACGCTGGGCCGCAATCGCCGCCTGTTCCTTGATCCACCACTCCTGGAAGTGGATCGCGGACTGCTCGCCGTCGCGTTCGACCACGACGTGGGTTTCGACCGGTTCGTCGGTCATCGGCAGCAGCGTGATGCGCTGCTGCGGCAGCCCCCAGCGCTCTGCCAAGCGGGCGGTGACCTGGGACGATGTCGCGCCCTGGCCGAGCCAGAGGGTGCGGGCGACGTGGGTGCCGAGGTCCTTGTCGCCGAGTCCGAACCACTGCGGCTGCACGCCGTACGCGGTCAGTTCGGCCTGCAGCGCGAACGTCTCCTGCGCGCGACCCCAGCCCTGCGCTTCGTTGTTTCCACCGCCCAGGGTGTAGAGCAAAGTGTCTACGTCCGGGCTGATTCGCAGCCCGTAAAGGGTGATGTCGTCGCCGGTGTTTGCGATGACCGTGAGGTCGTGGGGGCCGTCGGTACGGGCGTCGAGGTGGCGGCGCAGGCCGCGCAGGAAACGGGCGCCGCCAATACCTCCGGCGAGAGCAGTGATGCGCATGTCCGGCAGTTTCGCACTTCAACCTCGACACGCCGGTAGCGGTAGGTCTTGTACCTCTTTGGGCTTGACTTACCCAGCAAGACACGCGTTGAATAACACCGTTGTCATTTCGGTCGAGGAGGAAAAGTGCAGGAGTTCTCGTTGTTCCCGTTGCACGACCAGGCCGATGATGAAGGGGCCCTGGGTTGGCAGGAGCGCGCGCTGTGCGCGCAGACCGACCCGGAGGCCTTCTTTCCCGAGAAGGGTGGCTCCACCCGCGAGGCCAAGAAGGTCTGCGTCGGCTGCGAAGTCACCGCCGAATGCCTCGAATACGCGCTAGCCAATGACGAACGCTTCGGCATCTGGGGCGGGCTCTCCGAGCGCGAACGCCGGAAGTTGAAGAAGCGCGCAGTCTGACCCGTTCCTCGTGGTGACCCCTGCACTCACCTCGGTCGACAACCCCGGGTCGCCGTACCTCGAGGAAGACACCGGGCCGCGGCTCAGCGTCACGACGTTGCTGGTCGCCCGCCACCCCGACGGTCATCTCGGCGACACCATCGACGCCGTCCTTGCGCAGGACCGTCGTCCCGAACGACTCATCGTCATCGACACCACCCCCGATCGCTGCGCGCGCGCGTGGGTCGATTCGCATCCGACGCTGCGGGCCGAATTGCCTGGCACCTCCGTCGTGGTCGCGCCCCCGACAGCTACCTTCGCCGACACCATCGACATCGCCGTCGAGTCGTTGCCCGACCCCGGCGAAGACGTCGTGGTCACCAAGCGCACCCGCACCCGCGCCGATAAACGCCCGATCCGGCCGCGCGACAAACACGAATGGCTCTGGCTCCTCCACGAAGACAGCGTTCCGGCACCGCAAGCACTCGTGGCGCTGGTCGACACCGTCACCCACAGCAGCCGGGTCGGTGTGGCCGGTTGCAAGGTCCGCGAGCTCGGCACCCGCCAGTTGGTGAACGTCGGTCTCGACGTGACCCGCACCGGTCGCCACATCGGCGATCGGATGCAGGGCGAGTTCGACCAGGGCCAACACGACCGGCGATCCGACGTTCTCGCGGTGAGCAGCAGCGGGCTGATGATCCGCCGTGACGTCTATTCCTCGCTCGGCGGATTCGATCCGGCGTTCGACGGCGACGGTGACGGGCTGGATCTCTGCTGGCGCGCCCACCTCACCGGCCACCAGGTGGTCGTGGTGCCACGAGCGATCGTCCACCAAGATCTCACCGCCGACGATGGCCGCCGCCACGGTGACCCCGACCTCCCGGCCCCGCGCAGCCCGCGCACCCTGCGGCGCCACCGACAGGTCGCGCTGGCCCGTTCCTCCCTGCTGGGCTGGCCGCTGATGAGCGTGTGGGTTTTCATCTCCAGCGTCTTGCTCGGCTTGGTCATGCTGGTGGTCAAGCGCCCACGGCGTGCCGTTGCGGAGTTCGCGCAGAGCCTGGCCCCTTTGGGTGTCGGGCGGATCGGTGGCGCTCGCGGCCGGTTCTTCGGACGAGCCACTGCCCGGCGGCGTCATCTAGCGCCGCTGTTCGTCGGCACCGGTGCGGCCTGGGTCAGCGCTCGCGAGTCGGTGCTCGGTGCTCTGACCGTCGAAGGTTCATCCCGAACTGGCCGACTGGTTGACGCCGGGGTGGGGGAGACCGGGCCGGTCGACGACGGCGCCGTGGCGCTGGCCGCGCCCAGTCGGCGACACCGAGTTTTGGGTAATCCCGGCCTCTGGACCGTTCTTCTGTTGCTGGTCGTCGCTGGCGTGCAATGGCGCCATCTGCTCGGATCTCAATCTTTCCAAGGCCGGGCCGGTGGGATCAGCGGCGGCGAACTGCGCGCGTTCGGCAGCGACGCTGGTGGTGTGTGGCGGCTTTACCGCGATGCGTGGACCGGCGCCGGGCTCGGCGGTCCCAACCAGGTCGCTGAATACCTCCCGACACTCGCCCCGTTCGCATGGCTCATCGGCCACCTTCCGGGCTTGCAGTGGGCGACCTCCGCTGCGACCGCTGTCATGTGGCTGCTCGCGCTGACCATCCCGCTTTCCGGCTTGGCCGCCTACCGCGCCGGCCGCATCCTGACCCACGACACCTGGCCGCGCGCGATCGTCGCGGTGCTGTGGGCGACCACGGCGACTGCCACCACCGCCTCGGCGCAAGGCCGGCTCGGCCCCGCGATGGCCCACGTCGTCGCGCCACTCGCGTTCGCTGGAATTGTCGCCGTCGGCCGCCGACGCGCTTCCGGCACCATCACCTTCGCGACCGTTCTGGCGATCGCCTTGCTCGGGGCCTACGCCCCGCTGCTGCTTGTCTTCACCACTTTCGGCGGTCTTCTCGTTGCCCTCTTCGGTCCCGGCTGGGCCCGATTGCGTGGCGTCGTTGTTGCTGTCCTCCCATGGGGTCTGCTCGGGGCACAGACCCGGGTCATCCTCGGCGACTGGCGCCACCTGTTCGCCGGCCCGGGCGGTCTCGTCACCGGGTCGACTCCGGCGGTCGACCACTGGCAGGTCGCCCTGCTCCACCCCGGCGGTCCGGGGTCGACCCCGGTTCTGCTCGGCCTGCCGCTGCTGGCGCTCGCGGTCCTGGGAATGCTTCTGCCGGCCCGCACCCGCAGCGTCATTGGAATTGCCGTTGTTGCGTTGCTCGGCCTGACCGGTGCGCTGCTCGCCCCCCATCTCCACGTGATGACGGTCGACGCGGCCCCCCGATCCCCGTGGGCCGGGCTACCGCTCGACGTCTTCGCCCTCGGTTGCGCCGCGCTCGCGTTGGAAGGCCTGGGCGCCGTGCGTCGCGGCCGTCGGGCCGGGTGGGTTCTCAACCCGCTCACCGCCGCGCTCGCGACGCTCGCCGCGCTGACGGTCGCCGGGCTCGGAGCGTGGAACTCTCAGGTCACCACGCTGCACCCCTCCCACGCGGTGCTGCCAACGGTGCTCGACAGTCAACTGACCGGGCCACGCTCGGTGCGAGTCTTGGTGTTGGCGACCACGGCCGACGGGTCGGTGAGCTACCGCCTGGTTGGTCGCGAAACCGGCCTGCCCGTCACCGACTTCGACCCGGCGACCGCGGTGAGCGGCGCGCCCACCGGCGCGGTGGTTTCCCGTTTGGTCACCGGTCAGGGTGGCAGCGATCTGGCTGACGATCTGCGGTCGCTTGCGATCGGCTACGTCGTGGTCCGCGGCGCGCCCGTCGGCCAGCAACAGGTGGCGCAGTCGATGCAAACCGGTGGCGGTTTGGTGCGAATGAACTCGGTGTCGACCGAATCGATGTGGCGGGTCTCGCCCAGCCCGTCGCCGTCTGCCGGGTCGGTCGCGGCCAGCCGGCTCCTGCTCGCCGATGGTGCCGGTCGACCGCTGAGCGAGGTCACCTCCACTGACTGGCATGCGATCACCGACACCCGCATCCCGGCCGGTGCCGCTGGCCGCCAGCTCGTTGTCTCCGAATTGCCTGGCTGGCGTTCGGCCAACCGGGTGAGCGTTGACGGACGCACGGTCCGTTCGGTCACCACCGGCGGCCTTGTCGGCTATCCCGTGCCGCCCGGCTCGGCTCACCTGCGGATCGAGGCCCTGCCGACGTACGAAACAACGCGGTGGGCGCAACTGGCGCTGCTCGCGTTCGTCGGCTTCGGAGCGTTGCCCTTTGGCAACCGCGCCTCGCGGCGGCGCGCATGGTGAAGCTGGCCGCCCCGCTGCGCAGCCTGCTGATTGTGGGTGCGGCCGCCGGAATCGTGGCGGGCGCATCCCACGCCGACGTCACCGCCGACTGGGGGCGTTCCTCGGATCAGGTGGCAGCGGCCGATCGGTCCTCGGCCGCGCTGCAAGCGGTGCAGGTCTGCGCCGGACCGGATCGCCCGGGCACCCCCGGCTTCGACGCGAACCTCACTCAGCGGGTGAGCCTGTCGACCGCGGTGGCGCCGGAGAAGTTGGTGCAAGGTGGCTCCGATACCGGAAGCCTGCGCATCGACTCCGCCCCTACCGGCATTACCCCCTCGATCACCGCCACCCGCAGCGCGCCCGATCCGGTGACGATCGACAAGCCCGTCTCTGCGGTGCTCACCGGGACCGGACGATCGGCGCTGGGTGTCACCGCGACCCAGTTCGCGATCGACACCGACAAGACCGTCGCCGGCTTGGCCATGCAGGCCTGCCAGTCGCCGGTCAACGACGCATGGGTTCCGTTGGGCGGCAACCAAGTTGGTCGCCTCGATCGGGTGGTGCTGACCAATCCGTCGAGCAGCGCGATCACCGTCGATGCGGTGGTCGTCGGCCGCCAGGGGCCCGTCGCCGGCAAGGGTGGCTCCGATGTCGTGGTCGGTCCGCATGACCGCAGGGTGATCAGCATCGGTGACTTCGACACCGACCTCACCGACGCGATGCTCCACGTCACCAGCATCGGGGGACCGGTCGCCGTCACCGTCGCCGACGTGCTGATGGTGGGCGAACGGCGCGCGGGCGAGTCGTTGGCTGGGCCGATAGCGCCGCCGTCGAAGGACCAGACGATCCCTGCATTCGCGGTCGTGGCCGGTGCCCCCGACGTACGCGTCGCAGTTCCGGGCCGCGACGACGCGACCGTTCGAGTGCAAGCCATCGACGCCTCCGGCAATGTGGTCGCCGACGAGGTGCGCGACCTCACCGCCGGCACCTCCAGCGCGGTGCCGTTGACCGGCGCCGGGCGAGGCACCTACTCGGTGCGGGTCACCGCCGATGCTCCGGTTGTCGCGGCCGGTCTTGCCGTCACCGGATCGACCGGCACCACCGACCTCGCCTGGGCAAGCGCGAGCGACCCGATCACCGCCCTTGGCGGGCTGGCCCTGCCGACCCTGCCGAGCGATTTGTCGGCCGAGCTGGTCATCGCCCCGAACGACCGCGCGCAGCGGGTCGAGGTCGTCACCGGGGCCACCACGCAGACGATCACCGTCCCCGCGGATCGGCCGGTCAAGCTCGACGTCACTGACAGTTCAGCAATCTGGATCACGCCGCGTTCCGGCGGCCCGACGCATGCCGGTGTCGTGGTCAGCGGCCGGTCGAAGGACGGCGACCTGCTGGAAATCCTGCCGGTCGAACCGGTTGTCAACGCCGCCACAGTGCGCGACGTGACTGCCGGCGTCGACTAGCACGTCGACTCGAACCCAGTCCCGGTGTTCAGTCCTGCTCGGTGAGCCACTGGGCGTAGGTCGATCCGCCGCGGCGGGCCGTCGGACCAGGCAGGTTTGATCCCCGCGAGAACGCCTTCAGCACCCCGCCGACGGCGGGGAGTTCGAACGTACGCCGTAGTTTTCCGCCGCGAACGTGCACCGTCAGCCGCGCGATGTCTGCACCACTGAGAACCTCGGGGCCGGCCAATTCCAGCGGTCCGGCGACCGGGTCGTCGGCGAGGGCGACGTCGACGAGCGTGCGGGCCACCCACTGCGGGTCGACGGGCGCGAAGCGCAACTGCGTGGCCGACAGACCGAATCCGCCGCGCGGGGCGCACACGGTGCGTACGAACGAATGGAACTGGGTGGCGCGGACCACGGTGTGCGGCAGCCCGGACTCGATGACGATCGTCTCGGCCTTCGCCTTGGCGCGGTAGTAGGGGAAGGGGTTGTCCCAACATCCGACGATCGAGACGTGCACAAGGCGGGCCGGTTCGCCCTCGAGCATGGCCAGCGTGAGCCGGCGGGTGCCGTCGATATCGACCTCATCGGGGTGACGCGGGTCGCTGGCGCAGTGGATCACCGCCTGCACGCCCTGGAGCGCTTCAGTCAAACCGTCTCCGGTACGCAGGTCGCCGACGACCCGTTCGACCCCCGGCTCTTTCGCGCCAGAGCTGCGGCTCAGAACCCGAGCCGGCACCTGCGAGCGGACCAGTTCGGCCACGACCTCCCGGCCCAAGGTGCCGGTTCCGCCGGTGACGAGCACCGGCAACCGGCCAAGAGTCGGAAGGCCCGGCAGGAGCGGGGGCGGGAGTGCGGCATCGGACACGTCGGTCGTCCTTCGGGTCGGGGATGTCAGTCGTCGGTCAGGTCGTCAGGGTTCACGCCGAGCAGGCCGGCGAGGTTCTCGGTGAGCACCACGTGGACTAGTTCGGCGAGATCCTGCTCACCGGTGGCCCGGGTCTCGACCGGGCGCCGGTAGACCACGATTCGCGCCGGCAGGTTCCGCTCCGCGGGAAACGTACGCGCCAGAGCGATCTGGTCTTCCCACGGCGCCGGATCGCTCGGCGGAACGTCTTCTACCGCCAACTCGACGGCGACCGTACGCAGCTTCGGGCGATCGCAGAGTCGTTCGAAGGTGTCGAGAACGATCTCGTCGAACTTCTGCCCACGGGTGCGCATCGCGGGTACCCGTGGCCAGGCGAGCGGGCCGCGCATACCGCGGCCGTGCCTGTCGTTGCCCATGTCCGCCAGCCTACGTGGGGCGCCAGTGACACGTCGCACGACCGTCGTACGGTGTGGCTCCCCGACGAACTGCGCTGCGAGACCTACAGTTCGCTGCGTGAGAATGGTGTGTTCGTGTTGAAGCGTCGATGTGCTCGTGCGGGTTGTGGCCAGGGCGCCGTGGCAACGCTGACCTATGTCCACGCCGACCAGACCGTGGTGGTTGGCCCGCTGGCCACCTATGCCGAGCCCCACGCCTATGACCTGTGCGCCCAACACGCGAGTCGACTCACTGCGCCGCGCGGGTGGGACATCGTGAAGCTGCCGATCGACTACTCCGAGCCGCAGCCGACCCAAGACGACCTGCTGGCCTTGGCCGACGCGGTGCGCGCTGCCGGCCGGCCGGCCCCGATCCCGCAGGACGACGAGGACGCCGAGCCGGCGCCAGTCCGACTGCGCGTGGTCCGTGCCCGCTGACCGCATTACGCTGACCTCGTGAATGCAGTCCGACTGAGCGATTTCGTCAAGGCCTACGACGTACGAGGCCTGGTTCCCGAACAGTTGAACGCACCGGTCGCCACGGCGCTCGGATCAGCGTTCGCCCAAGTAATTGCGCTGCCAGAGGGGGCGCGCGGGATCGTCATCGGTCACGACATGCGACCCAGCTCGCCGGAACTGTCGCGTGCGTTCGCCGAAGGTGCGGCCGCTCACGGGCTCAGTGTCACGCTGATCGGACTCTGCTCGACCGACGGCCTCTACTACGCCTCCGGCGCGTTGGGCATGCCTGGCGCGATGTTCACCGCGAGCCACAACCCCGCCGCCTACAACGGGATCAAGCTCTGCCGCGCCGGTGCCCGGCCGGTTGGTCAGGAGAGCGGGTTGGCGGAGGTGCGCGACCTGGCGCAATGGACGCTCAACCGCGGCACGCTGCATGACCTCCCGGCAGCCGACGACGGTGCGATCACCGAACGCGACCTTCTGGCCGACTACGCCGCGTTCCTGCGCGGACTAGTCGATCTGTCCGGTGGTCGCCCGCTCAAGGTCGTCGTCGACGCCGGCAACGGGATGGGTGGCCACACGGTTCCGGCGGTGCTGGGAACAGGCGCGGGACTGCCCGAGCTGCCGCTGGAGATCGTCCCGCTCTACTTCGAACTCGATGGCACTTTCCCCAATCACGAGGCCAACCCGCTGGAGCCGGAGAACCTGCGCGACCTGCAGGCGGCGGTCGTCGAACACGGAGCCGATCTGGGCTTGGCCTTCGATGGCGACGCCGACCGGTGCTTCGTCGTCGACGAAACCGGGGCGCCGGTCAATCCGTCGGCGGTCACCGCCCTCGTCGGCAGCCGCGAGGTTGCGAAAGCCGTTGCGGCAGGGGCCGACGCTGCCGAAGTCACCGTGGTTTACAACGTGATCTCCTCGCGCGCCGTGCCCGAGATCGTTGGCGCGACGGGTGCGCGAACTGTGCGCACCCGAGTAGGACACTCCTACATCAAGGCGCAGATGGCCGAACACGATGCGGTCTTCGGCGGCGAACACTCCGCGCACTATTACTTCCGCGACTTCTGGTTCGCCGACACCGGCATGCTCGCGGCGATGCACGTCCTCGCCGCGCTCGGTGAGCAGGACGCGCCGCTGTCGCAGCTGACGGCCGCCTACTCGCGGTTCGCCGCCTCGGGCGAGATCAACTCGCTGGTCGACGACCAGGCGGCCGCGACCGAGCGCGTACGTTCGTGGGCCAACGCCCAGGGCGAACTCACCACGGACACGCTCGACGGGGTGACCCTCGCTCACGACGCAGAGCCGATGTGGTGGCTGAATGTGCGGGCCAGCAACACCGAACCGCTGTTGCGCCTGAACGTGGAGGCCGCAGACGAGGCGACCATGGCCCGGGTGCGCGACGGCGCCCTGGCAGCTATCCGGCAGATCGAAGGAGAACCCCGATGAGTGCTCAGAGCGATCCGATCGACGGTTGGCTGCGCGGAATCTTGCGCTGCCCCGTCTGCCGCCAGGAACTGCTGGACGGCACCAGTCCGACCGGTGGCCCGGAGCTGCAATGCGCCGGCGACTGCGAAAAGCCCGGCCAGCGGCGCGGCTACCGCATCGACGACGGCATCCCGGTGCTCCTCGCCGACGAAGCCCGCATCTTCCAGGCCTGAGCCGATGCCCGAGCTCGAGGAATCCTGGGTCGATGATCCCGCCGAGCTCGCCCGCCGCGACAGCCGGGACACCCTGCGGTCGCTCGCGTCAGCCGGAGCTCAGCTTCGCGAGGCGCTGACCCTCGGCGCCGAGGCCGGCATCGAGAACGTCGCCTACGGCGAACGCCCGCGCGCGGTCCTGGTGGCGGCATTGGGTAGCACTGCTGTGGTCGCCGAGGTATTGGCGCTGTTGGCGGAGCCGGGATCGCCGGTGCCGGTGACCGTACGCCGCAACACCCCGCTGCCCGGATGGGTCGGTCCGCTCGATCTCGTCATCGCGGTATCCCTCTCCGGCAAGGCGCCGGGACCCGTGGCGATCGCGATCGAGGCCGCTCGTCGTGGCGCATCCCTGTTGACCGTCGGCGAGCCTGACTCGCCCCTTGCCGATGTCTGTCGGCAGGCTCGCGGGGTCCACGTTCCGGTCGGCCGCGGTCGCCAGTCGACCCGGGTGTCGCTGTGGTCGATGCTCACACCGGTTCTGCAAGGGGCGCACGCGCTCGGACTTATCGATGCTCCCGACTCAGCTCTGCTCGAGGCGGCTGCGCGTCTGGATCAACGGGCCAGCGACTGTCGTCCCGGTTCGGCCTCGTTCGTCAATCCGGCCAAGCTGGCCGCCGCGACCTTGGCGCCCACCGTCCCGGTGGTGCTCGGCGACGGCCCGCTGACCGGCGTCGCCGCCGGGCGAGCCGCATCGATGCTGAGCCGCACCTCGCGGATCCCGGCCATCCATGGTGAGTTGCCTGATGCCGCCTCACAGATCGTCGCCTGCTTCGACGGGCCGTTCACCGCCGGTGGCGGGTTCGGCTCCCGCCGGGAACGAGCGGCCGACATCTTCGCTGACCCGTTCCTCGACGCACCCGAGCAGCCTCGGCTGGGTCTGCTCATGCTGCGCGACGCCGCGCCGGACGAACCGAGCGTGCGGCTCACCGAGGCGGTCCTGACCGGTGCCCGTGGCGCCGGTTGCAAGGTGACCGAGGTGGTCGCCGAGCAGGGCCACCCGATCGTCCGACTGGCCGATCACCTGTTGATGGTCGACTACATCGCCACCTATTTGGCGATCGGTCTGGGGATTGACCCAGCCGTGTCACCGCATGTCGCGGACCTTCGCGACCGCACCCAGCCTTACTGAGCAGTGCCGCGCTGAGCGCGGCGGCGCAGCCGAACGATCAGCATCCCGCCAACACCACCGGTCGCGGCGACGACCAGCCCGAGCACCACCAGTTCGTCCCAGCTGAACAGGTAGCTGTCGTGCCAGATGATGCGGGTGTACGGGGTGTCGTCCGGTGCCTGCCCGAAGGAAAGATCACTGGTGATCTGGGCCTTCGGCTGGTCGAAGACCTGCTCCGAGGCGGTCAGATAGGGCGCTGCAGCAAACGTCGAGCGCAGCGCGGTCGGGATCTTCGCGCTCGACGGGCGCCCCGCGTACAACGCGGTGATCGACGTCGTCCTGGCGGTGGGATCGGTGCGACGGGTCTTGTGATCGCTGGCGACGTAGGTGCGCACCCGCTGGGTGTTCGCGGCGGCGCGGGAGAGCTGCAGCGGGTGGACCAGCTCTTTGCTGTCGAAGGTCATCGCCACCGGCGGCAATTCACCGGTCAGCGTCTTGCCTTCCGGAGTCAGCTTCAAGGCGACGAAGGTCCACTTCTTAGCGACGTAGAGGTCGAAAAGCTGCTGCACCGCGGGTCGGATGCCGTAGCCGTGGGTGGTCAACCAGCTACGGAGGGCGGTCGGGTCGTCAGCGCGCAGGGTGGTTGCTTCGAGTGGTCCGAGGTTCACCGTGGACAGCGCGGTGACCGAACCGGAAGCAGGTCCGCGCGAGGTGGCGCCATTTCCGTCTTGATCCCCGAACCAGGGCGAACGACCGCCGACGAAGTGATGTCGCGTTCGCTCAACGGGCTGGACGATCCGGGCCAGGGCCGAGAAAGTGTTCGGATCGGCGAGCGTGACCGCGGCCGGGGTCGGCGTGGGCACCACCAGGCCGGCGTCGGGTGCGCTGCTGCGCAGGTCGAGGCTCATTGTGATCGTCTCGCGGCCAGCGGCCTGGGTCAGCAAGACGTTCTCCTGGGTGACCTGACTGGTGTCGCCGGCCGGCACCATCACGGCCCCACAAGCGCACGCGTCGGCGGCACCGCTGAACGTGGTCGGGGCGGCCACCGCGGCCACGAACACCGACAGCAGGAGGGACAGAATGCGGCGCACGAAACGCTCCTTTTACAGTGACGGTGCAGGAGGTACAGATATTCGCTCCCGCCGGGTGGTGGACGCGACGAGCTGATGGGTGGTTCCGAGCGAAGCATGGGTCGTACGCTCGGGGCGTGACGAGCGATCTGACCTATGGCGACTATCTCGATCTAGACACCCTGCTGAATGCGCAACACCCCCTGGCGCAGCCGCCGCAACATGACGAGTTGCTGTTCATCATCCAGCACCAAACCAGTGAGCTCTGGTTCAAGTTGGTCATTCACGAGTTGCGCTCGGCGCGCGACCTGATCGCAGCCGATCAATTGCCGCCCGCGCTCAAGCGGCTCGCGCGGGTCAAGCACATTCAGGCGACGTTGACCCAGCAGTGGTCGGTCTTGGCCACCCTCACCCCGAGCGAATATGCCGGGATCCGCCCGTTTCTGGCATCGTCGAGTGGCTTTCAGTCGCTGCAATATCGGATGGTCGAGTTCTTGCTCGGCAACAAGAACCCCGACATGTTGCGCGTCTTCGAAGGCCGCCCGGAAGCCGCAGAACTCGCGACCGTGTTGCACGAGCCGTCGTTGTACGACGTGTTCTTGCAGTTGATTGCCCGTCGCGGTTTGCCGGTTCCGGCGCAGCATCTCGACCGTGACTGGTCGCTGCCGCGAGAGCCTTCTGAGGATCTGACGGTCGTCTTCGAGGCGGTCTATCGCGATCCGCAGACCTACTGGGACATCTACGAAACCTGCGAGGAACTGGTGGACCTGGAGGACAACTTCCAGCACTGGCGGTTCCGACACCTGAAGACCGTTGAGCGCATCATCGGCTTCGGCCGGGGCACCGGCGGCAGCGCGGGCGTTCCGTTTCTGCGACGGGCCCTGGAACAGAGCTTCTTCCCCGAGCTCTACGCCGTACGCGGTCGGGTCGCCGAGGGCACCATCGGAGGCGACGCATGATCGACGAATTCATCGCCCGCGCAGCCGACTCGGATGCGGCTGACCCGTTGGCGTGGTGCATCTCGGAGTTCGTTGAACCGGCCGACGGCGCGGTCGCGGCCTACCTCGACGGCAACTCACTGGGTCGGCCGACCAAGGTCGCGCAGCAGGAACTTGCCCGACTGATCACCGATGGGTGGGGCAGCAGCCTGATCCGTAGCTGGACCGACGGCGAAGCCCCCTGGATGCAGTGGCCCGAGACGATCGGTGATCTGATCGGTGCCGCCTGCCTGGGCGCCGCTGCCGGGCAAACCGTGGTCGCCGACTCGACGACCGTGATGCTCTACAAACTGGCCCGTGCCGGTTGTGCCGCGGCGGCCCCGGGTCGCGACGAGATCGTGCTCGACTCCGGCAACTTCCCGACCGACCGATACGTGCTCGAAGGAATCGCCGCCGAGCGCGGGATGACGCTGCGGTGGATCGAGCCCGACCCGCTGGCCGGGGTGACACTCGACGAGGTCGCGGCCGTGGTGGGGGAGCGTACGGCGTTGGTGGTCCTGAGCCACGTCGCCTACCGCAGCGCGTGGATCGCCGACATGCCGGCGATCACCGACCTGGTGCATCAAGCCGGTGCCTACGTGTTGTGGGACCTCTGCCACTCCGTGGGTGCGGTCCCGACGCAACTCGACGACTGCGGGGTCGACCTGGCGGTCGGTTGCACCTACAAATATCTCAACGGCGGCCCGGGCGCGCCGGCCTTCGGCTATGTCGCGCGCCGTCACCTGGAGACCTTCCGGCAACCCGTACAAGGGTGGATGGGTCGCCAGGATCCGTTCACGATGGGCCCGGGATACGTTGCCGCACAAGGCATTCGGTCTTTCGTCAGCGGAACCCCGCCGGTGGTCGGCATGGTGCCCGTGCGTGCCGGCGTCGAGCTGACCGCACGCGCCGGGATCGACGCGATCCGGGAGAAGTCGATGGCCCTGACCGGGTTCACCATCGAGATGTACGACGCCCTGCTGGCCCATCGCGGCGTCGAGCTGCAGAGCCCGCGCGACCCATCCGTACGCGGTGGTCACGTCACTCTCGGGCACCCCGACTTCAGCCGGGTCTACCGCGAGTTGTGGTCGGCCGGGGTGGTGCCTGACTTCCGTGAGCCCGACGGGATTCGGCTCGGCCTCGCGCCGCTGACTACCTCCTTCGCGGACGTGGCCAGCAGCATCAAGGCGATCGTCGACCTAGTGCCCGAAGGGGCGTAGGTCCGGCCGGGGAGGATGATCGAGGCATGCACTTCGACCTGGCGATCATCGGCACCGGCTCCGGCAACTCCGTCATCACCCCCGACTTCGACGACAAACGCGTTGCCGTTGTGGAGAAGGCCCTCTTCGGCGGCACCTGCCTCAACGTGGGCTGTATCCCGACCAAGATGTTCGTCTACGCGGCGGAGGTCGCTACCTCGATCCGCGAGGCGGCTCGCTACGGCATCGATGCCCGCATCGATGGGGTTCGCTGGCGCGACATTCGCGACCGGGTGTTCGGCCGGATCGATCCGATTGAGGCGGGCGGTCGCAACTACCGCGTCGACGGCCCGAACACGACAGCGTTCCTTGGCACCGCGTCGTTCGTCGGTCCCCGCGAGATCGAGGTCGGCGTCGAGGGCGTCGCCCAACGGTTCACCGCAGATCAAATCGTGATCGCCACCGGCTCGACTCCCGTGGTCCCGCAGCAGATCCGCGACAGCGGTGTGCGCTACTACACCAACGAAGACGTCATGCGGATCGACGAACTTCCGCGGCGAATGACGATCGTCGGCGGCGGTTACATCGCGGCCGAGTTCGCCCACGTCTTCTCCGCGCTCGGCGTGGAGGTGACGGTACTGGCTCGCAGTTCACGGATGTTGCGTCATTTGGACGATGAACTCGTCGAGGCATTCGATGAGTTGGCCGCGCAGCGCTGGGACCTGCGGCGCGACACGACCGTGAGCGCCTTGCGTCCCGAAGGCGACGGAGCGGTGTTGACGTTGTCGGACGGCAGCGAGCTGGCGACGGACCTGTTGTTGGTGGCGACCGGCCGGGCGCCGCTCGTGCCGAACGGCATCGAGTTGGCGGGCGTCGATCTCGCCGACGACGGTCGGGTGGCGGTCGACCCGTACGGCCGCACCTCCGCCGAGGGCGTGTGGTCGCTGGGTGACGTCAGTTCGCCCTACCAGCTCAAGCACGTCGCGAACCTCGAGGCGCGGGCCGTCGCGCACAACCTGAGTCACCCCGATGACTTGCACGAGTTCGACCACCGGTTCGTCCCGGCCGCCATCTTCACCCACCCGCAGATTGCGACCGTCGGCCTGACCGAGCAGCAGGCTCGCGACGCCGGCTACTCGGTCACGACCAAGACGCAGAAGTACGGCGACACGGCCTACGGCTGGGCGATGGAAGACGCCACCAGCATCGTGAAGTTGGTGGCAGACCGCAGCAACGGCCAGTTGCTCGGCGCGCATCTGATGGGCCCCGACGCCAGTTCCCTGATCCAGCCGCTGGTGCAGGCGATGAGTTTCGGGCAGTCGGCCGACGGCCTCGCCCGGGCGCAGTACTGGATCCACCCGGCGATGGCGGAGGTCGTCGAGAACGCCCTGCTGGGTCTCGACTTCGACTGACCCCCAGCCCCGTTGGTTGAGCCGGGCGAGGCGTTAGCCGAGGCCGGCTCCGAGCGGGACGTCGCGCCAGCAACTGATGTCGTACGCTTGGAATCGCCGGCCGCAGTCGACGCCCGGGTTCCGGGGTCGAACCCCACGGGTTGCGCACGATCACATAGTCGACCGGACGCAGCTCGTAGCGCTTGGGGACGTCGACGGGGCTGCTAGAACTGGTCGGACTTGGGGATCGCGGTAACGACAACTATGCCGGCTATTCGCTAGGCATGAAGCAGCGGCTTGGGATCGCCGCGGCGCTGCTCGGCGATCCGGAGTTGGTCATCCTCGACGAACCGACCAATGGCGTTGCCTCCGCAATTGCGCGCGTTGGCCCAGTCGATGCGCCGTCCGGCGACCAGCGAAGTGAGAGCGCATGGTTCGGTGCGCCGGTTGTGGCGAAAGCTTCGACAGCAGTTCCGTGCTGGTCATCGGCGGTGGCGGGCGCAGTGGTCGAGCCCAGTGAGCGGTTAGCCTGTTGAGGTGAGCCAGCCGCAGGTAGTTTCTGTCAGCCGCGACGAGCTGCACCGTTTTTCCAAGGTCCCGACCAGCAGCATCACCCTCGTTGCCGGGCTCGGCGTGGTCGGCGATGCCCACGCCGGAACCCTGGTGCAACACCGTTCCCGGGTTCGCCGCGACCCGAATCAGCTCAATCTGCGCCAGGTGCACCTCATCCCGTCCGAACTGTTCGTCGACGCGCAGACGATGGGCTACGAGCTGCACCCGGGCGACCTGGGGGAGAACGTCCTGACCCGTGACCTGGACCTGCTCGCCCTGCCCACCGACACGCTCCTGGACTTCGGCGACGCTGTCGTTCGGCTCACCGGTCTGCGCAACCCATGCGCACAGATCAACACGTTCGAGCCCGGGCTGTTGAAGGTGGTGCTGTCTCGCGCCGACGGGACGCCCACCGACGAACCGGCTCCGTCGACGGCGTCGCCCGAGGCCACGAGCGTTGAAGTAATTCGCAAAGCGGGTGTCATGGCGGTCGTTGAACGCGGCGGCGAGGTGCGGCCCGGGCAGCCGGTCACCGTGACGCTGCCCGAGAAGCCCTTCGTCCCGCTAACGCCGGTCTGACACGTAAGTTCGGAGTCTCATGGCCAACCAACTCGCCGGCGCGACCAGCCCGTATCTGCTCCAGCACGCCGACAATCCGGTGGATTGGTGGGAGTGGAGCGCCGGAGCTTTCGCGGAGGCGAAGCGCCGCGACGTACCGATCCTGCTGTCCATCGGCTACGCCGCCTGTCACTGGTGCCACGTGATGGCTCACGAGTCGTTCGAGAACCCGGCGACCGCCGCCCTGATGAACGAGCGGTTCGTGAATATCAAGGTGGACCGCGAGGAGCGACCCGACCTCGACAGCGTCTACATGTCGGCCACGACCGCGATGGCCGGACACGGCGGGTGGCCGATGACCTGCGTGCTCGATCACGAGGGGCTGCCGTTCTTCGCCGGCACCTACTTCCCGCCGCAACCGCGCCACGGGCAGCCGTCGTTCGAGCAGGTGCTGACCTTCCTGTCGGGGGCGTGGGTTGACCGACGAGACGACGTACGCGCCTCGACTGAGGCACTGCGTGAGTTCCTCAATCGGGCCGCGGCGCATGCCCTTCCGATCCCGGCAGATGCACTCGACACTGCCGAAACGCTCCTGCAGGCAGACTTCGACCAGCAATTTTCCGGCTTCGGCGGCGCTCCGAAGTTCCCGCCGTCGATGGTGTTGGAGTTCCTCCGCCTGCGGAAAACGCCACTCGCTGACCAGATGCGGTCGCAAACGCTCGACGCAATGGCTCGGGGCGGGATTTATGACCAGGTCGGTGGTGGGTTCGCGCGCTACAGCGTCGACCGTGAGTGGGTGGTCCCGCATTTCGAGAAGATGCTCTATGACAACGCCCAGCTGCTGAACACCTTTGCGCGACAAGGGGATCCGCTCTCCGATCGCATCACGCGCGAGACCGCCGACTTCATGTTGGCTGAGCTGCTGACCGGCCAGGGCGGCTTTGCCAGTTCACTCGACGCTGACTCCGATGGGGTGGAGGGCACCTTCTACGTCTGGACCCCGACCGATCTGCAAGAGACGCTGGGGGAGGAAGCGGGTTGGGCCGCAACGACGTTCAACGTCACCGCGGCCGGGACCTTCGAGGAGGGCGCTTCCACCCTGCAACTGCTCGAAGACCCCGACGACACGGATCGCTTCGACCGAGTGCGTACGAAACTGCAGGTCGCGCGCGACCGCCGCACCCGCCCAGCTCGGGACGACAAGGTCGTCGCCGGATGGAACGGACTGGCGATCGACGGGCTCCTCGCAGCTGGGCTCACGCTGGCTGAACCTCGATTCGTCGCAGCGGCCGAACGAGCCGCGGATCACCTGCTGGAGACCCACCTCGTCGACGGCCGGCTGCGCCGGGTGTCGCGCGACGGTCGTGTCGGTCGACCGCTCGGCGTCCTTGAGGATCATGGCGAGCTCGCCGGGGCCCTTGCGCGGCTGGCCGGAGCGACCGGGCAGACCCGTCATCTCGACGCGGCAATTGGATTGCTGGACAACGCAATCGCGCTCTTCGGCGCCGACGACGGGGGTTTCTACGACACCGGCTCTGATGCGGATGCCCTCGTGTCGCGCCCGCGTGACGGCAGCGACAACGCGAGTCCCTCCGGTCTGTCGGCGATGGTGAACGCCCTGCTCGACGTCGCCGCGCTGACCGCCGACGACTCCTACGCCGAACGAGCAGACGCCGCCTTGCGGACCGCGACCGAGCTGATCACCCGCGCCCCACGCTTCGCGGGATCGGCCCTCGTCGCGGCCCTCCGAATCGCCGAGGGCAATCCCTGCGCCGTCGTGGTGGGCGAACCGGGCGCGGCCCGAGACCGATTCGTCGCGGAGGTCTCCCGCGCTGCTGCTGGTCCCGTCGTGGTGACCGACGGGGGATCAACCCTGCCCATCGCGATCGGCAAGAACACCACCGACGGTCATCCGACGGCGTACGTCTGCCGCGGGTCAGTCTGCGAACCGCCGCGTACGCGACTCGACGGCTAAGGCTCACAGCGAACGTTCGGGAACCGTCGCCGCATTCCGTACCATGGCACCCATGGCCGCCGGAATCGCAGCACTCCTCGACGACGTCGCAGCGCTTGCGCGCGCCGCGGCCGCATCCATCGATGACGTCGGGGCGGCGGCGACCCGCGCCAGCGTCAAAGCGACCGGCGTTGTCGTCGACGACACGGCGGTCACCCCGCGCTACGTCGAAGGCATCGACCCCAAGCGCGAACTACCGATCATCAAGAAGATCGCGATCGGCTCACTGCGCAACAAGCTGATCTTCATCCTCCCGGCGATCATGCTGCTGTCGCAGTTCGTCGGCTGGATCGTGATGCCAATCCTGATGATTGGTGGCGCCTACCTGTCGTTCGAAGGCGCCGAGAAGCTCTGGGAGGCGCTGCGCGGCGGCGGGCACGAGGAGTCCAGCGAGGGCAAGTCCGAGGACGAAATCACTGCCGGCGCCATCCGTACGGACTTCATCCTGAGCAGCGAGATCATGGTTATTTCGCTCAAGGAAGTCGACCATGAGCCGTTCCTTTCCCGCCTGATCATTCTGGTGATCGTCGCGCTGCTGATCACCGCGCTCGTCTACGGCGTCGTCGCGATCATCGTGAAGATGGACGACGTCGGCCTCCACCTCACCAAGAAAGAGGCGACCCGGTCGCTCGGGAAAGCCTTGGTCGCCGGAATGCCGAAGGTGCTCAGCGTGCTGTCGACGGTCGGCATCGCCGCGATGCTCTGGGTCGGCGGTCACATTCTGCTGATGGGGCTGGACGATGTCGGCTGGAAGTGGCCGTACGCCCAGTTGCACCACCTCGAACACAGCGTCGCCGACGCGACCGGCGCGGTGGGCGGGGCGCTCGGTTGGCTCACCAATACCCTCGGTTGCGCCGTCGTGGGTCTGGTCGTCGGTGGCATCATCACCGCGATCGTCCTGACCTTCTTCCACCACGACGACCAGACGCACACCGCACCCGCCGGGGCGCACTGACCGCCCTGCTGGGAAACGGGAAAAGGCCGAACCGACGCTGTCGGTGCGCAGTCGTACGCTGACCGGCATGGAGCGGATCGCACTCATCTCTGATGTCCACGGCAACCTGACCGCCCTTGAAGCGGTGCTTGCCGACATCGATGCGCGTGGCATCGACCGCATCTTCAACCTGGGCGACTACGTCGGCAAGGGTCCGCGCGGCCGCGAGGTGGTCGAGATCTGCCAGGAGCGCTGCGAGGTCAACATCCTGGGTAACTGGGATGACTTCCTGCCGGAGCCGAGTGTGTTCCCAGGGTCGGCCTATGACCCCACATTGGCCTGGTGGCGTGATCAACTCGGTCCGGGCCAGGGGGAGTGGTTGCGATCGCTGCCGTTCAGTCACGACTTCACGATGAGCGGCCGCCGGATCCGGCTGTTCCACGCCTCCGCGACGAGCGTCCACACCCGAGTGCGGTTCGACCACGACGACGTCGAGTTCCGCGGAATGTTCCAGAACACGCCCGCCACCGGCAACGGACCACTTCCGACGGTCGTCGCCTATGGCGACACCCACGACTCGTTCCTGGAGACCGACCTCGGTCTCACCCTGATCAACACCGGCAGCGTCGGCAATGCCCTGGATGACAACGTGCCGGTCTACGTGATCCTGGAGGGCAGCTACGACAGCGATGCGCCCGCGCCGTTCGGGGTTCAGTTCGTACGGGTGCCCTACGACGTGCAGGCGGAGCTGGACTACTCCGCGTCGGTCGGAGCTCCCGATCACGAGCTCTATGTCGCCGAACTGCGCGATCGGCGCTATCGCGGTGACGTGAAGCGAGGCGAACCATCTGGCTACCACCGCAGCTCCCGGGTCGCGGCCGACACCAAAGACTGGACCTGGACTCTCGAACAGCGTTGCCCTGACTGCGGATTCGAGGCGTCGTCGGTCGACGGGGAAGCCATTGGCGGTGCGGTCCGCGCCTTCACCGCTCCGTGGGCGCAGGTGGTCAGTCAGCCCGGCGCGCGCCGCCGCCCCGATCCGCAAACCTGGTCGCCGGTGGAATACGGCGCCCACATCGCCGACGTGTGTCGGGTGTTCGACCGTCGCCTGGCACTCCTGCTCACCATGGACAACCCCAACTTCGCCGATTGGGATCAAGACCAAGCGGCGATCGATGGTGACTACCCGAGCGTCGACCCGCAGGTCCTGGCGCCTGCCCTGGCCGACGCGGCGCAGCGCCTTGCTGATGCCTACGACGCGGTCCCGCCCGGCGCCGCCTGGGATCGGGCCGGCGTGCGGTCGAACGGCTCGAAGTTCAGCGTGCTCACTCTCGGGCGCTATCTGCTCCACGACCTGGCTCATCACCTGCACGACGTCGGTGCAGAGATTCCCGCGCTGCGATGAGGCAGTTCGGCAGCTTGGCTATGCCTCGGTATCCTCGGGGTTGCCGGCGTGGGCGATAACCCGCAGGAAGCCCAGAAGGGCGCGCCGGGTCCACCGAGTCACACAGAAGGAGCAGGGACACTTATGTCCTTCGACTACAAGGTTAAGGACCTCAGCCTCGCCGAGGCCGGCCGTCACCAATTGCGTTTGGCCGAACACGAGATGCCGGGCCTGATGGCCCTGCGCGAGGAGTTCGCCGACAGCCAGCCGCTCAAGGGCGCGCGCATCGCCGGTTCGCTGCACATGACCGTGCAGACCGCGGTTCTCATCGAGACCCTCACCGCGCTGGGCGCGCAGGTTCGCTGGGCCTCCTGCAACATCTACTCCACCCAGGACGAAGCGGCTGCTGCCGTTGTCGTCGGCCCGAACGGCACCCCGGAGAACCCCCAGGGCGTTCCGGTCTTTGCCTGGAAGGGCGAGACCCTCCCCGAATACTGGGACTGCACCAACGAGATCCTCACCTGGCCCGGCGGCGAGCTGGCCAACATGATCCTCGACGACGGTGGCGACGCCACCATGCTGGTCCACAAGGGCACCGAGTGGGAGGCCGCCGGTCAGGTGCCGCCGACCACGCAGGACGACTCCGAAGAGTTCTCCGTCTTCAAGGATCTGGTGCGCAAGACGCTCACCGAGGACCCGCAGAAGTGGACCAAAGTCGGCGCCGAGATCAAGGGCGTCACCGAGGAGACCACCACCGGCGTACACCGCTTGTACGAGCTGGCCAGCTCCGGCGAGTTGCTGTTCCCGGCGATCAACGTCAACGACGCGGTCACCAAGAGCAAGTTCGACAACAAGTACGGCACCCGCCACTCGGTGATTGACGGCTTGAACCGCGCGACCGACGTTCTCATTGGTGGCAAGGTCGCCGTCGTCGCCGGCTTCGGCGACGTGGGCAAGGGTGTCTCGTCGGCGCTCGCTGGTCAGGGCGCTCGCGTCGTTGTCACCGAGGTCGACCCGATCTGCGCGCTCCAAGCAGCGATGGAGGGCTTCCAGGTCGTGACTATGGACGAAGCCTGCGAATACGGCGACATCTTCGTCACCACCACCGGTTGCTACGACGTCATCACCGCCGACCACATGTCGCGGATGAAGAACAAGGCGGTGGTCAGCAACATCGGCCACTTCGACAACGAGATCGACATGGCTGGCCTCGCGAAGATCCCGGGCATCACCAAGACCGAGATCAAGCCGCAGGTTCACGAGTGGACCTTCGAGTCCGGCTCCTCGATCATCGTGCTGTCCGAGGGTCGCCTGATGAACCTGGGCAACGCCACCGGCCACCCGAGCTTCGTGATGTCCAACTCCTTCGCGAACCAGACGATCGCCCAGATCGAACTGTTCGAGAAGGCCGAGGACTACGTCGATGTCAAGGGCAAGCCCACCGTCACCACGTTGCCCAAGCACCTCGACGAGAAGGTCGCCCGGCTCCACCTCGACGCGCTCGGTGTGAAGCTGACCGAGCTGACCAAGGGCCAGGCGGAATACCTCGGCGTCGACGTCGCGGGTCCCTACAAGCCGGAGCACTACCGGTACTGATCACATTTGCCGCTCCGTTGCGGTTGAGGCCGATGGCGCTGCGCAAGCCTGCGCCATCGGCCTCGTGCATCCCGCGGGGTGAGCCTCCCGACGCGGGGTTCGCGCCGCGGCGAGGGAAACCGAACTAGGTGTGTGAAAATGTTCCGAATCGTGATTCTGGAAGGGTGGACATGACGCACAGTGTGCTCGTGGTCGATGACGACCCGTCGTTGGCCGAGATGTTGGGCATCATCCTGCGTGGTGAGGGATTGCAGGTCTCTCACTGTGCGACGGGCAGCGGCGCGCTCGAGGCGTTCCGGGATGCCAAGCCCGACGTTGTTCTGCTGGACGTCATGTTGCCCGGTATCGATGGGGTCGAGGTGTGTCGACTGATCCGCGCCGAATCCACGGTGCCGATCGTCATGCTGACCGCCCGCACCGACACCGTCGACGTCGTCCGCGGCCTCGAAGCCGGTGCCGACGACTACGTCAACAAGCCTTTCAAGCCGCAGGAGTTGGTCGCGCGTGTTCGGGCCCGCCTGCGTCGAGGCGAGGAAGAAGAGGTCGAGACGATCTCGCTGGGCGACCTCACCATCGATGTCAATGGTCACTCGGTAGTTCGCGCCGGCCAGCCGATCAGCCTGACGCCGCTCGAGTTCGACCTGCTGGTTGCGCTCGCTCGCAAGCCCTGGCAGGTTTTTACCCGCGAGGTACTGCTGGAGAACGTGTGGGGCTACCGCCATGCCGGGGACACCCGACTGGTCAACGTCCACGTGCAGCGATTGCGCTCCAAGGTGGAGAAGGACCCCGAACACCCCGAGATCGTGCTGACCGTCCGAGGAGTCGGCTATAAAGCCGGACCGAGCAGCTGACACCGCCCGTGCCGCGGCCCCCGTACGGGCGGTTCGCAATGCGCTGAACGCGATGCGGGCTGTCGGTCGCTGGATCGCGCGCCGGTGGCGGCGATCGCTGCACACCCGCGTGGTCACGACCACCGCGCTCGCTGGTGCGGTGTTCACGTTGGTGTTGGGCTCCTACATGTATCAGCGGATCGCCACCGGCCTGGTCGACTCCAAAATGCGATCCTCTGAGGCCGAAACCCAGTCCAAGCGGGCCGACGCGCAGGCCTACCTGTCGGGAACCCCGAACACCGACCTCACCTCATTGCGCCAACTCGCTTATGACACGGTGCAGCGCGTTCGCTCGCCCGGCGACGACCTCTCCCGACGGGTGGTGCTGCTGAAGTCAGTGGGCAACCAGGCCCAGCCCGTTGCGAAACTGAGTTCGCCGGGCACCAGCGAGTCGATGATTCCCGACGACATCAAAGAGGCCTTGCAGGCCGACCCCGACCACCAGCAGGTCAAAATCATCACCGTCCCGCAGGGCGCGTTCGCCAACGACGGCGACCCCGAGGTTCCGGCGGTGCTGGTCGGTTCCCGGGTGACGATCCCGAACGCCGGCGCCTACGACATCTACTTCATCTATCCGATGGACGCCGAGGTCACCACCCTCAACATCGTCAAGGGAACCTTCGCCGCCGGCGGTGTTGCCCTCATCGTGCTGCTGGCCGCCTTGGCCTATTTGGTCACCCGGATGGTGGTGAGCCCGGTTCGGCAGGCGGCCCACGTCTCCGAAAGATTGACCGCGGGTGCGCTCAACGAGCGAATGGATGTGCGCGGCGACGACGACCTGGCCCGACTCGCGCGCTCCTTCAACGCGATGGCTGACAGCATGCAACGCCAGATCCGTCAGCTGGAAGATCTGTCCACGCTGCAGCAACGATTCACCTCCGATGTCTCTCACGAACTGCGCACCCCGCTGACGACCATCCGGATGGCGGTGGACATGCTGCACGATCACCGCGCCGCGTTTGAACCGCCGGTCGCGCGCTCCGCCGAACTGCTCAGCCGCGAACTCGACCGGTTCGAAGGCCTGCTCACCGACCTGCTCGAGATCAGCCGATTCGACGCCGGCGCAACGGGATTGACTCTCACACCAGGCAATCTGCGCCAAGTCGCTGACCGGGTCGTCGACTCTTCCAAGGTGCTCGCCGAGCGCAACGGAACCCGGCTGTACGTGCTGGGCAATTCCTCCGTCGTGGTGCCGATGGACGAACGTCGGATCGAGCGCATCCTGCGTAACCTGATCACCAACGCGATCGAACACGGCGAACGCAAGCCGATCGAAATCCGCATCGCCACGAACGCCACGGCCGCCGCGGTCACGGTGCGTGACCACGGTGTCGGACTCAACCCGGGCGACGCCGTACGCGTCTTCAATCGGTTCTGGCGGGCCGACCCGGCCCGAGCGCGTACGACCGGAGGCACCGGCCTGGGCCTTTCCATTTCGCTGGAGGACGCCCGGTTGCACGACGGGTGGTTGCAGGCGTGGGGCGAGCCGGGGCAGGGCAGCACCTTCCGGCTCACGCTGCCGCGCAATCCGGGTGTGCCGATCACCCGATCACCGCTGCCGCTTGCTCCCGATGACTCCCAAGTGGGTCAGGTCATGCCGGAGGGCAACAGCCTCACCCTCGGACGCACCAACGGAGAGCGGCAATGAGAGCGCTGCGCTGGTTCGCGTTGATGCTCGTGGTCGGTCTGCTCGCGGGATGTGCGGGACTGCCCACGACCAGTGCGGTGAGCGCGCGCGATGCCATCACCGCCGAACCCTCCGAGCCTGGTCCGAATGTCGAGTTCTACGGTCCGCAGGGCGGCGAGAGCCCGGTGGAGATCGTCCGCCAATTCCTGCGCGCTACCGGCAGCGTTGATGAGGACTACAAGGTCGCGCGTGAGTTCTTGGCATCGACGGCCAACCGAACCTGGGCGCCCGGGGCCCAAGTGGCGATTAACCGTGGTGAATCTGACTTCATCACCACCCAGTTGTCGCCGACATCGGTGCGTTTGACCGCAACCTCGGTGGCTGGTTTGGACGACACGGGCCACTTGATCGACTACGCCACTCCGAAGCAGCGAACGATCGATCTCAGCCTGGCGAAGGTGGCCGGCGAGTGGCGCATCTCCGGCTTGCCTGCCGACTTCGGGCCCTATTTGACCCAGACCGATTTCGAGCGCATTTACACCCCGTATCGCGTCTATCTCGCAGAGACGCTCACGCACACGCTGGTTCCCGACGAGCAATACTTCACGGCGCCCGGTCTGCCGACCGCGTTGGCTCGAGCCGTGCTTCGCGGGTTCCCGCGTGAGCAGTCCGATGGCAGCGCCCAACCAGCCTTCAACCGAGTGCCCAGTGGTACTCGTCTCGCGGTCGATGCCGTGCCGGTCGCCGCTGACGGCACCGCGAGTGTTGACCTCACCACTGGCGTGATGCGCGCCGACAGTCCCAGCCGAACCGGACTCTGGGCGGCGATGATGGCCACCCTCAATCAGGTGTCCGGGGTGCGTCGTGTGGAACTGACGGTGGGCGGCACCCGCCTCGACACCGCTTCCCTGCCCGACGCGCCGGTGGTGCCGAGCGACGTCGGCTACGAACTTCGTACGCCGTCCAACGACGGGGTGCTGACCCGCACCGGTGACACCTTGTCGTGGCTCGACGAGTCGGCCAACGACGAGGCGACCCACCCGTTGAAGAACGTGCCGCTACCCATTCTCAGCCGTAACTGGTATCTCCTGGCCGCCTCCGCCGACGGACATCAGTTCGCGGGGGTCAGCGGTGACCGCAACAGCCTCGGGCGGTGGGACAGGTCGACCAAGGTCGCCGTGGTCCCGACCTTCGCTCGCCTGCTGACCCGGCCCAGTTTCGATGATCTGGGGGAGTTGTGGATCAGTGGCACCGCGCTGTCCAACACCGGCCCGAACCGCACCACCAGCAGCGGATCCGGCGTGTGGATGGTCGACACCACCGCTGGCCAGGCCGCCCGACCGCAACCGATCTCGGTGCCGTGGTTGAAGGACCCGCAGATCGTTGCGCTCCGCGTCGCCGGCGACGGCCAACGCGTCGCGGTGGTGACCGGTGACGGCAAGGGCAAGACCACGCTGCAGATGTCCTACGTAGTCCGCGACGCCAACGGCCAACCGACGGCCCTGTCCACCCCGGTCGTGGTGTCGCGCACGGTCTACGACGTCGCCGATGTCGCCTGGTTGGACGATGTGACGCTGGCGGTGATCGGCGCCTCTGTCGAGAAGGGGTCGCCCCAGGTGATCGAGGTCCCCTTGAACGGCTTCCCGAGTTCGATGGGTGAAGTGCCCGGTGCGCAGCAGATCATCGGCACCGGTCGCGGCGATTCCGAGGTCTACGTCGTCACCAATCGCCCGTCCGTCATCGCCCGGGTCGGCAGTGGCTGGCGAACCCTCCCCAACACGGTCGGTGTCGTGGCTCCCGGAGCGTGATCTGCACAGTTCGGTGGCCAGCGCTGGCGGTTGAACCGGCCGCCGGGTGCACTACGGGAATGCGAGATCTGCTGACCGTGGTCCTGGACGCGACGTTGGAGCTGGGCGTGCCGCGCACCTGTTGTGGCTGCGCGGTGCCGGGCGCCCGGTGGTGCCGACACTGCGACCGTACGGTGGCCGGCATCGTCGCGCGGGAGAGCCTCGGCTGGGTTGATCGCCCCGGGGTCGACCTGCCTGCCACTTGGGTTCAGGCGGACTATGCCGGACCGGTGCGTGGCGCAATCCCGGCGTACAAGGACGGGCGCCGGGATCTGGCCGGGCCGCTGCACGCGCTGCTGCGCGCCGGGCTGTCCGGCCTGTTGAACCACGACTCCGACACCAGATCAGCGGTCGCGGAGCGCCGTCTCATGGTCGTCACCGCGCCGTCGCGGGCCTCCTCTCGGCGCGAGCGGGGGTGTGTTCCGATCCGCGATCTGGTTCGTGGCGCCTGGTCGCCTCGGCACTTGGAACTCGCCCCGACGGGTTGCCTACGCTTCACCCGCTCGGCCGCCGACCAGGGCGGGCTGTCAGCTGATGAACGCGCGACGAACCTCAGCGGTGTCTTCCGAGCCCACGCTGTCGCCGGTCGAGCATGTCTGCTCGTGGACGACGTGGTGACCACCGGCGCCACCGTCGCCGAGTCGGCCAGGGCCCTTCGCGACGCGGGGGCGACGTCGGTGACTGCGCTCGCGATCGCGGCGACAACGCTGCGGCTGGATCGGCATTGAGGGCCTTCACAGAACCCGTTGTCACCGATTGTTTACTCCCCGGACACCGCGGGCTAGCGTTGGGCCATGGAAGCGCGTTGCGACACCTCGTGGTCGCAACGCCGCTGTGTTTCCGGCCCCGGAGAGGGGGTGGTGGCCACGGAGGAATGGACGTGAGGTCCGAAGATTCTTTGTTTTCACCAGAGGAGATTTCATGGAGATCACCGTCACCGGTCGACACACATCGGTCCCGGAACGTTTTCAGCGCCACATCGAGGAGAAGCTCTCGAAGGTCTCGCAGTTCGACCCCCGGGTCACCCGCTGCGAAATCGTGGTGTCCCACGAACCCAATCCCCGCTTGGCTAAAGAGGCCGACCGGGTGGAGATCACCTGTTTCGGCAAGCGCGTCGTGATTCGCGCTGAGGCAAGCGCTGACGACCCCTATGGCGCGCTCGACCTCGCCATGACCAGGCTCGGTGAGCGATTGCGTCGCCAGCATGACAAGCGCCGGGTCCATCACGGCAACCACCGCACACCCAAGTCGGTCCACGACGCGACGGCCAGACTCGCCGACGCCGAGAACATACCGATCGAGTCGGCAGCCGAGGAGCCGTTGCCCGATCACATCGCCAAACTTGGCGGCGACGCGGACTGCCCGGTCGAGTTGCGCGAGAAGGTCCACGTCACGGCACCGATGACCGTTGACCAGGCCCTCAACGCCATGGAACTAGTCGGCCACGACTTCTACCTCTACCACGATGCCGACTCCGGCAAGCCTGCGGTTGTGTACCGCCGCCGAGGCTGGTCCTACGGACTCCTGACGCTGGATGTCCACGAGGAAATGGCCGACGGCGAATCTGCTTGAGCGCCCCCGACCACCAATGAGTGAGCGCCGGTCGAACCCTTCGGTTCGGCCGGCGCTCCGGTGTGGTTGTCACCGGTCGGCCGTACGCTGCTGAGCACCATGGAAGTCCACACTCCGACGGAGACCCTCAGCAAGGCGCAGGCGCGTCGAATCGCGGTGGCTGCTCAAGGTTTCCACGACCCACGGCCGGCGCCCTCAGAGGCGACAACTCGTCATGTCCAGCGGGTCATCGACCGCGTTGGGATCGTCCAGATCGACAGCGTCAACGTGCTCGCGCGCAGCCAATACCTGCCGTTTTTCTCCCGGCTCGGCCCCTACGACACCACGCTGTTGGATCGTGCGCGTGACGTGGCTCCCCGCCGGGTGGTCGAATACTGGGCCCACGAGGCGAGCCTCATTCCGCCGACGACCTGGCCGCATCTCGACTTCCGGATGCGCCGCGCCGACGCCGATTCCTGGGGTGGAATGCAGCGGGTCGCCGCTGAGCATCCAGAGCTGGTGGCCTCCGTCGAGGCAGAGGTCCTGCGGCAAGGTCCGTTGACCGCTCGTGAGGTGGAGGCGCGGCTCGAACACGACGTTCCACGACTGAAGGACAACTGGGGATGGAACTGGAGCCTGGTCAAGAGCGCGCTCGAACATCTCTTTTGGGCCGGCCGGATCACCAGCGCGGGGCGCACCTCCCAGTTTGAACGCCGCTATGCCTCGGTCGAACGCACCTTCCCGGTGGCTGCCCGGGCGGCGGCCGTTCCCGCCGCCCGCCCATCGGCGCAGGAATCGTTCGTCGAGTTGATCCGGATCGCCGCGCGAGCCCACGGCATCGGCAGTGAACTGTGTCTACGCGACTACTTCAGATTGAAGGGGGCTCAAGCTCGTCCGGCGATCGATCAATTGGTGGCCGACGGCGAACTGCGGCCTGTGGAGGTGCGCGGCTGGAAGCGACCCGTCTATCTGCATGCCGAGGCGAAGCGGCCGCGACGCAGCGAAGCCGAAGCGTTGCTGAGTCCCTTCGACTCGCTGGTGTGGCAGCGCGAACGCGCCCACGAGCTCTTCGATTTCCACTACCGCATCGAGATCTACACCCCCGCCGAGCAGCGGATCCACGGCTACTACGTCCTGCCGTTCCTGCATCGCGGCGAGTTGGTCGGACGGGTCGATCTCAAAGCGGACCGTGGCCAGAGCGCGTTGCGCGCCCTGCGCATCGGATGGGAGCCGTCGACGCCCGCGAGCGCCCGCGAAGCGTTGGTGGCCAACCTGCGATCGATGGCCGACTGGCTGGAATTGAGCGACGTGGTTCTGCCTGCTTGAAGTATAGATAGTGTAGCTATACAGTAGTCGGGTCCTCTTGAAAGGAGCCCTGACTGCTGTGTGGCGTCAACCGAAATCGGTCTGGGCCGTCGCGTTTGCCTCGGTCATTGCGTTCATGGGTATCGGGCTGGTCGACCCGATCCTGAAATCCATCGCTGCCGACCTGCGAGCAACTCCGTCACAGGTGTCGTTGCTTTTCACCAGTTACATGGCCGTCACGGCGGTGGCGATGCTCATTACCGGATGGGTGGGTAGCCGCTTTGGCGCCAAGCGCACGCTGCTGATTGGGCTGGTGGTGATCATCGTCGGCTCGGGCGCCGCCGGAATGATGAACTCCATCGGGGGAGTGGTCGGTTTTCGCGCGGTCTGGGGCCTGGGGAACGCGCTGTTCGTGGCCACCGCCTTGTCGGCGATCGTCGGGTCCGCCAGCGGTTCGATCGCCGAAGCGATCATCCTTTACGAAGCCGCCCTCGGGGTTGGCATTGCGACCGGGCCGTTGATCGGTGGCCAACTCGGCGCCATCTCCTGGCGCGGCCCGTTCTTCGGCGTCGCAGTCCTGATGGTCATCGCGGTCATCGTCGTGGCCGTGTTGCTGCCCGAGACGCCGCCTTCGGGGAAGTCCAGTTCGGTGCTCGAGCCGTTGCGCGCATTGCGTCACCGCGCGCTGTTGCGCGTCGCCCTCACCTCGCTGCTCTACAACTTCGGCTTCTTCACGCTCCTGGCGTTCACCCCGTTCCCGCTGGAGATGACCGCGACTCAGGTCGGCTTCGTCTTCTTCGGCTGGGGTGTGTTGCTCGCGTTGTCCTCGGTCTTCGTGGCGCCATGGGTGCAGCGACGGATCGGAACGGTCACAGCCACCTGCACGGCGCTCGCCGGATTCGCGGTGGTACTCGCCGTCATGGCCGTGTTCACCGACCATCGCTTCGTCCTGGCTGGTTGTGTGGTCGTCGCCGGTTTCTTCCTCGGCATCAACAACACGCTGGTCACCGAGCTGGTGATGAAGGCGGCGCCGGTCGAGCGTCCGGTGGCGTCGGCTGCGTACAGCTTCGTGCGTTTCGGTGGCGGCGCGATCGCGCCCTACCTGGCCAGCAAGGTCGGTGAACACAATGTGCACCTTCCGTTCTGGATCGGTGCCGTGGCGGTCATCCTTGGTGGGCTGTTGCTCGTCTCGGGTCGAGCCGATTACGCCCACGTCGACCGTGAGGCCGGCCATGGCGCGCCCCGGCGCGGCTCTGTCGAAGAAGCCGAATTGGTCACCATCGGCGACGAGTGACCCGACGGCTCAGGTGGCCGCCTTCCGCTGACGTTCGCGGTAGGCGGCCACTGCCGTGCCATTGCTGCAGCTGGGGGAGCAGAAGATCTTCGATCGGTTGCGCGTGAGGTCCAGCACGATCCCGTCGCAGTCCTCCGCTGCGCACACCAGCAGACGACTCAACTCGTCGGCCCGAATCAAGTCGGTCACCGCCATTGCGGTCTCGGCAAGGATTCGAACGTGCAGGTCCGCGTTGTCATCGACGATGTGCAGATGCCAGTCGAGGTCGTCGTGGCGACGCAACCGCGGGCTGGTGGTGATGTCGGCGAGGATCTCGTTCACCAGATCTGCGGCCTCGTCACGTTGCGCGGTGAGCAGCGCGCGCAGCCGCGGACGCGCCTGCCGTACGCCGTCGAGGTCCGCGTTCGTTCGCGGCGGTCGACCCGTGTAGCCCTCGGCGCGATAGAACTCCCGCAACTGCTCGAGCGAGCTCATCGTGTCGGGGTCGGATGCCGAATTGACCAGCACCACGGCGGCCCGCAGGGCGGGCTCGGTGTCATGAGCAAAGCGCATGTTGACACCTTACCGAGGATCGCCCTAGCGTCATGTGTCATGGCTGCTGTGACTCATGACGCGCGGGTTGCGAACCCGGCCCGGGCGGGCCTGCTTTTTGCCCTGATCTCGGCCGCGTCGTTCGGCATGTCTGGCAGCCTCGCGCGGGGACTGCTCGATACCGGCTGGTCGCCGGCCGCCGCCGTACTGCTGCGGATCACCGTGGCGTCGGTGGTGTTGACGGTGCCCTCGGCGATCGCGTTGCACGGCCGGTGGGGGCTGCTGCGCGACAACGCCGGTCTGGTCGTTGCCTATGGCGTCGTCGCGGTGGCGGGTTGCCAGGTCACCTATTTCTACGCCGTACGAACCATGCCGGTCGCGATGGCGCTGCTCGTCGAATATGTCGCACCGATCGTGGTCGTCGGCTACCTCTGGGTTCGTCACGGGCAACGCCCCAGCGCCCTCACCACCGGCGGTGCGCTCGTCGCGATCGTGGGGTTGGTGCTGGTGCTGGACCTTGTGTCCGGCGCGTCGGCAGACGTCGTCGGGATGCTGTGGGCGCTGGGGGCAATGGTTGGGGCCGCGACCTACTTCGTGCTGGGCGCGAAGGAATCGACTCTGCCGCCGCTGGTCTTGGCCGGTGGGGGTCTGTGGGTGGGGTCGATTGGTCTAGCGATCACCTGCCTGCTGGGCCTGACCCCGTTTTCGACGTCGGGTTCCGCGGTCGCCTTTGAGGGCATGACCACCCCGTGGTGGGTCGTTGTTCTCACTCTCGGCGTCGTCACTGCGGCGCTGGCTTACGTCAGCGGAATTGCCGCTTCGCGGGCGCTTGGTTCGCGAGTGTCGAGTTTCGTTGCGCTGCTCGAGGTTCTCTTCTCGCTTGCTTACGCCCGCCTGTTGTTGGGCCAGCAGCCCGGTTGGGTGCAGCTGGCCGGCGGCCTGCTCATCCTCGCCGGTGTGGTTCTGGTCAAGATCGGCGAGCCGGTGGCCGAGCTCGAGCCGGCAGTGCCTGACCCGACCTGATCGGACGGGGCTAGCGTGGCTGACATGACAACCATTGCGGACTTCGACGCGACCACCATCGACGGGTCACCCGTGGACCTCGGCTCTTACCTCGGTGACGTTGTCCTGGTCGTCAACACCGCCAGCAAGTGCGGTTTCACCCCGCAATACGAAGGCTTGGAGCAGCTGCACCAACAGTTCAGTGAGCGTGGCCTGGCGGTCATCGGATTCCCGTGCGACCAGTTCGGTCATCAAGAGCCGGGCGACGAGCAGGAGATCGCCACCTTCTGCAGCACCGCCTACAACGTCACCTTCCCGATGATGGCCAAGGTCGAGGTGAACGGCGCGAATGCCCACCCGCTTTACGCCTGGCTGCGCGCCAGCAAGAGTGGCCTCCTCGGCGGCCGGATCAAGTGGAACTTCACCAAGTTCCTGATCGGTCGCGATGGTCAGGTGATCGCCCGCTATGCGCCGACGACCAAGCCCGAAGAGCTAGTCGCCGATATCGAGGCCGCCCTGAAGGGCTGAGCCGGAGTTACTCCCGGTCGAGCAACTCGAAGTGGGCGCCATCGGTGACCGACCCGTCGGCGTTGGTGTAGGCGGCATGGTCGGTGCCCCATTGCTCGAAGCCCAGCCGCCGCAGGATGCGCTGGGAGGCGATATTCGCCAGGTCGGTCTCCGCATGTAGCCGCGTCAGCCCCATGGCACCTTTGGCATGCTCGACCACCGCGGCCGCCGCCTCGGCCGCAATCCCGCGGCCCCGCGCGGACTGCCACAACCAATAACCCAGCTCGGCGTTTCCGGCCGTGCCATCGCCGATCGAGAACAGTGCGACATTCCCCAGCACGTCGCCCGTCGCTCGATCGGTGATGCACCAGCTGAGTTGGTTGCCCCGGTCTGAGGCCTGCTCACGGCGGCGCAGCGAGGCCGGAAAAGTTGCTGCAGTGGGTAATTCGTTCGACATGAAGCGCCGCGCGTCGGGATCGGTGACCTGGTCGGGGCGCGGGGTGTCGGCTGGACCCCAGGCGCGCAGCAGCAGCCGTTCGGTGCATAGTTCGGGCACCTCGAGCGGAGTGACGCGTTGACCGTCTCGGTCATCGCTGGCGAGCAACTCGAACGACTCGGCGTCGTGGCCGTGGTCGCTGTCGTAGCCCAGCACCTCACGCTCAGAGCCCCAGAACCGGAAGCCCGCTCGCAGCAGGGTGCGCCGAGAGGCCCGGTTGCGACTGTCGATGCCGGCCTGCAGCCGGCGCAGGCCCAGACCGGTGATGCCCGCCAGATCAGTGCGAGGGGCGAAGGCATGCGGAATCGCCAGGTCGAGGGCCTCCTGGATGAGGCCGCGACCGCGCGCGGCCGGTAACAGCCAATACGCGACCGCGCCGCTGCCACGGATGAACTCCTCGTTGAGCTGACCGATCTGCAGGTGGCCGAGCGCACCGTCGGTTTCCCGGTCGGCGATGCACCAGTGCACGGCACGGCCAGCAGCTATGTCTTCACGCCGGTCGAGCAGCCAGTCCGCAAAGGTCGCGGCGGTCGGCAGGTCCTGCGCGGTCATCCTGACGTCGCTGGCCGGCCCTGCCTCGATCTGGTCGTCGTCGCGCCAAGCGCGTAGCACCACCCGCTCGCCGCTCAGCCCCGCCGGTTCCCACCACGGATGTCGCGGAGAGCGCGGCTCCTCGGCATGTACGTGACCGAACCAGAGCCCATCAAGGTGCTCACCCAAGGTGTCGTGGTGCATCGCCGGAACCCACCCGTCCAACGCGAATCCGGCCGACCAGGCCACCCGCCAAGAGGCGAAGTTGCCGCGGGCAGCGCGCCAGGTGACGGTCTTCGCGCCAAGTTCTGCGAACGCGTAGTCACAAACCAACGCTGCTGCCCGGCCGACGATGCCGCGGCCTCGGACCTCCGGCGTCGCGGAGAAACCAACCTCGTAGCTGCCGGGCCCCCGTGGGTGCAGGTTGATACCCCCGGCGAATCGCCCGTCGACCTCGATCGCCCACACCGGGTGAGCCGGGTCATCGGCCCAGTGAGCGCGGGTTCGCTGTAGAAATTCGCCGGCCTGCTGGGGCCCGTACGGGTGGGGGAGCGGGACCCAGCGCATGGCTCGCGGATCGTTCGCGAAGGCGATGAGTCCGGCGGCGTCGTCTGCGCGGTGGGCGCGCAGCCGTACGAGACCGTCGGTGAGCAGCGGAATCTGGGCAGCCTGCATACTGCCAACCAATCAGAGCCAGCGCCGAAGCGCGACTCAATAACGAGCGGGAACCCTGGCCGCCCGAGGGCCGTTGGTCTGCCGGCCCACGCTGGGCGTCTAGTCTTGATGGGTCTGTCCACTACGGAGGAGCAAGAAGTGCCGAAGGTTGTCGAGAAGGTCCTGCGGGCCGGAGAAGGTCGCACCGTCAAGCGACTGCAGGGCCTCGCGACGCAGGTCAACCTGCTGGAGGACGACTTCAAGGGCCTCACCGACGCAGAACTGCGCGAAGAGACCGACAAGTTCAGGAAGCGACTGGCCGACGGGGAAACCCTTGACGACCTGCTGCCGGAGGCGTTCGCCGCCGTCCGGGAGGCGAGCGTCCGCACGATTGGCAAGCGACACTTCGACGTGCAGCTGATGGGTGGAGCGGCGCTCCACCTCGGCAACGTCGCCGAGATGCGCACCGGTGAGGGAAAGACCCTGGTCGCGACTCTGCCGTCCTACCTGAATGCGTTGAGCGGCAAGGGAGTCCACGTCGTCACGACGAACGACTACCTCGCCGAATACCAGTCCGAACTGATGGGTCGTGTCCACCGACTGCTGGGCCTGGAGACCGGCTGCATCCTGTCGTCGATGACGCCCGATCAGCGCCGGGCCGAGTATCTGAAGGACATCACCTACGGCACCAACAACGAGTTCGGCTTCGACTACCTGCGCGACAACATGGCGTGGTCGACCGACGAACTGGTGCAGCGCGGCCACAGCTTTGCGATCGTCGATGAGGTCGACTCGATCCTGATCGATGAGGCCCGCACCCCGCTGATCATCAGCGGTCCGGCCGACGGTGCCACCCGCTGGTACGTCGAGTTCTCCAAGATCGTCGAGCACCTCGACTGCGCGCCGAACAAGGCCGGCGAGAACCAGCCGGGCGACGGTGACTACGAGATCGACGAGAAGAAGAAGACCGTCGGCATCATGGAGTCGGGGATCGAAAAGGTCGAGGATCTCCTCGGCATCGAGAACCTCTACGAAGCCTCGAACACCCCCTTGATCGGCTACCTGAACAACGCCATCAAGGCCAAGGAGCTGTTCAAGAAGGACAAGGACTACGTCGTCGCGAACGGCGAGATCCTGATCGTCGACGAACACACCGGCCGCATGCTGGCCGGTCGCCGCTACAACGAGGGCATGCACCAAGCGATCGAGGCCAAGGAGGGTGTGGAGATCCAGAACGAGAACCAGACCATGGCCACGGTCACCTTGCAGAACTACTTCCGGATGTACGACAAGCTCTCCGGCATGACCGGAACGGCCCAGACCGAGGCCGCCGAGCTGCACCAGATCTACAAACTGGGCGTCGTCACCATCCCGACGAACAAGCCGATGATCCGCAAGGACCAGCAGGACCTGATCTACCGCACCGAGGAAGCCAAGTTCAAAGCGGTCGTCGACGACATCGTCGAGCGACACAAGGAGGGCCAGCCGGTCCTGGTCGGCACCACCTCGGTCGTGAAGTCGGAATACCTTTCGGAGCAGTTGCGCCGTAAGGGTGTCCCGCATGAGGTGCTGAACGCGAAGTTCCACGAGCAGGAGGCGAACATCATCGCCCAGGCGGGCCGCAAGGGCGCCGTCACTGTTGCCACCAACATGGCCGGTCGAGGCACCGACATCATGCTCGGTGGAAACCCCGAACACATCGCGGTGTCGGCGCTCAAGCGCAAGGGTCTCGACCCGGTCGAGACCCCTGAGGAATACGAAGCCGCATGGGATGAGGCGCTGGCCAAGGCCGAGAAGTCGGTCGAGGCGCAGCATGCCGAGGTGCTCGAACTGGGTGGCCTCTACGTTCTGGGCACCGAACGTCACGAGTCGCGCCGTATCGACAACCAGCTGCGCGGTCGCGCCGGCCGTCAGGGTGACCCGGGCGAGAGTCGGTTCTACCTGTCGCTGCAGGACGACCTGATGCGGTTGTTCAACGCGGCCCTGGTCGACCGGTTCATGCAGAGCGCCCGGATCGAAGACGAAGTTCCGATCGAATCCAAGATGGTCAGCCGGTCGATCGCCTCCGCGCAGACCAGCGTCGAGGCGCAGAACTTCGAGATCCGCAAGAACGTGCTGAAGTACGACGACGTTCTCAACCGCCAGCGCGAGACGATCTACGACGAGCGCCGCAAGGTGCTTGAGGGCACCGAAGACCTCGAGCCCCAGGTCCGTCGGTTCATCAACGACGTCGTCGACGCCTACGTCGACGGTGCCACGGCTGCCGGATTCTCCGACGACTGGGATCTCGACCAGCTCTGGAGCGCGTTGAAGGAGCTCTACCCGATCACGTTGACGATCCAGGAGATCGAGGACGAAGTGGGTGGCCGTGGCGGCCTGACCGCCGACGTCCTTTCCGAGGAGATTCGTTCCGACGCCCAGCACGCCTACGACGCGCGCGAGCAGGCCTGGGGCGAGGAGGTCACCCGTGAGGTTGAGCGGCGCGTGGTGTTGTCGGTGCTGGACAGCAAGTGGCGCGAGCACCTCTATGAGATGGACTATCTCAAGGAGGGCATCGGCCTGCGCCAGTTCGCCCAGCGCGACCCGCTGGTCGAGTATCAGCGGGAGGGCTACCAGCTCTTCTCGGCGATGAATGACGGCATCAAGGAGGAAGCGGTGCAGAACCTCTTCCATGTCGATGTCGACCCGAACGAGGTCAAGGCGAATCTGCCCCAGCGTTCGAGCGAGAAGATGACGTTGACCGCGCCCGGCGAAGATGGCCAAGCCCACTCTCACGCCGTCGACGAAGAGGGTCGGATGCTCGACGAGGACGGCGGCCTGCCGCGCGCGGAGCGCCGAGCCCGGGCGAAGGCCAAGAAGAAGCAGAAGACCAAGAAGTGACGTGAGCGCCCGGCAGGTCCGGGTTCAGATCAACGACGAAGTCCGCGTGAGCAATTCACGCGGACTTCGGCGTTGCAGCTGCCAGGGGACGACTGCTGAAACCGCGGAAGCCGTGATGGACCAGGGGCAGCAGGGTCACCGCGAAGTAGGCAACGCCGACCACCCAGAGCGCACTCCGCACGCCTCCGGTGTTGATCAGCTGGCCGCCGAGCAGGCCACCGAACGGGATCAGCGACCAGCACAGCGCTGTATTGAGGGTGCTCACCCGGCCCAGGAGATGGTCCGGGATTCGTTCGAAGACCACCGCCGACAGGATCGGGTTGATGAACCCGGAAGCGAACCCGCCGATCACCAGGACGCCCAGAACGATGGGCAGGCCAGCGCCACTGCCCAGCGCGGCGAAGCGGGGGAGCCCGGCGAACAGGAAAGCCACCAGATAGACCGGCAGGCGCGGTAGTCGCTCGCCGGTCAGCGCGGCGATGATGGCCCCGCCGACCGACGCGGCCGACCAGACGGCGAACAGCAGCCCGACGGTGCCGACCGAATGGCCGGTCTCGCGCGCCCAGACCGGCAGCAACACCGCGGAGTAGGCCTGATCGAGCAGGTTGGTGAGGGCGACCATCGTCGAGATCCCGACCAACACCGCGTCCGTACGCAGGAAACGCCAACCGCCGCGCAAGGCTGCTGCGTACGGCTCGTGCGTGGTGGCGGGTTCAGCAGCCGGGACCGTACGCGCGACCAGTAGGGCCGAGAGCGCGAGCGCGACAGCATCCAGCGCAAGGGCTGGGGCGGCGCCGATGGCCGCGATCAGGGCGCCGGCGAACGCGGCGCCGAGGCTGCTGCCAAGTCGTTCGACGGTGCCGAGCACACCGGTGACACGTTCGAGTGGCAGGCCACCATCGCGGGCTACCGCCGGGACCAATGCCGATTTCGCGCCGTCGGCCGGGCCTCGTACGGTGCCGACGAGCGCGGCGATGAACGAGATCAGTGGAAGCCCGAGGTGACCCGTGGCGTGGACCAAGGGGATGGCGCCGATCAGCGGCACGCTCATCGAATCGCACCACACCGCAACGCGTTTCGCGCCGATTCGATCGATGATTGGTCCGCCGAGCGCCTTCCCGACGAC
Source organism: Calidifontibacter terrae (assembly GCF_054778835.1). Lineage (NCBI taxonomy): Bacteria > Bacillati > Actinomycetota > Actinomycetes > Micrococcales > Dermacoccaceae > Calidifontibacter > Calidifontibacter terrae. The sequence goes on from NZ_BAAGZF010000001.1 coordinate 273,126, forward strand.
ATAGGGAAGCATCTCGACGAAGCCGGCCGCGCCGGTCCAGGTGGCCGATCCGGTGAGGGTGAGCACCAACCAGGGCACCGCGATCTGGGCCAGCCGGGAACCGGTCACCGAGCATGCCTCGGCAATCACGAGTCCGACGAACGGGCGGCGGCTCATCTATCGGCTCCGGGAGCGGTGATCGCTCCGGGTGCCGGGAAGGCGTGGAGGTGGAACACGATCGGCGCGAGGTCGTCGGGCTCGCCGTCGGGTTGGTTGTGTTCTTGGTCGGCGAACTCGACCATCGCCTCATCCAGCACTCGGTGCAGGCGTTCGGAGACCTCGTCGGCCTGAGCCGGGGTCAGCGTGATGCGCCAGTCGCTCGCGTCGAGCGTGTCTTGCCAGGCGAGGGGGAGGTCGGCCCGTTCGGCCACCGACTCATCGACGTGGCCCTGCATCGCCGCAACAACCGTGTTGTGGTAGCCGCGCAGGGCCGCGAGTGCCGCGGGATCTTGGACCCCTGCGCTGGAGGTGTAGGTGCGGTCGTGGGAGGCCTTCCACCAGCGGTCGCGGCCATCGCCACGATCGCGGTCGTCCTCGATCAACCCGGCCTGGGCGAGTTGCCGCAGGTGATACGACGTGGCGCCACTGTTCAGCCCGAGCCGGGTGGCCAGGCCGGTTGCGGTCGCCGGACCATCGCTGCGCAGCAGACCGATGATGCGAAGTCGGACCGGATGGCCAAGGGCGCGCAACTGAGCGACGTCGGGCCGCAATTGGTGGTCGGTCATGGCACCAGGGTAGACCGCAAAGAAACATTTGCAAAGAAGTGTTTGCAATCATGCCATTTCCAGCAGGGTCACCCGCCAGCGACCATCGCATCCGTTGAGGCGCATCGCGATCGCGTGCACCCGGCCCCGATCCTGCACGACCGCTGACACCTCGGCCACGCCGTCGGCCGGCTCGCAGACTCGGATGCGGAGCACCCTGCTGGGATGGGCTCGGCTGGCGCCGCGACGGGCAGCAGTGGCATGGGCGCGCCGGATTCGTTCGCGCATCTCCAGGCCGAAGCAGGCCTCGATCTGGTTCGGCGGCCGCAGGCCACTCCACACCTCCAGGAAGCCGAGCAGCATTCGATGCGACCACTGCGCCGGATCGGGGAGGGCGGCAGTGGGCGTCCCCTGTGGTCCGAATTCCGGATCCTCGGTTCGGCAACGGAAGTCCACCGCCAGGGCGCTTTGGCCCACCAGGCGCAGATGGCTTGGGCGAGTCGCGATGGGCGGCAGCAAGATGGGGGCCGGCTCGACGGCGGGGATGGCGCTCATGACGCGCCCCCGGCGGCCGGGACGCTCAACACTTGACCCACCAGCAGCAGATTCGGGTCGGCGCCGATCACCGCGCGGTTCGTGGCATGCCAGGTGGGGATGGCGACGGCGATCGTCTCGGGGTCGGCCCCTGGTCCGAGGTGGCGGGCAACGATCGACCAGAGCGTGTCGCCCCGGCGTACGACGACTGTCGCCGGCTCGTCGGAGTCTCGCGTGCAAGACATCATCAGGGGGTCGCGATCGGCCGGCCGGACTGCCGGTGGCTTGGCCGGTAACCAGTCGGGACTCGGTTGTGCGCAGTTGGCAGGCTGCTGGGCTGGTAGCGGAATCGGTGCCATCGGTCCCATCAGCGGGTCGACGGGTGCGGGCAAGACTCGAACAGCCGCGACCGGCGCCGCGCTGGTGGTCGCCTGGGCCGATCCGTTCATCGTCCATCCGGCAACGACCAGCAGCAGTGCGACGAGGCGCCCCGTCATTTGCGACGCAGGAGCCTGGCGACGCTCTTCGCGCAGATGGTGGGCGGCGCTCGCACAGGTGGCGACGGCCCAGATGAGGGTTACGACCAACGCCCACCGCAGCGCGGTCACCCAGACTCCGGTCGGCCCGTCTGTTGGCAGGGGCAAGGGCACCCGCGCCAGAACGATCAGCACCACGGCCGTTCCGGCCGTCAACAGCCGGGCGAGGCTGCGCGCCCGTCGGCGGAGTATGTCGTGAGAGGTCATAAAGCGACACTAAACGTCATCACGGAGCAGAAACGGGGATTAACAGGATCGAATTTTGGCGGATGTGGCGGGATACCCTTCCCGCCATGCGCTGGGATGACCTGTTCGCCGACCTTGAGGCCCAACTTCAAGAGGCCGCCCGTGGCGAACGGGCCGCGGAAATCGCCGAGTTGGTGCGCTCCGAACGGGCGGGGATCGGCTGGGTCGACCGATTGGCGTCCGGTTTGGGGAAGTCGGTGGTGTTGCACACCAAGGCCGGTCAGGTAACCGGCCAACTCACGGACGTCGGGCGTGACTGGGTCGCGGTGGAGGAATCTGGGCGGGGCGCCGCGGTGTTGCCCACCGCCGCGATCCGCGGCGTCAGCGACCTGCCGCGCCGGGTTGATGCCGGTGGCGGGATCACCCGATCGTTCGGCCTCGGAGTCGCCCTGCGCGGCATCTCTCGCGACCGCAGCGTCGTCGCAGTTCACGACGTTGACGCCGGAGTGTGGATCGGCACGATTGACCTGGTGGGCGCTGATCACCTGGACGTGGCGTTGCATCCTGCCGACGCCGTACGCCGGACGGCTGTGGTGACCAGTCGGCAGACGATCCCGTGGGCGTCGATCGCGGTCGTTCGCCGCATCTCCTGACCGTTAATGGGCAGGAATCGCGCTGCAGCGCAGTCAGATTCGGCTCAGTCAGATTCGGCTCAGTCAGATTCGGTGAGGGTGCCGGACTCCACACGCGTTCGGGTGTCCGCGTAGGCGCGATCGATGTAGGACTCCAGCTCGGCCGCTTCGATACGCCACGACTTGCCGACTTTGATCGCCGGGAGTTCACCGCTGTTGATCAGTGCGTAGACCTGCCGGGCCGAAACGTTGAGGGTTTCGGCGACATCGGTGATCTGCAGAAAGCGGGTCGGCACGGCGTTCCTCTCGGTGTTCACGGGTGTCGGTGGTGAGCCGGCGCGGGGGGTGACGCGTCCATTGTGACTCATGCGACGGCAGGGACGACTTGGCGAACTCTTTACCTGTGCATTTCCCCGTACGCCGTGGAACTGCACTCATCATGTGCGCGGGAGTTTCGGCCGCGGGCCGGGCATGGGAGGAACAACATGGCAGAACGACGAACCGACAAGGACGAACCCAGCGGCAACCGCGTGGCAAACCGGATGCGACGGCCGTCGTGGCGAGACGGGCGGCTGGTGGCCGGCGTCATCATGGTGTTGGTCGCGATGCTCGCCGGAGCGCTGACGCTGGCCCACTTCGACGATTCGGTGCAAGTTGTTCGCGCCAAACACGTCCTATTGCCAGGCGACACCGTGGGGGTCAACGACGTCGAGGTCGTCAAGGTGCGACTCGACACCGGACGACAGGCTTACTTCGTCGGTGCGGCGCGCCCCGGCGGAACCGTGCTGCGCGAGGTGCGTGCGGGCGAACTGCTGCCGCGCAGTGCCGTCGGCTCCGTGGCTTCGGTTGGTGTGCGTTCGATCGCGCTGCCGGTCGGCGGATCGGGAGCCGCCGCCCTCGTACGAGGTTCGGTCGTCGACGTATGGATCGCCGCCAAGACCCCGGGCAGCACAGCAACGGACGACTTCCGGCCACCCAGCCGGGAGGTCGAGCGGGCGATGGTGCAACGGGTCCCAGGTGACCGCTCCGGCCTCAGCGTTTCCGCCGGTGGCGACCAAGTGTCGGTGCTGGTCCCAGAGAGCAAAGTGGCGTCGCTGATTGCCGCCATGAACGGTGGATCGCGGATCACCCTGGTGCCGGCCGCCGGGTCGCCGATGAAGGGTGACTGATGACGATCGCGGTGATCACCGGTGTCACAGCGGCGGCTGAGGCCCGACTGGCGGCGTTGCTCGGCGGGTCCGTCGAGTTGAGTCTGGTGCGTCGTTGCGTCGACCTGGCGGAGGTCGTTGCCGTCTGCGCGGCCGGTCATGCCGACGTTGCGCTTGTCTCTGCTGACCTGCCCGGCCTGGATCGCTCGAGCATCCAGGACGTACGTCGGCATGGTGTCGCCCTCCTCGGTGTCCACTCCGATGAAGCGGGGGAGCGGCGACTGCGCGAATGGGGTGTGTCCGATGTCCTGCTCGATTCGGTAGCGGGCGAGGAATTGGTGGCCGCGGTGGTGCGCGCCGCTTCGTCGGCTCCAGCAGCATTGGCCCAACCGGTCGATTCGACGCCTGGTCTGCGGGAGCCGGGGGACGACCAAGACCAGAACACGGCGGACGATCGCGGCCGGATCATTGCTATTTGGGGAACAGGTGGCGCTCCCGGACGCTCGGTCGTCGCAGCCAACCTGGCTGCCCTGCTGGCCGCGGGCGGCGACGATACGCTGCTGCTCGATGCCGACACGTACGGTGCGAGCCAAGCCCAATTGTTCGGCGTGCTCGACGAGGCGCCGGGAGTGGCTGCCGCGACGCGGCTGGCCGAAGCGGGTCGCCTCGACACAATTTCCTTCGCCGGGGTCGCGCCGCTGGTCTCCCCGCATTTGCGGATCCTGACCGGCCTGCCGCGCGCCGACCGCTGGCCGGAGCTGAGAGCGGCGGCGCTGGAGAACGTGTTGTCGACCGCGCGGGCCCTGCACCGCCACATCGTGGTGGACCTCGCGCCCCCGATCGAGACCGACGAGGAACTGTCCTACGACACCCTCGCCCCGCAACGCAACATGGCCACCCGAACCGTGGTGGAGCAAGCCGACGCGGTCGTCGTCGTGGCCGCCGCGGACCCGATCGGACTCACCCGGCTGGTGCGCAGTTTGGAGGACTTGCCGGGGATGACCTCAGTGGAGCCGACGATCGTGGTGACCAAAGTCGGGCGTGCAGCGTCCGGCCGAGGCGCCGAATCCGCCGTACGCGATGCGCTGGCTCGGTTTGCCGGGGTCGACCCGCTGCTGGTCCCGGACGACCGTGACGCCCTGGGCGCTGCCCTGCTGGAGGGGCGCACCCTGCACGAACACGCGCCTGGGTCAGTGGCGTTGCGCGCGATCGCAACGCTGGCCCGTCAGCTCGGTGGAAGGCCACCGGCGCAGACCGGTATCCGGCGCTCAGGGCGATGGCAGCGCACCGGGTGAGAGACTGGCGCGCGTGGCCGACCGATTGAGTTCCCTCGACGCGTCCTTCCTATATCTGGAGGACGCCACCACGCCGATGCACGTCGGGTCGGTGATGGTGTTCGAGCCGCCCGAGGGCGGTTTCGACTACGACAACCTGCTGAAGCTCGTCGCGAACCGTATTGCGTTCGTGCCCCGCTATCGGCAGCGGGTCCAGCTGGCTCCGGTGCGGATCAGCAACCCGCTCTGGGTCGACGACCAGAACTTCGACATCACCTATCACGTGCGGCGGTCCGCCCTGCCGAAGCCGGGAACCCCCGCTCAGTTGGAGGAGTTCGTCGGCCGGATCCAGTCCCGCGCCCTCGATCGCGACCGTCCACTCTGGGAGCTCTACCTGGTCGAGGGTCTGAGCGGCGGCAACTTCGCGATCGTCACCAAAACCCATGAAGCGCTGGTCGACGGGGTCAACGCCATCGACATCGGTCAGGTGATCGTCGACCTGGGGGCCGGGCGCGAAGACGAGATTCCCCACACCTGGAAGCCGCGACCCGCGCCCACCGCGCTGGAACTTCTCGCCGACAATGTCCTGACGCTCGTACGCCGGCCGGGACAGGTCGTGCGCGACACCGCCAAGGTGGTCACGAACGTCGATGATTTGGGTCGACGGGTGGTCACCGGAGCCGTCGACGTGGTCGGCACCCTCGCGCGCAGCGCCGCCCGGCCGGCGCCGGACAGCCCGCTACGCGCCCATGTCGGGGCCTACCGGCGCTACGTGATGCTCGAAACCGACCTCGCCGCGTATCAACGGGTCCGCAACAACGTGACCCGCGGCAACAGCAACGAACACGTCACCGTCCACGACGTCGTCCTCGCCGCGATCACCGGCGGCCTGCGCGCCTGGTTGCTGGCCAGGGGAGAAGCCGTCGACACCGGCGCGACCGTGCGCGCGATGGTCCCCGTCAGCATCCACCGCGACGCCGCAGCCGGTTCGTCCGCCGAGCAGGAGCAGGTGACTGCTTGTTTCGTCGACCTCCCGGTCGGGGAACCCAATGCGCGGATGCGCCTGCATCAGGTCGCCTACTCGATGCAGCAGCAGGTCGATTCGCGTTCGGCGGTGTCGGCGCGGTCGCTCAGTAGCCTGGCTGGCTTCGCTCCGGCGACCATCCACTCCCTGGGCGCCCGGTTGGGCGGCGCGATGTCGCGTCGGATGTTCAACCTGGTGATCACCAACGTTCCCGGCCCGCAGCATGACCTCTATGCCGCCGACGCGAAGATGACCGAGTCCTACCCGGTCATCCCGCTGGCGAAGCGGCAGGCTCTGGCGATCGGGCTGACGTCGTACAACGGTCGGATGTTCTTCGGTCTGACCGCCGACCGCGATGCGATGTCCGACGTTGAGATGCTCGGCCAATGCATCGTCGAGGCCGTCAATGAACTCGTCGCGGACAGCTGAGGAGATCACCATGACCACCGAACGGATCTACCTGCCGTTGGACGACGCGGCCCTCGCCGCGCTGGCCAGTGACCGGCAGCTGCCGAGTCCGCCCTTGGGAGCGTTCGCGGTGACCGAGGCGGTGCGTGCCGCCGTCGGTGGTGACGACGTCGAGGTGCACGAGTTCGCGGCCTGCCAGGAGGCGGCCGCCTACGCCATCGGTCATGGCGTGCTCGTGGTGGGTGCCGCGGATCTGGCCACCGCGGCCGTGCTGGCCGACACCGGTGATGCCCAAGTCGAGATTCGCGGGCCCCTTCCGTTAGCTCGATTCGCCAGTTTTCACCTGATCGATCTGGCTGCGTACGAGTCGGAACCCGATGCGGAGATCGAGTTGAGTTGGTTCGACGCGACAGAACTGAACCTGCTGCGTGGCCTGCTGAGCGCGCACTGACGTTCGGCTCTGCGACGATGGTGGACACGACCTCTGTCCATCCGCACCCACAAGGAGCCCCCTTTCATGGACGCAGTGACCACCACGCCCACCCCGATCAACGAGACGGTGCTCGACTATGCGCCGGGTAGCCCGGAGCGAGCCAGGATCGAGGTCGCGCTCGCTGAGCTGGCCGCCGACCAGGTGGACCTGCCCCACACCATTGGTGGAAAGCGCGTGATGGGCGGTGGCCGCGCGATCGCGGTGCGTCAACCGCACGCCCACCGCAAGGTTCTGGGCACTCTCAAGAATGCAACGGTGGCCGACGCGCAGGCAGCGGTGCAGGCGGCGAAGGATGCCGCTCCCGGGTGGCGCGATCTCAGCTTCGACGACCGTGGAGCGATCCTGCTGAAGGCGGCCGATCTGCTGGCCGGACCGTGGCGGGCGCGCATCAACGCGGCCACCATGCTGGGGCAGAGCAAGACCGCCTACCAAGCCGAGATCGACGCCTCCTGCGAACTGATCGACTTCTGGCGCTTCAACGTTCACTACGCCCGCCAAATCCTGGCTGATCAGCCCCCAGCGAACTCCCGTGGCGTCTGGAACCGCACCGATCACCGCCCGCTCGAGGGGTTCGTCTACGCGATCACCCCGTTCAACTTCACTGCCATCGCCGGCAACCTGCCGACCGCCCCGGCGCTGATGGGCAACACCGTGGTGTGGAAGCCCTCGCCGACTCAGCAGCGAGCCGCTCAGCTGACCATGGAGTTGCTCGAGGAGGCAGGTCTGCCGCCGGGCGTCATCAACCTGGTCACCGGCGACGGCCTCAACATGTCCAAGGTCGCACTCGCCGACCGCGATCTGGCCGGCATCCACTTCACCGGTTCAACCCCGACCTTCCAGCACCTCTGGCAGGAGGTCGGCGCGAACCTGCCGAACTACCGCACCTACCCGCGGCTGGTGGGGGAGACCGGTGGCAAGGACTTCATCCTGGCTCACCCCTCGGCCGACCCGGACGTCCTGCGTACCGCGATGATCCGCGGCGCGTTCGAGTTCCAAGGGCAGAAGTGTTCCGCGGCCTCACGCGCGTACGTTCCGGCGAGCCTCTGGAAGAAGATCAAGGCAGATCTGGTGTCGATCACCGACGGCCTGCCGATGGGCGACGTCACCGATCTGTCGAACTTCATGGGTGCGGTGATCGACGACCGGGCCTTCGCCAAACACAAGGATGCGATCGACCGGGCCCACGCCGACAGCGGCATTGAGGTGCTAGCCGGCGGAACCTACGACGACTCGGTCGGCTACTTCGTGCGCCCGACCGTCCTAGAGGTCACCGACCCGGCCCACGAGGTGTTCTCGACCGAATACTTCGGCCCGATCCTGGCCGTCCACGTCTACCCGGACCGGTCGTACGACAAGGTCTTGGACCAGTTGGAGTCGGTGGCGCCCTACGCGCTGACCGGATCGATCCTCGCCACCGACCGTCGGGTCATCGCCGATGCGAGTCACCGGCTGCGGTTCGCGGCCGGCAACTTCTACATCAACGACAAGCCCACCGGCGCGGTGGTCGGCCAACAGCCCTTCGGCGGTGGGCGGGCCAGTGGCACCAACGACAAGGCGGGCGCGCCGCAGAATCTGATGCGCTGGACCAGTGCACGGTCGATCAAGGAAACGTTCGTTCCCCCGACCGAACACGCTTACCCGCACATGGGGTGAATGCGGGGTGAGCGCGTGGTGAGCCTCAGTGGGAGGCGATCCACTTCCGGCTGACCGCTTCCTCGTTCGAGAGCGCCTGCTTGAACGAGGGAGCGGCGGCTTCTTCGATCTTGCGTCCGATGATCGGGATGCCGCCCTTCAGGTCGCCGGCCATGGCGATGCGCGCTTCGTCTGCCGAAACCGGCGCGAGGGTGATGGTGCCGCTCATGGAGGCGGGGGTGCCTCGGACGACGACCTTGAGGGCGGCCGAGCGGCTGCCGTCGTCGGCGCGAGCACCCCACTGCTGCGTCTCGACGACGGTGATCGTCGAACCGACCATGGCCCGGATGTTCTCCGGGAAGGCATCGGTGGGAAGCAGTCGGCGGATAGTGATGTCGGCGCCGGAGTCGGTCGGGGTGACCTCGATCGACCCACCGTCGGTCGAGGTCGCGTCGGTCTTGAGCTGCTGGTATTCCGGATCACTGAGCATGGCGAACACCGTGTCGGCGTCGGCGGGGAGGGTCCAGTCGCGGTCGATCTTCATCCGCGCAGCGTAGCGATGAGCCGGCGCTGCAGCACGCGTTCTGCTCGCGCGACCTTCGCCGCTCGGACGTCCTTGGCCGCGCCGCCGACGTCACCGCGCCCTGGCAGCACAGCGCGTAGTTCCTCGACGTGCACTTGAAGCAGCTCGGAGATGGAGCGCACTACATCGGCGAGCGCCTGGCCGGTGGGACGCAACGTGTCGTCGCTGACCTGGTCGACCACGCTCTGCAGCAACTCTCCGCAGCGGCGCAGGTCGAGACTCGCGCCAGCTAGTTCGGTGGTCACGTAAGCGCCGGCGTTGAGCGGGCGGAACGTGGTGGGGACGGTGTCCATGCCGGCAGCCAGCGCTAGATGTGGTGGTGTTCCACCGATCAGCGCGTCATGCCAAGCCAGCAGCCCGTCCGCGACATGTTCGACCGCCATGGCGAGGGTTCGGGTGGTGGTGTCAGTCACCGTTTCCGCGTGGACGGCCAGCATCGTCGGCACGATCGACACCAACCGGCGGCGGACGTCGTCGTGCAACGGGGGCGCGGGCATGAGGGACAGGTTACGACGAGCCGGAGCTCTGGTCGGTGTTCGCACAGGACGAGGTCGGATGGAGGCGCTCCGGGCCGGGCGCTACAGTCAGAAATGGCGCACAACGACGTGCGTCATACCGACGCACCCACGAGGTTCTTCGAAGTCATGTCTGGTCAACTCCGGAACGACATCCTGCGCGAGAGCGCTGCCCGAGCCGAGGCGTCGAGGGGGTGTCCCGAGTGGTTCTTCGATCGCTATTACAAACACCTCGCCGACGACGACCTGGCCGAGATGGGCCCGGACAATCTGCGCGGAATCCTGTTGTCCCACCAGGATCTTGCCAAAGTCCGCCCGCAGGGCACCGCCAACATCCAGTTGCTTCACCCGCGCGGGGAGAACGGCTGGTCCTGCAGCTATCCGGTGTTGCAGATCGTCGCCGAGGACATGCCGTTCCTGGTCGACTCGATCACCGCCGAACTGGCCAGGCGCGGGCGCCGGGTTCACCTGATCGTCCACCCGCAGATTTGGGTTCGCCGCGATGCCGCCGGCGAGTTGGTCGAGGTTCTCGACATCGAAGAGCAGCGCGCCGACGATCCTGCCGCGATGGATGCCATCGCCGAATCGTGGATGCACCTGCAGATCGACCTGGGCGTCGACGCCGGTGAAGACGACGAACTGGTCGCCGCCCTGCACGAAGTGCTCGACGACGTCCGCGACGCCGTCGGCGACTGGGAACGGATGCGCGGCCGCTGCGAGGCCGTGATCGCCGACCTCGAAGCGTCGCCCCCGGCGACCGTTCCACGCGGCATCATCGAGCGAACCCAAGGTTTTTTGCGCTGGCTCGCCGACGAACACTTCACCTTCCTGGGCTATCGCGAATACACGCTCGACGTCGTCGATGGCGAGGATGTGTTGCGGCCGGTCGCCGGGTCGGGTCTGGGCATCCTGCGCTATGACACTCCGGAGTCGCAGTCGTTCAGTCGGCTGACCCCGCAGGCACGTCGTACAGCGCGTGAACCGCACCTGCTGACCATCACCAAGGCGAACTCGCGCGCGACCGTCCACCGCACCGCCTACCTGGACTACATCGGAATCCGGGTGTTCGACGACCAAGGCAAGGTCATCGGTGAACGCCGGTTCCTCGGCTTGTTCTCCTCGACTGCCTATGTCGAGTCCGTACGCCGGGTGCCCCTCCTGCGCGAACGTGCGGCGGCTGTGCTCGCCGACTCCGGCTTCGCGCCGGACAGCCACTCCGGCAAAGACCTGCTGCAGGTGCTGGAGACCTACCCACGGGACGAGCTGTTCCAGATCCGCACCAACGAATTGAAGTCGGTCGTGACGACGGTGATGCGGGTGCAGGAGCGCCGCACCCCGTACGTCCTGCACCGCGACGACGAATACGGCCGCTTCGCCAGCTTCATGGTGTACATCCCGCGCGACCGCTACACCACGCGGGCGCGGTTGGCCATGGCGGCGATCCTGGAGCGGGCCTACAACTCCGACTCGGTCGAATACGCCACCAACGTCACCGATGCTGAGCTGGCCCGGATTCACTTCGTCGTGCGCGTGATGCCCGGCACCGAACTGTCATTGATCGACCAGGACAAGCTCGGTCGTGACCTCCTTCAGTCGACACAGACGTGGTCGGAGCAGTTGGGCCAGTTCTCCCGTGACGAGGACGGATCCGACGCGTCCGCGCGTGTCATGAGCCTCTACGCGGATGCGTTCCCGGAGGCCTACAAGGAGGACTTCGGCGCGCGTCAGGGAGTGGCCGACCTGCGCCACATCGAGGCGCTCGCCGGCGCTGATGACACGCGTTTGACGCTCTACCGCGAACCGAACGCTGACCCGAAGGAGCGCCGGTTCAAGCTGTTCCGCCGGTCGGCTGTGGTCCTGACCGATGTGATGCCCATCTTCACCGACCTGGGCGTTCAGGTCACCGACGAGCGGCCCTACTCGATGCATCGCGCCGACGGCGAACTCATCCACATCTACGACTTCGGGCTCCGGGCCCCCGACGCGGCGTGGTGGGGTCAGGGTGACGAGGCCGCTGAGATCCGCGAACGTTTCCAGGAGGCCTTCGGCGCCGTCTGGGCAGGCGAGGCAGAGAGCGATGGTCTGGGCGCGCTGGTGCTACGCGCCGGACTGACCACTCGCGAGTTGACGATCTTGCGCGCCATCTCGCGTTATCAGCGTCAGGTCGGATTGCCGTTCAGCCAGGAATACGTCGAACAGGCGCTGACGGCGAACGTCGGAATCACCCGGTTGTTGGTCGAACTTTTCCAGGCCCGCCACGACCCGGCCCGCGCCGGTGACCGCGCGGCCGAGCAGGAGTCGATCCACGCCCAGATCGACGAGGCGCTGGGCGACGTTGCCAGCCTCGACCAGGACCGCATCCTGCGAGCCTTCCGGGGCACCATCCGAGCGACCTTGCGCAGCAACGCTTATCAGCGGGACGACAAGGGCGGCTATCGCCCGGTGCTCAGCCTGAAGATCGATTGCGCGAGCGTCCCCGGCATGCCCCACCCGCGACCGAAGTTCGAGATCTGGGTCTACAGCCCGCAGGTCGAGGGCGTCCACTTGCGGTTCGGCAAGGTTGCCCGTGGTGGGCTGCGCTGGAGTGATCGCCGGGAGGACTTCCGAACCGAGGTGCTCGGCCTCGTGAAGGCCCAGATGGTCAAGAACGCAGTGATCGTTCCGACCGGGTCCAAGGGCGGCTTCTTCGCCAAGCAATTGCCGGATGCGGCCGTCGATCGTGATGCCTGGTTCGAGGCCGGCAAGGCTGCCTACCGGTTGTTCATCGCTGGCTTGTTGGACCTCACCGACAACCTGGTCGACGGCGACGTGGTGCCGCCGCGCGATGTCGTACGACATGACGAGGACGACACCTACCTGGTGGTCGCGGCCGACAAGGGCACCGCATCGTTCTCCGATATCGCCAATGGGGTAGCCCAGTCCTACGGCTTCTGGCTTGACGACGCCTTCGCATCGGGTGGCTCGGCCGGCTACGACCACAAGGGCATGGGCATCACCGCGCGTGGTGCCTGGGAGTCGGTCAAGCGGCACTTCCGCGAGATGGGTCACGACGTCCAGACGCAGGACTTCACGGTGGTCGGCGTCGGCGACATGAGTGGCGACGTCTTCGGCAACGGCATGCTGTTGTCGGAACACATCCGTTTGATGGCGGCGTTCGACCACCGTCACATCTTCCTCGACCCGTCTCCCGACGCGGCGAAGTCCTACGTCGAGCGCCGCCGACTGTTCGACCTGCCGCGGTCGTCGTGGGCCGACTACGACACCTCGCTGATCTCCCAAGGCGGCGGGGTTTACCCGCGCACCGCGAAGTCAGTGCCGATCACCCCGCAGGTGCGGGCCGCTCTCGGACTGGCCGACGACGTCACCGCATTGGCGCCGAACGAGTTGATCCACGCGGTGCTCCTGGCTCCGGTCGACCTCTTCTGGAACGGCGGGATCGGCACCTACATCAAGGCCAGCCAGGAATCGAACGCCCAGATCGGCGACCGCGCCAACGACTCGATCCGGATCAACGGCAGCGAGGTCCGCTGCAAGGTGATCGGTGAGGGCGGAAACCTCGGCGCCAGCCAGTTGGGTCGCATCGAGGCGGCCCAACAGGGGGTGCGGGTCAACACCGACGCGATCGACAACTCGGCCGGTGTCGACACCTCCGACCACGAGGTCAACATCAAGATTTTGTTGACCGATCTGATGCGCCGCGGCCGGTTCGATCTAGCCGAACGCAACGAGATCCTCGCCTCGATGACCGACGAGGTCGGTCAGCAGGTGCTGCGCGACAACTACGAACAGAACACACTCTTGGGGAACGCCCGGGCGCAGAACGGGCTGATGGCTTCGGTCCATGAGCGGCTCATCAAATGGTTGGAGGGGCGCCACGAACTCGACCGCGCCCTGGAGTTCCTGCCGTCCGACGAGGAGTTGGGTCGCCGGATCCACGCCGGTGAGGGCCTCACCTCGCCGGAGCTCAGTGTGCTGGTCGCCTACGCGAAGCTGGCCCTGAAGAACGACCTCGGCGCGAGCGAACTGACCGCAGATCCTTGGTTTGACCGCACCTTGGGCGACTACTTCCCGCAACGCATCCGGGATGGCTTCAGCGCCGATTTGGCCGGCCACCCGCTGCGGTCGGAGATCATCATCAACTCGGTCGTCAACTCGATGATCAACCGCGGCGGCATTACCTTCGCTTTCCGGTTGCTCGAGGAGACCGGAGCATCACCTGAGCGGATCGGGCGGGCCTATGTGATCGCGCGCGAGGTGTTCGACCTGCGCGGATTCGTCAGCAGCGTGGAGAACCTGGACAACCAGGTGACAACGTCGGCGCAAACCGCGCTTTACCTCGAGTTCCGCCGGTTGATCGATCGAGTCACCCGCTGGCTCCTGAACAACCGCCCGTCCGGTCTCGACATCGGTGCTGAAATCGAGCGCTTCCGGCCGGTCGTTGAACAGCTGTCCGCCTCGGTGCCGGATCTGCTGCGCGGCAGTGAGCGTGAGCGGTGGGAGCGAAACCGGGACCGTCTGGTCGCGACCGGGATCAGCGAGGAGCTGGCGGGCCGGTCTGCCGGTCTGCTCGATACCTTCTCGTTGCTGGATGTGGCCGAGCTTGCGGCGTCCACCGGTGAGGAACCGGCGGCGGTGGCCACGACCTACTTCGCGGTCTCCGAACGGATCGGTATCGACGCGATGCTGGGCGCGGTGAGCGGGCTGCCTCGCGAAGACCGGTGGGATTCCCTGGCTCGTGGCGCGATGCGAGACGACCTCTACGTCGTCCTCGAATCGTTCACCGCGGCGGTGCTGTCTGCGACGTCATCGGAGGCTGAGCCGCTGGAGCGGGTCGCGTCCTGGGAAGCGGCGAACCCCGACTCGATCGGCCGGGTGCTGAAGTCGCTGGAGGGTGTGCGCGGACTCAAGCAAGCCGGTCTGGCGCCACTTTCGGTGGCGTTGCGCAGTCTGCGTGGTGCTATTCGCAGCTCGAACTGACCGGCGGCTCGCGCCGAAGGAGAGTGGCCGACCTATCCTTCGAGGGTGCCCACGATGAGTGACGTCATGCGCAGCCACCAGGTGGACGCCGTCGATGCCGACTGGCTCCACCTGTTGGTGGGCGACTGGCAACTGATCTCCGACCTGTCGTTCGCCGACCTCGTGTTGTGGGTGCGTGGCCGCGATGGTGTTTGGGTTGCCGCTGCTCACGCCCGACCGACCACCGGTGTCGGGGTGTTCAGCGAGGACCTCGTCGGTGACCCGATCGTGTCGGCCCGCTCGCGAACGGTGCAGCAGGCCTATGACGACCGCCGGATCGTCCGAGCCGGACAGACCGTTTGGCGCGGGGATACGCCGGTTCGTGAAGAGGCGATCCCGGTGGTCCGAGGGGGACGGGTCGTCGCCGTGATGACCCGCCACACCAACCTCGCCTCGATGCGTACCCCGAGTCGGTTGGAGGTCACCTACCTGGCCACGGCCGACGCGCTCTGCCGGATGATCTGCGCCGGCAGCTTCCCGCAGGACGGCGACGGAGCCGGGTATCGCGGCGCCCCGCGGGTCGGTGACGGGGTCTTGCGGATCGATGCCCTCGGCAAAGTCACCTACGCCAGCCCCAACGGGGTGTCGGCCATTCACCGCCTCGGGTTCGACGGCGACCTGATTGGTGCGAACCTCGCTTCGGTCGTACGAACTCTGTTGCATCCGCGTGGACCGGTCGACCAGGAGTTGACGCAGGTGTTGCTCGGCCGCGCGGCGGAACGGTGCGAGGTGCAGACCCGCTCGGCGACGGTGGTGTTCCGTTCGATCCCGCTGCTCGACGATGGGCGCAATCTCGGCGCGGTGCTGCTGGCTCGCGACGTGAGCGAATTGCGCCGCCGAGAGCGGGAATTGGAGACCAAAGACGTCACCATCCGGGAGATCCACCACCGGGTGAAGAACAACCTGCAGACCGTCGCGGCGGTGTTGCGCCTGCAAGCTCGGCGGATCGATGATGAGCGCGGGCGGGCGGCCCTGAACGACGCCGTACGCCGTGTTGCGACGATCGCCGCCGTCCACGAGACGCTCAGTTCGCGACTGGACGACCATCTGGAGTTCGACGGGATCGCCGGACGCACTCTGCAAGCCTCGCTCGAACTGGGCAACAGATCCGGCGCCGTGGTGCGCGGCCGGCTCGAGGGGTCGTTCGGCACGCTCTGCTCGGAGGACGCGACTGCGTTGGCGATGGTGTTGGCCGAGTTGTGTCAGAACGCGGTCGAACACGGACTGGCGGCTCGGGCCTCCGGCGAGGTGGTCGTGGCCGTTCGCCGTGAGTCGGCGACCACCGGTGACTCCTTGCACGTGTCGGTCACCGACGACGGAACCGGGTTGCCGGCGGGATTCACGCCCCAAGACGGTGGCCTCGGGGTGCAGATCGTCCGATCGCTGGTGTCCGACCTGCGGGGGGAGATCACATGGGAACGGCTGCCCCGAGGGACAGCCGTACGGTTCAGCGCCCTGTTGCGGGATATCCCGCGGGCGGTGGGATGAGGTGTTAGCCGGCTCGACGAGCGCGCGCGTTTCGACGCTTCATGGCCCGACGTTCGTCCTCAGACAGCCCGCCCCAGACGCCAGCGTCCTGACCGGTCTCGATAGCCCACTTCAAGCAGGTATCGATGACCTCGCAGCGACGACAAACGGCTTTGGCGTCCTCGATCTGCTGCAGCGCGGGCCCGGTGTTTCCGATCGGGAAGAACAGCTCGGGGTCCTCTTCGAGGCAAGCAGCGCGGTTGCGCCAATCCATAGTGGTCGTGCTCCTTCGAACGTCCAGTGGGTCGGGTGGCGGTCCGATGAGGGTGCTCGGCGCGAAGAGTCGCGCACGTGGATAATCATGGTCGGACCACCGACGTTCTAGATTCACAGACGCGGCCGTGTGGCACAAGGGTTTTGACCGAATCTTTTCGTTTCGAAGGTGTTCCCTTCGTCACATTGACAGATGCGCGAGGTTGTTCATTGTCGGATATTGAACGGC
The DNA here is from genome assembly GCF_054778835.1 of Calidifontibacter terrae. Lineage (NCBI taxonomy): Bacteria > Bacillati > Actinomycetota > Actinomycetes > Micrococcales > Dermacoccaceae > Calidifontibacter > Calidifontibacter terrae. The sequence continues at coordinate 289,819 of NZ_BAAGZF010000001.1, forward strand.
CCGGCCACCGTCGACCATGGGTCATTGCCGCTGTGTTTATGGCATTTCAGACGCTGGCCCTGGTCTTTATCGGTGTCATTTCAATGGTTGACGCCACAGGTCGGTCGATTTCGTTCGGTGTGACGTTATGGGCGTTGGCGGCGTTTTGTGGGGCACTTGCGTGGTTCCTCATCCATCGTCGCTCCGCCGCCCGTACCCCCACTCTGGTGTGGAACGTCCTGGTGGTGCCGTGTGGATTCACCGTGACCGATGGGGGAGCGCCTGTGGCGGGTTGGTCGATGGTCGTCCTGGCAGCCGTGACCTTTGTTGCCGCCGCGCTGCTGCCAGCTCACCTCCCCAGCGAGGGCGCCGGCGCATAAGCTCACAGCATGCGACGTGCCTGGGCGGCCCTTGCGGCTCTGACGTGGTCCCTGCTGCTGGTCTTCGGACCGGTGTCGATGGCGCGGGCGGCCGACGGTGAGCGGTATCTGAGTTGGGATGCCGCCTATGCGGTCAAAGCCGACGGCTCTGTGCAGGTGACGGAGACGTTGAAATACCAGTTCCTCGGCAGTGGCTCCCACGGTCTGCAGCGAATGCTGGTGACCGAGCAGGGATATTCGCCAGACCCCAGCAAAGCCCGCCGCTACGCACTGAGCGGTGTGTCGGTGACCAGCCCGTCGGGTGCCCCCGCGCAGACTTCGGTGAGCGATCAAGGGGCTTCCAGTGTCATCCGGATCGGCGACCCGAACCGCACGGTCAGCGGAGTTCAGACCTACGTTCTGCACTACACATTGGGCCATGTGGTGAATGCGCAGTCCGCAGACACGGTGGAGTTCTACTGGAACTCCACCGGTGACCAGAACGACGTGCCGATCGACTCCTACAGCGCCACGGTGACCGGGCCGGCAGCGAGTTCACGGGCGGTTTGTTTCTTCGGGGTCACGACCTCCGACCGCACCTGCACCTCCTCGCCTGGCGCGACTGCCCACTATTCCGCGAGCGCCTTGCCGGCGAACCAACAGGTGACGATCGCCGCGGAGATGCCGGCGACCGCTTTCACAGACACCGCACCTGATTTGGTCGATGCGGGGTCCACCGACAGTTCGGACAACTCGTGGGGGAGCCGCAACGACGGCCTGTCACCCGACACCTCCCGAGCGCTCGGCGCGGTGGGCGTTGGCGCCGGGGTCGGCCTGCCGCTGGTGGCCGCGAGCGCCATGGGCGTCGCGTTCTGGAAGCGCGGGCGCGACGAGCGCTACGCAGGGGTGACCCCCGGCCTCGAGCCCGCGCCGGGCCAAGACGCCACCGTCGTACGCGGCGGGAAGCAGATCATCGCCGTTCAGTTCCAGCCCCCGCAGGGCATCCGGCCTGGGCTGATGGGCACCGTCATCGACGAGGACGCCGGGCTGGTTGACCTGTCGGCCACGATCGTGGACCTAGCGATCCGCGGCCACCTGACCATGCGTCAGGTCGAGTCGGGCAACGTCTTCAAGCGCTCGGACTGGGAGCTTGCGGTCGCGCGTCAACCGGGGGCCGACGACTTGTTGCCCTACGAGCGCACCCTCTGGGATGGCATCTTCCAGTTCGGAACACCGGTGATGCTTTCCGAGCTGCGCAATCACCTGAAGTCCTGGATGACTCGCGCGCAGGACCAGATGTATACCGAGACGGTGCAGCGCGGCTGGTTCCGCAGTTCGCCGCAGGCGGTCCGCACCCGTTTCCAGTTCCTCGGGATGCTGTTCATCGGCGCGGCCGTCCTCGGCTTCTTCGTTCTGCCGCAGATTGCGTTCGCGGCGATCGGGCTGCCGATCGGCCTCGTTCTGGCCGGACTCATCGTGATGTTCATGGGGCGGCGGATGGCCTCGCGCACAGCGGCCGGTGCTGCCGTCACCGCGCAGTCCCTGGGCTTCAAGCAATACCTCGTGACTGCAGAGGCGAACCAGATCAAGTTCGACGAGGCGGCCGACCTGTTCAGCCGCTATATGCCGTACGCCGTCGTCTTTGGGATCGCTCGGGAGTGGGCGGGGAAGTTCGCTCAGGTGGCCGCGGCGGCTGAGGCTGCGGGCAGTCCGTTGCTGATGCCGACCTGGTATATCCCGCTCAACGGTGACTTCGGCGGGTTCGGTGGCATCGGGGACAGCCTCGACGACTTCGGCACGATCGCGGCCGGAACCTTCGCCGCGACTCCGGGTTCCTCGGGCGGTTCTGCCTTCGGTGGTGGCGGGTTCAGCGGCGGCGGCGGGTTCTCCGGCGGCGGTGGCGGCGGCGGCGGTTCGAGCAGTTGGTGACCCGGCTGATCGGCGGCCGTGGATCGAGTGGGAGAATTGAATGGTGAGCGCAACTATCAATATTGGGAGGCGGTCGGTGCAGCAATCTGGCGCGACGCCGATCGGCGAAGCAGCCCATCAGCGGGCTGTTGCCGCACTGCAGGAGCAGCTTCGATCGATGCCCGACGCCGCGCCCATTCGGCTCGCGAAGAGGACCTCGAATCTGTTCCGGCCGCGCCAGGCAACCGGCTCCAAGGGTCTGGACGTCAGCGCGCTGGGTTCGGTGATCGACATCGACCCCGATGCCCGCATCGCGCAGGTCCAGGGCATGGCGACCTACGAAACGATTGTGGACGCGACGCTGCTGCACGGCCTGATGCCGCTGGTGGTTCCGCAGCTGCGCACCATCACCCTCGGTGGGGCCGTGACGGGTCTGGGCATCGAAAGCAGTTCCTTCCGCAACGGGCTGCCCCATGAATCGGTCCTCGACCTCGATGTGTTGACCGGTGACGGCGAGGTCATCACCGCAAGCCGCGATCAGAACCCCGACCTGTTCCGCGGATTCCCCAATTCGTATGGCTCGCTGGGTTATTCGGTGCGGCTGCGGGTCGAGCTCGAGCCGGTGAAGCCCTTCGTACGCCTGCGCAACATGCGCTTCACCAGCATCACCGCGTTCGTCGATGCGATGGCCGAGGCCATCACGGGGTCGTACGCAGGGGAGCCGGTCGACTTTGTCGACGGCGTCGCCTTCGAGCGCGACGATTTGGTGTTGGTGCTCGGGCAGAAGGTCGCGCAAGCGCCGCAGACCTCGGAATACCTCTCCTCACCGTTCTACCTCTCGCTGCGCGAGAAGGCCGAGGACTACCTCACCATCCACGACTATCTGTGGCGCTGGGACACCGACTGGTTCTGGTGCAGCAAAGCGCTGGGGGTGCAGCGGCCGCTGGTGCGCAGGGTCGTCCCGAACCGCTACCTGCGCAGCGAGACCTACGGCAAGCTGATCCGTTTCGAGAACCGCCACGGCTGGATGACCAGCCTTGACGCGCGACGCGGCAAGCCGCCGCGCGAGCGAGTGGTGCAGGACGTCGAGGTGCCGCTGAACCGCACCGCCGACTTCCTGGCCTGGTTCCTCGACACCATTGACATGCGACCGATCTGGTTGTGCCCCATGGCCGTTCGTGAGCAGGGTGCGGGCGATGTCCCGTGGCCGTTGTATCCGATGCGGCCCGGTGAGCCCTACGTGAATGTCGGCTTCTGGGGCACCGTCGAGATCCCCGAGGGCGGCCACGACGGCGACACCAACAAGCTTATCGAGCGAGTCGTTGCCGACCACGACGGCCACAAGTCGCTCTACAGCGACGCCTATTACTCCCGCGCGGACTTCGCCAGCATGTACGGCGGCGAGGCCTACGCGGAACTCAAACAGCGCTACGACCCGGCCGGACGGTTGCCCGACCTCTACACGAAGGTGGTGGAACGCCGATGACGAACACGGCGCACGCATCGATCGCTCAGATCTCGGACACCCTGCTCGGCACCGACGTGCCCTTCCGGGTGAAGGCCTATGACGGGTCGCGGGGCGGCAACCCCAAAGCGCAGTTCGAGGTCGACCTGCGCACCGAGCGCGCGATGCGCTATTTGGTCACGGCGCCGGGGGAGTTGGGCCTTGCCCGCGCCTACATCATGGGTGACCTGGGCATCGACGGCATGGATCCGGGCGACCCCTACGACTTCCTGAGCAACTTCCTGGGCGACTTCCAGCCGCTGAAGGCCAAGCCAGCGGATGTGGCGAAGATGTTGCCTTCGTTGGGCCTGAAGGCGTTCGCTCCGCCGGAGCTCCCGCCGCAGGAGCGGCCGGCGCAGTGGCGCCGGATCTTGTCTGGAGCGCGTCACTCCCGCGGGCGCGACGCCGAGGCCATCAAGTACCACTACGACGTCAGCAACGCCTTCTACGAACTGGTGCTCGGCCCGTCGATGGCCTACACCTGCGCTGTCTACCCGAGTGATCAGGCGAGCCTCGAGCAGGCCCAGGAAGCCAAGTTCGACCTCGTTTGTCGCAAGCTCGGGTTGGAGCCGGGCATGCGCCTGCTGGACGTCGGTTGCGGCTGGGGTGGGATGGTGCGCCACGCGGTCAAGCACTACGGCGTCACCGCGATCGGCGCCACGCTGTCGGCGGAACAGGCGTCGTACGGCCAGGCCTGGCTGGAGCGCGAGGGGCTCAGCGATCGTGCGGAGATTCGGTTCAGCGACTACCGCGACGTTGCCGAGGGCGACTTCGACGCGATCAGCTCGATCGGGCTGACCGAACACATCGGGGTGAAGAACTACCCGGCCTACTTCGGGTCGCTCTACGCGAAGCTGAAGCCGGGCGGGCGGCTGCTCAACCACTGCATCACCTACGCCGACGCGAACCGCACCGGGATGGCCAAGGGCGGGTTCATCAACCGCTACGTATTCCCCGACGGGGAACTGGCGCCGGCCGGTCTGCTGGTGTTGATGATGCAGCAGGCGGGCTTCGAAGTGCGTCACCTGGAGGATCTGCGCGAGCACTACGCGCGCACCACACGGGCCTGGGCGCGAAACCTCTCGGCCAACTGGAACGAATGCGTGAAGCTTTCCGACATCGGCACCGCCCGGGTGTGGGGTCTCTACCTCGCCGGGTCGTCGATCGGGTTTGAACACAACAACATTCAGCTCCACCAGATTCTGGGGCAGAAGCTGGACGGCGACGGTGTCGCGGCCTACCCGTTGCGACCCGATTTCAGCTGATTCGGCGGTGCGCGGCAGTGCCGCGCGGCGCGCGACCGCGGAATGAAGTCGCGAGTGACCCGGTTGTGTCGTTAGGATCCACTGGTTGACAACTGCACAGCGTGACGTGTCCACCCCACGGGGGTGATCGGTTTCGACGTCGATCGCCGTCAAGGAAGAAGCGGGCCGAGGATGCACGGTTATCTCGTTAACGATCCGTGCAAACTAATAGGTGCCAACAACACGCGCACCGACTTCGCCCTCGCCGCCTGAGCGAGCTCCGAAGTCCGTCAGCCTGAGGTAGTTCTCGACTCAGTGTCTGGCGTCAGCTAGAGAACTTGCTGCGTCGTCATGTCGAGGGACGACGCGGGACTCTTACTCGACTGGGCCTGTCAGGGAACGTGTGCGCGCGAGCCCTGGGGCCAAGAAAATCCATAGCGCACTGCGCCCGGAGAAGTCCCTTCTCACGGTTGGCGGACGCGGGTTCGATTCCCGCCACCTCCACCACTCCCGGACACGTCACGTTGTGCAGGTCACTCCCATTCCCAGGTGACCCGAACGTTTGCGCTTAGCGATCCTTCGCCAGGAGCCATCGACGCCTTCGCTGCGGCCATCGCGCGCGGTCCCGGACCGCCGCCACTCTCGCCAGACTCCACGCTCACCGAGGCCACCTGCCCTAGTGCCCGCCCGGCGTCGGCCGCGAGCGCCGCGGCACGGACGGCCGCATCCTCGTACGCCGCATGTTCGGCGGCGCGGACTGCCTCGGGGGAGTGCTCTTGCACCATCTCGACGCCCTCGACCCGCAATCGGTCGCCGAGCACGCTGCTGAGATCGTTCAGCAAATTCGACACGGTCGCGACGTCGGCCGCTGCGATGGCAAACCGCTGACGCGCGACGTAGCCGGTGATCACCTGTCCGTCGCCCCAATGCGCGTCGAGGGTCAGACCTAGGGTGCGGACGCGAGCGTCGGGGACGCCGGCCGTCGAGACGCTCTCCAGCAATCGACGGGCCGCCACCGCGTTGTCGTCGAGAGCTGGCGCGGCGGTCGCAGCGAGCGATTCGACCGCGATCGACAGACGAACGTGTGTCGTAGCGATAGCTACAGATGCATTGCCTACGACGGTGACTCCGGGTGGGTGCTGTCTCATGTTTCCACCCTTGCACGGGGAGCCAGTTGCCGCAGTCGGATCGGAACGCGGTATGAAAGTGCCATGACAGCGATTCCCTCGGTCTCCAACTCGATCACCGTCCGCCTTGAACTTCCCGGTCGCGCGACGGCGATCAGCGAACTCACCGGGGTGATCGAACGCACCGGCGGCCTGATCACCGGCCTCGACATCACATCCTCCGACCACAACCGCCTCAGGATCGACGTGACGGTCGCTCCGCATGACAGCGACCACGCCGACCAGATCGTCGAAGCCATGCGTGGTGTCGAGGGTGTCGTGGTCCACAAGGTCAGCGACCGCACGTTCCTAGCCCACCTTGGCGGAAAGATCGAGATCCGTTCCAAGCAGCCGATCCGCAACCGGGATGACTTGTCGATGATCTACACCCCGGGCGTGGCGCGGGTCTGCATGGCGATCCATGACAACCCTGAAGACGCCCGGCGTCTGACGATCAAGCGCAACACGATCGCTGTCGTCACTGACGGAACCGCTGTTCTGGGTCTGGGCGATATCGGCCCGTTGGCCGCCATGCCGGTCATGGAGGGCAAAGCGGCGTTGTTCAAGCGGTTCGCCGACATCGATGCGTTCCCGATCTGCCTCGACACCAAGGACCCGGACGAGATTGTTCGGACGGTGAAGGCCATCGCGCCTGTCTTCGCCGGGATCAACCTGGAGGACATCGCAGCCCCGCGCTGTTTCGATATCGAACGTCGCCTGCGCGAGGAACTCGACATTCCGGTGTTCCACGACGACCAGCACGGCACCGCGATCGTGGTGCTGGCTGCCTTGCGCAACGCCTTGCGAGTGGTCGGCAAGGAACTGAGTGAGGTGCGGATCGTCCAGTCCGGTGCAGGCGCCGCCGGCACCGCGATCACCCGGCTGCTGTTGCACGCCGGCGCCAAGGACGTCGTGGTGTCCGACATCAACGGTGTGGTCACGCGAGACCGGGCCGACATCGTCGAGGGTGACGACCAGTTCCTGTCCTGGGTGGCCAACAACACCAACCAGCGTGGCCTGTCTGGAACCCTCAAGGACGTGATCGGCGGCGCCGACGTCTTCATCGGTGTCTCGGCTCCCAACCTGCTCGACGGCGACGACATCGCGACGATGAACGACGATGCGATCGTCTTCGCGCTGGCTAACCCGCAGCCTGAGGTCGACCCGTCTGCCGCGGCTCAGCACGCCACCGTTGTGGCGACCGGCCGCAGTGACTTCGCCAACCAGATCAACAACGTGCTGGTCTTCCCGGGTGTGTTCCGTGGCCTGATCGATGCACAGGCCAACGGCATCTCTGATGCGATCATGCTCGCCGCGGCTGAGGCCCTTGCGGACGTCGTGTCAGCTGACGAATTGAACCCGGCCTACATCGTGCCGAGCGTTTTCCAGCCCGACATTTCGACTGTGGTCGCTCGCGCCGTTGAGCAGGCGGCCCGCGCCGAACGCGGCGGCGAACCTACCGACGACTGAGTCGCCGCCGCAGCCCGCTGCGCACCGCTCGTACGGCGGGTGCCGGCAGGTCGTCGATCACCTCGGCGAGTGCGGCGAGATCGGCCAAGGCCCCGAATGCGCCATCCGCGCGTTCGGGGTCGACGCCGTTGTAGAGCTCGAACCCGATGAGGGCCGAACACACCAACCGAGTGAGCGCCTCGGGGTCGACGAGGTCCTGCAGCACCCCCTCGGCGAGCGTGCGGCGTACGGCCGGCTCCACCGCGGCAGCCCAGACCTCGACCGATCGTTCGGCCACTGCCTGGAGAGCGGTGTCGTGTTGGGCACCGGCGAGCAGTTGGGCCATCAACTGAACGTTCCCGCGGCCCTGTTCGGCGGCGCGGATCCGCTGTGCGATCGCCAGCAGATCGCCGACGCCGGTGGCTGCTGCGAGCTCGTCAGCGTAGGTAGCAGTTGCTTCGAGGACGGCGGCGTCGTAGGCCGACTCGATCAATGAGCCAAGGGTGCCGAAGTGGTAGAAGACCAGCGCCTGATTCGCCTCGGCAACCCGGCCGACCGAGCGCGCTGACACAGCCGCGAGACCCTGAGCTCGGATCAACTCGATCGTTGCGGCGATCAGCCGGCTGCGGGTGTCGTTCACGCCAGGAGGCCCGACATGCGCCGACCTTCGCAGACGCCGAAGGCGACACCGAGAGCCGCCGATGCGAGCGCAGCCATCGCGACGAGTCCGATGAATTCGGGCACCGGCGCGGCGAAGGACGCCACGAGAACGAAGGCCCAGGGCAGTGGCAGCAGCACGCCGAGGGTCGAATGCACCCGCCCCGGTCGGCGGACACTGAGAATCGTCGCGAGTGTGAAGAGGATGACGGCCAGTGGAGCGAAGTAGATGCCGATAGTGAACGCGCCGAGCAGGGTGAGCATGCCGCAGCTGCCGACCAGGATCCACAGCCCGAACAGCCAGTAGTTGGTTGATCTCATTTCGCCTCCTGAGATATTGAGCAGTTGCTCAATCGGCACCATACGCTCGTTTGAGCGAGCGCTCAAGAGGGCACTCCGCTGGGCGGTTGCCGCCCCTGCGCGGATCGGCAGCGGACCGGCCGAATGTGGGCGATGTCACCAGGCTCGAGGCTGCTTCGATTTCGAAGGATGGGGTGGTGGCCGCTAGAGTGGACAAACCATTCACCGATCTTGCGTTCATTTTCTTACCTTCGTTTCGTGGGCGCCGAGATCTCCGGCATCACTGTTCCCAGACATCAGAGCTGCGGACCCACCTTGCGAGCGCGCCGATTGCGCCGCCTTGCGATGCCACGACGAAGAAAGAGGCATTCATGCCCCCCAAGAACAACGCTGCCTCCGGCGGTAAAAAAGTCCGCTGGACCCGTACGCAGAAGACCGAAGCCCGCCGTTCCGAGGTGCGTCGCCCCTCCAGTGAGCGTGGCCGCAGCTTCGACCGCGACCGTCGCGACGACCGCAATGGTCGTGGACCGGACCGTGGTGACAATCGTGGCTACGACCGTGGCCCGCGTTCCTTCGAAGGCGGCGACAGCCGTCGTGACAACCGCCGTGACGGGGACAGCCCGCGTGGCGCCGACCGTCGCGACGACCGTGGCGGCGAGCGTCGTGGCTACGGCCGCGCCGAGCGCTCCGACAACCGTCCCGACAACCGTCCCGACAACCGTGGCGGTTTCAACCGCGACAACCGTTCCGGCGACCGTGACAGCCGTGGTGGCGGATACAACCGCGACGACCGCGCCCCGCGCCGTTTTGATGGTGACCGCGACACCCGTGGCGGATACAACCGCGACGACCGCGCCCCGCGCCGCTTTGATGGTGACCGCGACAACCGTGGCGGATACAACCGCGACAACCGTTCCGACAACCGGGACAACCGCGGTGGCGGCTTCAACCGTGACGACCGTGGCCCCCGTCGTTTTGACGGTGACCGCGAGAGCCGTCCCGAGAGCCGTGGCGGATACAACCGCGACAACCGTGGTGGTGGCGGATACAACCGCGACAACCGTGGTGGTGGCGGCTTCAACCGCGACGACCGCGCCCCGCGTCGTTTCGATGGTGACCGCGAGAGCCGTCCCGAGAGCCGTGGCGGATACAACCGCGACAACCGTGGTGGTGGCGGATACAACCGCGACAACCGTGGTGGTGGCGGCTTCAACCGCGACAACCGTTCCGGTGGACGCAGCTTCGAGCGCCGCGATGACCGTGGCCCGCGCCACGACCAGGGCGAGCCGACTGTTGACGGTGGCTTCGAGCGCGATCTCGAGCCGACCAACGAGGCCTTCGGTTGGACCGAGCGCACCGATGACGCTGCGGAGGTCACGACCGATGCGCCGATCGAGCTGACCGGCAACGGCTTTGCTGATCTCGGCCTGCCCGAGGTGCTCGTCGCCCGGTTGGCCCGTGACGGCATCACCACCCCGTTCCCGATCCAGACTGCGACCATCCCGGACGCCCTTGCTGGTCGCGACGTGCTCGGCCGTGGCCGCACCGGTTCCGGCAAGACGCTCTCCTTCGGCCTGCCGGCGTTGACCCGCCTGGCCAAGGGCGGCAAGGCGCGCGCCAACCAGCCGCGCTCGATCGTGATGGTGCCGACCCGTGAGCTGGCCATGCAGGTCAGCGACGCGTTGCAGCCGCTGGTTCACGTCATCGGTCTGCGCCACAAGCTGGTCGCCGGCGGCATGCCGTACGAGCCCCAGCTGCAGGCGCTGGAGCGCGGCGTCGACATGTTGATCGCCACCCCGGGCCGGCTCAAGGACCTGATCGACCGCGGTGCGGCCGACCTGTCCCGCGTCGAGATCATGGTTCTGGACGAGGCCGACCACATGGCCGAGATGGGCTTCCTCGAGGCCATCAGCGAGATCCTCGACCTGGTTCCGCGCGACGGGCAGCGTCTGTTGTTCTCCGCGACGCTGGACCGCGGCATCGACACCGTCGTTGAGAAGTACCTCACCGACCCGGTGGTCCACGAGACCGACGACGCCGGCGCGGCCGTGACGACGATGTCCCACCACGCCCTGCTGATCAACCCGCAGGACAAGAAGACGGTGACCGCCGAGGTGGCCAACCGCCCCGGCCGTACGGTCGTGTTCGCCCGCACCAAGCTCGGCGCCGACCGCGTCGCCGGTGAGCTGCGTGACAGTGGCGTGCTCGCTGCTGCGCTGCACGGTGGTCTCAACCAGAGCCAGCGCAACCGGGTGTTGACTGCGTTCCGCGAGGGCCGTGTTCCCGTGTTGGTCGCAACCGACGTTGCCGCTCGCGGTATCCACGTCGATGACGTGGGCGTCGTGTTGCAGATCGACCCGCCGGCCGATGCCAAGGACTACACCCACCGTGCCGGTCGTACGGCCCGTGCGGGTGAAGAGGGCGTCGTTGTCTCCCTTGTGCTCCCGCACCAGCGCCGCACCATGCAGCGTCTGCTGAACGATGCCGGTGCCGGCGTCGAACTGCAGCGTGCTGAACCGGGCGACGAGATCATCGCCAGCACCGGTGGCTCCACCCCGACCGGCGCGCCGATCACCGACGACGACCTGCAGGACATCTTGGTGCCGAACCGCGGCCGTGGCCGTGGCCGCCAGGGCGGTGGTCGCTCGTACGGCGGCGGTCGTCAGGGTGGCGGCGGTCGTCAGGGTGGCGGCGGCTACGGCGGCGGTCGCGGCCGGAGCAACTACGGCGGTTCGCGCGAGCGTTACTGATCCAATCCCGGGTTAACCGGGACTCGGAGGAGGGTTCTTCGAGCTGAGGAGGGTGATTCACCCTTCTTTGCTCGAGGAACCCTCCTTTCGTCTGTACGCCGGAGTGGGCAAGTTCGCCGGTGCCGGCCAGCGCTGCGACAATGGTCGGATGGAGAACCTCACCGGCCGCCTGCTCGTGGCAGTGCCGCGCGCGGCCGAGGAGACCGACGAGGAGGACGTGTTCGACCGGTCGGTCGTCCTGCTGCTGCACCACGACGATGACGGCGCCCACGGGGTCGTCCTCAACCGGCCGCTCGACGCCGATGTCGATGCGGTGTTGCCGGGGTGGCAGGACCACGTTTCGGCGCCGGGCGCGCTCTTCCAGGGTGGGCCGGTCGGCCTCGACTCGGCCCTCGGGTTGGTCTCCATGCCGGGCGACGACGAATCGCTCGGCCTCAAACGACTCTTCCGCGGGGTCGGGCTCGTCGACCTCGACGCGCCGCCGACCGTGGTCGTGCCAGAGATTGCTGCGCTGCGCATCTTCGCTGGTCACTCCGGATGGGAGTCGGGTCAGCTCGAAGCGGAGGTCACTCGGGGAGCGTGGTTCGTGGTCGATGCGGAGGCAGCTGATCCGTTCAGCGCCGACCCGTCCCGGCTGTGGCGCGAGGTGCTGCTGCGACAGGGCGGCCACACCGCCTTCGCTGCGACGTTTCCTGCCGACCCGTCGGCGAACTGAACGCGGCGGCTACGGCGTGAGCCGGTAGCTCGACCCGGCGATCCGGAATCCGGAGCCTGTCAGCGAGTTGCGGCAGGTGACGTAGTCGCTGGTCATTGAGCAGACATACGGGCCGGTCGCGGCGGCCTGGCCGACCGCCAACACCGGGTAGGTGCCGATCGCGGTGCTGTGTTGGCTGCTCGCGCCGAACGAGCGTCCGTTATCGGAGTCGTTCGGGAAACTGGTTGGGTCGCAGACGAATTCGGGTGATCCGTTGCCGAGTTGGACAGACCAGCCGCAGCCGGATCGAGCCGTTGCTGGCGGGTTGTAATTGCGGCGGAACGACACACAGGTCACTCCGCTGCTGGCGTTCATCGTGCAGCCGGTGAACCCGGTGGAACTCGAGAACGACACTGTACGGCCGAGGCTCGCCGGCCCGGATGACCCAGACGAGGAACCCGACGACCCGAGCGACGCGGATCTGGACGTTGCCGTCCCGGCGTCGGTGGGGGAGTCCTTGCGCAGGTACGCAAAGATCCCGACCCCGGCCAGCACCATGGCGGCGACGATGATGATTGCCATCGGCAGCGCCGTTGAGCGGTGCCGCAGCGTGTCGTTCGCCGGTGTCTCGGCCTCCGCCTGGCTGGTGACCCCGACCGCGCTCGACCCGGTCGTGGCGACCGAGGTGAGCGCGGTGGCGAAGTCGCCGGCAGTCGCGTACCGGTCATGTGGGTCTTTCGCCAGTGCGCGCTGCAGTGCGGTGTCGTAGGCGCCATCGACGTCGTACGCCGTCACACTCGCCGGTGGTTCGAACAGGTGGGCGCGGACCAGTTCGCTGATCGATCGACCGGGGAACGGCGGTGCGGCGGTGATTAGCTCGTGGAAAGTGGCCGCGAGGCTGTAGACGTCGGAGCGGGGTGTTGCCTGGTGGCCCTCGAAACGTTCGGGCGCCATGTAGGCGAACGATCCGACCGCGTTGCCGTCGTCGGTGATGCGGTCGTCGGTATCGCGCGTCGCGATGCCGAAGTCGGCCAGATAGGCGAAGTCGTCGCCGGTCAGCATGATGTTCGCCGGCTTGACGTCGCGATGAACCAGACCGCTGCGGTGGGCTTCGTCCAATGCGCCGGCCACTTGGCGCACGATCGCGACCGCCCGCTGCGGGGTGAGCCGTCCGTCGCGCCGCAGGATCTCGCTCAGGTCGCTACCGCGTACGAGCCGCATGTCGATGTAAAGAACCCCGTCGATCTCGCCAAAGTCGTGAATCGGGATGACGTGGGGGTCGCTGAGCATGCCGGCCAGCCGGGCCTCGCGCTCGAAGCGGGTGCGGTAGTTGGCATCCTCAGCCAGTGCGGAGGGAAGCAGCTTCAGCGCGACAATGCGTTCGCGCAGCGTGTCGCGCGCTTCGTAGACCTCGCCCATCCCACCGCGGCCGATCAACCGCCCGAGCCGGTACGGGCCGAAGGCCGTCCCGCTGCGCGTCTGGTCGGTCATGGTCGGCCATTGTGGCAAACCCCGACTTAGACTGGCGACATGAGCACCACAGGACCTGACGAACTCGAACGTCTCTCCCAGCCCAGCGGCCCCACCACCTCGACCGGTGTGCTGGAGCGCGAGGAAGTGATCCCGCAAGTTCAGGAGCCGGGCGATCACGAGCGCTTCTCGCACTACGTGGAGAAGAACAAAATCATGGAGAGTGCGCTCTCCGGCGAGCCGGTCACCGCGCTCTGCGGCAAGGTCTGGGTTCCAGGCCGCGACCCGCAGAAGTTCCCGGTCTGCCCGACCTGCAAAGAGATCTACGAAACGATGAAGTTCGGCGGCAAGGACGACGAGTGAGCCCGGGCAGCGGGCGGGCGGATTTTGCCCATTCTTGACCCGCTGCCCACCCTCGGGGTCGTAGTTTCGGCCACACCACATCTCCCCGGTGTGGCCCGTCACCCTCCCCGAAAGGCGTTTCTTCATGACTCGTCGACTCTCCATCGCGGCCCTTGTTGCTGTTGCCGCCGGCACCTCCTACGCCGCCGCACCGCCCGCGTTCGGTGGCTCCGCCGCCATCGGCAACGCCGGCTCCTTGACAACCGCGTGTGCCCCGCAGTCGGACACCTCTGCGACAGCCCGGGTGCGCCACGACTCCGGTCGCCAGGACCCGAACGAACTGACCCCCGCCCAGCAGGCCGCCCAGGAGAAGTCGTTCACCGCGGCCGCCGGCGCGAAGGGTCTGACCGCCACCGCCAGCGGAAAGCTGACGAAGAAGGGCAGCCCGGCGTTCGCCCCCGCCACCGTCAACGTCTACTTCCACGTCATCACCGACGGCGCGAAGGGCAGCTTGTCCAGCACGATGATCAACAACCAGATCAGCGTTCTGAATGCTGCGTACGGCGCTTCGGGCTTCTCGTTCAAACTCGCCGCCACCGACGTCACCAACAACGCTGCTTGGTACAACGGCATCACCGACGGCACCGCCGCGGAGAAGCAGATGAAGACCGCGCTGCACAAGGGCACGATGCGTGACCTGAACCTTTACACCGCCGATCTCGGCGGCGGTCTGCTGGGCTGGGCGACCTTCCCGGCCAAGAAGGCCAGCGCGATGGACGGTGTCGTGATGCTCGACCAGTCGTTGCCGGGCGGTAGCGCGGCGCCCTACAACGAGGGCGACACCGCGACTCACGAGATCGGTCACTGGCTCGGGCTCTATCACACGTTCCAGGGTGGCTGTAATGGCAACGGTGACTACGTGGCCGACACCGCGGCCGAGGCGGCTCCCGCCTTTGGCTGCCCGATCGGCCAGGACTCCTGCACGGCGAAGCCAGGTGTCGACCCGGTGACCAACTTCATGGACTACACCGACGACAACTGCATGAACAGCTTCACCCCGGGCCAGACGACCCGGATGCAGAACCAGTGGTTGACCTACCGCGGCTGAGGTCATGAGCGGCGAAAGGCCGGCGTCCTTCGGGTTCGCCGGCCTTTCCCATGCCCGTGACCAGCGCATTCGGTGGCTGTCACCGGCGGCGATTAGAGTTCCTCACCGTGAGTATGTCGGCCGCTTCCCATCTGTCGCCGGCCTTCCCCGAGCGCGCTGCCTGGGGCACCGCCTCCAAGCTGCGGGCCTGGCAGGCCGAGGCGGTCCAGGCCTACCTCCGTGACCAGCCCCGAGACTTCCTGGCGGTGGCGACACCTGGGGCCGGCAAAACGACCTATGCGTTGCGTCTGGCGACCGAGCTGATGAACCGCGGGATCATCGAGCAGGTCACGATCGTCGCCCCGACCGAGCATCTGAAGGTGCAGTGGGCCGATGCGGCTGCGCGGGTCGGCATCAGCATCGACCCGCGGTTCACCAACGCCCAGGAGGCCCATGCGGCCGACTACGACGGCATCGCCGTCACCTACGCGGGCGTCGCGAGCCGCCCGGCACTGCACCGATCTCGTACGGCCGCCCGGCCCACCCTGGTGATCCTCGACGAGATCCACCACGGCGGTGACGCGAAGTCCTGGGGCGACGCGATCCGGGAGGCCTTCGAACACGCCACGCGCCGATTGGCGCTCACCGGAACCCCATTCCGCTCCGACACCAGCCCGATCCCGTTCGTCCGGTACGAGACCGGCTCCGACGGCATTCGCCGCTCGACCAGCGACTTCAGCTACGGCTACGCCGAGGCGTTGCGCGACGGCGTGGTGCGGCCGGTGTTGTTCATGGCCTATGGCGGCGCGATGCGCTGGCGCACCCGCGCGGGCGATGAGGTGGCGGCCCGGTTGGGCGAGCCGATGACCAAGGACGTCACGGCGGCCGCCTGGCGCACCGCCCTCGACCCGCAGGGTGAGTGGATCCCGGCGGTGTTGCGCGCCGCCGACAAGCGCCTGACCGAGGTGCGTCGCCACGTTCCCGATGCCGGCGGGTTGGTGATCGCCTCCAACCAGACGGCCGCGCGCTCTTACGCCCGCACCCTCGAATCGATCACCGGGGTGAAGCCCACGGTGGTGCTTTCCGACGACGCCGGCGCATCGGCGCGAATCGAGCAATATGCCGAGTCCGAGGACCGCTGGATGGTCGCGGTCCGAATGGTCTCCGAGGGCGTCGACGTGCCGCGGTTGTGTGTTGGTGTCTATGCGACGTCGACCTCGACGCCGCTGTTCTTCGCTCAGGCCGTCGGACGCTTCGTCCGGGCCCGACGTCGTGGCGAGACCGCGTCGGTGTTTTTGCCCAGCGTGCCGCTGATCCTGGAACACGCCGCCCGGCTGGAGGAGCAGCGCGACCACGCGCTCGACCGGCCGAAGAAGGACGGCGAGGAGCCGCTGTGGTCCGAGGAAGACGGCCTGCTGGCGAAGGCGAACGAGGCCGAGGGTGCTCTCGCCGACGAACAGCAGAGCTTCGAGGCGTTGGAGTCCGAAGCCGAGTTCGACCACGTTCTCTTCGACGCCCAGCAGTGGGGTCTGGGCGGGGCCGCCGGGTCGCAAGACGAGGATGACTACCTGGGGTTGCCGGGTCTGCTGGAACCCGACCAGGTCACCCAGCTGTTGCGCCAGCGGCAGGACAAGCAGGTGAAGTCCGGTCGCCGCAAGCCCGCCGAGGATCGGCCAGTTGCCGCCCACCGCGCGCTCGCTGCAAAGCGCAAGGAGCTGAACTCGCTGGTCGCGGCTTATGCGAAGAAGACCGGCAAGGCCCACGCGATTGTTCACAACGACCTGCGTCAGTCGTGTGGCGGGCCGACGCTCGACACCGCCTCGACCGAGCAGGTCGATGCGCGCATCGCGTTGATCCGCAAGTGGTTCGTCGGGCGGCGCTGAGCTACTTCCGGCGCAGCTCATCCTGTAAACCGCGCGCCGTATTGCCGGCGCGACCGACTGTCGTCGGCGCATGCCACAGCGACGACAGCAACGCCGCGGTCGTCGCTTCGATGGTCGCGGCGAACAGCGGGTCGAGCTGGAGATCGACGAGCGTATTCGTGGTCGTGTTCGTGGTGAACGCGATCGCGTAGTCGCCGCTGCCGTGGGCGTAATCAGCCCCGACGACGCCCATCGCGAAGATCGCCCGGCGCGCGATGCGGCCGAGTTGACGAGCATCCACGGCGGCATCGGTGGCGACCACGATCACACACGAATTCCCTTGTGGGCGTGTGGGATCCGCAGGCTCGACCGTACGATCCTTCAATCGCAGCCGCCCGGTGAAGTTGGTCTGGGCGAGCACCCCGACGGTTACGCCATCCGGCGTGGTCCGGGAGGCCGAACCGATCCCGCCCTTGAAACCGAGTGCGCGGGTGCCGGTTCCGGCACCCACCGCGCCCAGCTCGGGGTTGTCGTCGGCGCTGTCCAGAGCGGCGCGCACGTCGGCCTCGGTGATCGGCCTGGCCCGGATGTCCGAAAGCCAGGAGTCGTTGCATTCACCGACGACGGGGTTGAGGGTGATCGTCTGCTCCAGCCCGGGTTGTTCGAGCATCCACCCGAGCAGCGCGTCGGCGGCCCGGTAGGTCGCGAAGGTGTTGGTGAGAACGATCGGGGTCTCGAGGGTGCCGAGCTCGTCGATTTGGGTCGCACCAACGAACTTGCCGTGGCCGTTGCCCACGGCCAAAGCGGCGGGCAGTGGTCGCGCTGGTGTGGGCAGGGGATCGGGCACAACAGCAGTGACACCCGTACGGAGGTCGTCGCCGATCAGCGTTCGGTGACCGACCCGTACGCCGTCGACGTCGCAGATCGTGTCACGGGGGCCGTGGGGGAGTCGATCCTCGAGCAGGTCGACGGGCAGCGGGGCGCGGTTGTTCTCCACCATGGCGACCGACGCTACCGGTTGCCGACGGGCGTTACCTCCGGTTCCCGGTGGGCGTTACGTTGTCCTGCATGAAGAAGGCGTCGAGCGATCTCGGAGGCGAGACCTCGCAGACCATGGACCGCGGACTGGCGGTGTTGCGGGTGCTCGCGGATGCCGAGAACACTGGTGGGCTGACTGTCACCCAGTTGGCCGGCCGGCTCGGAGTCGGTAGGCCGGTCGTCTATCGGTTGGTTGCGTCACTGGCGCGGGTCGATCTGGTGACCAGGCGGGCCGACGGCCGAATCGCCCTTGGTGTCGGACTGCTGCAGCTGGCGAACGCGGTGTGGCCCGGTCTGCGCGAGGTGGTCACGCCGGTGCTGCGCAACCTCGCCGAGGACACCGGCCTGACTGCCCACCTCACGGTTGCTGATCGCGGCGAGGCTCTCGCGATGACCGTGGTGGAGCCGCGCTGGACCGGGCTGCACGTCTCTTACCGGGAGGGCACGCGGCATCCGCTCAGCGTCGGTGCGGCCGGTCGCGCAATCCTGGTTGGGCGCGACGGTGGACCGGCCTGGGTCGGCAGCGATGGCGAACTGCAGCCGGGAGCCCACGGGCTGGCGGCGCCGGTTCTCGGGGTCGTGGGTCTGGAAGCCTCAGTGGGTTTGGTCGCGATGTCGGCGTTCGACGAGAAGGCGATCGGCCCGGCGTTGGTCGCGGCGTGCGAACGGATAGCGGAAGCGTTGAGCTGAGGGTTCGGCGCGCGCGCAGCCAACGGGGTGCGGCGCGGGCTCAGCCAACGGGGGCTTCGCCGGCCGAGACAACGGGCGCTTCGACTGTCACGCGTTTTCCACCAGCGGGCCGGTGCGGTGGGGGAGGAGTTCGGCTAGGGCGATGACTGTCGAGCTACGAACGACGAGGTCGGTGGCCAGCACCCGATCCAGCACCCGCTGGAGGTCGGTGTTGTCGCGGCCGACGATGCGGACCAACACATCGCCCTCGCCGGTGATCGTGTGGGCCTCGAGCACCTGCGGGATCGTCGCGAGGTGTTCGACGATCTTGCCGCTGCCCTGTCGCTGACTGATGGCAAGGGTGCAGAACGCGGTGACTGGGAAACCGAGCGCGGCGGGGTCGATGTGTGGGGCCTCGGAGCGAATCACACCGCGCGTACGCAGCCGGTCCAGGCGCGCCTGCAGGGTGCCGCGAGCGACGTTGAGCCGGCGGGAGGCGCCGAGCACTCCGATGGTCGGTTCGTCGGAGAGCAGGCGAAGGATGGCACGATCCAGGTCGTCGATCATGAGCAAAATGTACTGCTTTGTGGTGCCAGACAGAGACATCATGCACACGATGCCCAGCAGGAGTGATCCCGGTTGATCATCGACGTGAGGCAGACCACAGTGGTGGAATGAGCGACACCATCGAACTCACCCCGCAGGAACGCGAAGCCGACCTGAACCTCGACCAGCTCAAGCAGTTGGTCGGTCTGGTCGACTACGACGAGCAGAAGGACCCGTTCCCGGTCACCGGCTGGGACGCGATCGTCTTCGTGTCGGGCAATGCCACCCAGTCGGCGCTTTACTACCAGAGCGTCTGGGGCATGGACCTCGTTGCCTACTCCGGCCCGGAGAACGGCAACCGTGACCACAAGTCGTTCGTGCTCCGCTCGGGATCCATCCGCTTCGTCATCAACGGTGCGGTCGACCCGGAGAGCCCGCTCGCCGATCACCACCGCACCCACGGTGACGGCGTCATCGATATCGCGCTCGAGGTGCCCGACGTCGACAAGTGCATCGCCCAGGCGCGTCGCGCCGGTGCCACCGTCGTACGGGAGCCGGAGGACGTCAGTGACGACCACGGCACTATCCGGATCGCGGCCATCGCGACCTACGGCGACACCATCCACACGCTCGTTGACCGCAGCCGGTACGACGGCCCATACCTGCCCGGCTACACCGCCGCGACCTCGACCATCGTCAAGCGTGAGGGTCAGCCAAAGCGCCTCTTCCAGGCGCTCGACCACATCGTCGGCAACGTCGAGCTCGGCCACATGGACGAGTGGGTCGCCTTCTACAACAAGGTGATGGGCTTCGTGAACATGGCCGAGTTCATCGGCGATGACATCGCCACGGACTACTCGGCGCTGATGAGCAAGGTGGTCGCGAACGGCAACCACCGGGTGAAGTTCCCGCTGAACGAGCCGGCGATCGCTAAGAAGAAGTCGCAGATCGACGAATACCTCGAGTTCTACCGCGGCGCCGGCGCTCAGCACCTCGCGGTGGCCACCAATGACATCCTGACCACGGTCGATGCGTTGCGCGCCAACGGAGTTGAGTTCCTGGACACCCCGGACTCCTACTACGAGGATGCCGAGTTGCGGGCGCGCATCGGGGAGGTACGTGTTCCGGTCGAAGAACTACAGAAGCGCGGCATCCTGGTCGACCGTGACGAGGACGGCTACCTGCTGCAGATCTTCACCAAGCCGCTCGGCGACCGTCCGACGGTGTTCTTCGAGCTGATCGAGCGCCACGGCTCCCTCGGCTTCGGCAAGGGCAACTTCAAGGCCCTGTTCGAGGCGATTGAGCGCGAACAGGACAAGCGCGGCAATCTCTGATCCGCGGCGAATGTCGTTGGCCGGTAGCAGAATCGGTCCATGACGTTCGCTGAGCTTGCGCTCATCTGCGCGGTCGGGCTGTTCGGTCCGCTACTTTCACTGCCGCGCCGGATCGGGCTGCCCGTCGTGGTCGGCGAGTTGCTGATCGGCGTCGCCGTCGGCCGTACGGGCGCTGCCTGGCTCAATCCAAGCGCGCCGACGTTCGCGTTCCTGGCGCAGATCGGCTTCGCGCTGGTCATGTTCGTGGCCGGCACCCACGTGCCCCTCCGTTCGGCCGCTCTGCGGTCCGGGTGGCGCGTGGGTGCCGCTCGCGCAGTCCTGGTGGCGGCGGTCGCCCTGCCGGTCGCGTGGTCGATCGCCCGCCTGTTCGACACCGGACACACCGCGCTCTACGCGGTGTTGCTCGCTTCGTCGTCGGCGAGCTTGGTCATGCCGGCGCTGGACGGGGTGCCGGCCGACGGTCCGGTGATGGCGCGCCTGCTGGCGCAACTCGCGATCGCCGACACCGCCTGCATCGTTGCTCTGCCGTTGGCGCTCGACCCGACTCACGCGGCGCGCGCTGCGCTGGGTGCTGTGGTGGTGTGGGCCGCCGCCGCACTGATGTACGCAGCCCTGCGGTGGGCCGCAGCGGAAGGCCGCATCGGCCGCGTACGCCGCCTGTCCCAGGCGCGCCGACTCGCCCTCGAACTACGCATCTCACTCACTGCCCTCTTTGGCCTTGCCGCGATCGCCGTCGCTTTCCACGTGTCGGTGATGCTCGCTGGATTCGCCGCTGGTCTGGTTGTCGCGGCGATGGGGGAGCCGCGCCGGTTGGCGACCCAGCTGTTCGCCCTGACCGAGGGCTTCTTCGGGCCAATTTTCTTCGTCTGGTTGGGCTCCTCGCTCGACCTGCGCGCCCTCGCGCGCCATCCGCAGGCGGTCGGCCTTGGGGTCGTGCTCGGCCTCGCCGCCCTCCTGGTCCACGCCCTTCCCGCGCTGCTGCGACAGCCCTGGCCAGCGGCCACCATGACGGCCGGCCAACTCGGAGTTCCGGTGGCAGCGGCCGCTCTTGGCTCCGCATCGGGGGTGCTGATCAGCGGCGAAGCGACCGCCCTACTGCTCGGCGCACTGATCACCGTGGCGGCCACGGCCCTGCTCGTTCCGCGGGTGCGGCGCCTTGCTGAGAACGGCTCAACCGAACCGCCGCCGACGCTCGCCGCGCGGCACTAGGGTCGCGACCATGGTGGAGGCTCTCGAGGCGCTGCGCGCCGTCATCACACGCCGTACGCTCGCCGGACCTGGCAAGGACGACGGGCAGTTCGATGCGTTGCACGACGATCTGCGCCGTTTTTTCCCGCGCCTATTCGCGACCTGTGAACAGGTGGCGTTGCCCGATCACGCGCTCTTGCTGCGCTGGCCCGGTCACGACCCGCAGCGCTCGGTCGTGTTGATGGCTCACCAGGACGTGGTTCCGATCAACCCTGATGACACCTGGACCCACCCGCCCTTCGATGCCGTGGTTGCTGACGGATTCCTCTGGGGCAGAGGCACGCTCGACTGCAAAGGGTCCCTGATCGCGATCTGCGCTGCGGTCGAGGAGTTGATCCTCGAGGAGTTCGTTCCGGCGGGCGACGTTTGGTTGTCGTTCGGTTCGGACGAGGAGGTCACCGGCCACACCGCTCCCGCCGCCGTCGAGGCGTTGGCTGCGCGTGGCGTGGACCCCCTGCTGGTGATCGATGAGGGTGGCGCCGTGGCCGCCGGCGCTTTCCCGACCGTGTCCGTGCCGTTGGCGCTGGTCGGCATCGCCGAGAAGGGCTACTCCGACGTCCAAATCACCGCGAATGCGCCCGGCGGACACGCGTCGATGCCGCCTCGCCGCAACGCTCCCGCAGTGTTGGCCAAGGCAATCATGGCCCTGCAGCGTCACCCTGCGCCCTCCTCCCTCGGCGATGCCACCGTCGCCATGCTCGAACAGGTTGCGCCGCATGCTGGCCAGCCGCTGCGCCAGGTCGTCGGCCGCGCGGGTTCGATCCGACCAGCGTTGGCGCGTACGTTCGCCCGGCTCGGCCCCGAGACCGCGGCAATGGTGCGCACGACCTACGCCGTCACCACGCTGACCGGCTCACCCGCTCGAAACGTCTTGGCTTCCACCGCGTCAGCGACGGTGAATCTGCGCATCGCCATCGGCGAAAGCGTCGACCAAGCGGTGGGACGACTGCGCCGTACGGTCGGGAAGGACGTCGAGGTGAGCGTGTTGACCCGCTCCGAACCCACCCCGACGGCCTCCACGACGGGCGAGGCCTTTGCCCTGATTCAACAAGCCTGCGCCCGAGAGCTGCCCGAAGCAGTCGTCGTCCCTTACGTCGTGATGGCCACCACCGACGCGCGCCACTTTCAACAACGATGGCGCGACGTTTACCGCTTCACGCCGTTCCGGATGTCACCCGAGCAGCGCGGCAGTCTGCACAACGTCGACGAGCGCCTTGAAATCGATTCATTCGCCACCGGCGTTCGCTGGTATCGCGCGCTGCTGGAGAAACTGTGACGGTCAACGCGAAACAAAGCATCGCGAGCATCGTCGGTTTTCTGGTCTGCGTCGAGATCGCCAGCGGGGCCCTCCAGGGCTATTACACACCGCTGTTCACCGACATTGCCCGCCATCTCGATATCCACGACGCCGATGTCAACTGGTTCGAGGCCGCCCAATTGGCGGTGTCTGCGATCTGCGTTCCGTTGCTCTCTCGGCTGGGTGATCTGCACGGTCACCGGCGCGTGCTGCTCGGCGCAACGGCCGTCACCGCGGTGGCTAGTTGGGGTGTCGCCCTCGCGCCGAACTTTGCCACCTTCCTGGTCGCGTGGGCGCTGGCCGGGTTCTATGTCGTGTGGCTGCCGCTGGAGATCGCCATCATCCACGGGCGTACGGCGGGAGACCCCAAGCGCACTCGTGCGGCGGCGGCCGCCCTGGTGATCGCCCTCGAACTGAGCGTCATCGTCTTCGCGGTGCTGGCCGGAATCCTGGTCGACGGCAATTCGATGACCGTGGTTCTCGCCGTGCCGGCCGCGATGGTCACCATCGCCTTCCCGGCGATCTGGTTCGGTGTGCCCTCGGTGGCGCCCACCGGCGCCGGTGGGCGGGTCGACCTGGTCGGCTTCGGCCAGCTCGCCGCCAGCATTGGTCTGCTGATGGCGGCGCTCATCTTGATCCGGCTCGACCAGTGGTGGTGGGCCATCGGCGCCGCCCTGCTGACCGTGCCGGCCGTCGCCGGGTTCGTACGAACAGAGCGCCGTCATGCCCAACCGCTGGTCGATCTGTCCATCCTTGGCGCCCCGCGGCAATGGCCGATTCAAGTGACTGCGGCGCTGCTCGGTGTATCGGTTCTTGGTGCACAGATTCCACTGTCGACCTTCGCGCGAACGGACCCCGCCGTGACCGGCTACGGGCTGGGCGTGAGCGCCGAACGGGTGTCGTTGATCGTCGGCCTCTACGTCATCACCCTCGCCCTTGGCGCGGGTCTTCTCGCGCCGATCTCCCGACTGGTTGCCCAGCAGGTGGCGCTGGCGGGTGGCGCCTGCTTGGTCGGTCTCGGCTACCTGCTGTTCCTGCCACTGCATGGCAGCCTCGCCAACGCGATGGTCAATATGGGCATCGCCGGTGTCGGCTCGGGGCTGCTGGTCGCTGCCCTCCCGGCTGCGGCAGCGCAACAAGCGCCTGCATCGCACACCGGGTTCGTGACCGGTATGACCAACATGACCAAGACGGTCGGTGGCGCCATCGCCAGCAGCGTCTTCGCGATTGCCCTGTCTGCGGGAGGTTCGATCGACACCGAGGCGGCCGCGAAACACGCGACCCTGACCGGCTATTTGGTGGTGTGGGCGATCTGCGGAATCAGCGCGCTGCTCGCCGCTGCGCTACTGATCGCCACCCACCGCCGGTTCCACGATGTCTGACAGCCCGGTCATGTGGTGGCGGCGTTCCCACTCACGGCCGAGGTAAGCGCCCCACAAGACGGTCGTGCTGAACGCCACCAGGATGGTGGCCAGGATGAACGCGGCGCCGACCAACCCGTAGTCGGCAACTTGCTCGGTGACCTGCGCCGGAGCCATCACCTGGGTGGCGACGATCAGGATGACCGTTCCCACCCCGATCAAGACCGCGCCCGGCAACAGTCGGCGCGCGGCTATTCGCCCACCGAGCAGGACGTGCTGGGTCCACCAGTAGTAGACGAACGCGGCCACCCCGGTTCCGGTTGCCTCAAGAAGGACCTCGGTGGTGGTCCCGATCTGCCAGGTGTGCGTCGCCTTGTTCACCCACAGGGCGAACCCGAACAACACCGTGGTGGCAACGGCCCACGCCAGGTGGCGCCAGGCCGCCGTCCAGTCGGCGTGGTGCAGATCCCAGATTCGCTCGAAGGTGCGTTGCATGGTGGCCGAGACGCCGGTCGCGAAGAAGAACGCAAGGACGAACCCGATGACGAACGACCCGACGGTCTCGTGGGCGCGGGTGCGGAACAACGCCATCAACTCGTTCTGGGCATCGCCCTGCAGCCCCATCGTGTCCGACAGGAGATGGCCCACGTCGCCGAAGCCCCAGGTGCGCGACAGTGCCGACATCGCCACCAAGAAGGGCGCCGCGCACAACACATGCTGCGCCGCCAAGGCCAGGGAGTGGGTGCCGAGTTCGAGGCGTACGGATCGGCCGTAGACCCGGCCGACAGGGGAGGTGGAAAGGCGTCGACCGCCCGCCTGCACCCGCGCCATGATCGTTTGCTGCACGCGCCCGAGTATGCCGGTCGCGACGACGGCTCAACGAGGTTGACAGAATGCGAGCATGAGCGAGCGCCCGTCCGGCTGGTACCCGGATCAGAACGACGACTCCCTGCTGCGTTATTGGGACGGAATCCTGTGGACCGACCGGACCATGCCGCGGATCAAGCCGGGGTTGGAGCACTCGACGATCGCGACGCCGCCTCAGGTTCAACAACACCCGCAGCAGCCGCAGCACGCCGCGGCCCAGCCGCCAAGCGGTGGCCCGCAGCCGTACGGCGGGCCTTACGCTCCCGCCCCGCAGAAGCAGATTCCGCAGACCCCCGACGGCCAAGAGCTGTCCGGGTGGTGGCGTCGTGGTTTCGCGCTGCTGATTGATGGCCTGCTCTGCACGCTCATCTCTTTTCCGCTCAGCTGGCCGTGGCTCGGGCCCTGGGTGCGCGACTATGCCGACTGGTTCCGCACCGCGATGGACGCTGCGCAGCACAACCAAGCGCAGCCGGCCATCCCGAGCTATCTCGCGCAGCAGTTCCCTTGGCAGTTCGCGCTGATCGCCGCGATCGTCTTCGTGGTCTACGAAACCTTGCTCACCGCATTTACCGGCCGAACGCTCGGCAAACTCTGCGCCGGTATCCGGGTGCGTCGCACCACCGAAGACCGCCCACCAAACCTCGGTTCCGCGCTCTACCGCACCCTGATCAAGAACCTGAACTCGCTCACCAGCGCCATTCCGCTCCTTGGCCTGGCCGGGCTGGTCTTCCAGATCATCGACTTCCGGCGTCCGCTTTCGGACCCCCACCGGCAGTCCTTCCACGACCGCTGGGCCACGACCTACGTGGTGCGCAGCGCGCCGAAGTCCGCGCCCAATTCAGCGCCGAATTCCCAGCAGCAACCGCCGCGGCGTCAGTAGCGCGCGGGGGAGATCCGTCCGCCGACGTCGCCCAGCCCGATCCGGCCACCGTTCGACCCGGGCGCGGTCGCGCGCAGCACCACCTGGTCGTTGTCCTGCAGGAAGGCGCGAGTCGAGCCGTCGGGTAGTTCGATCGGTTCAGTGCCGTTCCAGGTCAGTTCCAGCAGCGAGCCGCGCGAACCCGGTTCGGAGCCGCTGACCGTGCCCGAGGCGAACAGGTCGCCGGTGCGCAGACTTGCCCCGTTCACCGTGAGGTGGGCCAGCATCTGGGCGGGCGACCAATACAGCCCCGCGGCGGGCGGCCGGCTGATGACGACGCCGTTGAGTTCCACTTCCATGGCCAGGTCGAGCCCCCACAGGTCGCCCCGCAGATAGGGCAGGGGCTGCGGATTCTGTTGTGGCAGTGTGATCTTCGCCGGTTCGAGGGCTTCCAGCGGAGTGACCCATGCAGCCAATGACGACGCGAACGACTTGCCGAGGAACGGGCCAAGCGGGACGTACTCCCACGCCTGCAGATCGCGCGCCGACCAGTCGTTGAACAGGGCGACTCCGAACAGGTGGTCGCCCGCCTGCTCGATGCTCACCCGATCACCCATCGCGGTCGCGCCGCCGACCACGAAGCCCACCTCGGCCTCGATGTCGAGGCGAATGCTGGGGCCGTACGTCGGGGCCGCGTCGGCGGGATCCTTGCGCTGCCCGCACGGGCGTACGACGTCGGTCCCGTCGACCACGATCGTTCCGGACCGACCGTGATATCCGATCGGCAGGTGTTTCCAGTTCGGGGTGAGGGCATCGCCGTCGGGGCGGAAGACGCGCCCGACGTTGGTGGCGTGCTGTTCGCTGGCGTAGAAGTCGACATAGTCCGCGACCTGGATCGGCAGCAGCATCGTCAGCTCGGACAGCGAGTGCAGGAACGGCAGGGCCTCGGCCGTACGGTCGCGCAGGACCTCCTGCAGCCAGCGGCGCGCGGCGGTCCACGAGTCGTGGCCGGTGTCG
Organism: Calidifontibacter terrae; assembly: GCF_054778835.1. Taxonomy (NCBI): domain Bacteria; kingdom Bacillati; phylum Actinomycetota; class Actinomycetes; order Micrococcales; family Dermacoccaceae; genus Calidifontibacter; species Calidifontibacter terrae. The sequence goes on from NZ_BAAGZF010000001.1 coordinate 316,826, forward strand.
ATGAAGGCGTTCAGCGTGGGCTGGGCGAAGGCCTCGGCCCACTGCTCGCCACCGGTGGTTGCGGCCAGCCCCGCCAGATCGATGGCGTGGTCACCGATCCTGGCCACGACGTGGGGCGCGTGGCCGGGCTTGGCGGCAACGCCGTAGGGCAGGTTGTCGAGGCTGAAGAGGTCGGTCACCGGAAGAACGGCGAGACCCGCGACCCGCGGGGACGTTGACATGTGACCCACGCTACACAATGCTCGATGGACAATACATACACCAACGTCCGATCATCGGACATTCAAGGGGGCGGTCCGTCGTGGCCCACTACCGCGCGCAGGGCTACATCCCGCCCAAGCGCCACACCCAGCACCGCGCCGACGACGGCACCCTGCACTACGAGGAGCTGATGGGGGAGGAGGGGTTCTCCTCGGACTCCTCGCTGCTCTATCACCGCTCGATCCCATCGGCGATCAGCGATGCCCGCGATTGGGACCTGACCGAGGCCCTGCGGACCACGCCGAACCATCCGATGCTGCCGCGCCACCTGAAGTTGCACGACCTTTTCGAGCCCGGAGCGACCGGCGTCGACGTCGTGACCGGCCGCCGGTTGGTGCTCGGCAACGGCGATGTGCGGATCTCCTACGTCGTCGCGGACGCGCCGAGCCCCTGGTATCGCAACGGCATGGGCGACGAGTGTGTCTTCATCGAGCGCGGCGGGGCCCGCGTGGAGACCGTGTTCGGTGCCTTTGTCGTGGGCAGCGGCGACTACCTGATCATTCCGCGCGCCACCACGCATCGCTGGCTGCCGCTGGTCGCGGGCGACGACGGCTACATCGAGGCGCTGCGGGCCTACACGATCGAGGGCAACTCCCACATCGCGCCACCGAAGCGCTATCTATCGCGCTACGGCCAACTGTTGGAAAACGCGCCGTTCTGCGAGCGGGACCTGCGCGGGCCTGACGGACCCCTGCTGGCCGAAGACATCGGCGCGGACCCTGGCGAATCGACCGAGGTGCACATCAAGCATCGCGGGTCGAACGGGATCGTCGGCACGATCTACACCTATCCCTTCCACCCGCTGGACGTTGTCGGCTGGGATGGCTGCCTCTACCCCTACGCCTTCAATGTGGCCGACTTCGAACCGATCACCGGCCGGGTTCACCAACCGCCGCCGGTCCACCAGGTCTTCGAGGGTGCCAACTTCGTCGTCTGCAACTTCGTCCCGCGCAAGGTCGACTACCACCCGCTGTCGATCCCGGTTCCCTACTACCACTCGAATGTCGACAGTGACGAGGTCATGTTCTACGTCGACGGCGACTACGAAGCGCGCAAGGGGTCGGGCATCGGCAAGGGCTCGATCTCGCTGCACCCCGGCGGTCACGCGCACGGCCCGCAGCCCGGAGCGTACGAGCGGTCAATCGGGGCCGATTCATTCGACGAACTCGCGGTCATGGTCGACACCTTCCGTCCGTTGGAACTGGGCAGCGCGGGACTGTCCGTCGACGACGGGAAGTACGCCTGGAGCTGGGTGGGCGGCCGCCCGCAGGACTGATCGATGACCACTCGGTGAACAGTGCGCAATCGAGCGTGCGGAGGTCACCTCGGCGGCCGTTAAATCGGTAGCGTCGAGCCACCCCCGTTCCGATTCCCCTGGAGTTCCTATGTCACCCACCCCCGACACTTCCCGCCGACAGATGCTCGGACTGGCGTTCGTCGGCGGCACCGCGTTGTTCGCTGCCGGTGCCGGCTCCGCCGCCGCTTCACCCAGCAAGTCGGTGCGCTTGACCGTGCTCGGCACCACCGACCTGCACGGCAACGTCTTCAACTGGGACTACTTCCGGAATGTGGAGTACGACGACAAGGCTGGCAACGACATCGGTGTCGCCAAGGCCGCGACCTTGATCAAGGCGATGCGCGCCGAGCGCGGCGCCGACACCTGCATCACGCTCGACGCGGGCGACACGATTCAGGGCACCCCGCTGGCGTACTACTACGCCAAGGTCACCCCGATCAGCAAGACCGTCGAGCACCCGATGGCCACCGCGATGAACGCGATCGGCTACGACGCGGCGGCCCTCGGCAACCACGAGTTCAACTACGGCATGGACCTGCTGCGCACCTTCCAGTCGCAGCTGAACCACCCGCTCCTGGGCGCCAACGCGCTCGACTGGAACACCCACCAGGCCGTCTTCCCGTCGTACGTCATCAAGACCATCAAGCCCAAGGGTGAGAAGCCGATCAAGGTCGGCATCGTCGGTCTGGTGACTCCGGGCGTCGCGATCTGGGACAAGGCGAACGTCGAAGGCAAGGTCACCTTCAACGGCATTGTCGAGCAGGCGCAGATGGTGATTCCGCAGGTCAAGGCCGCCGGAGCCGACGTCGTGATCGTGTCGTGCCACTCCGGCGCGACTCCGTCTTCCTCGTACGGTGATGCCTTGCCGTGGCCGGAGAACGCCAGCAGCCAGTTGGCCGAGCAGGTTGCCGACATCGACGCGATCCTGGTGGGCCACGCCCACCTGGAGATCCCGCAGCGCTACGTCACCAACCTCAAGAGCGGCAAGCAGGTGTTGCTCTCGGAGCCTTACTACTGGGGCATGCGGGTCACTGTGATGGACCTCAACCTGGTCAAGGTGCGCGGTCAGTGGACCGTCGAATCATCGACCTCGACGCTGCTGAACGCGAACACGGCACCGGAAGACTCCGAGGTCGCTGCACTGGTTCGACCGGCACACGAAAAGGTGCTCGCTTACGTCAACTCGGTGATCGGCAACAGCACCGCCGCGATGACCGGCACCACCGCCTGCTGGGAGGACTCGGCTGCCGTCGACCTGATCAACCTCGTCCAGGCGCAGGCGGTCAAGGCCGGTTTGGTCGGCACCGCCGACGAGAAGACCCCGGTGTTGTCGATTGCGGCGCCGTTCAGCCGTACGGCGAATATCCCGGCCGGTGCGGTGACGGTGCGCGACGTTGCTGGTCTCTACATCTACGACAACACCCTGCTGGGCATCAAGTTCACCGGCGCGCAGGTCAAGGCCTACCTGGAGACCTCGGCCGGCTACTTCAAGCAGGTCAGCAGCGCCGGCCCGTTGCCGTCGGACCAGGTGACCAACGCCGTCACCCCGACCGCGCCGAACGGCACACCGGACTACAACTACGACGTCATGGGTGGCCTCGACCAAGCGCTCACCTACGACATCGACCTGTCGGTGCCGAGCGGAGCGCGAATCAAGAACCTTTCCTACGGCGGCAAGCTGGTCGCCGACTCGGACAGCTTCGTGATCGCGATCAACAACTATCGCCAGTCCGGTGGTGGCGGCTTCCCGGGCGTGACCACCGCGCCAGTGGTTTACAACCGGCAGAACGAAATTCGCCAGTTGATCATCGACTGGGTCACCGCCAACAAGACCATCGACCCGTCGACCTTCCACACGATCGACTGGAAGCTGACCTACGGCACAACCCCGCTGACCGTCACGGCGTGAGCAACACCGCCTGAGCCGTTGGGCAGAGGGCGCTGATGAGACCCGCGGACCACACACGATGGTCCGCGGGTCTCATCAGTTTGGCCGTATCCGTTCGCGAAGAAGCTGGAATCCCTATGATCTGGCGCTGTTGAGTCGAGACAATCGAAGGGGAGCAAAGTGAGCGACAATTCGGGCCACCAGGCATGGGGCAACGGACCGGATGGGCGGCCGCAAGGCCAGCAGCAGTCAGAGTGGCAGGGCGGATATCAGCAGTCAGGGTCGCAGGGCGGATATCAGCAGCCAGGGTCGAAGGGCGGCTATCAGCAGCCAAGTTGGCAGAGCGGGCCGATGCAGACCCAGCCCGTCGTTCAGAACACCGATGCCGCGGGCTTCTTCAAGGCGCTGTTCGACTTCTCGTTCTCACACTTCGTCACACCGAAGGTGGTCAAGTTCGTCTACGTGGTGGCGCTGGTGGCCATTGTTCTGTCCTGGCTGGTCGCCCTGCTCGCGGCAGCCAAAGCCGGTGGCCCGCTCTTCATCCTGTTCGTCCTGATCGTCGGCCCGCTCGTCGCGCTGCTCTACCTGACCTTCATCCGGATGACGCTCGAGTTCTACCTCGCCACGGTGCGGATGAGCGAAGACATCCACAAACGCCTGCGCTGACTCAAGACTGAATCAGGACCGTACGACCGGAACTCCGGTCAGTCCGACCCCGGCCGCGCGCAGTTCGCTGAGCGCGGCCGTGGTCGTTGCGGCTGAGACGCCGGCGGTCAGTTCGAGCAGCACGCTGGTGGTGAAGCCCTCCCGGTGGGCGTCGAGCGCTGTTGCCTTCACACAGAAGTCGGTGGCGATGCCGACGACGTCAACCGAGGTGATGGAGCGCTCGCGCAGCCAGCCGGCGAGTTCCTCCCCGTTGCCGCTGTGTCCTTCGAATCCGCTGTAGGCAGCGGCATGTTCCCCCTTGCGGAAGATCGCATCGACGGACTGGATGGCTGGGGCGATCTCAGGCCGGAAGTCAGCTCCCGCGGTGCCGACCTTGCAGTGCACCGGCCAACTATCGACGAAGTCCGGTTCGGCATCGGTTGCCCAGTGGCTGCCCGGATCGATATGCCAGTCGGCGGTGGCCACGACGGCCGCATAGTCGGCGCCTTGAATGCGCACGTAGTCGGCGATCTGCGCGGCGACCTGCGTTCCGCCGGCCACTGCCAGCGAGCCGCCCTCGCAGAAGTCGTTCTGGACGTCGACGATGATCAGCGCGCGGGTCATGCCTTGAGGCTAGCCAAGTCGGTGGCCGCTCAAAACAGGCCGAGTTGGGTAGGCACCGGAGCCGACCGCACGTCGGCCGGCCGAAGTCGATGCCCAGCCAGCGCGCCGAGGTCGGCCAGGAACGGAGTGTCGTCATCGTTGACGTTCACCACAGCGGTCGCTCCGGCCATCGCGCGGACGGTCAGGCAGTGATCGCCCTCGACCAACGAATGTGGATAGGCGCTGACCGGGTGTCGAGTCAGTGACTCCAGCAGATTCTGTTGGGCGGCAGGCGGATTCCAGCTCTCCCGGATCAGGTCGGCGTCCGGCTCGGTCGCCAGCGCATCGAGGGCCTCGCTCACTGTCCATTCGTGGTGCTTGGTGACTTCCGCCTGCGGAACATCGGCCAGCAGGGCGGCCACCTTGGAGCTGCGGTGCTTGAACTGGGTGAGTCCGAGGCGCTCACTGACCAGATCTTCGAGCAGTCGGGCCTGTCGACCATCGCGTGCATCCACCACGTAGGTCGCGACCAGCGGACCCTGCTCGTCCAAACGCCCCACCTTCCGGTGATGTACGGCGGTGCCGACCTTGCTCACCCCGTCGGCGAAGGTGGCGATGTAGACCAGATGTGGCGCCTCCAGATAGGAGGCGAGCGCGGGAGGAACGTAGCCGCCTCGGTGAGCGTGATGAGCAAAGCGGAACTGGTCGTCGGCGGCACACTCGGCGCACTGCCGACCACGGGTCGCTGGCCGGCCACGCGGACATCCGCGGTGAGTCAACGCACCGTTTTCATCGGCCACGCTCGCACCGGTGCATTCGCGCTGCGGACCCGCCTCGAATGCCAACCGGCGATCGATCAGATCGAGCGGGGCCCGACCCTCGAAACGAAGAACGGGAGAGCGGTCGACCCATGCTGGGCCGAGACACAGATCGCCGGGCACGCTGAGTTCGGACACGCTGAGTTCGGGCATGCTGAGTTCGGACACCGCCCGATTGTGCCTTGTGCTCCGAAGTCCTGGCGCTCACGCCGGTTGTCCGCCACTTCGGTGGCGTGTCCGCAGCGAAGTGGCGGACAACCGGAGGATCAGCGGGTGCCGGGCAGGGTGCGAGTGCCTTCGATGCGTACGGCCTGCAATGCGCGCGGGGAGAATCCGAGCAGACGCAACGTCGTTGGTGCGATCTGCGTGGTCAGGACCTGCTGCCCGAACGTGTGTTGCCGTCCGGAACCGTCGGCGCGGGCCACCACGAGCGGGACGTGGCGGTCCTGCGCGTTCATGCCGCCGTGTTCAGCGATCTTCGTGGTTCCGCCGGTGTAGACGACGCCAACCTGCGAGATGCCGACCAGGTCGGGGTGGCGCGGCTCAGCGGCCGAGACCTTGAAGAACTTCTCGCCGGAAACCACGGAGTTCAGCCCGGAGTGCTGCAGGGTGCGAGCGGTCTTGGTGATCGTGTTGCCGGTGGCGGCGTGGTTCATCAACCAACCGCTGGCGAAGGTGCGGGCGGCGGCGGAACGATCGGAGAGCCAGATGAGCATCCCGTCGTCGTCGGAGCTGAAGGTGATCAGCTTCGTGTTCGCCGGGTGAGTCTTGGCCCACGCCGCGTTCACCGCATCGATGATCGCGCCATCGTCGATCCGGGTGAGCTGAGCCGGGTCGGTCGGGCTCTGACCGTGCTTGGCCGACAGGATGATCGTGGTGGATGAAGCCATGCCGGACTTGCGCAACGCCGATTCCATCGCGCCGATGCGGCTGTTGACGAAGTCCAGCGCGTTGCTCAGCAGCGGTCCAGGAACGTTCGGTGCGCTGTAACCACCGGTCATTCCATTGGACGTGGGCAGCTTCTGCGCGGTCGAAACCGACTGGAAGTTCATGCCGAACAGTGCCGGGACTCCCAGGTGATGCTTGCCCGAGTGGTCGAGGCCGTTGATCTCGTTGATGACCGCCTGCGCCTTGTAACCGTCGTACTGCTGCGTGTTGGCGTTGTTGGTGGTCCAGTCGCCGCCGCCGGGCGCATCCGAGTTGATCTCGGGGGTGAAGAAGTCGTCGACTCCGTTGCCAGAAGGACCGTTGAGCAGGTCGTACGCCGCGTGCTTGTCGCTCCACGCCGTACGAAGCCCTGCCGCGTGCAGGACGTCGAACGTCGTGTTCGTCTTGAGGTAGCTGTGCGGATAGACCGGCTTGCAGGTCACCGGGTCGACGGGCAGTTTCGCCGGGTCGATCACCTGGCGCGGGTTGCCCGTCATCGACAGGATCGACCCCGGCAGCCCGGTCAGGCCCTGGCCCGCGTCGATCCGAGTGGGGTCCTTGTCGAGCGTTTCGTCGTAGGCCACGGCAGTGCCTGGCTGCACACCCGCACAGTGGGTGGTTCCCGGCGCGAGCAACGCGCGGTTGTAGGAGACGTCGTAGTAGACGCCGGTGGTTGCGGGGCCGCCGCCGGTCACCTGCGCGGCCATACCGGGGAAGGAGTCGCTGGGCGCGGTGGTGAGTGCCTCGGTGTAGGACGTGCCGCTGTGGACCAGGGAGGCCAAGGCAGATCCGGGGTGGTTGCGCACGTAAGAGTCGAGGTCGCTCTGGTGAAGCCCGTCGACGGACAGCAGCAGTACGTGCTGGGTCACCGCCCGACGGTGCGAGGGTGACGCCAGGGCTGGCGCTGCCGCCGTTCCCAACGTTGCGGACGCGGCGATCAGCGCCGCGAGACGACGGCTGGTTTGAGACATGTGGAGCTCCTGTGCAGGTGGGGTGTGGTGACTCCACCGAACCGAGGGGCACTGAACGTCTTCTTCGGCGTTGCTGGGAAGGGGCTCCTCATTGGGCGACGCCCGGGTGAACCTTGGGTGTCCTCAGCCCGCGAAGACGGTCGGGATCGCTGCCTCGCCGCGCGACATCTGCAGTGCTTTGGCCGGCAATTCCGCTCGCGACGCAGCGTGGCGAGCGCGCGCGTCCTCGAGCGTGGAAGCGTCGATGCGTTTGCCGTCCGCCATCAGCTCGACCATCAACGGGCGGTCGTCGCCGTCATCCTTCGGAGCTGAGCCGATTCCGACGATCTCCGCCTCGGCGACTCCGGTCGGACCAAGCCGGCGGAGGGCGTACTTGCGGCCGGCGACCGACGCCTTGTCTTTGCTCTTCTTCGCGACGCCGATCATCTCGCCGCTGTCATTGGCGCGCTGCACCAACTTGTAGACCATGCCTGCGGTCGGCGCTCCCGATCCGGTCACCAGGCTGGTGCCGACGCCGTAGACGTCGACCGGTGCGGCCTGAAGGGTGGAGATCGCGAACTCATCGAGGTCGGAGGTCACCACGATCTTGGTATTCGTCGCGCCGAGGGAGTCCAGCTGGGCGCGCACCTCGCGCGCTTGGATCAGCAGGTCGCCGGAGTCCAGGCGCACCGCCCCCAGTTCGGGGCCGGCCACCTCGACCGCGAGGTTGACCGCGTTCGTCACGTCGTAGGTGTCGACCAGCAGCGTGGTGCCGCGTCCGAGGGTGTCGACTTGCGCCTGGAATGCGGCCCGCTCGTCGTCGTGGACCAAGGTGAAGGCGTGGGCAGCGGTTCCGCCGGTCGGAACGCCGAACGACCGTCCGGCTTCCAGGTTGGAGGTGGTCCCAAAACCAGCGAGGTACGCGGCCCGCGCGGCCGCAGCGGCGGCCCATTCGTGCGTACGGCGTGAGCCCATCTCGATGCAGGGGCGCCCGTCGGCGGCTGCGGTCATCCGCGAGGCTGCGGCGGCAATGGCGCTGTCGTGGTTGAGGATTGACAGGATCAGTGTCTCGAGAACGACGCCTTCGGCGAAGCTTGCCTCGACCTCCAGCAGCGGTGAGTTCGGGAAGTAGGTTTCACCCTCGGCGTAGCCGGTGATCCGTCCGCTGAAGCGGTAGTCGGCCAGCCACTGCAGGGTCTGCTCGTCGACCACCTTCGCGCTGCGCAGGTGGTCGATCTCGGCCGGCCCGAACCGGAACTCCTCGATGGCGTCGAGCAGCCGTGCGACGCCGGCGAACACGCCGTAACGGCGCCCGTCCGGCAGCCGCCGGGCGAATACCTCGAAGACGCTGCGGCGCTGGGCGGCGCCACTTCGCAGGGCGGCCTCGACCATGGTGAGCTCGTAGTGGTCGGTCAGCAGGGCGGTCGACGTGGTCTGTTCGGCAGTCACGGCGCTCAGCCTAAGGTGGAGCCGTGTCCACTGCGTCCCCCGATGTCCATGAGATCGAGCAGCTCGATTCAGCGCTCGATCTCGACAAGGGCTGGGTCACGATCGTCTGGAACGACCCGGTCAATCTCATGTCGTACGTTTCGTGGGTGTTCCGCACCTACTTCGGCTACGACCAGGCCAAAGCCGATGCCCTGATGCTCGATGTCCACCAGAAGGGCAAGGCCGTGGTGTCCCACGGTAGCCGCGAACGGATGGAAACCGACACCGTTGCGATGCATGGTTATTCGCTGTGGGCGACGTTCGCGAAGGACGACTGATGGCAGTCGCATTCCGTCGCACGGGCGACGATGAACTGACCGGAGGCCTTGACCTCAACGAGCGCACCATCGTGGCCGAGTTGCTGAGCCAGACCAAGACCATGATCGAACCGCGCGAGCGGCCAGACACCGGCGATGAGTTCATGAACTTGGTCGCCGGTCTCGACGACACCTATGACGCCCAAGAGGTGGCCGAACGCGACCCGGTCGTGCGCCGGATTCTGCCCGACGGGCACCGCGACGACCCCGAGGCCGCGGCGGAGTTCCGGGCCGCCACCGAACACGGACTGCGAGAGCAGAAATCCGCCCGCCTGCAGGTCGCGCTGGAAGTTCTGCTCCACGCAGCCCCGACAGACGACGATGTACGCCTGACCAACGCCCAAGCGGTCGACCTGATGATGGCACTCGCCGACACCCGCCTCGCGCTGGGTGAGCGACTGGAACTGCGCACCGACGAGGACAGCGACCGACTGCACGAGGAGCTGCAAGCGATGGACCCCGACGGGCCGGTCGACCAGCGCCTCGCGATCGGGCTCTACTACGACTTCCTCACCTGGCTGCAGGAATCTCTCGCGATCGCGTTGATGGAATAGGAGCAAGAGCGGTACACCGCGATTCCGGGATTCGTCTACGGCGGGCTGATCGCCTCGCTCATCGACTGCCACGGCACCGTGATCGCGGTCCTGGCCCCCGATTCGATGTTCCCGAAGGCGGTTTCGGCGACTGCGTAGGATTGGGCCACCATGACCAAGCCTTCTCACACCGGTCCCGTCCGTCTCCGCGTTGCGCCGTCGCCCACCGGCGACCCCCACGTCGGCACCGCCTACATGGCGATGTTCGATCTCGCGTTCGTCCGCCAGCAGGGCGGCCAGTTCGTCTTGCGGGTCGAGGACACCGACCGCGCCCGCTTCCGCGAGGACTCCGAGCAGCAGCTTTACGACACGCTGAGCTGGCTCGGTCTGCACTGGGACGAGGGTCCGGACAAGGGCGGCCCCTACGCCCCCTACCGCCAGTCGGAGCGGTTGGACACCTACCGCCCGTACACCGAGCAGTTGCTCGCCGACGGCCACGCCTATCTCTGCTGGTGTTCCAGTGAGCGCCTCACCCAGATGCGCGAGCGGCAGCAGAAGCTGAAGCAGCCGACCGGCTATGACCGGCTTTGTTATGGCAAGACCAAGGAAGAGCGCGCCGAACTGCCCGGGTTCAACGAGACCCCGGTCGTACGCATGCTGGTGCCTGACGATGTCGAGCTTGCGTTCGACGACCTCATCCTGGGGCGCACCAACGCCCCGCGGCCCGACGACCAGGTCATCCAGAAGGCCGACGGCTTCCCGACCTATCACCTCGCCGTGGTGGTCGACGATCACCTGATGAAGATCACCCACGTGGTGCGCGGTCAGGAATGGATCTCCAGCACCCCCAAGCACCTGCTGCTCTACAAGTGGCTCGGCTGGGAGGCGCCGGCGTTCGCCCACATGCCGCTGCTGCGGGATGAGAAGAAGGCCAAGATCTCCAAGCGTAAGAACCCGTGGGCGCGGCTCACCTGGTTCCAGGAACAGGGCTACCTGCCGGAAGCGTTGGTGAACTTCCTTGCGCTGCAGGGTTATCCGCCGATTCTGGAAGAAGACGGCAGCGAACGGGAGATCTTCACGTTCGATGAGTTCGCGCAGCGGTTCCAGTGGGATCGGATCAACCCGGCCGGGTCGATGTTCAACCTCGACAAGCTCGGCTGGCTCAACGGTCACTACATCCGCGAGCTCGAGGTCGGCGACTTCGCGAGCCGGCTGCTGCCGTTCCTGCATGCCGACGGGGTGCTCGATGCTCACCCGTCGCTGCCGGAGTTGGGGCGCTTGAAGGCGGTCGCCGAACTGGTCCAGACCCGCATTGTGAAGCTCGATGAAGCAACCCCGCTGGTCCGCCCGTTCTATGTGGCCGACGACGCGCTGGAGATCTCTGACGAGGCGCGCAAGGACCTCAAGGACAACGCCAAGGACGTGCTCGCGGCCGCGATCACGGCGCTCGAGCCGATCAGTGGCTCTCTCGGCACCCCGCTCGGCGACGGTGTGGAGTGGACCGCGCAGCGGATCGAGGCGGCGCTGCGCGAAGGCATCGTGGAGGGTCTTGGGGTGAAGCCCCGGCTGGCGTTCGGCCCGCTTCGTACGGCGGTCTCAGGGCAGAAGGTCTCGCCGCCCCTGTTCGAGTCGATGGAGATCCTCGGGAAGGCCTCGACGCTGGCCCGGCTCAAGCGTCTGCAGGGCGAGCTCTGAGGGTTCCCCGCCAGGTGTTGCGCGGGTAGCGTCGCACGGGTGAAGACCTACCAGGTTCCGGTGCAGGGCGGCGATCTCGTCGTCCACGATCTGTCCGCTCCCGAGGTCGACGCGACGGCGCCGACCGTGGTGCTGGTCCACGGCATCACGGCGAATGCGCTGACGTGGTCTGCGGTGGCCGAGCAGTTGCGGTCGCGCCTGGGGGAGAAGGTGCGGCTCATCGCGCCCGATCTGCGGGGGCGAGCCGGCAGCCGGGAGGTCACCGACCCGGCTGGGCTGCGGGCCCACGCCGATGACGTGAGCGCGGTGGCCTCGGCATTTGCCTACGGCGGGCCGCCGCTGCTGGTCGGCCACTCGATGGGCGCATTCGTGGCGGCGCTCGCCGGAGCCCTCCACCCGGACCGGTTCCGGGCGGTGGTGCTGGTCGACGGTGGCATTTACCTGCCGCTGCCCGACGGGCTAACTCCCGACCAGGCCATCGATGCGGTCGTCGGACCGGCGATGGCGCGCCTGTCGATGACGTTCGCCGACGAGGCGGCCTACCTGGACTTCTGGGCCGATCATCCGGCGGTCGGCCCGCTGCTCGCCGGCGACCACGCCGCGGCGGTCCGTGACTACCTGCTCTACGACCTGATCCCCGCTCCCGGCGGCGGCCTGCGCTCGTCGTGCCAAGAAGCGGTCGTACGAGCCGACGGGCGCGACATCATGGTCGACTCCGCGATCGGCGAGTCTGTCTCGGTGTTGGCAGCACACGAGGTTCCGATGACGCTGGTGTGGGCGGCTCGAGACCTGATGGCCCGAACCCCGGGGTTGTACGGAAAAGCGCGGCTCGACGCCCTCGGATTGCCCGCCTCGCTGCGCCAGATTTCGGTCGATACCGACCATTACGCGATGGTGTTCGAGCCCGAACCGGTGCAGGTCATCGTCGACGCGATCGTCGCTCACCTGGCGATGAGTTGACCTCGACCCGCAACGGGGAGAGGCGATTTGGGCAGCGCGCCGACCTCGGGTAGAGTTTCGCCTCGGTTCACCCGCTCGAAGGCCCGCCGTGGCGCGCGAGCGGATAAACCCCCTTGGGGTATGGTGTAATTGGCAGCACGACTGATTCTGGTTCAGTTAGTCTAGGTTCGAGTCCTGGTACCCCAGCGCATCGCTCTTCGCAGCGGCGCTTCGCGCCGATGGTCGGCGATTCGGAGTTTCTGCGCCATTCCGGTAAAGTTCCTCCACGTGCTTCGGCACAAAAAAGTGCGGCCCCGTTGTGTAGCGGCCTAGCACGCCGCCCTCTCACGGCGGTAGCGCGGGTTCGAATCCCGTCGGGGCTACAACTGCCCGAAACCCCCTGAATCCCAGGGGGTTTCGGCATTTCTACAAGCTTGTTAAGGTCGCCTGCCGTGACCGATCTTCTCTGGTACGCCGCGTATGGCTCCAACCTGTCGTTGGAGCGCTTCACCCACTATCTCCAGGGCGGTCGACCGCCGGGGGCCGACCGATCCATGCAGGGCGCGCGCGATGCGACGCCGCCGCGCGATATGCGCCCCATCGAGCTGCCGGGCTCGGTCTTCTTCGGCTGGCGGTCGAGCACCTGGGGCGGTGGGGGAGTCGCGTTCTACGACCCGGATGTCGTCGGCCGGGCGTTGGCGACCGCCTATCTGATCACCCGGGAACAGTTCGCGGACCTGGTCGCCCAGGAGATGCACAGACCGGTTGGTGCCGACCCCGACCTGGAGCGGATGGTGGCGGCGGTGTTGCGATCGCGAGGCACCACCGCAGCGTGGGAGCTCGGCCAAGGCCGCTATGAGCGGCTGTTGGTGGTCGACGAACTCGATGACCTGCCGGTGGTGACGTTCACCTGTCCGGCTGCCCATCGGCCAGCACCGAACGCGCCTAACGCGGCCTACCTCGCCACGATTGCGCGTGGCCTGCGCGAGACCCACCACCTCGACGACGAGGCCGTCGCGGCGTACCTGTCCGGTCTGGACGGCAGCGCGACGGCCTCGTGACGAATGGTCTGGCTCAGCCGGCGTCGATCGTTCGACGCTGGCCGGCGGCGTGAGCGCGCGCCAGGATCTCGGTGAGCTTGTTGGCGCCGGCGACGACGGTCGCGGCATGCAGGCGGCCGGGCTGGCGAGAAACCCGCTCGATCGGACCGGAGATCGACACAGCGGCGATCACCCGACCAGACGGACTGCGTACGGGCGCGGAGACTGACGCGACACCCTGCTCGCGTTCGCCGACACTTTGGGCCCAGCCACGACGTCGTACGCCGGACAGCATCGTCGCGGTGAACTTGGCGCCCTGCAGGCCGCGGTGCAGACGGTCCGGCTCTTCCCAGGCAAGCAGCACCTGAGCCGCCGAACCCGCGCTCATCGAGAGCGTCGCGCCGACTGGGATCGAGTCGCGCAGGCCCATCGGGCGGTCGGCCGCGGCCACACAGATGCGCTGATCACCCTGCCGGCGGAACAGCTGAGCGCTCTCATGGGTGTGATCGCGCAGCGCGCCGAGCACAGGTCCTGCGGCCGCGAGCAGGCGGTCCTCACCGGCGGCGGAAGCGAGCTCATTGAGGCGTGGCCCCAACACGAACCGGCCCTGCAGGTCGCGAGCGACCAGCCGGTGATGCTCGAGCGCGACGGCAAGGCGATGGGCCGTCGGGCGGGCCAGGCCGGTGTGCGCAACCAGTTGGGCGAGCGTGGAAGGGCCGGCTTCGAGGGCCGCGAGAACCACGGCAGCCTTGTCCAGAACGCCGACACCGCTAGAGTTGTCCATGTACTGATATTGCCGTCTCGCTGAGCGAGACGCAAGTTCATTGCCGGAATCGGTAGGAGAGTCTGCTCACAGATTCGGGCGACGATCACGAGGAGGTCCTGACCGCATGGGACGCACGCTGGCCGAAAAGGTCTGGGAACAGCATGTCGTACGACGGGCAGACGGCGAGCCCGATCTGCTCTACATCGACCTGCATCTCTTGCACGAAGTCACCAGCCCGCAGGCGTTCGACGGCCTGCGCCTCGCGGGACGCCCGGTGCGCCGACCGGACCTCACGATCGCCACCGAGGACCACAACGTCCCGACGACGCCGGGCCCGATCACCGACATCGTCAGCCGTACGCAGGTTGAAACCTTGCGCAAGAACTGCGCCGAGTTCGGTGTGAAGCTCTACCCGATGGGCGACGCCGAGCAGGGCATCGTGCACATCATCGGTCCGCAGTTGGGCCTCAGCCAGCCGGGCATGACGATCGTCTGCGGCGACAGCCACACCTCGACCCACGGCGCGTTCGGCGCCCTCGCGTTCGGTATCGGCACCAGCGAGGTCGAACACGTTCTGGCCACCCAGGCATTGCCGCTCAAGCCGTTCCGCACCATGGCGATCAACGTCGACGGGGAACTCGCCGAGGGTGTCACCGCCAAGGACGTCATCCTGGCCGTCATCGCGAAGATCGGCACCGGCGGCGGACAGGGCTACGTGCTCGAATACCGCGGGTCGGCGATCCGGGCGATGTCGATGGAAGCGCGCATGACGATGTGCAACATGTCGATCGAGGCCGGCGCGCGCGCCGGCATGATCGCGCCCGACGACACCACGTTCGACTACCTCGCTGGCCGTGACCACGCTCCGAAGGGCGCCGACTGGGACGCCGCGGTCGAAGCCTGGCGACAGTTGGCCACCGATGACGACGCGACGTTCGACGCGCAGGTCGACCTCGATGCCGCCGAGCTGACCCCGTTCGTCACCTGGGGTACCAACCCCGGCCAGGGTCTCCCGCTGAGCGCGAGCGTTCCCCGCCCGCAGGACATCGGCGACGACACCGCCCGGTTCGCTGCCGAGAAGGCCATCGATTACATGGGTTTGACGCCCGGGATGCCGCTGAAGCAGATCAAGGTCGACACCGTCTTCCTGGGATCGTGCACGAACGGCCGCATCGAGGACCTGCGCGCTGCCGCCGAGCTGATCAAGGGCCGCCAGGTCGCCGACGGCGTACGCATGCTGGTGGTGCCGGGCTCGGCAAAGGTTCGGCTGCAGGCCGAGGGCGAGGGCTTGGACAAGGTCTTCGAACAGGCCGGCGCCGAATGGCGATTGGCCGGTTGCTCGATGTGTCTGGGCATGAACCCCGACCAGCTTGCGCCCGGTGAGCGCAGCGCGTCCACCTCGAACCGCAACTTCGAAGGACGGCAGGGCAAGGGCGGTCGCACCCACCTGGTCAGCCCGCTGGTCGCTGCGGCCACCGCGGTGCGCGGCACCCTGTCCGGTCCCGCAGACCTGAACTGAAGGAGTCGATGATGCAGAAGTTCACCAGGCACACCGGGGTCGGCGTTCCGCTGCGCCGCAGCAATGTCGACACCGACCAGATCATCCCGGCCGTCTATCTCAAGCGAGTCACCCGCACCGGCTTCGAAGATGGCCTGTTCGCCGCGTGGCGCGGCGACGACACGTTCGTCTTGAACAACCCGACGTACGCCGAGGGCTCGGTGCTGGTCGCCGGCCCCGATTTCGGAACGGGCTCCTCGCGCGAACACGCGGTCTGGGCGTTGATGGACTACGGCTTCCGAGTGGTGCTCTCCAGCCGGTTCGCCGATATCTTCCGCGGCAACTCGGGCAAGGCCGGACTCCTCACCGCCCAGTTGCGACAGGACGACATCGAGCTGATCTGGAAGCTGATCGAGAACGAACCCGGCACCCAGGTGACCGTCGACCTGGTCGAGCGCACCGTCACCGCCGGCGAACATGTCTTCCCCTTCGAGGTCGATGACTACATCCGGTGGCGGTTGCTCGAAGGCCTCGACGACATCAGCCTCACCTTGCGACACGCTGACGCTGTGGAGCAGTTCGAAAAGGAGCGCCCGAGCTGGAAGCCGACCGTCGAAGTCGGCTAGTCGGGTCCTCTGAACGAGCCTTCTGAACGTCCGGAATTGAACGGATCCCGTTGCGCTGCAACGGGATCCGTTCTTCGTAGAGGTTTCCGATGAGCGCGCAGATGAGCGTGCGACGGTTCCGCAAAGCCGTCCAAAGTTGTTGCGGCACAACGAATTGCGGACGCGTAATGGTTGCCAGGGCGGCGTCGTGGTCCTAACGTCAGTTCTGGCCGGGGTGGATTCTGTCTCAGGTCAACGACATTGGCACGCAACCGGGCCGTCGGCCGGGGGGCTGGACACTGAAGGGGTGTCACCTGTGAACAAGGCAGATCTCATCGCGAGTATCGAAACCCGACTGGGTGGCAAGAAGGCGGCGGTCGACGCGGTTGACGCCGTGCTGGACACGATCATTCGGCAGGTCGCCCAGGGGGAGAAGGTCAGCATCACCGGCTTCGGCACCTTCGAAAAGGTGTCCCGCGCGGCCCGCACCGGACGCAACCCGCGAACCGGCGAAACCGTCCCGATCAAGAAGACGGCGGTGCCGAAGTTCCGGCCCGGAACCGGCTTCCGCAACGTCGTCGCCAAGCCGAGCGCGCTGCCCAAGACCGGCAACGCTGGTGGCCGCGCCTCCGCAACCACCGCTGCTCCCGCCGCGGCGAAGAAGACTGCGGCTAAGAAGACCGTCGCCAAGAAGACCGTCGCCAAGAAGACGGCAGCCAAGAAGGCGGCTCCCGCAGCTGCCAAGACCGCGGCCAAGAAGACGACCGCGAAGACGACCGCTAAGAAGACCGCCAAGTAGACCTCAAGAGGACCCTGCGCACCCCAGCGCAAACCTTGCACCTCCGTACGAACGCTGCATGTATACCGGCAGCGTTCGTACGGAGGTGCAGCGTTTGGAGGGGAGGCGCCGCGCGGGTCGGGCAAGAAGGCCGCGCGAGTCAGCGGATGCGCTGACCTGGCCCGATGCCGACGACCCACATCCGCGAGATGCCATCCGCGCCGACTTCGATGTTGAGGCGCTGGCCGGGGCGCGCATGGCGCAGGCCCGACGCGGCGAAGGCGGCAGCGGTGAACGCCAGGCTGCGCCCGTTGTCGGTCAACACGGTGCCGGTGTGATCGTCGGGGTCAAAGGTGTGAACGGTGGCCTGCATGAGCTCAGCTTGCCGTGTCCGCGACGGTCGCGAGCACTCCGGCGGTGCGCGGGCCGACACCGAGGTCGCGGGCGCGGTTGAGAGCGTCCAAGTCGTCGACGTCCGTACGCAACTGGGGGAGGTCCAGGGTCAGCACCGTCGCTGTGCGCCCGTGACGCGCCGCCGACGACCCGCCGAAGCGGGGGACAAGGCGCTCGGAGTCATGGTGAGTCAGCAACACTGTTCCGTGACCCGACTGGTCGGGCACGATGCTGGATTCCGTTGCGGCACAAGCGCGTAGCCCGTCGTACAACGCTTGAGCAGTGAGGCTCGGAAGGTCGGCGAGCAGCACAGCGGTGGCCCGCCCGGGGGCGGCCGAGCGGATCCAGCGCAGGCCCGATTCGATCGCCGGGTTCAGCCCGCGGCCTGGGTCGTCGAGCACCGTCACGCCCTGAGCCTCGCTGTTGCTGCGCACTACGTCGTCGTCGGTGACCACCACGACCTGAGCAGCGGGAATGACCTCCAGCACGACCTCGATGGTGTCGAGCGCGATCGCCAACGCCAGGTCGGCCCGTCGAATCCCCGGCGGCGGCGTCAGGCGACTCTTGCCGCGGGCGGTGTTCTTGACCGGCAGAACGATCTGCCAGGTCGAGGTCAGGGGCTCACTCACCTCTCCAGTTTTCCACGGCTGACGGCCAAGACACACCACGACCCGGCCCTGGTCGACATCGTGAGCGGGTTCACAGCATGATGAACAGATCACATCCCCAAGGAGGTCCCGGTGGCGCATCCTGCCATCCACGAAGACATCACCCCGATGTACCAACACATCATCGGCGGCCTGTGGCCGACGTTCCAGCGAACCTGGAAGCATGACTGGCGCGGCGGTGAACACATCCCGACGACGGGCGGCTTCGTCGCGGCCTCTAACCACATCTCGTACGTCGACCCGCTGACCGTTGCGCAGTTCCTGGTCGCCAACGGTCGCGCTCCGCGCTACCTGGCGAAGTCGTCGCTGTTCGGTTTCCCGGTGTTGAAGTCGGTCATGCGCGGCACGGGCCAGATCCCCGTCGTACGAGGCTCGTCGCAGGCGGTGCATGCCTACGACGCCGCGCTGGAGTCGATTCGCCGCGGCGACTGTGTCTGTGTGTTGCCGGAGGGAACCCTCAGCCGCGAGACGAACCTCTGGCCGATGAGCGGCAAGACCGGCGCCGCGCGGATCGCGCTGAGCACCGGCTGCCCGTTGGTGCCCATCGCCACCTGGGGAACCCAAGAAATCCTCTATCCCTACCGCGGGATGGTTCCCAGGCTGCTGCCGCGCAAAACCGTCAAGGTTTATGCAGGCCCCCCAGTGGACCTCGACGACCTGCACGGCAACGTGTCAGGCGAGGCGGTGCGCGAGGCCACCCGTCGACTGATGGCGGCAATCACCACACAACTCGAGGTGGCTCGGGGAGAATCGGCCCCGACCACCAAGAGCGAAGGGGCACCACAGTGACAAAGGCCGCCGTCATCGGTAGCGGGAGTTGGGGCACAGCGTTCGCGTCGGTCCTGGCCGACGCTGGTCAAGACGTGACGATGTGGGCCCGCCGGCCTGAGGTCGTCTCCGCGATCAACGACGACCACTGCAACGTCGGCTACCTGCCGGACCTGCGGTTGCCCGACACTCTGCGGGCGACGACCGATGTGGCCGAGGCGACCGACGGTGCCGATGTGATCGTGGTCGCGGTTCCCTCGCAGAGCTTGCGCGAGAACCTCGTGAGCTGGGGCGCCGTGTTTGGTGATTCGGCGCCGGTTGTCTCGCTGATGAAGGGTGTCGAGCTGGGCACCACCAAGCGGATGAGCGAGGTGCTGGCCGACGCCGGTGATCTCGATCCCGCCCGCGTCGTGGTGTTGTCCGGCCCCAACCTGGCGAAGGAGATCGCGGCCCGGCAGCCGGCCGCCGCGGTCGTTGCCTCCACGAGCCCGCGGATGCGGGCTGCCGTTGCCGAGGCCTGCGCGACGCCTTACTTCCGCCCCTATCTCGGTGGCGACGTCATCGGCACCGAGATTGCCGGTGCCACCAAGAACGTCATCGCTGTCGCCTGTGGCATGGCATCGGGGATGGGCATGGGCGACAACACGCTCGCTTCCCTGATCACCCGCGGACTGGCCGAGACGGCCCGGCTCGGAACAGCCCTGGGCGCCGACCCGGCGACCTTCCTCGGCCTTGCTGGGGTGGGCGACTTGGTCGCAACGTGTGCCTCGCCGCTGTCGCGCAACCGCACCTTCGGTTATGCCCTCGGGCAGGGCAAGACCCTCGAGGAGGCAATCGCGGCGACCCAGCAGGTCGCCGAGGGCGTGAAGTCCTGCCGCTCCCTCTTGGATCTTGCGCGCGCCGCTGGCGTCGACGTCCCGATCGTCGAGAACGTCGAGGCTGTCGTCTACGAGGGGCGCAGCACCGCCGATGTGGTCGGAGCGCTGATGTCGCGAGCTAGGAAGCTCGAGACGACCTGAGCGCTGCGTCGAGGTCGCGCCAGAGGTCTTCGACGTCTTCGATCCCGACGCTGAGCCGCAGCAGCTCCTCGGGAACCGTCGCCGGCTCGCCGGCATGGCGTCGACGCCGTTCGAGCATCGACTCGACGCCGCCGAGACTTGTCGAGGGCAGCCACAGGTCGACCGACTGCTCGACCGCTTCGGCCCCCTCGCGTCCACCGCGGACCTCGATCGCGATCATCGCCCCCGACCCGGGGTAGCGCACCCGCGAGACCTCCGGATGGCCGTCCAGCCGCCGCGCGAGTTCGGCCGCGTTGGCGCAGGCCCGCTCGAAACGAACATGCAACGTCCGCAGACCGCGCAGCGCCAACCACGCCTCCATCGGCCCGGGGATTGCGCCGCCGAGCGTACGAGCGGAGTGCAGGGCCGCTCGTAGGTCCTCGTCGCGCGTGACAAGGACACCGAGGACCAGGTCGGAGTGACCGGCGAGGTATTTGGTCGCCGAGTGCAGCACCACGTCGATGCCCAGGTCGAGCGGACGCTGCAGCAGCGGGGTGGCGAAGGTGTTGTCACAGACGGTGCGGATCCCCGATTCGCGTGCGGCCTTCGCCAGCGTCGCAAGGTCGGCCACCTCCAGCATCGGGTTGGTCGGCGACTCCAGAAACACCAGATCGACGTGATCCATCGCGTCGATGAATGTCGCGGTGTCGGCGATGTCCGCCCGTCGCAGCGAGAGTCGGCCGGCATCATTCAGCTGCTGCAGCAGCGAACTGGTGCCGTTGTAGCAATGTTGCGGCGCGAGGACCGCTCCGCCTTGGGGCACCGTGGAAGTGACGGCCGCGATCGCGGCCATCCCACTGGCGTACGCGAGTGCGGACCCTCCCTCCAACCCACCGACGGTTTCTTCAAAGGCGACCCAGGTCGGATTCGAGAAGCGGGCGTAGGAGTTGTCGCCACCGGCAACGAACGTCGAGGTGAACTCGACGGAGGGACCGACGCTGGCGCCCGGAACGCGCGGCGGGCGGCCGCTCGCGACGATGCGGGTGGCGGGGGACAGCGGCTGGTGGCTCGGGTCGGGGCGACTCATAGGTTCAGGGTGGCAGATTGGGGCGGAGCGTCTTCAACGGTCTCGGCGCCCGTCCGGTTAGGCTTCCGGCGATGAACATCGAGCCCACCGACCCCGTGTCCACCGACCCGACCTCAGGGACCGGCCGCAAGCCGGTCGTTGCCCTCGTGTTCGGCGGCCGTTCCTCCGAACACGCCGTCTCGTGTGCGACCGCGGCGAGCGTGCTGCAGGCGATCGACCGCAGCCGGTTCGACATCGTGCCGATCGGCATCACTCCTGGCGGACGCTGGGTCTTGATGGCAGATGATCCGACACCGTTGCGCCTCACCGCTGATCAGCGTCCGCAGGTGAGCGGCGAGCGCGAGATCGTGTTGAGCCCTGACCCGGCGAACCGCTCGATCCTCGTCCGCGACCCCGGGGACATCCCGCGCGAACTCGGTGCGGTCGACGTGGTCTTCCCGTTGCTGCATGGGCCGTTCGGCGAAGACGGAACCCTGCAAGGTCTGCTCGAATTGTCGGACACCCGCTATGTCGGGTCCGGCGTCTCCGCGTCGGCGGTGATGATGGACAAGCACCTCATGAAGGTGGTGTTCCGGGCGGCCGGTCTGCCGGTCGGACCGTACGTTCTGATCACGGACAAGGAGTGGCAGCGCGACCAGGCGGCCGCGATGGATCCGGTGGCTGCTCTCGGCTGGCCGGTCTTCGTCAAACCGGCCCGCGCCGGGTCGAGCCAGGGCGTCTCCCGGGCGACGAACCAGCAGGAGCTTGCCGAGGCGATCGAACTGGCCCGCCAGCACGACCCGAAGGTGCTCATCGAGGGCGCGATCGAGGGCCGCGAGGTGGAGTGCGGAGTGCTCGAGGGCCACGGCAGCGACCGGCCGAAGGCATCCCCGATCGGGGAGATCGTGGTCTCCCACGACCACCACACGTTCTACGATTTCGAGGCGAAATACCTCGACGACTCCGCCAGTCTCAGCTGCCCGGCGAACCTCCCGGCAGCCGCGGTCGAGCAGATCCAGCAGATGTCGATCCGGGCCTTCGAAGCGGCCGGCTGTGAGGGACTCTCCCGGGTCGACTGGTTCTACGGACCCGACGGCAGCCTGACTCTCAACGAGATCAACACGATGCCCGGCTTCACCCCGTCATCGATGTATCCGCGGGTGTGGGCGGCGGCCGGAACCGACTACCCGGCGCTGATCACCGAGCTCATCGAGCTTGCTCTGGAGCGGCGCGTCGGTCTGCGCTGACGCGCCGGCGCTGGGCCGCCCTGACCCCACGGCGTTCGAACTGGGCTCAGCTGCAGCGGTGTTCGCCCTGCGGGATCAGTCGCGCCACCGCGGTGAACGAGGCCAACACCTCGGGTAGATATTGCTTCGGCAGCAGCACCTCGATCGCCGGGGAGCGACCGTAGGTTTCTGCTTTGGTGCCGTCGGACAACGTGGTCAGCACCCAGTCGACATCGTCGACAGTGAGGCAGTTCGGTGAAGGGGCGGGCGTCACGGTTCCGCAGCGGGCGATGATCGCCGGGTCACCCCACGCTGCCGCGGCGTCCGCGCCGGAGGAGACATCGCGCGCCTTCTTTCCGGCGACCGTACGAGGCCAGGCGGCCGCGACTTTCGCACACAACGGATCCCCGTGACTGGGGGCGGAGACCACCTCGACCGCGCCGCCGCAGGCGGTCAGGCCGAGCGTGGCCACGACGGCGACGCCGAGCCAGCGGGAGGTGTTCAGACGTTGACGACGGTGCACGTGAGGGTGCGGGTGATGCCGTTGATCTCCTGGATCCGGGCGATCACCAGACGACCGAGCTCGTCGACCGAGGTGGCCTCGATCCGGGCGATCACGTCGTAGGGGCCGGTGACGTCCTCGGCCGACACCACCCCGTTGATCTGTGCGACGGCGGTGGCCACGGAGTGTGCCTTGCCGACCTCGGACTGGATCAGGATGTAGGCCTGCACCATGACGTCTCCCAGGGGTTCCGAGCGCCGCGCGATGCTGCGCTCATCGAATGTGCAGGCTTGACGCTACCGTGCCGCGGTCCGCCGCGAGGGCAGGGTCCAGAATGGGGCAAATGGATGCCCGAACACTTGCCGACATCCACGAGGACGACCTGTTGGCAGCCATCTTCCCGACCTTGCCGACCCGGCCGGAGGTCCGGCTCGGCGTCGGTGACGACACCGCGCTGCTGGCCGTGCCGAGTGGTGCCGTGTTGATCACGACCGACTCGATGGTGCTGGGTCGCGACTTCCTGGACGAGTGGTCCGACGGCGTCGACGTTGGCCGCAAGTTGGTCACTCAGAACCTGGCCGATGTCGCCGCGATGGGTGGCTACCCAACCGCGGTCGTTGTCTCGTTGATGGCCGGTCACGACACCACCGTGCAGTGGTGCAAAGACTTCAACGAGGGTGTGGCCCAAGGCTGTTCGGAGGCAAACGTTGCGGTCGTTGGCGGAGACCTGAGTTCGGCGCCGCACGGTTCCCGGGTCGTCAGCATCACCGCGATGGGCGAACTGCCGGGAACGATGGTCTTGCGCTCCGGCGCGCGGGCCGGTGACGTGGTCGCCGTCTGCGACGCCCTCGGGCGGTCTGATGCCGGGCTGCGTCTCTTGCAGCAGGGTCGCGCCGCTGATGCGCCCGCGCTGGTCGACTTCCACCGTCGCCCGCAGTGCCGATTGACGGCGGGTCCGCAGGCTGCGGCCGCAGGTGCCACGGCGATGATCGATATCAGCGACGGCCTCGTCCGTGACGCCCGTCGGATCGCGTCCGCCAGTGGCGTACGCATCGAGCTCGGTCGCGATGACCTTGAGCCGTTCGTCGCCCAGCTGGCGGCGGCGGTCGACGACGACGCGTGGGCTTGCGTGCTCAGCGGGGGCGAGGAACACACCCTGCTCGCCTGCTTCCCCGACGACAAATCGGTGCCGGGCAGCTGGACGCCGATCGGCCGGGTCACCGCGGGTGAAGGTGTCGGCCTCGACGGCGACGAACTTGGCAGCGGAGGGTGGGACCACTTCGGTCGGTGACCGCCTAAGGCAGCGTGATCAGGTCGTAGCGGGAGTCCCAGTCGTGAAACCGGGCCAGGGTGTCCTGGTCGCCGACGAACAGCGCCGTCGCCCACACGTCCGCCCACAGAATGTCCGGACCAACGACGGTGACTGAACCCGCCCGATCGACCGGCTGCCCCGTACGAGGGTCGATGAGGTGGTTGCCGCGGGCGTAGCGCCCGGAGGTGGCCAGGCCGCCGTGGCCGAGAGCGACCGTACGAGCGATGATGTCCGGCTGCGCCGGGTCTTGCACCCCGACGTGCCACGGCTCGTGCTCCGCGCCGCCCGCGTGGAGGTCGCCGCCGGCATTCACGCAATAGGAATGGCCGGTCAACGAGTCCAGGATGGCGGCCGCTTGGCCGATCGCCCAACCCTTCACCGCACCGCTGGGATCGAACCGCAGCGTGCCGTCGGCATCGGGCAGGTAGGCATCGAAGGCGCCCCCGGTGATTTCTTGAGCGGCGGCGCAGACATCGGCGATGTAACCCACCGCCCCGGTGAGCTGATCGAGCTCGACCTCCCCGCGGCGCAGTCGGGAGACCGGACTGTTCGGTTCATAGGTGGAGAACACCGAGTCGATCCAGCGCAGTCGGCGGAAGGCGCGGTCGACGACCTCCTCCACCATCGCGCTACGGACCTCAGGTCCGCGCACGTGGATGGAGACCGGCAGACCCATGATCTGCTCGACGAAAGCCCGCTTGGGGAGAGTTTGAGTGAGCATCAGAGGTTCGCCTTATCGATCGCTGACTGCAGGGACTGGACGTAGCCGTCGGAAGTGACCGTGGCGCCGCTGACCATGTCGATCGAGGCGCTCTGCTTGTTGACGACCTCTTGGTTCAGGGTCGGCAACGCCTGGCTGTTGATCTCGGCGTCGCGCCCATTCCCGTTGGGGTAGACAACCGCCTGGGACGCCGTGATCTTCCCGTTGGTCACGGTGATCTGCACCTGAACGGGCCCCCACCGGGTATCGACCGAGTCACCGGTATAGGTCGCGGTGCCGGTGGCCGAGGTGGACGAACTGCCACTCGAGGTAGGAGTCGCGGAGGAGCTGCCAGCATTGGCGGCGGTCTCCGCCTGCGCGGTCTGGCCTGTGCCGCTCTGGTGGACCGCAGTGCCACTGGCCATCGAGGAGCTCAAGCTGGTGCGATAGCTGAACAGCAGCACCACGACAGTGAGCGTGCTCATGATCCAGACAGTGATTCGTTTCATCGGAATACCTCAGTAGGAGAATCGTTCGATATGTATCTGTTGGGGTGACACACCCGCATCGAGCAGGGTTCGCTCGAGGGCGGTCATCCAGGCCTCGCCACCACAGACGAAGACGTCGTGGTCGCGCACGTCGGGCACCAGATGCAGCAGCGCCTCCAGGTCGCTCAGGTGCGCCGCGTTCTGCGGTAACCAGGAGCCCGGTCCTTTCCCGGATCGGTGCGCCCGCGGGCCGGTCACGAATGCCAGACGGTGACCGCGGTGCGCCGCGATCCGCTCCAGGTCGTCGGCCCACAGCACTTGTTCGGCGCTACTTGCTCGCTGGATCAGAGTGATGTCGCCAGGCTCCGACTGCAGTGATTCATACAGTGCTCGCAGCGGGGTGATGCCGATGCCGGCGCCGATGAGCAGCACCTTGCGGCGGGTTCGTACGCCCTCGTGCAGGCGGCCGTACGGTCCCTCGATCCACACCTTGGTGCCGGGCTGCAGCGTTGCCAGGCGGGCCGACCCGCCGCCGACCTCGGCCACGGTGATGCGTAGCGACCGACCGTCGGGAGCGTGGGACAACGAGTAGGGGTTGGCGCGGCTGCGCCCCTGGCCGGCGAATCGCCACTGGAAGAACTGCCCGGGGCTGACCTGCAATCGGTGCAGCGCGCGACCGGTGACCGTCACGGTGACGACGTCGCCGGTGAGACGTTCCACCGAGGCGACTCGCAGGTCGTGCGTGAGGGCGGTGCGCAAGGGAAGTCCGAGGCGGAAGACCACGACGGCGAGCGCGGTGCACGCCCACAGCGACCACCAGAACACCGTTGCGGCGGTGGATGCAGTGAAGTCCTGGCCGGTCCAGAGCTGGTGGGGCAGTGCCAGCCCGGCGCCGAGGTAGGCATAGAGGTGAAGGAGATGCCAGGACTCGTAGCGCAACCGGCGCCGCGCGGCGCGGATGCTGGTGACAACCACCAGACACAACGCGATGGTGCCCGCCTCCGCCAGCAGCATGGCCGGGTAGTTGAGCGTGAGATCGACGGCGGTCGACCACAACTGCGACCAGCGCGCCGACGCATAGCCGGCAAGGATGGTCACGACGTGAACCCACAACAGGGTGAAGCTGGAGAACCCCAGCAGCCGGTGGCGGCGCGCGAGTTCGTCTTGACCGTAGGACTTCTCGACGAACGGGATGCGCGCCATCAGCAAGACCTGGATCAACAGCAGATCTGAAGCGATCAGCCCGCTGAGTCGGCCGATGCTCGTCCATCCTTCGGTCCACGAACCGAATTGGCCGATACCGCCGTGACTGAGCCAGAGGGCAACGACGAACAGCAAACTCGCCCAGGTCAGAGCGCCGGCGGCGTCACGCCACCAGGGTCGCGCAATGCTGCGCGGGGGGCGTACGGCGGTGTCGGGCAGCCGTATCGCGGGTGGCATGAGGGTCATGACGACCACGATTGCGGAGGCCGCTGTGTGCCTGCTGTGTCGTCACAATGGCCGGACTGCGAGCGGGCGGCGCGCACGACGAACGGGCCACGACGAACCCAGACGGCGGCTCCGGACAACGAAAACGACCGACCCCGGATGGGATCGGTCGTTACGTGTGAAGGAGGAAGGTCAGCGCTTGACCTTGCCCGCCTTCAGGCACGAGGTGCAGACATTGAGACGCTTCGGGGTCACACCGGCATCGCCCACGAGCGCACGAACGCGCTGGATGTTGGGGTTCCAGCGGCGCTTGGTCTTGCGCTGCGAGTGCGAGACGTTGTGACCGAAGCCGGGTCCCTTGCCGCAGACGTCGCAAGTGGCAGCCACGGTGATCTCCTGAAGTTGGTCGATAATTTTTACTCCCGGATGCGGGCACAGATGAACACCCGTGGCTCGCGTTGGGAACTTCGTAAGCGTACCGGTGAGTGCGCCAGCGACCAAACCGAGCGAATGCCGAGCACCAGGCAGGCTGCGGGGCAGCGGTGTTCGGTCCTTGGGCTTGGCCCATTGTGCCGGACAACTCCCGGTGGCGTCGGTGCCGCCGGTTAGGCTCGGGCCGCGCACTTGCAGTAGCCGGCGGAAGGATCACACATGGCGCTCGCGACCCTGGACTTGTTCGCGCTGCGACGGTGGGTGGTCGTGGCGCGCACCGATCTGGCCCAGTTTGCCGACCGGATCAATGCGCTGAACGTGTTCCCGGTGCCCGACGCCGATACCGGCACCAATCTGTTGCTCACTCTCGACGGTGCGATGGGATCGCTCACCTTCGAAGACCCCGACGACCTGGGCGCGGCCGCGAACGACCTCGCCACGGCCACTTTGATGGCGGCGCGCGGCAACTCCGGGGTGATCCTGTCGCAATTGGCGCGGGCAGTCGCCGAGGTGCTCACCGCATCGGCTGATGGCTGCATCGGACCAGCAGACTTGGCTCGTGCCTTGCGGCGGGCGAGTGACTACGCCTGGCGCAGCGTGAGTAGCCCGGTTGAGGGAACCATCCTCACCGTGGCCGCCGCGGCAGCCGATGGCGCGGAACTCGCCGACAGCGCTTCGCTGACCGCAGTGGTTGATGGCGCGGTCGCCTCCGCGAAGGCCGCACTGCTCCACACCACCGACCAACTCGAGGCCCTGCGCGCCGCCGGAGTTATTGATGCCGGGGGAGCGGGCTACCTGTTGATCCTCGAGTCACTGCAGCGCGTCGTCGAGTCCGACACCGGTCTGGTGGGCGCGGCCCACGAGACGCCGGACTGGTTGGGCGAACCTTCCGTTGCCCTCACCACGCTCGACTGCCACGACGGTGAACTCGACGGCCCGTCGTACGAAGTCATGTATCTGCTCTCGGACACCACCGGCGAGCGGGTCGACCGGTTGCGCTCGACCCTGCACAAACTCGGCAACTCGTTGGTGGTCGCGGGTGGCCCGCAGACCTGGTCGATCCACGTGCACGTTGACGATGTCGGCGCGGCCCTCAACGCCGGAGTGGAGGCGGGCCGTCCCCACCGGTTCGCCATCACCCGGTTCGCCGACGAGATGCTGACCCGGACCCTGCACATGCCGGTGACCCACGATGCGCGCACCCTCGTCGTTGCGGTTGCCGAGGCTGAGGGGCTGGCCGAATTGGCCAGATCCGAGGGCCGAACCGTCGTCGCGGCCGACGCCGGACGGTTGGCGCGCTCCACCGCCACCCGCGCGATGCGCGAGACCGGACTGACCGAGGTGTTGCTGATCGCCGACGGTGAGATCGCCTCGCAGACCTGCGATCTTCTGCAGAAATCGTTGCGGGACAAAGGTATTCGCGTCATCCGGCCGGGTGCTTCCGGGCCAGTGGAGTTCCTCACCGCGCTGGCGGTCGCCCATCCGGACAGTTCCGGTGACGACGTTCTGGCCGCGGTCGACTCGGCGTTGATAGATCTGTCGACGGCAGTGGTCGAGGTGGCTGAAGCCGAACTGGAGACGGTCGAGGGCGTGTGTCCTCGAGGCGAGCTTTACGGCGCGATCGACGGCGAGGTGATCACCCATGCCGCGCAGGCGCTGCCGGTCGCGGCGCGGCTGCTCGAACTGCTGATCACCGAACGGGATGCCGAGTTGGTCACCCTCGTGACGGGTGTGCAGGCTCCCGCGGCGCTGGCCGACACGCTGCGGGTCGACCTTGCCCGGCGGCATCCCGATGTCGAGGTCAGCGTCGTCGACGGGCGCGGTCCCCACGTTCTGGCGATCGGGGTGGAATGAAGCCGATCACCCGCACCACCCCGCTCAAGGGCATTGTCAGCGACCATTTCACCGGCCGGATCGGAGAATCCCGACAGATCGAGACCGTCGGGCAGTTGCTGGACTTCCTGCCCCGCCGTTATCTCGACGTGAACGCTGCCGGGCGGTTGTCCGAGTTCAGTTTTGGCGACATGGCCGTGCTCATCGCGACAGTGGTGAAGGCGCAGGGTCGCCGCATGCAGAACGGCAAGCGGATGCTCACCGCGACCATCGAGGACGCCGACGGGCAAACCGCCTCGCTGGTCTTCTTCCGGGCCGCCGGTCACGAACAGAACCTGGTTCCCGGAACTCGCGCGCTGTTCCGCGGCAAGTTGCAGTCCTACAACCAGATGCGCCAGCTGGCCCACCCCGAATACACCGCGATCACCGGAGATTCGGAGGAAGCACGACTGTTCGCCTCCGGGATGATCCCGACCTACTTACCGATCCCCAAGGTCAACGACCTGGCGGTGTCGATTGCGATGCGCCAGGTGCTGGCGGCTTGGGATGGCGCCGATCCGGTGCCCGAAGAGTTGCGCAAAGCTCACGACCTGGTCGGGATAGTCGATGCCTACCGGATGATCCACCTGCCCACCTCGCAGGGCGAGGCCGGTCTTGGTCGACGTCGTCTGCGTTATGACGAGGCGCTGGTGGTCCAGACCGCGCTGGCCGCTCGCCGGGCCGAACACGATGCCCAACCTGCCACGGCCCGGGTGGCTCGCGAGGGCGGGCTGCTCGCGGCGTTCGACGAACGGCTGCCGTTCGAGCTCACCAGGGGTCAGCAGGCCGTCGGCGCAGAGATCGCCGCTGACCTCGCCCGTGAGCGTCCGATGAACCGGTTGCTGCAAGGCGAGGTCGGCTCGGGAAAGACAATCGTCGCCCTGCGCGCGATGTTGGCCACCGTGGATGCCGGCGCGCAAGCGGCACTGCTGGCCCCGACCGAGGTCTTGGCTCACCAACACGATCGGTCTATTCGGCGGATGCTCGGCGACCTCGCCGAGGGCGGGATGCTCGGTGGGGCCGACAACGGAACCCAAGTTGGCCTGCTGACCGGATCGATGACCAGATCCCAGAAGGAACAGGTGTTGCTCGGGGTGATCACCGGCGATACCGGGATCCTGATCGGCACCCACGCGATCATCCAAGACACGGTGAAGTTCATGGACCTTGGTTTGGTCGTCGTCGACGAGCAACACCGTTTCGGGGTGGAGCAGCGGGATGCGTTGCGTGGCAAGGCTGCTCGACCGCCACACGTCTTGGTCATGACCGCAACACCGATTCCCCGTACGGTCGCCATGACCGTCTTCGGCGACATGGAGACCTCCGAGCTCGCCGAGTTGCCGGCCGGGCGTGCGCCGATCGTCTCCCACGTCGTCCCGGTTGCGAAGCCCGGATGGGTGCAGCGGGTCTGGGACAGACTGGCCGAGGAAGTGGCGGCCGGTCACCAGGCCTACGTCGTGTGTCCGCGCATCGGTGACGACGAACCCGAAGATCTGCTGGAATTGGAGTCCTACGACGACGTCGAGGACGAGTCGGGGGAGAGCGCCGAGGCGCGGCCGGCGAAGCGACCGCTGACCTCGGTGGTGACCCTGCTGGAGCAGTTGCGTTCCGAGCCGGCCCTCAGCGGGCTGCGGATCGACATGCTGCACGGCCGGATGACCCCGGACGACAAAGACGCGGTGATGGGGGAGTTCTCCGCTGGCCGCATCGACATTCTCGTTTCGACCACGGTCATCGAGGTCGGCGTCGATGTTCCGAACTCGACCGCAATGGTCATCATGGATGCCGACCGGTTCGGCATCTCCCAACTCCACCAGTTGCGCGGCCGCGTTGGCCGAGGCAGCGCCGGTGGCCTCTGCCTGCTGGTGACCGCCACGGAGAACGCCGACACGATGGACCGGTTGGCCGCCGTGGCCGCCACCACCAACGGTTTCGAGCTCGCCGATCTCGACCTGTCGCTGCGCAAGGAGGGCGACGTGCTGGGCAAGAGCCAATCGGGCCGGCAGTCCGGGCTGCAATTGCTGCGGCTCACCCACCCCGCCGATGTCGAACTGATCAACCTTGCCCGGCAGGATGCGGCCGAGATCATCGCGCGCGACCCACACCTGCACGACCACCCGGCGCTTGCTGACCTGCTCACCCAGCGCCTCGACGAAGATCAAATAGCCTTCCTGGAGCGTGGCTGATGACCCGGATCATTGCGGGCACTGCCGGTGGGCGCCGCCTGGCCACCCCGCCCGGCGACGGCACCCGTCCCACCAGCGAGCGCGTACGCGAGGCGTTGTTCGCCCGACTTGACCACCTCGATGCGCTTGCTGGCGCGCGGGTGTTGGACCTCTACGCCGGTTCTGGCGCGCTGGGGTTGGAGGCGGCCAGTCGTGGCGCAGTGCGAGCGGTGATGGTCGAGAAGGATCGTCGCGCTGCGGCGGTGACCGAACGAAACATCCGGGAGCTGAAACTGCCCGACACCGTCGTACGAACCGATTCGGTGCAGCGGTTCGTCGGCAGCGCCGCCAGCGAGCAGTTCGACCTGGTGTTCCTCGACCCGCCTTACGCCGTCGGCGATGAGGACCTGCAGCAGGTGCTCGCGGCCCTCACCCAGGGATGGCTCGCGCAAGACGCGCTACTGGTCGTCGAACGCTCCACTCGGTCAGGCGAGCCCGTCTGGCCGGCCGACGTCGAACTGATCGGCCCGCGTCGCTACGGCGAAACCACCATTTGGTTCGCCGAATTCGTTCCCGAAGGAGACGTCGCATGACAAATACTGCCGACCCCCGGCGCGCGGTCTGCCCCGGATCGTTCGACCCGATCACCGTCGGCCACCTCGACGTCATCCGTCGCGCGGCTCGACTGTTCGAGGAGGTTGTCGTCGCGGTCATCCACAACCCCGAGAAACAGGGCACCTTCACACCTGCTGATCGCGTACGGCTGATTGAGGAGTCGGTGAGCGCCCTGCCGAACGTACGCGCGGAGGCGTTCGGCGCGATGCTCGCCGTCGATGTCTGTCGACAGCTCGACGCGGGCGTGATGGTGAAGGGCCTGCGCAACGAGACCGACTTCGGCTACGAGCTGCCGATGGCTCAGATGAATACCGAAATGACCGGCGTGGAAACCCTTTTCCTTCCCGCGTCACCGGCCGTTTCGCACTACGCGTCGTCGCTGGTGCGGGTCTGCGCCCAGCGCGGCGCCGACGTGTCGCAGATGGTGCCGCCGCCGGTGGCCGAGGCCTTCGCCGAGCGGTTCCCGAAGCCCTGATCGGCCGGTTTGGGGAAAGCGTCCCTGGCCGGTAACCTTGTGTGTCGGTCTGCGTCGCACGCGATGTGGGCCGAGTCCGCGCACTCTCCCTACTCATTGAAGCGATCATGCACCTCGACCCGCGTAACCCTCTCGTCCTTGATACCAAGGAGTTGGGTCGCCGTCCCGGTCAGATGGCGGAGATCGAGAAGAGCGTGCCAGCGCCCGACCACCTCGGCAACGAGGTCATCGAGATTGCGGAGGGCGAGCCGATTGCGCTCGATCTGCGCATCGAATCGGTGATGGAAGGTGTGCTGATCACGGGTTCGGCTCGCGCCACTGCGACCGGTGCTTGCGTGCGGTGCTTGGATCCCGTCCATGAAGATGTGGACGTGGCGTTCCAGGAGCTGTTCGCCTACTCCGATCGCGCGGCCCATCACCATGAGGTTGCGGGCGAAGAAGACGAAGACTTGCGTGTTCTGGACGGCGAACTGGCCGATCTGGAGCTCGTGTTGCGGGATGTGGTGGTCACTGCACTGCCCTTCCAGCCGGTGTGCGAGGAAGACTGCCCGGGTTTGTGCTCCGAATGTGGAGCTCGCCTGGCGGACGACCTTGACCACCACCATGATGTGGTCGACCCCCGATGGTCGGCACTCACCGGGATTTCCGGTGACGCCGAGAACGACGAGAAGAGGAACTGACGTGGCCGTCCCGAAGCGGAAGATGTCGCGCTCCAACACCCGTTCGCGCCGTGCGAACTGGAAGGCAACCCCGGTTGCCCTGACGACCTGCACCAACTGCGGCTCCCCGGCCCAGGCCCACATGGCCTGCCCGTCGTGCGGAACGTACAAGGGTCGTCACTACGGCGCCGCGGAGCGCACCGAGCACCAGGCCTGAGTCACCCGATCGACGTGAGTTCGTCGAAGCGGGCGGCCGACGCCAAGGTCTCGCAGCGGCCCGTCGGTGATCTTGCCGCGCAGTTGAAGCAACTGTGCGGCGCGGACATCGACGAGCCGCTGCTGCTGCGTGCCCTGACCCACCGTTCGTACGCCTACGAGCACGACGGTCTGCCACACAACGAACGCCAGGAGTTCCTCGGCGACGCGGTGTTGGGAGTCGTGGTGACCGAGGCGTTGTTCCGTGGTCATCCCGACCTGCCCGAGGGGCAGCTCGCCAAGTTCCGTGCCTCCGTGGTCAACGCGCGTGCGCTGGCCGGGGTCGGACGCGATCTGCGACTGGGCGAGTTCGTGCTGCTCGGTCGCGGCGAGATGGCCACTGGTGGGCAGAACAAGGATTCGATCCTCGCCGACACTGTGGAAGCGGTCATCGGCACCGTCTACCTGTCCGCCGGCATGGCCGCGGCGGACCGATTCGTTCACTCCCTGGTCGACGATCTGATCGCCGGCGCTGCTGGCCTTGGTGCAGGTCTCGACTGGAAAACCTCGCTGCAGGAACTGGCTGCGGCCGATGGACGCGGCGCGCCGAGTTATCAGGTCGAGGGCGAGGGTCCTGACCATGACAAGGTCTTCACCGCCACGGTCTTGGTGGGCGATCAGGCGTTGGGCCAAGGCGTAGGGCGCAACAAGAAGGCGGCAGAACAGCTGGCTGCCGAGGTCGCCTGGAAGGCACTCAAGGCCCGCACCGGTTCGAGCTGACATGCCCGAACTGCCCGAGGTGGAAGTCGTACGCCGCGGGGTCGCCGACCACGTTGTCGGCCGCACTCTGCTGCGCGCCGAGGTGCTGGGCGCCCGAGTGGCCCGCCGACATGTCGCGGGCCCGGCCGATCTGGCCGCTCAGTTGACCGGGGTTCGGGTCGATGCCGCCCGCCGCCGCGGGAAATACCTCTGGCTGGAGTTGGACACGGGGCAATGCCTGGTGGTCCACCTGGGCATGAGCGGTCAGCTCCTGGTTGAGCCGATGGATGCTCCCCGGGAGAAGCATGCCCACGCCTTGTTCGACCTCGACGACGGGCGGCAGTTGCGGTTCGTCGACCAGCGCACCTTCGGGGGCCTGCAACTGGTCGACGCGGCGCCTGACCCTTACCAACCCTCCTCGACCGTGCCGTCGGTCATCACCCACATCGCCGCCGACCCGCTCGAGCCGGCCTTCGACGCGGTCGAGGTCAGCCGCCGGATGCGGCGCAAACACACCCAGCTCAAGCGCGCGCTGCTCGACCAGTCGCTGGTGTCGGGCATCGGAAACATCTATGCCGACGAAGCGCTCTGGCGCAGCCGCCTGCACGGCGAGCGGGCGACTGATCGCCTGACTGCTGGCCAAGCGCGGGAGGTGCTCGGCCACGCGACGGAGGTCATGACCGCCGCGCTGGGGAAGGGCGGAACCAGCTTTGATGCGCTCTACGTGAACGTCAATGGGGCGAGCGGCTACTTCGAACGAAGCCTGAATGCGTACGGGCGCCAGGGCCAGCCCTGCCGTCGCTGCGGAACGTTGATGGTGCGCGAACACTTCATGAATCGCTCGTCGTTCTCGTGTCCGGTCTGTCAGCCGCGGCCGCGCGCGGCGCGTCCCTGACCCATCCGTACGCCGCTTGGTGTCGGTG
The DNA here is from genome assembly GCF_054778835.1 of Calidifontibacter terrae. Classification (NCBI taxonomy): domain Bacteria; kingdom Bacillati; phylum Actinomycetota; class Actinomycetes; order Micrococcales; family Dermacoccaceae; genus Calidifontibacter; species Calidifontibacter terrae. The sequence continues at coordinate 351,518 of NZ_BAAGZF010000001.1, forward strand.
GCGCTGGTTAGGCTGACCGACGTGACGACACCGTTGGAACTGCCCTCGACCGATTTCCGTGACTGGCTCGTTCGCCGCTGCGATGACGCCCTCGCCGCAGCGGGCGAGCATGTCGACACGCTCAAGGGTGGCGTCGATGACGCGCTCGCGGCGTGGAACGAGGTTGCGCTCCAATTGAGCAATGCCGCCGCGGCCGCCTCGCTCTTCGCCGAGGTTCACCCCGACGAAGCGGTCCGTGATGCCGCCGACGAGGCCGCCCAGAAGGTCGACGCCTACTCCACCTCGCTCGGCTTGGACGGAGAGCTCTACGCGGTGCTCGATGCAACGCCGGAACCGGCCGATCCCGATGCGCAGCGACTGCTGTCCCTGGTCCGCCGCGATTTCCGGCGGGCCGGCGTCGATCGCGACGAAGCGACCCGCAACCGCCTGCAGGAACTGGCGGATCTGGAACTGAAGGCGAGCCAGGAGTTCGGAAAGAACATCCGCGAGGGTGTCCGGTCGATCTCGGTGCGCCCCGAGCAGTTGGCGGGCATGCCGCAGGACTGGCTCGACGCCCGTCCTGCCGGCGACGACGGCCTGGTGAAGGTCACTACCGACTACCCCGACTCGGTGCCGCTGATGACCTTCGGTGCCGACCGGTCGGTGCGCGCAGAACTGTCGAACGAGCGCAACAACATCGCCTGGCCGGTCAACGACGGTGTGCTGCAACGACTTTTCACCCTCCGGCAGGAACACGCCGAGCTCTTGGGCTATGCGAACTGGGCCGACTATGACGCCGAGGTCAAGATGATCGGCAAGGGGAGCGCGATCCGGCCGTTCATCGATCGGATCACCGAGGCTGCCGCTGAGCGCGCGCAGGCCGATAAGCAGGTGCTGCTGGAGCGGCTGCGCCAAGACGTTGCCGACGCCGACGACGTGCTGCCCTACGACACCGGCTACTACGGCGAACTGGTCCGCAAGGAGCAGCATTCGGTTGATGCTCAGCAGGTGCGCCGCTACTTCCCGTTCGACGCGGTCCGACAGGGTCTGCTCGACGTGACCAGCCGACTGTTCGGGCTGGAATGGCAGCCGATCGCGAGCGCCACCGTCTGGCATGAGGATGTGACGGCATACGACGTGCTGCGCGGCGGAACCCGCATCGGTCGGATTTACCTCGACCTGCACCCGCGCGAAGGCAAGTTCAAACACGCCGCCCAGTTCACCCTCACCGAGGGTCTGCGCGGCCGCCAGTTGCCCGAGGGTGTGCTGGTCTGCAACTTCAGCCGGGGACTGATGGAACATGACGAGGTCGTCACCCTTTTCCACGAGTTCGGCCACCTGATCCACCACGTCGTTGGCGGTGACCAGCAGTGGGCTCGGTTCTCCGGTGTGGCCACCGAGTGGGACTTCGTCGAGGCGCCCAGCCAGATGTTGGAGGAGTGGGCGTGGGACGCGCAGGTGCTGGCGACCTTCGCCCGCGACGAGGCCGGGCAACCGATCCCGGCCGATCTGGTCGCCCGGATGCGTGAGGCGGAGGACTTCGGAAAGGGCTATCTCGCCCGAACCCAGATGTTCTACGCGGCCCTGTCCTACGGCCTCCACGTCGACCGCCCCGACGACATCACCGCCTACCTCATCGAGACCCAGCGGAAATACTCCGTTTTCCCCTATCTCGACGGCAACCATTTCCACTGCTCGTTCGGTCACCTCGATGGCTACAGCTCGGGCTACTACACGTATATGTGGAGCCTGGTCATCGCCAAAGACCTGTTCAGCGCGTTCGATCAGGAGGACCTTTTCGACGAGCAGATCGCGGCGCGATACCGTGATCGGATCCTCGCGATGGGTGGCCGGAAGGACGCGGCCGACTTGGTCGAGGACTTCCTGGGTCGGCCCTACACCTTCGACGCCTATGCCGCGTGGTTAGCCCGCTGACCCTCATCTGGAGAACAGGAGCACCACGGTGATCGAGCTGCGCAGCAAGACCGAACTGGAAGCGATGCGCCCGGCGGGTGAGTTCGTCGGTTCGGTGTTGACCGCCCTGCAGCAGGCCGCGGCCGTCGGGGTCAACCTGATGGACCTGGACGCCTTGGCTCACCGGATGATCCGGGAGCGCGGCGCGGAGTCCTGCTACATCGACTACCACCCCAGCTTCGGTGCGTCGCCGTTCGGGAAGGTTCTCTGCACCAGCGTCAACGATGCGGTGCTCCACGGCCTCCCGTTCAACTACACGTTGAAGGATGGCGACCTCCTGAGCGTCGACTTCGCCGCCTCCGTCGACGGTTGGGTCGCCGACTCTGCGGTCAGCATGGTCGTCGGCGCCGCCCGCGACGAAGACCTGCGGATCATCCGTACGACCGAGCAGGCCCTCGAAGCGGGTATCGGCGCAGCCGTGGTCGGCAACAAGATCGGCGATATCTCCGCCGCGATCGCGGCCGTCTGCAAGGGCGCCGGCTATCAGGTGAACACCCAGTTCGGCGGCCACGGTGTCGGCCGAACCATGCACGGTGACCCGCACATCGCCAACGACGGTCGCCCCGGGCGTGGGTTGAAACTGCAGCCCGGGTTGGTCATTGCGATCGAACCCTGGCTGATGATGACCACCGACGAGTTGTTCACCGACCCCGACGGCTGGACCTTGCGCAGCGCCGACGGTTCGCGTGGTGCCCACAGCGAACACACGATCGCGGTCACCGACCAGGGTCCGCTGGTGCTGACGCAACGTCGCTGACACGAGGGCGTCTGCGGCGCTCGATCAGCTCCGAACTGGCGCGCCACGCCGCTAGAGTGACCTGCACCTGACCACCGCCGGAGGAACCGTCACTCGTGTACGTCAAGAGTCTCACCCTGAAGGGCTTCAAGTCCTTCGCCTCGGCGACCACGATGAAGCTCGAGCCCGGCATCACCTGCATCGTGGGTCCGAACGGCTCCGGCAAGTCCAATGTCGTTGACGCGCTCGCGTGGGTGATGGGCGAGCAGGGCGCCAAGAGTCTGCGCGGCGGCAAGATGGAGGACGTCATCTTCGCCGGCACCCCCAGCCGCCCGCCGCTGGGCCGCGCGGAGGTCTCACTGACGATCGACAACTCCGACGGTGCGCTGCCGATCGACTACACCGAGGTCACGATCACCCGCACCATGTTCAAGGGCGGCGGGTCCGAATACGCGATCAACGGCACCGGTTGCCGGTTGCTGGACGTACAAGAACTGTTGTCCGACAGCGGAATTGGTCGCGAGATGCACGTCATCGTCGGCCAGGGACAGCTTGACGCGGTGTTGCGCGCGACACCGGAGGAGCGGCGCGGGTTCATCGAGGAAGCCGCCGGGGTTCTCAAGCACCGCAAGCGCAAGGAACGTGCGCTGCGCAAGCTCGAGCAGATGGAAGGCAACCTGCATCGGGTCGGCGACCTGACCGCGGAGATCCGCCGACAGCTCGGACCGCTCGGCCGGCAGGCCGAGACCGCCCGCAAAGCCGCCACGATCCAGGCGGAGGTGCGTGACTCCCGGTTGCGCCTGCTGGCCGATGATCTGGTGCAGCTGACCACCACCCTCGAGCAGGAAGTCGCCGACGAAACGGCACTGATCGAGCAGCAACGTCGGGTGCAGGCGCGCCTTGACCACGCCAAGGCGGCCCTGACCGAACTAGAGACCCAGGCTCAGGAGGCTGCTCCGCTGCAGTCGCTGGTCCAGGACCAGTGGTTCGCGTTGTCCTCCCTCAAGGAGCGCGTCGAGGCGACGGCTGGCCTGGCGGCCGAACGCGTACGGCTGCTGGCCGACGATGAAGCCCACGACGCCTCAACCTCCGGGCGGGATCCCGAACAGCTGAAGGTGCAGGCCGCCCGCCTGCGGGACGAACTCACCCAGCTGAACACTCAGATCGAGCAAGCTGAGCGCACGTTGGCGCAGTCGATGGAGCGTCGCGAGGGCTTGGAGAACGCCCACACCGCGGAGCAGCAGCGGTTGACCCGGCTGGCGCGGGCCGCAGCGGATCGACGCGAGGGCCTCGCCAAGCTCGAAGGCCAGGTGGGCGCCCGCCGCAGTCGGATCGAAGCGGGCGAGTCCGAACTCGGTCGAATGGCCGCGACCGCGCAGGAGGTCGCCGCCCGCGTTGCCGCGATCGAGAAGGACCACACCGAGCTCGAATCGACGATCGCCCAGGACGAGGAAGGCGAGGAAGGTCTCGACGCCGCCTACGACCAGGCGGAAGCGAAGATCGACGCCGCCCGCGCCGCGTTGCAGACCGCTAAGGACGACCTCGCCGCCGCGGAAACCGACCGCACCACCGCTCAAGCGCGCGTTGAAGCCCTCGAGATGAGCCTGCGCCGCAAGGACGGCGCGGCGCACCTGCTCGGCCAAGCCGAGCGTGACGGCGTACGCGGGTCGTTGACCGAATTGCTCACCGTCCAGAGCGGTTGCGAAGCGGCGATCGCCGCGGCCCTTGGATGGGCTGCGGATGCCGTGGTCGTCGACGACCTCCACGTGGGGTCCTCCGCGTTGGCGACGCTGCGCTCCGATGACGCCGGCCGAGCGACGCTGCTCGTGGCCGGTGGCGGCGCCCCTCGCGAGGTGACAGTCTCGTTGCCGACCGGGGCCCGGTGGGCAGCCGAGGTGGTCTCGGCCGATGCCGGTCTCCTGCGCTCAGTCAACGCGCTTTTGGTCGGCGTTGTGCTGGTGGAAAGTGACTCTGCCGCAACCGAACTGGTCGCGGCTCACGATGAGCTCGTCGCGGTGACGCCGAACGGTGACGTCTTTGCGTCGGGGTGGGTGCGCGGCGGCTCGACGGCTGCGCCAAGCCTCTTGGAGATCCAGGCCGCGGTCGACGAGAGCCGGGCCGTCGTGCAGGACGCAACGGGTAGGGGCGAGCGAGCGCAGTTCGCGGTCGAGCAGGCGAAAGCGCAGGTCGCTGAATACCAAAGCGTGCTCGACGCAGCATTGGAACGGTTGAACGCCTCCGACGCTCGGATGGCGTCAGTGGGGGAGCAGCTGAGCCGGCTCGGTCAGGGCCTGCGCAATGCGCGGGCCGAGCAGGAACGCCTGGTGAAAGCGCGCGGCAGTGTCGAGGCGAATCTGGCCGCTACCCGCGCTGAACTGGCCGACCTGGAGCAGCGCCTCACCAGCGCCCAGGAAGCCCCGAGCCAGGAGGAGCCGACCACTGACGAGCGCGACCGGCTCGCCGCGGAGGCCGCGGCCGCGCGTTCGCAGGAGACCGACGTACGCCTCAGCTTGCGGACTAAACAAGAGCAGGCGCGGTCACTCTCTGGTCGAGCCGATTCGCTCGACGCGGCTGCCCGCAGCGAGTTGGAAGCGCGCGAGAAGGCCCGCGTACGCCGGGAGCGTCGGGCCACCGAAGCCCGCACTGCGAGCGCCGTGCAGGCGGCGGCGACCGAGTTGTCGGCCCACGTCGTCGAGGCCCTGCAGATCGCCACGCAACGTCGCGCCGACACCGATCGAGCGCGCGCCGAACGCGACCAGGAACTGGCCCGACAGCGCAAAGACGTCACCGCAATCACCGACGAACTACGCGATCTGACCGACACGGTGCACCGCGACGAGGTCGCTCGGGCCCAGCAGCGACTGCGGATCGAGGCGCTGCAGACGCGCGCGATCGAGGAGTTGGGGATCTCGCCGGAGGCGCTCGCCGAGGAGTTCGGGCCGCACCAGTTGATTCCACACATCCCAGGGCCGGACGACGACCCGGAGGCTCTGCCGGAGCCGGCGCCGTTCGAGCGCGGCGTGCAGGAGAAGCGCCTGAAGTCGGCCGAGCGCAAGCTGAACCAACTTGGCCGGGTGAACCCGTTGGCGTTGGAAGAGTTTGCGGCGATGGAGGAACGTCACAAGTTCCTCGTCGAGCAACTGGAGGACCTGCGCAGCAGCAAGCGGGACCTGCTCGAGATCGTCGCCGAGGTGGATCAGCGGGTAGAGGAAGCCTTCGCCAGCGCATTTGAGGACACCGCTCGCGAGTTCGAGGGTGTGTTCTCCCGGCTGTTCCCCGGCGGTGAGGGCCGGCTGATCCTCACCGACCCCGACAACATGCTGACCACCGGCCTCGAGGTCGAGGCGCGCCCGCCGGGCAAGAAGATCAAGCGGTTGTCGCTGCTGTCGGGTGGCGAACGCTCGTTGGTCGCGGTCGCGCTGTTGGTGGCGATTTTCAAGGCGCGGCCGAGCCCGTTCTACATCATGGACGAGGTCGAGGCGGCGCTCGACGACGCGAACCTGGGTCGACTGATCACCCTCTTCGAGGAGCTGCGCGGATCAAGCCAGCTGATTGTCATCACTCACCAGAAGCGCACCATGGAGGTTGCCGACGCGTTGTACGGCGTTTCCATGCGCGGTGACGGTGTCACCACGGTCGTGTCGCAGCGGATGAAGGACATCGTGCCGGAGGCCGAGGCCGGCTGAGTGTCGGTCAGGCTGGTTTGTCGCCGGGCCGCCGGCGAGCGGCCAACCACTGTTCGCGGGTCAGGTCGAACAGTTCAAGCGGTTCGTCGTAATAGCGGCTGTTGAGGCCCCGATGAGTCGTCGACAGACGCCCTGCGACGCGAGGCCCCACGGGTCCGCAACTGTGCGGAAGGTCCGAGTTCACCGAGATTTCGCTCTCAATACCGCGTTTCGGTTTGGGTAGTCAAGCCCTCAGGGGCGAGAATGACGACATGCTCTGGCTCATTCTCGCTCTCGTCGTGTGTGTTGCGCTCGCTTCTGCGGTGCTCGGGATGGTCGCCGTCCCGGCGCGCCGCCAGGGCCGCCCGCTGCTCACCGAGCGCGGTGAGCGCGTCGTGAACTCCGTCTCGGAGACGACCGACAAGGTCTCCCAGCGTGCCGGCTCTGTGGTCGGCAGCGTCAAGCGCGAGCGCGCCGACGCCTCCTGACCTGCAGCGGCGCTGCCCAGCAGCTGCGGCCGCCTGACTCCGCCCGGACGGGACCGACGTGTTGTCGGTCCCGTTTGCCATGATGGGGTCGTGGATACGCTCTGGGAGATTTTGGTAGCGCTGACCGTCATCCTGCTTGCAGGCCTCGGTTTCATCGTCGCGTTCGTTCGCGGCAGGGGCGGGAAGTCGAAGGATCTTCCGCAGACCGCACCACCGCCCGTGGCCGCGAAGGACGCCCCAACCCGCACCAAGAACACCTATCAAGCCGGTGCGGGCATGAAGATCGACACCAGCAAGGGTGCCGCGCCGGCGCCCGCGAAGCCGGTCAAGCCGGGTGTCGACGACAAGGCCACCGCGCCAGGCAGCAGCGCCCCAACGACTCCGGCGGTGCCAGCTGATCGAGCGACTACGACTGGGCCTACGGCTCCGCCCGCAGCGCAGCCCACGGAAGAACGCCCGGCAACGCCTTCGGCACCCACCGCTGAGACCGCCGCGCCGACGTTGCGTGAGCGCCCTGCCACACCCGCGCCGCCGGAAGAGCTCGCGACCGAGCCTTCGACTGCAGACACGACTGCGCCGCCCACTGTGCCAGCGACGGAGCCCGGCGCGGAGGCATCGACCGAGACCACCGAGACCACAGAACGTCCCGAATCAGCCCGGGGCCGGATGACCCGATTGCGCTCGCGGCTGGCAGCCTCGAACAACGCGATGGGCAAGGGCCTGCTCGGCATCCTGTCCGCCGGCACTCTCGACGACGCCGTCTGGGAGGAAGTCGAGGACACCCTGTTGGGCGCCGACCTCGGCGTTGATGCCACGACCGAACTGGTCGACAATCTCAAGAAGCGCGTCCAGGTCGAGGGGTCGGCCAGCCCGGATCAGCTTGAGGACTGGCTCCACACCGAATTGCTCACCCTCGTCAATCCCGACATGGACCGGCGGATCGCTGCCAGCCGCCAAGGTGACCGGCCCGCGGTCGTCATGGTGGTGGGCGTCAACGGCACCGGCAAGACCACCACGGTCGGCAAGCTCGCGCGGGTGCTGGTGGCTGAGGACAAAGAGGTGCTGCTCGGCGCCGCCGACACCTTCCGCGCCGCTGCCGCCGACCAGCTCGAGACCTGGGGCGCTCGGGTCGGGGTCGCCACCGTGCGCTCCGACAAGGATGGCGCCGACCCGGCTGCTGTCGCGTTCGACGCCGTGAAGGCTGGAAACGAAGAGGAGGTCGACGTCGTGATCATCGACACCGCCGGCCGCCTGCACAACAAGGTCGGCCTGATGGACGAACTGGCCAAGGTCAAGCGGGTCATCGAGAAGCGCAGCCCGATCGACGAGTGCCTGCTGGTTCTCGACGCGACCACCGGTCAGAACGGCATGCGACAGGCCGAGGTCTTCGCCCAGGCCGTGAACATCACCGGCGTGGTGCTCACCAAGCTCGACGGCACCGCCAAGGGCGGCATCGTGGTGTTGGTTCAGCGCGAACTGGGTGTTCCGGTCAAGTTGGTCGGCCTTGGTGAAGGCCCTGACGATCTGGCCCCGTTTGATCCGAAGGCGTTCGTCGACGCCGTGCTGAGCTGATCTGCCGCGACTACGCCGAGCACCATCCGGTCGCGGGCAGCACTGCTGGTTTCAGCGCGCCCCGCGTTCGGCGTACGGTCGTCGGTCTGCCTGCACGCTCGGATCCGACAGCATCCACGCCATCGCCCGAACCCCCGACTGTCCCGCCCGGGTCGCGGCATTGATGAGTAAGGGCGACCAATTGATGCCGAGCATCTGGCGGGCGTACGGCGGCAGGGTCGCCACCGCGCCGACGAACAGGCTGCGGTAGCCGACCATGCCCGCGCGGTCGAGATCGCTGGGGGAGCGCAGGAAGTCCACGACGTCGCGGGCGTCCGGTCCACCGCGCAGATCAGGGCGAAACGCGGCGAGCGTCCGCCCCAACCCGGCGACCGTACGAGGCGGATCGGGAACACCGATCCCGCTGCCCGCCTCGCCGGCCTGCGCGACGTAGACATCAGCCTCGGCCGGCGTGAGCGGTGTGCCTGAGAAGCGCTGGTATCCATCCAGGAAGCTGTCGATCTCGGCGCAGTGGACCCAAGTCAGCAGGTCCGGATCGCTGGCCCGATAGGCGCGGCCGTCAACCTCTCCGCCAATCCGGCGGTGCACGCCTCGTACGCGCGCCATCAGGCGATCGGCTTCGGCGGTGGGGCCATAGGTCGTCATCGAGATGAACCCGCTGATTTGGCGCAGGCGACCCCAGGGGTCCTCGCGGTAGCTCGAGTTCTGGGTCACGCCGGCCATCGCAACCGGGTGGAGCGCCTGCAGCATCAGCGCCCGCAGCCCCGCCAGAAACATCGAGCCGTGGGCATGAACCCGCCACACCGGATCAGCCGCGGTGAATCGGCGCGCTCCGGGGCTGCCCCAGATGGCCTGGGCGTGGCTGCTCGGGTCGCCGCTGGCCAGTCGATCACGCAACGTGTCGGCCGCGCGCCGACGGGCGGCAGATTCCAAAGCGCGGGCGGGATTCACCGTTTCATCGTCGCACCGACGTGAAACCGAGTGTTCACAAGGGCGTCCGGTTTGTCACACGACCGAAACACAAGGCCGAGTCGACGGAAACGCCGCACTGTGAATGTTTGCGGTCATGAACACTCTTGCAACCCTCTCGGCCGACGCGCCGATCCCGTTGGACACGGGCAACACCGCATGGATGTTGGTGTCGGCGTCACTTGTCCTGTTCATGACGATCCCCGGTCTCGCGCTGTTCTACGGCGGCTTGAACCGAGCCAAGGGCGTCCTGAACATGATGATGATGTCCTACGGCGCTTTCGGGGTCATCGGCATCTTGTACGTCCTCTACGGCTACTCGATGTCCTTCGGCTCCCACGACATGGGCGGCCTGTTCGCCGGTCCGTTCGAGTTCTTCGGCCTCAAGGGCATGCTGCCTGGTGAGCCAGGAGCCACGACGATCATGGGCGCGGGCATTCCGACGCTGGTGTTCGCCGGGTTCCAGTTCACCTTCGCGGCCATCACGGTGGCCCTGATCAGCGGGGCCATCTCCGACCGCGTGAAGTTCAGCACCTGGTTGGTTTTCTCTGGGCTGTGGGTCACCCTGGCCTACTTCCCGCTGGCCCACATGGTCTGGGGCGGTGGCCTGCTCAGCGGTTCCAGCTCGGGCATCGCGGGCAAGTTGTTCGGGATGACCGGGAACCTTGCCACCGTCGCACCGATCGACTTCGCCGGTGGCACCGTGGTCCACATCAACGCCGGTATGGCTGGTCTGGTTCTCGCCCTGGTGATCGGCAAGCGGGTTGGTTTCGGTAAGCAGCCGATGCGCCCGCACAACGTCACACTGGTCATGCTCGGTTCGGGCATCCTGTGGTTCGGCTGGTACGGCTTCAACTCCGGTTCCGCTCTCGGCGCCAATGAGTCCGCGGCGCTGGTCTGGGTCAACACGACCGTTGCCACCTGCGCGGCGATGATCGGGTGGTTGGTTGTCGAACGCTTCCGGGAAGGTCACATGACCTCCGTCGGCGCGGCCTCAGGAATCGTGGCCGGCCTGGTTGCGATCACCCCGGCGTGTGGCAACGTCACCCCGCTTGGCGCGATTGGCGTCGGCGCTGTCGCCGGTGTCCTATCGGCCTTCGCGATCGGTCTGAAATACAAGTTCGGCTTCGACGACTCGCTCGATGTGGTCGGCGTCCACCTGGTCGCCGGGTTCTGGGGCACGATCTCCCTGGGCGTCTTCGCCCGCGGCACCGGTCTGACCTACGGCGGCTGGAAGCAGTTGATCGTTCAGTTGGTGATTGCGACGGCGGCTCTGGCCTACACCGCGATCGTCACCGCGATCATTGCCCTGGGGTTGAAGGCGACCATGGGCTGGCGGATCAGCGAGGACGATGAGGTTGCTGGCATCGACACCACCGAACATGCGGAGTCGGCCTACGACTTCGGTGGCTTCGGCGGCGGCCAGCGCATCGGCCAGAACCGTCCCGAGGGTGCATCCCGTCACGCGAGCAAGGAAGCAGAGGTCACGGCATGAAGCTCGTCACCGCCATCATCAAGCCGTTCAAGCTGGACGAAGTCAAGGAGGCCCTGGAGGCCTACGGCATTGCCGGCATGACGATCAGCGAGTCCAGCGGTTACGGCCGCCAGCGCGGACACAGCGAGGTCTACCGCGGCGCTGAATACAACGTCGACTTCGTGCCGAAGGTGCGTCTGGAGATCATCGTCGAGGCCGATGACGCCGCGAGTGTCGCAAACGTCATCGTCAAGGCGGCCCAGACCGGCCGGATCGGCGACGGCAAGGTGTGGATCATGCCGGTCGACGACGTCATTCGGGTTCGCACAGGGGAGCGCGGCGCAACCGCGCTCTGATCCGACAGGTGAGCGGTGGCCGGGGCTGGAAGCAGCGCCGGCCACCACCCACGTCATCGAAACGCGCAAGGAGCTGACCTCATGTCGACCGATCACGCGGCGCAGCGACTCGACCTCGCCGGCACTCGAGAGTTCGCCCTGACCGACTCTGGGCCCCATCGGCGGGCGCGACTGAGGTCGTACGCGATGGGTGTGCTCGGCGAGTTGTGGACCGAGGCGATCGCCCCGCTCGGTCGCCGAGCCGACGATGGAATCGCGTTGGCGGCGGTCGGCAGCCTCGGCCGCGGCGACGCCGGTCCGTTGAGTGACTTCGACCTGATTCTGCTCCATGACGGCCGCACGAACTCCGCCGCTGACATCGCCCGGGTCGCGGACGCGATCTGGTATCCGTTGTGGGACAGCGGAATTCGTCTGGACCACAGCGTACGAACGCTGGGGGAGTGCCGCCGGGTCGCCTCCGCCGACCTGAGCGCCACGGTGGGCATGCTCGACATCGAACCGGTTGCCGGCGACGCAGTTCTGGTCGCGGGTGTCCGCAACGGGATCGCCCACGATTGGCGCTCCAACGCCCGGCAGCGGCTGCCGGAACTGGTCGACTCCCTGCGCGCACGCCATGAACGCAACGGCGACCTGAGCACCTCCCTGGAGCCGGATTTGAAGGAAGCGCGCGGCGGCCTGCGCGACATGGCCGTGTTGCGCGCGGTGACCGCAGCCTGGCTGGCCGATCGGCCACATGGGGACGTCGACACCGCGTACGCCCGGCTGCTAGATGTGCGCGATGCCTTGCATGTCGCGACGGGGCGAGGTCGCGAACGACTGAACCTGGAGGATCAGGACGCCGTCACGGCGCTGCTTGGTCTGCCCGACGGCGACGCCTTGCTGACCGACGTGGTGCAGGCCGGTCGCCGGATCAGCCACGCCCTGGACGGCACCCTGCGGCGTGCAACGCAGAGCCAGCGGGCCCGTACGCCCCGGATTGGGCCCCGACGGCCCGTGCTCAGCCCGCTCGGTTTCGGGTTGTACGAACACGACGGCGAGGTGGTGCTCGGCCCCAACGTGACCCCGACAGAGTCGGATCACCTGCTGCTCCTACGCGCCGCGCGCGTGGCAGCGCGATCGGGAATCCCGTTGTCCCCCAGCACGATCAACAACCTCACCCGCACCCTGCGCCCGCTGCACGGGCAGTGGCCCGAGGTGTTGCGGGACGCCTTCCTCGACCTTCTCGCGACCGGCCCGGGTCTGGTGGGCGTGTGGGAATCCCTCGATCTGGCCGGCGTGGTCGAGCAATGGATCCCCGAGTGGCGCGCTGTTCGCAGTCGCCCGCAGCGCAACGGGGTCCACCGGTTCACCGTCGACCGGCACCTCGTTGAGACCGTCGTGCAGGCCTACGACCACCGCGGCGACGTCGCTCGCCCAGACCTGTTGTTACTGGTCGCGTTGTTGCACGACATCGGCAAGATTGCCGGAGTGATGGACCACGCGGTCGAGGGTGCGCCGGTCGCGGCCACCATTGCGCGGCGGATGGGGATGGCGCCGCAAGACGTCGATGTGGTGGAGCGGTTGGTCCGCGAACACCTCACGCTGGTGGAGTTGGCCACCCGTCGCGACCCCACCGACCCGGGAACGGTCGCTGCGCTGTTGCAGGCGGTGGACGGTCGGAACGACTTGCTGGAACAACTGGCGGCGCTCACCGAGGCCGACGCGATCGCCGCCGGGCCGAAGGCGTGGACCCCGTGGCGCTCGAATCTGGTCGCCGAGCTGGTCGACCGCGCGCGGACCGCGTTGCGAGACGGGGAGGTGCTGCCGGCTCCCGAGCCGGTTGCCGAGGACAACGCGCTGGTCGAAGCGGTCACCGCGTCGGTGCTCGGTGGGGCCTCGTTCGTCCAGATCACCGCCACGGCCGGTGGCGCGGAAGTGGTGCTCGGCGACCGGGACCGGCTCGGGCTGTTCGCCGACAGTGCCGGGCTGCTGGCCAGCTTCGGGTTGCTCGTTCGGTCGGCCCGGTTGCACACGGTCGGTGGCATCGCCGTCGATGTCTGGACCATTGAGGCGCCCCATGGCGACCTGCCGCGGGAGGAGGAACTGGCGCGCGCCCTGCACCGCCTTGCCGGCGGGGACCGTACGCCGTTGCGGGCGTTGGAGCTGCGCCGCCGAGTCCTGCAGCCGATCGGGTCGCCACCACCGCGCGCGACGATCGTGCATGGCGCCTCGGCTGATGCCACCGTGATCGAGGTCCGCAGTCCGGACCGGCCGGGCTTGTTGCGCGACATCGGCCTGGCGATCGGGCGCGAGGGACTCACGGTGCGCTCGGCGCACGTCGCGACCTATGCCGGCCAGACCCTCGACACGTTCTATGTCATCCGAGACAGCGGCGAGCCAGTGCACCCACACGAGGCGGCCGGGTTGATCGGCGCCGTGATCGACGCCTGCCACTAACTACCCCCGTAGTAAAGGATTCTGGTCGTTATTACGACCACTCTCAGCGGTCGTGCAGGACGCAATCGCCGCAAATGGCGGCTGCCGGACCGTCGGCGACGCGATAGATCAGGCAGCAGCTTCGACGGCGGAAATCGGCGCTGCCGACCGCGCCCGTGGAAGTGTCGCCCGGCAGCGCCGCGATCAGCAGTTCGGCCCGGACCCGCAGTGGTTCCGCGAGGTCGGCTCGGGTCGCCCGGATCGCCGCGACCGTCCCGTTGATTGCGGAGGCGGTGTTTCCCCAGAGCACCTTTGGCGAACCGCCGAGGGCCTGCGCGAGTGGGTGGAGCAAACCGTTGACCACGCGCGCCGCCCATTCCTGGGCATCTTCGACAGCAGGGACCGCGGCAAGATCGCGCACCCCGAGCGGGAAGCCGCTGTGGGGTGTGGGCTGCCACCACAGATCGGCAGGCACCGGAACGACCGGGGAGTCAACCGTGCTGAGCGCAAGGAATGGCGAGATTATCCGGGCCACCAGACCGAGGTGCACGACGGACGCCGCGACTTGCGGCTCGACCTGCTCGACCGGCCGCCCCGCACCCGTGGCGAGCAGGGCGCGGACGACCTCGACCCGCTCGTGGATGGCAGCCGGGTCGTGCAAGAAGTCGGTGAACGCCACCCACGGTGCCCGGGGCGGGTCGCGCAGGTCCTCCAGCGCAAAGAACGGCCCCCACGCGCTCAGTGCACCGGGACCGCTCTGAGCGATCACGCCGGTGACACGCCGTCGCGCGCCGGCGTCGAGAGAGTACGGGTGGTGCCGGCTCCTGCCAACGCTCGCTCAGCCATCGGTGCGAACAGCAGGCCGATAGCGCCCCAGAGAATCCCTTGCGCCACGACTGAATTGAGCCGGAACGACGCAAGCACGTCCGCCGGGAACCCGGGATAGACGATGGTGCCGCTCGAATCGCGCAGTGGCAGAGGCGTTTCGGTCGCGTGGTGACCGTAATGGGCAACGTTCGCCGCCAGTTCGCCGTACGACGGCAGGATCGCCATCACGACGCCGACCGTCACCGCGTAGGCGAGGCCACCTACCACGACCGAGCTCCACGGGCCGAGCCGCCGGCGCAACCAATGACCGAGCAGGACTGCTCCGACCATGAGGAGCGCAGCCACCAAGACCATCAACAGGTAGAGGTTCGACCGCGTACGGATGGTGTCTGCGTGACCGATCGCCGGCGGATTCGCCGGATATTTCATGAAGGGCACGAGGTAGAGGGCCACAAACCCGGCAGCCGCCACCAGCAGCGACAGGCCGCGGGCGCGTACGCCGCCGAACCGGCCGAGGCAGATCGTGTAGGTCACGGCGAAGATGACGCCCATGGCCAGGCCGAACGCGATCATGCCGACGCCGATGCCCAGGTTGGCCTGGAGCGTACGGCTGAACACGTCGTGTTCGTGGGCCGCGGTCGGAACACCTGCCGCCTTATCCAAGAGGTGTTGGGCAGCGTGCCGGCCCTCTTCGTAGTTGATGGCGGCGGTGATCTGTGGCTCCGCGAAGATCCGAGCGAAGGCAAAGGCGAGCAGCCCCGCGAGGGCGCCGGAGAGAGCGCCGCGCAGGATCAGTGCGCGTTCCATATCGAGTTATCCGTCCGGCTCGGGTCAGTGGCAGGGGAAGCCGAGGAAATGCCGGGAGTCGTGGACGAACTCGTGGATGTGGGTGTCGCTGCCGAACACCGAGTAGGCGCCCTGGTCGACACCGACGAAGTAGTAGATGGCGAGGGCGAAGACGGCTGCGCCGACGAGCCAGAGGAAGGCGCGCGCCTCGGTGGTGACGACGGGAGTCGCGGCTGCCTGGGTAGGCGCGGACGTGGGCATGGTGGTCATAAGGAACCTTTCGGCGGGGGATCTCGCGTCCCCGTGGGCAGAAACAAGCGTCGGGACGAGTTCCTGACTGGGGGACCGAAATCCCCTTCACAGTGGCGCGACCGTGTCGGATTTTCACCGACTTCCTCGCGTCCGACGCACCGGCAGTCAACCATGGATGAGCTGCTGAGGCGAGGGTGCGCGGCCCCGGACGGTGAAGACTGTCGCGGCTCGGTCAGTCGATTGGTCCGGACCGTTTACCCTTGTGCGGTGTTCACCAGTCTTTCCGACCGTCTCACCGGCACGTTCAAGAACCTGCGCGGCAAGGGACGTCTGACCGAGTCCGACATCAACGCGACCATCCGGGACATCCGGTTGGCGCTGATTGACGCCGACGTCGCAACCCCGGTCGTCCGTGAGTTCACCGGACGTGTCCGCGAGCGTGCCACCGGCGCCGAGGTCAGTGCTGCCCTGAACCCGGGCCAGCAGGTCGTCAAGATCGTCAACGAGGAACTGGTCAACATCCTCGGCGGTGAGACCCGCCGGCTGAACCTGGCCAAGACCGGACCGACCGTCATCATGCTCGCCGGCCTGCAGGGTTCGGGAAAGACGACCTTCGCCGGCAAGTTGGCCCGCCACCTGCGCGACCAGGGCCACTTCCCGTTGCTGGTCGCCGCCGACCTGCAGCGTCCGAACGCGGTCACTCAGCTTGAGGTCGTCGCCGAGCGCGCCGGAGTGCCCTGCTTCGCGCCGGAGCGCGGCAACACCGGTGGCCACGACGTCACCACGGAGTCCGGTGAAGGAACGCGCAGTTTCGGCGACCCGGTGTGGGTGGCCCGCGCCGGCATCGGACAAGCGAAGGTTCGCCAGTACGACGTCGTGATCGTCGACACCGCCGGCCGCCTCGCGGTCGACGAGGATCTGATGCAGCAGGCGCGCGATATCCGTGACGCGATTGAGCCCAACGAGGTGCTCTTCGTCATTGACGCGATGATCGGGCAGGCCGCTATCGAGACCGCCTTGGCTTTCAGCAAGGGCGTCGACTTCACCGGGGTGGTGCTCTCCAAGCTCGACGGTGATGCCCGCGGTGGTGCGGCGCTCTCGGTGGCCACGGTCACCGGCAAGCCGATCCTGTTCTCCTCGCTGGGCGAGGGTGTCAAAGACATCGAGGTCTTCCACCCCGACCGCATGGCCTCGCGCATCCTCGACATGGGTGACGTCCTCACCCTCATCGAGCAGGCCGAGCGAGCGTTCGACCGCGATCAAGCGGCCGCCATGGCCAAGAAGTTCATGGACGAGGAGGACTTCACCTTCGACGACTTCCTGCAGCAGATGCAGGCCGTCAAGAAGATGGGCAACCTCAAGTCGATCCTGGGCATGATGCCCGGGATGGCTCAGATGCGCGACCAGCTCAACGCCCTGGACGAGAAGGAGTTCGACCGGGTCGAGGCGATGGTGCGCTCGATGACCCCGTTCGAGCGCACTCACCCCAAGGCGATCAACGGTTCGCGCCGGGCGCGCGTTGCCCGCGGTTCCGGGGTCACCGTCTCCGAGGTCAACCAGTTGCTCGAACGCTTCGGTCAGGCGCAGAAGATGATGCGCCAGCTGCGGCGCGGCGGTGGCGCGGGCATTCCGGGGATGCCCGGAATGCCGGGCATGGGCAATGGCCCGGGCAAGCGCGGCAAGCAGCAGGTGAAGAAGAAGGGCAAGTCGGGCAACCCGGCCAAGCGGGCGGAGCAAGAGGCTGCAGCCTCCCAGCGCGAGACCGAGGCCCGCGACAAGGCATTTGGCAGTGCGTTCGGTGGGCAAGAAGAGCCTGACATGAGCAACCTGAAGCTGCCCAAGGGCTTTGAAAAGTTCCTCGGGCCGGACGCGAAGAAGGACTGAGCGGCCCCGCGCGGCAACAAATTCCAGGAACAGTACGCTCCGAGGCATGGATTCGCTGCACGTCACAACGATCGGCGAGAGCGGTCCGCGCATCGCTTTCCTGCACGGCCTGTTCGGTCAGGGCAGGAACTGGACCCGGATCGCTAAGGAACTGTCGAGCGAGTTCAGCTGCACGATGGTCGACCTGCCGAATCACGGGCAGTCGCCTTGGACCGAGTCGCTCTCATATATCGAGATGGCGAAAACCGTTGCGGCGCAGCTCCGTTCGATTTCGACGGAGCCCTGGATAGTGCTCGGCCACTCCATGGGTGGCAAGACGGCGATGCTGTTGGCCCTCCTCGAGCCCGAGCTGGTCAGGGCGCTGATCGTCGTCGACATCTCGCCGGTTGACTACCACGGGCTGACCTCGTTCAAGGACTATGTCACCGGGATGCTGGCGATGCCGCTGGACCAGGTCCACACCCGCGCCGATGCCGACGAATTCGCGAAAGAGTGGGTCGACGACCCGAGCGTTCGATCGTTCCTGCTGCAGAACCTGCGGCGCGCCGGCGAGGGATGGCGGTGGGCGGCCAACCTGAACCTGATCGCGAAGTCCCTTGACCAGCTCGGCGGCTGGCCCGGCAACGAACTGCCGCCGGGAGCGACGTACGGCGGTCCGGTTCTGTGGATCGTCGGTGGTGCATCGTCCTATGTGAAACCGAAGTACGCCGAGACCATGCGCGAACTCTTTCCACACACCAGACTGGTCACGCTGAAAGGGTCCGGTCATTGGCCGCACTCCCAGCTGCCGGAGGTGTTCTTAAGCACGATTCGGCCGTTCGTACGTGCGGTGAAGGAGTGACGATGCTCGATCAAGAAAAGCTCGCACAGCTGTGGGACTTCGGTGACCCGGAGCAGTCCCTGCGCCGGCTGAGCGCGGCCCGCGATGCGACCACTGATGCCTCCGAACGCGCCGAGCTCACCACCCAGGTGGCTCGGGCCCTGGGACTGATGGAGCGTTACGCCGACGCCCGGGCGGAGCTGGCGACGGTCACCGATGGCGCTGCAGTGGTGCTCACCCGCGTCGCATTGGAAGAGGGACGGATCGCGAACAGCAGCGGCGACCGCGTATTGGCTGTCCCTCTGTTCCATCAGGCTCGCGCCAATGCCCAGCAGGCCGGGCTGACCTTCCTGGAGGTCGACGCCCTGCACATGCTCGCTATCGCCGACCGCAACCATGCCGAGGACTGGGCCGAGCAGGGGATCGGGCTCGCCGAGAACGGCGATCTGCTGACCCAGCGTTGGTTGATCTCGCTGCACAACAACCTCGGCTGGGACCACTTCGACGCCCAAGAGTTCGACGTCGCACGCCAGCATTTCGAGCAGGCCGAACAGTGGGCCGAACGGGTCGGCACTCCCAACCAGCGCGAGATCGCGCGCGAGGCGTTGGCAGAGTGCGACGCGGCCGCCCAGGGAGCCGGCCGTGCCGCGTCGTCCTGGGATGACGAGTGATCGCCTAGCCGTAGGCGATCAACGGTTTGCCGGTTGAACCAGCGACTCGCACTCCGAAAGCGACCTTCCACGACGTGCTCGGAATGGCCATCTCTTGGGTTTGGACCCCGGTCGCCAGCGTGGTGATGCGGCCGGTCTGGTCTGCGGGGATCAGGATCGCCGTACACCCGGGGGTGGGGGATGAGCCGGCCACCTCGCCGATGATGCAGTCGATCGTCGCGCCGGTCGCCGGCAGGCCGCTGACCTCGTACGGCGACGAGGTCGCGACGCTGCGATCGGCGGTCCCGCTCCAGACCTGCTGGGTTTTGGGAGACACCACGACCTCCGTGCCCGCGAAACGCACGCCGCTGACCCCGCCGCCGTAGCCGACGTACGAACCGTCGGCGCGGCGATAGCCCACGACGGTCGGCGTGGCTCCTGTCGAGCGGATGGTCTGCGTCAGGACCGCGGTGCTGCCGTCGGGGAGCACCACGGGCAACGGGCCGGGCGGCACCGTGGACCCCACACGGGGCGAGGTACCGGCACCAAACACGAAAGTCGCGTCGGCGTCGGGTGGTGCAACGACCGCCAGGACACTGTTGGGTCCGTCCTCGGCCTGCCAGCCGCCGTTGAAGGTCTGCCGGACCCCGAGGGAGCGCAGGCTGCTGCCCTCCTGCTTGGCGATCAGCAGTGCGCTGCTCGGCTGCCGGCTCACGACGTAGCCACCCACGGCGCCGTTGTGGTCGCTGGGCAACGCTTGGAAAAGCGCGCCGTAGTGATGGGTGCTCGAGTGCGCCGGGCGCGGCTCGGCGGAGATCCGATGCATTTGTGTCGCTCCAACGGCTACAGCCACGACCGCCGCCGCGGCGACCAGCCCGGCGGACACGCGACGACGGCGCGACGTACGGTGAATCTGTTCTGCACGATCCATCACAGCGGAGGCTGAGATTGACATCTTCGGTGCCTCTGCATTGTGCAGGGGCGGGAGCAATTCGGTGTTCATGAGGTCATCCCCAATGCTGCGTAGCGGGTGCGTAGTGTGGTGAGCCCTTTGTGCGCGGTGCTCTTGACCGTGCCCACACTGATGCCGAGAACATCGGCGACCTGCTGCTCGGACAAGTCGTCGTAGTGGCGCAGGACGACCACCTGGCGTTCGCGCGGCGGAAGGCCCGACAGCAGTCGGATCAGCAGATCGCGGTCCTCGACGGCGGTCGGGGTTGGTGAGGCCCGGTCGGGAGTCTCGGCGGTGAGCACCTCGCGCCTGCGGCGGTGCCATCCGTCATTGACCAGGTTGACCACGATGCGCCTGCTGTAGGCCAACGGCTGGCCACTGGCAATGCGCTCCCACTTCGGGAACAGGCGGGCGAGCGCCTCCTGAACGATCTCCTCGGCGGCATGTGGGTCGCCGGTCATCAGCCAGGCGGTGCGCAGCAATGCAGGGGAGCTCGCGCCGACGAACGACTCGAAGTCGTCGCGGATCGCGGTGCGCTCGCCGATGGTCACGGTGTTCATGTTCCTTCAACAGGGCAGCCGCCGAGAAGGTTGGATGCTCGCTACGGTGAATCCATGAGTCATCGTACGAGCCCGGGCCGATGCTTCCCCGGAGTAGCAGCATGAGTGACGCGCTGCACCTCACCGGTCCGATTCTGGTCAGCGAGACCGAGACCCGCGGCGAACTCTGGGTGGTCGACGGACGCGTCACCTTTACCCGGCCCGCGGTGGGCAGCGTCGACACGGTGCGCGGCTACGTGATGCCGGGGCTGGTCGATGCGCACTGTCACGTCGGTCTCGAAGCCACCGGTGGGGTTGGCCCCGAACGGGCTGAGGAACACGCGCTCGCCGACCGGGCCGCCGGCGCGCTGTTGCTGCGCGATGCCGGCTCGCCGCTGGACACCCACTGGATCGACGAACGCGACGACCTGCCGCGGATCATTCGCGCAGGCCGCCACATCGCTCGTACGAAGCGCTACATCCGCAACTTCGCCCACGAGATCGAGCCGGAGGATCTGGTTGCCTACGTTCGCCAGGAGGCTCGGCGCGGCGACGGTTGGGTGAAGCTGGTCGGTGACTGGATCGATCGCGACCGCGGAGATCTCGCGCCCTGCTGGCCGCGCGAGGCCTTGAAGGCGGCGATCGATGCGGCCCACGAGGAGGGGGCTCGGGTCACCGCGCACTGCTTCGGCGAGGAGTCGCTGCTCGACTTCGCCGCCGCCGGCACCGACTGCATCGAGCACGCGAGTGGCCTCACCACCGAGTCGATCGATCTCTTTGCGGCTCAGCGGATCTCGATCGTTCCGACGCTGGTCAACATCGAGAACTTCCCGAAATTCGCGGATGCCGGCGAAGACAAGTTCCCCGGCTACGCGGCACACATGCGCGATCTCTACGCCCGCCGCTTCGAGACGGTCGCGGCCGCTCACGAGGCGGGTGTGGCGATCTTCGTCGGAACCGACGCCGGCGGCCAACTGCCCCACGGTCTGGTCGCGCAGGAGGTAGCCGAACTCGTACGCGCGGGGATGAGCAACCTCGAGGCCCTCAGCGCCGCGAGTTGGGGCGCTCGCGCCTGGCTCGGTCGCCCGGGGATCGAGGAGGGACAAAGCGCCGACCTGGTGGTCTACACCGAGGACCCGCGCGACGACGTACGCGTTTTGGCGGCGCCAGCCCACGTCATCCTGCGTGGACACATCGTCTGAACTTCGCCCCCGCTGACCGCTCGATCGGCGATGCGAAGATGTCCACCATGCCCTCCGAACCCGCGCCCCTGCACGCCGCCGGTCGGCGGGTCCGCGTCGCCACACCGACGGTCGACGACATCGAGCCCTACCGCCGAGCGGTCGAGGCGTCGCGGGACCGGGTCGGCGTGTGGAACCCGGTCAATCCGGGCGACCTGATCGGCCTCATCGGACGCCAGGACGACCACTTCCGCACCTTCCTGATCCGCGCGTATGACGCGGTGGGCAACCACGACGTCGTCGGCAAGGTCAACGTTTTTAACATCGTCCAGGGCCGGTTCTGGTCCGGCACGATGGGCTACGACTCCTACGACCCGTACGCCGGCGCGGGGCTCTTCGCCGAGGGCATGCGGCTGATCATCGACCTGTGTTTCCAGCCCCGTCCGTACGGTCTGGGCCTGCATCGCCTCGAAGCGAATGTGCAGCCGCGCAACACAACGTCCGCCGGGCTGCTGCGCTCGCTCGGATTCCGCCGCGAGCGCCACGTGAAGCGGATGCTGTTCCTTGACGGCGGTGGCGAGCCGGAGAGCTGGCGCGACCACGAGTCGTTCGCGCTCACCGCCGACGAACGACCAATCGCATACGGCCCGAACGGGTTTCCCCGTGTGGTGGTGCTGGTCAACGGGCTGCCCGGAAGCGGGAAGAGCTCGATCGCCGGGCGGATCGCTGGTGAGCTCGGGGTGCCTGTTTGGTCGAAGGATGCGGTCAAAGAGACGTTGTACGACTCGGTGGATGACAGCCTGCGCGCGGCGTTCACCTCGACCGGTCCGGGCGCGTCAATCGGTCGGGGAGCGAGCCAGTTGCTCTGGCGACTGCTGGCTGATTCGCCGACCGGGGGAGTGATCGACAACAACTTCCGGCAATCGGACCTGCCGTTCGTGGTGGCTGGTTTGCGGCGGGCGGGGATCGAGCCCGACCAAGTCCTGCAGGTCTGGTGTGACGTTCCGCCCGCGCTCGCCCGCGATCGATCATTGGCGCGTCGTGCCGGTGGGAAACGACACCCGATCCATGGAAGTGACGATGCCGAGCGTGCGATGTGGGAAGCGCTGACGGATGCAGACACCCGGCCGCTGGCCCTCGGCCAGGTGGCCCCGGTTGACACCTCGACACCGGTGACCGATCAAGTCATCGCGCGGGTCGCGCTCGCGGCGCGAGCGCTCGCCCCCGCGGGCTGATGGCGAAGGGCTGATGGCGAAGGGCTCACAACGAAGGGCTCACAACGAAGGGCTCACAACGAAGGGCTCGGACCGAACCGGTCCGAGCCCTTCGGCGTACAAACTTCGGGAGATCAGGCGGCTCCGGCGTCCGCCGCAGCGTGGACCTGCTCCGACTGACGCAGGTCCTCCTTGCCGAGCGGGCCGCTCATCTGCAGTGGCCGATCGATCAGGTGGCGGACGTAGGCATAGGTCGTGAAGAACCCGGGCAGGTAGTCGCTGAACGCGGTCTCCTCGAGGATCCCGCGCGCCTGCTGGTAGCGCTCGCTGTGGCGGTCGTCGAGGCCGCGCGTCAGCTTGGTCATCTCCTCATCGACCACCCGGTCGAGCAGGTCACGGGTGACCGCGGGGCCTTCGGCGAGGTAGGACTCATGGAACAGCCACTGCCACAGCTGGGCCCGGCTGATCTCCGCCGTTGCGGCATCTTCCATCAGGGTGTCGATCGCGACCGCGCCGCGGCCGCCGATCCACGCCGCGAGGTAGCGCAGCACGACCGAGACGTTGGTCCGAACGCCCTGCAGACTGATCGTCTGCTGCACCCCATCCAGGCTGATCAGGTCGTGGGCAGTGATCTGCGCCGGACGCTGCACGTCGAGTTGGTTGGGACGATCCTCGAGCACGGCGGCGTACGCGGTCTTGCAGATTTCGACCAACGCCGGGTGAGCGACCCACGAGCCGTCGAAACCTTCGGCCGCCTCGCGTTCCTTCTCCGCCCGGACGACGGCCAACGCGCGGTGTTTGCGGTCCTCGTCCTGCAGCGTCGGGTTCACGGCAGCGGGGCCGCCAATCGCGTACGCACCCCGCTTGTGGCAGGTGTTCACCAGCAATTGGGTGTAGGCGCGCATGAACGGCGTGGTCATCGTGATCTTGTCGCGGTCGGGCAACACGAACTCTTCGCCGCGGTGGGCGAAGGTGCGAACGTAGCTGAAGATGTAGTCCCAGCGGCCGGCGTTCAGGCCCGAGCAGTGGTCGCGCAGTTCGTAGAGGATCTCCTCCATCTCGAACGCGGCGGTGATCGTCTCGATCAACACAGTCGCGCGGATGGTGCCCTGGGGAATGCCGAGCAGGTCCTGGGCGAAGACGAAGACGTCGTTCCAGAGGCGGGCTTCGTGGTGGTTCTCGATCTTCGGCAGGTAGAAGTAGGGACCAGCGCCAAGCTCGATGAGCTTGCGGGCGTTGTGGAAGAAGTAGAAACCAAAGTCGACCAGCGACGCCGACATCGGACGCGAGTCGATGCTGATGTGCTTCTCGCAGAGGTGCCAGCCGCGGGGGCGCATGATCAGCGTCGGGCGGTGGTCGCCGACGCTCCAGGTCTCGCCGCCGACGGAGTCATAGGTCAGCTGACCGCGCACCGCATCGAACAGGTTGAGCTGGCCGCCGATGATGTTGCTCCACGTCGGCGCGGTTGCATCCTCCAGGTCGGCGAGCCAAACGCTCGCGCCGGAGTTGAGCGCGTGGACCGCCATGGTGCGGTTCGCGGGGGAGACCAGTTCGCAGCGACGGTCCTGCAGACCGGGTCCGATCGACGCGACTTGCCAGGTCGCGTCATCACGAATCGCGGCGGTCTCGGCCAAAAAGTCCAGGTTCTTGCCGGCGTTCACCTGACGCGCCTGCACCCGGCGGTGCTGCAACAGTTCAGCGCGCCGACCGGCGAACTCACTGTCCAGCTTGGCGACGAATGCCAGGGCTTCCGGGGTGACGATCTCGTCGAAGCGGGGGTGCATGGTGCCGCGCACGGTCGGGATGCCGTGGTTTGTCTCGGACATGGTGTCCTCCTGAATGAAGTCGAAGCCGGCGTTGTCTGCCGTTGTCTGGCCCGCGAACAGATATGTGAGAGAAGGGAACTCGGGCCCCTGTGACCGGAGCCAGGTGATCACAGGAGCCCGAGTGGAAGGTGGCGACCCTCAGGCCGTCAGAACTGCGCTTCCTCGGTCGAGCCGCGCAGCGCCGTGGTGGAGCTGTTCGGGTCGATCGCGGTCGCGACAGCGTCGAAGTAGCTGGCGCCGACCTCACGCTGGTGCTTGGTGGCGGTGTAGCCGCGCGCCTCCGAAGCGAACTCGCGCTCCTGCAACTCGACATAGGCCGACATCTGGTTACGGGCGTAGCCGTGGGCCAGGTCGAACATCGAGTAGTTCAGGCTGTGGAAGCCGGCCAGGGTGATGAACTGGAACTTGAAGCCCATCGCGCCAAGTTCCTTCTGGAACTTGGCGATCGTGGCGTCGTCGAGGTGCTTGCGCCAGTTGAACGACGGGGAGCAGTTGTAGGCCAGCATCTGGTCGGGGAAGTCGGCGTGAACCGCGTCCGCGAACTTCTTGGCCAGCTCCAGGTCCGGGGTGCCGGTCTCCATCCAGATGAGGTCGGAGTAGGGCGCGTAGGCCTTGGCGCGGGCGATGCACGGCTCGATGCCGTTCTTCACCTTGTAGAAGCCCTCGGCGGTGCGCTCGCCGGTGATGAACGGCTTGTCGCGGTCGTCGACGTCGGTCGTGATGAGCGTCGCGGCCTCGGCGTCGGTACGAGCGATGACCACGGACGGCACGTTCGAGACGTCGGCAGCAAGGCGAGCGGCGTTCAGCGTACGGATGTGCTGCTGGGTCGGGATCAGCACCTTGCCACCGAGGTGGCCGCACTTCTTCTCCGACGCGAGCTGGTCTTCCCAGTGCACACCGGCGGCGCCGGAAGCGATCATCGACTTCATCAGCTCGAAGGCGTTCAGCACGCCGCCGAAGCCGGCCTCGGCGTCGGCCACGATCGGGACAACCCACTCGTCAACCGACTTCGAGCCTTCGGAGAACTCGATCTGGTCGGCGCGCATCAGGGCGTTGTTGATCCGGCGCACCACGGCCGGAACGGAGTTCGCCGGGTAGATCGACTGGTCGGGGTAGGTCTGGCCGGAGAGGTTCGCGTCGCCGGCGACCTGCCAACCCGACAGGTAAATGGCCTTGAGGCCGGCCTTGACCTGCTGGACGGCCTGGTTGCCGGTCAGGGCGCCCAGTGCGTTGACGAAGTCTTCGGTGTGCAGCTTGTCCCAGAGCTGTTCGGAGCCACGGCGGGCGAGGGTGAACTCCTCCTGCACACTGCCGCGCAACTTGATGACGTCTTCGGCGGTGTAGGTGCGCTCGACGCCCTTCCAGCGCTCGTTGGTCTCCCAGTCCTTCTTCAGGTTCTCGGCGGTCAACTGCTTGTTGTCGGTCATTGGCTCCCTTTGCCCTTCGATCAGTCGAACTCTTGCTGTGATTCCCATCTTTGACACCGCTGACGCGAAAGTAACCCTGTTCTCGACGTAAAAGTTCGCCGATCTTTCGCTAATATCAACGCATGACGTCTGTTTCAGCTGACCGTCGTCGTCAAGGTGTGAAGAAGCGCAGCACAGTGGGACGCATGAACGGTGCACCTGTGGGGCGGCTCATCGAGCCGGAGGCTCCCGACAACCTGGCGGTCGACCCGCGCGGGCCTGATCCGCTGACCATCGGTCGGCGGATCCGCCACGCGCGTCAGGAATCTGGCCGCACGCTCGGCGATGTGGCCTCCGCCGTTGGCGTTTCGCCAGCCGCCCTCTCGTTGATCGAAAACGGGAAGCGCGAGCCCCGGTTGTCGGTGTTGTCGGCGCTGGCCGCAGTTCTCGACACGACGGTCCAGGAGTTCCTCACCACCGCGCCGCCGAGTCGCCGCGCCGCGCTGGAGATCAGGTTGGAGCGGGCGCAGCGCGCGGAGTCGTACGAAGGTCTTGGCCTTCCGCGGGTGAAGATCGGGCCGCGATTGCCGATGGAGGCGCTCGAAGCGTTGGTCGGGATGCATGAAGCGATGGCCAGCGCGTCGGCCGATCGCGATGCCACTCCTGAGCATGCGCGCCGGGCGAACGCGGAGTTGCGCGATCGGATGCGCAACGCCGACAACTACTTCGGAGAGATCGAGAAGGCCGCGGCTGACCTGCTGGCCTCGATCAGCCACCCGGGCGGTCCGATCAGCCGTGCTGCCGTCGATCGGTTGGCCGGCCATCTCGGCTACAAGCTGGTTCACACCAGCGACCTGCCGTCCTCGACGAGGACCGTCACCGACCTGCGCAACAAACGCATTTATTTGCCGCAACCCGAAGCGGGACAACACGATTCGCGATCGCTGGCGATGCAGGCGGTGGGCCACCTCGTGCTCGGTCACCGGCCACCGGCGGACTATTCGGAGTTCCTGTCGCAGCGCGTCGAGATCAACTACTTCGCTTCGGCGTTGCTGGTTCCCGAGCACGACGCGGTGCAGTTGCTGCGCCAGGCGAAGGTCGACAAGGACATCGCGATCGAGGACCTGCGCGATGCCTATGCGGTTTCCTACGAGACCGCAGCTCACCGCTTCACCAATCTCGCCACGCGGCATCTGGACATCCCGGTGCACTTCATGCGGGTGTCGCAGGAGGGTGTGGTTTACAAGGCCTACGAGAACGACGGGATCACCTTCCCGGCCGACACCGCAGGGTCGATCGAGGGTCAGCGCGTTTGCCGACAATGGACCGCGCGGCGCGTGTTCGAGCAGCCCGACCTCACCCAGGCTTATCAGGCCTACACCGACACACGCTCCGGCACCTACTGGTGCACCGCGGTGGTGGACCGCACCCCCGCCGGTACCTTCTCGGTCAACGTCGGGGTGCCCTATCAACACGTGAAGTGGATGCGCGGGCGTGACACCAACGAGCGCTCCAAGTCGCGCTGCCCCGACCCGACCTGCTGCTTGCAGCCGCCGGGGGAGTTGACCGGGCGCTGGAACGGTCAGGCGTGGCCGTCGGCCCGGGTTCACTCCCACCTGCTCGCGGCCATGCCGCCAGGGGTTTTCCCTGGGGTCGACGACACCGAGATTTACGAGTTCCTCGACAAACACGCGCCGCAGTGACCCGGGAAAGTGGTCGTTATTGCGACCAGATTCCTTTACTACGGGTGTAGGGAGGCAACCATCCGCGGGCCGAGGCGTCCTTCTTTCGTCAGCAGCGACGCAGGGAGGCAACGCGATGGTCGAAATGGGGCGGCGAACGATGCTGCGAGCCGGAGGGCTGGCGATGCTGGGCGGAATGCTCGCTGGCTGCGGAAAGCCGGGAGCCGGTAAGGGGACCACTCGTCACCCTGAACCGATGCGAGTTGACGCGGCGCGGATGGCGGCGGGACCGGACGAGGCTGCCGGATCCCGATTGACCACCTTCGGTGCGTCGCTGCTCGTTTCCGACGCCTACCGCGCCACCGACAACGCGGCAATCAGTCCCTACTCGGTCTACTCGGCTCTGGCGATGACCGCCGCCGGTGCCCGCGGAACGACGGCTACTGAGTTCGGTCAGCTGTTGGGTGGGGATGCCACCCAGTCCGCGGGGTTTGTGACCGCGATCGACCAGGCCGTCGCTGCCGCGGTCGCCGCTGGCCGCGGCAGCGACAAGGCCATGACCATCAACCCGGCCAATACCGTTGCAGTGCAAGAAGATCTGACACTGCGTCCGGAATTCATCAAGCAGTTGGCGGCCGGCTTTGCGGCTGCCTCTATGCCAGTCGCCTTCGACCGTGACGCGGAGGGCGCGCGGTCAACGATCAACGGATGGGTCAGCCAGAAGACCCGCCGATTGATCCCGGAGTTGCTCGGGCGGGGAACGATCGACTCCTCGACACGACTGGTGCTGATCAACGCGCTCTATTTGAAGGCGAAGTGGCAGGACGAGTTCTCCGACCCGTTCGGTGCGACCAGCTTCACCACCGCCGATGGCTCCTCGGTGACGACCCCGATGATGGACGCGACAGGCCACTACCGGCTCGCCAGTGGGCTCGGGTGGAAGGCGGTGCAGATCCCCTACCGCGGCGGCCAGCTGGCGATGACGATCGTGCTCCCCGACGCCGGTGCCTTCGCCGCCACCCGCCGGCAGCTGCCGGGGGTGCTCGCGCAGGCGACGCGCGCAGGGTCCGCCCAGCCGGTGGATCTGTCGATGCCCGCCTTCTCGGTCGACACCTCTGCGGGTTTGGCGGACGCGCTGCGCGGGCTCGGGTTACGGGCGGCATTCGACCCGCATACCGCCGATCTGAGCGGGATGTGCGGCGCGCCGGGGGAGTTGTGTGTCGCTTTCGTGCAGCACCAGGCGGTGGTGAAGGTCGACCAGCACGGCACCGAAGCGGCGGCTGCCACCGCCGTCGCCGTCGCGGCAACCGGTGCCAGCGAAGCGCCCACATCCTTCGTCGTCGACCGGGCGTTCTTCTTCGTCATTCATGACACGACCACGAACGCGCCGCTGTTCCTGGGGCAGGTCGTCCGGCCGGAGCGGTGACGATTCGGTCGGGGTGGCGATGCTCTGGCATGATGGACGGCGTACCCGTTTGCTTTGCGGCGCCCTAACGTGCCGGAAAGCAGCGCCTACCCCGAGCCACGGCCCCCCGGAGTGACCTACCCCGGTCTTGCCGAGCTCTGACAACAGAAACAGGAGACACCACTCTCGTGGCAGTCAAGATTCGTTTGAAGCGACTCGGTTCGATCCGCAATGCGCAGTACCGCGTCGTCGTCATGGACTCCCGCACCAAGCGGGACGGTCGCGCGATCGAAGAGATCGGCGTTTACCAGCCCAAGGAAGAGCCCAGCCTCATCCAGATCGACTCCGAGCGTGCGCAGTACTGGCTCGGCGTCGGCGCGCAGCCGACCGAGCAGGTCGCAGCGCTGCTGAAGGTCACCGGTGACTGGCAGAAGTTCAAGGGTCAGCCGGGCGCCGAAGGCACCCTCAAGGTTGCCGCTGTGAAGCCGGACAAGAAGTCGCTCTACGAGGCTGCCCTCAAGGCCGCTCAGGATGGCGCCGAGAAGTCGGGCAAGGGTTCGGCCACCACGGCCAAGAAGAAGACCGAGAAGGCTGAAGCTCCGGCCGCCGCGGAAAAGACCGAGGCTCCCGCTGCTGACAAGGCTGAGGCTCCGGCCGAAGCTGCGAAGCTGGTTGACGGTGGCTTTGGTGCCGACTCCGCTGCCCCGCTCGAAGATGGCAGCTCGCCTGACGCCGCCGTCTTCACGGTCAAGGGCAACAAGGACTCGATGAAGTACCACACCACTGACTCGCAGTGGTACGACGCGACTGTCGCCGAGGTCTGGTTCAAGACCGCCGAGGCCGCCGAGGCCGCTGGCTTCGTGGCCCCGGGCGCCAAGTCCGAGGCCTGATCCGGTGCTCGAGGAAGCGCTCGAACACCTCGTCAAGGGGATCGTCGAGCACGACGACGAGGTGGTCGTACGCCACAAGGAGATTCGCCGCGGCGATCTCCTCGAGGTGCGCGTCCACCCCGACGACCTCGGTCGCGTGATCGGCCGGTCCGGCCGCACCGCTTCGGCGCTGCGTACGGTCGTGCAGGCACTCGCTGCGGGCCAGAACATTCGGGTCGACATCGTCGACACCGACCGCGCCCGCTGAGTTCCGTCAGCTAGTTCCGTAAAAGAAGGGCCCCGACCACACGGTCGGGGCCCTTCTTCTATCGGAGCTCTACTCAGCCGAGCGACTTCTCAAACTCCGGGTGCTTCTTCAACCAGGCCTCGACGCCGGCCGCCGGGTTCTTCGCGTTGTCCTGCAACACGACCTTTTCCAGGTCGGACAGCAGCGGGTCGGTCAGCGTGAATTTCTTCAGCATCGACGCGATCTCCGGGAAGTCCTTGGCGAAGTCCTTGCGACCGACGGCGTGGATCTTCTCCGCGTCGCCCATCGAGTTCTTCGGGTCCTTGAGGTCCTTGATCGGGAACTTCGCGTAGGCCCAGTGCGGGCGCCAGAGCGTCACGACGATCGGCTGCTTGGCATCGGTCGCCTTCTTCAGCGCAGCCAGCATGGCCGGTGTCGACGACGTCTGCAGCGTCACTCCCGACAGGGAGTAGTCCTGCAGTGCCTTCTTGGCGGCCTTCGTCAGGCCGGCGCCAGGCTCAATACCGACGATCTTGTCGGCGACCTTCCCCTTGACCGAGGCGATCTGATCGATCGAATCGATGTCCATGTAGGTCGGGACAGCGACAGTCAGCTTCGCGTTCGAATACCAAACACCGAGGTCGGTGAGGTCCTTGCCGTACTTGTCCCAGTAGACCTTGTGGGTCAGCGGCAGCCAGGCATCGAGGTAAAGGTCCACTTGACCCTTGTCGAGCCCGACGAAGACGGGGCCGGCGTCGGTGACATGTTGCATGGTCACCTTGAAGCCCTTGTTCTCCAGCACCTTTTTCCACAGGTGGGTGACGGCGACGTCCTCATCCCAGTCGATGTAGCCGATGGTGATCGCCTTGCCGGAACTGGCCTCGATCCCGCCGGCTTCACCACCGCCACGCTTCTCCTCGTCGTTGGCCGTGGCGCAGCCGGACAGGGCTGTGCCACCCAATCCGGCGGCCATCAGCAGAGCGAAGGTCCTACGGTTCACAGTTGCTCCCATGCGTGTCACGCAACCTCAGCCACAGCGACGTCACGTTGGGCGCGCTGCTGCTTGAAGGTGGCAAGTTCAGACCGCAGACCCAGCTGCGGCTTGGCGAGCGCGTCGGTGACGCGGTCGAGGTAGATCGCCAGGATCACGACGGCAAGTCCGGCTTCGACACCGGGGCCGACCTGCAACTGGGACAGCGCCGACATCACATCGGAGCCCAACCCAGGCGCCCCGACGATGCCACCGATGACAACCATGGACAGCGCCAACATGATCACCTGGTTCACGCCGGCCATGATCGTGGTGAGGGCCAGCGGCAACTGGATGCCGCGCAGCACCTCCCACTTGGTCGCCCCGAAGGACTGTCCGGCTTCCAAGATTTCGCTGTCGACCTGTCGGATGCCCAGTTCGGCAAGCCGAACACCGGGCGGCATCGCGAAGATGATCGTGGCCAGCACAGCGCTCGGCACACCGAGGCCCATCAAGAACAGGAACGGCAGCAGATAGACGTACGCCGGCAGTGTCTGCATGAAGTCCATCACCGGGCGTACGACGCGGGAGGTCCGGTCTGATCGCGCGGCGAGGATGCCGAGCGGGACCGAGATCAGGACACCAAGAACGCTGGCAACCAGGATCTGGGCGAGTGTGTCGAGGGTGTGCGGGAAGGCACCGAGGGCGTCGATCAGGACGAACCCGATCACCGACCCGATGGCCGCGCGCCAGCCACGGGCCCACCAAGCGATCAGCGCGAAGAGGATCACCAGCAGCACGATCGGGATATTGCGGAGGCCGTCATCGATGTTGCCGACGACCCAGGTGACCGCATCGGCGAGACCGGTGAAGAACCAGCTGCCGTGGTCGGTAAGCCACGAGACGGCCGAATCGGCCCAAGAACCCACGTGGATGCGCGGACTGAGAGTTTCAGAATGGATCGCGCTCACGCGATGTCCTCCTCGGAATTGGTGTGCGCGGTGGTGCCGGCGCCGAGCTTGGACAGCAGGGTGACGCGCGGGATGACGCCGACCAAGCGGCCGTCGTCATCAACCACCGGCAGCGGCAGCCGGTTTTCGGCGGACGGGGTGAACAGCTCGGCGGCCGGCGTGTGACGGGGCACGGCCAACTCGATGGGGTGCATGACGTCGCGCATCGGCTGATCCTTGAGACCGGCGACATCGTCGTCGAGAACGTAACCGACCAGCTTGCGGTCCCGGGAAACGACGAAGAGCCCGGGCACCTGGTTTTCGCGCAGCGTACGGTGGGCGGCTCGGGCGCCGGAGCCCTCGCCGATCGTGGCGACCGGCTTCTCCATGATGGCGTCGGCGTTGAACACCCGCGCGCGGTCCACATCGGCAACGAACTGCGCGACGTAGTCGTTGGCGGGGTCGGTGAGGATTTGCTCGGCGGTGCCGATCTGCACGATTTTGCCGTGACGCATCATCGCGATGCGGTCACCCAGGCGCATGGCCTCGTTGAGGTCGTGGGTGATGAAGATGATCGTTTTGCCGAGCTTGCTCTGCAAGGTGAGCAGCTGATCCTGCATGTCGCGACGGATCAGCGGGTCGAGCGCGCTGAAAGCCTCATCCATCAACAGGATGTCGGTGTCCGCGGCGAGCGCCCGAGCCAAGCCGACGCGCTGCTGCATACCGCCGGACAGCTGCGCCGGCAACCGGTCCTCCTGACCTTCCAGGTCGACCATGGCCAGCGCTTCGCGGGCTCGCTTCGAGCGTTCGGCGGGATCGACGCCCTTGATCTTCAGGGCGTACTCGGCGTTCTCCAGCACGGTGCGGTGCGGCAGCAGCGCGAAGTGTTGGAACACCATCGAAATGTGATCGCGGCGCACGGCGCGCAGATCGGCCGGGTTCATCCGGGCGATGTCCTTGCCATGCACCAGAACCTCGCCGGAGCTGGTCGAGTGCAGACCGTTGAGCATCCGGATCAGGGTCGACTTCCCGGAGCCGGACAGCCCCATGACCACGAAAATTTCGCCTTGTTCAACACTAAATCCGGCATCGATTACCGCGGCGGTGACATCGAGTTCGCGACTCACCACGGCGGGATCGTCACCGGCTCGGAGCCTCTTGACTGCTTCCTTCGACCGGCTTCCGAACACCTTGAACAGGTGTCGGGCCTCCAGAACTGGCACTGGGATTCTCCTCGTGGAACGCGCGCTGTCCCGGGCGATCCATAGACGACAGAATTATCTATTGTGCACGGAACTGCTCTCTGGTAAAAGCCGGGAGTCTCACAGGGAGTACCGATTCGACCGTGCTGGCACTCTGCGGGACACTCTCGAGATGCTCTCGAAAGACGCCTCGCGGACCCTGCGTTTAGCCTCATTTCCGGCGCGCGCCTGCGTCGTTGCAGCCTTCTGGTGCAACGGGGTCGCGGTCGGTTCGATCGGGGCGCTGATGCCCCTGTTCGCAACCCGCTGGGGCACCGATTCGCGCGGCCTGGGGCTGTTCCTGTTCGCCGCCGGCTGCGCGGCGATCCTGGGCATCAACATCGCCGGGCGAGTGGCAGATCGGGTGGGCGCGCTACGGCCGACACTGCTGGGCATGGCGGCCGCGGCGGTAGGGCTGTTGGCGCTCGCGGCCGCGCCGACACTGCCCATCGCGGTCGCGGTAATTCTGGTCTACGGGCTCGGAAACGGTCTGACCGATACCGCCATGAACGTCTTGGCGGTGGGCGTCGAAGGGGCCAGGGGTCACTCCTCGATGAGCCGGTTCCACGCGTGTTGGTCGGTGGGGTCGTTCACCGGTGCCGCGCTGGTGATCGGCGTCGGGGCCATTGCCTCGGGAACGACCGTTGCGGTGGCGGTGCTCGTTATTGCCGCGGTGTTGAACGCGGTCTGTGTTCCGCTGGTGGCGCATTGGTCGGCCGACACCTCGCCGGTCAGCCATCACGATGCCGACGGCGTACGACGTGCGGTGCCGCGGGCGGCGTATGTCCTGGCAGCGATGGCGATCGGATTCGGATTAGCGGAGGGCACCGCCTTCGACTGGTCGTCGGTCCACGTCCGCGACGTCGCGAAGATCTCCTCGAGCCAGGCGGCCTGGGGTCTCGCGGTCGTCTCGATCTGCATGGTTGTGGTCCGAATGTGCGGCGACCACCTCGTCGAGCGAGTGGGGCGCCGGATGGTCGTGCGCTGCGGGGCCGCGACGGCAGTGCTGGGCTATTTACTCGCGGTCACGGTGCAACCGCTCGGGCTGTTGCTGCTCGGCTGGGCGCTGGTCGGCGCCGGCATGGCTCTGGTGGCGCCGCAGATCTACGGTCTGGCCGGGATGCTCGGCGGCGGGCGCGGGCTCTCGCTGGTGGTGACCTTCGGCTATGCCACCTCATTGATCGGACCCGGCGCGATGGGCCTGTTGGTCCATCGGGCCGGGGTCCAGACCGCGATGCTGCTGCCGTTGGTGGCGGCTTGCGTGGTCGCCGCGCTGTCGCTGGTGATGCCGACCGGAGCCGATTGTCAGCCCGGGATGTGAACGAAGACGTAAAGGTCTTGGGCGGGCGTCGTGCTGAGGTTGCCGTAGACCTGCGTACTGCCGAAGGTGCGTTCCTGAGCGATCCGTCCTGAGGTGGTTCCACCACCGAGGTAGATCGCGATGTGGTGGTAGCTGGTCGGGCTGGTGCGCGCCGCGTATAGCACCAAGTCGCCCGGCTGCGGGTTGGTCGTCTTGGTCCCGAGGAAGGCCTGGTTCTGCGCGCCCATCGAACCGAGCCGGTCATAGCCGAACGCCTTGGCGTAGGCCCAGCGAACAAATCCCGAGCAATCCAAGCCCGTCGCGTACGTCGTTCCGGCGGCGTTCGATTCGCCGTACGTCGCGCCGACCTTTGCGCCATGGCCGCCGCCCCAGACGTACGGGTATTTCGTTCCGCTCATCAGTTGATTCGTGGCGGTGACGACCGCGGCCGCATGGCCCGGACCAACCGGGTCGAGTCGGGCTTTGGTCGCAGCGCCGACGATGCCGTCGGCCACCAGACCCTGGTCGCGCTGGAACTTCTTGACCGCGCTGGCAGTCCCGGAACCGAATACCCCGTCGGCCGCGATCGGTTGGTATTGACGGTTGTTCAGCAGTTGTTGGAGGCGGGTGACGCACCCATCGATGCGGCCCTGCTGGATCCACCCCTGGCAGGCCGTCGATTGCAGGGAGAGTGGGGCCGGGGTGGCGTCTGCGGTTGCGACGCCGATGCCGGCGGTCAACGTCAGGGCAGTCAGCAGGCCGGCGCTGCGGCGGGTGAACGTGGTCATGGGCGTGCCTTTCGGTGCGGAGGGACGGAGTGCCCGGTGGGTCCGCGGTCGCGGACCCACCGGGTTTGAGAGGAGGTTCGCGATCAGCCGCTGAAGTGCTCGTAGAACGTCGTGACGTAGGTGGATCCAGCCGAGGCGACCGAGGCCTTGTTCTGCACGTGGCCGTAGTTGGACTCCTGCGCGACCATGCCGCCACCGAGGTAGACCGCGACGTGGCCGACGTTGTTCTTCACCGAGGTCCAGCCAGCGCTCTTGTACGCCCGGCTGAAGAAGACGAGGTCGCCTGGCTGCGGCGAGGTCGTGATGACGCCCTTGGTCGACTGGTTAGCCGAGGTGCCGGAGCCGAGCTTGTCGTAGCCGAACGCTCGGCCGTAGACCAGTCGGGCGAAACCAGAGCAGTCGAAGCCGTAGCCATAGACCGTCCCAGCCGCGTTCTGCTTTCCGCGGGTGGCGACCCCCGCGGTCGCGCCGTGGCCGCCGCCCCAGGTGTAGAGGTATTTGGTGCCGGCCAGCGCCGAGTTGGCGGCGTTGACAATTGCCTGGTTCCGCGAAGTGGTCGGGACCGGGTCGATCGAGTTCTTGGTCGCGGCACCGACGATGCCGTCCGCCACCAGGCCGTGGGCGGACTGCCACTTCTTGACCGCGTTGACGGTGGCGGCGCCGAAGATGCCGTCGACCGCCAGGCCGGCGTTCTCCTTGGTGTTGAGCAACTGCTGCAACCGGGTCACGCAGCCGCTGGTCTGACCGGACTGGATCCAGGCGGGGCAGCTGGTGGAGTGCAGGTTGCTGACCGGGGTGGGCGTTGCGGACGCGAGGTCTGCGCTGCCAACGGCGATGCCGGCCGAGAGGGTGAGAGCGGTGATGAGGGAAGCCGAGCGGCGGGCGATGGTCTTCATGATCAAGTCCTTTTTTCGGTGGTGGGAGGTGCGTTGTTCCGACCCCTGAAAGTTAGAAATGAACCGGTAGTCGCCGATACGGGACCAAGGCCCGACTTCATCGGGGACCGACCCGAGACTCTCCCGGGACCACCCCTTGACGCTCGTCCAGACATCGAAAACGGGGTGGACCACCGGCAGGTGGTCCACCCCGTACGAGGGTGCTTCGGTTAGCGATCGCGCGATTTGCGCGCCGTCAGCGCGGCCGCCAGTTCGCTGCTGGCAGCTTGTGCTTGGTCGCCCATTTGGCGCGCCCGCGCCACCGCCAGGTCAACGCTCAGCGGGGTGCCTGCGGTCGAATCGGAGACGTCCCACAGCGCCGTTCGTAGCCGAGCCAGGTCGCGGCTGAGGAACATCGTGAGGTCCGAGGGTGTGCGGCCACAACAGTTCCCGACGTCGTCATCGGGGTTCGGCGGGACTGGGTTATCCGAATGATTGCTCATCCGGTGACGGTAGAAATCAGCCGGCGGTCACGACTACGGGACCAAGGCCCGTCTTCGAGTCCCCGAGGGACCGGGACTCGTCCGGGTCCTGCGCGATGATCCACGCAATCGCCGACCGCTGACTCACCCCGAGCTTGCGCAGGACATTGCCGACGTGACCCTTCACCGTCTTCTCCGAGATGAACAGCCGTTGTGCGATGGCCGCGTTCGGCAGGTTCTCCTGACTGATCAGCAGGGCGATCTCGCGTTCACGTTCGGTGAGTTCCTGCAGCGGGTCGGGCGCTGGCGGATTCTGGCGGACGAGTAGTTCTGCCGCCTCGACCTGCGCTCGTTCACAGACCGATTGCGCATTACGGGCTGCTGCCCGGGCAGCGCCGAGGTCGCCGCTGTGGGTGGCGCGCAGGACGTCGTCCAGGGCGGCCCCGAGGTGGCTGAGACGGTCGGCAACGAGGTGGACCAAGTCCTCCTCGCTGCGTACGGCCGAACTGTCGAGCTCCGGATAAAGGTGGTAGATGTCGAGGTCGACCGCGTCCTCTTGATCCCGGCGAACGCTCACCACGAGTGCGCGCGCCAGCCACTCGGCGCAGCGCACCGACTCGTCGTCGAAGGCGCCGGCTTCCGCGCTGAGGAAGGCCATGAAGCCGATCGGGTCTTCGGCGCCAGGGTCCATCAAGGGCACGACCACCCCGTCGCGCAGTTGCTGCTCGGCCCCGGAGTCCTGGCCGCGCAGGATCAAAGCGCCGTTGTCATCGTGCCAGCGGTAGGTGTGGCGCGAGGCCCGCATCCAGGCGCACAAACCGCGCGCGCCGAAGTGTTGGACCTCCGGTGCGCAGAACTGGTCGTTCATCACCGAATACGGGAAGACGACCGTCGATTCGTCGCGGTAGAGCGCGACGTAGAACTGGTTGAGCTCGCTCAAGCGGCTCATGGCCAATCGGCAAGCGGCGTAACGCTGGTCGTGGTGGCCGCGACCCGCAGCGCGGAGCCGCTGGTCGGCTTTGCGTAGTGCTTTTGTGGCCGTGGGGGAGAACGTCGGCTCAGCTGACATGAGTTTGAGACTAGCCAGCCGGATGCCGTTGGAAGGCTGCGAAAAGTCGTTGAATGGCCATCGAAACTGCGGCGGCCGCGGGCGGGCGACACCAAGTCGTCGAACGATGCCTGCGCAGTGGACAATGTCGGCCATGGACGACGTCTTGGTGGCCCGCATTGGCAAACCCCACGGACTGCGCGGTGAGGTGACCGTGCAGACGCACACGGACAACCCGCAGGAGCGTTTTGTGGAGGGCGCGCAGTTCGCCACCGAGCCCGACCGGGGACCGTTGACGATTCGAACTGCCAGGCTGCACAACGGTGTTCAGCTCTTGTCGTTCGTCGAGGCCGACGACCGTACGGGCGCTGAGGGCCTGCGCGGCACCCGCCTGTTCGCGGCCCCGGACGACGAGGACGACGACGGCTTTTATGAGGACGACCTCGTTGGCCTGGCCGTGGTTGACCTCGACGGTGCGCCGCTCGGCACAGTCGCCGCGCTGCACTCGCGGCCCGCCCAGGATCTGCTGGAGATCGAACTGCCCGACGGGCGTACGGCCTATTTGCCTTTCGTGGCCGAGATCGTGCCGGAGGTCGACCTGGAAGCAGGCAAGGTCGTTGCCGATCCGCCGCCCGGCCTGCTCGAACTGGGGGAGTGACGTGCGGCTGGACGTCGTCTCGATCTTTCCCGACTACCTCGCCCCGCTCGATCTCTCGCTGATCGGCAAGGCGCGCCGGGACGGATTGCTCGACCTGCGGGTCCACGACCTGCGCGACTGGGCTCACGACCGCCACCGCACCGTCGACGACACACCGTACGGCGGTGGCGCCGGAATGGTGATGAAAGCCCAGCCATGGGCCGAAGCGTTGGATTCCCTTGCCGCCGAAGGAGATTCGCGGCCGACCCTGATCATCCCCGGCCCGGGCGGTCAACGGTTCAGCCAAGCGATCGCGCGCGAACTGGCCGACTGCGAGCGCCTGGTGTTCGCCTGTGGACGTTATGAGGGCATCGACGAGCGGGTTTATGAGCACGCGCGGCGGGACTACGACGTCCGCATCCTGTCGCTCGGCGATTACGTCCTTAATGGCGGCGAGGTCGCGGTGTTGGCCATGGTCGAGGCGATCGCTCGACTGCTGCCCGGAGTCATCGGCAACGCCCAGTCGCTGGTCGAGGAATCCCATGAGGACGGGCTGCTGGAATACCCCGTCTACACCAAGCCCGCCGATTGGAACGGCATGGCGGTGCCCGAGGTGCTGTTGTCCGGTGACCACGGCCGGATCGCGGCCTGGCGCCACCAGCAGCGGCTCGACCGCACCGCCGCTCGTCGGCCCGACCTGTTGCCCGCCGCTGTCGCCACCGAAGGTCTCGCGCAACTCGACGGCCGGCTCGCCGAAGCTGCCGACGCGGCCGACCTGCAGGTGCTGACCCGCGCCTGCTGGGCTCCGGAGATTGCGCGCTACGGGATGTTCGGCGCGGGGCAGGAGACGCTCGAGCAGATCGTCGCCGATCTCGACGGGTGGATCACGTGGGTGTTCCGGTCGCAGAACCGGCTCGTGGCCTCCGTACGTTCGCGGCGGGATCCCGCTGACCAGACCACGTGGCAGATCGGCCGGCTGATGGTCGCGCCCTATCTGCAAGGGCGTGGGCTGGGTCGTGAACTGCTGGCTTTCGCCGAAGGGCAGGCGCCGAGCGACGTGCGCACCCTCTGGCTGAACACCGGCGCGCGGAGCGAGCGGAACCTGCGGATTTATCGCAAGGCGGGGTATCGGGTGCGCCCGGGCGAGGGTGCGCATCCCGGGACCGTCGACCTGACCAAGCGCCGCTGACCGCTCAGGATTTCGCCAACCGCCGCTGGTCTGGCAAACTTGCCTATTGCGTCTGCCCGCCCCCGCCACAGGGGGAGTGACCAGCGGTCATGTGGCTCATACCGGCAGAAGCACCCGATCCCGATCGATCGTGGCGACCTGTGGCGCCACCAGGAAGAAGTTCGCATGAACAAGTTCGCAGAACTCGACGCCCAGAGCCTGAGGTCCGACGTTCCGGAGTTCCGCGCCGGTGACACCGTCAAGGTCCACGTCAAGGTCATTGAAGGCACCCGCTCGCGCGTCCAGGTCTTCCAGGGCGTTGTCATCCGTCGCCACGGTGGCGGCATCGGTGAGACCTTCACCGTGCGCAAGATGAGCTTCGGCGTTGGTGTCGAGCGCACCTTCCCGCTGCACACCCCGGTCGTCGATCACATCGAGATCGTTAGCCGCGGTGACGTCCGTCGCGCCAAGCTTTACTACCTGCGCGACCTGCGCGGCAAGGCCGCCAAGATCAAGGAGCGTCGCGACACGCCGGCCACCAAGGCCTGACGTTCGTGATCCCCGAGGGCGGCGCTGTGTCTGATGACACGGCGCCGCCTTCGTCATCTGCGAAGGTGGGGCCAGCCGCGACCGGCCCCGTTTCGGCGGCTCCGCGCAATCGCCGTACGCGCCGGTGGATCATCGCCCTGGCCGTGGTCGCGTTCCTGGTCGTTGTCGTACGCCCGATGGTGCTGGAGACCTACACGGTCCCCAGCGCTTCGATGGAACCGGTGCTGCGTCCGGGTGATCACATCGCGGTGCTCAAACACACTCAGTTGAAGCGTGGCGCTGTCGTCGTCTTCGTCGCGAACGACGCGTTCGTGATTCCCGGTGGTGGCAGCGGACCGTTGCGGTCCGTCGGTGACTTCCTCGGCATTCGCAGCGAGACGGTCTACGTCAAGCGGATCATCGGACTCCCAGGCGACCGTGTCACGGTCGATCACGGCGGGGTGCTGCGGATCAACGGTGTCGTGGCGACCGAGCCCTACCTCGCCGCGGGAACCAAGGCGTCGGACCAGCCGTTCGTGGCCACGGTGCCCGCGGGCCATTATTTCGTGATGGGCGATAACCGGGCAGCCTCCGATGACTCGCGCAATCACCTCGGTGACCCAGGCGGCGGAACGGTCAAGGCATCGGACATCATCGGTACGGTCGGCTGGCGGTATTGGCCGCCCAGCGATATGGGGAAGGTGGAGCCGTGAGCCAGGACGAGCACACCCGCGCCATCTCGCTTCAGCGCGTGCGCGACGCCCGGCGGGCCGCCCGCAAGCAGGAGCCCGTACGCCTGCCGGAACCTCCGGACGAAAATCGCACCTCATCGATGTCGCGCGCGCAGCTCGACGCGATCGTCGGGCGCACCCGAAGCAAGCAGGTCGGCAAGCTGCCGCAGCCGCGCAAGCGCAAGGGATCGCTGCTGCGCGAACTGGGCATCGTTGTCGCCGTCGCACTGGTGCTGTCGATTTTGATCAAGACCTTTCTGGCTCAACCGTTCTGGATCCCATCCGGATCCATGGAGAACACCTTGGTGCGCGGTGACCGAGTCATCGTCGGCAAGCTGACCCCGGGTCCGTTGGCGCTGCATCGCGGCGACGTTGTGGTCTTCGAGGACACCGGCCACTGGCTGGAGGAGCCGAACGTGAAGCGCTCGACCCTGAGCAGCATCGTGGTTCGGCCGTTGCAGTTCGTCGGTCTCTACCCCGAGGGCGACAACCACCTGATCAAACGAGTCATCGGGCTTCCCGGCGACCACGTGACCTGCCACCCAGGCAGCAAGTTGACGATCAACGACATCGCCATCGATGAGCCTTACCTTTATCCCGGAGACCAGCCCTGTGACGGTGCCTTCAACATCCGGGTGCCTGACGGCAAGGTGTGGGTGATGGGCGACCATCGCAGCGATTCCGGCGACAGCAGATTCCATGACAACGACTCCGGGGGAGCAGACGGATCCGTGCCCATGTCCAGCATCACGGGGCGGGCGGTTGCAATCGCCTGGCCGATGGACAGAATGGGTTGGCTGTCTAACTACTCCACAACTTTCGACAAGGTGCCTAACGCATGACCGATGACGCCCAGGAACCCCGCGACACGGATGCGGCATCCCCTGACGAGGGATACGCACCGGGCGAGGTGCCCACCCGCGCTGAGGTCCACGGCAAGAAGCGCCGCGGGAATGCTTTGCAGGAGTTCGTGGTCATCGCCGCGATCGCCCTGTTGATCTCCTTCATGGTGAAGACCTTCCTCGCGCAGCCGTTCTACATCCCGTCGGAATCGATGGAAAACACCCTCGATGTCGGTGACCGGATCGTGGTCTCCAAGTTCACGCCGCAGCACGCGCCGCTACACCGCGGCGACGTCATCGTCTTCGTCCAGCCGACGACTTGGGGCCCGCCCGGACCGGAGAACAGCAACGCGTTGGTGCGCGGTCTGAAGGACGCGCTGACCTTCGTCGGCGTCCTGCCCGGCGGTGGCCAACATGTCGTCAAGCGGTTGATCGGCCTGCCTGGCGACAAGGTCGCCTGTGTCAACGACAAGCTTCAAGTCAACGGCACCACGCTGGAGGAGACCGCCTACCTCAAGGCTGGGTCGCACCCTTGCGGAACCCCCTTCACGATCACCGTGCCGCAGGGCAAGGTGTGGGTGATGGGTGACAATCGTGACAACTCGTACGACTCTCGTGGCCACGACGACGGCACCGGAGTTCCCGGTTCTGTGCCGGAGAAGGACATCACTGGTGAGGTCGTCGCCATCGCCTGGCCAGTCGGTCGGGTCCAGAGCGTCGATTCACACCCTGAGGTCTTCTCGAAGGTGAAGTGATGGCAAGCAAACGGCCCAGTCTGCGCGTCGAGCGGTCGCTGCAACGTGACGGCTACCGGGTGTTGGCCGGGATGGACGAGGTCGGCCGCGGCGCGCTCGCCGGCCCGGTTTCCGTCGGCGTCGTCGTGATTGACGAGTCGACCCGCAGCGCTCCGGTCGGCACCAAAGACAGCAAGCTGCTTACCCCCGCGATGCGGGAGGCGATGGTGCCCCTGGTCCGCCGGTGGGCGCTGGATCACGCTGTTGGCCACGCCTCGGCCGACGAGATCGACCAGATCGGGATCATCGCCGCGTTGCGCTTGGCCGGGCAGCGGGCGCTCGCCCAACTGACCGTGACACCGGACCTGGTGATTCTCGATGGCAACCATGACTGGTTGACCAACCCAGAACAGGTGGGGCTGTTCGCCCTGGTCGAGGATCGCCCGCTCGTTCCGCCGGTCCACACGATGATCAAGGCCGACCTGAAATGTTCGTCGGTGGCAGCTGCGAGTGTGTTGGCGAAGGTGGAGCGCGACGGGATGCTGGTGGAATTCCACGAGCGCTTTCCTCACTACAACTGGGCCGGCAACAAGGGCTATTCCGCGCCCGATCATCTGCAGGCGATCGACGAGCACGGCGCGTGTGAGCTGCACCGCCGGTCATGGCGACGATTCGTCGTGGACAACCTGCCGGCCTCCGCTGATGATGCCCATCTGTCGGTAACGACTGTGAAGGAGGGCGCATGAGCGCCGAAGACCTGGAACGTTATGAGACCGAACAGGAGCTCCAGCTCTATCGCGAGTATCGCGATGTCGTGAGCCTGTTCAGCCACGTGGTGGAGACGGAACGGCGGTTTTACCTCTGCAACGAGGTCGACGTGCTGGTGCGCGGTGAAGGCGCCGAAGTCTTCTTCGACGTACGCATGCATGACGCTTGGGTTTGGGACGTCTACCGGCAGGCGCGATTCGTCAAGAACGTCCGTGTGTTGACGTTCAAGGACGTCAACGTCGAGGAGCTCCCGGCCACCGAGCTGGAGATGCCCGAGTAGTTCTCCACAGCCCTCCAACGCGCGACCGGTCCTCCCCAGGAAGCCGGTCGCGCGCTGTTGGGGGAGTCGACCTACGCCGGATGGTTGCGGTGGAGGTGAGGTCCATGACGCAAAGGACGCCGCAAGAGGCAACCCAGAAGTCGACGCAACAGACGGCTCGCGTGACGCTGGGTGAGCAGGGCGAACAGGTGGCGGTTGACTACCTGGAGTCGCTCGGCTGGCGGGTGCTAGATCGCAACTGGCGTTGCCCGATCGGAGAACTGGATGTGGTGGCCTACGACGCCGCATCCGAACAGATCGTGTTCGTGGAGGTGAAGACCCGCGCCACGGCGTTCTTCGGTCGCCCGGTCGAGGCGGTCAAGCCCGCAAAGCTGCGCCGGCTCTATCGACTTGGTGCTGCTTGGGCCGCCGCGCAGCACACCCGATTGCAGGTAATTCGGGTCGATCTGGTCGGCGTTGTCATCGCCGAGGGACACGTCGACGACGTCGAACACCTGCGGGAGGTCACGCCGTGACGCTGGGCGTGACCCGCTGCGTTGCGGTCTACGGCATCACCGGTCGGGTGGTGACCGTCGAGGCCGACACCGGATCCGGAACCCCGATCTGGCAGGTCGTCGGCCTGCCCGATTCCGCCTGCAAGCAGGCGCCCGACCGAATCAAGGCAGCGGCCGCCAACACCGACCTGGAACTGCCGAAGGTCCGGGTCACCGTCAACCTGTCACCGGCCGACCTGACCAAACAAGGTTCGGGCTATGACCTCGCAATCGCCGTCGCCGCCTTGGTGACGAACCACACGATCGAGGCCGCGCTGGTGCGTGATGTGGTTCATCTGGGCGAGCTCGGACTCGACGGATCGGTTCGCCCGATCCGGGGGATGCTCCCGGCGGCGCTTGCGGCCCGCGAGGCCGGCTTCCACACCCTCTTAGTGCCGGTGGGCAACGCCCGGGAAGCGATGCTGATCAGCGGGATCGAGGTCGTTCCCGTCCAAACCCTCGCCGAGGTCGTCGGGCGTTATCGCTGCCTGAAATCACGACGCGAACCTCCCGCGCCACCACCCCTGCCCGCCGCAGACCTGACCGCGGGCCGCACCCCCGACATGGCCGATGTGATCGGGCAGCCGGAAGCGCGGTTCGCGCTCGAGGTGGCGGCGGCCGGATTCCACCACGTGTCAATGGTCGGCCCGCCGGGGGCGGGCAAGACCATGCTGGCCGAGCGGATGGTCGGGCTGCTGCCTCCGTTGGTCGAGGCAGAGGCGTTGCAGACCACGGCGATCCACTCGGTGCTGGGGTTGCTCCGTGACGGCGAGCTGATCCGCACCCCACCGTTCGTTGCGCCGCATCACGGCGTGAGTCTGGCGGC
This sequence comes from Calidifontibacter terrae, assembly GCF_054778835.1. Taxonomy (NCBI): domain Bacteria; kingdom Bacillati; phylum Actinomycetota; class Actinomycetes; order Micrococcales; family Dermacoccaceae; genus Calidifontibacter; species Calidifontibacter terrae. The sequence continues at coordinate 396,388 of NZ_BAAGZF010000001.1, forward strand.
GATGGTCGGCGGCGGCAGCGGCCGAGTCCGGCCGGGAGCCGTCTCGCAGGCCAACGCGGGGGTGCTGTTCGTCGACGAATGCGCCGAAGCCCGACGCGACGTGATGGATGCCCTGCGCCAACCGTTGGAATCGGGAACGGTCACCATCAACCGGGCATCCGGCTCGGCCCATTTTCCCGCCCGTTTCCTGTTGGTGCTCGCCGCAAACCCGTGCCCTTGCGGCCTGGCGCTGACCAAGAGTTGCCGATGCTCGCCGTTGGTGTTGCGCAACTACCGCGCCCGCCTCTCCGGTCCGTTGATGGACCGAATCGACGTGCAATTGCGGCTGCGCGCCGTCACTCGCGCCTCGGGGGCGGCCCCGGGGGAACCGACCGCCACTATCGCCCAGCGGGTCAACGCGGCGCGGGAGCAACAGCGACGGCGTTGGCGGGGTCAGCCCTGGGCCACGAACGGACGAGCCCCAGGCGCTGCGTTGCGTCGCGGGCCGTGGCTCCTGCCGCCCGCCACCACGGCGCCGTTGGATGAACAACTGCGCCGCGGGGTCCTGACGCTGCGCGGCTACGACCGCTGCCTGCGTCTTGCGTGGACGCTGGGCGACTTGGCGGGCGCGCAGCGTCCGTCACCCACCCACGTGCTGCAGGCATTCGCCTTGCGCGCCGGGCAGGCCGCAGCATGACCGCGACCTCAACGGAGCTCGACCTGCGAGCCAAGGACATGCCCGATCGGTTGGCCAGGCTGCTGCTCAGCAGCGTGATCGAACCGCTTGACCGGGCCGTCACGCCACTGCTGGCCGGGCTCGATGCCACGGAGGCGTGGCGAAGGGTGACCGACCCAGGCGACGTGCGCTTTGAACGGTGTCGTGCCCGGGTGGCCGCGCTCGACACAGACGTCATGGGCCGCTTGATCCGCGCCCATCGCATACGGGTGGTGATTCCGGGCGACGCCGAGTGGCCCGCCGGATTCGCCGACCTCGACGCACCACCGTGGTGCTTGTGGGTCCGTGGCGCCGGTCGCCTCGACGGCCTGATGGGTCGCAGTGTCGCGGTCGTGGGGTCGCGGGCGTCGACCGCCTACGGCACTACGGTCGCCCGCGAACTCGGCCATGACCTGACCCAGGCTGGTTGGACCGTCGTGTCAGGCGCGGCCTACGGGATCGACGCCGCGGCCCACGAAGGGGCGCTCGCCGCTGGCCGACCGACCGTGGCCGTGTTGGCCTGCGGGGTTGATCGCGCTTATCCGTCTGGCCATCGGGACTTGCTGGATCGGATCCGAGTCGACGGCGTCGTGGTTTCGGAGCTCGCGCCGGCGATGACCGCCATGAAGCAGCGGTTCCTGTCGAGAAATCGGCTGATCGCCGCGATGACGGCCGGCACCGTCGTGGTCGAGGCGGGTCTGCGATCGGGATCCCTGAACACCGCCCGTCACGCCGGTGATCTTGCGCGCCCGGTGGCTGCCGTTCCGGGGTCGGTCATGTCCGTAACTTCGGCCGGCACCAACGAGCTGATCCGCAAGGGAGCCACGCTGGTGACCGATGCCGCCGAGGTGCTGGAGTTGGTGGCGCCGATGGGGCAGCAACTGCTGATGCCGCTACGAGCGCCCGAACTCCCACTAGACCTTGCCTCCGAGGAGGCACGCCGAACCCGGGACGCTTTCCCGGCGGTTCGGGAGGTGTCGGTCGACACCTTGGTGCGGGTCGCCGGGCTCACCCCCGGAGAGGTCTTCGGAGCGTTGGGCGAACTGGCCGCGCTGGGGTTGGTGGAGCAGGGCGGGGGTGGTTTGTGGCGGAGGGTGTGAGCGAGGTCGTAGTCGGCGGTGAGCGTGGACGGGATCCTGGACGACGGTGAGCGCGGCGAGGTCGGTGAGCGACGGTGAGTGCGCCGAGCGCGGTGAGCGCGGTGAGCGCGGCGGGCGGTGGGCGCGCCGAGCGCCCGGCGTTGCTCCCGATGATCATTGCCGCAGCCGCCTAATCTGGCGGATGTGGCCCAGGACTTCGAGCAGTGGTTGTCTCAATTCGAGCGACACCTGCGCGCTGAACGCAACCGCTCCGACCACACCGTCAGGGCTTATCTCGGAGACCTGAACTCGCTGCGAAGGCACCTCGAAGAGAACGAGATCGGCGACTGGTCCCAGGTTCGGCTTGCCGATTTGCGTTCCTGGTTGGGCGTCTTGGCCGAGGCGGGAGGGGCGAAGTCGACGCTGGCGCGACGGGCGACCAGCGTTCGTACCTTCTTCCGGTGGGCCACCCGAGTCGGGTTGCTGAGTGCTGACCCGGCGTTGCGGCTGGCCACCCCGAAGCGTTCGCGGTCACTGCCGGGGGTTCTGCGCCAGGGTGAAGCCGCCGAACTGATGCATGTCGCCGAGGTCGGAGCCGACGATGGGCAGCCGGTCCACCTGCGTGACCTCGCGGTGCTCGAGCTGCTGTATTCCAGCGGGCTGCGGGTCGGTGAGTTGGTCGGACTCGACGTCGACGACTGCGACGCCGAACGTCGTGTGGTGCGAGTGCTCGGAAAGGGCAACAAGGAGCGCACCGTTCCCTACGGGGTTCCGGCCGCGGCGGCGATCGACCGCTGGTTGGTCCTCGGCCGGCCACGCTTGGTGACCTCGACCTCCGGGCCGGCGCTGTTCCTTGGTGCCCGTGGGGCTCGACTCGACCCGCGCACCGTACGCCGGTCGTTGGACCGTGCCCAGACCTCCACCAGCTTCGGATCTGTGATCAGCCCGCACGGGCTGCGACACAGCGCGGCCACCCACATGCTCGAAGGGGGAGCGGACCTTCGCGTGGTCCAGGAGATGCTCGGTCACTCCACCCCGGCCACGACTCAGGTCTACACACACGTGTCGGTCGAACGTTTGCGGCGTTCCTTCCGCCAAGCTCATCCTCGTGCATGATCCCGGTTTGCAGTTGAGCCCCACTCGTCGCACCGCGCGCGAGGAAATGTTTCGGCGCCGGCGCCGCAGTGTCCTCGTGGCGGGCGTGCTCGTGGTGGTCTTGCTCCTGCTGGTTCTCACCCGCTGTGGTGGGTCAGGTGTTACGGGAAGCGCTGCCGCCGAGAGTTCGTCAGGGGCCGGGGCAGGGCCGACCACCTCCGCCACCACGACCACTCAACCGGCGAAAGCCACGGCCAGTCCCACCACTCAAGCGACAGCGCGTGTCGTACCCGTTGTGCAACACGGTCCTGGGGCGTTCACCGCGTTCGACGTTCCCGGCGCAGATGTGGCGTCCAAGGGCCGCACGGTCACCTACGCGGTCGAAGTCGAGAACGGGATTGGAGCTGACGGCAAGTCGTTGGCCGCAGCGGCCCAACGAACCCTGGTCGACCCGCGCGGCTGGCAGACCCAACTCCCGGTGCATTTCGCCCGCCTCACAGCGACCCAGGTCAAAGCCGGCCAGAAACCCGATGTCATTGTCACGTTCGCCAGCCCCGACACGGTCGACAAACTGTGTGCTCCTGCCCAGACAAACGGAGAGGTCAGCTGCGCCAACAATGGCCGCGCGGTCTTGAACTACCTGCGCTGGCAGCGCGGGGTGCCCTACTACCCGAACGACCTGGTGGACTACCGCGAATACATGGTGAACCACGAGGTCGGCCACCTGCTCGGCTTCGGTCACCGCACCTGCCCCGGGCCGGGGAAGCCGGCGCCGGTAATGCTGCAGCAGACGCTTGGTCTGCAGGGCTGCACCCGCGACCCCTGGCCCCACCACGACGACCTGTGACGCTTCATTCCACCGGCAGCAGGACCACCGGTGGAGTGGACAGCAGGCGCAGCGGGTCTCGATAGTTCCGGTCACCGATGACCAGCCCCCAGTGCAGGCAGACACGCGGGACGCAGTGACCGCCGACGGCGAGAGTCCCGAGCAGGGAGCCGGTCATGACCCGCGACCCGACGGGCACCCGTCCCTCGACCGGTTCGTACGTCGTGCGCCAGCCGTTTGGATGAGTCACCGAGACGACGCCGCGCCCGGCCAGCATCCCTGACCAACTGACGACACCGGGCCCGGCACTTCGTACGGCGGCACCCTCGGCGCCGACCAGATCGACCCCGCGGTGGCCGGCCGCCCAGGGTGCAGGCGGCGGCTCAAAAGGTCGCGCGATTGGCGGCGGCGGGCTCAAGGGCCAGTCGTATCCGGTCTGCGGAACCGTCGTGGCCGGCGCACCCACCCCGACGAGGGTGGCGGTCCAGAGCAACACCAGAAAGGAAGTCACCGGCGCAGCATGCGGCTCGCCGGTCCGCCGCTGCCGCGGGCTCGATAGAGGCTGTGCAGAACGCCCGCCGCGATAGTGGCCTGTGGGTCAGCGCCTCGAAGCGCCGTACGCCCGCAGTCGTCGCAGTCCCTCGGACAGCACTTCGTCGCGTTTGCAGAACGCGAAACGCACCAACCCAGCGGCGGACTCTCGGTCGTCGACGAACGCCGACACCGGCACCGCGGCAACGCCAGCGCCGGTCGGCAGATCGCGACAGAGCTGTAAAGCGTCGGGGTTCCACCGCGAACAGTCGGCGATGACGAAATAGCCGCCAGCCGGAACCGACACCGGTAGCCCGAGCTCGCTGAGCCCGTCGGCGACTCTGTCGCGCCGCGCCCGCATCGAGTCGCGGAAGCCATCGAAATAGTCGTCGTCCAGACCCAACCCAACCGCAATGGCCGGCTGGAACGGGCCACTGGAGACGAAGGTCAGGAACTGTTTGACGGTGCGGACCGCGCCGATCAGTTCGGCCGGGCCGGTCAACCAGCCGACCTTCCAACCGGTGGTGGCGAAGGTCTTGCCGCCGGAGGAGATGGTCAGCGTGCGCTGCGCCATCCCGGGCAGGGCGGCCATCGGCGAGTGCCGACCGTCGTAGACGAGGTGTTCGTAGACCTCGTCGGTGACGACGTAGGCGTCATGCTCCCGGGCGAGGTCGGCGATCAGCTCCAGCTCGGCGGGGGAGAAGACCTTGCCGGTCGGATTGTGCGGTGTGTTCAGCAGCACCAATCGGGTGCGCGGCCCGAATGCGGCGCGCAGCGATGCCTCGTCGACCGCGAAGTCCGGGAAACGCAGAACGCTCGTGCGTCGTACGGCGCCTGCGAGTTCGATCGAGGCGGCGTACGAGTCGTAGTAGGGCTCGAAGGTGACCACCTCGTCGCCCGGTTCACACAGCGCGAGAACCGCCGCAGCGATCGCCTCTGTCGCGCCGGCGGTCACCAGCACCTCGCGGTCGGCGTCGACATGCAGGCCGTAGAAGCGCTGCTGGTGGGCGCTGATCGCAGCCCGCAGCTCGGGCACACCGGCCAGCGGCGGGTATTGGTTGCGGCCCTCGCGGATTGCGGCGGTTGCCGCCTCCAGCACCGCGGCGGGGCCGTCGGTGTCGGGGAATCCCTGCCCGAGATTGACCGCGTCGGCCGCAAGCGCGCGTTGGGTCATCTCGGCGAAAACCGTTTCACCATAGGACTGCATCCGGGACACCAAGGGCGTACGTCGATCGCTCACCGAGCCAGGCTACGGCGTACGCAGCGCGCGGATTCGGCGGATCGGGCGCCAGGGGCCTAGAATTGGTCAATGACCCGTCTCGGCGGGTCAAATTCGCGTGCTCCCACCGGTCTCGGCCGGGGGACACCGTCCCCGCAGTCCCGTTCGCGGGTGGGGCGGACTCGGAGCACCAGGTTTGCCGGCAACCGCCGGCGAGACAACTGGAAAATCGACGAAAGGACTTCGGCATGGCCGTCGTCACAATGCGCCAGCTCCTCGAGAGCGGCGTCCACTTCGGGCACCAGACCCGTCGCTGGAACCCCAAGATGAAGCGCTTCATCATGACCGAGCGCAATGGCATCTACATCATCGACTTGCAGCAGTCGATCACCTACTTGAACGACGCGTTCGAGTTCATTCAGCAGACCGTTGGTCACGGCGGAACGATCCTGTTCGTCGGCACCAAGAAGCAGGCGCAGGAGTCGATCGCCGAGCAGGCGACCCGCGTTGGCATGCCCTACGTGAACTACCGCTGGTTGGGCGGCATGCTGACCAACTTCAACACCGTCTCCAAGCGTCTGTCGCGCTTGAAGGAACTCGAAGAGATCGACTACGACGACGTCGCCGGTTCGGGTCGCACCAAGAAGGAACTCTTGGTGATGAAGCGCGAGAAGGACAAGCTCGAGCGCACCCTGGGCGGCATCCGCGACATGAACAAGGTCCCGTCGGCCGTGTGGATCGTTGACACCAAGAAGGAGCACCTCGCCGTTACCGAGGCGCGCAAGCTCAACATCCCGGTCATCGCGATCCTCGACACCAACTGCGACCCGGACGAGGTCGACTACAAGATCCCGGGCAACGACGACGCCATCCGTTCGGTCACCCTGCTGACCCGCGTGGTTGCCGACGCCGTCGCCGAAGGTCTGATCTCGCGCTCGGGCGGCAAGTCCGGCGAGACCACCGAGAACGAGCCGATGGCTGAGTGGGAGCGCGAGCTGCTCGGTTCCGACGAGGCGCCGAAGACCGACGCCCCGAAGACCGAAGAGGCTCCGGCTGCTGAGGCCACCGAGGCTCCGGCTGCTGAGGCCACCGCCGCCGAGGCCACCGAGGCTCCGGCCGCTGAGGCCCCCGCTGCCGAGGCCACCGAGGCTCCGGCCGCAGACCAGTCCTGATCACCTGCTGATTCGCGAAGGAGCGAACACTTTCATGGCGAACTACACCGCTGCCGACATCAAGGCGCTGCGTGAGTCCACTGGTGCCGGCATGCTCGACGTCAAGAAGGCTCTCGACGAGGCCGAGGGTGACAAGTCGAAGGCCACCGAGATCCTGCGTGTGAAGGGTCTGAAGGGCGTCACCAAGCGTGAGGGCCGCACCACCAGCAATGGTCTGGTGCGGGCTCAGGCGGAGGGCGGCTCCGGCACCCTTGTCGAGATCCTCTGCGAGACGGACTTTGTTGCCAAGGGCGCGAAGTTCGGCGAGCTGGCGGACCGCGTTCTGGCCCAGGCCGTCGCGATCAAGGCGGCCGACGCTCAGGCGCTGCTGAACAGCGACCTCGATGGCACCACCGTGCAGGCGATCCTCGATGAGGCCAACGCCACCATCGGTGAGAATATCGAGATCAAGCGCGTTGCCACCGTCGAAGGTGACAAGGTCGTGTCCTACCTGCACAAAACCAGCCCCGACCTGCCGGCTCAGATCGGCGTGATCGTGGCCGGTTCGGGTGACGAACAGACCCTGCGCGACGTTGCGATGCACATCGCCGCGTTCAGCCCGACCGTCCTGTCCCGCGAGGAGGTCGACGCCGACACCGTCGCCAACGAGCGCCGTGTCGCCGAGGCCACCGCCAAGGAAGAGGGCAAGCCCGAGGCTGCGTTGCCGAAGATCATCGAGGGCCGCGTCAACGGCTTCTTCAAGGAGAACGTCCTGCTCGAGCAGGCGTTCGCCAAGGACGCGAAGAAGACGGTTGCCAAGGTTGCTCAGGAGTCCGGTTCCGAGATCGCCGGGTTCTCCCGGTTCAAGGTCGGCGTCTGATTCATCGCATCCTTACGGATGCACACCACGAGGCCCGTCGCAGGAATCCTGCGGCGGGCCTCGTGTTTGGTTGGGGGACTCAGCGGGCGAGTTTCGAGATGACCCCGGAAGCGGTGATCTGCAGGATCGCCACCTCGAACGACTGGCTGGTGACGCCGGCCGCGGTTCGGGTCGCCTCGGCGGTCGGATAGCCCACCTTCGCCTCGCCACCCTGCTGCGCCATTGCTGCAGTGAGTGCGGGGGCGAGCCAGCGGTTCTTGTAGGTGGTCGACCAATACAGAGTTCCGCGTTCGAAGGTCTGCTTCGTTCCGGTGACACCGGTCGGCGACTTAGCAGCCGTCTGGACGAGCGAGGTGGGCAGGCCCCAAGTCGCTGCGCCACCGGTGTTGGTCCAGTAGGCAGCGTTTTCACCGTAGACCGCAGTTGCTCCGCGGCTGCTGCTCCAGAAGACGGTGCCTCCGGTGAACTTCTGATAGCGGCCGCCGGATGCCCAGTTCGCCTCGACCCCCAACGGCAGGCCCAGCTTTCCGGACGCGCCGCCGAGCTTCGTCCACAGGTTGCCGATACCGCCATAGACCGCCCCGGCGCCGTGCGCGCTGGACCAGTAGATGCTGCCTCCGGCGAACTTCTGATAGCGCACCCCGGTCGACCAGGTCAGTTCCGGGGTGGTGGGTTTGCCGAGCTTGCCGCTCGCGGCGCCGAGCTTGGTCCACAGGGTGCCGATGCCGCCGTACGGCTGGCCGGCCTCAGTGATGTACTTCTGCGCCGTGGAGGCGGACTGGTCGTAGCGGTAGGAGTAGGCGGAGCGCTCCACCGCCTGGGCCAGCTGCCCGGCCGTGGAATAGCGGCTCTCCAGGGGCTTGGCCACGTCGAGCCACTTGTTGACCTGATAGCTGACGTTCTGCAGCTGCGTTGCGGTGCCCCAGCCCATGCTGGGGCGCATCTGGAAGATACCGAGCGAGTCCGCGTCACCGCACGCCAGGTTGTTCAGCCACGACTCGACCCAGCCCGCCTCAAACATGGCGAGCTTCATTTTGGCCGAGACGCCGCGGGACCACGCGATTTGATACATCGAGCGGGTCACGTTGATGTCGCGGCCGGACGGGTAACGAGTGCAACCCATCTTTGCGACGCCGGCGCTGCGAACGCCGGTGCTGGAGAACGCACTCACGTTCGCGTTGCTGTCTGCGAAGGCGGGAGCGGCGATCGGGATGAGGGCCGCGCTGGTCAGGGTGGTCAACACGATGCGGTGAATCCGTCGCAGGCTCATCGTTTGGTTGTCTCCGAGGTGTGGGCGGCCGCCTGCGTGTGCCCGGTTGGGCAACACGCCGTGACGGTAGTTGACTTGTGGTGCCAGTGTGACTATCGGATCGGCCGGTCCAGAGTGCCAGTCATCCGGCAACGGCGCAAGATCGGTTCGGACCTGCCCCTGCGGTGTGGAAGTATTTGCCGGCGGAGAACAATCGTCCGAGCAGTGGGAGTCCCGATGTCCGAGTCCAACCCGAGCAGCCCGTACGAACGGGTCTTGCTGAAGCTGTCCGGCGAAGTGTTCGGCGGCGGTCACATCGGCCTTGACCCCGATGTCGTCAAGAAGATCGCCGGCCAGATCGGTGAGGCCAACCGCGCCGGAGTGCAGATCTGTGTGGTCATCGGCGGCGGCAACTTCTTCCGCGGCGCCGAACTGCAGCAGCGCGGAATGGACCGCGTGCGAGCCGACTACATGGGCATGCTTGGCATCGTCATGAACTGCCTTGCCTTGCAGGACTTCCTGGAAAAGGAGGGGATCGAGACCCGCGTGCAGACGGCGATCACGATGGGCCAGGTCGCCGAGCCTTACATTCCGCGCCGGGCGATCCGGCACATGGAAAAGGGCCGCGTCGTGATCTTCGGGGCTGGCATGGGGATGCCGTTCTTCTCCACCGACACCGTCGCCGTGCAGCGCGCGCTGGAAAGCCGCTGCGACGCGGTGCTCATTGCCAAGAACGGGGTCGAGGGTGTCATGACCGCCGACCCGAAGAAGGACCCGAACGCCACGCTCATCGCGCAGGTCACCTATCAGGAGGCCATGGAGCGGGAACTGCGTGTCATCGATCAGACCGCGTTCGCGCTGGGCGCCGAAAACAAGCTGCCGATGGTCGTCTTCGGGATGGAAGGCGACGGCAACATCGCCCGCGCACTGCAAGGTGAGAGGATCGGGACGCTGGTCGTTCCGGCCTGAACCAGACGCCAGCACTCACAAACGACGAAGGAGCACCATCGCCATGGACGGCAGCATCGAAGAGAGCCTTTTCGAGGCCGAAGAGAAGATGGACAAGGCCGTCGAAGTGGCCAAGGAGGACTTCTCCGCGATCCGCACCGGTCGCGCGAACGCCGCGATGTTCAACAAGCTGACCGTTGATTACTACGGCGCTCCGACGCCGTTGCAGCAGTTGGCCTCGTTCCAGACACCTGAAGCGCGCACGATCCTCGTTCAGCCGTTCGACAAGTCGGCGATGACCGCGATTGAGAAGGCCCTGCGTGAGTCCGACCTGGGGGTCAACCCCAGCAACGACGGCAACCTGATCCGGATCAACCTGCCGCAGCTGACCGAAGAGCGTCGTCGCGACTACATCAAGATCGCTCGCGACAAGGCCGAGGCGGCCCGCGTCTCCATCCGCAGCATTCGCCGCAAGGCGAAGGAGGAGATCGACCGCTTCGTCAAGGACGGCGACGTCGGTGAGGATGAGGGCTCGCGCGCCGAGAAGGACCTGGAAGCCTTGACCAAGAAGCATGTCGACAACATCGACACGCTGCTGAAGTCGAAGGAATCCGAGCTCCTCGAGGTCTGAGGCAACTCGCATCCCATGACCCACGGCGACCACGACACCGAGGACACACCGGCGCTGCCCGACGAGGCGGCGCCGGTGGTGCTGTCGCGTCGTGGCAAGCGCGGTGACGTCGCCCAGGGCGAAAAGGTAAACCCCACGCCGCGAGCGGGCCGCAATCTCTACGCCGCGGTGGGTGTGGGTGTGACGCTGGGCGCGCTGGTGCTGGTGTCGCTGTTCACCCGCAAGGAAGGGTTCATCGTCGTCGCGACCGCAGCGTCGGTCGTCGGTGCGTGGGAATTGCTGCGTGCGATGTCGCAACGCCACATCGCGCCCCCCGCGATCCCCACGCTGGGTTCGGCCGTGGTCATTCCGCCGGTCGCCTACTTCTTCGGCGCCCAAGCCCTGGCCTCGAGCGTCGTTCTGGCGATCTTGGCCATCTTGCTGTGGCGCGCGGTCACCCACGACGAGGCCGCACCGGTCGACGTCGCTGCTGGTGCGCTCACCACGTTGTACGTCCCCTCCCTGGTCTCGTTCGCGATGCTGCTGCTGCGACCCGACGACGGGCCGCAACGGATCGTGGTGTTCATCGTGACCACGATCTGCTCCGACATCGGTGGCTACGCCGTCGGGGTCGTCGCCGGCAAGCATCCGATGGCGCCCACGGTCTCGCCGAAGAAGTCCTGGGAGGGCTTCGCCGGATCCGCGGTGTCATGCATTCTCGCCGGGGCTCTCAGCGTCCATTTTCTGCTGGACGGCCGATGGTGGGTCGGCGCACTGATGGGCTGTTGCGTCGTCGTCGGCGCCACCATCGGTGACCTGTGTGAATCGATGATCAAGCGCGACCTGGGTGTGAAGGACATGAGCAACCTCATCCCCGGCCATGGCGGTCTGATGGACCGGCTGGACTCGCTGCTGATCTGCGTCCCGATCGTCTGGGCGATCCTGACCCCTCTGGTAGGAACATCATGACTGAACTGCCCAACCCGACCAGCCGGCCCGTGCCGGGCCAGCTGACTTTCGCCGCGCCGCGTCGTGGCAAGCCACCGGTCCACCTTGCCGACCTCGATGAAGCCGGCCGCAAGGAGGCGGTGGAAGCGCTGGGACACAAGGGTTTCCGCGCTCGCCAGCTGTCGACGCACTACTTCGAGCATCTCGTCACCGATGCTGCGGACATGACCGACCTGCCAGCGGCGGGCCGGGAGGAGCTCGTCGGCGCGATGCTGCCGCAGCTGCTGACCCCCGTACGAACCCTGGAAGCTGATGGCGGCCGCACCCTCAAGCAGGTGTGGCGGCTGTTCGACGGCGCGCTGGTCGAGTCGGTGTTGATGCGCTACCCGGGTCGGGTCACGATGTGCATCTCCAGCCAGGCCGGATGCGGCATGAACTGCCCGTTCTGCGCCACCGGACAGGAGGGTCTGACCCGCAACTTGTCGACCGCCGAGATCGTCGAGCAGGTGGTCGCTGGTGCGCGACTGCTGCGCCATGGCGGCCTGGCCGGCGGTGACGGCCAAGACCGCGAGGCGCCGCTGCGCGTCTCCAACGTGGTCTTCATGGGGATGGGCGAGGCGCTGGCGAACTACCGCCAGGCGATCAACGCGATCCACCGCTTGACCGACGCTGCGCCGGCCGGACTCGGCATGAGCGCGCGTGGTCTGACGATGTCGACGGTCGGCTTGGTGCCGGCGATCGACAAGTTGGCGGCCGAGGGTGTTCCGGTGACGTTGGCGCTCTCGCTGCACGCACCGGATGATGAGCTGCGCAACGAGTTGGTGCCTATCAATACCCGTTGGTCGGTGGACGAGGCGTTGGATGCGGCGTTCCGCTACTACAAGGCCACCGGTCGCCGGGTATCGATCGAATACGCGCTGATCAAGGACATCAACGACCACGCTTGGCGCGCGGACCTGCTCGGCGAGAAGCTGGCGAGCCGCGGCAAGGGCTGGGTCCACGTCAACCCGATCCCGCTCAACCCGACCCCGGGTTCGAAGTGGACCGCCTCCCGCAAGGGCGTCGAGCAGCAGTTCGTCGAGCGGCTGCGGGCTCACGGCATCCCGACGACGGTGCGCGACACGCGTGGCTCCGACATCGATGGGGCGTGCGGTCAGTTGGCGGCTTCGACTGCCTGACCCCTTGACCGATCGTGCTGGGCCTCAGCCGAGCACGATCGCCTTGGCCTCCTCGACGGTATCGACGAGGTGGAGACTGTCGCCCAGCGGTGAGTTGGCACCGAGCGCTTCCAAAGCGGGCCAAACCGGAACCACGTGGGTCCATTGCTCCCGGCCGACCAGCACCAACGGCGGCCCTGGCGCGTCGGCGTAATAGAGCCGGGTGACCACCTGGAAGATCTCCTGCACGGTCCCGGCCGCACCGGGCAAAACGACGATCCCGGCGTTGCAGATCGCCAACAGGATGTCTTCGCGTAGGGCGTTGGAGAAGTACTTCGCGATCGCCGTCCCGAACATGTTGGGCGGCTCGTGACCGTAAAACCAGGTGGGGATACCCAGCGAGCGTCCGCTGCCTGGCCCGGCGCTCTGTCGGACGGCCCAGGCAGCCTTCGCCCATCCGTCGATGCCGTCGCGGAAGTCGGGCGCTGCCGCGAGAGTCTGAAAGGCCACTCGCAAATCTGCCGAATCTCCCAGCAGCGCACCGAGATTGGCGGCCTCCATGGCGCCGGGTCCGCCGCCGGTCGCGACCGTACGGCCGGCGCCTGCGAGGTGAGCGCCCAGCAGGGCCGCGGCCTCGAACTGCGAAGAACCACGGCGTACGGCGTGACCGCCCATCACCCCCACGATCTGCCGGTCTGTCGTCCATTCGGTAAGGGCGTCGGTGACGCAATCGTCATGGATGGCTCGCTGCAGCGTGGCGTAGGCATCGCGCGCCGAGCGGACGTCTCGGCTCCATGCGTACGCACGGGAGTCCGGGGTGTGCCGATAGCCATGATCGAGCAGTCCGGCGTAGAGGTCGGTGTAGTCGTAGAGGGTGCTGCGGAACACCGGAACCGGCACGTCCGGGTCATCGTGGAAGACGACCGCGCCGTGCGCGCGCAGGTGCTTGTCGAGGGTGTGGGTGGAGAGGCCGCCGAGCACCACACAACCGTGAAAGTCGTGCTGGCGCAGTAATTCCCGCTCGCGCGAAGCGAGGTCGAGGTTCTGCAAACGGGTACCGCGCAGCGCCCGCCCACCGCGCCGCAGCAGCCGGTCGAGGGCGTCCAGGGACTCGATCTCCGAGGTCTTCACCCGGCCCATCCTGCCGTTCTTGGGGATCGGCGCGAGCGGTTCATCACGTTTCGATTTCGAAGCCAACCAGGCGCTGCGGGTCGTCGTCGACGAGGGCGGTGGACAAGCCACTGTGACAACGCCCACTCGGGGGCGCGACGAAAGGATTGCGATGATCAAGCAAGCTCTGGCGATGACGGGCGCGGCGGCTGTGTTGGCTGGTGGAGTGACCGCGACGGGAACTTCCGCGGCGAGCGCGAGCACGCTCGGACACACGGTGACGGCGATCGCCTACGCCGCCAAGCACCACAACCCCTACCTCGGCCAGGTTCCGGCGACGGACATTCGGGTCGGACGGGTGCGGATCTCCGGTTCGTACGCGTCGGTCGTGGTTACGCCCAAGGACGGCCGCACCGACCCGGCGCAGGTTCTCGAGCGACACGACAGCCGCGGCTGGCACGTCGTGACGATGGGCACCGACGGAGTCGGCTGCTCGCTGTCGGCCGCGACGCGTCGCTCGCTGTTGCTGTGGGGTCCCTGCTCCTGAGCCGGAGAACTGGTCGCTATAACGACGAAAGCCCCCTACTACGGATGTAGGGAGGGGGCTTTGTCGGTGGTCGCGCCTACCGTCGAGCCATGATCTCGACGGTTGCGGTCACCGGCTATCGCTCACTGCGCGACGTCGTCCTGCCGTTGGCGCCGCTCACCGTGGTGACCGGCGCCAACGGTTCGGGCAAGTCCTCGCTCTATCGCGCGCTGCGCCTGATGGCCGATTGCGGCAGCGGCGACGTCGTTGGTTCGCTGGCTCGCGAGGGTGGCCTGCAGTCTGCGTTGTGGGCCGGGCCGATGACCCTCAACGCCGCGCGCCGCGGCGCTCCGGTGCAAGGAACGGTCCGCCGCGGGAAGCCGATAACGCTCGGGCTGGGTTGCGCCACAAGTGAATTCGGCTATCTCGTTGATCTCGGAATTCCGCCGGCGGCGAGTTCGGTATTCGACCATGACCCGGAGATCAAACGCGAAGTGATCTTCAGCGGTCCGATCATGCGGCCGGGAACCACCCTCGTACGCCGTCGGCGCCGGTCGGTCGAACAGCGGCAGGAGCGTTCGTGGACCGAGGTCGGCGAGTTGCCGCCGGACCGTTCGATGCTCACCGAGTTCGCCGACCCCGGGCGCTTTTTCGAGGTCAGCGCAATGCGTCACGAACTGCGCCGATGGCGGTTCTACGACGGATTCCGCACCGACGCTGCGGCGCCCGCCCGGCTGCCGCAGGTCGTCACCCGCACCCGCTCGCTGTCCGGTGACGGACACGACCTGGCCGCCACCGTGGCGACCACGCTGGAGGCAGGATTCGGTGACCTTGAGGCGGCCGTCGCCGACGCCTTCGACGGTTCGCAGTTGCTGCTCGACGGTCCGGTCGGTGCGATGCAGGTGGCGTTGCGGCAGCCCGGGATGCTGCGTCCGCTGCTGGCCCGAGAACTGTCCGACGGAACCTTGCGCTTCCTGCTGTGGGCCGCCGCGCTGACCTCGATCGATCGACCGACCCTGATGGTGCTGAATGAGCCGGAGACCTCCCTGCACCCTGAGCTGCTCCCCGCTCTCGGCCGGCTGATCCGGCGCACGGCCGACCACACCCAGCTGCTGGTCGTCACCCATTCCGCAACCCTGCTCGACCACCTCGATCCGACCTTCAGCGATCCCGAGGAAGCGCCGCCCGAGCGACTGCTTGTCGAGTTGGAGAAGGACCTGGGGGAGACCCGCGTTCGTGGCCAGGGGCTGTTGTCGACGCCGGTGTGGGAGTGGGGTAGTCGTTGAGGTGGGCGCAGTATTCTCGGGCGAGCCCAACCCCACCCAAGGAGTGCCATGAGCCAGGTCGTCGACTTCAAGAACGTGTCCACCGAGGGACTCGAGTCATCCCCGGTCGTCGAAGCGTTGGCAGGGTTGCGGGCCAATGAGGCGCGCTACTTCAAGACCAAATACGACCACGACTTCACCGTCGATGCAGCGGCCGATGCTCCCGAAACACTCGCCTGGGTCACCCGCATCCTGCAGGAGGAGCGCGGAATCGTCGTGAGCTCGCCGGCTCTGGAAGTGGCCGTTTCCGACGTCGACGGGATCCACTGGGTCCACGTGTTCTACGAGTCGGGACTTTCCATCAACGTCCTCTACACGGTTGCCGATGGTGGAAAGCGCGCGGTCGGTTTCAAACTGTCCGAGGGCATGGAGGTGCCCGAGGAACTGTCGAGCTTCAAGTTCGCCCGGCAGAAGTCGAAGCTGGCCGGAACCATCCGTGGGAGCTACTTCGTGATCAAGGGCGACTACTGAGCCCAGAGTCGGACCACAGCCGTGGGGTCGGTGGCAGGATCGCCGGTATGGGTGCCTACGCGGACGACTATCAGCGCAGCAGGACCGACCCGGAGGGTTTCTGGCTCGACGCCGCCCGGGCTGTCCACTGGATGAGCAAGCCCAAAGCGGCGCTCGATGACACCAATCCGCCCCTGTTCCGGTGGTATTCGGGAGCCACCACCAACATCTGCTTCAACGCGCTGGACCGCCACGTGATCGACGGTCGCGCCGATCAGACGGCGCTGATCTATGACAGCCCGGTCACCGGCACGGTGCGCAGCTACACCTACGCCCAGCTGCTCGATCTTGTTGCTCGAGCGGCGGGGGTCCTGAAGGCGCTCGGTGTCGAACACGGCGACCGCGTGGTGATCTATCTGCCGATGATCCCCGAGGCGGTCATCTCTATGCTTGCCTGCGCGCGGATCGGCGCGATCCACTCGGTCGTGTTCGGTGGCTTCGCGCCCGCCGAGCTCGCTGCCCGGATCGACGACGCCCAGCCGAAGGTGATCATCACCGCTTCCTGCGGCGTGGAACGCACCCGGATCGTGCCCTACAAGCCGATGGTCGATGAGGCAATCGAACGTTCCGCTCACAAACCCGATCGAGTTCTGCTGGTGCAGCGCCCGCAGATCGAGGCGGAGATGGGGGAGCGCGACATCGACTGGGCAGCGGCCATGCGGCCGGGCGTCGTGACACCCGGAGCGTGTGTTGATGTCGACGCTACAGATCCGCTCTACGTTCTCTACACCTCGGGCACGACCGGCAAGCCGAAGGGCGTCGTACGCGATCACGGCGGCTACGCCGTCGCCCTGCAGTGGTCGATGACAAACATTTACGCCATGCAGCCGGGCGATGTGTGGTTCACGGCCAGCGACGTGGGCTGGGTGGTCGGCCACTCGTACATCGTTTACGGGCCGTTGATCGCGGGCTGCACCACGGTGCTCTTCGAGGGCAAACCGGTTGGCACACCGGATGCTTCGACGTTCTGGCGGATCATCGCCGAGCATCGGGTGAAGGCACTGTTCACGGCGCCGACCGCATTCCGGGCGATCAAGAAGGAGGACCCGGAAGCGGCGCTCGCGGCCGGCCATGATCTGTCCAGCTTGAAGACGCTGTTCCTGGCCGGGGAGCGGCTCGACCCGGACACGTGGCAATGGGCCACCGACACACTCGGTGTTCCAGTGATCGACAACTGGTGGCAGACCGAAACGGGTTGGCCGATCGCCTCAATCCCGATGGGGTTGGAGCAACTGCCGATCAAGCCGGGGTCGGCGGGTGTTCCGGCGCCTGGCTACGACGTGCGGGTGCTCGACCCGTCGGGTGAACCCTGCGCCCCAGGGGTGGAAGGAGCCGTCTGCATCAAGCTGCCGCTCCCACCGGGCACCCTGCCGACCTTGTGGCAGGACGATGCGCGCTACGAGTCGTCCTATCTGTCGGCGTATCCGGGTCACTACCTCACCGGGGATGGCGGCTATATCGACGAGGACGGCTACCTGTTCGTGCTCGGGCGCACCGACGACGTTCTCAACGTGGCCGGTCACCGGCTGTCGACGGGCGGTATCGAGGCCGCGTTGGCTGGGCACCCTGGCGTCGCCGAGTGCGCGGTCATCGGGGTCGCCGACCCGCTCAAGGGGCAGGTGCCCCGGGCACTGGTGGTGTTGAAGGCCGGCGAACGGTGGGCGAACCTCGATGAGGCCGGGCTCGCGACCTTGCAAGCCGAACTGATCCAACGGGTGCGAGCCGAAGTTGGCGCCGTCGCGACGCCGGCGCGCGTCGATGTGGTGACCGCGCTGCCCAAGACGCGGTCGGGAAAAATCCTCCGCAAAACGATGCGTCAGATGGCCGATGGCCAAGACGCGCCGGTGCCCTCGACGATCGAGGACGCGTCGGTGCTCGACGACCTGGCCGGCATTCTGCGCGGGTGACCTACCCGTTCGATTCCAGCCGGCGGAGTTGCCCGCTCAGACGCGCTCCGCGCTGATCGTGAATCCCTGCGCCACCAGGCGGTCTGCGTACGGCTGGCCGAGCCCGGTTGCCGGGGTCAACACCCCGCCGGTTCGACCCTCGGGCAGCGGGCAGTCGTCGCGCTGCAGCGCAAGGGCGAGGGCCGCCTCGCCGATCATCACGCAGGTCGCCTTGTAGCCCGGATCTCCTTGGGCGGCAATGACGGAGTGCCATTTGGCACCCGTGGTCGTGGTGGTGTGAATGTCCATCTTGAAGAAGCCCGCGTCACGCGCCTTCTCATCGGGGCCCGAGCCGGGCGCCGGGACGATCTTCTGCACCACCGGCCGCAGGGGAGCGACCGCGAAAGCGCCCATCGCGGCGCCGAGGCCCGCGGTGACGGCGTAGCCGGTGACCCGACCGGCCAGTCCCTTGCCGGTCTTCATCACCTCGCGGTAGCGGAAGGTGGGGCCGTACGAATGACCGCTCAAGGCGTTGCTGCGGCGTACGACGCGGGTGTTGTAGGACGCCATCACAAAGGGTCCGGTCCACGCGCCGATGGCGTCGCTGAACTCGACCTTCGGGGTGTCCTTGAACTCACCGCGCGGTTCGCTGCTGCGGTCGGGGGAGAGGGAGAACTTGTCGGTGACGATCTTGCGGCGTGCGGAATCGCCGCGCATCTCGTCGGCCTGATGGATTGCCGAGGCGATGGTGCCGCCGCTCGCGCCGCCCTTCATGCTCGCGTACGTCGTGGTCTCGGTCAGGTCGCCGTCGCCAGCCGCGTGGATCGCCTCGGCGAGCAGGAACACTCCGAGGTCGGAGGGCACCGAGTCGTAGCCGCAGGAGGGGATGATGCGGGCGCCGGTGCGCTGGGCGACAGCGTCGAACCGGTCGATCGCGTCGCGGTGGAAGAGCACCTCCCCGGTCAGGTCGACATAGTCGGTGCCGGCCTCGGCGCAAGCGCTGACCAGCGGGAGGCCGTATTTCGCGTACGGGCCGACGGTGGTGACCACGACGCGGGCGCGAGCGGCCATCTCCTGCAGCGAGGCCTCGTCTGCGGAATCGGCGGTGATGATCGGCCACGTGTCGGCCGGCGTCGGCAGCGTCGCGCGGACGGTCTCGACCTTGCTCGGGGTGCGACCGGCGAGGGCGATACGGGTGCCTTCGGGGGCGTGACGGGCCAGGTGTGCGGCGGTGAGTTCGCCGACGAAACCGCTGGCGCCGAACAACACAATGTCGAACTCGCGAGTATCCATGGCCCCTACCGTACGGCCGCCGTCGGCGGGTTACATTCGGATGGGTGTCACACCGGATGCCCGCCGGGCCACCTGACACCCACGAGGAGCCAATTGCCATGGCGCTCAGCGCTTTCGATCTGTATTCGATCGGTATCGGGCCATCGTCGTCCCACACGGTGGGGCCGATGCGAGCCGCCCGACGGTTCGCCGACGGTTTGGCGGCAGCGGGACGAACCAACGACGTCGTACGGCTCAAGGTGCAGTTGTTCGGGTCCCTGGGTGCAACCGGTCATGGCCACGGCTCGAACAAGGCGGTTCTGCTCGGCCTGGAGGGCGCCGATCCCGAGACCGTCGACACCGACACCGCCGACGCACGGGTGGAGAACATCCGTGCCCGCCGACTGCTCAATCTCGGTGGCAATCACGTCGTCGCGTTCGATGGCGACCGTGACCTGGTGATGCACCGCCGCAAGTCGCTGCCGACCCACCCGAACGGCATGCAGTTCGATGCTTTCGACGCGGCGGGCGAGGTGATCGCCAGCCGGGTCTACTACTCAGTGGGCGGCGGGTTCGTCGTCGATGAGAACGCCACCGGCGCCGATCGCGTCGTGCAGGACGACACGGTGTTGCCGTTGCCATTCCACACCGCGGGCCAACTGTTGGAGATCTGCGCGCGCGAGCGGTTGTCGATCTCAGAAGTGATGATGCGCAACGAACAGGTGTGGCGCTCGGAAGCCGAGATCCGATCAGGGCTGTTGCGGATCTGGGCGGTGATGCAGGAGTGCGTGACCACCGGTTTCTCCCGCGGGGGCGTGTTGCCCGGTGGCCTGCGGGTGCCGCGCCGCGCGCCGAAGCTGCACCGCGATCTGCTGGCAAGGGATCGACACGACCCGTTGGACGTCATGGACTGGGTCAACCTCTACGCCTTGGCGGTGAACGAGGAGAACGCATCCGGCGGTCGAGTCGTCACCGCGCCGACGAACGGCGCGGCCGGGATCATTCCGGCCGTGCTGCACTACTACCGGGATTTCGTCGAAGGCGCAGACGACGACGGAGTCGTACGGTTCCTGCTCGTCGCCGCAGCGATTGGCATCCTCTTCAAGGAGAACGCCTCGATTTCGGGTGCCGAGGTCGGCTGTCAGGGCGAGGTCGGCTCGGCGTGCGCGATGGCATCGGGCGCGTTGTGCGAGATCTTGGGCGGCAGCCCCGGCCAGGTCGAGAACGCCGCCGAGATCGGCATCGAACACAACCTCGGGCTGACCTGCGACCCGGTCGGCGGACTGGTGCAGATCCCGTGCATCGAGCGCAACGCCATCGCCTCGGTGAAGGCAATCAACGCAGCTCGGCTGTCGCTCAACGGAACTGGGTCCCACCACGTCAGCCTCGACAAGGCGATCAAGACGATGCGAGACACCGGCCGGGACATGTCGATCAAATACAAGGAGACGGCCCGGGGTGGGCTGGCGGTGAATGTGATCGAGTGCTGATCGGCGGCGACTCGGGCGCGATAACGCAGCGAATTTCACCTGCTCGCGTTGTCGGCAGCGACGTAGTTAGCCAGACCCTGCTGCGACCTGGATCACCGCCCCCTAGGCTCGGAAGACCAATCCGAGCGAGGAGGGCCATTCGTGGTCAGGCAACTGAAGAACTTCATCGGCGGCTCGTATGTCGATGCCGAGACCGACGCGACACAGGACATCGTCAATCCGGTCGATGCGCAGATCGTGGCGAAGGCGCCGGTATCGACGCAGGCCGATGTCGATGCGGCCTACGCATCGGCGAGCAAGGCGTTCGGCGAGTGGGGGCAGACGACCCCCAGCGAGCGTCAGCAGGCGCTGCTGAAGTTCGCGGACGCGATCGAGAAGCGCGCTGACGACTTCATCAAGCTTGAAGCAGAGAACACCGGCAAGCCCTACGCGCTGACCGCGTCGGAAGAAGTGCCGCCGATGGTCGACCACCTGCGCTTCTTCGCGGGGGCCGCGCGAGTCCTGGAAGGTCGCGCCTCGGCCGAATACATGAAGGGACACACCAGCTGGATCCGGCGCGAGCCGATTGGTGTCGTTGGCCAGGTGACCCCCTGGAACTACCCGATGATGATGGCGATGTGGAAGATCGCCCCGGCGCTGGCGGCGGGCAACACGGTGGTCCTCAAGCCGAGCGACACCACCCCGGAGACCACCCTGCTGATGGCGGAGATCGCCGCCGAGTTCCTGCCGGAGGGCACCTTCAACGTGGTCACCGGAGACCGTGACACCGGTCGTCTCGTGGTCGAACACGCCACCCCGCAGCTGGTGTCGATCACCGGCTCCGTACGCGCGGGCATGCAGGTCGCGCAGTCGGCCGCGAAGGACCTCAAGAGGGTGCACCTCGAGTTGGGCGGCAAGGCGCCGGTCATCGTTTTCGATGACGCCGACATCGAGGCGGCGGTTGAGGGGATCGCGATCGCGGGCTACTTCAACGCCGGTCAGGACTGCACGGCAGCGACGCGGGTGCTCACCAGCCCGCGCATCCACGCAGACTTCGTCGCCGCGCTCGCTGAGTATGCGAAGAACGAGGCCAAAGTCGGCAAGCCCGACGACGAGGACGCGCTGCTCGGACCGGTCAACAACGCGGCTCAACTCGAGCGGGTCACCGGCATGCTGTCGCGACTGCCTTCCCACGCGACCGTTGCCGCCGGCGGCAACCGGATGACAGCGCTCGGCGATGGCTACTTCCTGGAACCCACCGTCGTCTCCGGCCTGAAGCAGGACGACGAGGTGATCCAGGACGAGATCTTCGGACCGGTCATCACGGTCCAACAGTTCTCCGACGAGGCCGAGGCAATCGCTTGGGCCAACGGCGTCCAATACGGACTTGCCTCCTCGGTCTGGACCAAGGACTTCGGTCGCGCGATGCGCGTCAGCAAGGCCCTCGACTTCGGTTGTGTGTGGATCAACACCCACATCCCGTTGGTCGCCGAAATGCCGCATGGCGGGTTCAAGCACTCCGGCTACGGCAAGGACCTGTCGATGTACGGGTTCGAGGACTACACCCGGATCAAGCACGTCATGGCGAACATCGACAGCTAACCCGAGCGGTTCCGTACGCACGATTGAGTGGATGCAGAACCACGTCGTCCCTGACGTGGATCTGCATCCACTGGGCGTTTCTGGGCAACTGTCCAACTCCTTCGAGCAATCGCGGGACAGCCGGGGGAGTGGGACGCCATGATTTCCCGAAGTTGGTTTCGATCCTGCTTGAAGGAGCCCGCATGACACAGCATCCGCCGCCCGATCCTCGTACGAGGGATCTGGTGCGTCTCGCGCGCAGCGGCATGATGTCCCGACGAAATCTGTTGGGAGTCAGCGGTGCTGCCGCACTCGCGGCGTTCACTGCGGCCTGCGCCCCGCCGAAACCGCCGAGCGGCGGAACCCAAGTTGCGCTCAAGCTGCCCGTCGACCTTTCCGACAAGGACCACCAGGTGAAGTGGGCGAACTGGACCGCCTACCTCGACTTCGACGACAAGACGCAGACCTACCCGACCCTGGCCGCGTTCGAGAAGAAGACCGGGATCAAGGCGACCTACGCCGAGGACATCGACGACAACGACAGCTATGTCAACAAGATCTCGCCGCAGCTGCGGGCCGGTCAGGACATCGACCGCGACCTGATGGTGCTCACCGACTGGATGGCCAACCGGTTGATCCCCGATCAGCTGGTTCAGCCGCTGGACCTGATCTCGATGGCCAATGTGCACAATCTGCGCCCCTCGTTGCAGCAGGTCTCCTTCGACCCGGGTCGCGCACACTCGATCACCTGGCAGTCCGGTTTCGCCGGGCTTGCCTACGACAAGACCAAGACCTCCCCGGTCAAGGCCATCGCCGACCTGTGGCGGTCAGACCTCAAGGGTCGCGTCGTGGTGCTGTCGGAATTCCGCGACACCGCCGGCCTGATCATGCAGAGCCAGGGTGTCGACATCTCGAAGCCGTTCACCAAGACCCAGGTCGAGAACTCATTCAATGAGGTGAGCAAGCGAGTCACCGACGGCAACATCCGCCGGATCAAGGGCAACTCCTACCTGGAGGACCTCAAGGGTGGCAACGCGATCGCCGGCATTGTCTGGAGCGGCGACTTGTTCGTGTTGCGGGCCGAGACCGGCAACGACAACTGGGAGTTCGTGATCCCCGAATCGGGCGGGACGCTGTGGAGCGACAACCTGATGCTGCCGATCACCGCCCGTCACCGCAAGAACGCGCACCGACTGATCGACTACTACTACGACCCCAAGGTCGCTGCGGAGGTCGCTGCCTACGTCAACTACGTCTGTCCGGTTGAGGGAGCCCAAGCCGAGATGGAAAAGATTGACCCGGAGTTGGCCAAGAGCCCGTTCATCTTCCCTTCGGAGGACTACATCAAGCAGCACCACATCCAGGGTTTCCGCGCCCTCGACGCCCAGGAGGACGCGGATTACAGCGCCATGTGGGCAAAGGTGGTGGGCAACTGATGAATGACCTGCGCAGCGCCAACGGCGACCTGCACCTCAAAGGGGTCACCAAGTCGTTCGCCGACTTCACCGCGGTCGATGACCTCGATCTCGACGTTCCGCGGGGGTCGTTCTTCGCCCTGCTCGGACCGTCGGGTTGTGGCAAGACGACCACCCTGCGGATGATCGCTGGGCTCGAACAGCCGACCTCCGGCCGTATCCTCATCGGCGATACAGATCTCACCGGCAGTCGACCGTACGAACGCCCGGTCAACACCGTCTTCCAGTCCTACGCGCTCTTCCCGCATCTGTCCGTACGCGACAATGTCGCCTTCGGCCCGAAGCGTCGGGGAGTGAAAGACGCTATGGCACAAGCCGATTCGACCCTTGACTTGGTGCAGTTGAGACACCTGGCCAAGCGCAAGCCGCAGCAGTTGTCCGGTGGACAGCAGCAGCGGGTCGCGGTGGCTCGCGCTTTGGTCAACCGACCCGAGGTGTTGCTGCTCGATGAGCCGCTGGGTGCCCTCGACCTCAAGCTGCGACGCGAGATGCAGGTGGAGCTGAAGCGGATCCAGACCGAAGTCGGTCTCACCTTCATCCACGTCACCCACGACCAGGAGGAGGCCATGACCATGGCTGACACGGTCGCGGTGATGAACGCTGGACACATCGAGCAGATGGGGTCGCCGGAGACGCTCTACGACCTGCCGCTGACCAGTTTCGTGGCGACCTTCCTCGGTCAGTCGAACCTGACGGCCGGCTCAGCCACCGCCGATGGCGACTGGGTGACCTTCTCCTACGGTCAGGAACGCTTCCCCGTCCCGGCCGCCCGATCCGCGCTGCGGACCGGGAAGGTACGGCTGGGAGTCCGGCCGGAGAAGTGCCGGGTTCACGAGGCCGATCCAGGCCCGTCGACCGAGCAGCGCTCGGTGATGGGGCCGGCAAAGGTGCTGGACGTGTCGTTCATCGGAGTCGCCACGAACTACCTGGTGCGGTCGCCGGCCGGCAACACCTGGGCGGTCTACGAACAGAACATGGACGTCGACCCGCAGCATCTGCGCCCCGGCGACGACGTGTGGATCTCCTGGTCGCCGCAACACGCTTTCCTGGTTGACGCCGAGGGCGAACTCGCCAAGGCCGACGAGGAAGCCGTCTCATGACGCCGCCCTCTTGCGCGGGGGTCATCGCATGAATCGCCGGTGGACGCCCTACCTGCTGCTGCTGCCTGGGCTGATCTGGCTGATTCTGTTCTTCGTGGTGCCGCTGATCCAGCTGGGTGCGGTGAGCCTGCAGTCGGGATTCCCGAACTTCCCGGGTTACTACTACCGCGACGTCAACGTCGGGAACTACTGGGACGCGTGGACCCAGTTCGCGGGCCATTTCGGACGCTCCCTGCTCTACGCCGGCCTGGCCACCTTCTTCGCCTTCTGCTTGGCCTACCCGCTGGCCTACGCGATGGCGTTCAAAGCCGGCAAATGGCGCAACGTGATGCTGATCTGTGTGATCGCACCGTTCTTCACCAGCTTCATCCTGCGCACCATCGCGTGGAAGCAGATCCTTGCTGACGACGGCCCGGTGGCGAGTGTGCTGAGGTGGTTCCACCTGTTGCAGTTCATGCCCGGCGGTCGCCTCACCGAGACGTGGATCGCGGTGGTGGCGGGGCTGACGTACAACTTCTTGCCGTTCATGGTGTTGCCGATCTACGCCTCGCTCGAACGAGCGGATCCGCGGGTCATCGAAGCGGGGCAGGACCTTTACGCGAACGGCTTCACGACCTTCCGTACGGTCACCCTCCCGATGTCGATGCCAGGCGTTATTGCCGGGACGCTGTTGACCTTCATCCCGGCGGCCGGGGACTACGTCAACGCCGACCTGCTCGGATCCGACCGCAGCACCAAAATGGTCGGCAACGTGATCGAGAGCCAGTTCTTCAAGGTGCCCGGCGGGTTCCCGATCGCCGCGGCGCTGTCCTTCACGCTGATGGCGATGATCCTGGTGATGGTCACCCTCTACGTCCGCCGCTTCGGAACCGAGGAGGTTCTGTGAACACCTCGCTGCCGCGCCGGATCCAACGCGCGATTGGCGACCGGATTGCGATGATCATCGCGCTCGCGGCGCTGCTCTATCTGTTCGTGCCAGTGGCATACACCTTCGTCTTCTCCTTCAACGACTACCGCAAATCCAACATCACCTGGCGCGGGTTCACGCTCAAGCACTGGGGGAACCCATGCGGTGCGCCAGGGGTCTGCGACGCGCTCGGAGTTTCACTGCGGGTGGGTTTCCTCGCGACGCTGATTGCGACGGCGATCGGAACAGCGTTGGCCTTCGCCCTCGTACGCCATAAGTTCGTCGGGCGCGGCGCGGGCAACGTGTTGGTGTTCTTGCCGATGGCAACCCCGGAGATCGTGTTGGGGGCCAGCCTGCTGACGATCTTCGTGCAGGGATTCACCTTCCTGACGCTGGGTTTTTGGACCATCGTCATCGCCCACATCATGTTCTGTATCTCGTTCGTGGTGGTTACCGTGAAGGCCAGGCTGCAAAGCCTCGATCCACGGTTGGAGGAGGCGGCTCAGGACCTCTACGCGGGGCCGGGCACCACGTTCTGGCGGGTCACCTTCCCGCTGGTGCTGCCGGGGATCGTGTCGGCCGCGCTGCTGTCGTTCTCGCTCAGCTTCGACGACTTCATCATCACCAACTTCGTCAGTGGAGACGTGACGACCTTCCCCAAGTTCATCTACGTCTCCTCGCTGCGCGGCATCCCGGCCCAGGCCAACGTCATCGGTTTCTCGATGTTCCTGATCGCGGTGGTGTTGGTGGTCGTTGGTCAGTTCATCGGCAGCCGTCGCAAGTCGGCCTGATCCCACTCGCCCCTCTCCACTCGTCCGCCTCCCACTTGTCCGTCATCCACGCCGTGACACGCCACCGAAATGGCGGACAAGTGGGGTGGGGCGGGCCCGGACAAGTGGGGAGGGTCGCGGGCGGGCAAGTGGCCCCTTGCTGCGGGGCGCCGCGGTCGGCGCAATACTGAGCGCATGAGTGCCAACGCGGTTTCGCAGGTCAAGACCCAACTGTTCATCGGCGGCCAGTGGCGCGACGCGCAGGGTGGTCGCACCCTCGACGTGCACAACCCCGCCACCGAGGAGGTGTTGGCCACTGTCGCCGACGCCTCGCCCGCCGACGGTGAGGCGGCGCTCGCCGCAGCCGCGGCCGCCCAGGCGGACTGGGCGCGTACGCCCCCGCGCGATCGCAGCGAGATGCTGCGCAAGGCCTACGAACTGCTGGTCGAGCGCACCGATTTCTTCGCCGAGCTGATGACTCTCGAGATGGGCAAGCCGCTGGCCGAAGCCCGCGGTGAGGTCGCCTACGGCTCGGAGTTCTTCCGCTGGTTCGCCGAAGAGGCTGTCCGGATCTCCGGCCGCTGGTCCACCGCGCCTAACGGCGCCACCCGGCTGATGACGATGAAGCAGCCGGTCGGACCGTGCCTGATGATCACGCCGTGGAACTTCCCGCTGGCGATGGGCACCCGCAAGATTGGTCCAGCGCTCGCGGCCGGTTGCACGGTCGTCATCAAGCCGGCCGCCGAGACCCCGCTGACCATGCTGGCGCTGATGGACGTGCTCACCGAGGCGGGCGTTCCGGCCGGTGTTGTCAACCTGATCACCACCTCCGACTCCGGCGGTGTGATGGAGCCGCTGATCCGCGACCCGCGCGCTCGCAAACTCACCTTCACCGGCTCGACC
This sequence comes from Calidifontibacter terrae, assembly GCF_054778835.1. Taxonomy (NCBI): domain Bacteria; kingdom Bacillati; phylum Actinomycetota; class Actinomycetes; order Micrococcales; family Dermacoccaceae; genus Calidifontibacter; species Calidifontibacter terrae. The sequence goes on from NZ_BAAGZF010000001.1 coordinate 423,609, forward strand.
GGCGTTGGCCGCAAGCTGGTCGAACAGTCGGCCGAGCAGCTGCTGCGGGTCTCCATGGAGCTGGGTGGAAATGCACCCTTCATCGTCTTTGACGACGCCGATGTCGATGCGGCAGTCGAGGGCGCAATGTTGGCCAAGATGCGCAACATCGGTGAGGCCTGCACCGCAGCGAACCGCTTCTTCGTGCACCAGAGCGTCGCCGCGGAGTTCGCCGAGAAGTTCGCCGCGAAGATGGCGGCGATGACAGTCGGCAACGGGATGGACGACGGCGTGACCGTCGGTCCGTTGATCACCGCGAAGGCCGTGCGTGGAGTGCAGGAACTCCTCGACGACGCCACCAACCGCGGTGCGAAGGTTGTCACCGGCGGCAAGCCGGCCGAGGGAACCGGATACTTCTTCACCCCCACGGTGCTGACCGACGTTCCGGGCGATGCCCGGATGGCCGCGGAGGAAATCTTCGGCCCGGTCGCCGGACTGCAGACGTTCACCGACGAGGACGACGTCGTACGCCGCGCTAACGCAACCGAGTTCGGTCTGGTCGCCTACTTCTTCACCCGCGACTTGTCGCGCGCGCTGCGAATGAGCGAAGCGCTCGAATACGGCATGGTCGGCGTCAATCAGGGCATCGTCTCCAACCCGGCCGCGCCCTTCGGTGGTGTGAAGGCTTCCGGGTTTGGTCGCGAGGGCGGCTTCGAAGGCATCGAGGAGTACCTCGAGACGAAGTACGTCGGCATCGCCCTCTGAGGTTTTCCACAGCAAGGCGCCCTGGGGATAACTTCCGGGGCGCCTTCGCGTTTGGTCATACGCTTCCGAACAGAGACGAAACTCTGGGGAGGCAGTCATGTCACTGACGGTGAATCCGTCGCAGTTGCAAGCAGATTCGCGCGCGCTGCGGCGTTCGGCGACGAACATACGGCTCGCGCCGACCGACGTACGCGGGGCGTTGAATGCCGTGGCCGACCATTGCGGTGACGGGGTGTGCGCGGCTGACGCGCGGGCGTTGGGCGGCGCGTGGAATGTCGCCATCGCCGGCCTGAACACTGGAGCCGGCAACCTTGCCGCGGCCACGCAATCGGCGGGGGATAACTACTCCATGACCGAGAACGTCGTATTCACCGGGATGACCGGCAGCGCCTCATGACCACCATCCTCGGTGACCCCGAGAAGGTGCGCATTGCCGCGACCACCCTGTCCGACCGCGCGGAAGCCCTAGCCAGCCACGCCGGGACCACGCGTTGCCAGCAGGCGGCGAGCATGGCCTCCTGGGGCGGAACCGCTGCATTGCAGTTCGGTTGCGCGGCGAGGCTGCATGCCTCGGATGCCGACAGCGCGGCCGATCAGCTGCGACCGCTCGCGGCCGACCTCCGCCGGTTCGCCGGCGCGCTGGAGCGCCATCAGAGCAGCGAACGGCTGCTGCTCGCGAAACTCGATGCGGCCGAGCGTGACCTGCGCGATGCCCGTACGGCGCTCAGGCTCGGCCCGCTCGACCCCACCGCAACCAGTCCCGCCGACGTCACCGCTGCGGTCGCGTTAGTCCGCCGGTTGACCCACGACCTGGAGCAAGTGCGGTCCGATCACCGCACCAGCCTGCGCGCCTTGCATTTCTCGCTGACGACCTACACCCCGCCCACCGCGTTGTGGCGTCGCGGGATGGAGGTCTACGGCATGGGCCTGGCTTATTGGAACCTCTTCCAGAAGGGCGGGGCGTCCTACTGGCTGTGGAAGACCCGCAGCCCGGTGACCGATCCGGCGTTGGCGAGTCGACGGATCGGGGCGCTCACCGTGATTGAGAAGGGAACGGTGACCGGCTTCCTGGAGAAGGGTTGGATGTCGTCGGTGTTCCGCGGGCGCGCGGGCGGAGTCCTGTTGAAGACGGTCCGCGCTCTTTCTGGGATCGGGACAGCCGAAGCGATGGTCCCCGGCGCGAGAGACGTCATCACTGGTGGCGGCTATACCGGTTGGCGTGACCCAGCCACCCGAGCGATGGGACTGGTTGAGATCAGCGGCGTTCTCGTGTCGCGCAATCCGGAGACCAAGCTGGGCGGCGCGTTGATGTTGACGACTTACGCCGTCTGGAAGGCGGGCAACAAGGCGTATGACAACAAGGAGAACTTGTCCGATAACACCTTCTGGGAGTCCACGGCCCAACAGTCACTGCAGGACGAACGCGACCACGGCATGCTCGGCCCCGGCGGAGTGCTGGCGCTGTGGTGGCTGGAGAACAGGGCGGAAACCCGACTGACCGGCCAGGCTGCGGAGCGGATCTTCGTCCTGCCCCGGCGTCCGGTCCGAGTCCAGCTGCCCTACGGACCGCCGGCCCCGTGGCACCCGCCGGTTCGAACTCCGCGCACGGGGGAAGCAGATCCGTTTGCCCGGTTCCAGATGGTGCCGACCTCATGAGTCTCGACCCTCCGATGCTGCGGCTCACCGACGAGGAGTTGGAACTGTTCGCCGCCGTCCACCCTGCCGTGGCCGCGCCCTTCCTCGGACGGCTTGATCAAACTCAGACGATGCTCGCCCTCGAAGTGGCGCAACGTGCCCTGTTCGCCCACGGACTGCCCCGATCCGTCGACGGAGCGCTGCTGGTCCCGGTCCAGGTCGTGCAGATGCTGGAACTGCGCCGCAATAGTGCGGCGACCTTGCTGCTGATCCACGTCGAGTCGGTGGAACACGTTCGCTATGTCCACGACGTCGGGACGGCCTGGCTGGTCGAAGACCTCGGACCCGACGGGGTTCACGAGTTCGACCTACACGAGCGTGACCAGCTCACGAAGTTGGTCACCGAGGTGATCGCGCCCGACACTCTCGTCGCTGGTCATGGGCCCGCCGTCTGTGTCGATCCCTGCAATCCGCCGTGGGGCGAGGTGCGATCCCGACTCGACGCCACGGTCTGGCGCCCCGACCGCGAACGAGGACCGCTGCTCGGAGTCATGATCGGCGCGCGCGGTGCCTGGTCAACCTGTTCTGTTCCGGGCGACACACGTCCGGTGAGCTTTCGCCCGACGGACGGGTCGACGGTGCTCCAGCAGGTGCTCGCGCTGCTGGCTGACGAGCCGGGCGGCACAATGGTCGGGTGACCTCACCTCGCACCATCGCCCTGCTCGGCTCCACCGGGTCCATCGGAACACAGGCGATCGAGATCGTCCTGGCCAACCCCGACCGCTTCCGGGTCGTCGCGCTCAGCGCCGGTGGCCGCGATCTGGACCTGCTCGCCCGCCAGGCGGCGCAGCTGCGGGTCGACGTCGTTGGGGTCGCTGCCGGGAACGCCGACGAGTTGCTCGATCGCATTCACGCGCTAGCCCCGGGTTTCGCGCCGAAGCTGTACGTCGGGCCGGACGCCTCGACGCAGGTCGCTTCGGTCGGCGCCGACGTGGTGCTCAACGGGATCACCGGATCGATCGGACTGCGGCCGACACTCGCGGCGCTCGCCGCCGGGTCAACTTTGGCTCTGGCGAACAAGGAGTCGTTGATCGTCGGCGGCCCGGTGGTCAAAGCGGCCGCGCGGCCCGGTCAGATCGTGCCAGTCGATTCCGAGCATTCGGCGATTGCGCAGAGCCTGCGGGCAGGGGAGGCCGGTGAGGTGCGCCGGTTGATCGTCACCGCCAGTGGTGGGCCGTTCCGCGGGATGCCCCGCGAGGAGCTGAAGACCGTCACGCCGGCGCAGGCCCTCAAACACCCCAACTTCGCGATGGGCAAGGTCATCACCACCAACTCGGCGACGCTGATCAACAAGGGTTTGGAGGTCATCGAGGCGCACCTGTTGTTCGACATCCCGATTGATGACATCGAGGTGGTCGTGCACCCGCAGCAGTTCATCCACTCGATGGTCGAGTTCGTCGACGGAGCCGTTGTGGCGCAGCTCGGCCTGCCGACCATGTTGGTTCCGATCGCGCTCGGTCTCGGCTGGCCAGATCGAGTGCCCGACGCCGAGACCCCGATCGACTGGACGAAAGCGGCCGACTGGCGTTTCGAGCCGTTGGACGACGAGGCCTTCCCCGCCGTACGTCTGGCTCGTCAGGTCGGTCGCGCCGGGTCGACCTATCCAGCCGTCTACAACGCGGTCAACGAGGAGTGCGTCGGGGCCTTCCACGACGGGCGCATCTCGTTCACCGGCATCGTCGACACCGTGCAGCGCGTCGTTGACGAACATCACTCTCCCGGCGGCGAACTGGACGTTGACCAGGTGTTGGCGGCGGAGCAGTGGGCCCGAACCCGTGCCACGGAGTTGCTCGCCCAAGTCTGAACCTGTCGCGGGTGCGCTGAGGCCGGCGGGAAAGCGCCAGGGGAAGCGATTCTCGGCCCTCAATCAGGCCTCGATCCAGGGCTCGCGCTCGCGATGCCAGCGGGGTGCAGCCGCCCGCGTGGACCGAAGGTTGTCGGACGCCCGTGAGAGACTGCCCGGCGTGATGTTCCTCCTGGGTGTGCTGCTTCTACTGGTCGGTGTGGCAGTGTCGATCGCGCTCCATGAGATCGGCCACCTCGTCCCGGCGAAGAAGTCCGGGGTGAAGGTCACCCAATACATGGTCGGCTTCGGCCCGACCATCTGGTCGCGCCGCAAGGGCGAGACCGAATACGGCGTGAAGGCCATCCCGTTGGGTGGCTACATCCGGATGGTCGGCATGTTCCCGCCCGCTCGTGGCGAGGAAGAACCTGACGCCCAGGGAAACCTGCACATCCGTGCCTCCTCCACCGGTCGCTTCAGCCAACTGATCGACCAGGCCCGCGAGGCGGCGTACGAGGAGATCACTCCTGCCGACCGCGACCGGGTCTTCTACAAACTGCCGACCATCAACAAGCTCGTGATCATGTTCGGCGGGCCGTTCATGAACCTGGTGATCAGCGCAGTCCTGCTGACCGTCGTCAACTGCGGCATCGGACTGCCGCAGCAGGTGACCGCCGACATCGCCGGCGTGCAGCAGTGCCTGCCGACCACGGCTAAGGGCTCGACCACGCAGTGCCCAGCCAACGAGCAGTCGCCCGCGCAACAAGCCGGCCTCACGGCCAAAGACCGGATCGTGTCGATCGACGGGGTCCCGATCACCACGAGCCAGCAGGCGACCGATGTGATTCGTCGCAATGCCGGCCGACCGATCCCGTTCGTGGTGGAGCGAGCCGGTGCACGGCGCACCATCCAGGTCACGCCAGTGCAGCGGACGATGCCGAAATATGACTCCCACGGAACCCCGGTCGTGAATTGGCTGGGGGAGACCGAGACAGTGCGGGTCGGCGTGGTCGGAGCGGCCATCGGTGGAACCTCGAAGACTCACCGCACTTCACTGACGGAGGCTCCGGGGCAGGTCTGGAGCGCCTTCAGCGGAACCGCTTCGGTGTTCGTAAAGATCCCGCAGAAGATGGTCGGTGTTGCCCGAGCCGCGTTCGGTGGTGGAACTCGCGACGCGAACGGTCCGGTCTCGGTCGTCGGCGTCGGCCGGTTGGCCGGTGAGGTCACCAACGCCGCCCCGGCCTGGACCGACAAGCTCGCGTTCCTTTTGTTGATGGTGGCCGGGCTGAACATGGCGCTGTTCGTCTTCAATCTGGTCCCGCTGCTGCCGCTAGACGGCGGCCACCTCGCCACCGCCCTGTGGGAAGCGCTCAAGCGCGCGATCGCCCGCGCCCGCGGAATCTCCGGCCCGATCTACGCCGACGCGGCGAAGGGCATGCCGATTGCCTACGGTGTCTCGCTGCTGCTGATCGTCATGTTCGTGTTGTTGGCCTACGCCGACATCGTCAACCCGATCAAGCTGTGAACCGGCGTCCTGACCGCCTGCGCCCTGGCTCGCAGGTGGCCGTCCTTTCCGCCAGTGGCCCGGTCAATCAAGAAGTCCTGGCTCGCGGCCTGCAGGTGCTGCGGAACTGGGAGCTCGATCCGGTGGTGCTGCCGTCGGCCCTTGCTGCGCCGAACGAGACATTTCCGCATCTTGCCGGCAGCGACCGGATGCGCGCCGACGACCTGGTCCACGCCCTGACCGGCCCCGAGTTCGACGCCGTTATCTTCGCCAAAGGCGGCGACGGCGCGCCCCGCGCGCTGGAACTCATCGACTGGCCGGCGCTCGCCGCGCAGCACCCTCGCCCCCGCTGGGTAGTGGGGTTCTCAGATGTCACCGCGGTGTTGGAAGCTGTGCTGCGCCACTTGCAGTGGGTGAGTCTCTATGGGCCGATGCCCGCCACCAGCTACTTCTTCGGCGAGCCTGCGCAGCGCAGTCTGCGCGGATTCCTGTTCGGCGACCCGCCGCAGCTGCACTTCCCGGGCGGCTGGACGATCACACCCGGTCGCGCCGAGGGCGTCCTCGTCGGTGGCTGCCTGTCCTTGTTGGTCGCGACCGCCGGCAGCGACACCGCCGTGTCCGCCCGGGACGCGTTGATGTTCCTGGAAGATGAGGACGAGACGGCCTACCGGCTCGACCGGATGTTCACCCAGTTGCGGCGCAGCGGCTACCTCGACGGCGTACGCGGGGTGCTGCTGGGAACCTGGGACCGCTGCGACGAGCCCTCGTTGGTGGCCGCTCTGTTGCGCGACCGGTTCGGCGACCTCGAGGTGCCGGTGCTCGCCGGTCTCGATGTGGGCCATGGGGTTTCGTTGCAGTCGCTGCCGATCGGTGCCCGGGCGGTGCTCGACACCGACACCAAGTCGCTGCACCTGCGTGGCCGTGCGTGATACTTGAGGCATGAACGTCAATCTCGGAATGCCGCCACTGCCGCCGCCCGTGCTGGCCCCGCGCCGCAAGACGCGCAAGATCAAGGTCGGCAAGGTCGAGGTCGGTGGTGACGCACCCATCAGCGTGCAGTCGATGACCACGACTCCCACCACTGACATCAACGCCACGCTGCAGCAGATCGCAGAGCTGACCGCGTCGGGCTGCGACATCGTACGAGTGGCTTGCCCGAGCCAGGACGACGCCGAAGCCCTGCCGGCGATCGCCAGGAAGTCTCAGATCCCGGTGATTGCCGACATCCACTTCCAGCCGAAGTATGTCTTCGCCGCGATCGACGCCGGGTGTGCGGCGGTCCGGGTGAACCCGGGCAACATCCGCAAGTTCGACGACCAGGTCAAGCAGATCGCCCAGGCGGCCAAAGACGCTGGCGTTTCGATCCGAATCGGTGTCAACGCCGGTTCGCTCGACCCGCGACTGCTGGCCAAATATGGCAAGGCCACCCCTGAGGCCCTGGTGGAGTCGGCGGTCTGGGAAGCGTCGTTGTTCGAAGAACACGACTTCCATGACTTCAAGATTTCCGTCAAGCACAACGACCCCGTCGTGATGGTGCGGGCCTACGAGATGCTCTCCGAGCGCGGCGACTGGCCGCTCCACCTCGGCGTCACCGAGGCCGGTCCGGCATTCCAGGGCACCATCAAGTCGGCGACCGCCTTCGGCGCCCTGTTGTCCAAGGGCATCGGCGACACGATCCGGGTTTCGCTGTCGGCCCCGCCGGTCGAAGAAGTCAAGGTCGGCAACCAGATTCTGCAGAGCCTCAACTTGAAGCCGCGCAAGCTGGAGATCGTGTCGTGTCCCTCTTGTGGCCGCGCGCAGGTCGACGTTTACACCCTCGCCGAAGAGGTCACCAAGGGCCTCGAAGGCATGACTGTGCCGCTGCGTGTGGCCGTCATGGGCTGTGTCGTCAACGGTCCGGGGGAGGCCCGCGAGGCCGACCTGGGTGTCGCCTCCGGCAACGGTAAGGGCCAGATCTTCGTGAAGGGCGAGGTCGTCAAGACCGTCCCGGAAAGCCAGATCGTGGAGACCCTGATTGAAGAAGCGATGCGGATCGCCGAGGAGATGGGCGAGCCCATCGACGAGGCCGGTGCAGGAGCGCCGTCGGTCACCGTCAGCTGAAGTCCTTCTTAAGCAGCAGCCGGCCGGTTCAACTGGCCGGCCGCTGCGTTGATCCAGGGCTCAGTGGATGACGCGGGCCAGCCAGCCCGCGCCGCTGCCGTCGAACGGCGCGACATGGCTCTGCACCATCGCGAACACCTCGTCGGCGGCCTGCCGGGTGGCCGCGACCAGCTCAGGTGGATAACCGAATTCGACTGTGTGGTCAGCGAACTCGTCTTCATCGTCGATGTAGATCTCGCCGCTTGGGCGCTCGATGACGTCGAGGTCGATGTCTTCCAGAGTCGCCCGTAAACCGTCGGGAGTCCGCGTCCACCGGACCGGGGTCGTGATGTCGACGTACGTGGAAATGGTCACGTCGGGGCCGGGTGCGTTGAAGCAGGCGGCCCACAGCGCACCGTGCGGCAGCAGCCGTACGGTGTCCGATTTCGCCACGACGTTGACGCCGGGTCGGGCGAAGGACACACCTTGCGCCATCCCGAGCCACACACCCACCTCGTCGACGCCGAGCAGGTGGTAATGCTCCTGCCAATGTTCGCGGTCGTCGTACTTGCGGAAGTCGAGGTGAACTGGGGTGCCGATCGGGGACGAGGAGGTCGGTTCCGCAGTCATGATTGGCAGCCTATCCAGCACGCTGGTGGGATATCCCGCCAATCTGGGCGTCGACTTGGCAGGCTAGGGGGGTGCTGCGCACCCATCGAGTTCCCAATGTCGTTCCCCAGAGCGGGTTCGATGCTGCGCTGCAACTGTGCGCGACCCGTCCCGACGTCCACGTTTTTGTCGCCGCCCGGTTGCTCGCCGGCGGCCGCCACGCGGTGCAAAACCTGGTCAGCATCCACCCCGCAGACGACCTGAGGTCGATGTGCTGGACCTCCGCGAACGTGGTCCCGGTGGAAGTCGCGGCTGACGAGATCGAGCTCTACGCCGCCCGTTTGCGGCGCTATCGACGTCGCAGCTCCTCGCTGTTTGGTCGCTCGGAGCAGGTGCTGCCGCTGTGGCGACGGCTCGAACGCGACTGGGGCACGCCTCGTACGGTCCGGACGGCTCAGCCGGTGATGTCGATGACCGCTGCGGATCTGCGTCCCGACGTCGACCTGGATCCGCGGGTGCGGCCCGCGCGGCCCGACGAGGTCGACCTGGTTCTGCCCGCGGCTGCCCACATGTTCACCGGCGAGATCGGCTATCCGCCGTTCTACGGTTCCGACCGCGAATACCGGCGCCTGGTGGCGGGGCTGATCAACCGCGGCCACACCTACGTGATGGTCCAGGCCGGCCGGGTCGTGTTCAAGGCGGACATCGGGTCGTTGGCCTTTGGTGTCGCGCAGTTGCAGGGGGTCTGGGTGGCGCCCGAACTGCGTGGCCGCGGACTGGCCACCCCGGCGATGCATGCGGTGGTGCGACACGTTCTGGAACACCACGCCCGCACCGTCTCGCTCTATGTGAACGACTTCAACACCGCCGCGATCCGCACCTACGAGCGCTGCGGGTTCCGCCAGGTCGACACCTTCTCGACGGTCATTCTCTGACCCGGCGTACGGTCGGCGCATGACTTCCCTGCCCCTCACTTCCCTGCCCCTCGGCGCCCGCGTGGTCGCCGGTGCTTTTGCCACATCCGGGATCATCCACCTCGTTCGCCCGCAGGTGTTTGAGCCGCTGGTCCCGTCGATGATTGGTCACGAGCGGGAGGTCGTCCTCGCCTCGGGCGTCGCCGAGTTGGCTTGCGCGGCAGGGCTGTTGGTCCCTGCCACGCGCCGCGTTGCTGGACCCGCGTCAGCGGCGCTGCTGGTTGGTGTGTTCCCCGGAAACGTGCAGATGACCGTCGATGCGGTCCGATCTGCGCGCCGTCGACCCACGGGCGCCCGGGTTGCGAGGGCTGCCGGAACCGTCGCTCGTCTGCCGCTGCAGTGGCCGCTGGTGAAGTGGGCGTGGTCTGCCCGCACGGCCTGACCTCAGCCCCCGGCGATCGCGCCGGAGTCAGCGCAACAGCGTCGAGGGACCATCCCCGGGCTCGCCGCGGGTCGCGACGGCCGGTTCCCGGTCGCCCCGAATCGCGGCGATCATGTCGACCACCCGCCGGGTGGCCCGAACGTCATGAGCGCGGAATACGACCGTTCCCATCCACGCCGCGATCGCGGTCGCCGCGAGGGTGCCCTCGAGTCGGTCGTCGGCCTCCAAGTCCAGCGTCTCGCCCACAAAGTCCTTGCGCGAAAGTGCTTGCAGCACAGGGAATCCCAGGGCGCTGACCTGATCGGTCGCGCGCAACACCGCCAACGAGTGATGGGTGGTCTTGCCGAAGTCGAGCGTGGGGTCAACGACGACTGCGTCGGGGCGTACGCCGGCCGCCACGGCGCGCTCTGCCCCCTCGCGCAGGGTCCGCACCACCGACGCGACGACCGCGTCATCTTCGGCGGCGCGTCCCGCCCCGGCGGGGGCGTAGCGGATGCCGACCGGGTCCGTACGCGGCGGCAGGCCGCCGGTGTGGCTGACGACGTAGCCCGCATTCAATTCCGCTGCGGCAGTAGCGAGTTCGGGGTCACTGCCGGCCCAGGTGTCATTCACGAGGTCGACGTAACCGGCCGCGGCCCGTGCGACGGACGCCCGCCAGGTGTCCAGGGAGAGCAACACCTGGGGGTGCCGCTCGCGCGCTTCGCGAAGGAAAGGCACGACACGCTCGATTTCCGCGGTGTCGTCGACCCAGTCGCCCTCCTGGCCGGCACGAACCCCACCCACGTCGATGATGTCGGCGCCTGCCTCGACCGCGGCATCCAATGCCTGCAGGGCCGAGTCGAACGAGTCATGCCGATTGCCCGACCAGAACGAGTCAGGTGTGCGGTTCACAATCGCCATGACTGCAGGGCGGGACGCGTCGAATTGCTTGTCCCGCAACCGAAGTGGTGTCGTGTGGATCAACTGGTCCCCTCGCGCGACAGGCGTGGATAGATTCGAGTCATGGACGTCGACGTATTCGCTCGCATCCCGACCAATCAGCCGACGCCGCTCGTCGGACATCATGCCGTACGCGGCGACGCAGCCCTCGTCGACGCCGTACGCGCTCAGGCTGGGGATCTCGCCGAGACGTTGCTGACCTCGCTGGATGACCTGGGGGTGGAGGCGGGCTCCGCGCAGACCCGCGACCACGGGATGCTGGCCAACGAGCACGGCCCGACGCTGCGGACGGTCGACCGGTTCGGCCAGCGGGTCGACGAGATCGACTTCCATCCGAGCTGGCATCACATGATGCGTCGCGGGCTTGCCCACGGCCTGGGCGCGACCGCCTGGGTCAGTGAGGCGCCGTTGCCACACCTGCGCCGAGCGGCCGGCTATATCGCCTGGACGCCGCTCGAACCGGGCCACGGTTGCCCGCTGACGATGACGTACGCCGCGGTTCCCGCGCTGCGGGCCGACGACGCCCTCGCGAAAGAATGGACCGACCTGATCGCCTCACCGACGTACGACTTCGGGCTGCGGGAGCCGCACGGCAAGGCCGGGCTGCTGGTCGGGATGGGCATGACCGAGAAGCAGGGCGGCTCCGACGTACGCACGAACGTGACGCGGGCGCAGCGGCAGGACGACGGTTCGTACGAACTGTTCGGCCACAAATGGTTCACCTCGGCGCCGATGAACGACCTGTTCCTGGTGTTGGCGCAGGCGCCGCAGGGGCTGTCCTGCTTCTTGGTTCCGCGGGTGAAACAGGACGGAACGCGCAACGCGATCGAGATCGTGCGGCTGAAGGACAAGCTCGGCAACCGGTCGAATGCGTCGAGCGAGCTGGAGTTCCGTGGCGCCTGCGCAACCCGGCTCGGCGACGAGGGGCGCGGGGTAGCGACGATCATCGAGATGGTCGCGGCCACCCGTCTGGATTGCGTGCTCGGGTCCGCATCATTGATGAGACGCGCTGTCGCAGAGGCGAGTTGGTATGTCTCCCAGCGATCCGCGTTCGGTGGAACCCTGCTCGACAAACCGGCGATGACCAACGTCGTGGCCGATCTGGCGATCGAGTCCGAGGCCGCCACGCACCTTGCGCTGCGGTTGGCGCGCGCAGTCGAGTCACCCCACGATGACCACGAGCTCGCGCTGCGTCGGATGGCGTTGCCGCTGGCGAAGTTCTGGGTCTGCAAGCGGGCGCCGATGGTGACCGTCGAGGCGATGGAGTGTCTCGGCGGAAATGGATACGTTGAGGAATCCGGGATGCCGTTGCTGGTGCGCGAGTCACCGTTGAACTCGATCTGGGAGGGCAGCGGCAACGTCAACGCCCTCGATCTGCTGCGGGTTCTGGCGAAGTCGCCGGAGTCGGTTGAGGCGTGGCGAACGGAGATCGGAAAGGCCGCGGGAGCCCACGCGGTGCTGGACGCCGCCGCCGACCAGTTGATGCTCGACCTGTTGGAGGCTGCGGCCGACCTCGATGCGGCGCAGGGACGCGCCCGGTCGCTGACTTCCCGGATGGCGGTGCTTTTGCAAGCGGCGCTGCTGGCCCAGCACGCCCCGGCCCCAGTCGCCGACGCCTTCGTGGCGAGCCGGATCGCGGGGGAGTGGGACGGCGTCTTCGGCACCCTCCCGGCCGCTGCCGACGCGCGAACCATCGCCCGCCGCGCCCTGCCCGCCTGATGCGTCGTCCCTCGCCCCCTCGCGCCAAACTCACGCGGATTTGGGTGGGGGCGCGGGCTCGATAGGCTGGCCAGCAGTCCTGTCCCACACGCCCAAGGAGTTCCCCGGTGGCTATGCGCATGTCGACCCTGTTCCTGCGAACCCTTCGCGAGGACCCGGCCGATGCCGAACTGCCTGGCCACAAGCTGCTGGTCCGAGCCGGCTACATCCGGCGCGTCGCCCCGGGCATCTACACCTGGCTGCCGCTCGGACTGAAGGTCCGCGCCAAGGTCGAGGGCATCATCCGCGAAGAAATGGACCGCATCGGCAGCCAAGAGGTGCAGTTCCCTGCACTGCTGCCGCGCGAACCCTACGAGCAGACCGGTCGCTGGAACGAATACGGCCCGAACCTGTTCCGCCTGCAGGACCGTCGGGCCAACGACATGCTGCTGGGCCCGACCCACGAGGAGATGTTCTGCCTCGCGGTGAAGGACATGTATTCCTCCTACAAGGACCTGCCGGTCTCGCTCTACCAGATGCAGAACAAGTACCGCGACGAAGCGCGTCCGCGGGCGGGCATCCTGCGCGGGCGCGAGTTCATCATGAAGGACTCCTACTCCTTCGACATCGACGCGGCTGGGTTGCAGAAGTCCTACGACGCCCACCGCGAGGCCTACATCCGGATCTTCAACCGGCTCGGGTTCGAATACGTGATCGTGCAGGCCGACGCCGGCGCGATGGGTGGCTCCGCGAGCGAGGAGTTCCTCGCGGTGAGCGACATCGGTGAAGACACCTTCGTACGAGACGACCACGGCTACGCCGCCAATGTCGAGGCCGTGCAAATCCCGCAAGCGCCGCCGGTGGAGATCACGGCCGGGCCGGCCCACGTCGAGGACACCCCCGATACCCCGACCATCGACACCCTCGTCGACGCGCTGAACGCGAACCACCCGCGCACCGACGGCCGTACGTGGACCGCGGCCGACACCCTGAAGAACGTCATCGTGATGCTGGTGCAGCCCGACGGCACCCGCGAGCCGCTGGCGATCGGCGTCCCCGGCGACCGTGAGGTCGACGAGAAGCGGCTCGAGGTGCAGGTCCAGCCGGCCGCCGTCACGCCTTTCGAGGAGAAGGACTTCAAGGACTACCCGATGCTGGCCAAGGGTTACATCGGCCCCGGCGTTCTGGGGTCGGAGAAGGGGAGCGGCATCCGCTACCTGCTCGACCCGAGCATCGCGCAGGGTTCGGCCTGGGTCACCGGCGCCGACGAGCACGGCAAACACGTCATCGACCTCGTCCACGGCCGCGACTTCACCGCCGACGGCACCATCCAGGCCGCGCAGCTGCGCGAGGGGGACATCGGCCCGAACGGCAGCGGTCTGAAGCTGGCCCGCGGCGTCGAGATGGGCCATATCTTCCAGCTCGGCACCAAATACGCCGAGGCGCTCGGGCTGAAGGTGCTCGACGAGAACGGCAAGCTCACCACGGTCACCATGGGGTCGTACGGCGTCGGCGTCACCCGCTCGGTCGGGATGATCGCCGAAGACAACCTCGACCAGTACGGCCTGGTCTGGCCGCGCGAAATTGCGCCGGCCGATGTCCACATCGTTGTCGCGAGCAAGGACGACGCGGCGTTCATCAAGGCGCAGGAGACGGTGGCCGCGCTCGAGGCCCAGGGCCTTGAGGTGCTCTACGACGACCGTCCGAAGGTCTCGCCCGGGGTGAAGTTCAAGGACGCTGAGCTGATCGGTGTCCCGACCATCGTGGTGCTGGGCAAGGGCTTGGCCGAGGGCAAGGCTGAACTCAAGGACCGCCGCAGTGGCGAACGCCGCGAGGTCGCCATCGAAGAGTTGGTGGCGCAGACCCTCCGCGAGGTGCGTGGCGAGTGAGCGTCGGTGCGGTCATCTTCGACTGGGGCGGCACCCTCACCCCCTGGCACGGTGACATCGACTATCACCGCGAGTGGCTCGGCTACGCCCACGTCTGGGATCCGGCGGGCGCCGATGCGCTGGCCGACCGGATCGTTGCCGCCAGCAACGCGGCGTGGGCTCACGCCCGCACCGATCACACAAGCGCCAGCGTGGAGAGCATCGTGCGCGCCGCCGGGCTCGACCCCGATGACCCGCGGCATCTTGTCGCCCTACGCCAACACGTCGCGTTCTGGGAGGAACACACCCACACCGACCCACTCGTACGACCACTGTGGGAACGGTTGCGGGAGAACGGAATTCGTGTCGGTGTTCTGTCGAACACGATCTGGTCCCGCGAGCACCATCGGGGCATCTTCGCCCGCGACGGGGTTCTCGACCTGATCGATGCAGACGTCTACTCCAGCGAGACGCCATGGGCCAAGCCGCACCCGCAGGCCTTCCGTGCGGCTGCGACCGCTGTCGGGGTTGAACCGGCACAGTGCGTCTACGTCGGGGACCGGCTCTTCGAAGACATCCATGGCAGCCAGCAGGTCGGTATGCGGGCGATCCTCGTTCCGCACAGCGACATTCCGGTTGACCAACGGGTTGAAGTGGCCGTGGAACCCGACGCCGTCGTGCAGAGCCTCGACCAGGTGGTCGACCACGTCCGGCGCTGGAACCACGAGGCCTGACCCACGTGGCCGACCTGAGTATCACCGTCTTCGTGCTGCTGGTCCTAGCGGCGCTGTTTGCCGGCTGGATCGATTCCGTCGTGGGCGGGGGCGGGCTGGTGCAGCTCCCGGCCCTGCTCGTCGCGTTTCCGAGCGCGGCGCCCGTGCAACTGCTGGCCACCAACAAGATGGCCTCGATCGCGGGCACCTCGGTCAGCAGCGTGACCTATTGGCGGCGGGTCAGACCCGACCCTCGTACGGCGGTCGCCCTGGCGGTGCCGGCCTTCGCCGGATCGCTGCTGGGGGCGTTGATCGCCAGCCATCTGCCGCGATCGGCGTTCAACCCGATCATTCTCGTGGCGCTGATCGCGGTGATGATTTACACGCTCGCCAAGCCGAGCCTCGGCGCCGAGACCGTGTTGCGCCACACCGGACGACGACACATCGTCACCGCCGCAGGCGCCGGATTCCTGATCGGTATTTACGACGGCGCGCTCGGCCCTGGCACCGGATCGTTCCTGGTGTTCGCGATGGTCGGGCTGCTGGGCTACGCCTTCCTGGAAGCCTCGGCCAAGGCCAAGATCGCCAACTTCGCCACCAACCTGGCGTCGCTGGTGATCTTCCTCCCGCAAGGCGCGGGCTACTGGGGCTTAGGTCTGTCGATGGCCGCGGCGAACATGGCCGGCGGCTACATCGGCGCCCGTACGGCGGTGGCCCGCGGCGCGGGCTTCGTACGGTTGGTGTTCGTCGTGGTCGTTTCGGCGTTCATCCTGAAGATCGGCTGGGATGTCGCCCACCAGTTCGGCGCCACAGGTTGACATGTCACAATCCTGCCGACAACCGACCCGAGGGAACTGAACGTGACTGAATCGATCACCACCGGCCGATCTGCTGCCGTCAAGCCATGGATTGGACTGGTCGCCCGCCTCGTGTTCGGCGTGGTGATGCTGGTCGCCGGCGTGACCAAGGCCGGCAACATCCCCGAGACCCAGCAGGCCACCCGCGCCTACCAACTGCTCGGCTATGACCTCGCCAACGCCTGGGGCATGGTTATGCCCTGGGTCGAGATTGTGGTCGGGGTCTTCCTCATCATCGGGTTCATGACCAGGTTCGCCGCAGTTATCGGCAGCCTGTTGATGATCGCCTTCCTGATCGGGATCATCTCGGTCTGGGCGCGCGGCATCAAGATCGACTGCGGTTGCTTCGGCGGGGGTGGCGCGACCGCCGACCCGGCCTACGGCACCGAAACGCTGCGTGACGTCGGCCTGTTGATACTGGCCGGCTGGCTAGTCATCTGGGACCGTACGAAGTTCAGCGTCGACCGCTTGGTGTTCGGCTAATACCGACCCGGAACCCTGGCCACCGCCGCGTCGTTGCCCTCGCGGTGCCACCACTCCCGAACCATCCGAAGGAATTCATCACATGCCCCGTCCCGATGCGTCGCAGAAGTTGGCCGCGGCCAAGCCCAAGGACAACGGTCGGATCAAGCTGATCGTCGCCACCGTCTTGGTCGTCGCGCTGGTCATCGGCGCCTTCGCCGCCGTCCTGATCAACTCCTCCGGCAGCACCAAGACTGCTGCCGCCGGCCCGACGAACTCGGTCGCCGATGGCAACGGTCTGAAGATCTACCCGGAGAAGGCGCAGGCCGGCGTTCCCGAGGTCCAGCTCTACGAGGACTTCCAGTGCCCGATCTGCAATGACTTCGAGAAACTGAACGGCAGCCAGGTCATGCAGATGGCTCAGGCCGGGCAGATCAAGCTGACGGTCCACATGATGACGTTCCTCGACAACAACTTCGGCAACACGGCCTCGGCCGACGCCGCCAGCGCGGGCTTCTGCGCCGCTGACGCGGGCAAGTTCCCCGAGTATCACAGCCTGGTTTACGCCAACCAGCCCGCGAAGGAGGGCGCCGGCTACACCACCGAGTTGCTGAAGTCGCTCGGCTCACAAGCCGGCATCAAGGGCAGCGCGCTGACCACCTTCAACAAGTGCTTCGACTCGGGCAAGTACAAGAAGTACGTCGAGGCCACCGAGACCCGTTCGGGCAAGAACGGTGTCAACGGCACCCCGACGATCATCATCAACGGCAAGAGCACCTCGAACGACAAGACGGCGTTCAACACGCTGTTGACCAAGCAGAACTCGTTCGCCTCTGTCGTCCAGCAGTACGCCGCGAAGTGAGCTGAACCCTCGTACGTCATGGAGCCGGGTCCCCGTTCGGGGGCCCGGCTCCATCACGTTGCGGGCAACAAGCGCGCGGCGAACGCAGGGGTTAGTCCGTCATCGCCTTGGCGATGGTGATCATCCGGGTGACCCACTCGGGCGAGTCGTCGCCCCATAACGCGTTGACCACGACGCGTACGAAGGTCCAGGCCGCCGCGCGGTCCTCGTCGAGGCCCGCCGCCTCACAGACCAAGCCGAGTCGCAGGCGCAAGTGACTACGGACGTTGTACGCGGCCGCTGCCTGCTCGGGCAGGTTCCAGATCACCGGCGCGACGGCAAACTCCCACTCGCCGCTCAGCGCCTTCGGGTCGATCGCCAGCCACGGCGCACGCTGCGCCCGCAGCACGTTCGCGAAGTGCAGATCCTGATGGATCAACCGCTGGTCAACGTCGCGCCCGCTGGTCATGTCACGGATAAGGGTTGCCGCCTGGTCGGTGAATCTGCGCGGAACTCCGGCAGATCCGTTGTGGCAGAGCGACTCCCACCCGGCCGCGGTGGCTGACAGGGTTGCCAGCTGGGGGAGCGCCGTCCGATCGAGAGTGCGGATGAGCCCGCCGATGATCTCGCAGCCCTCCAACAGGTCGACGCTGGAGAGGTCGGTGGGGTCGAGGCGTTCCAGCAGCAGCGCCCAGCGGCGCGGGTCAGCCCGCAGCAGCCGTACGGCGCCGTGTCCGTCCCACGCGCGCAGCGCGAGGTGTTCGGTCGCGGCCTCGGCGTGCGGCCACGTCAGTTTCAACACCGCGTCGCCGACGGGCAGCACCAGCGCGCACTGCCCGAACATCGCCGGCCCGGTGACGGTGAGCGACCAGTCGGCGAGCACGTCGTCGATCAACCGGGGGAGTGCGGCCAGCCAGTCGTCGCCGCTGACGTCGGGTTCCGGCGGTCGGCCGGCGACGGATTCGCGGAACGCGGCCGGAATCGACCTCACGTCAGGCCGAGGAACGGCGTGGGTGGATGTCCCCAGGTCTCCGCTTGCGCCGCGCTGTCGCCCCAGAGCTGGATGATCCGGGTGATCGATGGGGCGCGCGAGCCGCCGGTCGACGCCGAAGCGCAGGCGCTGACGATGTCGGCCACCAGGGGACCCATCACCGCGCGGGCGGCGGCCGGATCCGTGGCGTTCGTGGGCAGAACAAAGGACAACGGCTCGGTCGGCTTCAACGGTCCGGCCTCGAGGGTCAGGCGGCTGCGCTCGGCATAAAGCCAGGTCAGCAGGACGGACAGCCCCGCCCGCTGCTTGGTCGGGGTGCGCGCGATGAGTTGTTCCGCGGCATAGGTCGCGACCCAGAGCCGACGCAGCACCACGGCGGCATCGGCGGCGGCCAAGCCGGGTCGGGCAGGCAGTGGCTTGCCCTTCAGCGACCCCGCCGCCCATTGCTGGGAAGCGAGGATCGCAGCCAGCATCGGGCGATGGGCGTCGGATCCACCGGCGACCTGCCGCAACCAACCGGCGGAGAGGTCCGCTGACTCAGCGGTTGCCGCAGCGGAGGGGGTGGACGGCGTAGCGGAAGACGATGACGAGGCCAACACAGATGACGACGGGGCCGTGGAGGCCGCCGTCACGGAACTCGACGCAGAACTCGTCGCTCCCGGCGAGGTGGCTGCAGCAGGTGACGTGGCGGCCGCAGGGGTCGTCGGCGGCGCGGTGATCCCGTCGCTCGCCGCCACGGCGATCAGTCGTTCCAGCTGGCTGCGGTGGCGGGCCGCGAATTGCGGCGCGCTGCCCTCGACCGCGGCGATCACCGCGCGCAACCGGGTGATCGCGGCGCTCAGCAGGGATTGGTCGACCGGCGGCGCCTGAGTGGGGACCCCCGGGATGTCGGGTGCATCGCGCTCGAGGCGAACACTGCAGCCGGCCAGTGGGAAGACGAGCCCGGCGGTGAGCAAGGCGCGCCGGGTGGTCATGCCGGTCATTTTGGCATGCGACCGAGCACTCGTCCGTCTCGCGTGACGGACGAAGCGGTGCATCATTTTGCGTTGGACCAAACGAAATGGCACGTTATGGATTGTGACTGCTGCTGTGACGACCCGTTCGAACGGTCAATGGGCCCTCGGTCAGCGGGAACCGCTGAACCACAACGAAGAGTTCAAGGCCGAGGACGACGCGCTGAACGTGCGTCGTCGGATCGAAGAGGTCTACTCCCGCGAGGGGTTCGCTTCTATCCCGGGCGACGACCTGCGCGGCCGGATGCGGTGGTGGGGTCTCTACACCCAACGGCGCCAAGGGATTCCCGGCGGCCGTACGGCGTCGATGGCGCCCGAGGAACTCGACGACGAATTCTTCATGCTGCGAGTCCGCTGCGATGGCGGCGCCCTGACCACCGAGCAGCTGACCACCATTGCGCAGATCTCCACCGAGTTCGGCCGCGACACCGCCGACATCACCGACCGGCAGAACATCCAGCTGCACTGGATCCGGATCGAGGACGTCCCCACCATCTGGGCGCGGCTGGAAGCGGTCGGCCTGTCCACCACCGAGGCTTGCGGTGACTGCCCCCGCGTCGTCCTCGGATCCCCGGTGGCCGGGGTGAGCGCAGCCGAGGTCATCGACGCATCTCCGGCGATCGCCGAGATCACCCGTCGCTACATCGGCGACCAGACGATCTCCAACCTGCCCCGCAAGTTCAAAACCGCCATCGCCTGGCTGCCCGACAGCGTCCCGGAGATCAACGACGTCTCATTCGTCGGCGTTGTTCACCCCGAGCTCGGTCCCGGCTTCGACCTGCTGGTCGGCGGCGGCCTGTCGACCAATCCCAAGTTCGCTCAACGACTGGGCGCGTTCGTCACCCTCGAGCAGATCCCCGAGGTCTGGTACGCCGTCGTTTGCCTGTTCCGTGACTACGGCTACCGCCGGTTGCGCGGTCGTGCGCGACTGAAGTTCCTGGTTGAGGACTGGGGAGCGGAGAAGGTCCGCGCGGTGCTGGAGCAGGAGTTCCTCGGGCATGCGCTGCCCGATGGCCCGGCTGCCGTGGTCGACGACACGCGCTACGACCACGTCGGTGTTCACGACCAGATCGACGGCAACTCCTACGTCGGCTTCGCGCCGATCTCCGGCCGGGTGTCCGGCGACATCCTGGCCCGCGTTGCGGCGCTCGCCGAGAATGCTGGGTCCCAGCGCGTACGGCTGACGGCCCACCAGAAGTTGCTGGTGCTGGACGTCGCGGCGGACAAGGTCGAGGAACTGATCGTCGGTATGCGCGCGATCGGGCTCGAGGCCCGACCGTCGCAGTGGCGCCGCTACACCATGGCCTGCACCGGCCTGGAGTTCTGCAAGTTGGCGATCGTCGACACCAAGCAGCGCTCGATCGACCTGGTGGCCGACTTGGAACAACGCCTCGCCGATCTCGATCTCGACGTTCCGGTGGCGATCCACCTCAATGGTTGCCCGAACTCGTGCGCCCGGATCCAGACAGCTGACATCGGCCTCAAAGGACAGATCGTCACCACCGAGGCCGGCGAACAGGTCGAAGGCTTCCAGGTGCACCTCGGTGGTGGCCTCGGTCTCGAAACTGGATGGGGCCGCAAGTTGCGCGCTCACAAGGTCACCTCTGCCGAGCTCGGTGACTACGTCGAGCGCGTCGTGACCGCCTTCGCTGCGCAGCGGACCGGCAACGAACGATTCACCGACTGGGTGGCGCGCGCGGCCGAGGAAGACCTGCGATGAGCCATGACCTCCCGGCGATCGCCGAGGCCGCTGCGCGCGAACTGGCCGACGCTCCGGCCCAGGAGATTTTGGCGTGGGCCGGCGACCTGTTCGGCGATGGCCTCGTCGTCGCCGCATCGATGCAGGACACGGTGCTGGTGCATGTCGCGAGCATCGTGGTGCCCGGCGTCCAGGTTGTCTTCCTCGACACCGGCTACCACTTCCCGCAGACCCTGCAAACCCGCGACCGGGTGGCCGCGGAATACGACGTACGGCTGCTGAACATCACGCCGCGACAGACCGTCGCGCAACAAGACGAGGCGTACGGCGCAAAACTGCACGACCGCGATCCCGACCTCTGCTGCGCCCTGCGCAAAACCCACCCGCTCGACGAGGCGCTCGATGGCCGGTCCGCCTGGGCCACCGGATTGCGCCGTTCGGAGTCCGAGCGCCGAGCAAACACCCCGGTCGTGTCCTACGACGAGCGCCGTGAGTTGCTGAAGCTGGCGCCGCTGGCGACGTGGAGCGACGACCAAGTGGCGGCCTATGTCGCTGAACACGACGTGATCATGAATCCGTTGCTCTCCCAGGGATACCCGTCGATCGGTTGCGCCCCATGCACCCGCCGAGTGTTGGCCGGTGAAGACGCTCGTGCGGGCCGTTGGTCCGGCACCGCCAAGACGGAGTGCGGCATTCACGTCGCCTGATCACCGGGGCATTGGTCGCGATTCGTCAGCCGCCGTGACTCCCGATTAGAGTGGTGGATCCCCACTCGAAAACACAGGGAGTCCGGCCATGAGTGCCAGTCCGTCCGAGCGCCACGAGCGCATCCTGGCCGACCTGTCGACCGCTGTTGCTCCTTTGGGCGTGCTCGTCGAGGACCTCACGGTCACCCCTGCCGGCAAGCGCAGGCTCGTTCGGGTGCTGGTCGACCGCGACCTGTCCCATCTCGACGCCGACGATCAGACCAGCAGCATCGACTCCCTAGACCTCGACGCGGTCGGTGACGTCACGCGGGTGATTTCCGATCGCCTCGACGAGACCGATGCGATGGGGGAGGCGCCCTATGTGCTGGAGGTCTCCTCCCCGGGCGTCGACCGTCCGCTGACGCTGCCCCGGCATTTCCGCCGCAATGTCGGCCGTCTGGTCACGATCACCACCGATGGTCACCCCGACGTGAGCGGGCGAATCGTCCGCGTCGCCGCTGAGGGTGTCGACCTGCGCGGCGACGACGAGTCCGTCCGTACGGTCGCCTTCGGCGACATCGGTCAGGGCAAAGTCTCCGTGGAATTCAACCGATCCGAGTCGAAGGAACACTGATGGACATCGACATGGCCGCCCTGCGCGCACTTGAGCGGGAGCGCGAGATCCCGATGGATGTCATCGTGCCCGCCATCGAACAGGCAATGCTGACCGCCTACCACCGCATTGAGGGCACCTACCGCAACGCGCGGGTCGAACTCGACCGCCGCTCGGGCCACGTTGTGGTCTGGGCCCGCGAAGATGCTGAGGTCGACGACGAGGGCAACCGGGGCGCCCCCGGTCCCGAGTTCGACGACACCCCCGCCAACTTCGGTCGCGTCGCCGCGTCGACCGCACGCCAGGTGATCGTGCAGCGGATGCGCGACGTCGAAGACGAAGCGATCCTGGGCGACTTCAAGGGCCGCGAGGGCGACATCGTCGCCGGTGTCATTCAGCAGTCCAGCGACCCGCGTACGGTCCGGGTCGACTTCGGCACCGTCGAGGGCTTCCTGCCGTCGGCCGAGCAGGTTCCCGGCGAGAGCTACAAGCACGGCGAGCGGCTGCGCTGTTATGTCGTGAGCGTGAAGCGCGGCCCGAAGGGTCCGCAGATCGGCCTGTCGCGCACCCACCCGAACCTGGTGCGGAAGCTGTTCGCGCTCGAGGTTCCCGAGATTGCCGACGGAACGGTGCAGATCGCGGCGCTGGCTCGCGAAGCGGGTCACCGCACCAAGATCGCGGTGCACACCAAGGTGGCCGGCATCAACGCCAAGGGTGCCTGCATTGGCCCGATGGGTTCGCGCGTTCGGGCTGTCATGACCGAGCTGCACGGCGAGAAGATCGACATCGTCGACTACTCCGAAGACCCCGCGACCTTCGTTGCCTCCGCGCTGTCCCCGTCGCAGGTGCAGTCGGTCGAAATCACCGACCTTCAGGGCCGCGCGGCCCGCGTCATCGTGCCCGACTTCCAGCTGTCGCTCGCTATCGGCAAGGAGGGCCAGAACGCCCGCCTCGCGGCGAAGTTGACCGGTTGGCGGATCGACATCAGGCCCGATACCGCGGTTAGCGGTTCGTGAACGCTGCGCTAGACTTGGCTGCGGACAGTTCGTCGTCCATCAACCATGCACCGCCGTCAATGCGGACGTGTGTCGGTTGTCGGGCGCGTGACGAGCGGTCCAGTCTGGTGCGGGTCAAGGTGTCCGACGGCCGTTTGACGGTCGACGAACGCGGCCGCCTCCCCGGTCGGGGAGCGTGGCTCCACCCTCAATCGCACTGCTTGGAAAGAGCGCTGCAACGGCGCGCTTTTCGCCGAGCGCTGCGTGCGACCAGTGAACCGGGCGTCGACTCCCTCGTGGAGTGGGTCGCCCACCACGTGTCATCACCCGATGACGCGCCGGTAGAGAACCGAAAGCGGGTTTGACGCTATGAGCACCCGATGAGTACTCAGCGATGAGCACCCTCTACTGACGGTTCGTCCTGCGTGAGAACGCCGCTCGGACCGTCGCAACCTCGAAGGAGAAGTGTGGCTAAGGTCCGAGTTCACGAGCTCGCAAAAGAGCTCGGGATCGAGAGCAAAGAACTGCTTGCGTATCTGAAGGAGCAGGGAGAGTTCGTCAAGACGGCGAGCTCGACCATCGAAGCTCCGGTGGTGCGCAAGATCAAGGAGAACCCGCCCGCTACCGCAGGCGCCGGCAACTCCACCGCCGCTGCTGCGCCGAAGCCCGGCGCGAGCCGTCCGGCGCCCAAGCCGGGCGCTGCAACCCCGTCCGCGGCAACGCCGGCTGCGCCGGCTCCCGCTGCAACGCCGAG
This sequence comes from Calidifontibacter terrae, assembly GCF_054778835.1. Classification (NCBI taxonomy): domain Bacteria; kingdom Bacillati; phylum Actinomycetota; class Actinomycetes; order Micrococcales; family Dermacoccaceae; genus Calidifontibacter; species Calidifontibacter terrae. The sequence continues at coordinate 447,508 of NZ_BAAGZF010000001.1, forward strand.
CCCGGCGAAGCCCGCAACGTCGAAGCCCGCCGCTGCTGCGCCGGGTCCGCGTCCAGGCCCGAAGGCTCCCGAGCCGCAGGCTCCTGTCGAAACCCCGGCTCCGGCTGCTGTGGCAACCCCGGCGCCCGAAACCTCGACCCCGGCGCCTGCCGAGGCGACCCCGCAGACAGCTCCGGCTGCCGGCGCACCCGCCGCGAAGCCGGCAGGCAACCGTCCGGCTCCCAAGCCGGGCGCTCGCCCTGCTGCTCCCGCACCCGCCGCACCGGCGGCTCGTGAGGGCGGTCGCGATGGTGGTCGTGATGGTGGTCGCGATGGTGGCCGTGACCAGCGCCAGGGCGGCAGCCGCCCCGGCCCGCGTCCGGGCAACTCCGCGCCGCGTCCGGGCAACAACCCGTTCAGCCCGAACCAGGGAATGCGCAGCGGATCGTCGCAGCCTTCCCGTCCGGGCAACAACCCGTTCGCTCCCAGCCAGGGCATGCCCCGTCCGGCGGCGGCTCGTGGCACCGGTGGTGCAGCGGGCCCGCGTCCGGCCGGCGCTCGTCCGGGTGCTCCCCGTCCGGGTGCGGGTGCAGGTGCTCCCGCCGGTGGCGGTGGCGGTGCGCGTCCGAACCCCGGCATGATGCCGAACCAGTCGGCTGTGGCTCGTCCGGGTGAACGCCCGGCGCGCGGCGGTGGCGCTGGTCGTCCCGGCGCTGGTGGCGCAGGTCGCCCCGGTGGCGGCGGTGGCTTCGGTCGTCCCGGTGGCGGTGGCAACCGCCCCGGTGGTCGTGGCGGCACCCAAGGTGCGTTCGGTCGAGGCGGCGGAAAGGTCCGCGGCCGCAAGAGCAAGCGCGCTAAGCGTCAGGAATTCGAGCAGATGCAGGCGCCGAGCATCGGCGGTGTCACCGTGCCCCGTGGCGACGGTTTCACCATCGTGCAGGTGCGTCGCGGCTCCTCGCTGACGGACTTCGCCGACAAGATCGATGCGAATCCGGCATCGCTGGTCACCGTGCTGTTCCACCTCGGCGAGATGGCCACGGCGACGCAGTCGCTGGATGAGGACACCTTCAAGCTGCTCGGTGTCGAGCTTGGCTATGACGTCCGCGTCGTTTCTCCCGAGGACGAGGAGAAGGAGTTGTTCAACTCCTTCGGACTCGACCTTGAGGCTGAGGCTGAAGCCGAGGATGACGAAGACCTGCAGGCGCGTCCTCCCGTGGTGACCGTCATGGGTCACGTCGACCACGGTAAGACGCGGTTGTTGGATGCCATCCGCAACGAGAAGGTCCAGGCCGGCGAAGCCGGTGGCATCACCCAGCACATCGGTGCCTACCAGATCCACAAGGAACACGAAGGCATCGATCGTGCGATCACCTTCATCGACACCCCGGGTCACGAGGCGTTCACCGCCATGCGTGCACGTGGTGCGAAGGTGACCGACATCGCCATCCTGGTGGTCGCGGCCGACGACGGTGTGATGCCGCAGACGATCGAAGCGTTGAACCACGCCCAGGCGGCCGACGTGCCGATCGTGGTCGCGGTCAACAAGATCGACGTCGATGGCGCCAACCCGCAGAAGATCCGCCAGCAGTTGACCGAGTACAACCTGGTCGCCGAGGAATACGGCGGCGAGACCATGTTCGTCGACGTTTCGGCCAAGCAGGGCGAGAACATCGACGAGCTGCTCGAGGCTGTGCTGCTGACCGCCGACGCGTCGCTCGACCTGCGCGCCAACCCGGACAAGGACGCCCGTGGTGTCGCGATCGAGGCAAACCTCGACCGTGGCCGCGGTGCGGTCGCGACCGTGCTGGTGCAGTCGGGAACGCTGCACGTCGGAGACGCCATCGTGGCCGGAACGGCCCACGGCCGTGTCCGCGCGATGCTTGACGAACACGGCAACAACCTCACCGAAGCGGGCCCGTCCCGTCCGGTGCAGGTCATGGGTCTGGCTTCCGTCCCGCGCGCAGGTGACACGTTCATCGTCGCTCCGGACGACCGCACGGCCCGTCAGATCGCCGAGAAGCGTGAAGCTGCCGACCGTCAGGCCAGCCTGGCCAAGGCGCGCAAGCGGATCAGCCTGGAGGACCTCAACGAGCAGCTCGCTGCTGGTCGAGTCGAGACGCTCAACCTCATCCTCAAGGGCGACGTGTCCGGTTCGGTCGAAGCCCTCGAAGATGCGCTCATGCAGATCGACGTGGGCGACGAGGTCGACCTGCGGATCATCGACCGTGGTGTTGGTGCGATCACGATGAACAACATCAACCTCGCGGTTGCTTCGAGCGCGGTGATCATCGGCTTCAACGTGCGAGCCGAAGGTCAGAACGCCGAGTACGCCGACAAGGAAGGTGTCGAGGTTCGCTATTACTCGGTCATCTACCAGGCGATCGAAGAGATCGAGCAGGCCCTCAAGGGCATGCTCAAGCCGGAGTTCGAAGAGGTCGAGCTGGGAACCGCCGAGATCCGCGAGATCTTCCGGTCCTCCAAGTTCGGCAACATCGCCGGTTCGATCGTCCGCAGTGGCGAGATCAAGCGTGGCGCGAAGGCGCGCATCACCCGAAACGGTGTTGTCGTGTCCGAGAACATCGAAGTGGCCGGCCTGCGCCGGTTCAAGGACGACGTCACCGAGGTCCGCGAGGGCTTCGAGTGTGGTGTCAACCTCGGGTCGTACAACGACCTGCAGCTCGGTGACCTCATCGCGACGTACGAAATGCGGGAGAAGCCGCGCGCCTGATCGGTGCGTTGCTCCGCTCTTGAGCGGTCGAGGCCCCCGGCACTGCGAAAGCGGTGCCGGGGGCCTCGCGCGTTTCACCCCCGCCCATCCACCAACACCAGCCCCAACTACAGCCGTAGTCATGGATTTCGGTCGCTATAACGACCACTTCCCGAGGGTGCTCGCAGCCTCCACCGGTAGCCTGGCCGATCGTGACTGACTTTCTGTTCCTCGTTGCACCCTCGGCCAATCGCGTCTACGCCGAAGCGGCGACGGACCTTGCCGCGGCCGAGGCGCAGACCGTCCTGGCAGCGTTCGGCGGGACCGCCGAGGTGACTGTCCGCGAGTTGGGCGGGGTGTCCTACCTGGCGGTGCAGACCGAGGCCGCGGATGCGGTGGCGATCCTGTCGAATCTGTCGACCACCTTCGCGGTCTTCTCTGCAGAGGGTGACCTGCTGCGCCCGGTCCCGATGCAGCGGCGGCAGTTCTACCCCGACGACCTGGTCACCATTCAGAAATATCAGGGCAAGACCAACGAGCAGTGGACCCGGTTGTGCCTCAACGTGACCGCGGCTGCGACCCGTCGCCCGGAGCGGTGGCTCACCGGCGGCCTGGAGGTTCTCGACCCGATGTGTGGCCGCGGCACGACCTTGAATATCGCGCTGTTGGCCGGCTACGACGTCACCGGCGTCGACCTGGACCGCAAGGACTACGACGCCTACGCGACTTTCCTGAAAACCTGGGTGCAGACCCACCGCCTCAAGCACACCCTCGATCGCGGCGCGAGCACCACCGGGGGGCGAGCCCGTGGGCGTCAACTGGAACTGACCGTGGCTCCCGACAAGGACGCCTACAAGGCGGGAAAGACGCACCGGCTCGTCTACCTCAACACCGACACAACAGCGCTCGACGGTCTCGTACGAGGGGCCGGGTTCGACGTGATCGTCACGGACACCCCGTACGGCGTCCAACACGGCTCCCACGGCGACCGACTGTCGCGCAGCCCGCTGGCGCTGCTCGACAGCGCACTGCCCGGCTGGATCCGCGCGCTGCGGGTAGGTGGTGCTGTCGGCTTGTCGTACAACCGTCACGTGGCGCCCGCCGACGAACTGCGCTTGTTGCTCGAACAGCACGGTCTGGACGTCTTCGACGCGGGGGAGCGGTTCCGACACCGGGTCGATGCGTCGATCGATCGGGACCTGGTCGTGGCCCGCAAGGTGTGAGGTCAGCGCCCGGCGGGATAGGTTTGTCCTTATGGCTGACCCCGCACGCGCACGCAAGATTGCCGAACGAATCAAGTTCCTCGTGGCCGACTACATCGAGTTCCGGCTCAAGGACGAACGGCTCGGGTTCCTCACCGTCACCGACGTCCGGGTCACCGGTGATCTGCAACACGCTTCCGTCTTCTACACCGTCTTCGGTGACGACGCCGCCCGCTCCGACACCGCTGCGGCTCTGCAGCAGAACCGTGGCCGCATTCGCTCCCACGTCGGCAAGGGCCTCGGCATCCGATTGACGCCGTCCTTGGAGTTCATCCCGGACGCCATCCCCGAAGGTGCTGCGAACATCGAGGCGGCGCTGGCTGTTGCTCGCGAGCGCGACGCCGAACTGGCGCGGGCCGCGGGCGCGACCTATGCCGGTGACGCCGACCCCTACCGCAAGCCGGCTGCGCCCGACGAGGAGCAGTGACCGGCGACGGCCTGCTGCTGGTCGACAAGCCAGCCGGGTGGACCAGCCACGATGTGGTGGCTCGATGCCGCCGGCTGGCCGGAACACGACGGGTCGGTCATGCCGGCACCCTCGACCCGATGGCCACCGGCGTTTTGGTGCTCGGCATCAATCGCGCCACCAAGCTGCTCACCTTCCTGGTCGGTTGCGACAAGACCTACACCGCGACCATCCGACTCGGTCAGGCCACGGTCACCGATGATGCCGAGGGCGATGTCACCTCGACGGGCGATGCGTCCGGGCTGACCGCGGAGTCGATCGAGGCCGGGATCGCCGGGCTGACCGGACGAATCCAGCAGGTGCCCAGCGCGGTGAGCGCGATCAAGGTTGACGGGCAGCGCGCCTACGCCAAGGTGCGCGGCGGAGACGAAGTGAAGCTGGCAGCGCGCGAGGTCACCGTCTCTAGGTTCGACCTCTTGTCGACGGTGAAGGTTGACCAGGTCGTAGATCTCGAGGTTGAGGTCGAGGTGTCGTCCGGCACCTACGTACGAGCCCTGGCTCGCGACCTTGGCGCCGGCCTCGGCGTCGGTGGCCACCTCACAGCCCTGCGGCGTACGCGGGTCGGGCGCTACGCGCTCGAGGAGTGCGCCTCCCTGGATGAACTGACGGCGCGCCAAGAATCTGAGCAACCGTTGCCGGTGCTCGCAATGGCCGACGCCGCTCGGGCGCAGTTCCCGGTGCGCGAGTTGACCGAACTGGAAGCCCGGGCCTTGCGCTACGGCCAGAAGATCGGTCCGGCGGACCATGCCGACTCTGTGGTGGCGGCCTTGCACGGCGATGACCTTGTCGCGATGCTCGACCAGTCCGGAACCGCGGTGCGCAGTCACGTAGTTTTTCCCGCCCCAGGCTGATGCGACACGATCGCAGGTAGCGCTAAGGTGCGATCATGACTTCGATCACCGTGCCCGCTCGCTGGCAGCGCGTCGCAGCATCCTTCGACCGCACGGAACGTCGCAGCATCCTTGGTATGAGCGCGTTCGTCCTGCTGCTCCATGTGCTGGGTTGGGGCGCTTTGGTGTTCCTCATCTCGCCGCAGAACCTGGCGGTCGGCGGCCAGGCTCACGCGCAAACGTTCGGGATCGGGCTCGGCATCACCGCCTACACGTTAGGGATGCGTCACGCGTTCGACGCCGACCACATCGCGGCGATCGACAACACCACCCGCAAGCTGCTCACCGACGGCCGTCGCCCGGTGAGCGTCGGTTTCTGGTTCTCGCTCGGCCACTCCAGTGTGGTCTTCGGCCTTTGCGCGCTGCTCGCCTTCGGCGTTCGCGCACTCGCCGGCTCGGTCGAGAACGACAGCTCGCGGCTGCACACCGTCACCGGTCTGATCGGCACCACCGTTTCAGGCACCTTCCTGGTGATCATCGCGATCCTCAACGCGATCGCGCTCGTCGGCATCTTGCGCGTCTGGCGCCGCTCGCGTGACGGCGAGCTGGACGAGGCCGCGCTGGAGGACCACCTCAACAAGCGCGGCTTCATGAACCGGATCCTCGGCGGCCTCACCAAGTCGGTGACCAAGGCTCGCCACATGTATCCGATCGGGTTCTTGTTTGGACTCGGTTTCGACACCGCCACCGAAGTCAGTCTGTTGGTCATCGCCGGTGGCGCTGCCGCGGTGGCGCTGCCCTGGTACGCCATCCTCACGCTGCCGATCCTGTTCGCCGCCGGCATGAGCCTGCTCGACGGCGCGGACGGCATCATGATGAGCAAGGCCTACGGGTGGGCGTTCGCTCGTCCGGTCCGCCGCCTCTACTACAACGCGACGGTCACCGGCTTGTCCGTGGTGGTCGCGATCGTGATCGGCGGCATCGAGCTCTGCTCCGTCTTCGCCGACCGACTCGACCTGCAATCCGGTCCCGTCGCAGCCGTCGGGTCGATCGATCTGAACGGCATCGGGTTCATCATCGTGGGTATCTTCTTGGTCACCTGGGTGCTGGCGATCATCGGTTGGAAGCTGCTCGGGCTCGACAAGGGCGACGACAGCGTCGACTACGCCGCAGCCCCCAACTGAGCGGGCACTAGAGTTGCGGCCGTGCTCCGGCTGAATTCGCTCGACGACATCCCCTCCGACCTCGGCCCGACGGTCGTTGCGATGGGCAACTTCGACGGCGTACACCGCGGTCATCAGGCGTTGCTCGCCCAGGTGGTCGATGAGGCCGCCCGGCGCTCCGCAGCCCCGGTTGCGGTCACCTTCGACCCCCATCCGTTGGCCTTCCTACACCCCGAGCGAGCGCCGCAGCCGATCGCCGACCTGCAGACCCGGCTCGACCGGATCGAAGCCGCCGCCATCGCGGCCACCCTGGTGCTTCCGTTCACCGCCGAGCTCGCGGCCATGACGCCGCGGGAGTTTGTTCAGGGCGTCTTCGTCGACCGCCTTCATGTCGCAGCAGTCTTGTGTGGCAAAGACACTCGGTTCGGCGTACGCAACTCTGGCGACGTCGAGACGCTGCGCGCCCTTGGTGCCGAACTCGGTTTCGAGGTCGTCGTCCTCGATGACGTGGGCGAGGGAAGTCGCTGGTCGTCCACCGGCGTACGCACTGCGCTGGCTGAGGGCGACGTCACCAGCGCCGCTCATACGCTGGGTCGCCCGCACAGCGTGCGCGGCACCGTCGTCCATGGCTTCGAGCGGGGTCGCGAACTGGGATTCCCGACCGCCAACCTCAGCCAGGACGCTGTCGGTTTGATCCCGGCCGATGGGATCTATGCGGGCTACCTGTGGCGCCCGGCCTTGCCGACGAGTAATCCCGATCACCGGATGCCGGCGGCCATCTCGGTCGGCACCAACCCGACCTTCGACGGCACCCAGCGCACCGTGGAGGCCTACGTCCTGGACCGCACCGACCTGGACCTATACGACGAAGAGGTCGTTGTCGAATTTGTCGAGCGGTTGCGCGGCAACGTGCGGTTCGATGGAATCGGCCCGCTGATCGAGCAGATGAACCACGACGTCGCGCGCGCCCGGCTGATCTGCCCGCCGACGTCCGCCTGAACGCATGCCGCGCCCGGGCTGGGATCCGCTCGATCGACGGCAGTTGTCGTGGACCCGTAGCGACTGGGTGCTGTTGGTCACTTGCGCGGCGCTCTCTGGCTTTGGTGGTCTGCTGGTCTGGTCGGCCACCCGGAACACTGCTGGCAGCGGCTACCTGCTGCGCCATTTGGTCAACACCGCGTTGGGGATGCTGCTGGCTGCCGTCATCATCCGGGCGGATATGCGCGCCATCCGGGCCCTCGCCCCGATCCTCTACGTTCTCGGCCTGCTCGGTCTGCTGCTGGTCCTGACCCCCTTCGGGTCGACGATCAACGGTTCACGCTCGTGGATCCAGGTGCCCGGGTTTTCGATTCAGCCGGCCGAGTTGGCGAAGGTGGCCCTGGCGATCGGGCTGGCGATGATCTTGGCCGAGCGCGGCGAGCGGGACGCGCCGCCGCCGCGGCGCGACGTGTGGTTGGCCTGGTTGGTGGCCGGCGCACCAATTTTGCTGGTTCTGGCGCAGCCCGACCTCGGCTCGGTGCTGGTGCTGATGATGCTCAGCGTCGGGGTGGTCGCGGCCGCCGGGGCTTCCCGGTGGTGGTTGGTCGCGGTGCTGGTCGCACTCACGTCTGCCGTGGTCGTCGCGGTCACCACGAGCGCCCTGTCGGCCTATCAGCGGGCCCGGCTGACGGCCTTCATCGATCCCACTGTCGACCCAACTGGCATCGGTTACCAGGTGCGTCAGGTGAAGATCGCCATCGGGTCCGGCGGCTGGTTCGGCGAAGGCATGTTCGCCGGCCGACAGACCCAAGGCGGTTTCATCCCGTTCCAGCAGACCGATTTCGTCTTCTCGGTTGCGGGGGAGGAATGGGGCTTCCTGGGGGCGGCCGTCCTGGTGATCCTGCTCGGGATCGTGGTGGTACGCGGCGTGCTCATCGCCCGCCGATCGCAGGACAGTTTCGGACGACTGGTCGCGGTCGGCATCGTCTGCTGGTTCCTGTTCCAGATTCTGGAGAACATCGGGATGAATCTGGGCCTTATGCCGGTGACGGGGCTGCCTCTGCCGTTCGTGTCGTACGGCGGTTCCAGCATGCTCGCGTGTTGGGCGGCAATTGGCTTGTTGGAGAACGTTTATCTGGTGAGTCTGCGGCGCCTGCACTAGACAGTTGCCCGGTTCCCTCCCCGCTCCCGGCAACCGCCAAGTAACCTGTGCGCCAACACCAGGCAACAAAGGAGTTCCCCGATGGCGATGATGTCCGTGCAGGACGAGACCCCCGAACAGGCGGTCATCGACAACGCCGCACCCTCGGTTGCGCGACTCTTCCTCGACCGGGTGGCGAAGTCACCCGACAGTGTGGCGTTCGAATATCCGGACGCCGCCGAGACCTGGCATTCGATGACTTGGTCGCAGGCCGATGATCGAGTTCGCCGGATCGCGGCCGGTCTGGTCAGCCTGGGCGTCGAGCTTGAGGACCGCGTGGCGATTGCCAGCTCGACCCGCGTCGAATGGGCGCTGACCGACCTCGGCGTGATGCTGGCCGGCGCCGCAACCACCACGATCTACCCGACCTCCACGATCGACGACACGTTGTTCATCGTGAGCGACTCGGGCAGCAAGGTCGTCTTCACCGAGAACGACACCCACACCAAGATCCTTGCTGATGGCAAGGATGTCATTCCGGACGTCGTCAAGATCATCACCTTCGACGGCGCCGCCGACGGTGAGAACGTGATCACCCTGGCCGACCTGGAGAAGTTGGGTGCCGAGTTCATCGCTGCTCACCCCGATGTCCTGGAGGAGCGGGTCGAGCAGATCCGCCCCGACCACCTCGCCACGCTGATCTACACCTCCGGCACCACCGGCCGTCCCAAGGGCGTACGGCTGCCGCACAGCGCGTGGACCTATGAAGTCGCCGCTGTCGACTCGGCCCACCTGCTAGGCCCTGACGACAAGGCCTACCTGTGGCTGCCGTTGGCTCACGTCTTCGGAAAGGTGCTGCTGACGCTGCCGCTCCAGATCGGCTTCACCACCGCAATCGACGGCCGAGTCGACAAGATCATCGAGAACCTGCCGATCGTCAAGCCGGTCTGGATGGGCGCGGCTCCGCGCATCTTCGAGAAGGTCTACGGCCGCATCTCGACGATGATGCAGGACGAGGGCGGCGTGAAGGCCAAGCTCTTCGGTTGGCATTCGAGCAACGCGGCTAAGGTGTCCGACGCGGGAGCCAAGGGCGCCAAGCCGGGCCTGGCGACCTCCGTTCAGCACAAGATCGGCGACGCGTTGGTCGCCAAGAAGGTGCGCGAGCGGTTCGGCGGAAACATCCGCTTCTTCATCTCGGGCTCCGCGGCGCTCAACCAAGACATCGCCAAGTGGTTCGACGGCATGGGCATCCCGATCCTCGAGGGCTACGGCCTCACCGAGACCAGCGCCGCCTCCTTCGTCAACCGGCCTTACTCCAACATTCCGGGCACGGTCGGCTGGGCCCTGCCCGGCACCGACGTGAAGATCGCCGATGACGGCGAGATCCTGATCAAGGGCCCGGGCGTGATGCAGGGCTACCGCGGTCTCGATGACGCCACCGCGGAGACGTTGGTCGATGGCTGGTTCCACACCGGCGACATTGGCGAGTTGACGCCTACCGGTCACCTGAAGATCACCGACCGCAAGAAGGACCTCTTCAAGACCTCGAACGGCAAGTACGTCGCGCCGAGCCAGATCGAGGCCCTGTTCAAGGGCATCTGCCCCTACGCCTCGCAGTTGGTGATCGAGGGTGACGGCCGCAAGTTCGTCGCCGCCCTGATCACCCTCGACGAAGAGGCAATGACCGACTGGGCCGCGAGCAAGGCGCCGTCGCTCAAGGGCAAGGACTACCGCACGATCGTGACGTCCGATGAGGCGCGCACGATGGTGCAGGGCTACGTCGATCAGCTCAACGCCAAGCTCGCCCGCCACGAGCAGATCAAGCGGTTCATCATCCTGCCGCGCGACCTGTCGGTTGAGGAGGGCGAGATCACCCCGAGCCTGAAGCTCAAGCGCAAGATCGTGGTGCAGAAGTTCCGCGACGACCTCGACAGCCTCTACGTCGACTGATTGCAACGCCGTACGACCTCGAGCCCCGGACCGCGCTGGTCCGGGGCTCGTGTCATGTCGCAGCTGATGGTTCGACGCGCCGGGTCTGCTGACCTACCCTGGAACACATGTCCGGAGAGTCGCTGTTTCCAACCCTCGAACCGCTGCTGGAGCGGGTGAGCAAACCGATCCAGTACGTCGGTGGTGAGCTGAACTCGCAGACCAAGGACTGGAACTGTGGTGGCCATGGGCCGCAGGGCCAGGAACTGACCACTCGATGGGCGTTGATGTACCCCGACGCCTACGAGGTCGGCCTGCCCAACCAGGGCGTCATGATCTTGTACGAAGTGCTGAACGAGCGCCCCGATGCGCTCGCCGAGCGCACCTACTCGGTGTGGCCCGACATGGAAGCGCAGATGCGCGAACACGGGGTGTCGCAGTTCACCGTCGACGGGCACCGTCCGGTGGGGGAGTTCGACGTCTTCGGGCTGTCCTTCTCGACCGAGTTGGGCTACACCAACATGCTCACCGCGCTCGACCTCGCCGGCATCCCGCTGCATGCGGCCGACCGCGGTGACAACGACCCGATCGTGCTCGCCGGCGGCCACGCGGCGTTCAACCCCGAGCCGATCTCCGACTTCATCGACTGTGCGGTTGTGGGAGACGGCGAAGAAGCCGTCCTCACGATCACGGACAAGATCAAGACGTGGAAGAGCGAGGGTCGTCCGGGCGGTCGCCGCGAACTTCTGCTGCGGCTGGCTCGAACCGGCGGCGTCTACGTTCCGGCGTTCTACGACGTCGACTACCTGCCCGACGGGCGCATCAAGCGGGTCGCACCCTCGCCCGAGGCCCCCGGGGTCCCGTGGCGGGTCAGCAAACACACCGTGATGGACCTGGACGAGTGGCCCTACCCGAAGCAGCCGCTGGTGCCGCTGGCCGAGACGGTCCACGAACGGATGAGCGTTGAGATTTTTCGCGGCTGCACCCGTGGCTGCCGCTTCTGCCAGGCCGGAATGATTACTCGTCCGGTCCGCGAACGCACCATCACCGGCATCGGCGAGATGGTCGAACGTGGCCTGGCCGCAACGGGATTCGAAGAGGTCGGCCTGCTGTCGCTCAGCTCGGCGGACCACAGCGAGATCGCCGAGATCACCAAGGGTCTCGCCGATCGCTATGAGGGCACCGAGACGGGTCTGTCGCTGCCGTCGACCCGCGTCGACGCGTTCAACATCGACCTTGCCAACGAACTCACCCGCAACGGACGTCGCTCCGGGCTCACGTTCGCCCCCGAGGGCGGTTCCGAGAGGATCCGCAAGGTCATCAACAAGATGGTCTCCGAGGACGACCTGATCAACACCGTCGCGGCTGCCTACGGCGCGGGCTGGCGTCAGGTGAAGCTCTACTTCATGTGTGGTCTGCCGACCGAGACAGATGAAGACGTCCTGCAGATCGCGGATCTCGCGAAGCGGGTCATCGAGACCGGCCGGCAGGTCAGCGGCCGCAAGGACATTCGCTGCACCGTGTCCATCGGTGGGTTCGTTCCCAAGCCTCACACCCCCTTCCAGTGGTGCGCCCAACTCGGGGTGGAGGAGACTGACGCGCGGCTGCAGAAGTTGCGCGACGCGATCCGCTCCGACAAGCGTTACGGCTCCTCGATCGGCATCCGCTATCACGACGGTCAGCCGGGAATCGTCGAAGGACTTCTCTCCCGCGGCGACCGCCGTGTCGGTCGCGCGATCGAGGCGGTCTGGCGCGACGGTGGCCGGTTCGACGGTTGGAGCGAGCATTTCTCGTACGAACGCTGGATGCGTTGTGCCACAGCGGCCTTCGACCAGTTGCCCTGGGACTTGGACGTCGCTTGGTACACCACCCGTGAGCGGGGCGAGACCGAGGTGCTCCCGTGGGATCACCTCGACTCCGGCCTCGACAAGGAGTGGCTCTGGGACGACTGGCAAGACGCCCTCGACGAGACCGAGGTCGACGACTGCCGGTGGACCCCTTGCTTCGACTGCGGCGTCTGCCCGCAGATGGGCACCGACATCCAGATCGGCCCGACCGGCCAAAAGCTGCTCCCGCTGACCGTCGTCTGACCAGCTACTCAGTGGGTGGAGAGTTCGCTCGTCACACCTGGAGCTCGGACGCCACCTCGGCCGCGGTCGTGTCGGACTTGCCTGACCCACCGCGCGAGCGGATTGTCGGACACACGGCCGCCGCGATCAGACACAAGACGGCTGCGGCGTAGAACGCCATGTCGTAGGTCCCCTCGCTGTCGCGCACCCAACCGGCGACCGAAGCAGTGACGGCGGCGCCGATCTGGTGGCTGGCGAACACCCAGCCGAAGACGACGGGTGCGCGGTCGCCGAAGTGTTCGCGACACAGCGCCATGGTCGGCGGGACGGTCGCCACCCAGTCCAAGCCGTAGAACAGGATGAAGGCGAGCATGTTCGGGTGCATCGAGTTGCTGAACAGCGACGGCAGCGCGAACAGCGATAGCCCGCGGCCGAAGTAGTAGATCCCCAGCAGCAGGCGCGGATCGACGCGGTCGGTGAGCCACCCCGAGGCGATGGTGCCGACGATGTCGAAGACCCCGACCAAGGCCAGCAGTCCGGCCGCTGCCTGTTCGCCCATGCCGTGGTCCATCGCGGCCGGGATGAAGTGGGTGCCGACCAGGCCGTTGGTGCTCGCTCCGCAGACCGCGAAGGTGCCCGCGAGCAGCCAGAATGCGCGGTGGTGCAGCGCATCACGCAGCGTTCCGACAGCCAACGCGGCGGCGTTGCCCGACGCGACGGGCGTCGGGGGAGCGTCGGCGGCGGCGCCGTACGCCCTGGTTCCTAGGTCCTCCGGGCGGTTGCGCATGAAGAGCACGACCAGTGGAACGGCGCACCACGCGGCAACACCGATGGTTGTCGATGCGGCGCGCCAGCCCTGGTGGGTCGACAGCCAGGCCATGACCGGCAGGAAGGCGAGTTGGCCGGTGGCGTTGGCGGCGCTCAGGACGCCGGACACCACGCCGCGCTTGGCCACGAACCAGCGACCGGTGATGGTTGCGACCAGCGACATTGAGATCGCGCCGGTGCCCAGCCCGATCAGAACGCCCCAACAGGCGATGAGTTGCCACGGCGCGTTCATCCAGCGGGGGAGCACAGACCCGAGGCCGATCAACACCAGCGCGCCGGCCATCACCGGACGCACCCCGAAACGTTCCATCAGCGCCGCCGAAAACGGTGCGGTCAGCCCGAAGAGCACCAGGTTGATCGACACCGCGGTGCCCATCAGGCCCATCGACCAGCCGAACTCGTCGTGCAGCGGGTGCATCAGGACACCGGGCGCGGCGCGGAAGCCGGCCGAACCCATCATCGTCAGCAAGGTGACGCCGGCGATCATCCACGCGGGGTGGATGCGGCGCGTCGAGCGGGAGTTCATGCAGGTGATTCTGTCGGACCGCGGCCACGGTCTGAGCGCGCCCGCCACCGGCCGATACGATGCACCGATGGCCAGACAACGTGTTCCCGAGGGTCCGCCGCCTGCTCCGGTGGTGCAGAAACTGCGGGTTCAATACGCCAAGCGGGGGCGTTTGCGATTCACCTCCACCCGCGACTTCCAGCGGGCGTTGGAACGCGCCGTACGCCGGGCGCAGCTGCCGGTGGCGTTCTCCGCCGGCTTCCACCCCCACCCGCGCATTTCCTATGCGAACGCGGCCGCGACCGGAACGGCCAGCGAGGCCGAATACTTCGAGATCGCGCTGCAGCGGGAGTGTGACCCCGAGCAGGTCGCTCGTGACCTCGACGCTGCATTGCCGCAGGGTCTCGACGTCATCAAGGTGATCGTGGCCCCGACCGGGGCGCTCGCCGACCGGTTGCAGGGCAGTTCCTGGAATCTGGAGTTCGCCGATCCCGATGCCCCGACGTTGACCTCCGCGGTCGCGGGTTTGCTGGCCGAGGATCGGGTCGAGGTCACCCGGATGATGAAGTCCGGCCCACGAACCTTCGACGTACGCAGCGCGATCCGGTCAATGACCGTCGAACCTGACAGCCGCGTCGTGTCGATCGTGCTCGAGCACACCACCCCGGCCGTACGCCCCGACGACGTCCTCAATGCCCTGTGTCAGGTCTCGGGGATCGAGCCGAGCCGGCCACCGTTGACCACGCGCAGGGCGCAGGGTCCGCTCGACGATGAGGGCACGATCACCGACCCGCTGGGCTGATCTGTTGCGGCCTCGGGCGGCATGCCATCCGGGCCGCGATCCGTGCAACCCGCCCGAGATGTGCGATAATGCACATCGGTCACGCCGTACACCACACCTACGCCGTGCCCCGTCCTATGGCGGTCGTGCTTCACCGCGCAACTAGACCAGGGACGGCATCGGTCAGTGCCGCGCAATGCGCGAGCTGCCACCGGTGCAACAGTCGACTTTTTCGTCGCCGGCCCGAACCCGGGCGCGACGGCATTACCGCGACATGCGGGTGCGCGAGGCGAATGCCTCCGGTTGTGGGCCGCTTCGCATGCTGACGACAAGGAGGGGCATGGCCCCCCAGCAGCACTCCGACAACAGCACCGATTCGCTCTTCTCGCAGGCCGGTCAGGTCGTGCCTGAGCCGACCACCGCGCCCGCGGCTCCCGAGGTCGGATTCGGGCTGATCTTCCAGACCCCGGACCTTGAGTTCCGGGTTCCGCGCCGCGAACCGCAGCGCGAGGCCCCCGAGGTTCACCAGGCCCAAGAGGAGCCCGCCGACTCCGGCCAGGGCAACCGCAACGCCGGCCCCTCGAACGACAACAACTCCGGCGACGATGACAACTCCACCGCCCGTTCCCGTCGGCGCGGTGGCCGCGGTCGCCGCAAGCCTGGCGACACCGACCAGGGTGAGCAGCAGGACAGCGCGTCCGCGAGCCGGCAGAACCGGGGCGACGCCAGCGACGCTTCGACCGATGACGACTCCGATGCCGACGCGACGAACGACACACGCAGCTCCCGTGGCTCCAGTAACACCAACAGCAACGCCAGCAACGAGCCCAACGACGGTCCCGACTCGGACGACAAGGGCGATAGTGACGACAGCCGTCGTCGCACCCGGCGTCGTCGTCGCAGCGGGTCCGGCACCGATGGCGACGATCCGCCGAACACCGTCACCAAGGTCCGCGAACCCCGCAAGGAGCGCGACGAGGTGCAGTCGATCAAGGGATCGACCCGCTTGGAGGCCAAGAAGCAGCGCCGCCGCGAGGGCCGCGATGCCGGCCGTCGCCGTACGGTCATCACCGAGGCTGAGTTCCTCGCCCGCCGGGAGAGCGTCGAGCGTCTGATGGTCGTCCGCGAGCGCGACGGCCGCACCCAGATCGGTGTCCTCGAAGACGGCCTGCTCGCCGAGCACTACGTCTCGCGGGAGACCCAGCAGGCCTCGATGGCCGGCAACGTCTACCTCGGTCGGGTGCAGAACGTGCTGCCGAGCATGGAGGCGGCATTCGTCGACATCGGCCGCGGCCGCAACGCCGTCCTTTACGCCGGCGAGGTCAACTGGGACGCCGCTGGTCTGGACCACCAGGCCAAGCGGATCGAGAACGCGCTGTCCTCCGGTGAGAGCGTCCTGGTGCAGGTCACCAAGGACCCCATCGGCCACAAGGGTGCGCGTCTGACATCGCAGATTTCGTTGCCGGGCCGTTTCCTGGTCTACGTGCCGGGCAACTCAATGACCGGCATCTCGCGCAAGCTGCCCGAGGGTGAGCGCGCCCGCCTGAAGAAGATCCTCAAGGAGATCGTTCCGGCCCACGCCGGTGTGATTGTCCGTACGGCGGCTGAGGGCGCCAGCGAGGAAGACCTCAAGGCCGACATCGAACGCCTGCAGCAGACCTGGGAAGAGATCCAAGCCAAGAGCAAGTCCGGTTCGGCGCCCTCGCTGTTGCATGGCGAGCCCGACCTGACCCTGCGCGTCATCCGAGACGTCTTCAACGAGGACTTCTCGAAGCTGATCATCGCCGGTGACAAGTCCTACGACGAGGTCTCCGATTACCTCGGTTCGGTGGCTCCCGACCTCGCTCAGCGGGTCGAGAAGTGGACCGGAACCACCGACCTGTTCACCGTTCACCGCGTGGACGAGCAGCTCACCAAGGCGCTTGACCGCAAGGTGTGGCTGCCCTCGGGTGGCTCGCTGGTCATCGACCGCACCGAAGCCATGACGGTCATCGACGTCAACACCGGCAAATACATCGGTTCGGGTGGAAACCTCGAAGAGACCGTCACTCGCAACAACCTGGAGGCGGCCGAGGAGATCGTTCGCCAGCTACGGTTGCGCGACATCGGCGGCATCATCGTGGTCGACTTCATCGACATGGTCCTGGAGTCCAACCGCGACCTGGTCGTCCGACGACTGCTCGAATGCCTTGGTCGCGACCGCACCAAGCACCAAGTCGCCGAGGTGACCTCGCTGGGTCTGGTTCAGATGACCCGCAAGCGCGTTGGCAGCGGTCTGCTGGAGATCTTCTCCGAGCCCTGCGTGCACTGCGACGGACGCGGCATCGTGGTTCACGACCTGCCGGTCGACAAGTCCGGTGGCAACGGTGGTGGAAGCCACGGCGGCAACTCAGGCGGTGGCAACAGCAACGGCAACAACGGCGGCGGCAACAACAACGCCAGCTCCCGTCGTACGAAGCGGGGCCGCAAGAACGACGAGCCGGAGCAGGAGCAGTCCGGACCGTCCGCCGCGCAGATCGCCGCTGCCGCTCACGCGGCCGCGCTGGCCGGTGACAAGAAGGTCGAAGACGTCCTTGCCGAGGTCGAACCGATCGCCCAGAAGGTGCAGCAGGCCGCGGAGAAGACCGAAGCGACCCCCGCGCGCAGGTCTGAGCCCAAGGCTGAGCGTCGATCCGAACCGAAGACTGAGCCGAAGGTTGCCCCCACGGTTGCAGCGATCGCGCCGATCGCGGAACCCGCTTCAGCACCTGCTGAAGAGCAGCCCGCCAAGCGTCGTCGTGGTTCGCGACGGGCGGCGTCGCCCTCGGTCGCACCCGTGGCTGCGCAGAGCCCGGTCGAGGTGCCCGTCACGGTCACCGCGGCGCAGGCTGCTGCGGCCGAGGTCGACCCTGCGCCGGTTGCCCAGGCACTGGCAAAGCCACCGGTCAAGCGGCGGCCGAAGCGGGCACGCGTTGTCGCGCCGGCAGGGCCGCCGGTGAATTTGGAGTCCGGCGACCCGACCGAGTAAAGTTGATCCTCGGTGCGCCCACCGAGCCGACGTCCCGCAAGGGGTCGCTGTTGGCCGGTTCAGACAGAGCGAGTGCGCCACAACGAAAGTGAGTTACGACGTGTACGCGATTGTTCGCGCAGGCGGTCGCCAGGAGAAGGTCTCCGTGGGCGATGTGCTGATCATCGACAAGGTGGCCGTAAAGGCCGGTGAGTCCATTGACCTCAAGGCGATTCTGCTGGTCGACGGCGACAAGGTGACCTCCGATGCTGAGAAGCTGGCGAAGGTCTCGGTCAAGGTCGAGGTCGTCGAGGCGGCCAAGGGCCCCAAGATCACCATCATCAAGTACAAGAACAAGACCGGCTACCGCAAGCGCCAGGGTCACCGTCAGCCGCTGACCCGCGTCAAGGTCACCGCGATCGAGGCCTGAGCCTCCCGCTCACGAATAGTTAAGGACACACAGACATGGCACACAAGAAGGGTGCGTCTTCGACCCGTAACGGTCGCGACTCGAACGCACAGCGACTGGGCGTGAAGCGCTTCGGCGGTCAGGTTGTCGGCGCCGGCGAGATCATCGTCCGACAGCGCGGAACCCACTTCCACCCCGGTGAGGGCGTCGGCCGCGGCAAGGACGACACGCTGTTCGCGCTCGTCCCCGGCGCTGTCGAATTCGGCAGCAAGCGTGGCCGCAAGACGGTCAACATCGTTCAGTCCGAGGCCTGAGCTTCCAGACTGCTTTCCGGTGCAGGGTGGGTCCGACTTCGGGCCCACCCTGCACCGTCATGAACACCTTTTCGTAGGAGCATCACATGGCCACCAACTTCGTCGACCGCGTTGTCTTGTACGTCAGCGCGGGCAAGGGCGGTCACGGTGTTGCCTCCGTGCATCGTGAGAAGTTCAAGCCGCTCGGGGGACCTGACGGCGGCAACGGCGGTCGCGGCGGCGACGTCGTGTTGGAGGTCGACCAGCAGGTCACGACGCTGCTCGAATACCACCACACCCCGCATCGCAAGGCCACCAACGGTAAGCCCGGCGCCGGCGACGAGCGCAATGGCGCCGATGGCGAGGACATGGTGTTGCGGGTGCCCGAGGGCACCGTGGTCAAGTCCCAAGGCGGCGAGATCCTCGCCGACCTGGTGGGTGCAGGGACCCGTTTCGTCGTTGCCCGTGGTGGCCGTGGCGGCCTGGGCAACAAGGCGCTGGCGTCGGCCCGCCGCAAGGCTCCCGGCTTCGCGCTGCTCGGTGAACCGGGCGACGAGCTCGAGGTCGTGCTGGAACTCAAGACCCTTGCCGACGTGGCGCTGATCGGATTCCCCTCCGCGGGCAAGTCGTCGCTAGTTTCGGTGATGTCGGCCGCGAAGCCGAAGATCGCCGACTACCCGTTCACCACCCTCATTCCGAACCTCGGAGTGGTGACCGCCGGATCCGAGCGCTACACGATCGCCGACGTCCCAGGTCTGATCCCGGGCGCGAGCCAGGGCAAGGGCCTCGGCCTGGAGTTCCTGCGACACGTCGAGCGCTGCTCGGTGTTGGTCCACGTCATCGACTGCGCCACCCTGGAACCCGGCCGCGACCCGATGACCGACCTCGACGTCATCGAACACGAGTTGTCTGAATACGTCGCCGACGAGACCCTCGGTGGGAAGCCGCTCTCGGAGCGCACCCGCATCGTGGTCCTCAACAAGGCCGACGTTCCCGATGCGCTGGAACTCGCCGAGTTCGTCAAGCCCGACCTGGAGGCCCGCGGTCTCGAGGTCCACATCATCTCCGCGGTCGCCCACCACGGCGTTCGCGAACTGAGCTTTGCTCTGGCCAAGCACGTTGCGCAGGCTCGCGCCGAGATCGAGGCCGACGTCGTGCCGCAGCGAGTCATCCTGCGCCCGAAGGCGGTCGACGACACCGGTTTCCGGATCAAGGTCGAGGGCGGCGAGAATCCGATCTTCCGGGTCATCGGCGACCGCCCGACCCGCTGGGTGCGACAGACCGACTTCAGCAACGACGAGGCCGTCGGCTACCTCGCCGACCGCCTGGCCCGTCTGGGCGTCGAAGAGCAACTGTTCAAGTCCGGCGCCGTTCCGGGGTCGACGGTTGTCATTGGTCCCGAAGAGAACGCGGTCGTCTTCGACTGGGAGCCGACGTTGCAGGCTGGCGCCGAGTTGTTGGGTGCCCGCGGCACCGACCTGCGATTGGACGAGGGTACGCGCCCGACGCGTGGGGAGCGCCGCGACGACTTCCACGCTCGCAAGGACGCCCAACGGGAAGCGCGCGAGGAACTATGGACCGAGCGCGAGGCGGGCCTGTGGACCGACGACGACGAGTGAGTCGTTGCGCCGTACCCTCGACCACGTGACTGCCGACTCCCGCCATGCCGTACGCGCTGCCGCGCGGATGGTGGTGAAGGTCGGGTCGAGTTCGTTGACCAGGCCCGGCGGTGGTCTTGATCCCGACGCCGTACAACGCCTGTCCGACGCGGTTGCGCGGCGGCGGCTGTCCGGCACCGACGTGGTGCTGGTCTCCTCGGGCGCCATCGCGGCCGGGCTCGAACCGTTGGGTCTGACCCGACGACCGCGTGATCTGGCGACCCAGCAGGCGGCCGCCAGCGTGGGGCAGGGAGCGCTCGTTGCTGCGTACACCGCGGCCTTTGCGCGTCATGGTCTGGTCACCGGGCAGGTCTTGCTGACCAGCGACGACGTCACCCGCCGAGGTCACTACACCAACGCGCGCCGCACCCTGGAGCGATTGTTCGGGCTGGGTGTTGTTCCCGTGGTCAACGAGAACGACACCGTCGCCACCCACGAGATCCGGTTCGGCGACAACGACCGGTTGGCCGCCTTGGTGGCTCACCTCATCGATGCCGACACCCTGGTGCTGCTTTCCGACGTCGACGGACTTTATGACGGGCCGCCCAGCCGGCCCGGCAGCAAGCGGATCGATGTCGTGAGTGACGAAACCCAACTCGACGCGATCGACATTGGTGGCAGTAGGTCTGGCGTCGGAACCGGCGGCATGGTGACCAAGGTCGAGGCGGCTCGGATCGCGACCTCGGCCGGGATCACGACGGTGCTCACCTCGGCGCAAGAGGCGGCTGAGGCGATCCTCGGCGAACCCGTCGGAACCCTCTTCGAACCGTTGCCCCGCACCCGTCACGCTCGACAACTCTGGTTGGCCCACGCGACGAGCCCGCGGGGCCAACTGCATCTCGACGAGGGTGCGGTGGCGGCCGTGGTGCAGCGCGGAAAGTCGTTGCTACCAGCTGGAATTCGCTCGGTAGCCGGCCGTTTTGTCGCCGGTGATGCCGTCGACCTCATCGCACCCGACGGGGTGCCGGTGGCCCGCGGCCTGGTCAACTACGACGCCCGCGAGCTGCCCGACATGCTGGGGCGGAGCACCAAGGAGTTGGCTCGTTCGTTGGGGCCGGAGTACGAACGTGAAGTGATCCATCGCGACGATCTCGTGGTGCTGCGGAAGGAACCCCGATGACCTCGGAACCGAACGACGCGAAGGCAACAGGCGAGTCCGACGCTCCCGACGAACAAGGCACGCAGGGCATGGCGACAGCGAAGAAGGAGTGGTGGGAAGACCAACGTCTGCCCTGGCAGGGTGCTCCGACAGCGGCTGACAAGCGCTGCTGGGTCGCGTTTGGTCTGCTGGGCGTCTACGGCCTGGCGATGCTCCCGCTGCGCGGATTCCTGCTCGGCCTCGGGTCTTACCCACTGGCATTCGTCACAGGTTCGAACATCGCGATGGTCGACATCGGCGCGAAGGCAGCCACCGGTCCCCAGCCGTGGTGGTGGGTCGCCTTGCTCGGCTCGGCGCTCACCTCAATCAAGTTCGACTGGATCTTCTGGTGGGCCGGCAAGCTGTGGGGCAAGGGGATCATCGACGTCATGGGTGGCCGCTCGCGCTGGGCTGCCCGAACCGCTGGCTACGCCGAGCGGTTGGCCAAGAAGTTCGGTGGACCGGCCATCTTCCTCGCGTGGTTCATCCCGTTCCTGCCCGGAGCAATCGTCGCCGCGTTTGTCGGCGATGTCGGCATGAAGGCCCGCACCTACATGTTCATCGACTTCCTCGGTGGCCTGGTTTACCGCGGACTGTGGATGTATCTCGGTTTTCGGATCGGTTCACCGGCCAAGGATCTGGTCAACCAGTTGTCGCGTTACGCCTGGTGGTTCGCCATCGTGATGATCGTGTTCATCTTCGTCAGCGCGTTCATTCGGGCACGGCGGGAACAGGCGGCGCGTTGACCCGGGTGCTGGTCACCGGCGGCTCGGGGGCACTGGGCAGCCACCTGCTGCGGGCCTTGGTCGGCCGCGGCGACGAGGTCGTGACCACGGTCCACCGCACCCCGGTCGACATCCCGTCCGTACGGTCGGTGCCGGTCGACCTGTCCGACGCCGCCGCGCTCCCGGAACTGGTCGAGAGCGTGCGGCCGGAACTGCTGATCAACGCCGCCTACGCGTACGCCGACTGGGACACCACGGCCGTCGCGCCGGTGCTGCTGGCCGGGTCGGCGGCGCGGGTGGGTGCCCACGTCGTCCACGTGTCCAGCGACGCGGTCTTCTCCGGCCACCGCCCCGCGTACGTCGAGACGGACCGGCCCGACCCGCTGATCCCGTACGGCGCGGCGAAGGCGGCCGCCGAGGTCGGCGTACGGGCGGTGGCGCCGCAGGCGACCATCGTGCGCACGACGCTGATCATGGGCCACTCGCGGGCGCCGATGGAGACGCTCGCCCGGGCCTTGGCCACGGGGGAGCGCGAGGGGGTCCTGTTCACCGACGACATCCGCTGTCCGGTGCACGTCGACGACCTGGCGGCGGCGATCCTGGAACTGGCCGACGCTCGCCGGGCCGGCATGTTCCACGTCGGTGGCCCGGACGCGTTGTCCCGGTACGAGATCGGTGTGCTGGTGTGCGAGCGCGACGGACTGCCGGCCGACCGGCTGCGCACCGGTCTGCGGGCCGACCTACCGGTGCCGGGTGCGCTCGACCTGCGGCTCGACTGCAGCGCGACGCAGAGCCTGCTCGGCACCCGTCTGCGCGGAGCCCGGGAGTTCCTAGGTCCGCGGGCATCCGGCACCGCGTGAGCCGCGAGCCGGAATCGGGGCCTGTGGACATCGTTTCCGGCACCGTGCCGGCGGCCACACTCCGAGCATGACCCTGTCGAGCTTTCCAGAACCCGTGGTCCCGCTGCGCTACGTCCATCCAGGCCGGTCGGGCGAACCGTGGACCGAGGACGACTACGAACAACTGGTCGAGATGTGTCGCGGCGGCGTCGGCTCGGCTGCCGTCGCCAAGGCCCTGCAGCGATCGGAAAGCCCGCTGATCGCGCGGGCCAAGAAGCTGCTTCCGCTCGCCGAGCGCGGGGTGCCGACCGACCTGGTGTTCGCCCACCTGCGACGGTTGCTGCAGGACGATGCGGGGTACGACTGGCGGCGCCACCTCGCCGAGCTGCCGCCGCCGCGCCCGGTCGTCAACAACATCCTGCCGCCGCCGCTGCACGCGGGGATCCCGGGTCTCACCGACGCACAACTCGTCGCGATCGCGTACGCCTTGAGCTGGGCTCCGGAAGCCGGCGTGTCTGCGGACGTGGCCGGTGCCGTCGCCGGTGAACTCGTCCGGCGCGACCTGGTGCAGGCGGTGCGCAGCAGGCTGGAACGCGACGCGGAGGAACGGGTGGACGACCTGCTCGAGCGCAGCACCGGGGGAGCCCGGTGGAGTCGTCCGTACTGGTGAGTCCGCTCAGCGAGTCCGCTCAATGAGTCCGCCCAATGAGTCCGCCCAATGAGTCCGCACGTGAACGAGCGCGTCACCACTCGTCCCCACGATGGTGCTGCTGGTCCCTGCGGCGGTGGAACGCGCGAACGATCCCGTTCGGCCACGCCTACCCTGGTGTCATGAGCACCACGGTCAGCGGTGAGTCCACCGCACGCGTCGAGGCTGCCGGGCGACGTGCCCGGGTCGCCGCCAAGAAGCTCGCGCTGTTGCGCCGTTCGGAGAAGGACGCCGCGCTGGTGGCACTCGCCGACGCGCTGCGCAAGGAGGCTGACCGCATCGTCGCCGCCAACGAGGAAGACCTCGAGCGGGGTCGCGCCGGCGGGATGAGCGCAAGCCTGCAGGACCGGCTGCGGCTGACCCCGGAACGCGTTGCGGACATCGCCGACGCGCTGCAGGACGTCGCCGCGCTCCCCGACCCGGTCGGCGAGGTCGTACGCGGCTCCACCCTGGCCAACGGGTTGCAGATCCGCCAGGTGCGGGTGCCGATGGGCGTGGTCGGAATGGTCTACGAAGCTCGCCCGAACGTCACCGTCGACGCTGCGGCGCTGGGGCTCAAGAGCGGCAACGCAATGATTCTGCGCGGCGGGTCGGCCGCGGGTTCGAGCAACGCCGTCATCGTGCAGGTGCTGCGCGAGGCGCTGGTGCATCACGGCCTGCCGGCCGACGCCGTACAACTGCTGGATGGCGGTCATGACGACGTCACCGCGCTGATCACCGCGCGTGGCCTGGTCGACCTGGTCATTCCGCGTGGCGGGGCCCAGCTCATCGAGACGGTTGTGCTCGGCGCGACCGTGCCGGTGATCGAGACCGGCACCGGCAACGTCCACGTCTACGTCGACGCCGCTGCTGATTTGACGATGGCCGGCGACATCACCTTCAACGCCAAGACCCACCGCCCCAGCGTCTGCAACGCGGCAGAGACCCTGCTGGTCCACTCCGCGGTCGCGGATCGGTTCCTGCCCGGGATGCTGGCGCGGCTGGCCGACGCCGGCGTGACGCTGTACGGCGACGACCGGGTCCGGGCGCTCGCGGGGGAGACCGCGGTCGAACCGGTCACCGATGACCTCTTCGACACCGAGTTCCACGGGCTGGAAATGAGTGTGGGCGTGGTCGACTCGCTGGACGACGCGGTCGACCACATCGACCGATTCAGCACCCATCACACCGACGTGGTGGTGACCGCGGATCGCGGTGTGGCGCGCGAGTTCGTGGCTCGTGTCGACTCCGCGGTGGTGATGGTGAACGCCTCGTCCCGCTTCACCGACGGCGGCGAGTTCGGGTTCGGTGCGGAGATCGGGATCTCGACGCAGAAGCTGCACGCCCGCGGCCCCATGGCGTTGGCCGAGCTCACGACGACCAAATGGGTCGTGGAGGGTGATGGTCAGATTCGCTGAGCCTGCGCCAGTCTGACTGCAATCAGTCCGCTCGGGGGGAGGTGGCGGCTGGCTTGGCTGCTGTGTTGGTTGCTGGGGCTGCCGCCGAGGAAGCCGCGGCGTCGGCGGAGTCGTACGCGATGTAATACGACGGTCGGGCGTGCTGGGTGAGGTAGATCCGGCCGACGTATTCCCCGATCAGCCCGATGCAGAACAACTGGACCGCGGCGAAGCCGGACACGATGACGACGGTGGAGGTCCAGCCGGGCAGCGCCTGGCCGAATGCCTTCATCGCAATCGCGTAAATGAACATCACCGTGGCGAGCGCGAAACCGGCGAGGCTGAACCAGGTGGCCAATCGCAACGGCGCGTGGGAAAAACCGGTGAGGGCATCGAAGGTGAGTTTCAACATCTTCGACAACGGGTATTTGGAGGTGCCCGCCGCGCGAGGGTCGCGCTTGTAGTCGACCGTGGTCGAGGGGAACCCAAGGGTGGGGACCGCGAGCCGCAGAACCCGGTTCGCCTCAGGCAGCGCGTTGATCGCGTCGACGGTGGCCCGCGACATCATCCGGAAGTCACCGGCGTCCATCGGGGCATCGACATCTGACCAGCGCCGCATCAGCAGGTAGAAGCCGCGCGCCGTGGTGCGTTTGAAGCGGGAGTCGGTGGCCCGGTCGGACCGCACCCCGTAGACAACGTCGACGTCGTCGCCGGTGGTGGCCGCTCGCCACATATCGGCGATGACCTCCGGCGGATCCTGCAGGTCGGAGTCGATCGTCACCATCCAATCGCCGCGAGCGGCGACCAGTCCGGCCGAGATCGCCGCCTGGTGACCGGCGTTCGTACGAAGTCGCAGCACCCGCAGTTCCGGCCACCGGCGCAGGTATTTCTGCAGCAGAACCGGCGTCTGGTCGCTGGATCCATCGTCGACGGCAACCACCTCGTAGGGCACCTTCAGATCGGCAAGAACAGGCCCGATCCGGTCGACGAAGAGGGGGAGGACCTCCTCCTCGTTGAACATGGGAACGACGATGGAGAGCACTGGCTTCATGGTGTCGGCAACTCTAAACGAGCACGCTGACAACGGACGTCGGGGCACCCGGTAGGCTGCGCTCATGACGTCGCGTGTCCTGACCATGATTGCCGAGCCCGACGTGCCGGCGTTGCACGAACACGAACTGCCCATGGCGCACCTCGCCTACGGCGGCATCGCCCTGTTGGTGTTCTTCCTGATGCTCGGCGTGTTGTGGTCCTTCCGCAACACCTCGCCGAAGGTGTCTGAGCAGGACGGTCACCGTCCGGGAAGCAACACCGGCGCCACCGATCACACGGGACCGACACACTGACCGTGCGCCTGGGGGTGATGGGCGGCACCTTCGACCCCATCCACCACGGCCACTTGGTCGCGGCCAGCGAAGTGCAGTCGCTGCTCGATCTCGACGAGGTGGTGTTCGTTCCTACCGGTCAGCCCTGGCAGAAGGCCGGCCGTGATGTTTCACCCGCCGAGCACCGCTACCTGATGACCGTCGTCGCGACCGCGTCCAACCCGCGTTTCACGGTCAGCCGGGTCGATATCGATCGACCGGGACCGACCTACACCCGCGACACCTTGCTTGACCTGCGTCGGCAACGGCCCGACGCGGAACTGTTCTTCATCACCGGCGCTGACGCGCTGAGTCAGATCCTGTCGTGGAAAGGCGTCGACGAGCTGTGGGACCTTGCCCACTTCATCGGCGTCACCCGGCCCGGCCACGTGTTGTCTGACAAGGGTCTGCCCAAACACAAGGTGGAGCTTAAGGAAGTGCCCGCGATGTCGATCAGCTCGACCGACTGTCGTGACCGGGTGCGTTCCGGCGAGCCGGTCTGGTATCTCGTGCCGGACGGCGTCGTCCAATACATCGGAAAGTATCGGCTCTACCAGCCTGACGGCGGAGAGCTGCAGGAGGAGCAGTCGTGAGTGCCACCCCAGAAGCGATCGAGTTGGCCCGTGCGGCCGCTCGGGCCGCTGACGTCCTGAACGCAACGTCGATCATCGCGCTTGATGTCAGCGAACATCTCGCGTTGACCGACGTCTTCGTCATCGCGTCGGCCGACAACGAACGCACGGTCGACGCGATCGTCCGCGAAATCGAAGATGCACTGCTCGAACGTGGCAGCAAGCCCGTTCGCCGCGAGGGTCGCGGTGAGGGCCGATGGGTGCTCGTCGACTTCGGCGACATCGTCGTTCACGTCCAGCACGACGACGAGCGGGAGTTCTACCAGCTTGAGCGTCTGTGGCGCGATTGCCCGACGATCGACCTCGAGCTGCCCGCCCGCGACGCCGAAAAAGAATGACCGGACCGGTCCCCGGACCGTCCGAGCGGTTGATGCTCGGTGCGAAGCCTCGTCGGCTGGTGGTGTTGCGCCACGGGCAGACGACCCACAACGCCGAC
Source organism: Calidifontibacter terrae (assembly GCF_054778835.1). Taxonomy (NCBI): domain Bacteria; kingdom Bacillati; phylum Actinomycetota; class Actinomycetes; order Micrococcales; family Dermacoccaceae; genus Calidifontibacter; species Calidifontibacter terrae. The sequence continues at coordinate 474,711 of NZ_BAAGZF010000001.1, forward strand.
GGTGTGTGGCAAGGGCAGCTCGACACCGAACTATCCGAGGTCGGTCTGCGCCAGGCCGCAGCGGCCGCAGAAGCGTTGCTGGACAGGCAGTTCTCGGCGATCTGGTCGAGTGATCTGAAGCGCGCTCACGCCACGGCGTTGTCGGTCGCCGGGGATCGACCGGTGCGCGTCGACCCGCGGTTGCGTGAGATCAACGTTGGCCTGTGGCAGGGCCGAACCATGGACGATGTCCGCGCTCACTACGGCCACGAACTGGACGCGATCGCGACGGGCGACGACGTACGCCGCGGTGAGACGGGGGAGACCGTCTCCGAAGTGGCGCAACGGGCGTCGGCCGCTGCCCGCGACCTCATCGCGCAACTGGACCCCGGGCAGAGCGCCCTGATCGTCAGCCACGGTGTCGCCGCCCGCGCGCTGGCCGCTGCCCTGGTCGGCATAGACCTGCACGCCGCTTGGCTCGGCCTCGCCGGCCTGCATAACTGTCATTGGGTGGAGCTCGCCGAGGGTGCTCACGGCTGGCGCATCGAGAAGTGGAACGCCGCCGCTCCATTGAGTCGGGACCTGCCATGAGGAAAAAAATCTCCGAGCACGGCGAACGCCGCCGCATCGCGCCGCAACGGCTGCAGCGATTGATGAACTTCTATCCGCCGTTCCTGGGCATGGGGTTGAAGGTCCGCGAGTTCAACGACGATGGGACGGCTTGTCGGGTTGAGCTGAAACTCAATCGCTTCAATCGCAATCAGCATGGCACCGCGTTCGGCGGCGCGATCGGTGCGATGTCCGACGCGTTCCATGCTCTCCTGCTGATGCACCAGCTCGGCAGCGACTACCACGTGTGGGACAAAGCCGCCGAGATCGAATTTGTGAGCCCGGGTGTCTCGAGCGTCTTCGGCCGCTTCGAGGTAACCGAGGAACAGGCCGCCGCGATCCGCGAGCAGGCAGCATCGGGGCAGAAGGTGCTGCCCTGGTTCGAGACCGAGCTGACGCTGGCCGACGGAACCGTCGTGGCCCGCGTACGCCGGCAGTTGTACGTTCGCAAGAAGCGCGAGCTGCGCGAACCTGCGTCGGCCTGACCGATACATACAGACGACCGAGCCCGGACCCATTGCGGTCCGGGCTCGGTCGTTTGGGACGAGGGTTAGCGGCTTGCTGCCTTGTGCCGGTTTTGTACGACGAAACCGGCGGCCACGATGATCGCGGCGAGCACCACCGACAGCACCAGCTCGAGCCGCTGGCCGGGCATGATCGCCATCAACGCCAGCACCACCACGATGAACGCGATCGTGGCGACGGTGAGGTAGGGAAAGAACCACATCCGTACGGACGCGTGGCTCATGTCGGTGGTCTGACGCATCCGCAGCTGGGACAGCGCGATCACGATGTAGACGAACAGGGCGATGGCTCCGGAGGTCGCAAGCAGGTAGCCGAAGATTTTGTCCGGCAGAACGTAGTTGCCGATGACACCGAGGAATCCGACGATGCTGCTGACGATGATTGCCGGCGCCGGGACACCGCGGCTGGTGACGTGGGACCACCCCTTGGGCGCGTCTCCTCGTTTGGACAGCGAGAACGCCATCCGCGAGGCGGTGTAGAGCGCGGAGTTCAGGCAGCTGGCCACGGCGGTCAGGATGACCACGTCGAGCACAGTCGTGAGACTGCCGAGACCGATCCGGTCGAGCAGGAACTGATAGGACCCCTTTTCCGCGAGTCCGGGATCCTTCCAGCTGATCAGGGCCACGACCACGAAGATCGAGCCCAGGTAGAACAAGGAGATGCGCCAGATCACCGAGTTCACGGCCTTGCGGATGCCGTGTTCCGGGTCGGGCGACTCGGCTGCAGCGATGGTGACGATCTCGGTGCCCATGAAGGTGAACATCGTGGTCAGCATGGCCGCGATGACGCCGGTGATGCCCTTGGGCATGAAACCGCCGTCGCCGGTGAGGTGGCCGATTCCGGAGGTGTGCGAGCCGGGCAACACACCGAAGACCGCCAACAGGCCGACGCTGACGAAGGCGACGATCGCCACGACCTTGATGATCGCGAACCAGAACTCGAACTCGCCGTAGTTTCCAACCGACAAGAGGTTGGTGCCCATCAGCAAGCCGGTGATCAGGAGCGCGAAGATCCACTGCGGCCAACCGGTCCAGTTGTTCAGGATCGAGGCACCTGCGGTCGCTTCGATCGGGATGACCACCACCCAGAACCACCAGTAGAGCCAGCCGATCGAGAAGCCAGCCCAGCGACCGAGTGAGCGGTCGGCGTAGGTGGAGAAGGACCCGGTGTCGGGGTGGGCCGTCGCCATTTCGCCGAGCATCCGCATCACCAACACGACAAGCGTGCCGGCGAGGGCGTAGGAGACCAGCACCGCGGGACCTGCCTTGGCGATGGCGTTCGCCGACCCTACGAACAGTCCAGCGCCGATGACGCCGGCGATCGAGATCATCGTGACGTGACGCTGTTTGAGACCTTGTCCGAGAATCGATTCCGTTGCGGGGGCGTCGGATTCGACGACTCCGCTGGACGGGGAAGGTGGAGTGTTCATGTGCCAACGGTGCCGCATCCGACCCTTCCGTGGGGGTCTGCGGTCGATTTGGAGTTGGGTGAGCCGCCGGGCTAGAGTAAGCCGGTCGCCGCGAGCCGGGGACACCTAGTACGGGGCATTGGCGCAGTTGGTAGCGCGCTTCCATGGCATGGAAGAGGTCAGGGGTTCGAATCCCCTATGCTCCACCAAGCGTTCTTCTTTCATACCTGCGTCGCGACGCGACCGGGCGAGGAAGGCGAACGTTCTTCCTCAAAGGGACGCGCTGCGGCGCGTCCCTTTGCGTTCTGGACGTTCTGCCGTGCTCGTTCGGGCAACCTGACGTGCCAGGGCGTCCTGAGCGGTCTGTGCGCCCGGAGTCGTACTGTCCTCGGCTGGGAGACCGTCGGTGTTTACCAAGGCCTGGTAGGTACGAGCAGCTCGACGGATGCTCGGATCGCTGAGAGTTGCATACGGCTCGGCCTTGGTGGCAGCGATCCTGGTCGTCTTCGCCGACCAGGATCTCGCGGAAGAACGTCTGGTTGATCCTCCGGCGGTCCATGGGCTGCCATCGGCATAGGCATCGTGGATCCGTGTCAGTTGCATCAACTCACGCGGATTTTGCGGCCGCGGCTGCCAGGATGTCGGGGTAGCGCTCGCCCATCCGCGCCGCGAGCGCCTGGGTGGCCTTCAGCGGGCGCGCCATCACCATGAAGTCGACGATCTTGCCTCCGTCGTCGAAGACCAGGAAGTCGCAGCCGGTGAGCTGGAGCCCGTCGACGGTCGCCTCGAACACGTAGGCGTGATGGGGGCCGTCCTGCATCTCGCGGACATAGTGAAAGTCCTCGAGGACCTCCACCACAGACCGCAGGATGGCCGCGGTGACCGCTTTGCCTGCGGCGGGTTGGAACGCCACTGGGCTGTGGAACACGACGTCATCGGCGAGCATTGTTTCCACCGCGTCCATGTCCTTGGCTTCGATCGCTGCACGGAAGGTTCCCATGACCGTCTCCTTGCTGAAAGTGGCTGACGTGGACGAGGCGCACGCTACCGCGCAACCGCACCCGTCGACCTGCGAATGAGCCCCCAAGTCGGTCAGTTGGGGGTGTCTAAGCTGACCGTCATGCCCTCGGACCCATCCGTCGGCCCGCCGACTTCCGAGTGGCCAGCAACGAAGGAGAGCGCGCGTGACCAGCGAACGGGAACGGATTCCAGCGCCGCTGCTGAAGCGCCGCCTACCGTCGGGCCGCGGTGCAATGATGCAGCCGAACGTGACCCACGACGGGGATGCGGCACTCACACCCCGCTTCTGGATCGCGATCGTGCTGACCGGCGTGGTCACCGGCTTGGCAGGAATTGCGCTGATGAAGCTGCTTCAGTTCGTGGCGTGGCTTGCCTTCGGCGCCCGCGATTTCGCTGACTTCGCCCCGAAGGTTGAGGCCGCTGCTCCGTGGGGCCGGCTCTGGCCGGTGCTCCTGGCCGGTGCGATCGCCGGCCCCGGTTGGTTCCTGCTGCGCCGATATACCGCCGGTCGCAAGTCGGAGGTGGATGACGTGCTGTGGACGGGGGAGGGGCGGCTGTCCTTCCGTCGCAGCCTCGGCACCTCCGTGTTGTCAGAGATCATCGTTGGGCTCGGCGCGTCACTGGGCCGCGAGGCGGCGCCGAAGCTGATGGGAGCGGTCTCGGGCAACGTCGTCGCGACCCGGCTCGGGCTCACCCCAGCGCAGTTGCGGTTGCTCGTCGCCTGTGGCGCTGGCGCTGGATTTGCTTGTGTCTACAACGTTCCGCTCGGTGGCGCGCTGTTCACCGCGGAGGTGCTGGTCGGGGCCGTGAACCTGCCGATTGTGCTTCCCGCCCTCACCTGCGCCGCGAGTGCCACGGCGACCGCCTGGATCGGACTGTCGAACAGCCCGACGTACGTCTACCTCCCGGACTTCAGCTACCACCCGAACTTGCTGGTGTGGTCACTCATCGCAGGCCCGATCATCGGCGCTGTGGCGGCCGGCTACGTGCGCCTGATCGGCATCATTTCGCACCACCGGGTGAAGGGTGCCTGGATGCTGGTGGCGCCGCTCTCAGCGTTCGCGGTGCTCGGTCTTCTCGCACTGCGGTGGCCGCTGCTCTATGGCAACGGGGCGGATATCGCCCACCTCGCCTTCCTCGGCTCGGGCTCACTGGCGTTGTTCCTGGCGCTCGCGCTGCTGAAACCGTTGGTGACCGTCATGTGTCTGGGCAGCGGTGCCTCGGGCGGACTGTTCACCCCGGTGCTCTCGACGGGTGCCGCTCTGGGTGCCGTCTTCGGAATCCTGTGGACGCATCTTTGGCCCGGGTCACCGATGGGCGCTTACGCCGTGATCGGTGCGGCAGCGATGATCGGCGCCGGCATGCAGGCGCCGCTGGCCGCGCTGGCTCTGATGCTCGAATTGATGCACGGCGGTTTCGACCTGATGGTTCCGATGGTCATCGCCACGGTGGCCGCAACCGCCGTCACGAGGTGGATTGATGGCTACTCGATCTACTCGGCGCGGCTCTCGGCTCCGGCCCACGTCTGAGGCCGCAACGCTGGCAGGTCCCGCCACACGTCGTGGCCACCCCGGCTGGGCCGGGCGCTCAGTCGGGCCAGACCCCAGAGCTGCCACGACGATGCGAACCGAGCAGGTGGGTGTCGACGATCCCGACGGCTTCCATCAGAGCGAACATCGTGGTGGGACCGACGAAGGAGAACCCCTTGCGCCGCAACGCTTTTGAAAGCACCTCCGATTCCGTTGTTCGGGTCGGTACGTCGGCGAACGACTTCGGTCGGGGCGTCTGCGATGGCTGGAACGACCAGATGAACGGAGCGAGTCCGCCCTCGTCGCGCAACTGGATGGTGGCCGCTGCATTCCCGATGGTCGCCCGGATTTTCGCCTGATTGCGGACGATCGAAGCGTCGTTCATCAATCGCTCAACGTCTGTCTCGGTGAAGCCAGCCACCACCTCCGGGTCGAAATCGGCGAACGCCTGTCGGAACGCCGGGCGCTTGCGCAGGATGGTCGCCCAGGACAGACCCGACTGGAAGGCCTCCAAGCTAAGACGCTCGAACATGCCGCGCTCGTCGCGAACCGGCATGCCCCACTCGGTGTCGTAGTACTCGCGTAGTAATGGGTCGACGCTCGCCCAAACCGGACGGGCCAGACCGTCGGGGCCGACGACGATTGCGCGGGTCGGCTCGCTCACGCAGCTCGCTCCAGCATCAGCAGGGCTGCCTTCGCCGCGGGGCCACCGCGGTAATTGCCCGAAGTCCCGTCGGATCGAACCACCCGGTGACAGGGCACCACGACCGGCAATGGATTCGTCGCGCATGCGGTTCCGACCGCGCGTACCGCTCCGGGGTTGCCGACATGTTCGGCGACGTCCCGATAGGACTGGGTCGTGCCGTAGCCGATCTCGGGCAGGTAATGCTGCACCACCGACCGGAACCCGGTGGACAGCGAGAAATCCAGCGGCAGATCGAAGCTGCGGCGCCGTCCGGCAAAGTAGTCCGTGATCTCGCTGGCGACCGGGTCGAGCCGCGATGGCGCCTGCAGGATGCGCGGGCCGAGCCTTCCGGCGAGGGCGTGCAGCACCGTGTCGAAGCCTTCGCACTCGAAGGCGACGCGCACCAATCCGCGGTTGGTCGCGGCCAGTAGTAGCGGCCCAACTGGAGTGTCGATCGTGCGGTAGGCGACCTCCAACAGACCGGCTTCGTCCGCCAGTCGGGCGAGGCGCTCATGCAGGATGGCGAGCTCTTCGGGCGACGCAGGAAATAGCTGCTGTGTTTGTTCTGGTGAGACAGGCCGGTCTGTCATGGCGCTCCTTCAAGGGATGTGGCGTAGTGGCGACGCAGGGCTTTCAGGCCGTCGGCGGCCGCCCGGCGTACGGCGTCGGGAGTGCCGCCGATCACAGCGGCGGTTTCGGTATGGGGCAGCCCGCCGAGGTAGTGATAGGCCAGCGCGAGCCGCTGTCGTTCGGGCAGCGCCGCGACCTGCGCCCAGAGATCGTCGTCGCCTGCTCCCGGCAGCCCGAGGGTCGAGGGTGCATCCGGCAGGTCTGCCGTCGGAACCGCTCGCCGACCTCGTACGACATCAATCGCTTTGCGCTGGGCAACCCGAACCAGCCACGCCTGCAATTGGGTGTCGGGCGCCAGATCCGGCCACGCGGTCAACGCGGCCAGAAAGGTCTCTGACCACGCGTCCTGCGCGTCGGCACCGGGGCCGAGCAGCGCACGACAAACCCGCAACACGACCGGGCCATGCTGCCGTACGGCGTATTCGAAAGGTTGGTCCATGACTCAGAACATCATGTTCAGAACAGCCGTGCCGCTGTCAGTTCGGCCGGTTCCTCCAACGCCAGCAAGCGGCGTTTGCGGTCGAGCCCACCGGCGTATCCGGTCAGTGACCCGTCAGCCCCCACCACCCGATGGCAGGGGACGATGATGCTCACCGGATTGTGGCCGACGGCCTGCCCTACGCGCTGGGCCAGGTGACGATTGCCGAGTCTTTCGGAGAGGGCGCCGTAGGTGGTGGTGGCGCCGTACGGGATTTCCAGCAACATCGACCAGACCTCCCGGAAAAAGGCGGCACCCTCCGCCCGAACCGGCACCGTGAAACCCCTGCGACTGCCGGCGAGGTATTCGTTGAGTTCTTCCTCGGCCTGAGCCAGCAGCGGGTCATCGCCGGCCTCGATGGTGCGGCCGTAGGGGTCGGCGCCCTTCGGCAGGTGCCAGTGACCCGGGAAGTAGATCCCCGCGATGGCGTCGGCGGTTGCCACCAGACGTAAGTCGCCCAGCGTGGTCGCAACCGTCGCGTTGCGGGTGTCGGTGGTGGTCATCACGATCAGTCTCCTCCTCATCACCCGGTAGTCGGGTGGGGGAGGGCAAACGTGAGGTCGGTGGGTTAGCTTTCTTCGGCGCTGCTCGCCTCGCTGTTTTCGGCGCCGTCTTCGGCGCTGCGCACCTTCGCGGCTCGCTCGCGCCGCATCCGCTCCCGCGGATCGGCATCGAGGGGTCGTTGCGCAGGACCGCCCCAGAGCAGCAGGGTGTAGCGGAATCGCCAGCCCAATCGGTAGCCGATCGACAGACCGGCCTTGCCCCTGGGGATCGGTGTGGGTTGCTGGCGGACGCGCGGAGGCATGCTCCGATCGTACGGACGGGTCGCGGGCCCGACACGCCGGGACCCGGCGTCCGAACGCTGGGATGGCGGCGTGGCGGCGTGATTCGCATGCCCGAGGGCCGTTACGGTGGCCGCGTCCGTCAGGTCAGGGGGTGACCATGGAACGCACGACAGGAACACCGTTCCGCAGGGTCGCGGCGGGAATCGCCGCGGTAGCGATGCTGGCTGCCTGCGGGCCCGGCGGCACCGCTGGAGCCAGTCGCGGGATTGCCCACTTGGGCAAGGTATCCGTCGATGGAACTGCTCGTCCGGACCCGACAGACCCTCTGACTGTCGCCACGCAACAATTGGCGATGTACGACTACGCCGGCGCCACCGCCACGCTGAAAAATGTGGCTGACCCCCGGGCCGCGCGGTTGCGCCGAACCATCGCCACCGCGCAGCGGGCCACCACGGCCTACCCCGACGACATGTCGATCTCGCACCTCTTCTATCACTCGCTGATCGTCGACCCGAAGCGCGCATTCCACTCGGGCTACAAGGTCCGGGGCTACCTCGACTACATGGTCACCGAGCAGGAGTTCAAGGGTCAGCTCGCGCAGATGTACGCCAAGGGCTACGTCCTGGTCCACCCCGAACGGATCGCTGCGCAGAACGCGTCCGGCGAGATGGTCACCAAGCCGATCATGTTGCCGCCGGGCAAGAAGCCCCTGGTTCTGTCGATCGACGACGTCAGCTATTACGACTACATGGTGGGCGACGGATTCGCCACCAACCTGATGGTCGATCCCAGTGGCAAGGTGCGCAACACCTACATCGATGCCCAAGGTGTTAAACACATCGGCGCTTATGACGTGTCGACCGTGGTCGATGATTTCGTGGGCGAACACCCCGACTTCTCGTATCAGGGCGACAAGGGCACGATCGCTTTGACCGGCTACAACGGGGTCTTGGGCTATCACTCCAGCTACCTGGCCTACGGCCACAACCCGGCCACCGATCAAGCGCGCAAGAGCGCCACGGCGGTCGCGGCGGCCATGAAGACGAGCGGGTGGAACTTCGCCTCGCACTCCTATGGCCACATCAACTTCACCAAGTCGCCACTGAGCAAGATCAAGCTCGACAACGAGCGCTGGAAGGCCGACGTCGAACCGATCATCGGACCGACGAAAGAACTGATCTATCCGTTCGGTGCCGACATAAGTGCCGTCAAGAAATACGGACCCGACAACGAGAAGTACAGATACCTCTACGACCAGGGGTTCCGCTACTTCGCGAACGTCGACTGGTCGAAGCCGGCGTGGATGCAGAACAACGGTCAAACGCTGCGACAGGCACGGATTGACGTTGACGGCATCACGATCGACGCTGCCCTGGCTGGGAAGCGAACGCCGTTGCCGGATTTCTTCGACGTGTCGGCGACGGTGGACCCGGAGCGGCTGGCCGCTGAGCGGGTCTTGTCGAAGAAGGATTCATCGAAAGAAGGCGGCGATAAGGCGCCAGCCAAGGGTGCAGATCAGGGCTGACGCGGGTAGCGCCGGCGGATCGCGCGCACTCCCTGACGGGCGGATTCGCCCGGTAGCGTCCAGCCACGATGCTTCGCGATGATCACCATCGGTGCGCCGATCGCGGTGGCGGCCAAGATGCCGATTTCCGGCGTGACGAACCCGTTCAAAAGAATGGCCACGCCGCTGGAAATGATCGCGCAGGTGGCGTAGAGCGTATTGCCGCCCAGGAACGCCGGCCGCCGCGACAGGATGATGTCGCGCACCATTCCACCGCCGACGGCGGTGATGACCCCGAGCAACAGCGACGGCAGCCAGCCCAGGCCGTACGACAGGGACTTCTGGGTGCCGACCGCCGCCCAGGTGCCCAATGCCAGTCCGTCGAGCGCCGGGTAGATGCGGTTCCAGAGGCGTCCCTCGAAGGTGATCAGGTAGGCGACCACCGCGGCGCCGACCGCGGTCATCAGGTAGGCGCTGTCGGTTAGGGCGACCGGGGTGCCCCGCTGCAGGAGGGTGTCGCGCAGCAAGCCACCGCCGAGAGCGGAGATGATCGCCAACACGGTGAAGCCGACCGGGTCGAGTCGTTCACGGCGGGCGATCTCGCCGCCGAGCAGCCCGTTCGCGGCGACCCCGATCAGGTCGACCGCCCGCACGATGTCGGCGAGCGATCCGCCCCGGGCGATCCCAACGAGGTCCACCTCGTGCAGGACGCTGAGCGTGCCGCTGTTCACCCCGAGGCCTCCCGCCGTGGTGCCGTGTCCATCGCCGATTGCGACAGAACCGATGCGAAACCTATCGCGGCGCGCGGCGGGTCAGCGCGTGCGTACGACGCGGGTCTCGTCCCAGACCGGTTCCGGCGCTTCGTAGACGCGACCGTCGGATCCGAAGACGAGGTAGCGGTCAAATCCCTTGGCGAACCAGCGGTCGTGGGTCACGGCCACCACGGTCCCTTCGAAGCCGTCGAGTCCCTCTTCGAGGGCTTCGGCGGAGTGCAAGTCGAGGTTGTCGGTCGGCTCGTCGAGTAGCAACAGGGTGGCGCCGCTGAGTTCGAGCAGCAGGATCTGAAAGCGAGCCTGCTGACCACCCGAGAGTGACCCGAAGGTCTGTTCGGCGCTATGGGCCAACTCGTAGCGGTCGAGGGCGCGGGAGGCTTGCTCGCGCGGCATGCCCTGCCGGTGGTCGTCGCCGCGATGCAGCACGTCTAGCAGGGTGCGTTGGTCCAGCGAGGCGTGTTGGTGTGTCTGGGCGAACCAGCCGGGCCGCACGCGTGAGCCGAGTCGGGCTGTTCCGGTGTGAGACACCGGGTCTGGTCTGAAGTCACCGACCGGTCGGTGTTCGGCGTCGGGGTCGCTGCCGCCGGCGGCCAGCAGCCGCAGGAAGTGGGACTTGCCCGAACCGTTCGACCCGAGCACGGCGACGCGTTCGCCATACCAAAGCTCGCAGTTGAAGGGCTTCATCAGGCCGGTCAGCTCGAGGCCCTCGCAGATGATGGCGCGTTTGGCTGTTCGGCCACCGGTCAGCCGCATGGTGACCTTCTGCTCGAAGGGCAGGGCCTCGGGTGGGCCAGCGTCAACGAAGCGTGCGAACCGGGTCTGGGCCGCTTGGTAGCGGGCTGCCATGTCGGAGTTATAGGCAGCCTTCTGCTTGTACATCAGAACCAGCGCCTTGAGCTTGGCGTGTTCCTCGTCCCAGCGCTTGCGCAATTCCTCCAGCCGGGCATTCCGGTCGCGGCGCGCTTGGTGATAGGTCGCGAACGAGCCGGGGTGCACCCAGCACGTCGCGCCGGAAGCCTGCGGCTCGAGGGTCGCGATGCGGGTCGCGACGGTGCTGAGCAGTTCGCGGTCGTGGCTGATCAGCAGGACCGTTTTGGGGGAGGCGTTCAACTGCTGTTCCAGCCACCGCTTGGTGGGAACGTCCAGGTAGTTGTCCGGCTCGTCGAGCAGCAGGACGTCCTCGGGGCCGCGCAACAACGCTTCGAGCACCAAACGCTTCTGTTCGCCGCCGGAGAGGGTGTCGACGTTGCGCCACTGCGCCTGCTCGAAGGGGACCGACAAGGCGGCGACGGTGCAGACGTCTGCGAGCGTCTCCCATTCGTAGCCCCCGACCTCGGCCCAGTCGACCAGTGCCTGGGCATAGTCGAGTTGGTCCTTTTCGCTGTCGCGCTCCATGATCGCCAGTTCGGTGCGATCCACCGCCGCGGCGGCATCCCGTGTTGCGCTCGGCGCGACGGTCAGCAGCAAGTCGCGCACCGTGACATTCTCGCCGGCGCGGCCGACCTTGCCAATGAACTGCGGCATGACCGCGATCTGACCGCTGCGGGTGATTGCGCCGTCATGGGCGGTGAGCTCTCCGGAGATGATCCGCAGCAGGGTCGTCTTGCCGGTGCCGTTCGGGCCAACGAGCGCTACTTTCGCGCCATCGCCGACTCGCAGACTGACTCCGCCGAGCAGCGGCCGACCGTCGGGAAGGAAGTAGTCGATCCCGTTGACGTCAATGTGTCCCACGAGGATCAAGGATCGCCCATCTGCCGGCGCTTTTCATGCCAATTTCGGCAGTGGCGAGCACGCGGTGAGGTTGGTCACGTTGCGGTCGGCAGATTTGGTCAGGCCAACAGCGCAGGTGTATTCTTTCGATATCGAAGAGTTCCAAACCGAACTTTGAGACACTGATCACACACCGCTTGGCAAAGGAGCCAATAGTCATGACCTCGTTCGCGAAGTCGATCAAGAGCCGCCGTGAGTCCCTGCGCACCCGTCGCGCGATCTCCAAGGCGATCGAGAACGCCGGCACCCCGGCGGCCCGCGACGACCTGATCATGGCGTGGCAGCGCACCGCTACTCGCTGATTGCGACCGCCGGCTGATCGCCTCGGGCGACCGTCCGTCTGCGCGCCGGACAAATCGTTAGAACAAAAATGCGGGTCCGGAAAGGTCATCGACCCTTCCGGACTCGCATTTTTGCGGCCGGGGCGAAACCCCGGCGCGGTTACTTCAGCTGGCTCGAACTGAGCGAGAGCAATCGGCGCGCGACGACCAGCAACTGGATCTGCTGGGTGCCCTCGAAGATGTCCAGGATCTTGGAGTCGCGGGCCCATTTCTCCAGCAGTTCGGTCTCGGCGTAGCCGGTCGCCCCACACAACTCGACGCAGCCGAGGGCGACGTCGACACACGTACGCCCCGCCTTCGCCTTGGCCATCGAGGCTTCCATCGAGTTCGGCTTCCCGTTGTCAGCCATCCACGCCGCGCGCAGCGCGAGCAGATAGGCGGCCTGGAAGTCGGCCTCGAACTGGATCAGCTTGGCGGCCGCATAGGACTGGCCGGCGACCGGCTTGTCCCAGTCGACCTCAACGCCGGCCTTGGCCAGCAGTTCGGTGGCCAGGTCGAGCGAGGCTCGCGTCAGACCGACCGCCATGGCAGCAACCAGCGGGCGGGTGTTGTCGAAGGTCTGCATCGCACCGCCGAAGCCGCCCTCGGTGCGGATCTCCGGGTCGCCCAGCAGGTCTTGGGCGGGAACCCGGCAGTCCTGGAGGCTGAACGCGGCGGTGTCCGAAGCGCGGATGCCGAGCTTGTGTTCCAGTCGCACCAACTTCATCCCCGGGTTGCTGCGCTCGACCACGAAGGACTTGATCGCCTTCTTGCCGAGGGAGCGGTCCAGGGTCGCCCAGACGACGACCAGTTCGGCGCGCTCGCCAGCGGTGACGAAGATCTTCTCCCCGTTCAGGACGTAGTCGTCGCCGTCCTTGGCCGCGGTCGTACGAATGGCGCCGGAGTCCGAGCCCGTGTCGGGCTCGGTGATCGCCATGGCCGCCCAGCGGTTGCCGTAGCGCTCCTTCTGCTCGTCATTGGCGACGGCCGCGATGGCAGCGTTGCCCAGGCCCTGTCGCGGGATGGACAGCGTCAGGCCGACATCGCCGCGGCAGGTCTCCATGATCGACAAAACGGAGGAGAGATTGGTGCCGTTGCGGTTGGCCTTCGCCGCCGACCCACGCTTGCCGGCACCGACGCCGGCCGGGTCCTCATCAGCGGTATCGGCAGCCTTCGCCGAACCGCTGGCGCCCGCGCCCTGACCGGCACCGGAATCGGACATCCCGTCGATCAACGCGGACAACAAGTCGAGCTCGCGCGGGTATTCGTGTTCGGCGAGGTCGTACTTGCGGCTGATCGGCCGGAACACCTCATCGGCCAACGCGGCGGCCTGCCCGAGCAGCGGGCGGAACTTCTTCGGAATCTCAAGATCAATCATCGAACGTCTCCTCCTCAGACCAGCAGGGTGCCCTCGAGCACCCCGGTGGCGCGCAGGTCGCGGAACCAGCGCTCGTTATCGAATTCCTTGACGAAGCCGTGGCCGCCGAGTAGTTGCACGCCGTCACTGCCGATCTGCATCGCGTGGCGAGCAGCCAGCGAACGGGCTTGGGCGATCAGCTTGCTCGCGTCCTTGCCGGCGTCGAGCTGGGCTGCCGCGCGCCAGACGACCAGACGCAGGGCGTCGGTCTCGATCGCGATGTTCGCGACGGTGAACGCGACGGCCTGCCGATAGGCGATCGGTTCGCCGAAGGCCTTGCGCTCGACGGTGTAGGTGGTGAGCTGGTCCAAGACCGCCTGACCCGTTCCGACCGCCGCGGCGGCCCAGCCGAGGCGGGCTCGACGTACGGCGTCGAGGTGGTCCTGCGTCGAGCCCAGCAGATTCGTGGCCGGCACGGCCACCTTGTCGAGGTGGAGTGTCTCGGTGTGCGCGGCGCGTAAACCCATGGCGGGGTCATCGGAGGTTGCGACACCGGTGGTGCCCGGTTCGACGATCACCAGGCGCGGTTCACCGTCGATCAGGGCCGACACGATCAGCAGATCGGCCGTTGACGCGCCAGGAACCAGCGACTTGCAGCCGGTGAGGACGATCGTGTCGCCCTCGCGCGTCGCGGTCGTGGAGGGTGCCAGCGGGTCGAACAGCGGCTCCGGCTCCATCAACGCGAGCGCGCCGGTGGCTGGCGACTTCTCGTCGGTAAAGGCTGGCAGGAAGGTGGCCTGCTGAGCCGAATCGCCATAGTTGGCAAGCGCATTCGCAACGGCGGCCGATGCCATCACGGCGACCGCGAGCCCCATGTCGCCACGGGCAAGCTGCTCCAACACCAGAGCGCTGGTAACGGCGGAACGCTCCTCGGCGATTCCGCCAAGCTCCGCAGGAACGCCCAACAGGGTCATGCCCATCGCGGCGGCCTGCTCGCGGACCTCGTCGGGCGCTCTGCGCTCGGCATCTGCGGTCGCGGCGGCGGGGCGCAGAACCTCGTCGGCCAGTTCGCGCGCCGCGTCGGCGATCATCTGCTGGTCTTCGCTGGGCGTCAGGTCGAACTGGCGCCGCGGCTTCGTTGACTTCGGACGGGTGGGGTCGCCGGCGGCCGGCTTGCGGGTGAACGCGCGACCGGCAACGGTCTGCGCCTTGAATCCACCCTTGGCACCCTTGTAAAGGATCTGCTCCATCTTGGAGCGGATTGCCGGATTCTTCATCGCCTCGAGACCACCGGCCCGGGTGATCAACCGCATGCCCAGCGCCTGCCCCTTCTCGGCGAGCGACGGCTTGCTCTGGCTCGACATCTCGTGCCTTTCGTTCGCGGGTGTGGTGGCCCGTTTTCAGGGCCCTGCGCACGAGGGTAACGGATGTCGGTACTCGAAGTATCGGTAACAACGCGCACCGTTTACTGGCGGGTATCCCCACGCATCGCCGCAACAACCGCCTCGAAGCGGCTCTGGTCGAGCACCGCACCCTCCCGGCGTACGGCATCCGGGGCGACACGCAGGATCCGGTTGATCCGCACCTCGCTGGGGCGCCCGCGGGTATCCCAGGAGCCGGAGCCGATGTCGACCCAGTCGCGGCCAACGCCGTGCTCCTGCGCCGCGTCGCGGTCATGGTCCTTACTGGTCAGCGGCAGCGCGAGCAGCCACGGCCCGTCGCGACCGACGAGTAGGACTGGACGGTCCTTGCCCTTGGTGTAGTCCTCCTCGTAGGGAACCCAGGTCCAGACGATCTCGCCCGGATCGGGTCGACCGTCCCGGTTTGGTGTGTAGGACACCTGCGGGGTGCCGTGGAAATCGCCCGGATATCCCGGGCGCTCTACGGGAGCGGCGGGAGGTGTCTTTCGGGAGGTGCGCGGCGTTCGTACGGCGCGCAGGACGCGATCCAGGAAGCTCATGGCGTCTACTTCAGCAGGTCCTCGACGCTCGCACCGCGAATCGAAAGGTCGAGAACCGTGGCGATATGCGCGGTGCCGACGTGACCACCGAGTCGTTCGACGCCGAGCGCGATCTGCATGATGCACCCGGGGTTGGCCGTCACCAGGACCTGCGCACCGGTGTCAATCACGTTGCGCGCCTTGGCGTTTCCCAGTTCCTGCGCCGGTTGCGGGTTGAGGATGTTGTAGACACCGGCAGACCCGCAGCAGATCGCGGCATCCTTGATCTCGTGGACCTCAAGTCCCGGGATGGCGTGGAGCAACTGCCGCGGTTGGTCGCGGATCCCCTGAGCGTGGCCCAGGTGGCAGGCATCGTGATAGGCCACCGAGATCGGCAGCGGGTGGCGCTGTGCCCGCGGGCCGATCTCGACCAACAACTCCGAGAGGTCTCGCACCTTCGCTCGGAACTCGGCCACCCGGGGGAGCGCGGCAGGGGCGTCGTCCTGCAACAGGAACTCGTAGTCCTTCATCGCGCTGCCGCAGCCGGCGGAGTTCACCACGATGTGGTCGACGTCGTAGGCCGCGAAGGTGTCGATCAACGAGCGGGCGAAGCCGGCGGCTTCTTCCTCGCGCCCCGAGTGAGCAGACAGGGCCCCGCAGCAGCCCTGACCGCGGGGGACGATCACGCGGACACCCTCGGCGGCCAGCACGCGCGCGGTCGCGGCATTCACGCCGCTGAAGAAGGCGTCCTGAACGCAGCCAGTCAGCAGGGCCACAGTGGCTCGTTGTTCACCCTGGGCAGGGATCACCTCGGGGAGGTCTTCTCGCTGGGTGAGTTCCGGGGTGAGGCGGTGCAGCATCGCCAACGATGGCGAGATCCGTTCCAGCAGACCAGATTTCGATAACACGCGGTCAAGACCAACCTTTTGGGTCAACCGCAAGGGGCCGGTGAGTCGGCGTAGCCGGGCGGGGTAAGGGAAGAGCGCGAAGATCACCGAGCGCAGCGCGCGTTCGGCGTGGGGCCGTTCGACATTCCGTTCGACTTGGGCGCGGGTCTGCTCCAGCAAGCGGTCGTATTGGACCCCGCTGGGGCAAGCCGTCACGCAGGCCATGCAGCCGAGGCAAGCATCGAAATGGCCAGCGACGGTGTCGGTGAGTTCGGCTCCCTCGTTGACCGACTTCATCAGATGAATCCGCCCGCGAGGGCTGTCCATCTCCTCACCCCACAGGACGTACGTCGGACATGTCGGCAGACAGAAGCCGCAATGCACGCAGTCGCTGATGAGGTCGTCGTCGGGGCGGTGGTGGTCATCGAAGGTGCGGATGTCGGTCATGTCAGATACCTCCGACGAAGCGGCCGGGCGTGAGTAGGTGGTCAGGGTCGAACTGGTCCTTGACGCGCCGCATCAACTCAAGGTTGGGGATCGGACCCCAGACATCAACGTTCTCCCGAACGGCGCGTGGCGCATCAAGTACGACGACGCTGCCGCCGCGAGCGGCGGCGCGTAGACCGCGCAAGCCATGGCTGATCTCGGGCAGGTCCAGACCGTCCGGGACGGCCGCGTGGAGCACCCCCGCGCCGAACGAGCCTTGCAAGATCCAGCCAAGGGCTCGCGCCTCGGCGGCGACCTGGGCCACGGCTGACAGGGCGCAGGTGATCTTCAGTCCAGTGCCGATGCCGACACGCCACGGGTAGGAATGGGTCCAGTCCGGGCGAGCTGCAATCTGTCCGCCGATCAGGTCGGCGACCCGTCGAGCGCGATGTTCGACGCCCGCTTCGGTGCCCTCAAGATGGACCGCGAGGGTGATCGCGCAGCCGGGCTCGGCATGCAGTTCAAGGGCGCTGGGGGCGTCCTGTGTATGGGTCACCTCGCGCAGCACAGTCTCGAGACCGTTATCGACCGTGGCGGTGACCCACGCCTGCGCCCGCGGCACAGGATGGAGTCGGAAGGTGGCGTCCGCGATGGCCGCGAGGGTGCCGTACGAACCCACCATCAACTTGCCGAGGTCATAACCGGCGACATTTTTGACGACTTTGCCGCCGGCGCGGGCGATGGTTCCGTCGGCGAGCACCACGGTGATCCCGATCAGCAGGTCGCGAGTGGTGCCGGCGAGTTGGCGCAACGGTCCGCTGGGGTTGGTTGCGACCAGTCCGCCGACCGTGGTGCCGCTCACAACCTCGTCCACCGCGAGGCGCTGGCCGCCGGTCGCAACGTGTGCGTTCAGGGTGGCGAGCGAGCAGCCGGCCTGCGCCGCGACGATCAGGTCGCCGGGCTGGTGTTCCAAGACGGAGTTCATCGCGCGTAGATCCACCACCACGTCGGGTGTGGGCGCGGCGGAACCCCAGGTCAACTTGCTGCCGTTGCCCCGGACGGCGACGGTCGCCCCAGCCGCGTGGGTCGCGGCAAGGAAACCGGACAGTTGCTCGGTCGAGGTGGCCCGCGCGATCAGCTGCGGAACCGCGCCGTCGTAGGCTTCGTCATCGGTGCCGCGACGGGCCTCGCCGACCGTGCAGAGATCCTCCAGCAGGGTCATCAGAACAGGTCCGCTTTTCCGGCGTACGGCTGCGGATCCCCCGCGCGCGCTCGACGCGGGACCTCCCCGCACAACCGCGGTGTCGGGTAGATCTTGCCGGGGTTGGAGATGCCGGCCGGATCGAACGCGCAGCGGACCCGCTGCATGGTGTCGAGGTCGATCTCGGTGAACATCTTCGGCATGTGTTTGGCCTTGTCGGAACCGACTCCGTGTTCACCGGTGATGGAGCCACCGTGAGCCAGGCAGAGGTCGAGGATTTGACCCGAGACCTCCTCGGCCCGCTCGTCCTGACCTGGCACCGAACCGTCGAAGAGCACCAGAGGATGCAGATTTCCATCGCCGGCGTGGAACACGTTGGCCACTCGCACCCCGGCCCGGTCGGCGAGTTCAGACATAGCCGCGAGCACCTCCGGCAGTGCGGTGCGTGGAATGACGCCGTCCTGCACGATGTAGTCGGGCGAGATGCGACCCACCGCGGCGAAAGCGGACTTGCGGCCGCGCCAAATCGCGGCGCGGTCCTGCGCGTCGGCGGCGAGCCGAATCTCGAAGGCGTCGTGATCGCGACACATCGCTTGCGCCGCTTGTGACTCGCTTTCGACCTCCGCCTCGGGGCCGTCGAGTTCGACGACCAATACCGCGCCCGCACCGGCGGGATAGTTGCAGCTCACCGCGGCCTCGGCTGCCTCGATGGCCAGCGCGTCCATCATCTCGATCGCCGCCGGGACGATGCCCGCGCCGATGATCGCCGACACCGCGGCACCGGCTGCGTCGGTGGTGTGGAAACCGGCCAGGAAGGTCTGGACGGATTCGGGGGAACGCAGCAGTCGTACGGTCACGTTGGTCGTCACCCCGAGCGTGCCCTCCGATCCCACGAAGGCGCCCAACAGGTCGTAGCCAGGGGCGTCCGGCGCTCGCTGGCCGAGGGTGACCTGCTGGCCGTCGGGCAACACCACGTCGGCGCTGAGCACGTGATTGCTGGTGAAGCCGTATTTGAGGCAGTGGGCGCCGCCGGAATTCTCTGCGACGTTGCCGCCGATCGAACAGATCTGTTGACTCGATGGGTCTGGGGCGAAGTAATAGCCCTGCGAGGAACTCGCCTGTGTCACAGAAAGATTGATGACTCCAGGGTCAACCACTGCGCGTTGGTCGACGCGGGAGACCTCGTGGATGGCGCGGAAGCCGCTGGTGACGATCAGCACCCCATCGGCGCGGGGGAGAGCCCCGCCGGACAAGCCCGTGCCCGAGCCGCGAGCCACGAACGGCACCTCGTGTGCGGCGCATGCCGCAACCGCCTTCTGGATGTCTTCGGCGTCGTCGGCCAAGACGACCACAGCCGGCGTGACGCGGTGGATAAGAAGTCCGTCGCAGTCGTACGCGGTCAGTTCGGCGGGGTCGGTCAACACCTTGCGACGCGGCAGGGCGGCGTGCAGGGCCTCGATCACGGCCGGGACGGCGCTCGGATTTTGGGTAAGCACGTTCGCTCCTCCGTTAATGGTCCGGCCAAACGTAACCCGGATCACACAGGAAGGGTGAGTTGAGTCACTTCGCAGGTAGCTGATTCGTCAGTAACCCGTGCCACCGGCAGACTGGATCGGTGACAGATGCCCCACTTCCCGCACCCGCGGCCCGGACCTCCCATGTCGGTTTCGCCCTCGTCGCGCTGGCCCTTGGTGGGTTTGCGATCGGCACGACCGAGTTCGTCACCATGGGGCTGCTGCCTCAGATCGCCGACGGCGTCGGTATCTCCATCCCGACCGCCGGCCACGTTGTATCGGCCTACGCGCTAGGTGTTGTGGTCGGTGCCCCGTTGATTGCCACGCTCGCTGCCCGATGGCCGCGGCGGGTGCAGCTGATCTCCCTGATGATCGCGTTCGCGGTGGCCAACATCGCCTCGGCGATGACCTCGAGCTACGGCTGGCTGATGGTCGCGCGCTTCTTCGCCGGGCTGCCGCACGGCGCCTACTTCGGCATCGGGTCGGTCGTGGCTGCGTCGCTGGTGGAGCCGCATCGTCGTACCTGGGCGGTGTCGATGATGCTGGCTGGTCTCACGGTCGCGAACATCGTCGGGGTGCCGCTGGCAACCGTGCTCGGCCAGAACCTCGGCTGGCAGGTGCCGTATGTATTTGTCGGGGTGATCGCGCTGCTGTGCGTGGTGGCCGTGCGCCTCTGGGTGCCGCCGCAGCCCGCCGACCCGAAGGCGTCGGCCGCCGCGGAACTGAGCGCGCTGCGCCGGCCGCAGGTCTGGCTGGCGCTCGGCATCGGGACAGTCGGGTTCGGCGGAATGTTCGCGACCTTCTCCTACATCACCCCGACACTGACGAACCTGTCCGGTTTCCAGGAGCATGCGGTGCCGCTGGTCCTGGTTGTCTACGGCGTCGGCATGACCATCGGCGCGACCATTGCCGGCCGGGTTGCCCAGCGCGGGTTGATGCGCGGCATCTTCGGCACCCTCGCCGCCATCGCGGTCTTGCTGGCGGTCTTCGGATTCATGGCGCACACCATGGTGACGGCGGTCGTGGCGGTTTTCCTGCTCGGATTTCTGCCCACGATCCTGGTCCCGATGCTGCAGACCCGGCTGATGGACGTGGCCCATGAAGGGCAATCTCTGGCCGCCGCGCTCAACCACTCGACGTTGAACATGGCCAACGCGCTGGGCGCATGGCTCGGCAGTGTGGTCCTGAGTTCCGGGTATGGGTACGAGTGGCCCAGTCGAGTCGGTGCGGTTCTGGCGGTGGGCGGGCTGGGAATCACCGCGATCTCGGCCGTCCTGCAACGCCGTACGACCGCCTGAACAGCAGCGTGCCCCGCCCGGGAACTGGACGGGGCATGAACGCTTGCGCGTGACTAGGCGCGCGGGGTGAGCGTGATGGCAACCGAGTTGCCTGGTCCCGACATCTGGCCGGACACAACTGAGTTCATGGCGCCGAGCAGGCCACAGCCGCTGAACTGCGGGATCGTGAAGCTTCCGGACAGCTTGAGCGGGTCAAACAGTCCGCCCATCTTCCCGGTGAGGTTCATCGTGACCGGGGTGCTGGTCTTGCAGGTGGAACCGACCAAGTTGGTCACCTTGGCCGGACCCGACAGCTTGGTGATGTGGAAGTTCACCTTCTGGGTGATGTGCACCAGCTGGTTCTTGTCGACATATCCGGTCGCCCTGGCGGTCGGTTCGACGGCCACCGTCGCGTAGGCGAGGGGCAGGCTGCCCAGGCTCAGCGCGGGAGTGGTCACCGGCGCGAGCGCAAGGTCGGAGGTGAGCGTGTTGTTGTCGAGCGTGTAGTACGTCGTGTCCGTGCCCGTCGTCGTGACGGTCTTGCCCATCTTGGCGATCGTCGTGGAGGCGGACGCGTTGTACTTCAGCGTCCAGACCGTCGTGGCGGACGCACCGGGGCTGGTGGCGACGACAACGGCGCCAATGGTGGAAGCTGCGGCTACGGTCAGAGTTGCGCGGCGGGCGAGCGGCTTCATGCGAACTCCTTCAAGTGTGCGGTCAGTCGGTGGTTCCGTTGGGACTACTACTCGACGGTAACAAGTTGTGAGCTGGTTGACGTCGAACTCCGGCGTCACCTTCTGGGCAGCATTCGTTCGAGCGTCCGGCTCGGTCTGCAGGAGCCGCCAGGCCCAGTCCTGCGCGACCGGATCGACCACCGTCGCCGACGTGGGAGACTGGAGCGATCTGTCGTACGACCGCTACCCGCGAAGAAGTCTCGAGGAACCCGTCAACGTGGCACCCATGGCCAAGAACTCGCTGCAGCCCGCAGCGACCCCGCCGTCCCAGATCCGCAACTTCTGCATCATCGCCCACATCGACCACGGCAAGTCGACGCTGGCTGACCGGATGTTGCAGATCACTGGGGTCGTCGAGGAGCGCGCGATGCGGGCGCAATACCTCGACCGGATGGACATCGAGCGTGAGCGCGGGATCACGATCAAAAGCCAGGCCGTCCGGATGCCGTGGGAGCTGGCTGACGAGACCATCTGCCTGAACATGATCGACACCCCTGGACACGTCGACTTCACCTACGAGGTGTCGCGCTCGCTGGCCGCCTGTGAAGGTGCGGTCCTGCTGGTGGATGCAGCGCAGGGCATCGAGGCCCAGACCCTCGCGAACCTCTATCTCGCGATGGAGAACGAACTGACGATCATTCCGGTGCTGAACAAGATCGATCTGCCGGCGGCGCAGCCGGAGAAATATGCCGCCGAGCTGGCGGGTCTGATCGGCTGTGACCCCGACGACGTGTTGCGGGTGTCCGGCAAGACCGGAGCCGGGGTGGAGGAACTGCTCGACCAGATCGTCCGCCAGATCCCGGCCCCCCAGGGCGATGCCGACAAGCCCGCCCGCGCGATGATTTTCGACTCGGTCTACGACACCTACCGCGGTGTGGTCACCTACGTGCGAGTGATCGACGGAAGCTTGAGCCCGCGCGAGCGGATCCAGATGATGTCGACGAAGGCCACTCACGAACTGCTGGAGATCGGCGTGATCTCGCCCGAACCGGTCCCGGCCAAGGGACTCGGAGTCGGCGAGGTGGGCTATCTGATCACCGGTGTGAAGGATGTACGCCAGTCCCGCGTCGGTGACACCGTCACTTCTGCGCGCGACGGGGCGACCCAGGCACTGGGCGGCTACCGCGACCCGAAGCCGATGGTTTTCTCCGGGCTCTACCCGATCGACGGTTCGGACTACCCGGTGTTGCGCGACGCGCTCGACCGGCTCAAGTTGAACGACGCCGCATTGGTCTACGAGCCCGAGACCTCCGCCGCGCTCGGCTTCGGCTTCCGCGTTGGCTTCCTGGGGATGCTCCACCTGGAGATCGTTCGGGAGCGGCTCGAGCGCGAATTCTCGCTCGATCTGATCTCGACGCTGCCGTCGGTGGTCTACGAGGTGAAGCTCGACGACGGTCGCGTGGTCACCGTCACCAACCCTTCGGAGTTCCCCGAGGGCAAGATCGACTCGATCACCGAGCCGGTGGTCCGCTCCACGATCCTGGCGCCCAGCGAGTTCATCGGCGCGATCATGGAACTGTGCCAGTCGCGTCGAGGCACCCTGCGCGGCATGGACTATCTCTCCGAAGACCGCGTCGAGATGCGTTACACGCTGCCGCTGGCGGAGATCGTGTTCGACTTCTTCGACTCGCTGAAGTCAAAGACCCGTGGTTATGCCTCGCTCGACTACGAACCCGATGGTGACCAGGTGGCCGATCTGGTCAAGGTCGACATCCTGCTTCAGGGCGACACGGTCGACGCGTTCAGCAATGTTGTCCACCGCGACAGGGCCTATGCCTACGGCGTCGAGATGGCCGGCAAGCTGAAGGAACTCATTCCGCGCCAGCAGTTCGAGGTGCCGATTCAGGCTGCCATCGGCGCCCGCGTCATCGCTCGCGAAAACATTCGGGCGATCCGCAAGGATGTCCTGGCCAAGTGCTACGGCGGCGACATCAGCCGTAAGCGCAAGCTGCTGGAGAAACAGAAGGAGGGCAAGAAGCGGATGAAGATGGTTGGCTCTGTCGAGGTCCCGCAGGAAGCCTTCATCGCCGCTTTGTCCCAGGACGCTCCCGAGCCAAAGAAGAAGTGACCGTGCGCGAGCGACACCTTGATTCGGTCGTGCCACTCACCGCCGACGGTCGTCCGGTGGCCAGGAACCGCTCCTTCACCCGGCGCGGTGGCCGTATGCCGGAGCGTCACGAGAAGGTGATGGTCGATCACGGTCCGACGTACGTGCTCGATCTGCCGTTGAACGGCACAGACACCGCGCTCGTGGCCGACTATCACTTCGACCGTGCCGAAGCTTTCGGCCGTGAAGCTCCGCTGATCGTTGAAATCGGCTCGGGGGCTGGCGACTGCGTCGTCCATGCCGCAGCCGCGCGGCCGGATCTGGACTTCCTGGCGTTTGAGGTTTGGCGACCCGGAGTTGCGCACACCATCGCGAAGGCCGTTGCCGCCGAGGTGACGAACCTGCGGATCGCGATCGCTGACGCCGCGTGGTCGTTGCCACTGATGATGGAGCCGGGTTCGCTGCACGAAGTGTGGACCTTCTTCCCCGACCCGTGGCCCAAGAAGAAGCACCACAAGCGCCGGATGGTGCAACCGAAATTTGCCCTGCAGATTGCCGAACTCCTTGAACCGCTGGGGAGTTGGCGTCTCGCGACGGATTGGGCCGACTATGCCTGGCAGATGCGTGACGTGGTGGAGGATTGCCCCGAGCTGGTCAACCCACACGCCGGCCGGCTGGCCGATCCCGGTGACCCGGAGGTCGACCCTGCCGGAAACCGAGGCGGGTTCGCCCCGCGCTTCGAACTGCGGCCCATCACCAGGTTCGAGGGCAAGGGGCTTCGGGTCAATCGGGTGGTCCGCGATCTTCAGGTGACGACCCGCTAACCCCTACCCATGAGTAACATCTGGGTATGACTGCGACCTACGATCTTTATCGCCGCCTGTCCGACAAGCCATTCGGCGGGGCGATGTTCGACCTCGGCTTCAGCTTGAAGGCGCCCTACTTCGCCAGTGTGCGACCACGCGTGGTCACCATGGAGCCGAATCACAGCGAGGTGCGGATCAAGAAGCGTCGTGCCGTTCAGAACCACATCGGAACGGTTCACGCCATTGCCGTTGCGAACGGTCTGGAGGCCGCCATGGGGCTGCTCTGTGAAGCCACCGTTCCGGCGGGAATGCGATGGATTCCCAAGGGAATTGAGCTCGACTACCTGGCGAAAGTGCCCACAAACGTTCGCTGCGAGGCGACCACCGCGGCGGCCGACTGGGCCCAGGAGCCACCGTTCCAGGTCGATGTCATCTGTGTCGCTCGCATTGACGACGGCACCGAGGTCGTACGCGGCGTCATCCCGGTGTGGGTGACAGCTTCACGCTGATCCGCGGCCGGCGATCTGCACCAGGTCGGCGGCAACGCCGGTCAGAAGGCGCGGTCCGGTCCAGACCGCGTGCAGCGGCCGGCGGATCCGCGCCGCGAGCGGCACGGTGACCAACGTCCCTGCCGCGAGTGCGTCGGTGACCGCCAGCCGGCTGAGCACCGCGGGCGCAGCGCCCGAGGCGACGCTGACTCGTACGGCGGCATTGCTGGGCATCTCCAGATAGGGCTCGATGGGGGAGCCAAGCGCCTCGTCGAGCGCAACGCGGGTTCCCGAGCCCGATTCGCGGGTGATCAACGGGGTATCGGCCAATTCTTCGAGCGGCACCGCGCGGCGGCGCTTTGCCCAGACGTGGTGCGGAGCGACGACCAGAACCATTTCGTCGACTGCTACCCGCCGGTGGTGAACCCCCGGCGGAACGGTTGGATGCTCGATGAAGCCGAGCGCTGCGCGACCTTCTCGAAGGTCGTCGACCACGTCATGTGAGTTGTGCACGTGGACCACCACGGTCGTCTCCGGGCGTTCCCGGCGAAGGGTGGCGAGCCATGTCGGAAGGAGATGCTCGGCAACCGTTTGGCTGGCGGCGACCGTGAGGCTCTGTTGTCCGTCGTTGCGCAGCGAGGCTGCCGTGTCCAGCAGGGAACGGCAAGCGTCGAGAGTTGCGCGCGCCCGCTCGACCAACACCACCCCGGCCGGAGTGAGTGTTGATCCACGCGCACCGCGAACCACCAGGTCACACCCCAACTGTCGTTCCAGTCGACTCAACGATCGGGTGGCGTTCGGTTGGGCCATGTCGACGGCGCGAGCCGCGGCGCCCACACTGCCGTGGTCGGCGATGGCAACCAGGAGTTCGAGCGCGGTGGTGTCGGGCCACGTTGGCATATGCGCAGGATATGCCGTCATGCGCATGTAGGGGCTACCGCCGCCCCCGTGGATCGACCAATCTGGAGTCATGTCCACTGCTGTCTGTGCACGGCCCACCCGCGCCGTGGTCCATGACGTCGGCTCAGTCCTACCCGGATTGTTGGTCGCCGTCTTCGTCGCCTGCCTCGCCGCCCTGCTCGGTTCCTGGCTGCCGCTGGTCGGTGGCCCGGTGTTCGGCATCGTCCTTGGCATCGTGTTCGCCTCGACCGTGCCCGCGCTGCGAGCCCCAGCTCTTGCCGCGGGGCGCACGTTTGCAGCGCAACAGGTGCTTCAGGCCTCGATCGTGGTGCTCGGCACAGGTTTGTCGCTGCACCAGGTTGTCCAGGTGGGTGGCTCGTCACTGCCGGTGATGGTGGGGACTCTCGCCGTGGCCTTGGGTGGCGCGGCACTGATCGGCCGGGCGCTGCGGGTCGAGCGCGACGTACGGACCTTGATCGGCGTCGGAACGGGCATCTGCGGTGCGTCGGCCATTGCTGCCGCCACCGCCGTCACCCGGCCCAAGGATGCCGATGTGGGCTACGCCATCGGCACCATCTTCGTGTTCAACATCGCGGCGGTGCTCTCTTTCCCAGTTCTCGGCCATCTGTTCGGGATGGGCGGTCACGCGTTCGGTCTGTGGAGCGGAACGGCCGTGAACGACACGTCTTCCGTTGTCGCGGCGGCATATTCGTTCGGCGACGGGGCGGGACCATACGCGATCGTGGTGAAGCTGACCCGCTCGCTGATGATCATCCCGGTGACCGTCGTGCTCGCCTGGCTGACCGCGCGCCGGTCCGGCAACACCACCGCCGGCGTGCCGTGGCGGCGGGTGATTCCCGGGTTCCTGGTTGGTTTCCTGGTGGCTGCTGCGCTGAACTCACTCGGTGTGGTGCCTGCCGCCTGGCACCCGTCGCTAACCGCCTTTGGCACCTTCCTGATCACGGTTGCGTTGGCCGGGATCGGTCTGTCGTTGCGCCTGGGCGAGCTGCGGCGAGCGGGCGTGCGTCCGCTGCTGCTCGGCGGAATCTTGTGGGTGCTGGTGGCCTGTTCGAGCCTTGGCCTGCAGGCCTTGACCGGAACCTGGTGACACGCCGGGTTGTCGGTGCCGCCCTCTAGCCTCAGGTGATGAAGGAGACCGCAGCCCATATGCAGGCATTGCAGGAGTTGCTGGATGCGTCGGTCAGCCGCTCGACCGAACATTTGCGCAGCATCATCAACGACGACCGGGTGGTTGCGGCTGGTGACGTGGTGCGCGCGTTGACCGGGATGAAGGTGATCTCGGTGGCGACCGTTACCGCCCGCGGCGAGCCGCGGATCAGCGCGCTAGATGGCCACTTCCTGTTCGGAAGTTGGACTTTCTCGACCGCCGGAGACGCGGCGAAGGCAGGCCACCTGCAGCAGCGACCGGCGGTGAGCGTGTCGTACGTCGACGGCGAGGCCTTCGCGTTGTTCGCCCACGGTGACGCCGAGCGGTTGTTGCCCGACCACCCCGATTTCCCGCCGATCCACGAGCATTGGAGCGCCCACTACGGCAGCTCACCGTTGGATTGGGGCCCCGACATCCGGTTCTATCGACTGCGACCGCACTGGATGGTTGCCTACGCCGCCGACCGTGAGGCCTGGCGTGGAACGTTGCCCGCTCCGGCTGGGTGACAATGGAGCAATGCCTAGCGCTCTTCCCGATGGTGAACCCGTCCCGACCGACGGATCCCTACCCGCAGCGGCGGTGGCGACCGCGGGGGAGCGCCCGTTCGGCGCGTACGTCCATATCCCGTTCTGCCGGGTGCGCTGCGGCTATTGCGACTTCAACACCTACACGCTGACTGAGCTGGGTGGCCATGGCGCAAGTGTTGACACCTACGCCGACGCAGTCGCTGCCGAGATCGAACTCGCCGCGTCGGTTTTGCCCTCCCGCCCACCGATCGACACGGTCTTTTTCGGTGGGGGAACGCCGACGATGCTGCCGGCCACGGATTTGGTGCGGATTCTGGATCGGCTCCGCGACCGGTTTGGGTTCGCTGCGGATGTTGAGGTGACCACCGAGGCGAACCCCGACTCAGTGACCCCGCAGTCCTTGGCCGTGCTGGCCGAGGGCGGATTCACTCGAGTGTCGTTCGGCATGCAGTCTGCGGTTCCCCACGTCTTGCACACCCTCGAACGCACCCACGATCCGGCCAATGTGAGTCGAGCGCTCGCGGCGGCCCGTGGAGCGGGCCTCGCGGTGAGCCTCGACCTGATCTATGGCACGCCGGGGGAGTCACTAGCCGACTGGCGCACCTCGCTCGAGACGGCGATCGATCTCGAACCCGGTCACCTCAGCGCCTACGCGCTCGTCGTGGAAGACGGCACCAAGTTGGCCGCGCAGGTCCGGCGCGGTCAGGTGACGATGCCCGACGACGACGATGAGGCTGACAAATACGAACTGGCCGACGCGTTGCTGTCGGCCGCGGGTTACGGCTGGTACGAAGTCTCGAACTGGGCCACCGACGCCTCGTTGCGTTGCCGCCACAACGAGCTGTACTGGTCGGATGCGAACTGGTGGGGCTTCGGGCCCGGCGCCCACAGCCACGTCGGCGGCGTTCGCTGGTGGAACGTAAAGCACCCTTCCGCCTATGCCTCCCGATTGCGGGAAACCCAATCCCCAGGCGCCGGGCGCGAGTTGCTCACCGACACTCAGCGGTATGAAGAGCAGGTGTTGCTCGGCATCCGCCGCAGCGTCGGACTTGCCGTCGATTCCCTTGCCGCGCAAGGACGTACGGCAGTCGCTGGGCTCATCGCGGACGGCCTGGTCGAGGGCTCGACGGTGCTTCGCGAGCGGCGGCTGGTGCTGACCGTGCGCGGTCGGCTGCTCGCGGACACCGTCGTGCGGCGGCTCCTCGGGTTCTGAGCGCGGCGGGCAGGAATGCCGGGCTCGTTGCGACGTATCGGCGGCGCGGCTGGGCGCCGGGGGAGGGCTTACAAGTCCAGCCCGAGATCCAGGCAGGTCACGCTGTGGGTCAGCGCGCCGACGGAGATGATCTGGGCGCCGGCTTCGGCCAGGCCGCGTACGGTCTGCTCGTTCACCCCGCCGGACACCTCCACGGTGATCGGGGCGGGATGGGCGCGCAGCAGTTCGACGGCTGCGCGGATCTGGTCGGGGACCATGTTGTCCAGCAGCACCCCGTTGACCACCGGCGGGAGGTGGTTGGCGATCCGGGCGGCGTCGTAGGCCAGGACGACCTGCAACTGGTCGATGGTGTCGACCTCGATCTCGACGAGCACCATGTGGCCAGCGCGAGCGGCGAGCCGGTCGAGCACTGCCAGGAGACCGCCACCGAGACCAATGTGGTTGTCCTTCACCAGGATTGCGTCATGCAGTCCGAACCGGTGGTTCACCCCGCCGCCGTCGACGACAGCCGCCTTCTCCAGTGCGCGCAGCCCGGGAGTTGTCTTGCGGGTGTCCGCGATCCTGGCGGCGGTGCCGTCGACGAGCTTGACCATCGATGCCGTACGGCTGGCAATGCCGCTGAGGTGGCCGATCAGGTTCAGCGCGGTCCGCTCGGCGGTGAGGATCGATGCCGATGAACCGCTGATCGACGCGACGACGGTGCCTCGCGTGATCCGGTCGCCGTCGCGGACCGACCAACTGCAGGCCAGCGTGGGGTCGACCGTCGTGAAGACGCGGTCGGCCACCGTGACGCCGGAGATGACGCCCTCTTCGCGGGCGACGATGTGAGCCACGCCCGTGGCATCGCGATCGACGGTGGCGGCTGTTGTGATGTCGCCGGCCAATCCGAGGTCTTCGTTGAGGGCGACAGCGATGACGCGGTCGAGTTCGGTGCGGTTCATGCCGAGGCCACCTCGAGTTCGGAAACCAGCGCGGGGTCGTCGGCGCGGCGGTGCGCGCCGACGCTATGCGGGTGGAGCAGGGCCGAACGGGCCACCAGCCAGGTGGCGTACGCAGTGTCGTCGCCGCGATGTGCGCTGAGCGTGTCGACCACATGTTCCAGGGCCGATCCGTCACGGATCACCCCACATGATCCCCCGATGAGGCGGCGAATTTCGCTGCGGGCCAACGGATTCGGGTCGATCGATCGCGGTACTACTGTCGCTGGGTCGACTGGCAAGACATCGGCGGACCACCGGCGAACGTCGGCCGTGGCCAGGTCGAGCGCGGCGGCTCGACCGGTGACGACCGCTTCGAGCAGCGAGTTGGAAGCCAGCCGGTTCGCCCCATGCAGACCGGTGCGCGAGACCTCACCCACCGCCCACAACCCAGCAACCGAGGTCCGCGCCCGAGCGTCGGTCGTGACGCCGCCCATCGCGTAGTGCAGTGCCGGTCGCACCGGCAGCAGGTCGTGGGCAATGTCGAAGCCGAACCGGTCGCAGGAGGCGGCGACGGTGGTGAACCGCTCGCGCACCTGCGGGATCGCGCGCACGTCGAGGCGCACCGCGCGGCCCTCCTGCAGCTTCTCCCACACCGCGGCAGCGACGACGTCACGCGGCTGCAACTCTTCGACGAACCGTTCGCCGTCGGCGAGCAGCAGGGCGCCGGCGCCACGCAGGGCCTCGGTGAGCAGCGGGTTCGGGTCGGCGTCGACGTCGAGCGCGGTCGGGTGGAACTGCACGAGGTGCAGGTCGTCGGTGCGCGCCCCGGCGCGGGCGGCGAGCGCGACGCCTTGACCGAGGGCCTGCGCCGGGTTGGTGGTGGTCGGCCACAGACCGCCCATCCCGCCGGTGGCGAGCACCACCCGAGATGTCGACAACCGATAGATGTCGTCGTCCGGACCGGCCACCAGCAGGCCGGTCACCCGCCCACCCTCGGTCACCAGATCGACCACTCGGTGGCCCTCGCGCAGGTCGACTGAAGGCAGAGCCGCGACGATTCCGGCGAGGGTTCCGGTGACGGTGGCCCCGGAGGAGTCGCCGGCGTGGGCGACGCGGGACCGACTGTGGCCACCTTCGAGGGCGAGGTCGTACGACCCGTCGGCGGCGCGGTCGAACGGCACCCCCAACTCATCCAGCAGTCGTACGGTGTCCGGTGCTGCGTCGGTGATCCGCGCGATCGCGCGAGTGTCCCCGGCGTAGGCGCCGGCGCGCAGCGTGTCGGCGGCGTGCAACTCGGGGGAGTCGTCCGCCGACAGCGCAGCGGCGATACCGCCTTGGGCCCACATGCTCGCGGCCTGCTCGGTGATCCGGCCCGGGGTGAGCAGGATGCACCGCTGTGGGGAAAGGGCCCACGCGGTGGCCAATCCGGCGAGGCCGGAGCCGATGACGACGGGGCGGTCGATCTGCATCACTTCACCGCCAGCATCCGCTCGATGGCCCGGCGCGCCGGCTCCTCGAGCAGCGGGTCGAGCGTGATCTCGTGGGTGCCGGTCTCCAGGCATCGACGGATCGCGGTGAGCGTGTTGCGCTTCATGTGCGGGCAGAGGTTGCAGGGGCGTACGAAGTCGACGTCGGGGTGTTCGGCGGCGACGTTGTCGCTCATCGAGCATTCGGTGATCAGCGCGACGTTGCGCGGCTTGTTGATCGCGACGAACTCGATCATCTGAGCGGTCGACCCCGCGAAGTCCGAGACCGCAACGACCTCGGGCGGGCACTCGGGGTGAGCGATGACGGTGACGCCCGGGTTCCCGTCGCGGATGTCCGCGATGTCCTTCGGGCTGAACCGTTCGTGCACCTCGCAGGCGCCAGGGTGGGTGATGACTTCCACGCCGGTGCGCGCCGCGATGTTCCGGGCGAGGTATTGGTCGGGGATCATGATCACCTTGTTGACGCCGAGGCTCTCGATCACTTCGACCGCGTTCCCGGAGGTGCAGCAAATGTCGCTGGCGGCCTTCACCGCCGCAGACGTGTTCACGTAGGTCACCACCGGAACGCCGGGGTGTTCGGCGCGCAGGGCTGCGATATCGGCCGGGGTGATGCTCTCGGCGAGCGAGCAGCCGGAGCGCAGGTCGGGCAGCAACACCCGCTTGGCCGGGTTCAACAGCTTCGCCGTCTCGGCCATGAAGTGCACGCCGGCCAAAACGATCGTTCCGGCCCGTACGGTCTGCGCCTCGCGGGCGAGGGCGAGGGAGTCACCAACGATGTCGGCGACGCCGTGAAAGACCTCGGGCGTCATGTAGTTGTGCGCGAGGATCACCGCGTCGTGGTCGCGCTTGAGCTGCTCGATCGCCGCGATCTCGGGCTCGAAGACGGCCCATTCGACCTCGGGGATGATGTTGCGGACCTTGTCGTACGTCGTTGTCGTCATGGCGACCCCTCGGCTAGTTCTGCTCACTGTGAGCAAAAGCTTAAGTTGAGCATAACAGACGGACGTTGGACAACGGATCACCGCTCGGGGGCGGCAGAAGTTACGTTCGATCCCGAGGAGCTGCGCCAAGAGTGCGCAGTAGGGATCCTGCGGATGGCGTGAAGGGGAGGCGTGGATGAACACGACGACACGACGACTCGCGAAGATGCCGTGGCTGCAACCGGTTGAGCGAGACCACCATCAAGATGCCCGCAGCTTCCGCCGTCGGCAGATCGTGACGGCGGCAACGATGGTGATCACCGGCACTGCGCGACGGGTCAAGGGCGGCGTCCAGTCGCCGATGATCATTCAGCTGATCTGGACCAGTGAGACGATCGTGGTGCTGCCGCCTTTGACACGATGGGCTGGGGCCGAATGGGCCCGGCTGACCGATCGACTGATCCAGGAGGCAACGGTATGAGCGAACGTTTGGCACTTGTGACGGGTGCCACCGGCTATGTCGGCGGCGAAGTGGCGCAGGAGTTGCTGCGTCGCGGTTGGCGCGTGCGCTTGCTCAGTCGTCACGCTGACGCCGTCCGTGACTTGCCGTGGGGTGGGCTGGTCGTTCCGGACGGTGAGCCCGCAACGCCCGGCCGTGCGCAGGTGGTGGAGGGCGACGCGACCGATCCCCAAGCTGTCGCCGAGGCGCTCGCTGACGTCGACGTCGCCTGGTATCTCCTGCACTCCATGGGTCAGGGTGATGACTTCGCGCAGGCCGAAGAGCGGATGGCGACCACATTTGCCGACGCGGCTCGCGCGCAACAGGTCTCACGCATTGTCTTCCTGGGCGGACTGCACCCGCGGGATGAAGAACTGTCCGAGCATCTCGCCTCCCGAGTCGCCGTCGGCAAGATCCTGCTCGACTCAGGTGTGCCAACTGCAGCATTGCAGGCCGGCGTCGTTATTGGGGCAGAGTCTGCGTCGTTCGTGATGATGCGCCATCTCGCCGAGCGGTTGCCGGCGATCGTCGCGCCGCGATGGGTCCGCAATCGCATCCAGCCGATCGCGGTGACGGATGCCGTCCACTACCTGGTTGCCGCCGCGGATCTGCCGCCCGACCTCAACCGCACCTTCGACATCGGGGGACCGGAGGCGCTGCGTTATGGCGAGATGATCAGCCGTTATGCCCGGGCCACCGGGCGCCTACCGCGCCCGGCGTTCATCGCGCCGGTGACCACCGCGAACCTTGGCGCGCGCTGGATCGGACTCGTCACGCCGGTGGGAACCGAGTTGGCGAAGCCGCTGGTCGGGAGCCTGTTGCACGACACTGTCGTTCAGGAACGCGACCTTGACGAGCTGGTGGGTCCGCCGCCGGGCGGAGTTCTGCCGTTCGATGAGGCCGTACGTCGGGCCGCGCCCCAGGATCACCAGCACCGCTGGGTCCGTACGCTCGCCGCCACGACAGCGGCCGTCGCGGCGACGGCCCTGGTTGGCGGGGCGGCGACTGACCCCTCGAGTAGGTGGTATCGAGAGCTGCGCACCCCGTCTTGGCAGCCACCTGCTGTTGCCTTTCCGTTGGTCTGGACTGCGCTCTACACCGATATCGCCCTGGTTTCCGCCCTCAGCCTGGCTGACCTCGCCGAGACGGGGCGATCCACCGAACGGCGTTCGTACGCAGTCGCATTGGGGGCGAACCTCGCTCTCAATGCGGGATGGAGCATCCTGTTTTTCGGCCGCCACCGGCCAACCACGGCGGCGTTCGAGGCTGTCGCCCTCGCGGTGAGCAGCGCAGATCTGGTTCGCCGCTCTCGCGCAGTGTCACCGGAGAAGGGCGCGGTGCTGGCGCCGTACGCGCTGTGGACCGGATTCGCGGCTGTGCTGACCGCGCGCATCGGATCGCTCAACCGTCGCCGCTGACCTGGCTGGGTTGACTCAGCGAGCGCGCGGCAGCGGGAGTTTGGTTCCGGCTTGCAGTCGCTCGGCGTGAACCTCGCGCCGGAAGCGGTAGAGGCGGGCTGGGCGACCACCGGTGGAGTGGTCGATCTCGTCGGTCTGCTCGACCAACTGGTGTTGGTTCTCCACGACTCGGCGGAAGTTCTGTTTGTGCATGGTCTGCCCGGCGAGCGCCTCGACGACCGCCTGCAACCGACCGAGGGTGAACGTCGGCGGCAACAACTCGAACACCACCGGCCTGTATTGCAATGTGGAGCGCAGTCGGGAGAGCGCGGTGGCCAGGATTCGCCGGTGGTCCATCGACATTCCACTGCCAGTGTCGATGGATCGATCTGCGGCAGAAGGAGATTCGTCGACCAGCCCAGCTTCCCATAGCAGTTCGTAGCGTTGTAGCACCAGCTCCGGTCGCCAGAGGTCTGGGCCCGTGGCGAAGAGATGATCGGCCCGCTGCGCGAGGTCGCTGCCGACTGTGGCCAAACTCGCGCGCAGCTCACGGCAGAGGTCGTCGGAGGCGGGTGAGCGGCGGTCTTCCCACGGCAGTAGCGCATAGACAGGCCGCCAGCCGGGATCGGCGGAGGGCCGGGTCAGGCCGAGGTAGGAGATCGAAATCGACCGGGCGGCCGCGCTCGAACGGCCCAGGTCAGCGAACGTGTAGAGCTGTTCGATGTGACCCAGGGCCTGGCCGGTCTGTTCCTCTGCGAAGGCGCGCACACCGTTCTGCAACGAATGGTGGTCGGTGCGCAGCGGCCCGGACGGTAGGTGCAGCGGCTCGCCCGCGGCGAGCACCATGGGTTCCTCGCCCACCGACAGGACCACCGCAACCAGTTCGGCGGCGAGTGCGGCGGCGGAGATGTCGTGGGGCACGGGCTTAACCGTAATCGGTCAGACCGGGGCGGTGACGAAGTCGATGAGCTCCTCGACGCGCCCCAGGAGTTCGGGCTGCAGATCGGCGTACGAGGTGACGGTTCCCAGGATCCGCTTCCACCCGCGGGCGACGTCGGCCTGGGTGTTATGCGGCCAGCCGAGTTCGGCCAGGATGCCGTGTTTCCAGGAGGTGCCGCGCGGGATCACCGGCCAGGCCTCCCACCCCAGGCGCTCGGGCCGAACGCTCTGCCAGACATCGATGTAGGGGTGCCCGAGGATCAACACGTGATCGCGGGCCTGGGGCACCTTGCGGGCGACCTGGACGATCCGGTCTTCCTTCGACCCGGTCACCAGGTGGTCGACCAGCACCCCCATCCGGCGCTGCGCCGTGGGGTTGAAGTCGCGGATCACGCTCGCCAGGTCATCGACCCCGTCGAGCATCTCGACGACGACACCTTCAACGCGCAGGTCGTCACCCCACACCTTTTCGACCAGTTCGGCGTCGTGTTTTCCCTCGACGAAGATCCGCGAGCCGAGGGCGACACGCGCCTGCTGGCCGGCCACGGCCACCGAGCCACTCGCGGTGCGGGAGGTCGCCTGCCGGGCGGCCGAAAGTGCTTGAGCGTCAGCCGGTTTCGGCCGTACGAGGGTGGCGGGACGACCGTCGATCAGGAAGCCTGCGCCGAGGGGGAACGCCTTGAGTTTGCCGCGTCGGTCTTCCAGGTGGACGACGTGCATGCCGCCGGCCTTCTCCACCCGTACGACCGCGCCGACATAGCCGGACTCGGCATCCTCGACCACCAGGTCTTTCTCCGCGGGGACATCGACCGAGCGGCCGCGCTTGGGTGCGCGCCAGTCGCTGGAGAGGATGTCGCTGCCGTATCGGTCGTAACTCACCGCGCCACCGTAGGACGCGATGAACGTCACCCGGGAGGGGACACGCCCGAGCGCGCGGACGACGTAGAATTGGCACTCGATTGTCCAGAGTGCCAAACGGCGGGAGGTGCCATGAGCGAGGAACGACGACTTGATGTGTTGCGCGCGATCGTGCAGGACTATGTCGCCACGTCCGAACCCGTGGGCAGTAAGGCGCTGCTTGATCGCCACCACCTCGGGGTTAGCGCCGCCACGATCCGCAACGACATGGCGGCGTTGGAGGAGGAGGGGCTGATCAGCGCCCCGCACACCTCCGCTGGACGGGTGCCTACCGATGCCGGCTACCGGCGGTTCGTTGACCGGATCGACAACATGAAGCCGCTGTCGCGCCCCGAGCGCGGCGCGATCGAGACCTTCCTGGAGCAGGCGGCCGATCTGGACGACGTCGTCGACCGGACCGTACGACTGCTGTCGTCATTGACCCAGCAGGTCGCGGTGATGCAATACCCGACGCTGAATCGGGCGACCGTTCGCCACATCGAATTGGTGTCGTTGACCGAGATGCGGTTGATGACGGTGATCATCCTGTCGACCGGCCGGGTTCACCAACGGGTCGTCAGCGTGGCTCACGACCCGGCCGCGGTCGATCGCCTTCGCACGATCGTCAACGAGCAGGTCCAGGGGAAGCACCTCGCCGACGCGTCGGTGGCGTTGCTCGACTGGGGCGCAACCACTCAGTCTGAGGCGAATGAACCGCTGCGGTCTTCGGTGGCCGGCATCGCAGCCGCTCTTGGCGACGAGCGTGAAGAGCGAGTCGTGATGGCTGGAACGGCCAATCTGGCGCGCGCCGGCGGCGACTTTGCCCGCTCCGTCGGCCCAGTGCTCGATGCGCTGGAAGAACATGTGGTGCTCCTGCGGTTGTTCCAGCAGATGGCCGCCGACGACATGGTGATGGTCAGCATTGGTGAAGAGAACACCGTTCAGGGGCTGGAAGGCCTGGGCAGCACCTCCATCGTCAGCACCCGCTACACCGCGGGCGGTCTGGGAGTGCTGGGCCCAACCCGGATGGACTACCCGACAACGATGGCGGCGGTTCGCGCTGTCGCCCGCTACGTGTCCGAGATCCTCGAGCAGTAAAGGAAGTTCGTGAACGACTACTACGCCGACCTCGGCGTGACCAAGGACGCCTCTCCGGAGGAGATCAAGCGCGCCTACCGTAAGCAGGCCCGCCGATTGCACCCCGACGTGAACCCCGGCCCGGAAGCGGAGGCCGAGTTCAAGAAGATCTCGCAGGCCTACGAGGTGTTGTCCGACGCCGACAAACGCCAGCAGTACGACATGGGTGCCGATCCGTACGGCGGTGCCACCGGCGGTTTCGGCGGCAACTTCAGCTTCACCGACATCATGGACGCGTTCTTCGGTGGCGGTGCCGCTGGTGGCTCCGCAGGTCCGCGATCGCGCGTGCAGCGCGGCCAGGACGCCCTCATCCCGCTGAACGTCGACCTGTCGACTGCCGTCTTCGGCAGCAACGAAGACCTGTCGTTCGACACTGCCGTGCTGTGTGAGACCTGCCAGGGCGACGGTGCTCGGCCGGGCACCGGACGGCACACCTGCGATGTCTGCCACGGCGTTGGTCAGGTGCAGCAGGTCCAGCGCACCTTCCTGGGCCAGGTCATGGCCACTCGCCCCTGCGGCGCGTGTCGTGGGGTCGGGGAGATCATCGAGTCCCCGTGTGTCGACTGCTCCGGCGAGGGCCGTCGCCGCGACCGCCGTGTAGTGACCATCAAGATCCCGGCCGGTGTCGACACCGGCACTCGCATTCAGCTGACCGGCGAGGGCGAAATCGGCCCCGGCGGCGGCCCCCACGGCGACCTGTACGTCGAGATCCGGGTGCGCAAGCACGCCACCTTCCAGCGTCAGGGCGACGACCTGCACTGCTCGGTCGACTTGCCGATGACGGCCGCTGCCCTGGGCGCGAGCCTGCCGCTGGAGACCCTCGATGGGCAGCGCGACGTCGCGATCGAGGCCGGCACCCAGCCGGGCGACGTGATCACCCTGAGGGGCCTGGGGGTGACCCACCTGCGGATGAACACTCGCGGTGACCTTCATGTCCACGCGAACGTCCGCACTCCCACCAAACTCGATGCGGCACAACAGGATCTGCTGCGTCAGCTGGCGGAGGTCCGCGGTGAGGAGACGCCCGAGGCGAACTTCCAGCGCGCGGACAAGGGGCTGTTCGGCAAGATCCGCGACGTCTGGGCGGGCAAGTGACCGCACCCCTGTTCCTGCTCGACGAGGGCCGGCTGGCGAATGTATTGGCCGGTCAGCTCGTCGCGTTGGAGGGGGCCGAGGGGCGCCATGCCGCCACGGTGAAGCGGCTTGCGCCGGGGGAGCAGGTGCTGCTCGCCGACGGCTCCGGAACGGTCGCTGACGGGGTTGTGGTCGCGGCCGGCAACGACCGGCTGGACGTGCGGGTCGAGGCCGTGGGCGATGCCTCACCCGGTCTGCCCCACGTCACGCTCGTTCAGGCCTTGGCCAAGGGTGACCGCGATGACCAGGCAATCGAGGCCGCCACCGAACTCGGGGTAGACGTGGTCGTGCCTTGGCAGGCCGAGCGGTCGATCGTGCAGTGGAAGGGCGAACGCGGCGCGAAGGCGGCGCGCAAATGGGAGCAGGTCGTCCGAGCGGCTGCCAAGCAGTCCCGCCGGGCGACGGTGCCTACCGTCGCGCCCTTGCTTGCTCGCGGTGGTCTGACCCAATTGTGTTCGGACGCAACGGTGTTGGTTCTCCACGAGGATGCTGAGACTTCCATCTCGTCGATCGAGGTCGGCGCCGAGCCGGTAGTGCTCGTCGTTGGGCCCGAGGGCGGCATCACCCCCACGGAACTCGACCTGCTCACCGCGGCCGGGGCACACACCGTACGGCTGGGTCCACATGTCCTGCGATCCTCCAGCGCCGGCCCCGCGGCGCTCGCCGTCGTGATGAGCCGTACGCGCTGGGCGCGCTGAGCCCCACCAGCGGGTTTTCCGGATGAACGCTGACCCGCCGGACCGTAGAATGGGATACACGATGACAGACAGCGACCATCAGACCCTTGCGACCTCCCACACCGTCACGATCCCGCCAGACGTGCAGATGGTGCAGTTGCTCGGACCCCGCGACGAACTGCTGACCACGATGGAGCGCGCGTTCCCGCGACTGGACATCCACGTGCGCGGCAACGAACTGCACCTGCAGGGTGACCCCGGCGACATGGCCCTGGTGGAAGACCTGCTCGATGAGCTGGTCACCATCGTCGACGGTGGACACCCGCTGAATCGCGATGCCGTCGAGCGCTCCATCAGCATGCTGCGCGGCCACACCCAGGACCGTCCCGCCGATGTGTTGACGATGAACATTGTCAGCAGTCGCGGCCGCACCATCCGGCCCAAGACCGTCGGTCAGAAGGAATATGTCGATGCGATAGACAAGAACACGATCGTCTTCGGCATCGGACCAGCCGGCACCGGCAAGACCTACCTTGCAATGGCGAAGGCGGTTGCTGCGCTGCAGGCCAAGGAGGTCAAGCGGATCGTCCTGACGCGACCCGCGGTCGAGGCCGGTGAGCGACTCGGCTTCCTGCCGGGAACGCTGAACGACAAGATCGACCCTTACCTGAGGCCGCTCTACGACGCGCTGCACGACATGGTCGACCCCGAGTCGATTCCGCGGCTGATGGCCAGCGGAACGGTCGAGGTTGCGCCGCTGGCTTATATGCGCGGCCGTACGATCAACGACGCCTACATCATCCTCGACGAGGCGCAGAACACTTCGGCCGAACAGATGAAGATGTTCCTCACCCGCCTTGGGTTCGGCTCGAAAATGGTCGTCACCGGTGACGTCACCCAGGTCGATCTGCCGGGCGGAACCATCTCGGGTCTGCGAACGGTGCAGGACATTCTCGAGGGTGTCGACGACGTGCACTTCTCCCACCTGACCGCCCAAGACGTCGTGCGCCACCGCCTGGTGGGAGCGATCGTGGAGGCCTACGGCGTCTATGACGCCAAGGGCCGCTCCGGCCCGCGTCGCAGCGCGACCCCGGGCGAGGAGCGTTCATGAGCATCGACGTTCTCAACGAGACCGACGTCGAGGTCGACCTTGATGAGTTGCACGACTGCGCCGTCTGGACGATGCAGGAGATGCGCGTTCACCCCGAGGCGGACTTGGCGATCACCATCATCGACGAAGCGGCGATGGAGGTCCTGCACGTCAAGTGGATGGACCTGCCGGGTCCGACCGACGTGATGAGCTTCCCGATGGACGAGTTGCGTCCGGGCCGCGATGGCGAGGAGCCCGACGAGGGCATCCTCGGCGACCTTGTCCTGTGTCCCACAGTGGCCGCTCAACAGGCCGAGCAGGCCGGTCACACTACCGAGGAAGAGCTGCTGCTCCTTACCGTCCACGGGATCCTGCACCTGCTCGGATTCGACCACGCCGAACCGCAGGAACGGCGCGAGATGTTCGACCTGCAACGCACCCTGTTGTTGACCTTCCTGGCGCGCCGGCCCCGTTCCGGCCACACGATCACCCCGCCGTCGGGGGAGTGACCGCTTCGTGATCCCCCTGCTTGTCGCCGCGTTCTGCGCGGTGGTCATCGGCGCCACCCTGGCCGCAGTCGAGAGCGCCCTGGGGCGCGTCGGGCGAACCCAGGTCGAGGAGTTCACCGCTGAGGACCGCCGCGGTGCACCGGCGCTCGCGGAGTTGGTCGAGGACAGCAGTCCGGCCCTGATGGTCCTGAACTTCCTGCGCGTCATCGCCGAGATGGCCGCTGCGGTGCTGGTCACCATTGCGATCTACCGCTGGTTCGAGAACATCTGGGCGGTGCTCGGAGTGTCGATCGCGATTCTCGCAGTCGTCAGTTTCGTGGTCGTCGGGGTCTCACCTCGAACGCTCGGTCGTCGCCACGCGGGCGCCATCGCGCTGGCGACCGCTCCGGCGGTGAGCTGGATGCGAGACCTCCTCGGACCGATCGCCCACCTGCTCGTCACCGTCGGCAACGCCGCAACTCCCGGTCGCGGTTTCCGCGACGGCCCATTCGATTCCGAGGCCGAGCTGCGCGAGTTCGTCGACTTTGCCGGCGAATCGGACCTGATCGAAGCCGAAGAACGCAAGATGATCCACTCGGTGTTCGAGCTCGGCGACACCATCGCCCGCGAGGTGATGGTCCCGCGTACGGACGTCGTCACCATCGAGCGGGACAAGACGCTGCGCAACGCGATGTCATTGTTCAACCGGTCCGGCTTCTCCCGGGTCCCGGTGGTCGACGGTGGCCCCGATGACGTCGAGGGGATGCTCTATCTCAAGGATGTCGCCGCACGCCTGACCAGTGGCCGCGAGGACCACCGTGATCAGCAGGTCCACGAATTGATGCGCGACGCCGCCTTCGTTCCGGATAGCAAGCCGGCCGACGATCTGCTGCGCGAGATGCAAGCACAACGGCGCCACTCTGCGATCGTCATCGACGAATACGGCGGAACCGCTGGTCTGGTCACCCTCGAGGACATCCTCGAAGAGGTCGTCGGCGAAATCGACGATGAGTTCGACCGCGCGACACCGCAGGTCGAGGTGCTCGACGACGGCACGACCCGGGTTCCGGCCCGGATGGCGGTCGACGATTTCGCCGAACTGTTCGCGGTGCACGTCGAGGACGACGATGTCGACACCGTCGGCGGTCTGCTCACCAAGATTTTGGGGCGGGTTCCGCTGGTCGGTGCGACGGTCGAGATTGCGGGCATGCACCTCAGCGCCGAACGAATGGCCGGCCGACGGCATCAGATTGCGACCGTCGTGGTCGACCGGGTGCCGCCGCAGGAGGACACTGCGGATGAGCCGGATGTGTCCGACATACTTCGTCAACGCGACGAAGAAGCGGGAAGGAAAAGCGAATGAGCAGCAACGAGCCGACGGACTACAGGGCGGGCTTTGCGTGCCTGGTGGGACGGCCCAATGCCGGCAAATCGACGCTCACCAACGCGCTTGTTGGCCAGAAGGTGGCGATCACCTCCAGCAAGCCGCAGACGACCCGCCACACCATCCGCGGCATCCGCACCGACGAGCACTCCCAGCTGGTGCTGGTCGACACCCCGGGTCTGCACAAGCCGCGCACCCTGCTCGGGCAGCGGCTCAACGCGGTGGTCCACGAGACCCTGATGGATGTCGACGTGATCGGGTTCTGCCTGCCTGCCGACCAGAAGATTGGTCCCGGCGATCAGTTCATTGCTCAGGAATTGGCCGAGTTGCGCCGTGGGCGCCGCAAGCCCGTGGTCGCGCTGGCCACAAAGGCCGACTCCGTTCCCCGAGACCGGATGGCCGAACACCTCATCGCCATCGACCAGCTCGGCGACTGGCAGGACATCGTGCCTTGTTCGGCGGTCAAGGGTACCCAGGTCGACACCGTCGCCGAGGTGCTCGCTTCCCACCTGCCGCTGTCGCCGAAGCTCTATCCGGACGACGTCCTTACCGACGAGCCCCGGCTGATCATGGTGGCCGAACTGGTCCGCGAGGCGGCCTTGGAGGGCGTACGCGATGAGTTGCCGCACAGCCTCGCTGTCGTCGTCGACGAGATGATCCCGCGCGAGGACCGCCCGGTGGGCAAGCCGCTGATGGACATCCGCGTCAATGTCTACGTCGAGCGTCCCTCGCAGAAGGCGATCATTATCGGCCGCGGCGGCTCCCGCCTGCGCGAGGTCGGCAGCACCGCCCGGGTCGCGATCGAGGAACTGCTCGGCCAGCGGGTGTTCTTGGACTTGCACGTGAAGGTGGCCAAGGACTGGCAGACCGATCCCAACCAGCTGTCCAAGCTGGGCTTCTGAGCGGCGGCGCGATGACCGATCTGGAGAACCTGGCCTGGGCCGAGTTCGGTGACACGCTGCGCATTCCGGTCGACCCGGAACGCGATTACGTTCACACCATCCCGTGGGAGAAAGCTCAACTGCTGGCCGGTCGGCCGTTGGTCGACATCGGTTCGGGCTCGGGGCTGACGACCATCGCCCTGGCCCAACAGTTCCCGGGCAGCGAGATCCTGACCGTCGAGCCCGACCCGATCATGCGCGCCCTGCTGATGTTGCGCATCGCCGAGCAGCCGGAGATCCGGGAGCGTACGACGGTTTTGCCGGAGTCGATCCTCGACTGCTGGTTGCCCGAGAACTGTGGTGGCGCGCTCCTGTTCAACGTCATCTACTTCCTGGGCGGCCGAGCCCGTGATGAGTTCTGGCAGCGGATGGCGCAGGTATTGCTCCCGGGAGCTCCCATCCTGATGTCGAGGTCGTACGGCGGTGTGCCGGAGACGTCGATCGAAAAGAAGCTGACCAGCAGCGCGACGATGGGTCGCCACGAATACCAGCGATGGTTCGAGGCGGCGCCGATCCGGGATAACCGGATGGAGATCACGAACACGTATGTTGTCCTGCGTGACGGGCAGAAGGTGCGTGAGGTGGTCACCAAGGTGACCCCGTGGGGTCTGGACGAAGACCTGGTGTTGGACGAGATCCCGATCGGCAAGTTCGGGATCGAGGAGATCGACGAGAACTACTTCGCGATCCGACGATTGCCGGACATCAAGCGCTGAGGGTGAGCGCGGCCTCGGTCAGTCGCTGGGCGCCCTTTTCGAAAACGTCGTGCATGTCTCCGGCGGGGTAGCGAGCGGCCAGCTCCGCCGCAGCCAACGCTCCGCCGATAAGAGCTGAGCGGTGGAAGTCGCCGCTCGGATCGAACTCCGGTGGCGGGAAGGGGCCGGGACCGGGCCACGGCCAGTGTCGCGGCCACGGGGTTCCGCACCAATCCTCCAGGTCTTCCTGGAATGCGTTCATGGC
Organism: Calidifontibacter terrae; assembly: GCF_054778835.1. Taxonomy (NCBI): domain Bacteria; kingdom Bacillati; phylum Actinomycetota; class Actinomycetes; order Micrococcales; family Dermacoccaceae; genus Calidifontibacter; species Calidifontibacter terrae. The sequence goes on from NZ_BAAGZF010000001.1 coordinate 518,080, forward strand.
AGCACCATCACGTCCACTGACGATGATGATTCCGCGGGCCATGAGATCCATCAACAACCGACCTATCTCGTGTGGGGGCAGAGGCTGCGGATTGAGCGAGGCGTAGTCACCGCGGCGGTATTCGCGCTGGCCTTGCGGTCCACCAGCGACGAGTTCCCAGACCCGGTCATCGATCGATGCGATGAACTCGAGCCGGCTGCGACCGGCGAACGAAAGCTGACCACGGGCAATGGCACTGATGAGATCTGCTGCACTGGGCATGAGCGTTCCTCTCTTGTCCGGCGGCTCGGATGGGCCGCCTGACAACAAGGAGGCGGCGACCAGCTCTCCAGATACATCGATCAGGGCCCTACCTCAAGCGCCCTACCTCAAGCGTTGAGGACTCCGACCGTTGTCCACGCGGCGCGCACCGCGTCTTCCTGCGACGACCCACCGCCGTAGCGTTTGCCGGCCGCGCTGATGGTGGCGTCGGCGAACGTCGCGAACGAGGAGTCCTTGGGCAGCGCGCCTTGGGTGAGGGTGTCGAACCAGATCGGGCCAGCCCCCTCCCAACTGTTTCCACCGATGCCGGTGGCGGCGAGGTAAAACGCCCGATTCGGGATGCCCGAGTTGATGTGGACGCCGCCATTGTCACCAGCGTCGGTGTGGGGGAGGTCCTGGTAACCGGCCATCGAGTCGGGTTGGGGGTCCTTGCCGAGGTGAGGATCGTCGTAGGCCGTTCCGGGCGCCTTCATCGAACGCAACGCCTTGCCATTCACCTTCGCGGTGAACAGGCCCTCGCCGATGAACCAGTCGGCCTCTTTCGCGGATTGGCCGAGCACTCGCTGCTTGACCATCGAGCCAAAGACGTCCGAGACGGACTCGTTCAGCGCGCCCGACTGACCGATGTAGACCAGACCCGCGGTGTATTGCGTCAAGCCGTGCGTGAGTTCGTGGCCGATGACATCGACGCTGTCGGTGAACGAGGAGAAGTAGACCCCGTCGCCGTCGCCGAAGACCATCTGTTCGCCGTCCCAGTAGGCGTTGTCGAAGTCCTTGTCGTAGTGAACGGAGGCAACAAGTTCGAGGCCACGGCCATCGAGGGAGTTGCGACCGAACACGTCGAACAGCAGTGACCAGGTGTCGCCGAGGCCGTCGTAGGCCTCGTTCACCGAGTCGTCGGAGCTCGCCGTCGCCCCTTCGGCCCGCACCAAGACGCCCGGCAACGTGGTGCGGTGGCCGGCATCGTGGATGGAGCGTTGCACCGCCGCCGACGTGGTCTCTGTAGGGGGAACGATTGCCCGCTTCTGGTCGGGTTGGAGGTGGTCGGGTATCAGCCCGCGCCCGCCTGGCTGGTCAGGTCGCGGGCGACTGCCGCGCACCTCCCGCCGACCGACGGTAGTGATCTGCACGGCGAGGGTTCGCTCGGCGGCGCGGGCGACGCGCTCGTTGTCGGAGCGGGCCAGCCGAGCAAGGAGATGGGGCGGGACGATCGAGCAGCAGGTGATGGTGTCCATAGCTCTATCGTGCGCCTCCCCACCGACAACATCGTCAAGACTTGGTCAGGAAATACAACGCTCGCTTCAGTCGCGCGAACGAGCCGTATCCACCCAGATATCGGTCACGCGAGCGAGTCTTTCATCTGTCACCAACAGCGGGGTGTCCGCTCGTTGAGAGGGTCCGTGACGGCGCCGGCCCCGGGTCGTATGGTGGGCGCGTGCAGATGCTTGTGGCGATGCTCCTCCTTGGCTGCCGCGGCGAGGCCTGATCCATCGGCCTTCCTCGTCGCGGAGTTGCTCCTGCCCGGGCCGAGCCCACAGCTCCCAGACGAGGACCACATGATTCACCCGCAGCAGCCCACCCCGATGCCGATCGCGAAGTATCAGCCGTACAACGAGCAGATCCGCTTCGAGTTGCCCGACCGCACCTGGCCAGACCGGAAGATCACGAAGGCCCCGCGCTGGTGCGCCGTCGACCTGCGTGACGGAAACCAGGCCCTCATCGATCCGATGAACTCCGAGCGCAAGATGCGCATGTTCAAGTTGCTGGTCCGCATGGGCTACAAGGAGATCGAGGTCGGATTCCCCTCCGCGAGCCAGACTGACTTCGACTTCGTCCGCGAGTTGATCGATGGCGGTCACATCCCCGATGACGTCACCATTCAGGTGTTGACGCAGTGCCGCGATCACCTCGTCGAGCGCACCTTCGACGCGATCAGGGGCGCCCACACCGCGATCGTGCACTTCTACAACTCAACCTCGGTTTTGCAGCGCCGCGTGGTTTTCGGCCTCGACCAGGACGGCATCGTCGACATTGCGCTGCAGGGCGCGCGGTTGTGCAAGAAGCTGGAAGAGACCGTTCCCGAGACGCAGATCTTCTACGAATACTCGCCGGAGTCCTACACCGGAACCGAGCTGGAGTTCGCGGCGCGGATCTGCAACGAGGTCGTCGAGGTCATCGACCCGACCCCTGACCGCAAAATGATCATCAACCTGCCGGCGACGGTCGAGATGGCCACGCCGAACGTCTACGCGGATTCCATCGAGTGGATGATCCGTCACCTGGACCGGCGCGAGTCGATCATCGTGTCCTTGCACCCCCACAACGACCGCGGGGAGGGCGTCGCGGCGGCCGAACTCGGCTATCTCGCTGGTGCCGATCGGATCGAAGGCTGCCTGTTCGGCAATGGCGAGCGCACCGGCAACGTTTGCCTGGTGACCCTCGGGATGAACCTGTTCAGCCAGGGTGTCGACCCGCAGATCGACTTCTCCGACATGGACGAGATCCGCCGTACGGTCGAACACTGCAACCAGTTGCGTGTTCCCGAGCGCCACCCCTGGGGTGGCGACCTCGTCTACACCGCCTTCTCCGGATCTCACCAGGACGCGATCAAGAAGGGCTTCGAGGACATGGACCGGCAGGTTGCCGATTCCGGAAAGCCGCTGGAGCAGTTGGTCTGGGGAGTGCCTTACCTGCCGATCGACCCACACGACATCGGGCGATCGTACGAAGCAGTGGTCCGGGTCAACAGTCAGAGCGGCAAGGGTGGTTCGGCCTACATCCTCAAGTCCGAGTACGGCCTGGACCTGCCCAAGCGCTTGCAGATCGAGTTCAGCGCCGTGGTGCAGAAGCGCACCGATGTCGGCGGCGGCGAGGTCAGCCCGGCCGAGCTGTGGGAGCTGTTCAGCGACGAGTATCTGCCGAGCAAGGACCTGGAGTCTGAGGGCTGGGGCCGCTTCCGCCCGGTCTCCCACACGATCAATTCAGCTGGCGACGGCCGCGACCACCTGGTGGCGACGATGTTGGACCGCGGCCGGGAGATCACGGTCGAGGGCTGGGGCAACGGTCCCATCGCCGCCTTCATCGACGCGCTCGGGACACTGGGTGTCGACGCTCGGGTTCTCGACTACGCCGAGCATGCGATGTCCGCCGGTGGAGACGCCGTGGCGGCGTCCTATGTGGAGTGCGCCATCGGCGACCGCGTGTTGTGGGGCGTCGGCGTCCACGGCTCCATCGTCAAAGCGTCGCTGACCGCGATCTTGTCGGCCGTGAACCGGGCCACCCGAGACGCCGAACAGGCTTGATGACAAAGGATGTTGCCTCGGCCAAGTGGCCGGGGCAACACCCTTTAGTGGAACTGTTCAGTGGTGGCGTTGCCACAGATGTTCTTGTTGAACCGTCGGCAGACGAAGTATCGATCTGGAGACCGGATACGGTCGTGTCGACCAACACCTGCAGTGGGAAGGAATGTGGCGTGGGCGCGTTGTGGCACCCGTTTTCGGACATGGGAGTCGTCGAACGCGACGGCGAGTTCGTCGTCGCGCGCGGCGAGGGCACCCGTGTGTGGGATGAAGCAGGCAAGGAATACCTCGACGCGACAGCGGGTCTGTGGTTCGCGAACGTCGGCCACGGCCGGCGGGAGTTGGCCGCAGCGGCGGCGCAACAGATCGAGACGCTGGCGGCGTACAGCACCTTCGGTGATTTCGCGAACCGGCCGGCGATCGACCTCGCCGAACGATTGGCTGGGCTGGCGCCAGTTCCCGGCTCCAAGGTCTTCTTCACCTCCGGTGGCTCAGACTCGGTCGAGACGGCCGCCAAGATCGCTCGCCGTTACTGGGTCGAAATGGGCCAGGGCAGTCGCCGCTACATCGTCGGTCGGACGAACGCCTATCACGGCATGCACTACGCCGGAACGGCCCTGGGTGGGTTGGCCGGCAACACCCAAGGTTACGGCGAACTGATCCCCGACCAGGCCCACGTCGCCTGGGATGACCCCGAGGATCTGCGCGCCACGATCGAGCGCCTCGGGCCGGAGAACGTTGCCGCCTTCTTCGCTGAACCCGTCATGGGCGCAGGCGGCGTCTTCCCGCCGCCGGACGACTACCTGATGGCGGTCCGCAAGATCTGCACCGAATACGACGTGCTGTTCGTCGCCGACGAGGTCGTCACCGGATTCGGACGCATCGGTGGTGCCTGGTTTGCATCGGGCAAGTTCGGACTCGAACCGGACTTCGTGACGACCGCGAAGGGGCTGACCTCGGGCTACATCCCGATGGGCGCGGTTCTGGTCGCGCCGAAGATCGCCGACTTGTTCTACGCCGAGGGTGCCGGTCGCTGGCTGCGACACGGCTACACCTATTCCGGCCACGCGGTCGCTGCGGCGGTTGCGCTCGCCAACCTCGACCTGATCGAGCAAGAGAACCTGCTGGATGCCGCTGCCCGGCTGGAGCAGACGCTTGCCCGCGAGCTGAAGCCGCTGGAGAGCCTGGAGGCGGTGTCCGAAGTTCGTTGCGGCACAGCTGCGGTCGCGGCCGTTCAACTCGCGGACCCGGCCAAGGCACCGGCAGTCGTGGCGAAGATGCGCGAGCTCGGCGTGGCGACGCGTGCGGTCGGTGCCGGTGGGGTGCAGTTCTCGCCAGCGTTCATCATGAGCGATGAAGAAGTGGTGCGGCTGGCCGAGGTCACCCGTGCCGCGATCGAGGAGACGGTGTGAGCAACCAATACCCGCTGCAGGGACCGAACGGTCAGCAGTACGGCGGTCAGCAGCCGCCGCAGGGACCGGTGTACGGCGGTGCGCAGCCTGGTCCGCAGCAGCCGGGGTACGGCGGTCAGCAGCCGCCGGCCTACGGCGGACCGCCGCAGGGGTTCATCGCCCTGACGATTCAGGGCAGTGCGATGACCTCGAACATGCTCACACCGAACGTGCTGTTGGATGGCTTCGCTGTGCCGGCTGCCTACGGGCAGAACACCTTCCCTGTTCCGCCTGGCCGGCACCATGTCGAGCTCTACGCCCAATGGATGCGGCGCTATGGCCAGGCCTCGCTCGAGGTGAATGTCGCTCCCGGACAGAGCGTTCCGGTGTTCTACCGGGCCCCCCTGCACCAGTTCACCAGCGGCAGCATCGGCTTCGAGAAGCAGACCGCGAAGGGCAAGGGCTGCCTCTGGGGACTCGTTGGCGTCGTGGTGCTTTTCGCGTTGATCGGCCTGATCGCGTCCATCGCTGGGTCCTGACCGACAGGGCGGGCTACCGCACGCCGTGGGGCCGGAACTGGATGCTGATCCGCGGCCCCACCGGCGTCGTCGTTTTCGGGATGGCATGTTCCCAGGTTCGTTGGTGCGAGCCTCCCATCACGCAGAGGTCGCCGTGGCCCACGGTGAACTTGATCGACGCACCGCCGCCGGCCGGCCGCATCACCAAGTTCCGCGGCGACCCAACGGACACAATCGCAACCATCGTGTCTTGGGTTGAGGCCCGACCCTCGCGATCGCCGTGCCACGCCACCGAGTCTCGGCCGTCGCGGTAGAGGCACATCCCAGCGGTGGTGAACGGTTCGCCCAGTTCGTCGGCGTAGTAGGTCGATAGTTGCGAGTTTGCCTCGCGGAGAACGGGATCCGGCCATTTTTCCGTGGCGCCGTAGAACCGCAGCAGTCGAGGAGTGGCGACCTCCCGGTCGTACATCATCCGTCGTTCACCCCGCCAGTCGACGCCGGCCGAGCCGTCCAGCATGAGCCGACTGAACAATTCGTCGGCTCCAGTGAGCCAACCGGGCCGGAGGTCGACCCAGGCGCCGCGGCTGAGGATCGTGCGGCGAACCGCTCCAGCCAGCGGGCGCAACCCGACCGTCTCCTCCTGGTCCAGAAGCGAACCCTGCAAGGCGTAGAACATGTGTTCGATACTACGCCAACCAGCAAATCCGCGCGGGTTATCGACATCCGCCCGTCCTATAGGCGCGGCAGATGTCGATAAGGCGCGCATTTTCTTGGGTCGGGCGACGTGTGCGGTGCGACAGCGCGCTAGGCCGGTGTGACGTTGTCGAGCAGCGCCTGCGCCGCGGCAAAGCCGCCCAAGCCGCTGACCCCACCACCGCGCTGACTGCCGGCGCCCGCCAGCAGCACCCCGTCGTACGGCGTGTCGACGCCCCAGCGTTGCGCCGGGGTGTCGAGCGGGGCGTCGTCGGACACCCACGGCCAGGTGAGGGGAGCGTGGAAGATGTTCCCGCCGGGCATCGCTAGGGCGTCCTGCAGATCGCGGGTCGTCTTGGTCTCGATGCAGGGCTGGCCGTCGTGGTCGCGGAGCACGACATCCTCCAGCGGCTCGGCCAACACCGAATCGAGCGAGGCGAGCACCTCGCGCTGCAAGCGGTCGCGGATATCCGCCGGCGCCCCGTCGAGCAGCCGATCGGGCGTCTGCAAGGTGAAGACGGTGAGCGTCTGCGCTCCGGACTGCCGCAGTTCGGGCGTCAGGATCGACGGATCAGTGATCGAGTGGCAGTAGATCTCGGCTGGCATCGGTGTCGGGATCGATCCGGAATCGGCTGTGCGATAAGCGGATTCGAGTTGGGTGTAGAGCTCATTGATGTGGAAGGTGCCGCCGAACGCCGCCGCCAGCGACACTCGACTGTCCTTGAGTCGGGGGAGTCGCGACAACAAGAGGTTCACCTTCACTTGAGCCCCTTCCACCCGTACGGATTCCTTCGTCTGCATCAACCTGTCCAACACAGCAGGGGCGGCGGCCCACACGACAGTGCCGGCCGTCGCTCGATGGTCAGCGACGCCGTCCGTCCAGGTCACGGCGCCGTCTTCGACCGCCGTCACCGTCGCGCTGGTCACCAGCTCGGCCCCTGCTCTCCGGGCAACGTCGGCGAGCTGCTGCGGGACCTGACCCATGCCGCCGATCGGCACGTCCCAGTCGCCGGTGCCGCCACCGATGACGTGGTAGAGAAAACAGATGTTTTGGCGCAGATCCGCCCCGTGCGCCGCGGCGTAGGTCGAGATGAGTCCGTCGGTCAGAACCACGCCACGCACTAAGTCGTCGGCGAACGTTGACTCGATCACCTCGCCCAATGGACGGTCGATGAAGTCACGCATCAGGGCCCGGTCGCCGACGAGGGCATCGACCTCGCGGCGACGGCGCAACGGCTCGGTGACCGTCGGCCAGAGCGCGCTGGCCAGGGCCTGCGTACGGCCGTAGAACTCGCCCCATCGGTCGACGTCGGCGCCAGCCCCGATCGCCTCAAATGAAGCGCGCGTCGCGGTGGTGTCCCGGTTGTCGATCAGCAGCCCGTGGTCGGTTCCCGGAACGGGCGTGTACGACGAATACCGGCGCCGTGCGAGGCGCAAGGAAAGCCCCAGGTCGTCGATGATCCGCTGCGGCATGAGGCTGACCAGATAGGAGTAGCGCGACAATCGGGCGCCCATCCCGTTGAACGCATCGGCCGACACCGTGGCGCCGCCCAGTTCGGGGCTGCGCTCCAACAGCAGCACCGATTTCCCGGCGCGGGCAAGATAGGCGGCGGCGGTCAGGCCGTTGTGGCCCCCGCCGACAATGACGATGTCGTGGCTCGTTGTCTGCACCACCCATTTCTACCGGTGTGGCGGTTCGCTCGCCGCCGACAGGCGGGAGACAATGGGTAAACCATGCCCACGTACAACGAGGTCGCGATCGTCCTGCGCACCCACAAGCTGGGGGAGCACGACCGGATCGTCACCCTGCTCACCCGCGGCCGCGGCAAGTTGCGCGCCGTCGCTAAGGGCGTCCGCCGTACGAAATCGAAGTTCGGGTCGCGGCTGGAGCCGGGGATGATCGTCTCTTTGCAGTGCTACGAAGGCCGCAGCCTCGACACCGTCACCCAAGCGGAATTGCTGGCGCCCTACGGCGAACAGATCACCCACGACTACGGCTGCTACACCGCTGGCGCCGCCATGCTCGAGACCGCCGAACGGCTCTGCGAAGAACGCGAACCGGCAATTCAGCAGTTCAATCTGCTCGCGGGCGGACTCGCGGCGCTCGCTGCTCAGTCCCACGACAGTGGGCTCATCCTGGACAGCTACTTGCTGCGGGCCGTGTCGATCGCCGGTTGGGCGCCGAGCTTCGATCGCTGCGCTGGCTGTGGCGACCCCGGCCCGCACCGCGCCTTCAACCTGTCCAGCGGCGGCGCGGTCTGCCGGCTCTGTCGGCCGCCGGGCTCAGGTGCGCCGCACCCCGACACCTTCCTGTTGCTGGGCGCCTTGCTGGCTGCCGACTGGCCGGTGGCTGATGTCAGCGGCCAGAACACCCGCCACGAAGCGACGGGATTGGTGGCGGCCTATGTCCAATGGCACCTCGAACGCGGCGTGAGATCGTTGCGGTTTGTGGATCGCACCCCGCGCGCCGAAGGAGTTCGTTCGTGACCATTCCCGAGGTCCCGCCGCTGCACGTCGACGGGCTTACCCCGCCGCAGATCCCGGCGGAGTTGGTGCCGCGCCACGTCGCGATGGTGATGGACGGCAACGGTCGGTGGGCCAATCAGCGCGGGCTGCCGCGCACCAAGGGTCACGAGGCGGGCGAGGCTCAGCTCATTGACGTCATCGCCGGCTGCCTCGAGATGGGCATCCCGAATCTTTCGGCCTACATGTTCTCCACCGAGAACTGGCGCCGTTCGCCCGACGAGGTGCGCTTCCTGATGGGGTTCAACCGCGACGTGATCCGACGCCGCGTCGACCTGCTGAACTCCTGGAACGTACGGTGCCGCTGGTCGGGGCAACGGCCGCGGCTGTGGCGTTCGGTGCTGAAGGAGTTGCAGCGAGCCGAGGAGATCACCGCGAACAACACTGGAATGACGCTGCAGATGTGCGTGAACTACGGCGGACGAGCCGAGATCGCACAGGCCTGTCAGCGGATCGCCGAACAGGTGCAGAAGGGCAAGATCAAGCCTTCGTCGATTGACGAACGGATGATCGCGCGCAACCTGACCTGGCCGGACATGCCCGACGTCGACCTGTTCGTGCGCTCGTCAGGGGAGCAACGGACCAGCAACTTCCTGCTGTGGCAGTCGGCCTATGCCGAGATGGTCTTCCTCGACACGCTCTGGCCCGACTTCACCCGCCAAGACCTCTGGCGCGCGGTGCAGATCTTTGTCGATCGTGACCGCCGATTCGGTGGGGCGGTCGACGCGGCGAAGTAGCCGCCAGGAGCGACTCTCAGCCCGCGCAGTCCGCGCAACGACCGAAGATCTCGATCGTGTGTTCCACCTCGGTGAAGCCGTGGTCGGAGCTCACCGCGGCGGCCCACTTCTCGACCGTCGGCCCCTCGACCTCGACCGTACGGCCGCACGCTCGGCAGACGAGGTGGTGATGGTGCCGATCGCTGGCGCAGCGTCGGTAGGCGGATTCGCCGTCCTCCGTACGCAGGACGTCGACTGCTCCGTCGGCCGCGAGTGCCTGCAGGGTGCGATAGACCGTGGCGAGCCCGATCTTTTGACCGACTTCGGTCAATTTGGTGTGCAGCTCCTGGGCAGTGACGAAGTCATCGAGGGAGCCGAGCAGTTCGCTGACGGCGGCTCGTTGCTTGGTCGGGCGCCGGTTGGCAATGGCGTTCACGATCGCTCCTTGGTCAGCTCAGTGAGGTCGTCGGCGCTGCCGTGGTCGTCCCAGTGGTCACCTCGGTGATCACGGTGGGCGGCGTGCAACTCGTGGTCGTGGACATAGTCGACGTGGTCCTGATGCAACACCGCGTCGTGGCCGCAGCCATCGGCGTGCTGGTGGGGGTGTCCGCTGCGGCGGGCCCGACGGCGGCGGGCCGCGCTGACCGTTGACACGACGGTCGCGACGACGACGAACACCGCAACGGCGAAGAGCACGACGGTGCCGCCGGATGGGGTGTCGAGGTAGTAGGAGGCAGTAACTCCACTGGCACCGCAGAGCGCGCCAACGAGCACGGCCCACCAGGTGGCGGCGCGGAAGCTCGCGCCGAGTCGCTGACCGGTGGCATTAGGCAGGATCATCAGCGCGCTGATCAGCAGCAGTCCGATGACCCGCATCGACAGCACGATCGTGACCGACGTCAGCACCGACAGCGCCAGGTTGGTGCGCAGCACCGGCATCCCGACCGAACGCGCATATTCCTCGTCGTTCGCGACCGCGAACAGTCGTTTGCGCAGTACGGCGGTGGTGCCGACCGCAATGACGGCGAGCAGCCCGAATTGCCAAAGTTGCGCGTCGGCGGTGGTGAGCAGAGACCCGAACAGATATTGCTCGATCGAGGTGCCCTGCCCGCCGGCGCGCGCCAGCAGGACGACGCCGGCTGCGATTCCGCCGTAGAACATCACGGCCAGAACGACGTCGGCGTTGGCGGCTCCCTTGACTCGGATTGTCTCTACAACACCAGCACAGATGACTGCGGCGATGAGCGCAGTCAGCAGGGGCGACTGTCCGGTCAGGACACCGATCGCCACACCCGCGAGAGCGACGTGGCCGAGGCCGTCACCGATCAGGGACAGGCGTCGTTGCACCAGAAAGACACCGACGGAGGGGGCGGCCGCACCGACCAGGACAGCGGCGATCAGCGCGTTGCGCATGAAGTCGAGCTGCAACATCTCCATCATCTCAGGCCTCCGAATCGCGGGAGATGGTGTCGAACGGCCCGGTGCCGATGGCGGCTCGCGCCGGTTGTTCGTCTTCGATCGGGTGGGCGCATGCCGAGGCGGCGTGGATGCGCCGACTCTGGTGTTCGGCCCATTGCGCGGGGGATCCGTCGAATCCGATCGTGTTGTGGCTGATCTCGATGATCCGGGTAACGATGCCGCGCAGCGCTTCCATCTCGTGCGTGACGATCAGCAGCGTGGTTCCGGCGTGGGCCAAGCGGGCCAGCACAGCGGCGAGGACTTCCTGGCTGACCAGGTCAACCCCGGCAGTGGGCTCGTCCATGATCAGCACGTCCGGCCGCCCGGCCAGCGCACGCGCGATCAGAGCACGGCGCTGTTGTCCGCCGGAGAGTTCGGTGACGTCGGCATCCGCGCGGTCGGTCAGGCCGACCCGGGCGAGCGCGGTGTCGACCAGTTCGCGATCCAACGCGGACTCGCGCTGCCACCACCGGCGGTGCGGCAGACGACCGACCTCAACCACCTCTCGTACGGTCGCTTTCACCGACGTCGACAGCGTGTGTCGCTGCGGCACGTAACCCAAGCGAGTCCGGTCGCCGAACGTCGCCGCCGACTGGCCGAACAGTTCGAAGCTACCGCCCAGGTGGTCGTTGAGGCCGAGCAGCCCTTTCATGACGGTGGACTTGCCGGCGCCGTTGGGCCCGAGGACGGCGACGACCTCACCGGGGCGAACGTCGAAACTGATTCCGTCGACAACCCGCCGACCGCCGTAGCCGAAGGCCGCGGAGCGAACGGAGATGACCGGCGCAGTGGCTGGTGCAAGTGCCGGATCGTTCGTCATGAGCAGCCCTGTCCGCTTCGCAGTGTCGCCAGGTTGGAATGCATGATCTCCAGGTAGTTGGTGCCAGCCGATGCCTTGGTGACTCCCTCGATCGGGTCGAGGACCGCCGTATGAGCGCCGGTGTTCTTGGCGACGGTCTGGGCGATCACCGGCGACACCAACGTCTCGGTATAGATCGTCGTCGTCTGATTCTTCTGTACGAACGCGGCCACGTCACGCAGTCGGGCCGGCGTCGGTTCCTGGTCTGGTGTCACCCCGGTGACCCCGACCTGCCGCAGGTTGTAGCGGCTAGCGAGGTAGCCGAACGCGGAGTGGCCGGTGACGATCGTACGGTTCGTGCAGGTCTTGAGGCCGGTCGCGAACTGGTGGTCCAGGGTCGTCATCGAGGTGTCGAACGTGGCGCGGTTGGCTGTGTAGTCGGCTTTGTGGGCCGGGTCGATCTTGATCAGTTGAGCGGCGACGGCGTCGCCGACGGACTTCATCCGGGTCGGATCGAGCCAGAAGTGTGGGTCGGTTCCGCTGCCCTCGGTGTCGGCGCCACCGATGGTGGTGATCGAACCCAGGTTGAGGTCGAGGTGTGCGGCGCCGGCAAGGTCGAGCGTCTTCGGCGCGTTCGCGGATGCCTGGTCGACTGCCGACTGGAAACCCTTGGTGTAAACGAGCAGGTCGGCCTTGGTCAGTGACCCGACCTCGCGAGGGGTGAGTTCGAGGTCGTGCGGTTCTGCCCCGGCAGGGGTGAGGCTCGAGGCGTCAACGTGGCTGCCGCCAATCTGTTGCACGGCGTATTCGATCGGGTAGAAGGAAGCGACGACCTTGACCTTCCCGTCGCTCGCCGCGGCATCACCGGATCCGCAGGCAGACAGCGAGGTGGTGACACCTGCGGCGATCAGGGTGGCGACAGCGGCCTTCGTAAACATGACAATCATTCTCAACCAAGTTGAGAATGATTGTCAAAAGAGCAGCGCGTGAGAAAGGCCGTCAACCATCGCGAGAGCGATCAGGAGGAAGAACGTCGCGCCCCGCATCAACCGCACCGAACGGTCGAGACCCGGCCAGGTGAGGTAGGTCGTCCAGCCGACGAATACCGCGACGATCAGGATCAGCAGGGCGCCGAGAACCCCGCCGAACACACCGCCCAGGATGACCAGCACGAGCGCAATACCGGCAAGAACCAGCTGCGGCACCCTCGACAAGGCCTGCAATACCGGGAAACTCGCGTGTTCGATCTTGGCGCGGATGGGGGAGACGGAGACTTCGGGACGAGACACCGCCCCAGGGTACGGGCGGGGCCGATGACATCTGTCATGGCCACGTCATGACGCCGCACCTCGGTTCGGACCCCGAGGACCGGAGATGCTGCAGGGGTGAACCATCCTGCCTCTGAGACACTGCCCGGCATGGTGCGGTCGCGGATTGCTCGATTCGGTCGCCAGGACGACCGTGGTCGCGCCTTCAACTGGGGACGAGCCATGGGCTACTTCTGGAGTTGCATCTGGCTGCTGTGGCTGGTGCAGCCGCTCGTCACCGCAATTCGGGCCGAGGCGTGGTCGGGGATATTTGCGCTCGTCGCCTTCGTCGCGGCCTACGTCTGGCAGTTCACCCAACGAGGGTGGGTCTTCTCGCCCGAACAAACACCGTGCGTCCCTCGTCGCCACCGCTCAGGCTGGTTCTCCGTTGCGCGCTACGCGCTGATGGTCGCCCTGGCCGGGTTGTGCATGGTGACCATCGGGCAGGACGGCGCCGCCACCATGGTCTTCACCGCGATCGCTGCGGTGTGGAGTTTCCCGATGCTCGTCGCCGTTCCGGTGGCAGCCGCGACCGCCGCCACTTACGTGGGGCTGTGGAGTCATGTCGACGGGTGGCGCGCGGACTGGGGCTCACTGATCGGCCTGGGGTTCGGAGTCATCGCGGTCATCGCGGGCCGCACCTCCGCGCAGCGGCAACGGGCGCTCGACGTCAGCGAGACCCAGAACGCCCAGCTGGCCGTCGAAGCCGAACGTAACCGGCTCGCCCGCGACGTCCACGACATCCTGGGTCACTCGTTGACGGTCATCACGGTCAAGGCCGAACTGGCCGGAAAGCTGTTGGACACCGGCCAACAAGACCGAGCCCGTACGGAGGTCGCAGACCTGGAGCGGCTCTCCCGGGAGGCGCTCACCGACGTCCGACGAGCGGTCGAGGGTTTCCGGGAAATCTCGCTGCCTGGTGAGCTTGCCCGCGCCAGAGAAGCGTTGTCGGCCAAGGGAATTCACGCGTACGTCCCGACGGCCACCGACGAAGTCGCGGGCGATGCTCGTGAGCTGTTTGCGTGGGTCGTCCGCGAGGGAATCACCAACGTGATCCGCCATAGCAACGCCGTAGAATGCCGGATCGAATTGGCGCCTGATTATGTGGTGATAGCCGACGACGGCACCACCACCAGTACCGACAGCCCGGGCAACGGCCTGCGCGGACTACGCGAACGGGCCCGCTCCGTGGGCTACCGCATCGTGGTGACAACAGGACCGGGATTCCGCCTCGAAGCGGTCCCGGCCGATCGGGAGGGATGACATGTCGATCCGGGTGATGCTCGCCGACGACCAAGCGCTTGTCCGCGGGGCGTTGGCCGCGCTGCTGTCGATGGAAGGCGATTTGGACGTCGTCGCTGAGGTCGGCCGGGGCGACGAGGTGCTGGCTGCCGCCCGGCAAGCCGCGCCCGACGTGGTGCTGATGGACGTGGAAATGCCCGGCCTGGACGGCATCGCGGCGACGGCCGAACTGACATCGGCGCTACCTGCCGTACGCGTTCTGATTGTCACGACCTTCGGTCGCCCCGGATATCTGCGCCGCGGACTGCAAGCCGGGGCGGGCGGATTCGTGGTCAAAGACACCCCGGCGTCCCAACTGGCCGACGCGATCCGCCGGGTCCACCAAGGGCTGCGGGTCGTTGACCCAGCGCTGGCCGCCGATTCGCTGGTTGCAGGGGAGTCACCCCTGACCGCCCGGGAAACCGAGGTGCTGCGCAAAGCGCGTCAGGGCGGCACGGTCAGCGACATTGCCCGCGCGGTCTTCCTGTCCGAGGGAACGGTCCGCAACCACCTGTCGAGCGCGATCGGAAAGACCAGCGCGCGCAACCGCGCCGAGGCCGTGCAGATCGCCGAGTCCAACGGCTGGCTCTGAGCCACCCCACGAAGTTCTCCACTCCTTCGTCGCTCCGATACTTCGCGAGGACCCCGGCACAGTCACCCCACGAAGTTCTCCACTCCTTCGTCGCTCCGATACTTCGCGAGGACCCCGGCACAGTCACCCCACGAAGTTCTCCACTCCTTCGTCGTTCCGATACTTCGCGAGGACCCCGGCACAGTCACCCCACGAAGTTCTCCACTCCTTCGTCGTTCCGATACTTCGCGAGGACCCCGACACAGTCACCCCGCGAAGTTCTCCTCCCAAAAGCGAAACCGCTCGATTTGCATTGGCCTGAGACGATGGAGGTGTCATGACGATCACCGCACCCGCCCCCGTCCTGCAGCCGCTGCAGATCGGCCCGCACACCGTGGACACCCCGGTCGTGCTCGCGCCGATGGCCGGCATCACCAACCGTGCCTTCCGCCGGCTGTGCCGTCAGTACGGCGATGCGGGCTCGACCGCCGGCGGCGCCAGCGGCGCGACCAGCCTCTACGTCAGCGAGATGATCACCTCGCGTGCCTTGGTGGAGCGGACCCCGATCACCATGCGGCTCATCGAGTTCGACGACGATGAGTCCCCGCGCTCTATCCAGCTCTACAGCGTGGATCCGGCGACGACGGCGCTGGCGGTGCGGATGATCGTCGAGGAGAATCTCGCCGATCACATCGACATGAACTTCGGTTGCCCAGTTCCGAAGGTGACCCGCAAGGGCGGCGGCTCGGCGCTGCCGTGGAAGACCGAGTTGTTCCGCGGCATCGTCTCGGGCGCCGTACGCGAAGCGAGCAAGGGCGGCCTCCCGGTCACCGTCAAGATGCGCAAGGGCATCGACGACGACCACCTCACTTACCTCGAGGCCGGCCGCATCGCCGAGGGCGAAGGTGCCGCCGCGGTCGCGCTGCACGCCCGTACGGCGGCGCAGGCCTACTCCGGTACCGCCGACTGGACGGCGATCGCCCAGTTGAAGCAGACGGTCACCGCGATCCCCGTCCTCGGCAACGGCGACATCTGGTCGGCAGAGGACGCCGTACGGATGGTCAACGAGACCGGCTGCGACGGAGTCGTCGTCGGGCGCGGTTGCCTTGGCCGCCCGTGGTTGTTCACCGACCTGGCGGCAGCGTTCGCCGGCAGTGAGGTGCGGGTGCAGCCGACCTTCGCGGAGGTGGCCACGACACTGCGCAGGCACACCGAGTATCTGGCGGAGTTCTACCAGGACGAGTTCAAGGCATGCCGCGACATCCGCAAGCACATCGCCTGGTATCTCAAGGGTTTCCGGGCCGGTGGCCAGATCCGTTCCGGCCTGGCGCTGGTCGACAGCTTCGCGGCACTCGACGACCTGATCGCCACGATGGACCTGGACCAACCGTGGCCGGGCGATGCCGCCGAGGGCCAGCGTGGTCGGGCCGGATCCGAACGTCGGGTCATCCTGCCGGACGGGTGGCTGGACAGCCAGGAACTCAGCGCGGCTCAGCAGCAGTCGATCGCCGAAGCCGAACTGAACGTCTCCGGCGGCTGATCAGTCCGTCTCGACGGGGCGTTCCGGGTCGGTGATCCAGTGGGACCACGACCCGATGTAGACCCCCGGCATCGAGTGAATTCCGCTGTGTTCCAACGCGAGTGCTAGGTGTGAGGCCTGCACCCCGGAGCCGCAGTAGACGCCGACTTCCTCCTCGGCTTGCACCCCCGCCGCGGTGAACCGCATTGCCAGGTCGTCGGCCGGCAGGAAGTGGCCCAGCTCGTCGACGTTCGCCAACGCGGGCATCGAGTGGGCCCCCGGGATGTGGCCGGCGACGGGGTCGATCGTCTCGTTGCGTCCGGCGAATCGTTCGGCAGGGCGGGCGTCCAGCAGCACCGAGCGGTAGGCGAGGTCGGCCGCCGCGTCGGCGTCGAGCAGCGGTCGGCAGTCGGGGGTCGCGACGAAATCACCGGCAGCCGGGCTGACCGGCGCGCTGCTCAGCTTGCGGCCAGACCGAACCCACGCATCGAGACCGCCGTCCAGAACCGCGACCCGGTCATGACCGAAGTAGCGCAACAACCACCAACAGCGGCTCGCAGCAAGGGAGTTGGCGGCGTCGTAGACAACTACGCCGTGGTCCTCATTGACCCCTGCCGCGCGCATCGCCTGCTGGAAAGTCGCGGCGTTGGGCATGGGGTGACGTCCACCGTCGCCGGGGGCGGCGCTCAGCGCCACCTCGAACTCGACCCA
The DNA here is from genome assembly GCF_054778835.1 of Calidifontibacter terrae. Taxonomy (NCBI): domain Bacteria; kingdom Bacillati; phylum Actinomycetota; class Actinomycetes; order Micrococcales; family Dermacoccaceae; genus Calidifontibacter; species Calidifontibacter terrae. The sequence continues at coordinate 535,127 of NZ_BAAGZF010000001.1, forward strand.
GGCTGCCCCCGGCAGGTGTCCTTCGTCGTACGCCGGTCGTTGCGAGGGCGCGTTCAGCTGCCACCGCACGTCCAACACCGCTGGCGGGTTGTCGCCGTCGAGCAGTTCGGCCAGGCGGTCCACACTGATCAGCGGCCGGGTCGTCGTCATGCTCCGAGCGTACGACCGCTCGGCGGGTGCTGAACACCCGAACGCGTCTAACCTGGGGACATGTGCCGAAACATCCGTCCGCTCAATAATTTCGAGCCGCCGGCCTCCGATGACGAGGTGCACGCGGCTGCGCTGCAATACGTCCGCAAGGTCGCCGGCGCGACGAAGCCGTCTGCTGCCAACCAGGCCGTCTTCGATGAGGCCGTCGCCGCCGTCGCCGCCGCCAGCAGGGTTCTGATCGACGCGCTCGTCACGACGGCGCCGCCGAAGAACCGTGAGGTCGAGGCCGAGAAGGCGCGCGCTCGAACCCGCGCCCGCTACGCCTCATGAGTGATCCCCGCGTCGAACCGGTCGACACGGCAGCGCGCATTCAACTGCGCGGCTGGCTCGGCGATGCCGCCGCGCTGGGTGTCGACGTTGACGACGCCGAGACGATCCAGGCCGCGTACGAGCAGTACTTCGACCGGGTGCTCGGCACCCCAGAGGACCAACGCGGCGACCCGACGCCGACCTTGACGGCGATCGCGATGGCGCTGGGCGAGCATCTGCGGCGCAACTCGCCGGCCGACTGGCGGATTGTCACCGACGATCAAGGGCGCGATCTGGCGCTCGCCTCCCCGGATGCGCAGTCGATCCTCTTCCCGATCGATCCGATCGCTGCGTCGTGGGAACAGCAGCAGCGGCTCTGGCTCCGGGACTTCGTCGATGCCGCGGTCACCCAGTTCGCCGACCGGCCAACCGGCGGATGACTGAATCGCTCCCGGCGATCGGCGACCGGTTCCTGCGTGAGGTCGATCCGCGATCGATTCGACGCAAGAATCTGCTCAACCGGCTCAACGGATCGACCCTGCTCGGCCGCGCGATCGCCCGCATCGGTCATTGCCGCATCACCCGTGGTGAGCGGGGCATGCTGCTGGCGGACCACTACCGCTTCGGTTTTCCCGCCGGCGGCGCCTTCACGGTGGGCAGCGTCGCGATCACGGCGGGCGATTGGCCGCAGTTGTTGGCCGACCGCCCGAGTCTGATTCGGCACGAAGAGTGGCATTCCTTCCAGTACGCCCGGGTCGGCGGTCTGCCGTTCCTGCCGCTCTATGCGGGGGCGCTGGTGTGGTCGAAGCTGACCACCGGTGATTACTGGTCGCGCAACTGGTTCGAGCGCCAAGCCGGGCTCGACATCGGCAGCTACACCGAGAACACTCTGCGCCCTGCGCTGCGGATGTTCGCTCGAACGGGCCGCGGATGACGCCGTACGAGCCGCGGGACCGCGCGCGCTTCGTCGGCGAGGATCCCGCGCAGAAGAACGCTGACCGGGACGACTTCGCCCGTGATCGGGCACGGGTTCTGCACTCCGCGTCGCTGCGCCGTTTGGCGGCGAAAACCCAGGTGTTGCAACCCGACACAGACGACTTCGTACGAAATCGGTTGACCCATTCGCTCGAAGTCGCGCAGATCGGCCGCGAGTTCGGGCTAGCGCTCGGTTGTAACGCCGATGTGGTCGATACCGCCTGCCTCGCGCACGACCTCGGACACCCGCCGTACGGCCACAACGGCGAGGAAGCGCTCAACGAGGTCGCGGCGGCCATCGGCGGCTTCGAGGGAAACGCGCAGACCTTCCGGCTGCTGACCCGCATCGAGGCGAAACGCTCGGATGAGCAGGGCCGCTCCGTCGGGTTGAACCCCACGCGAGCCAGCCTGGATGCGGTGTCCAAGTATCCGTGGCAGTCGGGTCAATCGCCTTATCCGACAGTTAAGTTCGGTTGCTACTCCGACGACGCCCAGATATTTGACTGGGTGCGCGATGGTGCTCCCGAAGGTCGCCGCTGCGTTGAAGCGCAGGTCATGGACTGGGCAGACGACGTGGCTTACTCGGTCCACGACGTCGAGGACGGCGTGACCTCGGGTTTGATCGATCTGCGGGTGCTCGACTCAACCGACGGCGTGGCCGATCTGGTCGGCCTGGCGAGGGATCTCTACGCCCCGCACCTTGAGGTCGGCCAACTTGAAGAGGCCGCCCGCGCTCTGTGGGTCAGCGGGGCTGTGCCGCAACGCAGTCCGAACGCGCGCCAAGACGTCGCGGCGCTCAAGGACATGACCAGCCGGTTGATCGGCTGGTTCGTGAAATCGGCCGAGCGGGCGACGCGGGAGCGCTACGGCGACGGTGATCTGACCCGGTTCGCGGCGGATGTCGTGATTCCCGAAGAGGTGCTGGCCGAGTGCGTGCTGCTGAAGGCACTCGCGGCGCGCTACGTCATGCTCACCGACGAGCGGCACGTGTTGATGGCTCGCCAGCGGGCCGAACTGACGGCCCTTGCTGGGTATCTCGTCGAGCATCCCGACGAACTCGATCCGATCTTCGCGCAGGAATATGCAGCGGCCGGCGACGATGCCGTACAGCTGCGGGTGATTGTCGACCAGATTGCGTCGATGACCGATCTGCGCGCGAGGGCGCTGGCCGCTGCCCACGAATGAGCGACATACACTCGGGAAGTGCGTGAGGAGGTGGTGTCGTGGCTGGTCTGATCCGCAGTGACGACATCACGACCGTCAAGGAGCGTGCCTCCCTGGAGGATGTCGTCCGCGAACACGTGACGCTGCGCTCGGCCGGCCCCGGGTCGCTCAAGGGGCTCTGCCCCTTCCACGACGAGAAGACGCCGAGTTTCACCGTCCGGCCCTCCGTCGGCGCCTATCACTGCTTCGGCTGCGGCCAATCCGGCGACGTCATCTCGTTCGTGATGGAACTGGACCACCTCACCTTCTCCGAGGCCGTGGAGCGGCTCGCGGCCAAGGCAGGCATCGAACTGCACTACGAAGAGGGTTCGGGTCCTCGCCCGGAGTCGATCGGACGGCGTACGAGGCTGCTTGAGGCCCACCGCGTTGCGGCGGAGTTCTATCAGGAGGCATTGCTGCGCCACCCCGACGCCCGCACAGCGCGCGACTACCTGCGTGGGCGCGACTTCAACAGCGCAGCGTGTGAGCCGTTCGGAGTCGGCTACGCCCCACGTGGTGGCCAAGACCTCGCAGATGTGTTGCAGCGCAAGGGTTTCAGCCGCGAGGAGATGGTTGCTGCCGGCCTCGTTGGCGAGGGACGGCGCGGCATCTATGACCGTTTCCGCGGCCGCGTTGTTTGGCCCATCCGCGACATCACTGGCGACACCATCGGCTTCGGCGCCCGGCGGATTTTCGACGAGGACCGCATCGAGGCGAAATATCTCAACACCTCCGAGACCGCGATCTACAAGAAGACGAACGTGCTCTACGGTCTCGACCTCGCCAAGAAGGCCATTGCGGCCGACCGCAAGGTCGTGGTGGTTGAGGGCTACACCGACGTGATGGCTGCCCACCTTTCCGGGGTCCCGCATGCGGTCGCCACCTGTGGCACAGCTTTTGGGGCCGACCACATCAAGTCGTTGCGCCGGCTGATCCGCGATGAGCAGGGGCAGGCGCCGGGCAGCGTGATCTTCACCTTCGACGGTGATGCCGCCGGGCAGAAGGCCGCGATGAAGGCTTTCGACATGGACCAGCAGTGGGCGGCGCAGTCCTACGTGGCGGTCGCTCGCGACGGGATGGATCCGTGTGAGTTGCGTCAGGTCGAGGGGGAGCGCGGTGTTCAGGCGCTGATCGAATCGGCGACTCCGATGTTCGAGTTCGCGGCCCGCACCACCCTTGCCCGCTTCGATCTGTCCAGCCTCGAGGGTCGGGCCCACGGGATGCACGCTGTCGCGCCGATCCTGAAGGGGATTCGTGACCAGTCGTTGCGGTCGCTCTATACCCGCGAGGTGTCCGGCTGGTTGGGTGTTCCGCTGGAGCAACTGGAACGTGAGGTGCGCAGCGCGTCCAAGCTGGTGATCCCCGAACAGCGTTCCCGCACAGTCGAACCCGAGCAGGAGACGCGCCAGTCGGTGGTGCCCAATCGACGTGACCCGTTGGTGATGGCCGAGTCGCAACTGCTGTCCTGCATGTTGCAGTTCCCCTCGGTTGTTCCCGGTCCGGAGCTGATGAAGTTGGCCGCACAGGACTTCGTCGCCCCAGCCCATCAGGAGATTTTCGAAGCGGTGATGAAGGTCGGCGATCCGTCGGCGTTGTCGCTGCGAGCCTGGGGGATCGCCGCGCGGGAACACGCCCCCGAGCAGTTGCGCGACTACGTCTCGCAGTTGTCGGTGGAGGATCTGCCGACGCTGATCGAGCGCTCCACCGGACTGCCGGAGAGCCGTTTCCCCGCTTCGTTGATTCGCCGCGTACGCGATGCGTCGTTGCGTCGGCAGTCTGCGCAGGTCATGGCGCAGCTGCGGCAGCAGTCGGGCGATCCGGAACTGACCCGTCAACTGTCGGCGCGACTGCTGGAACTGCAGAACCAACTCGCCCGACTTGCGAACGTCTAGGAGGCGTCATGAAGTGGCTCGGACGAGAACCGAAGGTTCCGGAGTCGGTCGTACGCGTGTTGAAGCCCGCGCGCGGGGAGAAGGTCCTGGCCTACGCCGTCGATGACAACACCGGCGCCACCGTGGTGGCGACGTCGGCCGATGTCGCACTCCTGCACAACGACCAGGTCGTTTGGCAGCGCCCGTGGATGGACGTCGACTCCGGGCAGTGGAACCCCGACACCTGGACGCTGAGCATTACCTGGACCGACCGAAGCCGCGCGGCGCAGTTCAGCTTCAAGGACACCGACACCCGGTTGCCCGAGGTGTTCCACGAGCGGGTTCAAGCGTCCGTGGTGCTGTCGGCACCGCTGCCGTTGACCGGCCCAGGCTCCACTGGGCGGGTGGTCATCCGCAAAGACCTGCGCAGTGGTCGGCTGCACGAACAGCGGGTTCTCGGGCGGCGTACGGACCCTTCCGATCCGCAGGTTGCACAGGCGATTTCGCGGGTCTCGGCGCAATTACGCGACCAGGTCGGCCTCTGATTCTGCCGGTTTCAGGAATCGGCAGGAGGGCTGATAGAGTTTTCGACGCACCCACGCGGGAGTATTCCCCTGTAGCTCAATTGGCAGAGCAGCCGGCTGTTAACCGGCAGGTTGTTGGTTCGAGTCCAACCGGGGGAGCAACCAGAAAAACCCCGGAGTCTGCCCGAGACTCCGGGGTTTTTTGCGTCGCGGCAGCCGGGGAACCGAGCAATCACCGGAACTGTGTCGACACGATCAAACCCACGCTGAGCAGGCCGCAGGTCACGGTGACAGCGAGGAAGAAGCCGAGCCAGCCCACGGCTGGTAGAACCGAGCTTCGGGCGGCATCATGAGCGTCAGACGGTGTTCCGTCCCCACGACGATGAGCGCGAATCAGATCCCAAGTCGCTCGCACGGATCCGATGGCCAAGAAGACGCCGACGGTCAGCACCAGTGCGGTGATCACTTTGGGCCGGCCCGCGTTCAGCACCGCGAGGGTGCCGAGCAGCGAAACTGCGATCACGAGCAGACCCCAAAGGTTTCTGACCAGCAGCAAGGCGGCCACCAGCATCAGCGCGACGCCGATCAACGCCGCGCCGGCGTGCGCAGTGGTCGCGGCCCACACCAACAGGGCGCCGACGACGCCAGGAGCCGGATAGCCGGCCACCGCCGTCAGCAACATTCCCAGGCCGGTGGATTTGCCCCGGGTGACGGCCAGCCCCGAAGTGTCGCTGTGCAGTCGGATTCCGCTGATGCTTCGGCCACAGAGCCGCGCGACAAGGACGTGACCCATCTCGTGAACGATGGTCACGACGTTGCGCGCCGTATGCCAGATCGGATCGTACGCAGCAGTCAGGGCGATCAGCCCGAACGCCAACGCGACCATCCAGGGTGAAACCTCAGATCCCAGGCTGAGGCGATCAAGAACCCAGTCGGTCAGCGCAGAGAGCGGTCCCACGATCCCGCGTTTCAGTGCAACTGCACAGTTGCGGTCGCCCCGAGCAGGATGTCGCCGCCACCGTTCGGGAGCCGGTTGCAGCTGAGGTTCACGGTGACTGTGCTGCCGCTAATCGTCGCCGGGTGGGTGGCTTGTTGGTTAGGCCCGACAGAGATCGGGAGTGTCGCGTTGAAGATGGTGCCGTTGGGCGGACCACCTGTGCTGTTGAAGACCCCAGCGCCGTCGGCGAGCGTGATCGTCACCTGCCAGGTGTCCCTCGGACAGGTGGCGGCGATGACGACAGAGCCGCCGCGATGCGCGAGCGTTGGTGAGACCCGTACGCCCGCAGTCAGTGCCGGTGGCGGCGCCGGTGCAGTCCCGGTGATGGTGATCGGCAAAGCCGAGCCGACAGAGGTCTCAGCCCCGGCGAGACAGCCGACCGACACCGAACCGGCGCCAGGTTGGAGGGCGGGCTTGTCAGCTGGGCGAGGGGCGTTGATCGGCTTCGAGAGATCGACTTCTGCCGCGAACCGCCCGTCGGTGGCCACCGGGATGCGTTGTTGCAGAGCGGGGCCCGCGGAGTCGGTGATGTAGGCGTTGGCGGTCGAACCCGGGTAAGGGCAGCGTCCGTTGATCGACAACTTTCCGTCAAGGGCGACGGTGCGAGTCGGCACCGTCAGCGTCGCCGCGCGGTAGGTCGTCGTGACGGCGACCGACTTTGTCACCTTGAGCCGGTCGATTCTGACCTTGTTCTTGTCGCGGTATCGAGTGCAGGCGAGGGTGACCTCGGCGCGGCCGTTGGCTTGGAAGTCGAGGCTGGACAGGCTCAGCGAACGGGACACGTCACCGGTGGCCGGAAGGTCCGCGTCGGTCACCGATCCGGCCATGCCGGGCTTCTGCGCGGTGACACTCGCCGTCGGCGTCCAGAACCCGCCGACCGGACAGTGCCCGGAGACCGTGAACGGGCGGTTTGTGGTGACCGACGCGGGAACGCTCAACGTGGGAGTGCCTGACCCCCACGGCGCGGACGGTGTGGGGGAGTCGGCCGTGCTGCCCGGGGCTGAAGGTGTCGTGGCCGCGGCTCGAATCGTGATGTGCAACGTCGGGCTGGCGGCCGCGCCCGTCGGTTGGTACTGCTGCGTTCCGCAGCTGGTCAGCAGCAGCCCGGCGGCAGCTGCGCCGAACCAGACCCTCGCGCGCGTCGACATGCTCGTCCCCTCGCCGTGCCGCAGGCGTCTGCGGCTGTCAGGTCGAGGTTAGGCCCGATCGGGGTCCCTCGTCACCGACCAGTGAATGCGGGCTCTGCCTGAATCGCACGGAGTCGGCGAGATCGGCGTCCTGGCGGTCAGCGGTGCAGCCAGCCGTGCAGCAACCGCCCCATCGCGGGGAGGAAGAAATATGTCATCAGTGGAGTGAGGATCAGGGTCGAGACCAACACCCGCAGCGGAATCGGGGAATGACCGGTCACGGGGACAAGCAGGTAGCTCGAGACGAGCGAAATCGGGAAGAACGCGAGCCAGATCATCGTCGCCTGCTTCCAGCGCGGCGGAACGACCGCGGTCGGGGCCTCGATGGTCTCGCTGACGGGTTGGTCGAACCAGCCCTCGATGCCGACGCGACGGTGCGCGCGGTCATGCTCCACCAGACCCTCCGCGCTTTCCAGCCACCACTTGCGCTGCTTCGATTCCTCCCACGCCGCCATCGAATTGGCGTCGGTGAACCGGTAGAGCATGTGCCACTCATCGGAGCCGTCCCGCGGACGGATCCATCCGGTTCCGAGGAACCCAGGGGAACGTTCGGCGAGGGCGGTGCCCGCGTTGATCCAGGCATGCATCTGGGGTTCATGGCCGGGCTGAACGCGTCGGGTGATGGCGACGGTCACTGCCTCGGGCGCAGACGTGGTGGTCATACCTCCATGGTCGCGGACCAGAAGGAGTGCGTACGACCGCCCAGCGGGGCCACGGACGTGACGTCGCTCACGTGGGGCGCTTCACAAACGCACCTCAACCTCCTCTCAGCACCGTTGCATACGGTGGCCAGATGTCATTCCCCCAAACTGACGAGACCGTCGCGAAGCCGCGTTGGTCTCCTCGCCGCCGGCGCCGGCTGACGGTGTTCATCGCGATCCTGGTGGTGCTGCTGCTGGGCGGTGGGTTCGCCTATTACCACCTGAACAGCAACCTGCGCACCGAGGCGCTGACCCGGGGCGGTTCTACCAACACCGCGCTGGACTCCGGCAAGCCGATGAACATCTTGGTGCTTGGTTCCGACAGCCGGACGAATGCCGCTGACTGCAAAATCGGCGGTGGCTGTTCGACCTCGACAGCCGGTGCGACCTCGTCCAGCAGTTCGAAGAGTCTGGACAGCTTTGCCTACGGCAACGCCGATGTGGAGTGGCTCGTGCACGTCTCCGCGGATCGCAAGCGGATCCAGGAAGTGAGTGTTCCGCGCGACACGATCGTCGACATTCCCCAGTGCACAGATCCCGCGACCGGGCAGTCAGTCGCGGCACATCGCGGTCGGATCAACTCGAGCATGCAATACGGGCCGGACTGCATGGTGGCGACGATGCACCAGGTCACCGGCCTGCCGATCGATCACTTCGCGGTCGTCGACTTCTCCGGTGCTGTGACGCTGAGCAACGCGGTCGGCGGGGTCGACGTGTGTGTGAACAACGACGTCTACGACCCGTTCTCCCACCTGAAACTTTCGAAGGGAACTCACACCCTCAAGGGCGACTCGGCGTTGCAGTTCCTGCGGACCCGGCACGGGTTCGGCGACGGTTCCGACCTGGGGCGGGCGGGAGCGCAGCATCTGTTCCTCGCCGCGCTGATGCGGTCGATGACCTCGACTTCGACGTTGGTCAACCCGGTCAAGGTCTACGGCATCGCGGACGCCGGCACCAAAGCACTGATCGTCGACAAGGGCCTCGGCTCTGTGGCAAAGCTCGCGCAGCTGGGCTACGAGGTCTCCAAGGTTCCGAACAGCGGTGTGCAGTTCGTGACGATGCCGACGCTGACGAATCCTGCCGACGCCGCGACCGTGATCGAGGCACCGTCGGCGCAGAAGTTCTGGGACGACCTGGCGGCCGACCGTGCGTTCGGTTCCGCCACCCCGTCCTCGTCGACCTCGAGCACGCCCGGTGCGTCCTCTTCATCGACATCGACATCGGCGACCGCGTCGGCCTCAACCTCCACCGAGCCGACGGCGACGACCGCCGACAAGGCAACCGGGTGCGCCGAGGTGAGCACCTATCGCTCGGTCGAAATCAACGGTGTGCCGATGACGCCGACACAGGCGTACGCGGCGAGCCCGAAGGTGCCTAACTCGGCTCCGTGAGCATCGTCAGGGCAGCAGCGTCGGCGGTCCCGTTTCTCAGGAGTTCCGCGTCGTCCTGCGTGTCGAGCGCGCCGCTTTCAGCGACGCCTGCGACCCCTCCACCGGCGGGCAGTTCGAGCTTCGGTCCTGCGGCACGCTCAATCGGTGGCCGTAAACAAGAGCGAGTAACCCGGGGCCAACGTCATGGCGGTGGCCATTGACTGCCAGCCTGACCGGCCCGCCGTACGGTGCCCACCCGCTGATCGAACACACCGCGCCGGGCACCAAGCCGCGATCGGCGAGGTAGGCCAGGGCGCCTGGGTCGTCGTGGCGAAGGCGGTCGATGACGAAGACATCACCATTGCCCATCGCTGCCAAACAGGTGCCCCAGGTCTCGACGTGGTCCTCCCCGGGGCGAGGAATCGGATCGCCGTGCGGGTCGGCGAGTGGCCGCCCAAGCAGGACGTCGAACCGTTCCAGCAGTCGGTCTGACACCGCGTGTTCGAGCAGGTCGGCCTCCACCGGTGCCTCGTCCCAAGGCACCCCGACGACCTGCACCAGGAATGTCTCGATCAGCCGGGAGCGCCGAATGATCGCCTCCGCGTGGCCTCGGCCGTGGTCGGTGAGGACCAACTGGCGTCCCGAGCGGCGAACGAGTTCATGGGTCAGAAAGCGCTTCATCATCGCCGACACCGTCGGCCCGGTGACCTCCAATACCGCAGCCAGGGCCGTGGTGCTCATCGGACCGCCGCCGGGGGCACCTTCCCGCAGCGCCCGTAGTGCGTCTTCCGCGGCACGCGTGATTGCCAAACCACAGTCAGGGCAGTCTTTCTCGGTCGTGGCCATCAGATCAGGCCCACGAGCAGGTAGGCATCGAGTCCGATGATTGAGGTCGTCGCAACGGTCGCGAAGACGGTCGTCACACGGCGATTGACCTGTGTTCCCATCACCGAACGTTGTCGGGTGAGTAGTACCAGGGGCACCAACGACGTCGGCAGCGCGAAGGAGAGCACCACCTGGCTGAACACCAGCGCACGCGTCGCATCCAGCCCGAATCCCAGCAGCAACAAGGGCGGCACCAGCGACACGGCGCGGCGCAACCAGATCGACACTGAACGTTGCAAGAAACCCTGCATGACGACCTGCCCGGTGTAGACCCCGACCACGGTCGATGAGAGCCCCGAGGCCAGCAGCGCTACGCCCAAGAGAGTGGCGGCCATCGGGCCGGCGACGTCCTCAAACCCCTGGTACGCCGCGGGTAGGCTTTCCGCGGCGGCGGCCGGCAGGGTGGCCGCGGCAATGACGATCGCCACATTCGCGATGCCGGCCATGGACATGGCCACGATCACGCTGCGCCGTAGGCCGGTCATCGAGCGCGGCGCGAGGGAAGGGACGGACGGTAGTCGCGCGTCGGTCGCGTCCGGCCGGCTGACTGCCGAGTGGAAGTGGAGCGCGTGGGGCATCACCGTTGCGCCGACGATGCCGACCGCAAGCAGAGCGGCGGATGGTTCCATCGGGCGTGGCGCGATCGAGGTGAACAGCCGATGCACGTCGACCCCGGCGATCAGCATTTGCCACAGGACCGCGGCGACGACGGTGCCGAGGAGCGCCAGGATGACCCCCTCGAAACCGTCGTGTCCATGCACCCGGACCGCCAGCACCAGAAAGCTGAAAGCGCCCACGAGCAGTGCCCCCACGACCAGTGGCAGCCCGAAGAGCAGATTGAGCGCAAAGGCTCCACCGACGAGCTCGGCCAGGTCGGTCATCACGACCACCAGCTCGGTCATCAGCCACAACAGCAGCCGCATCGGCCTTGCGTAGCGCTCACGGCAGTTTTCCGCGAGGCTACGACCGGTCGCGAGCCCGAGCTTGGCGGCGAGATATTGCACCACCGAGGCGGTGGCGCTGGCGGCGATCACCACCCACACCAACGAGTAGCCGAACTGGGCGCCGGCCGCAATGTTGACGCCGAAGTTGCCGGGGTCGATATATGCGACAGCCGCCAGGCAAGCTGGGATCAGGGTGCGCACACCGGTGGGTTGACGGACCTTCTGCAGCATCGTCGTCATCCCTAGAGCCGTCGGGAAGGGGTGACCGCGGCTGCCTTTGACGAGTCTTTTTGCCGCCGTTAGATCCCTCTATGTCGTAGCCCGACGGTAGACAGCGGGTTCGACGCGCACGTCTCAATCTGAGAACAGGTCAGTTTTGAGCGGGATGGATGCCGTAACCCTTGATCTTGCGATAAATCGTGGCCCGCGACATGCCCAGAGCTGCCGCGGCGAGGGCCTTGTTGTCGCCGTGAGTGTTCAGCGCTTCGACGATGGCGTCGCGCTCCAGCGATTCCAGCGCAGTGAATCGGCGCCGGCTCACCGCACGGCACTCCGGTGGCAGGTCGTCGATGGCGATAACACCCGTACGCCGGTGTTGGGCAGTGCGATTGAGGATGCGTCGCAACTGTTCAACGTTGCCCTGCCAAGGCATTCGGCCGAGCTGATTCATCGCCGATTCGGAGACAACCAGTCGGTTGTCGCGACTCACTCGAGCCAGCAGGTGTTGAGTCAGCCTAGGCAGGTCCTCCATGTGATGTCGCAGCGCCAGTGCCTCCACCGTGTGCGGAAAATGCGGCAGCAGCTCGCTCTCAATCACGGTGTGAACCACCCTGGGTTTGATGGAGGCTCGATCTATTGGATTCCAACCCCGGCGGGGTCAGCTTCTTGGGCAGCATAGAACGCTGCTTCGTACTCGGCTGGCGG
>NZ_BAAGZF010000002.1:0-816229 GCF_054778835.1 Calidifontibacter terrae
TCCGCCAGCCGAGTACGAAGCAGCGTTCTATGCTGCCCAAGAAGCTGACCCCGCCGGGGTTGGAATCCAATAGATCGAGCCTCCATCAAACCCAGGGTGGTTCACTCACAGTGAGTACATAGATAGATCCACGTGGAAGTCCAGTTGCTTATGTTTGGAACCACCCTCGCGCCAGCGCGCCGGTGACTCCTCCACCTCATGAAGGAAGGGGCGACCCACCGGGCCGCCCCTCCACCAATTCAGTTGCTGGTCAGGCAGGTTCGCCCTTGACCGTCACGTCGATGTTGCCGCGGGTCGCCTTGGAGTAGGGGCAGAACGCGTGAGCCTGCTCGGTCAACTCCTGCGCCTTGGCCGCATCAACACCGGGGATCTTGGCCAGCAGCGAAACCGAGAGGCCGTAGCCGCTGTCGGTTTTGCCGAAGGTGACGTCGGCGGTGACCGTCGACTCACTGGCGTCGATGCCAGCCTGGCTGGCGACCGCGTTCAGGGCGCCGGAAAAGCAGGCGGCGTAGCCGGCGGCAAACAAGGTCTCCGGGTTGGCCTTCGGGTTGGACTTGCTGCCCGGCTTGCCCAACGGCAGGTCGACGATGCCGTCCTCGCTTCGGACGTTGCCCTCGCGGCCACCCTTGGCGGTCGCACCGATCGTGTACAGCGTCTCGTTCACAGCTTCGTACGGCATGAACTCTCCTTGCGATAGAGGTCTGCGCCACGCAGCAGCGCGGCACGACCATCACAACACCGCAACCGACCGTGGCATTTCGTTGGGCGCAAACTGCCTCCCCATCAACCCGCTCCTAGGTTGGGGCGATGAGCCCAGACAGCGCCGCCACTCGACCCCTGGATGGCCTCCGGATCGTCAGCCTGGCGATCAACCTGCCCGGACCGGCCGCGGCGGCCCGGCTGGCCGAACTGGGGGCCCATGTCACCAAGATCGAGCCGCCGTCGGGAGATCCACTCGCGCTGGGAGCCCCCGATTACTACCGGCAACTGGTGGGCGGGCAACAGGTCGTCACGCTCGACCTGAAAGATGCGGCCGCTCGCGAGTCACTCTGGAACACCCTGGCCGAAAGCGACCTGCTGCTGACCTCCAGCCGGCCTTCAGCGTTGGCCCGACTCGGGCTCGACTGGTCCAGCCTGCACGCCAGGCTGCCGCAGCTGAGCCAGGTGGCGATCGTTGGCCACCCCGGCCCCGAAGCCGAGATCGCCGGTCACGACCTGACCTATCAAGCGACCGTCGGAACGCTGAGCCCACCGCAGCTGCCGATTGTGCCGATTGCCGACTTGGCCGGCGCCGAGCGCGCGGTTGCCGACGGGGTTGCCGCGCTGCTCTTCGCGCAACGCACCGGCGCCGGCAGCTACCGCGAGGTGGCGTTGAGTGATGTCGCGGCCACGATGGCTCAGCCCGCCAAGCACGGGCTCACCACCCGAGGCGGAATCCTCAGCGGAGCGCTCCCGCAGTATTCGTTGTACGCCGCAAGCGACGGCTTTGTCGCCCTCGCCGCGCTCGAAGCTCACTTCTGGACCGGGCTGCTCGAGCAGTTGCGCATCACCGGCACCCCGGCCGAACTCGTCGCGGTCTTCAAGACGCGCTCGGCGGCCGAATGGGAAGCGTGGGGCCACGACCACGGCCTCCCGATCGCCGCCGTACGAAGCTAGCCGCGGGAGCCAGCTAAGGCCGAGCAGCACCAAAAACACCCCGCTCTGCCGACTCCTAGGAATCGGCGCAGCGGGGTGTTTGGGTCAGACTAGGCGATCAGTACGTCTGGCCGGCCTCAGCCTTTGCTACCAACGAAGCCGGCGGCACGAACTGCGGGCCGTAATTCTCGGCCAGTGCGCGAGCGCGGGCGACGAAGCCGGTCAGGCCACCGGGGAAGCCGTTGATGTATTGCACAACTCCGCCGGTCCAGCCCGGGAAGCCGATGCCGAAGATCGAGCCGATGTTGGCGTCTTCAACCGAGCGCAACACACCTTCGTCGAAGCACTTCACCGTTTCCAGCGCCTCGGCGAAAAGCATCCGCTCCTTCATGTCTTCGAAGGGCAGTTCCTTGTCGTCACCGAACTTCTCGACCAGGCCCGGCCACAGGCCGGTGCGCTTGCCATCGGCGTAGTCGTAGAACCCGGCGCCGCCCAGCTTCCCCTTGCGACCCTCGGCGATGATCTGGTCGACCACGTCGTAGGCGGGGTGGTGGAAGTAGGAGTCGCCCTTGCCGTCGGCTTCCAGACCGGCGCGCGTCTCCTTCTGGATTTTGCTCATCAGCGTCAGATTCAGTTCGTCCGCCAACTGCAGCGGCGCGGCCGGATAGCCCGCCTGCAGACCGGCCTGCTCAACCGAGGCCGGGTGAACACCTTCGGCCACCATCGCGATGGCTTCGTTCATGAAAGTGCCGATCACTCGGCTGACCGTCTACCTGCAGAACGTAAGCGGCTACACCCCGCTCCAAGCCGGCCTCACCTTCGCCGTTCTCGGCGTCGGAACGGTGATTGGCGGCAGCATCGCGCCGCGCATCATTGGCCGGATCGGTGGTCCACAGGCGATCGTCGTCGGGCTGGCCGTGCAAGGCGGCGCGACGGTCCCGCTCGCCTTCCTGGGTGCCTCGACGAGCTCGCTGGTCGTGTTGCTCGTTACGACCTTCGTCGGCGGGATCGCCAATCTGCTGGCCATCGTCGGGTTCATGGTGACCGCGACCGCCGGTCTGCCCGACGCGGAACAAGGGCTGGCCACCGGCTTGGCGACGATGAGCCAACAAGTCGGAATCACCCTCGGCACCCCGGTTATGTCGACCATCGCCACCGCGGCGGGCGCGACTGCCCCGAGCGGAATGCTCGACGGGGTCAGCACCGCGCTCGGGGTCAACGCGGTGATCTGTCTGGTGGCGGCCGGGTTGTTCGCGGTGCTGCGGATCGATCGCGGCTAAGAGCGCGTATGGGAGTAGCACCCAGTTACGTTGGTGAACATGGCACTCATTCGCAGTTCCGGTTTTGCCCATGTTCGGTTGACGGTGACTGACATCCGTCGATCCAAGGAATTCTACGACCGCGTGTTTGGCTGGCCCGTCGCGATCGACTCCTCTGATCAGGTTGACGAACCGGGGGTGCGAACGTCGCAGGAGAAGTTCTACGGCGGCACGATCTACCAAACCCCCCAAGGCACCTTGTTCGGCCTACGACCGGTGGGCGCCGACACCTTCGATGCAGACCGGACCGGGCTCGATCACGTAAGCTTCGTGGTGGAATCGCGGGACGACTTGGTGAATGCCGCCACCGCACTATCCGACGCCGGTATCGAGCACGGGGAAGTGACCGACCTGACCGACGCGGGCTTGGCCATCTTGTCCTTTCAAGACCCGGACAACATCAACATCGAACTGACCGCCCCACTGTCGTAACGCGGCGCCGGTCCCTCGCAGGTAGGCCACCGCGACCGGCCCCTGGGCAGGCCCTTACCAGGGGCTGGGTTCGTAGTCCTTGAGGAAGCAGCCGTAGAGGTCTTCCCCGCGCTCGCGTCGCACGACAGGGTCGTAGACACGAGCGGCGCCATCGACCAGATCAAGCGGCGCGTGGAAGCCCTCTTCGGCCATCCGCGTCTTGGTGGTGTGCGGTCGCTCGTCAGTGATCCAACCCGTGTCCACAGCTGTCATCAGGATGCCGTCTGTCTCGAGCATCTCCTTGGCGCTGGTGCGCGTCAGCATGTTGAGCGCGGCCTTGGCCATGTTGGTGTGCGGGTGTCCCGGGCCTTTGTACTTGCGCGAGAACTGCCCCTCCATCGCCGACACGTTCACGACGTACGTCCGCCGGTGTGACGATGCAGCGAGCGCCGGCCGCAGTCGGCTGATGAGGATGAACGGTGCCGTGGAGTTGCACAGTTGGACTTCGAGCAGTTCGAGGGCGTCAACCTCGTCGACTCGCTGCGTCCAGCTGTTGATCGAGGTCTGGTCAGGCACGAGCCCACCGGCATCGATCGCGGTTCCCGCCGCGATTCGATCCGGAGTCGCCGAGCCGGCCCGCAGTGCGAGAGCCGCAACAGACTCGGGCGCGACGGTGGCGTGCGCGACCGGATGCGCGTCGAGAGACCCGATCAGCGCCGCCGGGTGCGCATCACTGACGTGGTCGAACGTGACGACGGCTGGCAGCAATCCGCTTGGTAGTGGGGCAGATTCGGCTGCTGCGAGTGGTGCGTATGCACCGGGTGAGCGGCGGACCGTCTGCGCTGCGTTGTTGATCAGGATGTCCAGCGGTCCCTGCTCTGCGACTGAGTCAGCGAGCGCAACAACCTGGGCCGGGTCACGGAGATCGATACCTACGATGCGCAGCCGGTGGATCCAGTCGGCGCTGTCCTCCATGGCCTTGAACCGGCGGATCGCGTCGTTCGGGAAGCGGGTCGTGATCGTGGTGTGTGCACCGTCGCGCAGCAGCCGCAGCGCGATGTACATCTCGATCTTCGCCCGGCCACCGGTCAGCAGCGCGCGGCTTGATGAGCCGTCCCGCGAGCGCGCCCGCGGCGTAGGACACCAGCGGCAGACCCTGCGTCTCATCATCGATCCGGGTCGGCGCACCGGTCGCGGTCGCAGCAGTCACGGCGTCGTCGTTGGCGACGATTGCGGCTTGCTTCAGGTTGCGCCGGTTGACCTTCCACGTCTTGTAGATCCGCGCCGTCGCGTGCCGGACCTGCTCCGCCTGCGGGTGCTCCGGCGGCAGATCCTTCACCAGCGCGAGCACATCGAGACAGTTCTGCAAGGCGTGCGGGTCGATCAGCGTCGGCTCGTGCTCCGCACTGTCGGACGCGGAGGTCATATCTTCAGACACGGCCGAAACGCTACCCCGCCATACAAAATTCGCCGGCATGGCGATGATGAGACCGCAATGACGCACGACGGCGCCGCTCGCTCAGCTGGCGGAACGAAACCGGCTCGACCAGGGAGGTCAGCTGACCGTCCGCAGATACTTCCCAAAGTGCGGCACCGTGAACGCAACCCGGCCCCGCTCATTGGAGTAGACCAGCCCCTTCTTCAACAGCGCATCCCTTGCCGGAGAAAGGGATTGCGGCTTGCGACCAAGAACGTCGGCGACATCAGAGGTGGGAACCGAGCCGACCTCGTCGCGCTCCACCTCAGCCAGCCGCGAAGCCGCCTGGGCCATCGCCCGCAGATACTCCCGCTCCCCCGGTGTCGCCCGCTCGTAGCGCGACCCGAAGAAACCGACCGCCAGTTCTGCCTCCGCAGCCGGGGCGGCGACCGCCACGTCGGACGCCCGAATTGGCGACTGTGTTGCTCGCTCCCAGACAACCTGTCCGTACGCCTGGATGAAGTAGGGATAGCCACCGGTGAGCTCATACATCGCGTCCAGGGCGGCCGGCTCAAAGGCGGCTTCCTCCTGCGCGGCCGGCGCCTGTAGCGCGCGATCGGCCGCCTCGCGCGGGAGACGGTCGATCCGTACGTAACGGAACAGCCGCTCGCTGTATGACTTCGACGCAGACAGAACGGCAGGCAAATGCGGCAAGCCGGCCCCCAGCACGATCACCGGCAACCCCGACTGGCTGATCTCATGGCATGCCGCGCAGAGCGCCGACACGTCTTCGGGGTGCAGGTCCTGCATCTCATCGATGAAGATCGCGATGCCTCGACCAAGGTCGGCAGCCAACCCACCCGCGTCCGACAGCAACTCGACCAGGTCGATCTCGATGTCACCGGAGTCAGCGCGACCACTCACCGCGGGCGCATCAATGCCCGGGCTCCACCGATCCTTCAACTTCGCATTCGGCGCGGCATCGCGCTGCGCGAACGCCTTGATCACCCCGAGAACGTGGTCGACGTCGTCGGTCTGGGTGTGGCCCAACTCGCGTACGGCTTGATGCAGGGCGCTCGACAGCGGCCGGCGCAGCCGCTGGTCAGGTCGCGCTTCGAGCTTGCCGGTTCCCCACTTCGCGCGCACGGCCGACGAACGAAGCGCATTGAGCAACACCGTCTTTCCCACGCCCCGCAAGCCACACAAGACCATCGAGCGCTCGGGACGGCCGCGGGAAATCCGCTCCAGCACGACGCGGAAGTTCTCGAGTTGCTCGTCACGACCGGCAAGTTCGGGCGGCCGCTGGCCGGCACCGGGGGCGTACGGATTGCGAATCGGGTCCATTCGAGCACTGTATGGGTGACTCTAGGATTCTTCAGATATTTCGCTAGCGAGTCGCATCGATCGTTCTTTTGGCCGTGGCCGGCGGCCTGGCCACGCTGACCAAGGGCGTCGGCATCCTGAACTACACCCCGGCGCGCTCGGCCAGGCGGCCGCCGCACCTGCCGGTCCTGTAAAGCAGCCCCGCCACGCAGCCTCGAGCGCGTGTCGAGACCGGGAGCCCCCGGCTCAACCAACGGGTTGAGTGGGCGACACTAGTTGTTCACCGAGCACCGGTAAAACGTCTGCATGCCCAGCAGCGAGAACGCACCTTCGCAGAAGGCCAAGCAGGTCAAGGTGCCCAAGACGAAGATCGCCGACGTTCCCGACGAGGTCATCACCACCGCCATGGCGGATGAGACCTGGAAGGTCGGCTATCCGTACAACCAGAAGATGACCCGCCAAGAATACGAGCGGATCAAGCGCGACCTGCAGATCGAAATGCTCAAACTCCAGGCCTGGGTGAAGGCCAGCGGCGCCAAGATCGTCGTCCTCTTCGAAGGCCGCGACGCGGCCGGCAAGGGTGGCGCGATCAAGCGTTTCACCGAGCACCTCAACCCCCGCGGTGCGCGCGTGGTCGCGCTCGAGCGGCCCACCGAGCGCGAGATGACGCAGTGGTATTTCCAGCGCTACGTCGCCCACCTACCCGCCGCCGGCGAGATCGTTTTCTTCGACCGCTCTTGGTATAACCGCGCGGGCGTTGAGCGGGTCATGGGCTATTGCACCGACGCCCAATACGAGGAGTTCATGCGCAGCTGCCCGGAGTTCGAGGACATGCTGGTGCGCAGCGGCGTGATCCTGATGAAGTTCTGGTTCTCAGTCGGCCAGCAAGAGCAGCTGACCAGGTTCGAACGCCGGCGCATTGACCCGGTCAAGCAGTGGAAACTCTCCCCCACCGACCTCGCGTCGCTGGACAAGTTCGACGCCTATACCGAGGCCAAGGAAGCGATGTTCTCCGCGACCGACACCTCGTGGGCGCCGTGGACGGTCATCAAGAGCAACGACAAGAAGCGCGCCCGGCTGGAAGCGATGCGCTACGTCTTGGCGAACACGCCGTACCTCAACAAGGACGTGCGTACGGTCGGTTATCCCGACCCGCTGATCGTCGGCTCCGCGAAGCAGATCCTGGTCGAAGGCGAGTCCGGCTTCCAGGGTGGCTACCGCGCTGGACGCTGAGGGTCCTCCAGCTCCCGTAGGTAGCCGGCGAACGCCGGCGGGGTGCGCCCGAGCGTGCGCGCCGAGGTGCGCACCTGCATCGTCGCGGTCGCCACGACCGAGGCGCCGGTGCGGCGCAGCGCCGCAACCAACTCGACATCCTCGTGCACAGCGATGGGCGGGAATCCGCCGGCGGCACAGTAGGCGCTGAGCCGGACCCCGAGGTTGGCCCCGTGCACGTACGGGTGCCCTTCCTGCAGTGTGTGCCGCTGGTGCCAGCGCCGCAACACTCGCGGGTCGAGGTCGCCACCGTCCGGTACGACCGTGCCCAGGACGGCATCGTTTCCCGCGTCGGCGAATCCCACCTGGATGGCCAGCCAGTCGGGCGGAACCAGCGTGTCGGCGTCGGTGCTGGCCAGCCAGCAACGGTCTGGGTCATCGATCCCGGCGTGACGGACCGCCTCCCGTACCCCGATTCGTCGGGCGGAGCCGACTTGCCCTGCGTCGCTGACGACGGGAACCACCCACGGGTGCTCGGCAACGACCTCCGCGGATCCGTCGGTGCATCGGTCCAGCACGACCACCGTGGTCACCCGCACCGGTGATGCCGCGACGGCCGCCTGCAGCGCCTGAAGGCAGGCGGGCAGCAACGCTTCCTCGTCGCGGGCCGGAACGACCACGAACAGCTCTCGCACCCTCACGCGGACCCGACCACACACATCACAGAACCTTTCAACGGACCGACCTACGCTCACGGTCCCATCCGGATATCGTCGAATCGGCCGAAACGCACGCGATCGACTGAATTCACCCTTCGGGGTGTCCGCCTACGGGTGGTGGACACATCGGCGAACCAAACGCACACTCAGCCTGGACGAGGTGAAGGAGCGACGATGGACCTGTACGACCAAGCGGCCAAGTCCGCCGGTGACCCGGCGGGCGCGCTCGCCCTGGCTCAGGAGTTCGTCCGCGAATTGCCCCGACCCGCCTCCGGCCGCACCGAGGAGCTCTGGGATGCGCTCGTCCGGCTCGGCGGAATCGACCTCACCGTCGCCCGCGCCCTTGAACCGCATCTCGATGCTGTGTCGATCCTGGACGAAGCGGGCATCGAACCCGCGCCCGGCACCTACGGCGTCTTCGCCGCCGAGGGCCCGGGCATGCGCCTCTCCGCCCGGGAGACCGGCGACACCATCCAGCTGAACGGCACCAAGCCGTGGTGCTCACTGGCCGGACAGCTGGACCGCGCGTTGATCACGGCTTGGGTCGACGACGAGCGGCGCGGACTGTTCGAGGTCGACCTGAAAGCCCCAGGCGTACGGGTCCGGTCGGGGGAGTGGGTTGCGCGCGGACTCTCGGCGGTGGACAGCAGCCCAGTGGAGTTCGAGGCCGTCCCCGCCCGGCCGGTGGGCGGGCCCGGGTGGTACCTCCGGCGACCCGGGTTCGCCTGGGGCGGTGTCGGGGTCGCTGCGATCTGGCTCGGCGCCGCTCTGGCGCTCTTCGACACCCTGAAAGCCGCAGGGAACCGGCGGCCGCCCGACCAGATCGCGCTGATGCATCTCGGCCGCTGTGATGTTGTGACCCATACAGCTCTCGCGACACTGCGGGCCGCGGCGCAGGCGGTCGACGACGGCCGCGTCGACGACCCCGGTCTGCTCGCCGGCCGGGTGCGGGCCGCCTGCGCGATGACCGCCGAGACCGTCCTCGCGGTGAGTGACCACGCACTCGGGCCAGCGCCGCTGACCCAGGACGAAACACACGCTGCGCGGGTCGCTGACCTGCACCTTTACCTGCGCCAGTGGCACGCGGAACGTGACCTCGCCGCGATCGGCGCGATCGTCCAACCGCGATGAGCGAGACGTTCGACCTCGCCACCCCCGGCACTCCGGAATCACAATGGGCCACCGCCCTGGCCGAGCACCAGCCGGCGCCGCTTGACCTGAGCGCGTACGACCGCATCGTCGTGGTCGCCGCTCATCCTGACGACGAGACCCTCGGTGCGGGTGGGCTGATGCTCGCGGCACAAGTTCCAGTCGAGGTCGTGGTTCTCACCGACGGCGCAGCCTCGCATCCCGACTCCGCCACTTGGACCGCGACCCGGCTGGCCGCGGCGCGGGTCGAGGAGGTCCGCGCGGCCGTACGGCTGTTGAACCCGCAGGCGACGACGACAACGCTCGGTCTTCCCGACGGGCGGCTGGCCGACCACCTCGAGGCTGCGGTGTCGGCCATCGTGCGCGCCGTCGGTGCTGACGCGCAGAGCCCCTTGGTGCTGTCGCCCTGGCATGCCGACCGGCACCCCGACCACGCCGCGGCAGCCGCGGCGGCGGCGATCGCGGCCCAACGTACGGACGCCGTGCATTTGGGCTATCCGATCTGGGCGTGGCACTGGTGCGAGACCGGGCGCTTTCCGTGGGAGGGCGCGCACTCCATCGCCGTGCCCGACCGCGCAGCCAAACGGGCGGCAGTCCGCACCCACGTCACCCAGGTCGAACCGCTGTCCGACCGGCCCGGCGACGAGTGCCTGCTCGACCCGCGGGTGCTCGCCCACTTCGACCGGGATTTCGAGATCTTGCTGCCCCAGCAACCTGCCACGGACCACGCTTTGGACGCCGTGCACCGCGACCGCCGTGACCCGTGGAACGTCGACGACTCCTGGTACGAGGAGCGCAAGCGCGCGCTCAGCCTCGCATTCCTCGGCCGTCCCCGGTATCGCCAGGCGCTGGAGGTCGGCGCGTCGATCGGCACCCTCGCGACCGCGCTGGCCGAGCGCTGCGACCGGGTGATTGCCGTCGACAAGAGCCCGACCGCCGTCAAGATCGCCGCCGATCGGACGCCGGCCACGGTCGAGGTGCTGCATTGCGAGGTGCCCGAGCAGTGGCCGGAAGGCCTGTTCGACCTGGTCGTGCTCTCGGAGGTCGGCTACTTCCTCGGTCCGCGTCGCTGGGAGCAACTGCTGCATCGTGTCGCTCGATCGCTCACCGAGGACGGCGAGGTGCTGCTTTGCCACTGGAAGCCGCAACCGGCCGGGTGGCCGATGGACGGTGCGCGGGTGCACCAACTCGCCCGTGCGACGCTGACTGAAGCCGGCCGCAGCGTCGTGGCGCGGTACGAGGACACCTACGTGCTGATCGAACTGATCGCGGGCGCGACCGCAAGCCCGGAAACCACGGGCTGAGGCGCTCCGATGACCGGTGCAAGGATGACGAAGTGACGATCGTACGGGCCGCCCGCCTCACCCTGCGACCGCTCATCGCCGCGGATATCGCCGACCCGAGAATCCTGGCCTGGCACACCGATCCCGAGGGTTATGAGCTCATGTCGGAGCAGCCGCGCAGGGACGCCGACGCGCGCGAGGCACTCATCACCTGGCAGGCGTCCTGGGAGCGCGAGGGCATCGGCTATTGGATCGCCGAACGGGACGGGATCCCGGTCGGGATCGGCGGCGTACGCCCACTGGAGCATGAGGGTCGGCGCTACCTGAACCTCTATTACCGGCTCGACCCCACGGTGCGCGGAGCAGGCCTGGCTACCGAGATCGCTTCTGCAGCAACGGCGTACGCGCTCGAGTTCCATTCCGATCTGCCGGTGATCGCGCGGGTGGCCCCCTCTAACGAACCGTCACTGCGCACCGTCGAGCGCGCCGGGATGGTGGGGCTTGGTCCGTTCCAGGCGCCGCGGGACCCGGTCGACCAGCCCGCCAACCTGCTGTTCGAGTCGCCGATGATCCGCACCGGTGTCGGTGATTGCTACGACGCCCTGGTCGACTTGTGGTGTCGGGTCAACGCGGCCGGCGGTGCCGTGGGCTGGGAGGGCGAATCTCCCCGTGCTGAGGTCGTGGCAGCGCTCGACGGCCACCTGGCCGCGGAGGGTTCAACCCTCGTACGCCTGCATGCACCGACGGTGCAGACCTGGGACGACCCGACAGCGTACGGCGAACTCCTCGCCTTCGGGATCGTGCAGCGCGGAACGTGGTTCTCGACGCGACACCGCGCGACGCTCTATCGGGTGATGACCGACCCGGCGCATCGTGGCCACAATCTCGGTCGGCTGCTGATGGCCGGGCTGCATCGTGTCGCGCGCGAACAAGGGGTGGAGATCTGCGAGATCGGTTATCGCGGGGGCACCGGGCTCGAGCGGTTCTACTGGCAGCTCGGCTATGTCGAAACCGGTCGGGTGGTTGGCGGTCTGCGATTCAGCTGGGGCGATGAGGACGACGTGGCGATGGCCCACCGCCTCTGACCGTTTGTCCGTCAAAACGGTGGCGTCATCGCGCCGCGATGGCGGACAAGTGGCGCCGTCGACCCATCTCGCGCGCGAGTTTGCGGGAGAACTCGACGAACCAGACGTTCCACGCTCCGAGAGCGGTGAAGGTGATGACCTTCAGAACCGTCATCGCCCACACCGAGGTGTCGATCGGCAGTGTGTAGATCATCGCCATCGAGATCACCCCGTCGGCGATGAGCCCGAGACCCCACGCCTGGGTCATCAGGTGCATCCCGCGACGGAAAGCCTTCGACTCACTCCACCCGCGCCGCAGATCGCCACGGGCGTGGTCGTCGCCGGCCAGCCGCTTCGCAATCTCGAACGACAACGGTCGCTTGATCAACGATGACGCGGAGAACGCGACCCCGGCGAGCAACCCGCCGATCGCACCCTTGAGCAGCATGAACCGTGGGTCACCGGTCCAGAGCGAGGCGACCAGACCAACCGCGAGCACCACAAACATGAAGGCGGCGAAGCCATCGACCTCGCGCTGCTTGACCATCACCTGCACATTGCGAATGGCTGAGGCGACTGTCGCGATCAGCAGCGCGACGGTGACACTCGCGCCGAATCCGCGCGCGACGTAATAAGTGCCAACGGGAACCACGACGTCGATGAGCAGCATCGTGCCCAGACCGCGCATCGCGATGGTCGAGGCGTATTGCCCACCCTCGGCCATCTGCTCACGCTGCCAATGCCACGCCTTGCTGATCGGAGTCACCGCGTCAGCGTGTCACGCGTGGGCCGGGAAAGTGGTCGCTATAGCGACGAGAAGCCTTTACTACGGGCGTAGTGGGGCGACCTTGAACCGGCCCTGCGGGTGCGCGATCCGCTCTTGCGAGGCAACGAGCGCGATCTCTCGACTGCCCTGCTCGTGGGTGGCCTGCATGATGGCGAAGACCGAGTCGGCGGTGGCGGCGAGCGCCTCGTCGACCGGGTCGGTGAGCAGGTGAGCCAGGAAGATTGCGGCAGTCGCGTCGCCGGCGCCACTGACGTACATCGGCAGCAGGGGGGTCGTGACAATCCACGCGCCCTCGGCGGTGACTGCGGCCATTTGCACAGAGTCCGCCGGAGTCTGATCGGTCTGCACCGAGGTGACCAACACAGTCTTCGGGCCCCGCTCGCGGACCTGATGGGCGGCAGCGAGCAACTCATCGACCGATCGGATCTCGGTGCCGGTCAGGAACTCCAGCTCGAATTGGTTGGGGGTGATGATGTCGGCGGCCGGCACCACCTCGTCTCGCATGAACTCGGGAATGCCGGGGCGTACGAAGAAGCCGCGCCCCACATCGCCCATCACTGGGTCGGCGCAATAGATCGCGTTCGGGTTCGCCGCCTTGACCCGAGCGACAGCGTCCAGGATCACCGCGCCGATCGCGTCAGCTCCCAGGTAGCCGGACAACACCGCGTCACATTCCGGCAGTACCCCGCGCTCCTCGATCCCAGTGATCACCTCGCGGACGGTCTCCGGCTCGAACACCGGCCCGCGCCACTGTCCGTAGCCGGTGTGGTTGGAGAAGTGCACGGTGTAAACCGGCCAAACCTCATGGCCCAGGCGCTGCAACGGGAACACCGCGGAGGAGTTGCCGGCGTGGCCATAGGCGACCGAGCTCTGGATGGACAAGATTTTCATGGGGGCGATGCTAATCGGCTTCGTAACCGCTGGAGTTCAGGCCGTTGGGTGGCCAACCACCCGCGCCGTTCCGCGGGATCCGGCCGACGACGCCGCGAACTTCAGCAGATGTGAACTCCGACCCCGCGACACTCCGCTCTAGGCTGGACCCATGAGTGCAGACCTGCAGCCGAAGGACATCGCCGACGACGCCGTCATCCTCGACGTGCGCGAGCAGGACGAGTGGGACGCCGGCCACGCGCCGAACGCCGTCCACATTCCGCTGGGCGAGGTGCCCGACCGCCTGGGCGAACTCCCCGAGGGCGACCCGCTACCGGTGATCTGCCGCTCGGGCAACCGCTCAGGCCGAGCTGTCGCCTGGCTTGAACAGCAGGGCTTCGACGTCGCCAATGTCTCCGGTGGCATGAAGCAGTGGGCGTTCGAGGGCAAGCAAGTCGTCAACCAGGGCGGCGCCGAGCCGTCGGTCATCTGACCTACTTCAGCAGGCGGGACATCCGTCGATCGGCCAGCGGTTTCCCGCCGGTCTGACAGGTCGCGCAATATTGCATCGAACGGTCAGCGAAGGACACCTCGCGCACCACGTCGCCACACTCCGGACACGCCTGCCCGGCTCGGCCGTGGACTCGCATTCCGGCGCGCTTGGCGTCCTTGAGATCCTTGGCAGGCTTCCCGGTCGAGGTCTCGACCGCCGCCCGCAGGGTGGTGACGAGGGCTTCGTACAACGTCGTGACCTGCTCCTCGCTCAGCGCGTCGGCGATCGCATAAGGCGAGAGTTTCGCAATGTGGAGCACCTCGTCGGAGTAGGCATTGCCGACGCCGGCCAGCAACGACTGGTCGCGCAGAACGCCCTTGATCTGGGAACGGCGACCCTTCAGAATCGCCGCGAACTCCCCGCGGGAGAAGCCGTCGACCAGCGGGTCGGGCCCTAGCGAAGCAATGCCCGGGACGTCGGCCGCGTCCTTCACGATGTAGGCCGCCAACCGCTTCTGAGTGCCCTGTTCGGTCAGGTCGAAGGCGCTGCCGTCGGCGAAACTGACCCGCAAGGCGACCGGCGATTTCCCGCCGGGTCGCAGTCGGGTGGCGGGGGCTTTGTCATACCAGCGCAGCCAGCCGGCCCGCGACAGGTGGAACACCAGGTGGAGACCGTCGACGTCGAGGTCGATCCACTTGCCGTGGCGGCGAACGTCGGTGACGAACAGGCCGGCGAGCGCCTGCGGCGCCGGGGTGTAGGTCTTCAGAACGCTGAACGACGCGAGCTCCACTTCGGCCAGAACGACCCCGACCAGCTTCTCGCGTAGGAATCCGGTCAGAGCCTCGACCTCAGGCAGCTCAGGCACGGCCAGCCTCGCGCAACGGCTGCAATTCCTGATGAAGCGCGAATCCGTCGGGACCCTCGACCTTGAACACCGGCGACATTCGGCCGTCGTCGCGCGAGAGGGGGTGGCCGTGGGAGAGCACCTTCTGGGCAACGGTCAACTGGCGGATCGCGATGGCGCGCACATTGTCCGGGTGGTCGTTCGTGAACTCGTCGTAGAGCTCTGGGTCGTGTTGGCCGTCGTCTCCAACCAGCAGCCAGCGAATGTTCGGGAATTCGGTTGCAAGACGGCGCAATTGGGTGCGCTTGTGGTCACTGCCGCTGCGGAACACCGCGGTTTCGGTGGCGCCCCAGTCGGTCATCAGCAGAGATCCGGCCGGGAATCCGTGGCGGGCGAAGAAGCGCGCAAGCACCGGCTGGGTGTTCCACGCCCCGGTGGAGAGGTAAATGATCGGCGAGCTGGGGTGATGGGCCAGCAGCGAGCGATAGAGCGCCGACATTCCGGGCACCACCCGGCGCGCGGTCTCCTCGAGCACGAACGTGTTGTAGGCCGCGAGCATCGGCCGCGGTAGCGAGGTGATCAAGCAGGTGTCGTCGATATCGCTGATGATCCCGAAGTCGATGTCGTCGCCGATGATCTGCAGCGCGACGTCGGTGACGGCGTCGCCGGAACTGACCCGCGCGTGATGCCAGCCGGCGCCCAGGCCGTGATCGGTCAGGTCGACATCGAAGTAGCCGCCTCGGTCGGTTCGAACGGTCATCGATGCCCGGCCGAACTCGATCGTCACATCACGGTCCGTCTGCGGCGCGGCCAGAAAGGCCCGAATGCCACGGCGTACGGGGGCATCAAGCGGCCCGGAGGGTTCGTCGCCCGCTTTGGACAGCACGAGCCGCCCCATCACCCGCGCGAACCGCGGCGACCCGTAGCCGGTGTAGCCGAGCACCCGGTTGCGAAAGCCGCGCCGACGCAGGGTGGAGGCAAGCGCCCTGTTGAACGCGTCCTCGGCCCGAGCGGCGGGGTGCTTGGCAGCCATGCCGCACAGCCTAGGCCGACCAGGTGACAGGCAGGCGGCCCTGTCGCAAACGCCGCCCTTCTCCAGGCCCAAACGCGCGGGCTCCTAGGCTTCCGCTATGCAGCAGGGAGGGCGACCGTCTCGGCGGACTGTGCTCACCGGCTCCGTCCTCGCCGTTACCGGCGCGACCGGGTGGGCGGCGTGGCCGCGCGCAAAGCACCCCCGCGACATCCCGCTCTACTCTGCCACCGTCGCGCTAGGGATCTCCCCTGACGACCCCGACGCCAACGCGGGCGCTGACAACCGAACGCTCATCACCCCGGACCAAATCGGCCAACTAGTCCCGGACACTCGGGTGGTCGCCGCCGCTTCCGACGTCGACACCCTCGTCGCGACCGAGCGCGCGATGATCGGTTCCGCGCCCGCTTGGACCCGGCAGGGGCCGTACGCCGATGCGACGCGCAGCGCTCTGCAGGACCTTCACGTGTTGAGCCACGGCCTCGCCTCTCCGGTCGCCGGCTGGTCACCGCTCTGGCGCTACACCTGGCCGCGCGACGCCTCGGTTGGTGCGGTCGCTCAATCCCTCACCGGCGGCGCCGACCTCGCGCTCGCCACCCTCGCCTACCTGCAGCGAGTCCAGCCAGCGAATGGCTGGTTCGAGGCCCGGTACGTCCCGGGCACCACCCGCTCTCCCGATCACCGCGAGCGCCAGCTCGATGGAACGGGGTGGGTGCTCTGGGCAACCGACCGGGTGGCCGGACAATTTGCCGAGCCACGCACTGTCGCAACGCAGTTGGCTCCGATGATCACCCGCAGTGTCGACCGCATTCTGACCGCGACGATCGACGGATTACCGGCGCCCAGCCCGGACTACTGGGAGGTCGACGAACGCGGCATCACCCTGGCGACCTGCGCGGTCTTGGCCGCCGGTCTGGAGTCCGCCATCCGACTGCTGTCCCTGCTCGGTGACACCGACCGGGCCCGCCGCGCGACGGCGGCCGGAAAACGCCTCGACGCGGCGATCGCAGACACCTTCGGCGCCGAGGGTTATCCGCGCCATCTCGGTAAGGACGACCCCGATATCGGCGCCGCGTTCCTGCTGCCGCCGTTTCGTGATGCGATCGATCAGCGACCGCTCCAAGCGCTACGTGCGAACCTGCCGCGATTGAAAAGACCCGCCGGTGGTTACGCGCCTGGATCGTCCTGGCGCCCCGACGGGATCAGTTGGACGCCCGAAACTGCCACTGTTGCAGCGGCTTTCGCATTCAGCGGGCGGGTTACCGAGGCGGAGTTGCTGCTGCAGTGGCTGGCCGACCACCGTACGGTCGGCGGGTCCTACCCCGAGAAGGTTCTCGAAACGGGCACCCCAGCGGCGGTGGCCCCGTTGTCGTGGACCGCGGCGAGCGTCGTACTGGCCGCCAAAGGTCTGGCCGATCAGTCCTTACCGGCGATCTGACGCAACAACTGGTTGGCCCGGACTAGCGTCCTGCGGTCCTCGTCGGACAACTGGTTCAGGACGGGCGTGATGGTGGCCGAACGGGCAACGCGCACCTGCGCGAGCGCGCCGCGACCGGTGTCGGTCAGCGAGATCAGGCTGGCCCGGCCGTCGTTCTCATCCTCGGTGCGTTGCAGGTAGCCCTGCTCCTCGAGTCGTTTCACCTGGGCGGTCATCGTGGGCTGGCTGCAGTGATCGGCTGCGGCTAACTCGCCGACACGCGCGGTTCCATATTGATCGACGAGGCTGAGCAGTCGGGCCTGGCCGCTGGGAATGGGCATCACAGAGTGCTTGGTCGCCCAGCGGTTCACCTTGGCAACCGCGGACAGCAGCTGCGCGCCCAAGTCGTCCTCGGAAGTGGTCATGGCCCGATCATAGGAGGCCGGACGGCCGCGCGAACACAGATCACAACCAGCTGACATGGCCCTTCAGCAGCGCGTAACCCACGAACGCGACGACATCCAAGATCGTGTGCGTGACGACCAGCGGGCCGACTCGGCGCACCTTGCGATAAACGAGCCCGAATAGCAGGCCCATCACCAGGTTTCCGACGAACCCACCGAACCCCTGATAGAGGTGATAGCTGCCGCGAATCAGCGCCGATCCGACCCACACGCGAGTCCACGACCAACCGGCCTGGGTCCACCGCGTGTAGAGGTAGCCGATCATCACGACCTCCTCCAGGACAGCGTTCTGCGCGGCGGAGAGGATCAGAACTGGAATCGCCCACCAGCGGTCGCCCAATCCCGAGGTCGCAAGGGTGGTGTTGAGCCCGGCGGCCCGGGCCGTGACGTAGAGCAGCAGTCCGGGGATGCCGACAACCGCAGCCAACAGCGCACCGAGCACGAGGTCGGGGCCCTTGCGGGTCAGGTCGAATCCGATGAACCGGTGGGCGGCGTGGATCTCCCGGGACAGAAGGTGAATCGCCAGCAGCGCCGGCACGACCCCCAGCCCGATTCCGACGAGTTGATAGGTCAGGTCCAGCAGCGAGGACGACGCCTGCGAGCCGTTCATCGTGGTCGTCTGCTTGTTCAGCGCGACCCCCGCCGATAGCGAGCGCAGGATGGACAGGAACGAATAAATCGCCGACGCGCCCAGGCTGAGCAGGAGCAGCAGCAGGGTTTCCTGCTGCAGGGTACGGCGGGACAACGGACTGCGCGGCGCGCTCAGCGCCGGGAGTCTCATCGCGGATCCGGCTCGCTGAACTGCTCGCCGGGGGCCCACTCGAGCAGTTCCACGTCGTCGATCTCGTAACTGCGCACCCGGCGCCGCTTGGACTGGGCGGCCTCGCGCTTCTCCTGGCGGGTCGCGGGCACCGGCTCCGCTACGACGGGTGCGGCGGGTGCCGCATCAGGTGCGGCGACGGGCTCAGCAACAGATGCGGCATCAGGTTCAGTAACAGCTTCACCGACAACGGGTGTCGCGACTGAAGGAGCAGCAGGCTTCCTGGCACCCACCGCCTTGGGACGCCGACGGCCAACCATCGCGTAGAACGTGATCGCGAAGCCGAGCAACGCGCAGATCAGGACCCACAACCAGACGTGGGGGAACAGCCAGATCATGCGTCCGCCTCCGCGTCAGTCGATTCGGAACGAGGCGCCTCAGAACCCATCGCCTGCGATGCGACCTCGTTCTCGTGCGGGAACAGCATGACCGCCAGCAGCCACGCAGCGAGCGCGCCGACGCAGAAGCCGATCAGACACCACGCCACGGTCTGGATCGTCAACCAGGTCACGGCTGGCCCCCAGTCACGGTGACCTGACGAAGGCCGGACAGACCGTCCAACGCACTGTGTACGGCGGACTGCGAGCCCTGAGCATTCAGCGCGACGTGGGCGTCGCGGCCGGAGAAGGTGACCGTTGCGTCGGTGATGCCGACCGCCTGCAGCGCGTTGGTGGTGCGCTTGTTCAGGTTCTGTTCAATGCCGCCATGGCTGGCCTGGGCGCCGACAACTCCGAACACCAACGGAACCGCGACCAACGCGCCGAACCACCAGGGCGCGGGCGTACGGCGGACACGGGGTTTTGCGGTCGACACTGCGGGCTCACTCCATCGGACGTTTCGGGCGGGTCCGAACCTACCCGAGAAACCTTCGGCCGTACCTTGGTGGCCGTGATCACCCTTTGGCGCCACCCACGGATTTGGACCGGTAGGTCCTTCGTCACCGGCCTGCTCGTCGACGGCAACCGGATCGTCGCCGACGGCGACGCCGCGCAGTTGGCAGCCACCCACTCCGCCACGACCCGCGATCTGCCCGGCGCACTGGTCGTCCCGGGGTTGCACGACGCCCACATCCACACCGGTGGCGTCGCCCGGCTGCGGACCTCGGTCGACATCCGCGGCGCGGCCAACGAGACCGAAGCGGCTCGCCTGGTGGGCGAGTTCCTCGCCACCCACCCGGGCAGCGGTCTGGTCACCGGCGGCGTCTGGAGCCCCAGTTCGTACGCGCCGACGCGCGCCTCGCTCGACGCGGTCAGCGGCGGCCGTCCGGTGGCCATAGCCAGCGCTGACTACCACTCACTGTGGGTGAACACCGCGGCCCTGGACCTGGTCGGCTACGACCGCGACACGACCGACCCCGCCGGTGGCCGGTTGGAGCGCGATGCCGACGGCGAGCTGACCGGCGTCCTGCGCGAAACCGCCTGCACGCCGATGGATTCGATCTCGCCCGACGACGCCGACCGGCTCCCGGACCTGCTGAGCCAGAGCCTGGACGATCTGCTCGGCCTCGGCTTGACCGCGATCACCGACATTGACCACGAAGACATCCACGCCGCCTTCCGGACGCTGCGCGAACGCGGCGACCTGAACATGCGGGTCAGCAAGGCGATCCGTCACGAGGACCTCCCGCTGGCGATGGAACAAGGACGGCGTACGGGTGAGGGCGACCCGATGCTGCGGGTCGGTCCGCTGAAGCTCTTCTCGGACGGCGCGCTCGGCTCCCACACCTGCCACATGACCGACGCTTTCGCCGACAGCCCCGAGGGGCATCACGGGGTGCCGACGCTGACCCCCGAGCAGCTGCGGGTCTACACCGAGTTGGCCGTGCGGGCGGGGATCGCGGTCGCGACCCACGCGATTGGTGACGCGGCGGCAGCAGACGTCGTCGCTGCGTACGAACACGTCTTGGATCTGACCGGCTCGACGCTGCGGCTGCGCATCGAACATGCCCAGCACCTGCAGCGCGCCGACCTCGCCCGGATGGCGCGGCGCGGGATCGTCGCCTCGATGCAGCCGGTGCATTGCACCAGCGACTTCGAACTGGTCGACACGATCCTTGCCGGCCACGACATCGTGTCGTACGGCTGGCGGTCCTGCCTGGAGGCGGGCGTTCCGTTGGCGTTCGGCTCCGATGCGCCGGTCGAGTCGGCGAATCCGTGGGTGGCGCTGCACGCCGCCGTGACCCGGCAGCGGCCCGGCGGCAGCCCGGCCGGTGGTTGGCAACCGCAGGAGCGGATCACCATGGCGCAGGCGCTCGCCGCGCACAGCCGCGGCGCGGCGTACGCCGCCGGGTGGGACGACGTCGGCAGTCTCGAGCGTGGCCAGTTGGCCGATTTCGTGGCCGTCGACACCGATCTGTTCGGCGACGTCGATGCAGTCGTTGCGGCGCAGGCGCTCGCGACCATCGTCGACGGCGAGCTGCGATTCAGCCGCTGATCGAGGCGGCGCCAATCGAGATCCCCCTCAGTTCGGGGGTCGAAACATCACATAGCTCTGCGGATATTTCGTACGTTGGACGACGGCCAAGTCTGAATTCCATCGTACGAAGGGGCCTGTATACCCATGACCGCGAAGCAAGCGGAACCTGTTGCTCAGCAACCGGAACTGCGTCGAAACGTCGGCCTGATCGGGCTGTTGTTCGCAAGCGTCGGCTCGATCATCGGCTCCGGCTGGCTGTTCGGCGCGATGAACGCGGCCAAGCTCGCCGGGCCGGCCGCGATGATCTCTTGGGCCATCGGCATGGTGATGGTGCTGATCATCGCCCTGGTCTTCTCCGAGCTCGGCACGATGTTCCCCGTCTCCGGCGGTGTGGTGCGTTTTCCACATATCGCCTTCGGTAACTTCAGTAGCTACACCAACGGCTGGATCCTGTGGATCGCCTGCGCCACCGTTGCGCCGATCGAGGTCGAGGCGGCTCTGCAATACGCCACGAAGTACGCGGCGTTCACCTCCGAACACACTCTGAGCGACGGCACCAGCGTCCACACGCTGACCACCCTGGGCTACATCAGCGCGGTCGTCCTGATGGGGCTGTTCGTGCTGGTGAACTACCTGGGCGTGAAGTGGTTCGAGAAGATCAACACCACTCTGGTGTGGTGGAAGCTGGCGATCATCACCGTGGTGATCATCGCCTTCTTGTTCAGCCAGTTCCACACCTCCAACTTCACCTCCGGCCCCGGCGGATTCATGCCGTTCGGCTGGGAGGGCGTGTTCACCTCGATCGCGACCAGCGGAATCGTCTTCTCGTTCCTCGGGTTCCGTCAGGGAATCGAGCTCGCCGGTGAGACCGACAACCCGCACCGCAACGTTCCGATCACCGTCATCGGTTCGGTTCTCATCTGCGGTGTCCTTTACATCGGCTTGCAGATCGCCTTCATCGGTGCGCTGAACGGCGGCGACTTCGCCAAGGGCTGGGATCAGCTGAACTTCGCGGACTCCTTCGGCCCGCTGGCGGCCCTGTCGACCGCGCTCGGCCTCGGCTGGCTGGCCTACCTGCTCTACGCCGACGCGATCATCTCCCCCGGAGACACCGGTCTGATTTACACGACCGCTACCTCGCGGGTGTCCTACGCCATGGCCCGCAACGGCAACGCTCCGGCAGCGCTGGCCCGTACGAACAAGAACGGGGTGCCGTTCGTCAGCCTCGTCGTCGCGTTCGTGGTCGGCCTGATCGTCTTCCTGCCGTTCCCGAGCTGGCAGCAGCTGGTTGGGTTCATCACCTCGGCGACCGTGCTGTCGTTCGCGTCGGGGCCGGTCGCGGCGGGGGCGCTGCGTCGTACGAAGCCAGACCAGCACCGTCCGTTCCGGGTTCCCGGCGGCGACCTGTTCCCACTGTTGGCGTTCGCCTGCTCGAACCTGATCGTGATCTGGTCGACCTGGACGATCAACTACAAGCTGTTCATCACGGTGTTGCTCGGCCTGGTCTTCCTGGGCATCAGCAGGGCGACCGGTCACGTGCAGGGATCATTCGAGTGGCGTGCCGGTTTCTGGATGGTGCCGTGGCTGGTTGGCCTGGCGATCATCTCCTGGTTCGCCGGTGACCTCGACGACAAGGCGCGCCTCGGCTTCGGCTTGGGCGCCCTGATCACGGTGATCTTCAGCGTCGCGATCTACTACTTCGCCATCCACTTCCGCCTGCCGGAGGAGCGGATGGACGAACACATCGACCTCATCACCAAGGAAGCTGCGATGGAGGAAGTCGACGTCTGATCACGGTGGTTGAGCCAGGCCGAAACCCGCTCCGACCGCGTTGGTTGAGCCGGGCCGAAACCTCCGTTGGAAACCCTCTCGAAACCCCGGGTCGCCCCCTGCGACCCGGGGTTTCGGCACCGACCGGCTCCTCACGACGGCGCAGCCGACTGGGCCACCTAGACTCACCGACCATGGCGGGGCTTTTGGTGACGGGGACGAGCTCCGATGCGGGAAAGTCGTTGCTGGTCACCGGAATCCTGCGCGCTTGGGCCCGCCGGGGTCTGTCGGTCGCCCCGTTCAAAGCCCAAAACATGAGCAACAACTCGATGGTCTGCGCCGACGGCGAGATTGGCCGGGCGCAATACCTGCAGGCTCTCGCGGCCCGGGTCGAGCCGAACACCCTGCACAACCCCGTACTGCTCAAACCGGGCAGCGACCGCCGAGCCCATGTCGTACTGCGGGGCCAAGCGGCCGGCGAACTCGTCGCCGGTGAATACGCCACCGGCCGCGCCAAGCTGCGCGAGGCGGCGTTTGCGGCGTACGAAGAGCTGGCGGCGACGGTCGACGTGGTCGTCTGCGAGGGCGCCGGGTCGCCCGCCGAGATCAACCTGCGGGCCGGCGATTACGTGAACATGGGGCTAGCGCGACGATTCAACATCCCGAGCCTGCTGGTCGCCGACATCGATCGCGGTGGGGCGCTCGCCGCGGTCTATGGAACGTGGGCGCTGCTCGACGAGGCCGATCGGGGGCTGCTGAGGGCCTGGTGTGTCAACAAGTTCCGCGGCGATGTCGAGGTCTTGTTGCCCGGCATCGACACGATCACCGAACGCACCGGAATGCCCTGCAACGGCGTGGTGTCCTGGCTCGAGGATGTTTGGCTCGACGGCGAAGATGCGCTGTCGATCGGGCGGTGGCGCGGGTCGGCCGACGGGCAGCTGAGCGTTGCGGTCGTACGCCTGCCGCGCACCTCCAACGCCACCGACGTCGACGCCTTGGCGGCGGAACCGGGAGTCGAGGTTCGGGTGACGACCGACCCCGCGGTCTGCCGCGACGCCGACCTGCTGGTGTTGCCTGGATCGCGGGCGACCGTTGACGACCTGGGTTGGCTGCGGGCGCGCGGGTTGGCCGAGGTGATCGCTCAACGGGTCAAACTGCAGCGGCCAGTGCTGGGCATCTGCGGTGGCTACCAAATGCTCGCCCGCACGATTGAAGACGACGTTGAAAGCGGCTCCGGAGCAGTCTCCGGACTTGGCCACCTGCCCTGGAGCGTGCGGTTCGAAGCGGCGAAGGTGCTGGCCCGTCCGACCGGCTCCTGGGAGGGGACTTCGTTGCACGGCTACGAGATTCACCACGGCATCGTCGACGACGACCGTTCGTTCCCGGGCGGTAGCCGGGTCGGGCAGGTGTGGGGGACGATCTGGCACGGCACCTTCGAGTGTGACGATTTCCGGCGCGCCTGGCTGGCCAAGGTCGCTGCCTCGTCCGGGTCCTCCTGGACTCCCGACCCCGACGCTCCGGGCTTCGCCCAGCGCCGCGAAACGATGATCGACACCCTCGCCGATGCATTGGAAGAGAGCCTCGATCTCGACGCATTGCTGGAGCTGACCCGATGACTATCGAGATCATCGGCATCGGTTGCGGATCGCCGGGCCACCTCACCGCCGACGCGATCGCCGCGTTGCGCGGGGTCGATGTCTTCCTGGTCGCTGACAAGGGCGACGTGAAGTCGGAGCTGGTCTCCTTGCGGCGCTCTGTGCTCGAACACCACCGGCCGGAGGGCGGCTACCGGTTCATCGCCGTTGCCGATCCGACCCGGGCCGCGACCGGTGACTACGGCGCCGCGGTGCTCGACTGGCATACCGCGCGAGCGGAGGCGTACGAGGCCGTGATCGCCGGCCTCCCCGCCGACACGACCATCGGATTCCTGGTGTGGGGTGACCCCGCGTTCTACGACAGCACGATCCGGATCGTCGATCGAATCGGCCTGCCCTTCAAGGTTTTTCCCGGGATCAGCGCCGTCCAGTTGCTAGCTGCGGAACACCGGATCGTCCTGCACGACATCGGCAAGCCTGTCGTGATCACCACCGGGCGGCGGCTGGCCGAGGACCTCTCCTCGACCGGCACAACCGTGGTGATGCTCGACGGCGGGCTCGCCTGTCAGAGCCTGCTCGGTCGCGGCCTGGCCATCCACTGGGGTGCCTACTTGGGAATGGCGCAGCAGGAGTTGCGCAGCGGGCTCCTGGATGACGTGATCGAGGAGTTGATCGAGCTTCGTGCGCGCCTGCGCGCCGAGCACGGTTGGGTGATGGACGTTTACGCGTTGTCGTGAGGGTCAGTCCGAGGTTCTGACTGTCGCTCGCCGCGCCCGCAGCCCCTGCAGCAGCAGCGACGCGGCCAGACATCCGCCAATTCCCTCGCCGGCCCGCAACCGCAGATCCAGCAGCGGCTCCACACCGAGCTCACGCAGCAGGGCACCATGCGCTTCTTCCCGACTGCGTTGTCCCGCAATGAGATACGCCTGGGATGCAGGTTCCAGCCGTACGGCGACCAGCGCCGCGACGCTGGTGGCGAGGCCATCCAAAACCACCGGCTGCCCAGCCTCCGCAGCGCCCAACACGACGCCGGCGAGCAGGACAATCTCGGGGCCGCCCAGCGCAGCGAGCAGGTCGCGAACGTCCCGGTCACCGACCCGCTCGATCGCAGCCGCCACCACCTCGACCTTCCGTTCGACCATCGCGGCGTCAGCGCCCGACCCGAGCCCGACGGCCTCGGCTGGACTCAGCCCGAGCAGCGCGGCGGCGAGCGCCGCCGCCACCGTGGTGTTGCCGACTCCCACTTCCCCCAGAATCAACAGCCCGTCGCCAGCCAACGAGCGGCCGCGCGCCAACAACCGGTCGACATCGGCCACCGTGAGCGCGTCGCGCTCCAGCAGGTCACCACGCGGATCGAGCGGCCGAGCATCCACCGCACCCTCGACCGGCTCACCCGCGACACCGGCGTCGACCACGACGGTCTCGAACCCCGCGGCGCGAGCATGGGCAACCCCGGCCGACGTCCCGGCAACAGCGCTGGTCAGGACGTCGCGGGTGACGCGGGGGTCGTACGCACTCACGCCGTGGCGGACCACCGGATGGTCCGCGCCGACCAGCAGCAGCGTGGCCCCGTCGATCTCTGCAAGGGAAGCCACTCGATTCACCGCCCGGTCCAGAACACCGAGCGCATCCGGCGGACTCAGCAGCCGGTCGGCATCGTCAGTTGCCCCGACCAATCGATCGGCGGCCGGACCGCGCAGGTGGGAAGCCGGACTCGCCACATCCGCCCAACCCTCAGACATCACGACCTGATCGAGCGGCAGCTTCCGCGACCACGCCGCCCGTTCCAGCCCGGGCGACGGCGGCCGCTCATCGGGCCAGCCGAGACACAGCCAACCGAGGGTGACGACGCCCTCCGGCAGGCCCAGCAACTCACCCAATTCGGCCTGGTCGAACAGCGTCACCCAGCCGACACCGAGCCCGAGCGCTCGCGCGGTCAGCCACAGGTTCTGAATCGCGCAGGCGCAGGACCAC
Organism: Calidifontibacter terrae; assembly: GCF_054778835.1. Lineage (NCBI taxonomy): Bacteria > Bacillati > Actinomycetota > Actinomycetes > Micrococcales > Dermacoccaceae > Calidifontibacter > Calidifontibacter terrae. Next base: position 26,012 of record NZ_BAAGZF010000002.1, read on the forward strand.
AGGTCGGTGTCGGGGAAGGTCGCGCGGCCAAGAACCCCGGCCGACGGCGCGCGGCGATCGCAGGTGACGACGACGCCGACCGGAGCCTCGCGTACGCCCTCCAGTTTGAGGTCCAACAGCCGGGCCGCGCGCTCGTCGGTGAGTAGGTGGGCCTGCTGCAACCGCGCTCGATCGGCCATGTGGGCGGCCCGATCCCGGGTGGCTGGATCGCGGACGACGATGAACCGCCAGGGCTGCGAGTGCCCGACCGAGGGCGCGGCATGGGCTGCTGCCAGCACCTTTTGTACCAGCTCATCAGGCACAGAATCCGCTCGGAATCGGCGAATGTCGCGACGCCCACCGATCACCGACTCCAACGCCTTGACGACCTCCGGCGGCATCGCCCAACCCGCCGGATCGGCCGCGCGCTCGCGGGCCGAACTCGGGTCGCCGATCAACGGCGTGGGACGCGGTGGCAGGCGGTCGCTCACTCCTCCAGATCGCCTTCGACGTCGAGGTAAATCTGCTGCAATTGCTCTATCAACTCCGGATCGGGGCTCTCCCACAAGCCGCGGTCGGCAGCCTCCGACAGCTTCTCGACCATCGCGTGCAGCGCCCACGGGTTCGCCTGACGCAGGAACTCCTGGTTGGTCTTGTCGGTGACGTAAGCCTGCGCAACCGACTCGTACATCCAGTCCGGAACCACGCCAGCTGTCGCATCGAAACCGAACAGGTAGTCCAGCGTCGCAGCCTGTTCGAGGGCGCCCTTGTAACCGTGGCGCTGCATCGCGGCGATCCACCGCGGATTGACCACGCGAGCCCGAAAGACGCGGTTCGTCTCTTCCTGCAGCGTGCGGGTCCGAACGTTGTCCGGCGAGGTCGAATCCCCCACGTACGCCTGGGGATCGGCGCCGGTCAGCGCGCGGACGGTCGCCACCATGCCGCCGTGATACTGGAAGTAGTCGTCGGAATCGAGGATGTCCGACTCGCGGTTGTCGATGTTCTTCGCGGCGACCTGGATCCGCCGATAGTTGGCTTGCATGTCGTCGCGCGCGGGCACCCCGTCGAGACCGCGACCGTAGGCGAACCCGCCCCAGGCCGTGTAAACCTCGGCCAGATCGTCGTCGCTGCGCCACTGACCCGACTCGACGACCTGCAGCACACCGGCGCCGTACGACCCCGGTTTCGAGCCGAAGATCCTTGTCCGGGAACGACGTTCGTCACCGTGGTCAGCCAGGTCGGCCTGCGCGTGTTTCCGGACGAAGTTCTGTTCGGTGGACTCGTCGAGGTCCGCGACGAGCGCAACCGCATCGTCGAGCATCGCAATCACGTGTGGGAACGCGTCCCGGAAGAAGCCGGAGATCCGCACCGTGACGTCGATCCTGGGGCGACCCAGCTCGGCCAGATCTAGCGGTTCGAGGCCGACGACCCGGCGGGACTGTTCGTCCCAGAGCGGCAGAACGCCGAGCAGCGCCAAGACCTCCCCGATGTCGTCGCCGCTGGTCCGCATCGCCGAGGTGCCCCACACCGACAACCCGACCGACTCGGGCCAGTCGCCCTGCTCGCTGTGATAGCGCTCGAGCAACGACTCGGCCATCGCTGAACCGGTCTGATAGGCCAGCCGGGAGGGGATCGCTTTGGGGTCGACCGAGTAGAAGTTGCGGCCGGTCGGCAACACGTTGACCAGACCGCGCAACGGCGAACCCGACGGACCGGCCGGAACGTAACCACCCTCGAGCGCGTGCAACACCATCGGAATCTCCCGCGTGGTTTGCGCCAAGCGCGGAACGACCTCGTCACAAGCAAACTCCAACGACGCCCGTACGCCCGCATTCGCCTGTCCGAGAACGGTTTCCACGATCTTTTCGACCGCGTCGGGGTGCCAGTCGTGGGCGGCTGCGGCGGTCACCAGGTCGCGGGCGAGTTGCTCGATTCGGTCGGTTTCCTTCGCGGGGGCGTCTTCGGCCAGGCCGAGGGCAACGCGCAGCCCGGGAACCCCGTCGCCCTTGCCGCCGAAAGTCTGACCGGCGCGCAGGATGGCGAGCGTGAGGTTGATCAGCTCCTCGCCTTCGGGCGCCTGGCCGAGAACGTGCAGACCATCGCGGATCTGAGAGTCCTTGATCTCGCAGAGCCAGCTGTCGACGTGCATCACGAAGTCGTCGAAGGTCTCGTCGTCGGGCCTCTCGGCGATGCCGAGATCCTCATGCAACTTGGCCGCCTGCAGCAGGGTCCAGATCTCGCCGCGCAACGCCGGCGCCTTGGCCGGGTCCATCGCGCTGACGTTGCCGTATTCGTCCAGCAACTGCTCGAGGCGAGCGATGTCGCCGTACGACTCCGCCCGCGCCATCGGCGGCACGAGGTGATCGACCACCGTGGCGTGCGCGCGGCGTTTGGCCTGCGTTCCCTCGCCCGGGTCGTTGACCAGGAACGGGTAGATCAGCGGCAGCGAACCCAGCGCGGCGTCTGTTCCGCAGCTAGCCGACATCGCCAGGTTCTTGCCGGGCAGCCACTCGAGGTTGCCGTGTTTGCCCATGTGGACCACCGCGTGAGCGCCGAACTCCTCCTCGATCCAGCGATAGGTCGCCAGATAGTGATGAGTCAGCGGCAGGTCGGGGTCGTGATAGATCGCGATCGGGTTCTCGCCGAACCCGCGTGGCGGCTGCACCAGGATCACGATGTTGCCGGACTTGATTGCGGCGCAGACGATTTCGTCGTTGTCGACGTAGAGGTTGCCGGGCGCCTCACCCCACGCCCCAGTCATCGCGGTGCGCAGGTCTTCCGGCAGCGCGTCGAACCATTGGCGATAACGGGCTGCCGGGATGCGCACCTGCGCGTCGCTGACCTGCTGTTGGGTGAGCCAGTCCGGATCCTGACCGCCGGCCGCGATCAGCGCATGCACCAGCGTGTTCCCGGCCGTGGTGTCGAGCGATTCGCCGTCCTTGGGCTCGATCTCGCCGAGGCCGGGGATCGCGTCGCCGACGTCGTAGCCGGCCTCCCGCATCGCGCGCAGCAGCCGGATGGTCGAGACCGGGGTGTCGAGGCCGACCGCGTTGCCGATCCGCGAGTGTTTGGTCGGATAGGCCGACAGCAGCACCGCGATTTTCCGCTGCTCGACCGGGGTGTGGCGCAGCCGGGCGTGGTTCACCGCAATACCCGCAACACGGGCGCAGCGCTCTGGGTCGGCGACGTAATCCGGCAGCCCGTCGGCGTCAATCTCTTTGAACGAGAACGCAACCGAGATCAGTCGACCATCGAACTCGGGCACTGCGACCTGGGTCGCCACATCCAGTGGCGACATGCCGTCGTCGGAGTCAGCCCAGTCGGCGCGGCTCCAGGTGAGGCAGAGGCCCTGGATGATCGGGATGTCCAGATCGGCGAGCGGTTTGACGTCCCAACTCTCGTCATCCTCGCCGGCTTGGGCGTGGGCCGGCTTGCTGCCACCGGCCGCGAGAACAGTCGTGACGAGGGCATCGAGGGTGCCGAGTTGGTCCAGCAGATCCTGCGGCGCATCCCGCAGCGAAGCGGCAAAGATCGGCACTCCGCGGCCACCCGCGGCGTCGATCGCGTCGCAGAGCGCGTGGGCGTACGACGTGTTCCCGGCGGCATATTGCGCGCGGTAGAAGAGCACGCCAACGCGCGGCCCCTCCCCCTCCGGGCGGTCGAGGACTCCCCAGGTCGGCAGTTCCTGCGGCGGCTCGGCGGCGTCGCCGGTCAGCAGCAGGCTGTCCGAGAGAAATGCATGCAGGTTGCGCAGGTTGTCGGGTCCGCCGTTGACGAGGTAGTCGTGGGCCTGGTGTACGACCCCGACCGGCACACGCTGCGACAATTCCATCATCGCGGCGTTCGGTGTGAGTTCGCCGCCGAGAACGACCAGCGGCTGCTGCAAGGCGCGGATCTCGTCAGTGACGTCCAGGGGACTGCCCAGGATGCGGGCGATCACGATGTCGGCGTCCTCGAGAGCCGGCCCGATCGGCCCGCGGGCCGGATTGGCCCAGGTGAAGTCGGCGCCGCTCGCGCGAGCGCTGAGCAGGTCGGTGTCGGACGTGGACAGCAGGGCGATGCGCGCCATCGGCTCGGCTCCTTCGCGGGGTCCGCGCCCCGGAACGATCTGGGACCGGCCCGGATGGGCACGGCCGGCAACTGACACGTTCCTGACTCGGCTCGAGAGCCTCACAGTGGCGCGACCGTCCCGGATTCACACCGGGTTCCGTGTTCAGCTGCCATCGGCGACCCTACCCGGGCGCCACGAGCCCGCCACCCCCCTACGCCCGTAGTAAAGCTTTTTCGTCGCTATAGCGACCACTTTCGGAGCCCCGCTCTGTCACAGCGACCACTTTCCGCCGCGAGCCGACTGCGTATCCTCGCCGCGTGACCGAACCCGCCCCCACCGCGTGCCCGGTCGCCGCACGAACCGGCGGCGACCGTTGCCCCGGCTTGCTGCGCCCCTTTGTCGCGGCCGACGGCGTGATCATCCGGCTGCGGGTTCCCGGAGGGTTCATCGCGACCGAGGTTCTGACCCGCCTGACGGAGATTGCCGCCGAGTTCGGCGCGCCGGTCGTCCAGCTGACCTCGCGCGGGAACCTGCAACTGCGCGCTCTGCCGAATCCGTTGCCGGAGAGCCTGATTCAGGCCGTTGAGGACACAGGTTTGCTTCCCTCGGCAAGCCACGAACGGGTGCGAAACATCGTCGCCGACCCCCTAGCTCCCGGGCTGCGATCGATGGTGGCCGAACTCGACCACGGCCTGTGTGCAGATCCGGAATTGGCCGACCTTCCAGGCCGCTGGCTGTTCGCGCTCGCGGACAGTGCCCCCACTGATGCGCGCGAATTCGGCGTCCTGGCCACCCCGTGGGACCTCGCCTACGACGCTGGCTCCGGCACCCTGCACGTCGGCGACCACGCCACCGATTGCTCCTCCGCCGACGCCGTCGGGGCACTCCTGGACCGAGCCCGTACGTTCGTCCGCACCCCGCGCGACGAGCGCGCGTGGAACGTCCGCGACCTGCCGGCGGGCCACCCGATCTTCGCCGGACTCGAGCCCTCGCCGCGCCCGGTTGCCCACCCGTTGCTGCCCGGTCGATACGGCGACGCCCTCATCGCCGGGGTGCCCCTCGGGATGCTCGACCACAACCACGCAACAGCCTTGGCGACGCTCGCCGATCACGTGACGATCACCCCGTGGCGCTCCGTGGTCATCGGAACCCGTTCCGAACCAACGGGATTCATCACCGGCGAGTCGCCCTGGGCAAGACTCACCTCCTGCGTTGGGGCGCCGTGGTGCGGCCGCACCACCATCCACACCCTCGACCTGACCCGCCGCGCCGCGCTCGACATCGCCCCGGGCGGTCCGCCCGTTCACGTGTCCGGCTGCGAGCGCCGATGCGGCCACCCGACCGGGCCCTACATCGACGTCCTCGAACCGCTCACCGCTGACGACATCCGGAGCCAGGCATGAACCCGCCACAACGCCGATACGACTACCTGACCGACGGTGCCGAGATCTATCGCCGGTCGTTCGCCACTATCCGCGAGCGAACCGATCTGAGGGGATTCGCCGCTGGTGTCGAGCCTGTGGTGGCCCGAGTCATCCACGCGGCTGGAGATCCCGAGCTGGTGGGATCTGTCGCCGCCGCACCCGATGTGGTGGCCGCGGCCAGCAACGCATTGCGTTCTGGCGCAACGATTTTCACCGACTCGGTGATGCTCGCCTCGGGCATCACCCGAGCGCGCCTCCCCGCCGATAATGAGGTCGTCTGCCTGCTGCGTGATCCCCGCGTTCCAGCCCTGGCAGCGCAATGGGGCACGACCCGGGCTGCCGCAGCTGTCTCGCTCTGGGGCGAACAGTTGGAGGGAGCCGTCGTTGCCATCGGCAACGCTCCCACCGCGCTGTTCCACCTGCTCGAATGGATCCACGACGGCGGCCCTCGCCCGGCCGCCATCGTCGGCATCCCGGTCGGCTTCGTCGGCTCAGCCGAATCAAAGGTCGCCTTGGCCGAACACCGGTTGGCCGACGGCCGCGTCATCCCCTGGTTCACCGTGCACGGTCATCGGGGTGGTTCGGCCATGGCCGCCGCGGCCGTCAACGCACTCGCTTCCCGATCGGAGATCTGATGACCGGCCAGTTGTACGGCGTCGGCGTCGGCCCCGGCGACCCCGACCTCCTCACCCGCAAAGCGGCACGACTCATCGCGGAGGCCGATGTGATCGCGTTCCATGCGGGCACCGGCCGCAGCTCGATCGCGCGAGCCATCGCCGCAGACCTCATCCCGGCCGAGGTGATCGAGGAGGAGTTGCGCTACCCCGTCACGACCGGCGCGACCGATCATCCCGGCGGCTACCACGCCCACTTGGCGCTGTTCTACGACGAATGTGCCGACCGGCTCGCGACTCACCTCGAGGCCGGGCGGAAGGTCGTGGTTCTGGCCGAGGGCGACCCGATGTTCTACGGCTCCTTCATGTATTTGCACGACCGGTTGGCGCCGCGGTTTCCGACCGAGGTCGTCCCTGGCGTGGCGGCCTTCAGCGCGGCGACCGCCGCTGCGGCCCAGACACTTTCGCGCCACGAGGATGTCGTGACGGTGTTGCCGGGCACCCTCCCGGTGGCCGAACTGGCTCGCCGCCTCGCCGACACCGACGCAGCCGTGATCATGAAGCTCGGCCGCACCTTTCCGGGAGTGCGTGAGGCTCTGCGCCAAGCCGGTGTCCTGGGTCGCGCGGTCTACATCGAGCGCGCCTCCCGCGATGGCCAGCGCGTCCTGCCGGTGGCCGACGTCGACCCGGCGTCCGTGCCGTACATGTCGATCATCGTGGTGCCCGGGCTCGACCGACGCGCCGACTCGGCCGGGCGTCAGGCTCCGGAACCCGTTGCCCGGCAAAGTGATTCACGTGGAACCGTGCATGTCGTCGGCCTGGGGCCGGGTCCGGACCGGTGGCTCACTCCTGACGTGAGCGACATCCTCGCGGGGGTTGACCACGTCATCGGCTACGCGCCGTACGTCGATCGCGTTCCGCAGCGCGCGGGGCTGACTCGACACGCGAGCGGCAACACGGTGGAGGTCGATCGCGCCCGCCACGCCCTTGCTCTCGCCCGCGCTGGCGCCGACGTCGCGGTGGTTTCCGGCGGAGATGCAGGGGTTTTCGGAATGGCCTCGGCCGTCTTCGAAGCCGTCGAGGACGGCTATGCGGACGTGCCGGTGGAGGTGCATCCGGGGGTGTCCGCAGCCCAGGCCGCAGCGGCAAGGGTTGGCGCACCGCTTGGCGCGGACTTCGCGATCATTTCGCTGTCCGACCGGCTCAAGCCATGGTCTGTCGTGGCTCAGCGACTGCGCGCGGCGGCGGAGGCCGACCTGGTCGTCGCGCTCTACAACCCGCGCTCCCGCAGTCGCCCCGACCAACTTTTCGCTGCGCGCGAGGAGCTTCTCGCCGTACGCGATCCGCAGACTGTCGTGGTCATCGCCCGCGACATCGGTCGCGCGCAGGAGTCCACCACGATCACCACGCTCGGCGAATTCGATCCCGGCATCGTCGACATGAAGTGTTTGGTGATCGTCGGTGCGAGCTCCACCCGGGTCGGCGCGGGTGGACACGTGTGGACGCCTCGCTACGTTGACGAGTCGTGAGCCCTCAGAAAGTGGTCGCTATTACGACGAAAAACCTTTACTACGGGCGTAGTTGGGGGGCGGACCTACAGTGAGCCGGGTGATCGAGGTCGTAGGCATCGGCGAGTCCGGATTCGCCGATCTGCCGATCCACTTGCAGCAGTTGGTGCTCGACGCGCCGGCCGTCGTCGGCGGTCAGCGTCACCTCGACCTGATCCCGGCGGCGGATGCGGCGAGCAACCAGCGGCGAACAACCTGGCCCTCCCCGCTGCGACCCCAGCTGGCCGTCTTCATCGACGCGCTCCCGGACGGAACAGTGCTGCTCGCCAGCGGCGATCCGCTCCGTTCCGGCATCGGCACGACGCTGATCGAGCTCCTCGGGGCAGACCGCTTGCGGATTCATCCTGCGGTCTCCACGGACACTCTCGTACGAGCCCGCATGGGTTGGTCGGCCGAGTCGACCACCGTCGTGACCACGGTGGGCCGCTCCCTCGGCCGGGTGATCCGCCACCTCGCGCCGGGCGCGCGATTGATTGTGCTCTGCTCAGCCGGCAGCAGCCCAGCAGAACTCGCAGAACTCCTGCGCAACAACGGAATCGGCGATGCGACTCTCACCGCCTGGTGGCACCTTGGCGGCCCGCGCGAGGGTTCCCGGATCGCTACGGCCGACCGCTGGGACGACACTCCGACCCCCGATCTGGTCACCTGCGCAGTCGCCGTCCCGGCGAGCGCCGACCTCCCAGGTCGCGCGGCGGGACGCGCCGAAAGCTCGTACGACACCGACGGTCAGATCACCAAGCGCGACCTACGAGCGAGCGCCCTTGCCCGGTTGCGACCGCACCCCGGACAGCTGCTCTGGGACCTCGGCGCGGGGTCGGGCTCGGTCGGTGTCGAGTGGTGCTTGGCCGGTGGGCGATGCGTCAGCGTCGAGCGGAATACGAAGCGCGCCGCGAGGGTGCGGCGCAACGCCGGACTCGCCGGCGTCGATGATCTGTTGACGGTCCTCGAACAGGACGTCACCGAGCCGCTCGACGGTGAACCTGATGCGATCTTCGTCGGGGGCGGGCTCACCCAAGATCTCCTCGAGACGGCCTGGACTCACCTTCGACCGAACGGCCGACTGGTCGCCCACGCAGTCACCCTGGAGACCGAGGCGATCCTGCTCGCGGGCCACCGAAGGTATGGCGGCGAGCTGACCAGGATCACTGTCGAACAAGCACAGCCGCTTGGCAGCTACCTCTCGTGGCAGCCGAATCGGGCTGTTGTGCAATGGAATACGAAGAAGGAAGCATGACCGTTCACTTCATCGGCGCTGGCCCGGGCGCTGCCGACCTGCTCACCCTGCGCGCGGTGAACCTGCTCGCCGCCAGCCCGGTGTGTCTCTATGCCGGCACCTACCTCGACGCCGAAGTTCTGAGCCACTGCCCCGAGGACGCGGACCTGGTCGACACCCAGCACCTCAATCTCGACGCGATCATCGACGTCATCCAACGAACCGATGCGGCCGGGAAGGACGTCGCCCGCCTCTGCTCCGGCGACCCCAGCGTCTACTCCGCGATCGCCGAGCAGACCCGTCGGCTCGACGCCCTCGGCATCGCCTGGGACGTCTGCCCGGGGGTGCCCGCCTATGCCGCCGCGGCTGCCCTGATCGGTCGCGAACTGACGGTGCCCGAGGTTGCCCAATCGGTCGTTCTCACTCGCGCTCAACGAGATTCGACCAAAATGCCGCCCGGCGAATCGCTGCAGGCCTACGCCGCCACGGGCGCGACACTCGTCCTGCACCTCGCGATCCGCCACACCCGGCGCATCGCCGAAGAACTCATCCCGTTCTACGGCGCCGACTGCCCGGTCGTCGTCGGCTCCCAGGTGAGCACCCCCGACGAACTGGTCCTGCGCGGCACCCTCGCCGACATCGCCAACCAGGTCGAGGGCCACGCGCTGCGGCAGGCGGCGGTGATCCTGGTCGGCAGGGCGCTGACCGCGGGCGAGTTCGTGGAGTCCCACCTCTACTCCTCCCGGTCGACCCCGCCCGCGAACCGCCCCGGCTGACCGACCATCGCTGTGCCAGAATGCGAGCGGCACGACGAGGAATACCGGTGAAATTCCGGAGCGGTCCCGCCACTGTGAGTCGCCGACCCTGAGGTCGCCGGCAAGCCAGGACGTCGTACGTGTCGATCCGACCGATCCCGGTCGGGTCACCACTACGGGCGAGCGTGGTCACTCGCCGGGAGGTTGAATCCTTTGTCGCAGTTCCCTTTTGCGGCCATCGTCGGCTCAGACGACATGGCTCTCGCGCTTGTCCTCACCACCGTTTCGCCGCAGGTCGGCGGGGTGCTCGTACGCGGCGAGAAGGGCACCGCGAAGTCGACCATGGTGCGCGCGCTGACCGCCGTTCTGCCCGACCAAGCGGTGCTCGATGGCTGCCGGTTCGGCTGTGATCCGGCTCGTCCGGACCCGACCTGCCCCGACGCTCCCCACACCGGAGCGGCGCATCGTCGACCCGCTCGCCTGGTCGAACTGCCGGTGGGCGCCGGCGAGGACCGCGTCGTCGGATCGCTCGATCTCGGCAAAGCGCTCAGCACCGGTCAGACCAGCTTCGAGCCTGGCCTCCTGGCTCAGGCACACCGCGGGATCCTTTACGTCGACGAGGTCAACCTGCTCCACGACCACCTTGTCGATGTGCTCCTCGACGCCGCGGCGATGGGTCGCAACACCGTTGAGCGCGAAGGGGTTTCGGTCTCCCACGCCGCCAGCGTCACGCTGGTCGGAACGATGAATCCCGAGGAAGGCGAACTGCGGCCGCAGTTGCTGGACCGGTTCGGCCTGACCGTCGAGGTCGCCGCGTCGCGCGATCCGCGGCAGCGGGCCGAGGTCGTACGCCGCCGGTTGGCCTTCGACGCCGACCCCGACACTTTCTCCGCCCGCTTCGAGGAGGCGCAGGAGGATCTGCGCGAGCGGTTGCGGACCGCGACGGCCCGCTTGGCGGACGTACGTCTCACCGACCGGGCGCTGTCGACGATCGCCCGCGTCTGCGCGGGGTTCGATGTCGATGGAATGCGGGCCGACATCGTGACCGCGCGGGCGGCCCGGGCCCACGCCGCCTGGGCCGGCCGGGACGAAGTCACCAAGGACGACATCCGGGTGGCCGCGAAACTGGCGCTGCCACACCGGCGGCGGCGCAATCCGTTCGATGCCCCGGGGCTCGACGAGGAGTTGCTCGAGCAGCTGCTGAACGATGAGCCGGACGACCCGCAGGATCCGCCGCCCGGGAGCGAAGAGCCGGACGACTCGGCCGGCCCCGACGGCTCGCCGCGTTCGGACGACTCGCAGGGTTCGGACGACTCGACGAACGGGCCCACCGACCCACCGGCGGAGTCGGCGGACACCTCGACAGCTGATGAGCCCGAACAGCCCGCCGAACAAGGGGCCTCCACAGCCGGCGTCGCCCGCGCCGGGCAGCCCTACAAACCCCGTACGTTCCGGGTTCGCGGCGTTGGTCGCGGAGCCGCGGGGCGACGCAGCAAGGCGTTCACTACGGACGGCCACACCATCGGCGCGACGGGTCGCGCAGTCGGCCGAATCCACGTTCCTGCAACGGTTTTCGCCGCAGCGCCGCACCAGCGCAGCCGCGGTCGAGCCGACGGAACCCTGCGCTTCGAGTCGACCGACGTACGCCGTCGGGTGACCCAGGGACGTGAGTCGAACCTGGTCCTGATCGTGGTCGATGCGTCCGGGTCGATGGGTGCGCGGCGCCGGATGGAGGAGGTCAAGACGGCCGTTCTCAGCCTGCTGATGGATGCCTACCAGCGACGCGATCGGGTCGGCGTCATCAGTTTCCGCGGCGCAGACGCGCAGTTGCTCCTCCCGCCGACTTCCTCGGTCGAGGCCGCGGCGCGTTGCCTGACCGACCTACCCCACGGCGGACGTACCCCGTTGGCCGAAGGCCTGACCAAAGCCGCGCAAACGCTGCAGTTGGAGCGAATTCGCGACCCACGCCGCCGACCGCTGCTCGTCCTGGTCACCGACGGCCGCGCGACCGCCGGCAAGGACGCCCTCGCTCGCGCGCGGGCGATTGCCGACCAGTGGTCGGCAACCGGGGTCGATGCCGTGGTCGTCGACTGCGAATCGGGCCGGTTCCGAATGGGATTGGCTGCCGGGATCGCTCAACGGATGGGCGCTGAACACGTGCCCGTCGAGGAGTTGGCCGCCGCCGGCCTCGTTGATGTCGTACGCCGAAACACCACCCCCGCCGGAAAGGCAGCCTGATGGCGCAAGGGCAGACGCCGGTCGAGGCAAACGACGGCCTGACCACCAAGCAGCGCCGCAATCAGCCGCTACTGATCGTCCACGGCGGCGCCGGCAAGGGGAAGTCGACGGCCGCGTTCGGGCTCGCGCTGCGCGGGTGGAATCAGGGGTGGTCGATCGGGGTCTTCCAGTTCGTGAAGTCGGCGAAGTGGAAGATCGGTGAGCAGGCGGCGCTGGACGCGCTCGATCGAGTGCACCGTGACACCGGTGAGGGCGGTCCGATCGAGTGGAACAAGATGGGTTCGGGGTGGTCCTGGTCGCGACGTGCGGGCACCGAGGCGGACCACGCCCGCGACGCGCAGGAGGGCTGGGCCGAGATCAAGCGCCGCCTGAACGCGCAGACCCACACGCTGTACGTGCTCGACGAGTTCACCTACCTGCTCAAGTGGGGCTGGCTCGACATCGATGACGTCGTCGACACGCTGACCAACCGGCCGGGGCACCAACATGTCGTCATCACCGGGCGCGATCCGCATCCGCGATTGCTCGAGATCGCCGACCTCGCGACCGAGATGACCAAGATCGCCCACCCCTTCGACCGCGGTCAGAAGGGGCAGCGAGGCATCGAGTGGTGAACCACCCGCGGGTCGTCATCGCCGCGACCGCATCGGGTCAGGGCAAGACCACTGTTGCTGTCGGCTTGATGGCTGCGCTGCGGCGGCAAGGTCACTCGGTGGCCGGCTTCAAGGTCGGCCCGGACTACATCGACCCCGGCTACCACGCGCTCGCGACCAGCCGTCCGGGGCGGAATCTCGACCCCTTCCTCACCTCGCCCCGTCTGATCAACCCGTTGTTGCTCAACGGTTTTCACGATGCGGACGTCGGGGTGATCGAGGGTGTGATGGGCCTGTTCGACGGCCGCCTGGGCAGCGACGGCTTCGCCTCGACAGCCCATGTCGCCTCCCTCACCGACTCCCCCGTTCTGCTGGTCGTGGACATCTCATCCGCCTCGCGGACGGTCGGCGCGATCGTGCGTGGACTCGCCGACCACGATCCGGACGTACGAATCGGCGGGGTCATCCTCAACAAATCCGGCAGCCCGCGCCACGCACAGGAGGCCAGGCGCGCGGTCGAGCAGGTGGGGGTCCCAGTCCTCGGAGTGTTGCCCCGCGACGCCGGCGTCTCGGCCCCCTCCCGCCACCTCGGACTGGTGCCCGCGGCGGAGCGTACGGATGCAGTCGCCGCCCTCGACCGACTCGCCGAACAGATCGCAGAACACATCGACCTCCCCGCCGTGCTCCGGTTGGCCGAGAGCGCCGGGCCGGTCCCGGGCGCGCCGTGGTCGCCCACGCCGTCGGTCGAACCGATCTCCACCCCGTTGGTTGAGCCGACCGAGGCGTTAGCCGAGGGCGTGTCCAAACCCGGTGCCGACACAGCGCAACGCACCCGCCCCGTCATCGCCATCGCCGGTGGCCGCGCCTTCACCTTCCGCTACGCCGAAACCACCGAACTGCTCGAAGCAGCCGGCTGCGAGGCCGTGATCTTCGACCCTGCGATCGACGCCACGCTTCCGCCGAACACCCGCGGTCTCTACCTCGGAGGCGGGTTCCCGGAGTCCCATGTGAGCGACCTCGCCGCCAACACGACGCTTCTCGCGCAGGTGCGCGAAGAGATCGCGAACGGACTGCCGACGGTCGCCGAGTGCGCCGGACTGCTCTATCTGGCTGACTCGCTCGACGGGCATCCGATGGTCGGCGCGCTGCCGACAACTGCCGCGATGCATCCGCGGCTGACCCTCGGTTACCGAACGGCAACGATCGCGACCGACTCGATCCTCGGACCGGCCGGCACCCCGGTGACGGCTCACGAATTCCACCGCACGGCAACCGAACCCGCAGCCGGTGAGCAGCCGGCGTGGGAGATTGACGGTCGCCCAGAGGGGTTTGCGCTCGACCCGGCCGACACCGGCCGCGCGACGGTGGTGGCGTCCTACCTTCACCTGCACTGGGCCGGCCATCCCCAGCTGGCGGCGAATTTCGCGCGAGCCGCGGCTGCGTACGGGCCGCACCCGCTCGCCGTTCACCGGGTTTCGACACGACCTCCGCTAGCGCTCCGGTCGGCTCAGCCCACGGGGTCATGGTCGACCCCACCGACGGGCGACAACCACCACGGTGACGACGACATCCGCGACCGTCCCGACCTGATCGACCTCGCGGTGAACGTACGAGTGCCCCAGCCCCCGCGCTGGCTCGCCGAACTGCTGCGCGCCGGCGTCGACGACTTGGCCGCCTATCCCGACCAGCGAGCGGCGCGAAAGGCGACCGCTGACCGCCACGGGTTGCCCGAGGACATGGTCTTGTTGACCGCCGGTGGCGCCGAAGCGTTCGCGCTGATCGCCCGCGCGATCCAGGGGCGCCGGCCGTTGGTCGTCCACCCCCAGTTCAGCGAACCCGACGCGGCGCTGCGGGCCGTCGGACGTCGCGCGGAACATCATCTGCTCCAACCCAGCGACGGTTTCCGACTCGACCCCACGATCGTCGACCCTGCGGCAGACCTGGTGTTCGTCGGCAATCCGACGAACCCGACCGGGGTGCTGCACCCGCGGCCGGCGCTGGACGATCTGCGTCGAGCGGGCCGCGTTGTTGTGATCGATGAAGCCTTCTACGACTGTCTACCGTCTGAACAAGAGTCAATGATAAAGCCAGAGATGGCCGATGTTCTGGTGATTCGATCACTCACCAAGACCTGGGGTGTCGCCGGACTGCGGGCCGGCTATGTGATCGGCGATCCCCAGCTGCTGCGGCAACTTTCGCAAGCGCAGCCGCACTGGCCGGTCTCCACCCCTGCCCTCGCTGTCGCGACCGCGACAACGGCACGGATCGCGCGCGCCGAAGCCCGAGCGCTGGCGAGTGAGGCCGCGAAGAATCGCGCGCACCTCACCAGCCGGCTTGAGGCGGTCGGCCTGCGTCCCGTTCCTGGGGCTGCCCCCTTCGTTCTGGTGAAAGTCGGCGCGGGAGTGCGGGAAGCCTTGCGCGACAACGGATTCGTCGTGCGTCGCTGCGACACGTTCCCGGGACTGTCCGACGCCTGGATCCGGATCGCCGTACGCGACCGCCCCACCACCGACGCCCTCGTCGCCGCCCTCACTCCGCTGCTCGCCCGAAAGGCAGTGACCGCATGAGCAAACCCAACCATCCCGACCTGACCGATCGAGATACCTTTCCCGGTGAGGTCGTCCTCGTCGGCGGCGGACCCGGCGACCCGGGCCTACTCACCCTCGCCGGAATGGCTGCCCTGCGCGCCGCGGATGTCGTTGTGTGTGACCGGCTCGCGCCGCTGGCTGTCCTCGATGAGCTCGACGCGGACATCGTCCACGTCGGCAAGGTGCCGCGCGGCGACTTCACGCCCCAAGACCGGATCAACCAACTGCTCGTCGACCACGCTCGTGCCGGGCGAAACGTGGTGCGGTTCAAAGGCGGGGACAACTTCGTCTTTGGTCGCGGGGGTGAGGAGTGGAACGCCTGCGTCGAGGCGGGGATCCGCGTACGGGTGGTCCCGGGCGTCAGCAGTGCGCTGGCCGCGCCTGCTCTCGCCGGCATCCCGGTGACGCATCGGGACCTCACTCAGGGCTTCACCGTCGTGTCCGGCCACGTTCGCCCGGGCGATCCGCGTAGCAACGTCGACTGGCCGAACCTCGCCGCGAGCAACCTCACCCTCGTGGTGCTGATGGGGGTCGCAACCCTGGACGACATTGCGCGCGAGTTGATCGATCACGGTCGGCCCGCGGACACGCCTGCGGCCTGCATCGCTGACGCCGGGCTGCCGACCCAACACGACGTACGCGGCCCGCTGGAGAAGATCGCCGCCCTCGCCACCGCGGCCGAGATCGCACCTCCGGCCGTCACCGTCATCGGGGCGGTCACCGATGCGCTGACCATCTCGTGAGCTCGCTCGTCACGGGCCTGCGGCTTTCGCTCGGCACCCTCACCGTCATTCCTTCCGGGGACATCGGAGATTTTAACCGCGACGCCGCCCGATGGTCGATGCTGCTCGCGCCGCTCGCGGCCCTTCCGCTAGGGGTCGCTGCCGGCCTGCTTGCCGTCGCCGGCTGGCATTCCGGACTGCCGGGCGCGGCAGTGGGTTTGCTGATCGTCGGCGCTCTTGCTGTGCTTACGCGCGCGTTACACCTTGACGGTCTCGCCGACACGGTCGATGGCCTGGGCGGCGGCTGGACCCGCGAGCGCGCGCTGGAAATCATGCACACCGGTGACATCGGCCCGATGGGCGTCGTCGCGCTGCTCATCGGCGTTGGCCTGCAGGCCATCTGTATCGGTGCGATCGACGTACACCCGTTCTTGGTCTGCGTCAGTGTTGTCGCCTCGCGCTGCGTCCTCGGGGTGGCCTGCGCTCGGGGCATCCACAGCGCCCGTCCCGAGGGCATGGGCGCCCTCGTCGCGGGAACCGTTCCGCGCTGGGCTGCGGCGCTCGTTGCCGCCATCGGAACTGCACTGCTCACGATGACCTGCTGGTGGGTCGGACTCCCCCCGCTGCAAGGTCTGCTCGCCGTCCTGGCTGCCGCCCTGAGTGTCGGCCTCCTGCTACGCCGGTGTGTTCGCCGACTCGGCGGCGTGACCGGCGATGTCCTCGGCGCCTGCGTCGAGCTCGCCTTCACCGCCCAACTGCTGGTGTTGGCGGCGGTGGCCCGATGATCACGCTCGTGACCGGCGGTGTGCGGTCCGGCAAGAGTCGCGTCGCCGAACAGTTGCTCGAGGGGCAAAACCAGGTCACGTACGTCGCCACCGCCCCCCGCGCCGACGACGCCGACTGGTCCGACCGCATTGCCGCACACCATGATCGACGGCCCTCACACTGGAGCGTTGTTGAGACCACCGACGTGGCGGCGGTGGTGCGGCAAACCGAAGGTTCGGTCCTGGTTGACTGCCTCGGCACCTGGCTCACCGCTCGCCTCGACGCCCTCGATGCCTGGGAAGCTTCGCCCGCCCAGTGGGTCCCCGCCCTCGAGGCGGAGACGACCGACCTGGTCGCCGCCGTCGAAGCACGTGACGACCTGGTCTTCGTCACCAACGAGGTCGGCCTCGGCCTGGTTGCCCCACACCGCTCCGGCCGGGTCTTCGCCGACCGCCTGGGCTTGGTCAACCAGCAGATCGCGACGGCCTGCGACCGGGTGATCCTGGTGGTCAGCGGTCAGCAGCTGGTGATCAAGTGATCGCCGTCGGGCTGGTCGCCGGGTTTGTCGCCGACCGGAGATGGGGCGACCCCCGACGATTCCATCCGGTCGCCGGCTTCGGATCCGTCGCCACTGCCTCGCAGAAAATCTGCTATGCCCCGACGCGCACACATGGCATTTTCCACGAGGCAACCCTGGTCGGCGCCGTGCTGCTCGGCGCCGCCAGGCTCCCGAAGTCCAGCCTCATCACCGCAGCTGCAACCTGGGCGGTCCTCGGCGGCCGGTCACTCGACCGGGAAGCCGATGCCATCTACCGCCAGCTCGCGACAGCCGACCTCCCGGCCGCCCGCCAACAGGTCCGAAATCTCGTCGGCCGCGACCCCGAGACGCTCGACCTCGACGGCGTCGCTCGAGCAACGGTCGAGTCGGTGGCGGAGAACTGTTCCGACGCCGTGGTCGCGCCGCTCTTCTGGGGCGCCGTCGCCGGAGCTCCGGGACTGATCACCTACCGAGCGATCAACACCCTCGACGCGATGGTCGGTCACCGCACGCCGCGGTATGAGCAGTTTGGCTGGGCTGCAGCGAAACTCGACGATCTGGCGAACTGGGCGCCGGCAAGACTTGCTGCCCTCTGCGTGATCGCCGCCGAGCCGCGGCAAGCTCAAGCGATCGTCTCCGCAATCCGCCGGGACGCACCTCACCATCCCAGCCCGAACGGTGGAGTCATCGAGGCTGCGTTCGCCGCGGCCCTGGGCGTACAGCTCGGCGGCACCAACGTCTACCAAGGTCGCGCCGAGAACCGCGGCACCCTGGGCAGTGGCCGACCGGTCACAGCCGCGGACATCCCGGCGACCGTGGCGCTGCACCGACGGGTGAGCGTGTTGTCTCTGGGAGCAGCGGTCATCCTGCGGATCGTACGAAGTTGACCGCCTCCGCGACCGACGCCACCTCGGGCAAACCCGAGGGCACCGACGGACGCTGTACGACCACAACCGGCACACGAGTCGCTCGCGCCGCGGAGAGCTTGGCTGCGGTGTAGGACCCGCCCGAGTCTTTGGTCAGCAGCACCCCGACGGCGTGGTCCCGAAGCAACTCACGCTCTTGGGCGTCGTCGTACGGTCCGCGATCCAAGATGACCGTCCACGCCTCGGGTGCATCGGTCAACGGTTCGACCACGCGGACCAATACCGGCCGATCCCGCCATAACGCGAAGCTCGGCAAGCTCTGACGCCCCGTGGTCAGGAACGGCCGACCGCCGATCCGCTCAGCCGCATCCCGCGCCGCGTCGAGGTCAGGCACCCACACCCAAGAGTCGGCGTACGGATGATCCGCCCACCCGGGTCGCGCCAACCGGATGGCCGGAACCCCTTGGACCTCAGCGGCAGTTGCCGCGTTCGCGGTGATTCCGACCGCGAACGGATGCGTGGCATCGACCAGCGCGGAGATGTTCTGTTCCTCGAGGTACGCGGCGAGCCCCGCCGCGCCGCCGAATCCACCAATCCGCACCTCACCGGAAGGCAGTCGTGGGTTGCTGACCCGACCCGCGAGCGAGGAGATCACCCGCTCCCCATCCAGCGCTGCCGCCAGCGCGCGAGCCTCCGCGGTGCCACCCAGGATGAGAATCGTCACCCGGGCATTGTCCCCGCGCGACGTTGAGACCACTCGTCCGGCCTCAGAACCCTCGAAATCTCGCGGGCCCTCGAACTGAACCAGTCACCTCGATGGACGCGGGCACAACGGACGCGCGCTCAGTTCGAAGCAGCCGCAACCCCAGTGGCCACCTGATCAATTCGCCGGAAACCCACCGCTTCCTCGACCTGCAGCGCCAACTCCAGCAGCATCCGCTCCTGACCGTGGTTCGCCGACGCCATCACGCCGATCGGCAGGCCGCGCGAGTCCATCCCGGTCGGCAGCGAAATCGCCGGTCCGCCAGAAGCATTCGCCAGCGGTGTGAACCCGACCAGGTCAAGCAGTCGCTGGTAGTGCTCGGCGCCATTCAGCGATGCACCGAGGAATCCGAGCTCCGGAACGACGCTCGCCAGGACCGGGGTGAGCACCACGTCGGGTCCCCGGCGGAACGCCAGCCGGCTGGCCGCACTCGTCGCGAGCAGTCGAGCAATGACCAGCGGCATCTTCGGCAACGCCTTGCGCCCCATCGAGATCAGTTCACGCGACAGCGGTTCAAGCTTGTCCTTGTCGAACCCCTTACCGAAGGTCCGGACCCCATGCTCGGCGCCCATGTAGGCCAGGAATCCCCAATACGCCGAGAAATCGTCGGCGAAGAATTGCGGCACATTGATCTCGTATGGTTCGACCTCGTGGCCGAGCGACTTCAGTTGCGCTGCAAGGTCTTCCACGGCCGCGCGTACGTCGGAGTGAGTCGGCTTCGCAACCGGCGAGTCGATCATCACGCCAATGCGCAGCGGCCGGTCGAGCGGGCGATCGACCGAACCGATCGCCGGCAGGGTGCGGTTCTTATAGACCTTCTCGGCCGCAGCGTAGAACTGCGCGGTGTCGCGCACCGACCGCGTCATCACCGAGTCGCTGACGATGCGTACGGGCATGGTCCGGCTGCCTTCGTTGAGCCGCAGCCGCCCGCGGGTCGGCTTCAAACCAACCAGTCCGCAGTTCGACGCGGGGATGCGGATGGACCCGCCGCCGTCGTTGCCGTGGGCGATCGGAACGACCCCGGCGGCCACCAGCGTGGCCGATCCGCCGGAGCTGCCACCGCTGGAATAGTCGGTGTTCCAGGGGTTGTGGGTGCTTCGATCAAGCGTCTCGGTGGTGCAGGTCCAGCCGAACTCGGGCATCGTGGTCGTCGCGATCGGTAGCAGCCCGGTCGCCCGGAACTGGCGTACGACCGGCCCGTCCTTCTTTTTGACCGTGGTCGGGAACGCCTTCGATCCGTAAGTCATCGGCAGCCCGCCGGCCTCAACGTTGTCCTTGAACACACTGGGTACGCCGGCGAACGCGCCCTCGACCGGCTGCGCCGCTCGCTTGCGGGCCCGGTCGAAATCGTCGCGGACGATCGCGTCGAGCTGCGGGTTCACGTGGGCCAAGCGAGCGATCGAAGCCTCGACGGCTTCGGCGGCGCTGAACTCGCCTTTGCGAATTGCGTCGGCAACGCCAACAGCGTCGAGTGTGCCAAGGACGTCATCAGTGAACGCGTGTACGTGCTGGGTCATGGACCCACTATGCCGCGATTAGTTACCGGTGGGTAGGTTAAGCCTTCGCGGTATCAAAACGCGGTATCAAGCCGGCGGCGCAAACCACCGAATCGACCTGCGATCACACGACCCGATCAAGCCGGCTGGCTCAACCGCTGCACATCCGCCAACGCCTGCCGGAAGCGCCGCACCCCGGTCGCATAGGCCGCGACATGATCGAGCCCGTCGGCCAGCATCGCCTCGGTCACCCACAGCACCGCATAGAGCGGCGCCAGCCGCGCGAACCGTTCCTGATCCTCGCGGCTCATCAGCGCAATCCGCTTGGCGAAGCGGGCATTTGGCTCGAATCCCGGCGCGCAAGCAACGTCGAGAACGTGGTCAACGGTGCGCACCCACGCCGAATTGAGGGTCGATTCGACTTCCGGCCGAACGGCGCAGAGATGCGCGTCGACCAGGTAGAGATGGTCGATCCAGGACGCGCCGGCGGCGTTGAGGCAGCCATCCATCGCCGCCTCGTGGGTGCCGGTCACCCGAATGTCATCGAGGGCAACGACGCGCACCCCACGCAGATCCACCCGCGGATCAATCTGCATTGACTTCGCCGACACCGCCTGGCTACGGGCGGCCGGGTCCATGGTCGCGTAGTCGCCCGGGCTCACCCCGAGCCGATGCATCCGGAACGCGGTTGCGGACAACTCCGGCGCTCGTTCGTGCAAACGCTGCAGAAACGGTCGTACGAGCGCACGCGCCGCCGGCGGAACTGCCGCGTAGCCGGAGGAAGTCACCGCGACGGCACCTGTGGTCAGAGGCACCACCTCGAGAAAGCGGTCGGCGAGCGCCCGCCCATAGTCGATGGCGATGCGGCCGTCGCCATGTTTGAACCGGCTGTAGTCATTGGCCTGTACGGGACCGTAGGACGGCAGTCCGAGGTCATCGGCGCCCATCACATGCAAAGCGATCCGTTCAGACATGGGCCGCCTCCTGCGCCAGAGCAGCCTCGAGGACCGCCATCCCCGCTGGGTAGCCAGCCACGAACTCCGGTCCGGTCGCCAGCGCGCCGACGTGCATCTGTTCAACCAGCGACCGCGGCACGACCGCAACAAACTCACCGAGTTCGGCGCTCGCCAGCGCCCGCTTCAGGAAACGGATCGTCAGGTGGAAGTGGCCGTCGTCGATGGCCGGCACCAGTTGCAGAATCGAGGTGACGGTCGCGTGGTTCAGCGTCGATTCAACGTGGGGCGAAGCGGCGAGCTCGGGCGAGCAGACCGCGACGTAACCGAGAATCAACGCGGCAGGATCCGCCTCTCGTAGCGCGGCAAGGATCGTTTTTTCGGCCAGGCCGGTCACCCGTACGTCGTCGATCACGATGAGGTTCGTGCCGGCCACCGGGCCTTCGAGCCGGAAGCCGATGCGCGCCAACTCGGCCTCGCGTTCAGCTTGGGACGAGGCGGCGTAATCAGTGTGGGTGACGGAGTCCTTGTGGACTTGCACGATCCGGCCCGGCTGCAGACCACACGCGGTGCGCGCCGCGTTCAGCCGCGCGAGCACTGCTTCGGCCAGGAAGTAGCAGGAAGGTGGCACGTGCAGGAAGGCCACCGGGAACACCGGTACCGCGTCGTCGGTCACCAGGTGGGCATGCCGCGCTACCAACTCCGCCGCCAGTTGGCCGCCGAGTTCGTCGATCGCAGCGGCGTCGCCGTGCTTCATCCGCGAGTAGGTGTCGACGTCAAACGCACGTCCGTCGGCCGTACGAATGTCGTCGGGTGCGCCCGTCAACAAAGCGGTCATGACGCAGTCCATCCCGTGTCCTCCCTTTACCGCAGCGCCTCCAAGGCCGCCGCGGTGTCCTCCCCGTTCGGTCGCACGAGCACGGTCTGTAGACCGGCCGAACGCGCGCCGTCAGCATCGGCGACCGGATTGTCGCCGATATGTAGAACGTCGCCGGGCCCGATCGGTTCCCCCTCAATTCGGGCGATTAATTCCAGCGTCGCCGCGAAGATCCGCCGATCCGGCTTCGCCCAGTCCACCTCATTGGAGAAGATTCCCGCAATCGGCGGGAAGCCGGCCAGCTGCAGCAAGTGACGCATGAGCGACCCGGGGAGCATCCCGGTGTTGCTGGTCAGAACCACCGGCATCGTCCCGGCGAGCGACGCAACAAGGCCGGGGAGGCGCTCGTCGAGGGGCAACGGGTGATGCTCAAGGGCCAACTGCTGCTGCTGACGGAACAACTCCTCGTACGGCGGCTGCACCACCTTCGCCTCGAGCCGGGCGAGTGTCAGCTCGATCCGTTCGACGAAACCGACGTCGGCGCCGCGCCCCATCGAGATCTCGTCGGCCTCCCGATCGGCCTCGCGCATGACGGCATCGAACCGTTCGGAATCGACCTGCGGCACCAGCGCCGAGCGCAACAACTCGTTGCGCTCGGGTTTGAAGGCCGGGTCGCTGCGCAGCAGGGTGCCCCAGATGTCGAGGCTCACGGCCCGTACATCGGTCATGTCGTGCCTTTCAGGACAAGAATCGGCGCGAGCTTGGGTCGGATGGATGGTTCCTGTCCGACCAAAACTCGCGCCGATGAGTGACGTCTGGCTCAGATCGCCTGGAGCGCCAGCGGTTCGAGTTCGCGCGCGACCCGCCCGTTGCCCGGGTTGCCGATCGCGGTGAAAACCCAGCCGGCTCCCTGACGCGACACCTTGGCCATCACCAAGGCGGTGTGGTTGCCCGACCCGGTGAGCTGGAAGCGGGCCAGCTCGGTGTCGTTGGCCTGGGAGTCGACGACGCGGACGAACGCGTTCTCGATTTCCTGGAAGTTCTCACCCGAGTAGGAGTTCACGACGAACACGATGTGTTCGACCGATCCGGCCACAGCTGGAAGGTCGACGAGGATCGACTCGTCGTCGCCGTCACCGGCGCCGGTGCGGTTGTCACCGGTGTGGTGAATCGAACCGTCCTTGCTGGTCAGGCTGCCGAAGTAAACGATGTCGAGAACCCGGCCGCCGCCGATCACGATCGCCGAGGCGTCGAGGTCGATGCTGCGCTGAGTCTGCTTGCTGCCGCCGAACATCGTCTTCTTGGTGACGACCTTGGCGTCCCAACCCAGGCCCATGCGGACCCGGCTCAACGCTCCACCATCGGACTTTGCCAGATTGACGGTCTGGCCCTTGGACAGACTAATGCTCATAGGTTCCCCCGCTTTCAGTGCGTTTCGACCAACGACGGATTGTCATCGGCAGGTTCTTCTTCTTTTTTGTTCGCCAAGACAGACGTAAGCCACGCCGCCAAGATGAACGCGATTCCAATGCCACCGACGACGAACTCGCCCAGGTGGAATTTGATGGTCAGCAACAACATCACCGCAAGGGCACCGATCGCCCAGTGGGCGCCGTGCTCGAGATAGCGATATTCCGCCAGGGTGCCGTTGCGCACCAGGTAGATGGTCATGGACCGAACACACAAGGCACCGACGCCGAGACCCATCATGATGATCAGCGGGTCGGGGGTGATCGCGAAGGCACCGATCACTCCGTCGAAGCTGAACGTGGCGTCGAGCACCTCCAAGAACAGGAACATCGAGAAGGCGGCCTTGCCGGCGAGCTTGATCACCTCACCGCGCGACTGAGCTTCCTCGAACTCGTGGTCCTTCTCTTCCTCGCGCGACTCCATCAACGTCGACAGACCGCTCACCGCGAGGTAGAGCACGATGCCCAACAGCCCGGAGAACAGCACATTGCTGCGCACGCTGACCTTGTCAACCAGGGTCTCCGCCGTGATCAGCAGCAGGACGCCGGCGATAACAACCGACAACACATCCAGCTTGCCCAGCTTCTGCAGCGGCCGTTCGATCGGCTTCAGCCAGAGCACCTTGCGGTCACCGTCGAAGATGAAGTCCAGGAACAGCAACAGCAGGAACATGCCACCGAATGCGGCGATGCTGGGATGGGCCTCGTTCAGGATGTAGCCGTAGGTTCCCGGGGTGTGCGGGTCACCCTTGTCCAGCGCGAGATGCAGCGCCTGCATTGGCGAGATCGATCCGCTGAGGCAGACGATCAGGAACGGGAAGATCAGCCGCATTCCGAACACGGCAACCAGGACGCCGACGGTCAGGAACATGCGCTGCCAGAAGTCGTTCAGCCGCTCGATGTATTTGGCATTGACTGCCGCATTGTCGAACGAGAAAACGATCTCAACCACGATGAGGATCGCGGTGAGGCCGACCGCTGTGGCGCCGTCATAAAGGAATGCGATCACCAAAACGATCGCGGCGACCACGAGGTCGGGGGTGAAATGCCTAAGAGTCTTCATCTCTGCTTTCGGTGCAAGGGCCGTGAGGAGCGAGGGCCGCCCCCGTGACGAGGGGACGGACCTCGCGGGTGGCGGATTGTCAGCCGACCGAGAGGCCGAAGTCGGCAATGACGCCGGCCAGGCCGCTGGAGTAGCCCTGGGCGATGGCGCGGAACTTCCATTCACCGCCGTTGCGGTAAAGCTCGCCGAAGATCAGCGCGGTCTCGGTCGAGGCGTCCTCGCCGAGGTCGAAGCGCACACCCTTGTCATTGTTCGTCGGGTCGTCGGCGTCGAAGACGCGGATGTAGGCGTCGCTGACCTGGCCGAAGTTCTGGCCGCGCGAGTCGGCCTGGTCGATCGAGGCCACGAAGGAGATCTTCGCGACGTCCGCAGAGACACGGGTCAGGTCGATGACGATCTGCTCGTCGTCGCCGTCACCTTCGCCGGTGCGGTTGTCACCCTGGTGGGTCACCGCACCGTTGTCGCCGGTCAGGTTGTTGTAGAAAACGAAGTCGGCGTCGCTGCGTACCTTGCCGTTCTCGGCGCAGAGCAGCGCCGAGGCGTCGAGGTCGAACGCGGCGCCGTCGGTCGTACGCGGGTTCCAACCCAGACCGATGATCGCGCTCGTCATGCCCGGAGCGGCCTTTGCGAGCGAGATGTTTCCACCCTTGCTGAGGCTGACTGCCATGGTGTTTCCCTTCCGGTTCGGGTTGTGAACAAGTTTTAGAACAGTGGCGTGAACGGGTCGCGCCAGGTTAATTGGTCGTAGCCGTAGACACCGGCCACTTGCTGCAACGTTCCAGAGAACGGGTCGTGTTCCGCTCGGAGCACGATTCTTCCCTCGACCACGAAACCGGTCACCAACGCTTTCGCGCCGAATGTCGCACTCGTGTCGAGCACTACCTCCAACTGCGAGCCGCCGTACGTGCGGATCACCATGGTTCCGCCGGGCATCGACCGATCGCTGGTCTGCGGCAGGCCGATGAGGAAGAACCGTCGTACGCCGGTCACAGCCCGCAAGTTCACGGTGACACCCTGCGGGGTCGCGCGGAAGATGGGTGATTGCACGTCTGGACCCTGCGGTCGCAAGCCCGGTAGGACCGCGCTCTCGGTGCCGTCCGCGGCTTCGAAAACACAGCCCATCAGCAACTGGTTCGCCGTCGGGGTCACTGCGCTGAACTCCAACGCCCCGGCGGCGGACTGCGTACGGGTGAAGTGGACGACCGGGTCATCGACGGTAAGGATCCGTCGCTCCCCCTGCGCGATCGTCGGCAGACCGAGGTCGTGGGCGATCAAGGCAGCGTTGCGGCCGGGGCCGACACCGCTGGTTGAAATGGGCGAGGCGCTGCCCGAGCCCGAGTCGAAACCGGGCGATGACCCCAGATCCAACAAGTTGCCACCCCCGCTGGTTGAGCCCGAGTCGAAACCCGGCGACGACCCCAGATCCAACAAGTTGCCACCCCCGCTGGTTGAGCCCGAGTCGAAACCCGGCGCAGGCGGAGGTGTCGCGGCGGCCCGCCCCGGACGTACGGCCCGACCGGACAGGAAGTCGCTCACCGCCGGCGCTCCACTAGACGAGCCGCCTTGTGGCGCAGTGGGTTCCGCGGCAACCGGCGCCGGGCGCCGCCGTGCCCGCAGGAACCCGAAGTCGCTCACAGCTCGACTCCGAAGTCGCGGGCGACACCCTTGAGCCCGTCGGAGTAGCCCGCCCCGAGCACCCGCAATTTCCACTCGCCCGAATGTCGGTAGAGCTCGACAAGGGTGAGGGCGGTCTCGTTGCCAAGGCCCTGGGCCAGGTCGACGGTCGTCACGACCGACGATCCGTTCTGCAGTTGCAGGACGCGTACGACCAGCTTCTTGAGCTGGCCCAGCGTGCGCCGACCACCACCACCCTCGTTGACGTAGAGCACGAAAACCAGCCGCTCGACCGCGTCCGGGACCCCGCCAAGATCGACCTCGACCTGGGCGTCGTCGTCACCCATCACCTGCGCGACATGCGAGGTCGACAGATCGGCGGAGACCATCTGGTTGAAGTGGACGACATGCTGCTGGCTCAAGGCCTTACGGTCACTGCCGCAGAGCACAGTCAGCAGGGTCAGGCTGTCGTGCAGGAAGCGCTCGGCGCCCGCGTCCCAGTCGACGCCGATCACGACGCCGCTCAGGCCGGGCACTTCACGGGTGAGGGCGACGTTGGCCCCCTTCGCCATCGGACTCACCCGACCACCCTATGGGTTGGCGCCGCGGCGGGGGTCAGCGGCGCGGGAGGGCGGACGTACGGGGTCGACAGCCGGATCACTTCGCCGGCAAGGACTGCGCGTACGCGACCGCTTGGTCGATCAGCGGCCACATCGCCTCACCCAGTCGGTCGGCATCAGCGCGCAGCCAGCCGTTCATCGACCGCCCGCCCATCACCGCGGTTTCGACGAACTCTTGGGCGACCAACTGGTCGTGCAGGTCGGGATCGGCGCGCAACAGCAGCCCGCCTCCACCGCTAGCAGCGACCGCCATGTTGCCGTGGATCAGAAACGCCAGCCCGCCGAACATCCGCTTCTCGCCGAGCCCCGGAGTGCCCTCGAGGTGGCGGGTCACGGCTTCGGCGAGGTCCTTGTCGTACGCCATGTCGCGAACCTACCGCTCAGGTGAGTCACACGTAGTAGCGATGTTCGGGCCGCCCGGCCGCGCCGTACTTGAGTCGCAGCGAGACCACGCCCTGCTCCTGCAGGTAGATGAGGTAGCGCTGCGCCGTTGCCCGGCTGATGCCGACGATCTCCGCGACGTCACCCGCGGATACGTCCGGGGTCGCGCTACGGACCGCGTTTCGGACGAGTTCGAGGGTGGGCGAGGAGTGGCCTTTGGGCAGGCGCGGCTGCTCCGCCTCGTCGATCTGCCGAAGCCGGAACAACTCGTCGACATCCGCTTGGTCGGCCGTGGTGGGCAGATCTGACATCCGACGCCGAACCCGCCCGTACGCCGTTAACCGGGCGACCAATTGGTCGAACGCGAAGGGCTTCAGCAGATAGTGGATGGCTCCCAATTGCATTGCCGTACGGACGGATTCGACGTCCTGGGCGGCCGAGATCACCATGACGTCGATGCGTTCCGGACCGGCGATCAACTCACGCACCACGTCCAGCCCGTTCCCATCGGGCAGATAGATATCCATCAACGCCAGGTCGGGCCTCAGGTCGCGGGCGAGCGCCCTGGCATCGGCCGCCGTGTGGGCACGTCCCACCGCCTCGAATCCCGGGATCGCAGCGACCATAGAAGCGTGGACGTCGGCCACCCGGAAGTCGTCGTCGACCACCAAAACCCGGATCGGATCGGTCGACTGGTCGTTGTCGCTCATCACTTCAGTTCCGCTCTTGTTTCGCTGCTGTAGGTGTCGGGCAGGGCGACAGTGAATCGCGCGCCGGGACCGGTCGATACCGAGATGGTGCCGCCGAGGCGGGAGACCATCCGGTGCACCACGGCCAAACCGGTGCCGCGCCTCCCACCGGCCTTTGTGGAATATCCGTCGAGGAAGATTTCCTGCTCCGAGCCGGGGGCGATACCCGGACCGTTGTCCGAGACCTGAATGCGTACGCCGCCGGCTTCCACGATGGCCACGTCGATCAGGCGGGGCGGGGGCGCGCTCGCGAGCGCCTGGATGGCGTTGTCGATCAGGTTGCCGAGGATGCTCACCAGGTAGTGCACGTTGCGGGGCGACGCACTGAGCCGAGTCGTCGGCGCGATCCTCACCTCGACTCCGGCCTCGCTCGCCTCGGCGACCTTCCCCATGAGAAGCCCGACGATCTGTGGAGCCGCAATGCGCTCGCGCAGGGAATTGTCGAAATCGGCTGCGGTGCCACGGATCTCGAGCAAGTAATCAAGCGCCTCGGTGGTACGTCCCAGTTGCAGCAGCCCGGAGACAGCGTGCATCCGGTTGGCGAACTCGTGCTGTTGGGCGCGCAGCGACTCCGTCAGCCCGCGCTGCCCGGCGAGCTCCCGCTGCAGGCCGACCAGTTCCGTCTGGTCACGAAGTGTCACCACGGAACCGTGTGATTGACCGGCCAGGGTGATCGGCATGCGGTTGACCACCAGACACCGGTCGCGGGTGTAGACGATCTCGTCAGCCACCATTCGGGGATCGACCAGCCGGTCCCGCAGGTCGTCGGGCATCACCTCGCGCAGCGGCGAACCGACCGGGTTGATCGGCAGCGGGAGGAGCCGATGAGCCTCGTCGTTGACCACGCTGACTCGCTCGTTCTCGTCGAACGCGACCACCCCCTCGCGGATGCCGTGCAAGGTCGCCTCGCGCTCCTGCAGCAACTGCGCAATCTCGTGAAGCTCGAGGCCGAACGTCCGCTTCTTGACCTGCGATGCGAACAACCAGGAGGCAAGCGCACCGACGGCGAGTGCGACAGCGAACCACAATGCCCAGGTCGGAATTTCGCTCCACAGAGCTTGGGAGACCGAGCTCTCGCGCAACCCGACCGAGATCTCTCCGACCATCACCCCGGTCGGACCGTAGAGCGGTGCCTTGCCGTTCGCTGAGCGCCCGGTGGACCCGTTGTCGATACCGAGATGGACCCGACCGTCCCTCGTCATCACCGGCTCTTCGACCTGTTGCCCGATCAGGGCCGGGTCGGGGTGCGAGAAGCGCACCCGGTTCATGTCAATGACGACGACGTACGACGCCCCCGTACGTTGCGACACCTCCGTCGCGATCTGCTGCACCAGCGGGCGGCAAGCGGCGGTTGGTTTTTCCAGGCAGGAACGGACGGTGGGCGCACTCGCAACTGTCTGCGCGATGGCCGCCGCGCGACTCTCGTACTGGGTGTCGAGGAGTTCACGTTCGGCGCGCGCGAGCAGCACAAAACCAACACTGATCGTGATGGCCAAGATCACCAGCTGGGCCAGAAAGAACTGGCTGGAGAGCTTGCGAGTTCGATACCGCACCGGCCGATTATGAGCATTCCGACTGGGAAGTGCCAGGGCGTGCGCGCAATGAGAAGAACTCGAAACAAAGCGCAATTGCTGAGTTTGAGCGGCAAACAGTGACGTGACCCACGTCACGTTCCTAGGTTCTCCACCAGACCACGGACGGATTACTGAAGGAGCCAGGCATGACCCAGACACATCACCCGGCGGGCCCGGGTGACGCCCAGGTCTCGGCCGCGGCGCGGATTGAGATCAAAGGACTCACCAAGCGCTACCTCACCCCGAAGGGCGACGTCTTCACCGCGATCAAGGACGTCGACATCGTCGTCGAACCGGGACAATTCTGCGCCATCGTTGGTCCCACCGGGTGCGGCAAGTCGACGACCCTCGGGCAGGTGTCGGGACTCGAGCGGCCCAGCGCGGGTTCGGTCACGGTGGGCGGCGTGCCCGTCACCGGCATCACCAAGGGCATCAGCTTCATGTTTCAGAACGACGCCCTCTTCCCGTGGAAGAGCGTGCTCGGGAACGTGATGATCGGCCCCACGCTCAACGGCATGAGCAAGAAGGACGCCGTGGACCTGGCCCGTGACTGGCTGCGCCGGGTCGGTCTGGCCGGCTTCGAAGACCGCTACCCCCACCAGCTCTCCGGTGGCATGCGCAAGCGGGTCGCGATGGCGGCCGCTCTCATCAATGAGCCGCGGATCCTGCTGATGGACGAACCGTTCGGTGCCCTCGACGTGCAGACCAAAGCGATCATGCAGACCGAGCTTCTGGGCCTCTGGGAGCAAGTTCGTCCGTCGGTTCTGTTCATCACCCACGACCTCGACGAAGCGGTTGCACTCTCCGATCGCGTTGTTGTCATGACGAGCAGCCCGGGTTCGATCAAGCACACCTTTGACATCGACCTCCCGCGACCGCGCGGCGAGGTCCAGAAAATCCGGCATGAACCTCGATTCCTGGAGTTGCAGGACCAAATTTGGGCCGCTCTGAAGGACGAAGTACAGCGTGCGTACGCGCAGACGGCAGGTGCAGCATGACCGCCCGAACAAGCCTCCCCACCGGCGAGGTTGAGATCGCCGAGTCGAGCGGGCAACTGGCGACGAAAGCGGCCGCGAGCCGTCGCAGGCGCACAGCCTCGGTCTGGTTCGGCCGCATCGCACTCGCCGTCATCCTGATCGGCGGCTGGCAGTGGACCACCGCCACCGGCGTCGTCGACAAGTTCTTCTACGGCCAGCCGACGGGCATTTGGAAGAGCCTGGTCCACCTGTTCACCAAGGGGACGGCGTTCGGCTCGATCTGGGCAAACCTCTGGGTGACGCTGAAGGAAGCCATCTACGGCTTCTTGCTGGGTGGACTCGCAGGGATCATTTGCGGTGTCCTGCTCGGCACCAACCGCTACTTGGCGGACGTGGCAATGCCGTTCATCAAGATCCTCAACGCGATTCCGCGCATCATTCTCGGCTCGATCTTCATCGTGGCATTCGGTCTCGGCATTTTCCCGAAGATTCTGCTGGCCTCAGTCCTGGTGTTCTTCATCGTCTTCTTCAACGCCTTCCAGGGCGTCCGCGAGGTTGACCCCAACTTGATCGCCAACGTCCGCGTCCTCGGCGCTTCTCCCTTGGCGGTTGCTCGCCACGTCACGATTCCGTCAGCCCTGACCTGGATCATCGCTTCGCTGCACACCGCATTCGGGTTCGCGATCATCGGCGCGCTCGTAGCGGAGGTGCTGGGTGCGACCCAAGGCATCGGCCTCATCATCAGCCAGGCACAGGGCAACTTCGACCCAGACACCGTCTTCGCCTGCATGACGATCATGGCGGTCGTGACGTTGGTCGCCGAGTTCGTCATCTCCTTCGTCGAACACCGCGTGCTGTCCTGGCAGCCGCCGAACAGATCCGAGGGGCAAGCCCTCTGAGCCCCGGCCATCCCCCCCTCCCGCATTTCCACCGCAGCAGTTCCACACCGCAGCATCCCCACGAAAGGCCCCTCATGTTCAAACGCACCCTCTCCATCGCCGCCACCGGAGCGCTCGCCTTCGGTCTGGCAGCCTGCGGATCCTCCGGCACCAGCTCGGCCAAGGACTCCGGCGGCAAGGCTCTGCCGACCGTGAAAATGATGGTCGGCGGCATCGACAAACAGATCTACCTGCCCTACCAGTTGGCCCAAAACCTCGGCTTCTTCAAGAAGTACGGCGTGAACATGGTTCTCTCCACGGAGCAGAACGGCGGCGTCGGCGCAGAAGACGCCATGGCCTCCGGGTCGGTCGACATGGCCGGCGCTTGGTATATCCACACCATCGACTTCCAAGCCAAGGGCAAGAAGGTCATCGACATCGTGCAGCTCTCGGGCGCCCCGGGCGAGCGTGAGATGTGCGGCACGAACAGCGGCGTTCACTCAGCAGCCGACTTCAAGGGCAAGAACCTGGGAGTGACCGACCTCGGGTCAGGCACCGATGAGCTGACCCAGTTCCTGGCCGCCCAGCACAACATCACCCACAGCCAGTACCACACGGTGGCGGCCGGAGCCGGAACGACCGCGATCGCCGCCATCCAACGCAAGTCGGCCGACTGCGTGATGACCACCCAGCCCACCGTCGGAGCCCTGGAGAGCAAGAAGCTCGGCTACTCCGCGATCGACCTGGCCACTACCGATGGCGCCAAGTCTGCCCTCGGCGGCGCGTGGCCGGCAGCGTCCATCCTGGTCAAGGCCGACTGGGTGAACAAGCATCAGAAGGAGACCCAAGGGGTTGTCACGGCGATGGTGGCCACGATGCACTGGATCGCCACCCACAGCGCTGCGCAGATCGCGGACAAGTTGCCCGCGGACTTCGTGTCGAACAGCACGATCAGCAAGGCTCAGTACGTCGCCGGGTTGACCTCGGACAAGGGACAGTTCCTGCCGGACGGCATCATGCCTGCGGGTGGGCCGAAGGTCGTGTACGCGATGGAGAAGCAGATCGGTGTCGACACCGCCAAGGTCACCCTTGCGGACACCTTCACCAACAAATATGCCGTCCAGGCGAACAAGACCCTCGGCGAGAAGATGACCACCACGCCGGCCGGTGCCGCCGGCTGACCTCGTACCGAGCCAGGGCGCGCGCCCGACGGATGCGCGCCGCTGGAACAAGCACTCTGGAACGTTTTTGCGGGGCTGAAAGGGTCGAATACCCTTCCAGCCCCGCAACACCATCCAGTGACGGGCTGACCGTCAGGCGTCGCGCCGATCGATCACGACCGCACCGATGACCAGCGCGGCCAGCGCCCAGAGCGCGAGCACGCCCAGCCCGACCCACGGCGAGAGCGAGCCGGGGATCGCGTGGGTCGACATCCCCTGGATGCCGGCGTTCATCGGGAGGTACTTGTTGATGTGGTCCGCCCAGGACTGCGGCAGCTGCTCGCCGAGCAGCGGCAGCACGAGCAGCAGCAGGAACTCCACGGCGATCGAGCCGCCGGTGGACCGGAAGATGAATCCGCAGCCGAGGCCCATCAACGCGACGAGGGTCAGGTAGATCGCCGCACCGAAGACCGCCCGCAGCGCGCCTGGCGAACTCAGCGAGGCGCCGAGGTGGTAGGCGTTCAACAAGTGCTGGCCGAGCAGGAAGGCCACGAACGCCGCCACCAGCGCGCTGACGAAGGTCACCACCGCGACCACGACGCTCTTGCTGGCGACCAGCCCCACCCGCGACGGCGCCGCGGTCAGGGTCGAACGGATCATCCCGGTCGAATACTCCGCGGTGATGAACAGGACGCCCAGTACACCGACCACGAGCTGCGCGAGCATCACCCCGCGCAGACTGAGCAGCGTCGGGTCCAGCGGGCCGCGGTCGAAGCCGCGGTGCTGGGAGATCTCCTGGCCGCGCAGGTGGCTGAACAGCGAGCCGAGTCCGATGGCGATCAGCAGCGCGATGCCGAGGGTGAGCCAGGACGACCGCAGCGAACGGAACTTCACCCACTCCGAGTGCAGCACCCGCGGCACCGACACCCGAGCGTCGCCCGCGAACTGCGAGACGTGGACGCGGTCGGTCGGATCTTCTTGTCGTACAGCCGTGCTCATGATGCTTCCCGCCCGTCATACTCGACCGAGGATCGAGTCAGTTCCATGAAGGCCTCCTCCAGCGTGGGCTGGCGGGCCGTGAGTTCCAGCAGCATCACGTGCTGGTCGAAGGCGACCCGACCGACGACGTCGCTGCTCAGGCCGTGGACAAGCAGGCTGTCGGAACCGCGCTCGGCGAGTGTGCCGCCGGCCTGTTCGAGGGCACTGGCCAGACGCGGCGCGTCCGGGGTGCGCACAAGGACAGCCGCCCCGGGACCGCCTTGCGTGATCTCCGAGATCGTCGAGTCACGGATCAACCGGCCCTGCCCGATCACCACGACGCGCGTCGCCATGAGTGCCATCTCGCTCATCAGGTGCGAGGAGACGAAGACCGTACGGCCCTCCGCGGCCAGTCCGGCGAGCAGGTGACGCATCCACTGGATGCCCTCGGGGTCCAGTCCGTTGACCGGCTCGTCGAGGATCAGGGTGTGCGGATCACCCAGCAGAGCGGCCGCGATCCCGAGCCGCTGGCCCATCCCGAGCGAGAAGCCACCGGCACGGCGGCGTGCCACCGAGCTGAGACCCACCAGTTCCAGCACCTCGTCCACCCGCCGGGCCGGGATGCCGTTGCTCACCGCGAGCGCGAGTAGGTGGTTGCGTGCCGAGCGGGAGGTGTGGACCGCCTTCGCCTCCAGCAGCGCACCGACCTCGATCAGCGGTGCCTTGAGCTTGTGGAACGGTCGACCGTTGATCAGCGCCTCACCGCTGGTGGGAGTGTCCAACCCGAGCAGCATCCGCATGGTCGTGGACTTGCCGGCCCCGTTCGGACCGAGGAAGCCGGTCACCTCGCCGGGACGTACGGAGAAGGACAGGTTGTCGACGGCTCGTTTCCCGTCGTAGACCTTCGTCAGGTTCCGGGCGTCGATCATCGCCCGCTCACAATCGTCATGGTGCGGACGATAGGCCGCCAACCTGGCACTTCACCGCGCGAATCTGTGCGGCGTCCATGCGTTCGCTGACACCCGGCCGGCGGAACGACGCGGGGCCTCAGAGCTCCAGATCCGACTGGGAGAACTTGGTCTCCAGGAACCGGCCGTGAACCTGCAGCGCCTGCAGGTCCCGCTCGCGGCTGGCGTCGGCCAGCTGTTGCACCGACCGGCGCAGGGTGGTCAGCTGCTCGACCAGTTGGTCGTCGGCCCGGGCGAGGTCCTGCTGCCCGGCCACCCGGGAGGCGGCGACGTAGGCGCGGATCGACCCCGGCAGGTAGTCGGTCAGCACCCCGAAGATCGCCACCCGCACTGAGATGTCGAGCATCGCCGCGTCGGGTGAGGTGAGAACCCGGGTGATCGTGTCGGTGACCGACCGCGCCAGCACCACTCCGAGTCCGGGCAGGTTGGCCGCGCTGGTGTTGATCTCCAACACCAGCGCCTGAGTGTGGCGCAGCAGGGAGGGAACGTCGTCGCCGACCGGTGGGGGCGGGGCGGCCTGAGCCGAGCCACCGCGTCCGCCACGCAACGCCTGCTCCCGGGCACGATCGGATCCGACCGCGCCCCGGGCGGCCTGACCGACCGGCCCGGGGTGTGCGTTCGGATCAAAGAGCCGCGAGAGCAGCCCCATTACTTGCCGGGGTAGGGCGGCTGCTCGCCCTGACGCGGAGCCTGCGGCTGCACGCCCTGGGGCAACTGCCCCTGCTGCTGGTTGCCGGACTGCAGCGGCTGGAACTTCGCCGACGTCGTCGCGTCGATGCCGGAGTTGCGCAACGACCGCTCCAGGTAGGGCTTGGCGCGTTCGACCTGGCCCTCCAGCGCGGTGATGGTCTGCGCCATGTTCTGCGTCGCCTGCGACCGGAAGGAGTCGATCGCGTCCATCGTCTGGAAGACGTTGTCGAACGCGCGCTGCAGCTTGTCGATCTCGATGGTGCTGGAGGCCGCCTGCTGGTGGATCTCCGCACCCTGGGTCTTCAGCTGCTCGCTGGTCTTCTCGATCAGGCTCGAGGTGGTGGAGTTCAGCGCGGTGATCTGGTCGAGCACGATCTTCTGCTGGCTCAGCGCCTGGCTGACGATGACCGCCGTACGCAGCGCTGCGACCGTCGTGGTCTGCGCCCGGTCGACGCCGCGGATCAGCTCGTTGTTGTTCTTGCGCACCAGATCGAGCGCCAGGTAGCCCTGAACGGCCACAGCCATCTGGGTCATGATGTCCTGCCGGCGCTGGCGCACCGCGAACAGCACGTCGGACTTCATGATCTGGGCGTCTTCGGTGCGGCCCTCGGCCTCGAGGCCGGCAATCTTGCCCTCAACGGCCTTATCGAGCGCGGTGGCCAGTTGGTTGTATTCGCCCAACTTCTGCATCGCGGTCCACATGTTGGTGCGCTCGACGTCGATCGAAGCGTTGTCCTTGCGCAACTCATCCTGACCACCGGCCAGGCTGCGGATGATCGCGTCGATGTGGCTCTGGGCCGACTGGTATTTCTGGAAGTAGTTCTCGATCTTGTTGCTGCCCGGGATCCACTTCAGGACCTTCTTGGCGCCCTTCAGATCGGCGCGGTTCGGGTCGAGGTCGGTGATCGTGCGGCGCAGGTCGATCAACGTTCCGGAGACCTTCGTCTGCGCGGAATCCTTGCCACCCTGGGCGGCCGGTCGCTGCAGCATCCGGTTCGACACCTCGGAGGACTTGCGGATCTCGCTGTCGCCCATGAGCACGATCGAGTTCACCTTCTCGGTGAAACCCGGCGACTTCATGTCCATCGAGGTCAGGTCCTGAACATAAGCCTGGGCCTTTTGGTCAATTTCGGACTGCGCCTGCTCATTGACCGGCACCGCCTGCACAGCCTGGGTTTGTTCAACCACGGCTACCGGAGCGGGCGCCTCGAGCACGAGGCCGCCAGCGGGCGGGTTCTGGGTTGCGGGCTTGGTCGGCTGGCCACCGAGGTCAAGGTCGGACATGTCGTGCCTCTCCGTTTTTGGTCGCGCGCAAGGGGCATCCCCCACTGTTCGTCACTCTAGGCGCAACGACCGACAGGCTGGTTCCACTCCCGAACCGCACGGTTCTTCCCGCGCGATCAGACAGCGCAGCGCCGCAGCGCCATTTCGGCCAGCCAGGCGCTCGCCTGCCAGAGGTATTGGTCGTCGAACGCGGCGCGCGGCGAGTGGTTGTCGGGTGCTGTCTCCGGATCGCCCGGGCAGGCGCCCAGAAAGAGATAGGCGCCGGGCACCTGTTCGAGCACGAACGAGAAGTCCTCCGCGCCCATCTCCGGGTTCGGCCGCTCGCTGTAAGCCTCCGGCCCGAACAGGTCAGTCAGCGCCTGCACCGCCCGGTCAAATTCGGTCGCGTCATTGATCGTCGGCGGATACGACTCGACGACCCGGGCCGTCGCGGTCAGCCCGTGAGCCGACGCGATCCCCTCCGCCAACTGGATCACCTTCTCCCGCAAGGAGACCCGGTTCTCCTGCGAGAGCGTACGAAGGGTTACGTCGAGTTCGGCGAAGTCCGGGATGATGTTCGATTTGGTGCCTGCGGCCACCCGCCCGACGGCGGCCACCACTGGGTCGAACGGGCTGAACCGGCGCGTCACCAGCGTCTGGATCGCAAGCGCGATTTCACACGCGATCGGGACGGGGTCGATCGCATCCCAAGGCTGCGAGCCGTGACCGCCCGCTCCCTCGACCTTGATCAACACGTCCTCAGCCGCGGCCATCGTTGCGCCGCGGTTCCCGGTCCACGTTCCGGCCGGGACCTCCGCCGCCGCGACATGCAGGGCGTACGCAGCCTCCACCGGTCGGCCCGCCACGTCCAGCAGCCCTTCGGCCAGCATCGGCTCCGCCCCTCCTGGGCCTTCCTCGGCCGGCTGGAACATCAGCACCACGTCGCCGGCCAGCTCCTCGCGCAGCTCGCACAGGATGCGGGCCGCGCCGACGAGTCCGGCGATGTGCAGGTCGTGGCCGCAGGCGTGCATGACCCCCGGGTGGGTGGAGGCGTAGTCGAGGTCGGTGAGCTCCTGCACCGGCAACGCGTCCATGTCGCCGCGCAGCAGCACGACCGGTCCGTCGCTGCGCTTCCCGCCGCGGATGACGCCGACCACCGCGTCGAGGGTGTCGCTCTGGTGGATCTCGATCGGCAGCCCGGCGAGCGCCTCTAGCACCTTCGCCTTGGTCAGCGGCAACCGCAGACCGAGTTCGGGGATCTGGTGGAACTCCCGACGCAGGGCGCGCAGGTCGTCGCTGAACCGGTGGGCGAGATCGATCGTCGAGGTCACGCGCCGAGCGTACGCGTCACCGGTTCTGGCCCTGCTGGGCCGCGATCGTCTGCTGCAGCGCCGCGAGTCCCGGCGGGGAGACGAGCGGCAACTGCTGCTGGATGTCGCGGACGATCCGGTGGTCCTCGATCACCTTCTCGCTGCTCTGGATGAGCACGGTGCCGGCACCGGTGAAGTCGTACTGGCGCTCCTCACCGGAGTTGACGCCCATCATCGCGGCGCCCGCCGCCAGGAAGCTGCCGATCCAGTGCTGGTCGTAGTGCAGCGACGGCGACGGGCAGTCGGCCCACCCGACCAGCGCCTCGGGGTCGACGCGCACCGGCGGCTCGGCGAACATGACCGGTCCGTTGCTGGACGCGAGGAACGTGCCGGTGCCGATGAGGGTGAGGAAGCCCGGCACGATCGACTGGTTGAGCTGGATGCCCGGCTCGAAGGCCAGCAGGTTCGCCGCCCGTACGGTCAGGTTCCCGTCGTCGAGGTCGTAGCTGTTGATCGTGTAGCCGCGGTCGCCGATGATCAGCGTCCCGTGGCCCTCGGCGACGACGAAGTCCTGCTGGTACATCGGCGCGCTGAAGGTGCCCGAGACCAGGTGCATCAACTGCCCGGACAGCCCTGCCACCAGCGCGTGGAAGTTCGCCTGGCCGTAGTACGCGATCATCGCGCCCTTGCTCATGAACCACGGCCGGTCGAGAGTCAGGTGGTAGGCGTACTCGTTGCCGGGGACGTTGTCGTTCCCCTGCAGGTCGCCGGGGTTCAGAACTCTGCTCACAGCTTCTCCTCCGAGGCCTGGACCAGGACCACACCCTGGCCGGTGCACTGCAACTGCATCGCTTCGCCGCTGCCGCGACCCACCGCGTCGCGCCAGCTCAGCGCGCTGCTCAGCTGGGTCTGCACGGCACCGATCGTGCCGACGAACGCCTGCGGATCCACCACGACAGGACCCGCGCCCACCGGGAGCTCGATCAGCTCCCCGTGGGCGAGCAGCACCACGGCACCCACGCCCTGCAGCTGGGTGGTGAACATCCCCGTACCGGTCAGGGCGCCCGAGGCCGCGCCGCGCAGCGCACCCCGCAGACCGCCGCCCCCGCCACCCTGCTGCGACTGGGTGGAGACGATCGACGCCTGCATCCCGGAGGTGTACGCCAGCACCCGCGACATCTCGGCCGTCACCTGGCCGCCCTGCGGCAGGTCAACGACGTGGACCGCGAGCCCCTTGTAGCCGTAGTGCACCTCGCCGCTGCCCTGGGCGATCATCGTGCGCTCGTGCTCGCCGCGCATCATCGAGCCGACCATGCCGCCGAACGCGCCGGGCGCACCACCGGCACCGGGCACCTGATGAGGTGCGAACGCGACCTGACCGGAGTAGAAGAGCATCGCGCCGCGGCGGGCGACGATCGGACCCGCCTGCCCTAGCTGCACGGAGACGACCTTGCTGTTGACCTTCTGGAACATCCCGGTCACCTCTCCGCCGGCTGGATCGAGACGACACCCTGGCCCTGCCAGCGCAGGGAGAAGGCCTCGCCGCCGCCCTGCCCGACGGCGGAGCGCCAGGAGACGTCGGTGACGAACGACTGCTGCAGCTGACCCTTGGCCGCCACGAAGGCGTCGGGGTCGACGACCAGCGGCAGGTTCGGGTTGACCTCGAGGTGGATCAGCGGGCCGCCGGCGCTGAGCAGCGCCACCTGGCCGGTGCCGGTGACGGTCGTGGTGAACAACCCCTGACCGCTGCTCATCCCGCTGACGCCGGAGAACTGCACGTCGGTCTGCAGGTCGCCGGCCAGCGCCAGGATCTGGCGGCTCTCGACCCGCATCGTCTCGTTCGTCAGCTGCAGCACCGTGACGTACTGCGCGTTCACGGCGAACTGCACTAGTCCGTCGCCGGTGCACTCCATCAGCGAGATCGACTCACCGGTGGCGCGCTGCTTCAGTCCCGCGAGAACGCCGGCCCCACCTCCGAAGCCGGCGTTCTTGAACTGGACGTTCCCCTGATAGGAGACCATCGATCCGCTGATGGCCCGTACTGATGATTTCTGCAGTCGCGCTTCGACGATGCGCGACGAGCGTGCGACGAGTTCGCCCACTCTTCCTCCCGGGTCTGTGTGTGACGGCTGGTGACGGTCCGCGCCGTACGACGAACCTAGGGGGAGTGGCGTTCCCGCCAACGGTGATCGGCGTGAGCGATCACGGGAGAGTGGACAGCAGGCGGTGCTGGAGGTACTCCTGCACCCGCCACTGGTGGACGATCTCGGCCCACCCGCGTCGGGCCGACCGGGCCAGCAGGATGTAAACCGTCTCCGGGTCTTCCGCGCCGTTGTCGCCAGCGGATCCGTGGGGGCCGCTGCCAACCATTTGGGTTACACCCCTTCGGCGGTGAGTCAGCATTTGGCGGCGCTGCAGAAGGAGACGAAGCTGAGCCTGGTCGAGCGCAGTGGCCGGGGCATCGTTCCGACCGCTGCTGGTCTTGAACTCGCCACTCGCAGTGAGGAACTCATGGGTTCGCTCGCTCGATTGGACGGCTTTATCGAGGACCTGCGGGCCGGGCGAACAGAGACCGTCACCGTCTCGACGTTCGCCTCCGCCGGCGAGGAGTGGATGCCGTCGGTCGCCGCCACCGTGATGCGCGAGTTCCCAGCGGTGCAGTTCGCGTTTCGGCTCAACGAGAACGGCGTGCTGCCGCCCCAAGCTCCGGACATCGAGCTCCGGACCGAGGTTCCGGGGAGCGATCCGACCCGTTTGGAGGGCTACGAACGCCACCTGCTGACCACCGAGCCCTACGTCGTGCTCATGTCGGCCGATCACCCCCTCGCCGGCCAGGCGGAGGTGCGGCTCGCCGACCTCGCGCAAAGCGCCTGGATCGATGATGACCCGGCGCGCACAAACTGTGGCGTCATCGTCGAGAGATCCGCCCGCTCAGCGGGTTTCACGCCCCGATTCGTGGCGCAGGCCGGCGACCACCACACAGCGATCGCCTTTGTTGCGGCCGGTATCGGCGTCGCAGTCATACCTGATCTCGCCGCGCGGCATCTCCCCGCTGGCGTGGTTGCCCGACCGGTGGTCGATCCGGCGCCGCAGCGCCGCATCGTCGCGTTTGTGCATCGTCAGACGCTGCTTCACCCCGCTGGTCGCAGGATCCTCCAACTGCTGGAGCAGCACTGCCCCAATTGATCACCAACTGCGCGGGATGGGTGACGAATCACCCAGCCCCGCAACAGGTTTGGCCTCAGAAGGCGTACGGAACTCGGGTCCAGGACAGTACGTCCCTGGCGGTCGGCTTGTTGATGGTGACCCGCAACCAGTCCTTGTTGTTGTTCGAACCGTCGACGGTCACCCGCTCGAGGTTGGTCACCGGTGTCGTCACGCTGTAACGCTCCAGCCACGGCGATCCGGCCGCCAAGGGGTGGTCGGAGTTGTAGATGTGGCTGTCGCCGTTGAACAGGTAGACCTGCCCGTCATAGGCATTCGACTCCTTGACCAGCGCCTGCACGAACGGGGTGAACGCCGAGATGTCTTCGGGGGTCGGCGTATACGTCGGGTCGAACATGTCGGCCTGGATCATCACCGACACCGCACGGTCGTTGCGCTTCTTCGCATCGGCGAAGGTGCTGCGCAGCAACGAGATCGCGTTGCCCATCCGCAACTGCTCGGCCGAGACCTGCTCGGGCGTTGCGGTGGTGTTGCCGGTCCACGGCTGCAGTCCGTTGTTCGATCCAACGATGTTCAAGGCGGCGAACGAGACGCCGCCGGCCCGCCAGGCGTGGTTCTCCGGCGATCCCTGCGCAGCTTGCGACTGCAACTTCATCGGCTTGCCGCCCAGGGACTGGTTCGGCTGCGCGAAGAACGTCGAGCGGATCGTGCTGAGGCGCTCGAGCGGGTTGTAGGCACCGTTGTTGGGGCGGTGGCAGTCGGTCCACTCGTTGTCGCCGACGGTGTAGATGAACGGCTTCGCGAAGGTGTCGACGTCAGCCTTGATCAGGTTGAAGTAGTCGTTCGAGCAGACCGTCGAGCCGTTCTTGATGTCACCGAGGTGGGTGGTGAAATGCAGGTCCCGGTCACCGTTGATCTGCTGAATCCAGGCTGGGAACTTGGCGACCTGATCGGCGCCGTAGGGCACGTCACCAATGACGGCGAAGGTATAGGTGGACTGTCCGTTCGGGGCAGCATGGGCGGCGCCGACGGTGGGGATGGCGAGAGCGAGCGCGGCGGCCGTGCCAGCCAGAATGCGATGACGCATGAGTTTCCTCGGTTTCGAGAGACGGGGTAAGGCAGCCTCCCGCGCCCGGCGCCCTCCACGGGTGACCGTGAACTGACGAACAGGCGAACAGACGAACAAACCTTGAAGGGGAGCTCAGCCGTCGACTTCGCTGCGGTCGCGCCCCACATCGCGCAGCTGGGTGTCGAGCGTGACGCGGTTGTCGAACACGAAACACTCACCTTCGAAGTCCGCATCCGCGTCGGGGACCTGCGCGAAATAGTTCAGGATCCCGCCCTGCAACTGGTGGACCTGCAAACCCAGGTCCTGCATCCACGGGCTCGACTTCTCACACCGGATCCCACCAGTGCAATACATCGCCACCTGCTTGCCCTCGGCCCGCCACTGCGGGGCGTGCTGCGTCACGAACTCCCGGAAGTCGCGGAAGTTCACCACGCCCGGGTCGACCGCTCCGCGGAAGCGGCCCACCTCGTACTCAAACGAATTGCGGTTGTCGATCACCACGACGTCGTCGCGGTCGATCAGCTCGCGCCATTGCGCCGGCGGTACGTCCGTGGCGGCCACGTCGTCGACCCGGGACGGCATGTCCAGGCCATCGACGCCCAGCGGCACGATCTCCTGTTTGGCCTTGATCATCAGGCGGGAGAACGGGACTCGTTCGTACACGGTCTGTTTGTAGGTGATGCCGTCGAACACGACGCCAGCCAGCGGGTCCGCGGCCGCCTCGTCGACGAACCGCGCGACGCGCTCGTCGGGAGCGGCCAGCATTCCGTTCACGCCCTCGGCGGCGACCAGCACCGTGCCGAGCATGCCGTCGG
Source organism: Calidifontibacter terrae (assembly GCF_054778835.1). Lineage (NCBI taxonomy): Bacteria > Bacillati > Actinomycetota > Actinomycetes > Micrococcales > Dermacoccaceae > Calidifontibacter > Calidifontibacter terrae. Next base: position 68,698 of record NZ_BAAGZF010000002.1, read on the forward strand.
TCAGCTCGCGCAGACGGTCGCAGACGGCGGCGACGTCGTCGATGCGGACGAAGCGGTAGAAGGCGAGGTGGGTCCCGGTCACCGGTCCATGGTGCCAGGGCCGAGCCGTACCCGCTGTCGGCAGGTGTTCGTCCCCTTGTCCCGGTACTGGATGACACCGGGCTCACCGGCAGCTGACAACTCGGCGCGTCGACAAGAGATTGTTTCCGAAATATTTTGTTAGGGATCGAAAGCATGTAGTTATACCTGACCCTCGGCGGCAACCGGGCCTACGTCAACGGCGGACCGACCGACCGTTGGCTGTTCACCGGCGACATCCTCGGCGTCACCGTCACCGACGGATAGGACGGGCGGCGGGGGCGGTGCGGCCCCCGCCGCCGCTGCCCTCAGGACAGGTCGGTGGGCACGCGCTCGAACGACCCGTCGGCGGCGAGGTGCAGTAGGTCGGCGCGCGCTCCCGGCACGATGCGTCCGCTGCCGGTCAGCCCGACCGCGGTGGCCGGGGCGATGGTGGCCGCGCGGATGGCCGCTGCGAGTGGGATGCCGTCGGTGACCGCCCGGCGTACGGCGTCGTCCATGGTGAGCGTGCTGCCGGCGAGGCCGCCGGAGTCGGTCAGTCGAGCGGCTCCGTCGACGACCGTGACCGCGAGGCCGCCGAGCTCGTACACGCCGTCGGGGAGGCCGGTGGCGCTCATCGCGTCGGTGACCAGCACCGTACGGTCGCCGATCGTGCGGTGGACGGTGCGCACGATCGCCGGGTCGAGGTGGATCCCGTCGTTGATCAGCTCGCACCACAACGAGGCGTCGAGGGCGGCTACCGGCGGGCCGGGTTCGCGGTGGTGGATCGGGCGCATCCCGTTGAACAGGTGGGTCGCGACGGTGGCGCCGGCGTCGAGGGCCGGGCGGCACTGGTCGTACGTCGCGTCGGTGTGGCCGATCGCAACGACGACCCCGGCCCGGCGGGCAGCACGGATCAGGTCGACCGCGCCGGGCAGTTCCGGCGCGACGGTGATCATCCGCAGCTTGCCGCGAGCCGCCTCGACCATGCGGTCGAAGGCGGCGACGTCGGGGTCGACGAGGTGAGCCGGGTTCTGCGCGCCGCAGCGAGCGGCCGAGAGGAACGGTCCCTCCAGGTGGGCGCCGGCCACGACGCTGTCACCGGCTTCGACCACGTCGGCGATCACGGCGAGCTGTCGGCAGAGGTCGTCGACCGGCGCGGTCACCAGGGAGGCGAGCATGGCGCCGGTGCCATGGGCCGCGTGGTGGGCGGCCGCGGTCCGTACGGCGTCGGCATCGGCCGAGGCGAAGTCGCCGCCTCCTCCCCCGTGGCAGTGGATGTCGACGTACGCGGGCGCGAGGGTGCCGTCGTACGAGATGTCGGGCGCCCCGGGTGCCGGACCGTGACCGACCTCGGTGACGCGGCCGTCATCGACCCGCACCCACCCCTCACTCACGACGCCGTCGTCGGTGGAGGTTCCGGTGATCAGCTGCTGCGCGTGGAGGAGCATCAGGTGGTCCGGGTGACCTTGTGCAGACCGCGCGGGCGGTCGGGGTCGGAGGTGCCGCGGACCGCTATCAGATGGCCGGGTCCGGTCGTACGGTCCCCGCTCATGCCCACTGCTCCTGCAGCCACTGGATCGAGGCGATCTCGCTGTCGGCCGCGCCGCCTTCGTGTTCGTTGTACGGGTAGATGTCGAGCTCCTTGGGTCCGCGGTAATGGTGGTGGGCGGCGAAGACGCCGGAAGGCGGGCAGATCGGATCCATCAGTGCCACCGAGAAGCGCGCCGGCACGGTCGCGTGGGCGGCCAGGGTGGTCCCGTCGACGTGGTCGATGGTGCGCAGGGCCTGCTCGGCGCTCGACCGGTGGGTCCGGACGAAGGCCAGCAGTTCGGCGTACGGAGCGCGGTCGGTAAGACGCCGCCAACCTCACCACTATTCGTCATGGACATCACCTACAACGCCTACCTCGGCCTGTACATCGGTGAGCCGCAGGGCGTCGATCAGAGCGGCAATGCACCGCAGGAGATCTACGCCACTGACAACCTGGCAACCCCCAAGTGGAAGCTGATCGGAGACACCGGCAGCTATACGACAGCCTCCTGGTACCGCTGGTTCCTCGACACCGCCAACGCATCGAGCTCGGCGATTGTGGGCAGGAGCTTCCGGATGTACTGCTCGTTCGGCTGCTCCAATGGTGCCGACAGCGAGTACGCGAACGTGGCGATCGACACCACCGCACCCGCTCGACCGGTGGATACCGCTGCGACGTACCGGATCTCGGCCCACGGTTGGCTGCTTTCGCAGCAGCCCGGAGGCAGTGCAACGACGTCGGTCCGTAAGAGCGCTGGTCTCAGCTCGTGGCGGTTCGTCGCCGAGGGCGACGGGTCGTACCGCATCGTCAACGCCGCGACGGGTGGTCTGCTCGGCGTCGACTCACGCTCTACTGCTAATCGCGCCTGGGGGACAAAGCCAACGGTCACGCCCGCGGGCACCGCCGCCACCGTGGGCCAGCAATGGTGGGTTCTGCCCAGCACCTCGCCTATCGACGGAGCCGCGACCGGCACGGTTCGCATCGTCAACCGCTACAGCGGTCTGGTGATCTCCGTGCCCGGTGGTCCGGGGCAGGCCGTGGTAACAACGCCGATCCGGTCGTGGACGGGCCGCACCGCTGGCCAGCATGGCAAGCCGCAGTCGGCCGAGCAGCAGACCCTGTCGCTTGAGCCAACGAACTGAGCCGGATGAGACCAGCTGGGAAGAACAGGTCGCGGATGTCGTGTTCGTTGGACCGGGTGCGGTTGACCGTGGCTAGGCGGATGTCTGCCTAATCCCATGCGATAGGCACGCCGAGGTGACTCGCCCGCCCGTACGCGATCAGCCGCGCCGCCGGATCCGCGCCCGGACCCAGCGGCGGGTCACCCCGGAGGGCAGTAGTCGGGCGTCACCGCAGCTGCGGCAACAGTCCGGCGACCTCCTCCAGCGTCTCGACCGACCCGGCGTACGGGCCGCCCGGGCGCGGCCAGTGGGTGATCAGGTCGGTGAAGCCCAGCTCGCCGGCGCGGCCGACCATGTCGACGAACCGGTCCCGGGACGTCAGCGAGAACTCGTGGCCGGCGTCCAGGTTCAGGTAGCGCGGGAAGTGCTCGCCGCTGCGGCCGGCCTTGTCCAGTGCGTCGTCGAGCCGTCCGCTCAGCTCGCGCAGCGACGCCCACCACTGCTCCTGGTCGTCGCCCTTGATGCCGGTGGTGACCCAACCGGCGCCGAGTTGCACCGCCAGCCTTAGGGAGCGGGGTCCGTTGCCGGCCATCACGAACGGCGTACGGGGCTGCTGCACCGGTCCGGGCGCGGTGTTCAGGTGTCGGATGACGTACCACTCGCCTTCATGGTCGACGACCGGTTCGGTCAGCAGCCGGTCGAGCAGCCGCACGAACTCCTCGAACCGGTCGACGCGCTGCTTCACGGTCAGCTCCGGGCCGCCCAGGATGCGCGAGTCGAGGTCGCCTCCGGTGCCCAGGCCGAGCAGCAGACGGCCACCGGAGACGTCCTCCAGCGCGGTGATCTCCCGCAGAAAGGCCCCCGGGTGTCGGAAATTGGGTGAGGCGACGAACATGCCGAGTTTGATCCGCTCGGTGACCGTCGCCGCCGCGGTGAGGGTGGTCGTCGCGGAGAACCAGGGGGATTCCGGCAGCCCGGCCCAGGTGATGTGGTCGTAGGTCCATCCATGGTCGAAGCCGAGCACCTCGGCCCGACCCCAGAGGTCCTTGGCGTGGGACCAACGGTGTTCGGGCAGGATCGTGATTCCGAAGCGCATGGGTTAAGCCTGACACGCCCTCACCGGAGATGAACCCCAGGAAACTCACGGCGGCGATCCGCCGGAAGTTCTACAGTCATTTCATGCCCTCCACGGCAGATCATTCGTGGACGACCGAGGGAGTCGCCGTCCACGAACAGTTCCGGGTCTGGCAACAAATCGTTGACGAGGTTTACTTGCCGGTGACGCTCGAGCGCGCCCTGGAGGTCGACGGTTTCTCCTCGAGTCTGGCGGCCAGGCAGGTCGGCGATCTCGGCGTCACTCGTCTACGCTCCGAGGCCCAGTCGGTGAACCGCACCCCGGAGTTGGTGGGCCTGGCCCCCGGGGACCTCTACTTCCTGAACCTGCCGACCCGCGGCCACGGGCTGGCGATCCAGGACGGCCGCCGGGTCGCGACAGGCCCGGGCGACTTCGTCCTCATCGACGGCGCACGGCCGTTCAGTCTCAGTTTCGCTGCCTCATTCGATCAAATCACGCTGACCATTCCGCACGCGATGCTCGACCCGCTGCTCGCGCAACCCGCTGACTGCACCGGCCGACTGATTTCGTCGGCCAGCCCGGTCGGCGCGATCGCGTCAGCGGCCGTACGAGCTCTGGCCGGAAACCCTGCCCGCAGCGACAACCGGGCCATCCGTGGGGTGACCGGGCACGTGCTCGGGCTCGTGGCGCTCGCGGTGAGCGACGCCGTTCCGCAGCCCCAGCAGGACAGCCGCTGTCAAACCCTGCAGGCTGCGCTCGACGAGATCGACCGGTCGCTGTTCGATCCCGCGCTACATCCCGCCGACGTGGCCGCCCGCCTCTGCATCTCGGTGAGTTACTTGACCAAGCTGTTCGCGGCGCAGGGCACCAGCTTCTGTCGGGTTCTGCTGCACCGCCGGCTCGACCGGGCGTACGAATTGCTTGCCGTCGGCGGAAACGAACCGGTTGCTCGCGGCACCGTCACCCAGGTCGCGTACGCCTGTGGTTTCGCCGATCCGGCCCACTTCGCGCGGGTCTTTCGGGGCCGGTTCGGCATCACGCCCACCCAGCGGCTGGCTGCTGACAGAGCGAGGCCGGGTCGCGCCCCCACGACCCGGCCTTCTCCCCTGCGCTCAGCGCCTGATCTGCTTCAGGTGCTGCAGTGAGCCCGGGCCGTTGACGGTCCCGGTCTCGAAATCGACATCCGCCAAGGTGCCGAACCAGAGCGATGACCCTTGGGTTTCCACGGACAACGGGCTGGCCACCGAGTGGGCCGTCCACCGCTTCGATCCGTTGATCCCAGTGATCTTGCCGCCGAATAATTCCGCCACGAAGACCGTCCCGTCGGGGCGGACCGCCAGGTTGGTGGCGCCGAGGAATCCGCCGGCGACCAGCCACGACTTCCCGCTGGTCGGGCTGACCCGATAGACCGAGCCGCGCGCGCCCAGGCTGGCATCCTCCGGGCCACCAGGCAGGGTGCTCACCCACAGCTGGCCACCCATCCACTCGACGTCGGTCGGCACCGGCTCGAAGGCGTACGTCACTCCGGCGACGCAGTCCGGTAGTCCGCCAGCCGCGACCATCTCAGCGGTGATCGTGATCGGCTGCGTCGGCAGCAGCGCGAGGGTGGAGATCTGCCCGCTCGCCGTCACCTCCAGGATGTCGTTGCCAGCCGCGTCGGCCACCGCCCAATTGCCGTTGCCCATCCACGCGACGGCGTACGGGTGTGCATCGACGACTCCGGTATAGGTCGCCGGTCCGCCGGTCAGTTGGCCGAGCACCGCTTCCGCGCACGGGTTGCCACCGGCGACGATCCCGTAGGTGACGCCCGCGTCCGGGTTGCGGGTGGCTTCGTACGTTCCCAGATCGACCCGCAGCGGCTTGTCCGGGCCGACGATCTGCAGGTACGCGCCACCGCTGTCGATGCCGGTGTAGGCGTACGTCCGGCCGTCCGGTGAGACGTCGATCCCGTCGGTCTCTCCCCCGGTCGAGGCAAGGACCGTTTTGTGGCCCTGCTGGTCGTACTTCGTGACCGTTCCGACGAGGCCGTCGGTGGCGTAGACGTTCTGGTGGTTGACCGCGAGCTGAAACGGCGCCAACACGCTGTCGTCGATCGTGGTGCTCCAGTGGTGGCCCGCCTGCGCGTGGCCGGCGGCGTTCGCTGCCGGGGCTCCGGCAACAGCCAGCGAAAGTGCACACGCGACGGCGAGTGTGCTGGTTGAACTGCGTAATCTCATTGGGTTCCCCTCCCTGTTCGACCTGCGAGACTCATCGTCGCGCCGCTCGGGCGGGGGATCCAAGGACGGGCGCGCACTGCTGCTTGTCCGTGGGCGTACGAGGGTCTGCGCTCAGCCGCCCAACTCGTGCGACAGCGCCTCGAGCTCTTCGCCACCGGCCATCTGCGCCGTCAACTCATCCAGGCTGAGATCGGCGCGCGGCTTGTCGAGCACCACCGCGCCGAGCTTCAGAACGACGAAGCGGTTTCCGACGAGGTAGGCGTGATGGGGATTGTGGGTGATGAAGACGACGCCGAGGCCGGCGTCGCGAGCCTTGACGACATATTTCAGGACCACCCCGGACTGGCGAACGCCCAGGGCCGCCGTCGGCTCGTCGAGGATGATCACCTTCGCGCCGAAGTAGATCGCGCGCGCGATGGCCACACACTGCCGCTGACCGCCAGACAGGGCACCGACCGGCCGATCCAGGTCGGGGATGTTGATCCCCATCTTTGCCAGCTCCGCGCCGGCGATCTGCTTCATCTCGCTGATCTTCAGCAGGCCCAGTTTGTTATGTAGTTCCTTGCCGAGGAAGAAGTTGCGCCACACCGACATCAGCGGCGCCAGCGCGAGATCCTGGTAGACCGTGGCGATACCCGCGTCGAGCGCTTCGCGCGGCGACTTGAAATGCGTGAGCTCGCCATCGACGTACATCTCGCCGGCGCTGTAGTCGTGCAGCCCGGCCATGATCTTGATCAGTGTCGATTTTCCGGCACCGTTGTCGCCCAGAACGCAGGTGACCTCGCCCGGGCGCACGTCGAGATCGACGCCGGCAAGAGCGTGAACGTTGCCGTAGGACTTCCCGATGTCGACCAGCCGCACCAACTCGGCGGTGGTATCGGGCGCCTTCTCCTCCAACGGAACTCCAGTCATCGCTTGGCCGCCTCCCGCCGGATCCAGGTGTTCAACAAGGTCGCGCCGACGAGCATCACACCCAGAAAGGTCATCAGCCAGTCGGGGTTCCAACCGGCATAAGTGATGCCCAGGTTGGTCATGCCGTAGATCAGGGCGCCGAGCGATGCGCCGACGACCGACCCGAAGCCACCGGTCAGCAGGCAGCCGCCCACGACTGCCGCGATGATGTAAATGAACTCGTTGCCGACGCCGCTGCTGGTCTGCACCGAGTCGAAGTTGAACAGGATGTGCATCCCCAGCAGCCACGCGCAAAACGCGACGAACATGTAAAGACCGGTCTTCGTACGTTCGACCGGCACCCCGACCGCGCGGGCCGCGGCCTCGTCGCCACCGGCGGCCTGGATCCAGTTGCCGACGCGGCTGCGCAGCAGCACCACGGCAGCGACCACGGTCAGGATGAGCCAGAACAACAGCGTGACCTTCAGGTTCACCGACCCGAGGTTGATCTCCGTCGCGAACACCTTCTGCGCCGACGCGAAACCGTCCATGTCGGAGATCCGCGGCGAGGTGACGCTGCCGACGATCAGCTTGGTCAGCGCCAGGTTGCAGCCCTGCAAGATGAAGAAGGTGCCGAGCGTCACCAGGAAACTGGGCAGCTTCGTACGGTGTAACAGCCAGCCGTTGAACGCCCCGACAGCGAGCGCCAGGACGAGCGACAGCAGGATCCCGATCCAGATGTTCAGGCCGAACTGCCAGGCCAGGATCGAGGCGGAAAGGGCCGAGGTCGTGACCGCGACACCGGCGGAGAGGTCGAACTCGCCGCCAATCATCAGCAGGGCCACCGGAACAGCCATCATTCCGATGGTCGAAGCCTGGTAGAGCACCGTTCCGGCATTAGTCAGATTGCGGAACGGCCCGGCGACGGCCATGAACAGCACGAACACCGCGATGGCGCCGACGAGCGCACCAATCTCGGGGTAGGACAACAGCCTCGCCAGTGCTGGCCGGGTGGCGACCCGCTGGTCGTCACCCGGCCCTGCTGCTACGTCAGTCATTCGTCAACGGGTTCCGCCGGCGGCGAACTTGGCCACCGCGTCGACGTTGCTCTTGTCGACGAACGCCGGACCGGTGAGGGTCGGTTGACCGCCACCGATCGTGTCGCCGTTGGTCTTGTAGAGCCACAGCGAGTCCACCGCGAGGTAGCCCTGCAGGTAGGGCTGCTGGTCGACTGCCCACTCGACGTCCCCGGCCTGAATGGCCTTGACCAGGTCGGCGTTGGTGTCGAAGGTGCCGATCTTCGCGCTCGAGGAGGCGGCCTTCTTGGCCTTCACCGCGTTGAGGGTGATGTCGGCGTTCAGACCGATGACCCAGTCGATGCTCTTGTCCTGCTGCAGCTTCGCGGTCACCGAGGAAAGAACCGACGGGAGGTCCTTGCCGTTGACATAGAGGATCTGAGTGCCTGCCACCTTCTCCTTCACGCCTGCGCAGCGGTCTTCAAGACCGACGTTGCCCTGCTCGTGGATGATGCAGAGCGGCTTCTGCGCACCGGCGGTCTTGATCTTGTCGCCGACCGCCTCGCCGGCAACCTTCTCCGGCTGGCCGAAGAAGCCGACCATGCCGAAGCTCTTGTAAACGTCCGAGCCGGAGTTCAGACCGACGACCGGGATCTTGGCGTTGACCGCGTTCTTGACCGCGCCGCGCATCGCGTCGGGCTTGGCCAGCGTGAGGGCAATGCCGTCGACCTTCTTGTCGACGGCCGCCTGCACCAGCGAGGCCTGCTTGGTGCCGTCGGGGTCTGCGGAGTATTCGAGCTTGATGTTGTCCTTGTCCGCGGCCGCCTGCGCACCCTTGCGAACGAGGTCCCAGAACGTGTCACCCGGGCCGGAGTGGGTGATCAGCGAGACGGTCATCCGGGGGGTGGTGGCCTTCCCCGCGCCGGCAGCGGCGGTGGTGTTCTCCGCCTTCTTGCCACCCGAACTGCTGCACGCAGCCAAACTCATCGCGGCAACCATGGCGACCGCCATGGTCCTCATCACCGGCTTACCAGTCATTTCTGTTCCTTTCCGTCACGCCCTCGGGACGGGAATCGTGTCCGCTCTGGAGTCTTGCAGCCCGGGTGCGTCAGCGGACGTCACCACACCAGGCGTTGCCACAACGTTGCGATCTCAGTTCCGACACTCTCAGTCGACACGCTCAGTCCGACACGATGTGCAGCAGGTAGTTCACCGACGTCGCAACGTCGGCGAGCGGATCACTGGTCTCGCTCTCGTCCAGCATCGTGTCCTGCTCCAAGACGTACCAGCCGTTATAACCGGAATCCTCCAACTGCTCCACGATCCGCGCGATCGGAACGTCACCGTGGCCGAGCGGAACATACATTCCGGCCCGTACGGCGTCGGCGTAGGTCATCCGCCCCTCGCGCACCGCGGTCGCCAGCTCCAGACGTACGTCTTTGAGGTGTACGTGGCCGATCCGGTCAGGTGCATGCTCGGCGAGTTTCACCGGATCGCCGCCGCCTATCAATAGGTGGCCGGTGTCGAGACAGAGCGCAATGCTGCTGCCCTCCAGGACGCGCTGCGCGTCAGCACCGGACTCGATCATGGTTCCGACGTGGGGGTGCAAGGTCGCCCGGAGCCCGATCTCCTGGCCGGCCCGATCGATGCGATCCAGGTTGTTCAGCAGGGTCGCCCACTGGTCCGCGGTGAGTTCGGGTCGGGTGTCATAACCCGCCAGACCGGTCGCCGCCGCAATGACGACGGTGTCGGCCTGCGCGCAGACCAACGCGTCGATCGCGCGCTGCACCTCCGGGAGCGGGTCGATCGCCGCGTCGTGCAAGACCACCGGGACAAACTGGCCGACGCCACGCAGGTCGTAGTCGGCCAGCTTCTCGATCTTCTCCTGCGGGTTATCCGGCAGGAACCCTTCGGGTCCGAACTCCGTTGCCATCAGGCCTAATTCGGCCATTTGGCCCAACACAACGTCAGGCTCGAGCTGTCGACCCCACCCCGGAACCTCGCAGACGCCCCAGCTGATGGGGGCCGCTGCGATCCGGGAGGCGAGCGCGCTCATGCTGTCGGATTCCCCGCGCAGGATCGGAGCGACGCAGCAGCGGACCTCATGGGCTTCATGCCGTGGCGACCTCGTCCATCGAGACCACCCGGTTGCCGGCGCGCGACATCTCGCAGGCTTCGGCGATCCGGAACGCCTGCAGGGCGTCGGCGACGGTGCAGGGGCTCGGTCGCTTCCCGGCTGCGACATCGAAGAAGGCGGTGAGCTCGGCGACGTAGGCCGGCTGGAAGCGCTCCATGAAGGTGGTGTGGACCGGGCCCTTCGGCCAGTCGATCCCGCCTTCGGCCGACTGCATCGCCAGCGACTCGTCGAGGCCGACACACATCGAACCCTTGCTGCCGAACACCTCCGTACGGACGTCGTGGCCCTGGCCGTTGTAGCGCGTGGAGGAGATCTGCACCACGGTGCCGGAGTCGAGGGTCAGCATCGCGCCGCCGGTGTCGTAGTCACCGGCTTCCTTGAAGAAGTCGGCGCCCTGGTTGCCACCGGTCGCGTAGACCGTCGCGACCTCGCGACCCGACACGAACCGTACGACGTCGAAGTCGTGCACGTTGCAGTCGCGAAAGATGCCGCCCGAAGTGGGGATGTAGCTGGCGTGGGGCGGGTTCTGGTCGAGGGTGTGGCTGCGGATCGTGTGGATGAAGCCGAGCTCGCCGTCGGCCACCGCGCGCTGAACCCGCTGATAACCGCGGTCGAAGCGGCGCTGGAAGCCAACGTGAATGGGGGTGTCGCTGTCCTGCGCGAGTCGGGTCAGTTCGATCGTCTCGGCGAGGGTCGCTGCGACGGGCTTCTCACAGAAGGTCGCCACCTGCGCGGTGATGGCCTGGCGCAACATCGGGGCGTGGCCCGGGGTCGAGGTCGTGATGACCAGGCCGTCGAGACCCGCCGCCAACAAGGCCGCCTCGGAGTCGACGACCGTGGCGCCCAGCTCGGCGGCAACCTTCGCGGCCTGTTCGGCATTGACGTCATGGACGACCAACTCATCGACAGCGTCGAGTGAGTTCAACGTCGCGGCGTGGAAAGCGCCGATGCGCCCCACCCCGGTCAGTCCGATGCGCATGCGGGTTCCTCTCCCGAACGTTTTGTTTGTCAGAACATTATGCAGGTGGGCCCGCGGATACCAGCGGGTATGGGGCATCGGTGCCAAGATGCTGCGCATGAGCCCCTTCTCCCGCCCAGCTCGCCAGGACATCGTCAGCGACCTCGTCGCCAACGTCGCGCAGGTCCACGTGCAGGTCGGTGACAAGGTCGAGGCCGGCCAGGAGTTGGTGTTGCTGGAGTCGATGAAGATGGAAATCCCGGTGGTGCCGGAGTGGGAAGGCACCGTCACCGACGTACGCGTTGTGCCCGGCGATGTGGTCCAAGAGGGCGACATCCTCGTCGTCCTGGAGTGACCTGCCCGTGCCTGCCCGTGCCTGACCCCTCGCGGATCACCACTCATCAAAGGCGGGTTCTTCGACCAGAGGAGCTTTGCAAACCGCCGCTAGTCGAGAAACCCTCCTCTGGAGCGGCTGACTGAGGGCTAAGCCCGCTCCGCCCACCACCGCAGCAGCTCCGCGCGGGCAGCTTCCTCGCCGACCGGCCCCGCGTCCAGGCGGAAGGCCAGCAGGTGCTTGTAGGCCTGCCCGAGCACCGGCCCCGGTTTGATGCCGAGCACCTCGGCGATCTGGTTGCCATCGAGTTCAGGCCGCACCTTGCCCAGTTCCTCGGCCTCCATCAGCCGCGCGATGCGCCGCTCCAGGTCGTCGTAGGTTGCCGCGAGCGCCGCGGCCTTGCGCCGGTTGCGGGTCGTGCAGTCGGAGCGGGTCAACAGGTGCAGGCGGGGGAGCTGATCGCCGGCATCGGTGACATACCTGCGTACGGCGGCGTCGGTCCATTCGCCTCCGCCATAGCCGTGGAAGCGCAGGTGCAGCTCGATCAGCCGGGTGACGGCTTTGGTGGTCTCCTTGTCGAACCGCAGCTCCCGCATCCGTTTGCGGGCCAACTTCGCGCCGACGATCTCGTGATGGTGGAACGACACGCCGCCTGCGGTCTCGAACCGGCGGGTGGCCGGCTTGCCGATGTCGTGCAACAACGCGGCGAGGCGCAACACCAGGTCAGGTCCGGCGACCTGCATCGGCTCCGCGAGCCCCTCGACGGTCCGCGACCCCTCGAGTGCGATCGCCTGATCGAGCACTGTGAGGGAATGCTGGTAGACGTCCTTATGGCGGTGGTGCTCGTCGATTTCCAGCTTCAGCGCGGGCAGCTCGGGCAACACCTGCTCGGCCAGCCCGGTGTCGACCAACAGTTCCAACCCCTCATGCGGGTGGGAACCGACCATCAACTTCACCAGTTCGTCGTGCACCCGCTCGGGCGACACGATTGCGATCGTCGCGGCTCGCTCAGTCATCGCCCTCACGACAGCCGGCGCAGCGGTGAAGCCCAACTGCGCCACGAACCTTGCGGCCCGCATCATCCGCAGCGGGTCGTCACCGAAGGACACCTCGGGGGCGGCCGGGGTGATCAGTTCGCGGCGCGCCAACGCACCCAGCCCGTCGTACGGGTCCACGAACTCCAGGTCGGGCAGCCGCATGGCCATCGCGTTCACCGTGAAGTCACGGCGCAACAGGTCGTCGTGCAGGTTGTCACCGAAGGCGACCACCGGCTTGCGGGTAACCCCGTCGTACGCGTCGGCGCGGTAGGTGGTGATTTCCACCTTCGCGTCGCCCTTTTGCGCCCCGATCGTGCCGAACTCCCGGCCGATGTCCCAGGTGGTTGAGGCCCACGGCTTGAGCAGCGCCTCGGTCTGCGCAGGCGATGCGGAGGTCGTCAGGTCGATGTCATGGCTGTCGCGCGCAAGGAACGCATCGCGTACGGGTCCACCGACCAAGGCCAGTTCATGACCCGCGGAGACGAAGATCTCACCCAGTTCGGTGAGCAGGCGAAGGTGCGGCGCAAGGTGTGCAACGGCGCGCTTGCGCAGCGTTGCGAGGGAGGGTTCGGGCTGGTTCTGCACCGTCAAAGGTTAGGTCGAACTCTTCGTTCCAACAGCATCGCGTGGTTACAGTGACGGAATGACCCTCCAGATCCCTCGAGCCAGTCGCCCCATCCGGCGACTGCCGTCGTTGGAGGAGATTTCCGCGGGCGGCGTCGTTATCGACGTTCGCGAGGGTGTGGCCTGGCTGGCTCTGATCGCCCGTTATAACCGCGCTGGTCGGCTCGAGTGGTGCCTGCCCAAGGGCCATGTCGAGGCTGGCGAGACGCTCGTGGAGACCGCCGTACGCGAGGTTGCTGAGGAAACCGGCATCCACGGGCGCGCGCTGGTCACGTTGGGCACCATCGACTACTGGTTCTCGACCCCTCGATTTCGGATCCACAAGCGGGTGCACCACTATTTACTCGAAGCGCTCGCCGGTGAGATCACCGTCGACAACGATCCTGATCAGGAAGCGGTCGACGCGGCGTGGTTCCGGTTGGACGAGGTTGATGCCCGGCTGACTTTCGCCAACGAGCGTCGGATCGCCCACATGGCCTGGCGCCGCCTGGCCGGCACACCCTGAGCGGAGTGACCCGCATGCGCGCAGGCGCTGCCTGGATCGTGGCTGTCCTGTTGCTGCTCGGATTCGGCCTTTTTCTGCCCGGAACGGCCCAAGCTACCGACACCGCGACCGTACGGCTTGATCCGACAGCATCGTTGATCAGCAGCGGGGCCTCCGATCTGGTCGTCAAAGGCACCATCAGCAGTGGAAGTGCCCTGTCGAACGCAACCGTCGCGGTGAATCTGTCGACCCGGCTAGTCGACACCGTCAGCACCGTCGGATCTTGGTACGACGGAACCTCCAAACCCGCGATGTCGCAGGTCGGCACCACCCACGTGGGACCGGTCACGGCCAACGGCTCCGCTTCGTTCACGGTGACCGTGCCGAAGGCGAAGTTACCGACCGCGTACAACCTCGCGGCCTTGCCGATGAGCATCACCGTCTCTGACGGCGGTCGCTCGGTCGGCAGCTTGCGCACCACGATGGAACTTCAGCGCAAGGCACCGACGACCCCGATGGCCCTTGACGTGGTGGTCCCGCTGACCCTGCCCGCCGACCCGGCTCTTTTCGGTCCGACCGGCGACGCGCGGACCGCCGCGTGGGTCAGGGCGATCGGGCCGGGTTCGCGGGTTAACCGGCTGCTGACCGCATTCCAGGGGCTCCCGGTCACCTGGGTTGTCGACCCTGCCCTGCTCGAACCGGCCGCCGCCAGCGACGTGAACGTGCCGGCCGCGCCCTCGGTCGCGACCGACACCCAGTCGCCGGCGCCGACCACCTCCTCATCCGCGCCGACGACAACAACCCCGACGACAACAACCACAACGGCAACACCAACAACGACGCGGCCAACGTCAACGTCTTCAACGACCTCGTCCGGCTCACCAACTGCTTCGTCAACTGCCGCTTCGACGACCTCCACCTCGTCAACCTCCGAGTCAGCATCGGCGAGCAACTCCGGGTTCACCTCGGTGGACATCTCCCAGGACCCAGCCGCGCTGTTGGGACAGTTGCTGCTGGGGCGGTTGCAACAGCTCGGGTCGGGCCAGTCGGTCTGGTGGACGGCCTATGACGACCCCGACGTTTCCGTGTTGCAGACCGCCAGCAAGCCACTGCTTCAACGTCGTCTGGCGATCGCCCTGCCCAGCGCCCTGTCGGCGATCAGCACCACCCGGGTGATTCTGCCGGTCGATGACCTGACCACCGCGTCGCTGACGGCCATCACCTCCGCCTGGAAGTCCGCGACCGGGAGTTCGCCGGTCGCGCTGCTCCCGCTGCGTACGGTCGCCAACAGTTCGTCCGCGATTCAGACCTCGCAGCGCAAGCTGTCCGGCACCGCCGGCGCGCTGTTCTACTCAGAAGACCTCACCACCGACCTGACCAGCACCGACCCGGCCACCGGCGCCCAGAAGTTCCTGGCCAACAGCCTCGCGATCTACCAACAGTTCCCGAGCCGGCAGCGCTCGCTGTCCGTCGTGCTCCCCCGCAGCACTACCGCGACCCCCGGAACGCTCGCCGCCGCCGTCCGCGCGACGACGGGGGCTGACTGGATGGCGACGCGCACCACCGCCCAGACCGACCAGGCCCTGCGCAGCGCGCCCTCAGCGACCCTGCTGCGTACGCCGCAGAAGCCACCCGCTCCAGCGCCTGCGACGCCGTTGGACCACGAACTGCTGTCAATTCTTGATCGCCAGCGCCGTCGGATGGATGTGATCTCCGCGATCCTGGTCGACTCTGACGACGTCGTCACGGACCGTTCCCGCGCCCTCGACGTGGTCGGCTCGACCCGCTGGCGCAGCCACGGCAGCGACCTGCAGGCCACCAGCGGTCTGCTCGGCGACGGGCTGCGGGGGATCGTGCAGAAGGTCTACGTGAAGCCTTCGCCGGTGAACTTCTTCGCCGATTCCGGCAAATTGCCTCTCACCATCACCAACGACCTCAACCGCCCGGTCCACGCCATCAGCGTCGAGTTGCAGCCGCGCAAATACCTGCTGCGGATCAAGCGACAGCCCGCCGCGGTGGACCTGCGCGCGAAGTCCCGGACCACCCTGAGAGCCGAAGTCGTAGCCATCGCCCCGGGCGATGTCACCGTCGACGTGCACCTCAGCGATTCGGCCGGCCGGCCGGTCGGCACCCCTAACGGAGTGACGCAACTCAAGGTGAGCGTGCGCCCCACGTCCAGCTGGATCTACTGGGTGCTCGGTATCGTGGCGGTGTTGGCGCTGGTCATCGGCCTGTTGCGCAGCCTGCGCAAGGGGCCCCGACGCCAGACGGTCGACCCGACGACCGGAACAGCTACACCGCGCGATGCGATCGTGGCGGCCAGTCGGCCCGCCGCCGTGCGCGAGGACGAACCGACCGACCACGACCCCCGTACCCCACACGAAGGCACTCCCGATCCATGACTGAGCAGGCCAAGACCGCCGGATCCCGATCCATCCTGCGATCCAGCGCGGTCATGGCCGCGGGAACTCTGACCTCGCGACTGCTGGGTTTGGTGCGCACCGTTTTGCTGGTGCACCTGTTGGGCGCGACCACCGCCACCGGTAACGCGTGGAACACCGCGAACACGCTGCCGAACATGATCTACATCCTGCTGGCCGGCGGGGTCCTGAACGCGGTGTTGGTTCCGCAGTTCACCCGCTCGCTGAAACACGGCGACGGCGGCAAGGCCTACACCGACCGGTTGCTGACCCTCGCGTTGACCATCCTGCTCGGCGTCACGATCGTCTTCACGATCTCCGCCCCGCTGGTCTACCGGGTGATGGACCTGCAGGGGCGTACGGCGGTCGGTGTCGGGACCGCGTTCGCGCTGCTCTGTCTGCCGCAGATCTTCTTCTACGGGCTCTACACACTGCTCGGCGAAGCCCTCAACTCTCGCGGCCGGTTCGGCGCCTTCATGTGGGCGCCCGCACTGGCGAACGTGGTCTCGATTGCCGGCATCGTCTGGCTGCTGGCCACCACCCCGAACGGCGACATGCTGCGCGCCTCGGGCTGGACCAACGGCCGGATCCTGGTGCTTGCCGGCACCGCCACGCTCGGCATCGCCGCCCAGGCGCTGGTCCTGATCGGACCGTTGCGCAAGGCGGGCTACTCGTTCAGCCCGAGCTTCCAGTTCCGCGGCGTCGGACTGCGTACGGCCTCGACCATCGCCGTCTGGGCGTTCGCCGCCGTCGTGGTCCAGCAGCTCGCCCAGATCGTCTCGATGAACGTCCTGAACAGCGTCCGCGAGGGCAGCGGCGGTTCGTTCACCCAGGCGCAGGCGTTCCTGCTGTTCATGCTGCCGCACTCGTTGGTGACGCTCAGTCTGGTCACCGCGCTCTACACCCGCCTGTCGAGGGCGGCGGCCGACGGCCGCGACGACGTCGTACGACGAGATCTCGACACCGGTCTGCGGCTCTCCGGTCTGGCCAGCATCGCGGTCTCGATCGGGGCGTGGGCGCTGATCATGCCGCTGACGCACGTGCTGTTCGACGCCAGCGATGCGGGCGCCATTGGGCGTACGACGATCGCGATGATGCTCGGCCTCGTGCCGTTCACCGTCTGCGTGCTGGAGCAGCGAGTTTTCTACGCGTACGAGGACGCCAAGACGCCGTTCTGGATGCAGGTGATCGCCACCGTCGTGCAGGTGGTCGGCATCCTGATCGCCGGCACCCTCCCGGACCACTGGGTCAGCCCGGGCGTCGCCGGCGCCGCGGCGATCAGTTACACGGTGCAGGCCACGGTTGGCTGGATCCTGCTGAATCGCCGGATCGGACCGATCAAGGTCTCCGGAGCCGTGCGGACCTACGCCAAGCTCGGCATCTCGGCGCTGGTCGCCACTGCCGTTGCGTACGCCATCCGTCTCGGGGTCGAACACCTCACCTCCGGGCGCACCGCCGCGCTCATCACGTTGGTCATCGGCGGTGGCCTGTTCCTGGTCGTCTATGTCGCCGTGGCCCGCGCGCTGCACGTCGCAGAGATCACCGACCTGGTCGACAGCCTGCGCCGCCGGCTGCCTGGCGGTCGGCGCGGTGGGTCAGCCGCGACCTCCACAGCTTCGACAGCGACCCCGCCCGAGGACGAGTCCGACGACTCGGACGGACCGGATGACTCCGACGACTCAGACCCCGAGCTCGAGCGTGACCCCTACGTCGACGCCGACCACACCATGGCCATTCCGGTGCAGGGCGTGACCACCCGGGCAGGCGTACGCCGCGTTGCCCCGGCGCGGCTCCCGCGTCGGCCCAGCGCGCCGACCGTGTCGACGCCGGTCGCTCCGCCCGCGACCTCGTTCGACACACCCCCCGCGACCTTGGTCGACGAGCCGAACGACCCGCAGATCCCGAGAGATGACGCGGCAAACCTTAGGATGGCCCCGACCGAGCGCGGTAGCGCAGCGGCCGCCGGCAACACCCCCAGCAATAAGGGAGATCAATCAGTGCAGGGCATCGAGGCCGGACGTGAACTGGCTGGGCGCTACGAACTGCTCCGACCGACCTCGTCGAACGAGCTCAAGGACACCTGGCAGGCCAAGGACGAGACCTTGGGCCGCGACGTCGTGGCCACCGTCTTCGCGGCCGACGCCGAGCATGCAGCCGCCGCGCTCGACTCCGCGCGCCGCGCCGCCATCGTCGAGGACCGCCACCTCCCGCGGGTGCTGGATGTCGGCACCGACGACAACCTTTCCTACGTCATCACCGAGTCACTCACCGGCGCTGAGTCCATCGCCTCGTTGGTGCAGTTCGACCCGCTTCCGGCCGAGGAAGCCCGCCGTGTTGTGGGCGAGGCCGCCAATGGCCTCCACACCGCCACCGGCCGCGGCCTGCACCACCTCGCGCTGACCCCCCACGAGATCGTTCGCGGAGTCGACGGCTCCATCCACGTTCTCGGCATCTCCATCGACGCTGCCCTCTCCGGCGACGACGACGTTCCGGGCGCCGAAGCCTCGCGCACCGACGCTGTCGCCCTGGTCGCGGTGCTTTATTACGCGCTTACCGGCCGTTGGTCGGGTGCAGCCCCGGCCGCGGGACTGCCCGAGGCGCTGCGTACGAACGACAAGGTCGCCCCGGTCGCCTCGTTGCGCCGCGGCGTGCCGGGCGACCTCGCGTCGCTCTGCGACAGCGTCCTGAACGACGACGAGGGCCCCCGTAGCCCTGGCGATCTGGCGCGATTGCTGGCCCCGTGGTCCTCCGAGCCCGTACGCAGTGACGACACCGGTGGCTCCAGCGTCGCCGCGGGTGCCGCAACGGGCGGTGCGACCGCTCTAAGCGCCGGTGGCGACGACACGATGGTCGGCGTCACGCGCCCCGAGGACCCCGACGCCACGCACACCTTCGATGCGACCGCGATGACGCGGCTGGACAAGGACGACGACTACGACCCGTCGTTCTCCGACCTGGAACCGCCGTTGCCGATGCTGTCGACCGGTGGCGAAGACCCCGACCAGAACACCAGCAAGCTGGCCCTGGCCATCGTGGCCGCCTTCGTGGTCGTTGCTCTGGTGCTTGGCATCATCGGTATCAAGGGCATCTTCAAGGGCGGTTCGTCGAGCACCAACGCGACCAACCCCTCGGTCAGCGGCCCGCTGAAAAGCGGTAGCGGATCGGCCACGAGTTCGACGAACTCCGCCGGTCCGGCTGGGCAGAAGGTCACCGTGTCGTCGATTACCAGCTTTGACCCGCAGGGCGACGGCAACGAACACAACGAACTCGCCAAGAACGTGCTGGATGGTCGAACGAGCACTCAGTGGGTCACCCACATCTACGGTCGCGCCGACTACGCCGGCGGCCGCAAGAAGGGCACGGGCCTGCTGCTCGACCTGGGCAAGTCGACCCAGGTCGGCTCGGTGCGGATCACCACGGCCGGCAACCCCTCGACGATCCAGGTGTTCGTTACCGATCAGAAGGACTCGATCGACGGCCTCACCCCGCTGGGCACGATGAACAACCAGACAGGCGCTCAGAAGGTCACCGGGAGTGCCCCCGTGACCGGCCGTTATGTCATCCTGTGGATCACTCAACTCAGCAAGGGAAACCAAGGCGGCTATCGCGAGAAGATCGCCGAAGTCGAGGTTCTTTCGTGACAAACCCAGAAACACTCATCGATCGCAGCGATCGTGATCTGCTCGCCGCTCACTGCGCGGGCGATCCCGACGCTTTCGGTGAGCTCTTCCGGCGCCACAAGGACCGCATGTGGGCGGTCGCCGTGCGTACCTGTCGCGACCCCGAAATGGCGGCTGACGCCGTACAAGACGGTTTCATTTCCGCCTTCCGCCGCGCGGACTCCTTCCGGGGCGAGGCTCAGGTCACCACCTGGCTGCACCGGATCATCGTCAACGCCTGCCTTGACCGGCTGCGCCGGGTGAAGCCGACCAGCGAACTGCCGGAATATGACCTCGCGGACAAGCGCGACGAGCACGCCAGTGCGGTTGCTCGACTCGACGTACGCGATGCCCTCACCAAGATCCCCGAAGCGCAGCGGTTGGCGCTGGTCCTGGTCGACATGCAGGGCCTGCCGGTCGCCGAGGCGGCCGCCGTGCTCGAGGTCGCCGAGGGGACCATCAAATCTCGATGCGCGCGCGGGCGAGCGGCCCTCGCCGACATCCTGCGCGACAAGCACGGCCACGGCTACCGCTGACCGCGCCACGGGCCGGCGTGCAGAAAGTTCCACGTGGAACGGAACCGTCGGTTCGCCGCCCTCGTCGCATTCCCCGACAGGCCTGCACCCTGCCGGCGTTGACATGCCGAACGGGCTCCTGCTGACGAAATAGTCAGCCGGATCAGTCTTGCAGTGACGGAAGGTTTCGACGTGAGCATGAGCCCCCCAACGGGATCCGCTGACGCCTTCGCGGACGACCACGATGGTGTCCGGGAGGTGTTGCGTGGGTTGCCCGAGCCTGGACCTATGCCCGCCGCCCTCGCCGATCGGATCACTCGATCCCTTGCCGAAGAGGGCCGGCGTCGCGCTGATCCCTCCGAACACGATGACATCCGCCGGTTGCTGGGCGCCGCCCCCGATCCAGGACCGATGCCCGACCTCGTCGCGCGTCGCATCGAGAATGCTTTCGCCGGTGAGCTACGCGCCACGCCGATCGACGATCAGAGCCGCATCCAAGAACTGCTGCGCGCGACCCCTGCGCCCGGACCCATGCCCACCGACGTCTCCGCCCGCGTCAACGAAGCGTTGCGAGTGGCGGCTGCCGAACGTGATGCGCCGGCGGAGAACGTACGACCCATCGGTTCCTCACGAGCTACTCCGGCCCGTTCCCATCGCCTGCGCCTGGTGGGCGGTCTGCTGGCGGCAGCGGCAGCGGGCGTGGTGGCAGTCACCACCCTGCCGCAGCTGATGAACTCTCAGGGCTCCGCTCCCGTCGCGAACGCTCCGGCAACCGCGGCACCGAGTGACTACCCCCCGGGGCTGGTCGACAAGATCCACGTGAGCAACACCGGCACCTCGTACACCTCGACCGCTTTCACCCAGCAGGCCGGCAGTTTCGCCAAATCGAAATCGACCCAGACGATCAGTCCGGAGCAGGCCGCCCTGTTGGGACCGGTCGCCACCAAGGAAGGCGCGCTGCGCTGCGCGGCATCGATCGGGCAGAGCCTCAAGGACAACCCGAACAAGATCAATGTCGACATCGCGACGTACGACTCGCAGCCGGCACTGGTGGTCGTGGTGACCAAGGGCAACACAGCCACCGCTTGGGTTCTCAACCGCAACTGTGACCAAAGCACCTCGCCGCTGGCCGGCCCGACCACCGTGAGCTGAACCACCGTCCACCGGGGTCGGCGGCGGGAATGATCGACCCTTACGATCGGTTGTGCATGAGGCGCCCGTGCGCAGACCGCTCGTTCCGACCCAGGGAGATTCGTGACCACCGACACCGCCGCTGACGCCCCGGTGCGCAATCTGATCATCGTCGGTTCCGGTCCTGCCGGGTATACCGCCGCTGTCTACGCCGCTCGAGCCAACCTGGAACCGCTGGTGTTCGAGGGTTCGGTGACCGCCGGCGGCGCACTGATGAACACCACCGACGTTGAGAACTTCCCCGGGTTCTCCGACGGGATCATGGGTCCCGATCTGATGGACCAGATGCGCGCTCAGGCCGAGCGTTTTGGTGCCGAACTGGTCCGTGACGACGTCACCGCGCTCGACCTCACCGGTGAGATCAAGATCGTCACCGATGGCGAGGGCAACAAGCACCGCGCCCACAGCGTCATCCTCGCCATGGGTTCGGCCTACCGCGAGCTCGGACTTCCCGACGAGAAGCGGTTGTCCGGACACGGCGTTTCCTGGTGCGCGACCTGCGACGGTGCGTTCTTCCGCGACCAGGACATCGCTGTGGTCGGTGGAGGTGACTCCGCGATCGAGGAAGCGACCTTCCTGACCCGCTTCGCCAAGTCCGTGACTCTCATTCACCGACGGGACGCGCTGCGCGCTTCGAAGATCATGGCCGAGCGCGCCACGTCGAACGAGAAGATCAAGTTCGCCTGGAACAGCCAGGTCGACGCGATCAAGGGCGACCAGAAGGTTGCCGGCGTAACCCTGCGCGACACCGAGACCGGTAATGCTTCGGATCTCGACGTGACCGGGTTGTTCGTGGCGATCGGCCACATCCCGCGCAGCGAACTGATCGTCGGCGAGGTCGACCTCGATGCTGAGGGCTACGTCCTCGTCCAGGGCCGAGGAACCGCCACCAACGTTGCCGGTGTCTTCGCCTGTGGTGACCTGGTCGACCACACCTACCGTCAGGCGATCACCGCAGCTGGTTCCGGATGTTCCGCGGCGCTTGACGCCGAGCGCTTCCTGGCCGACAAACTCGGTCACTGACTTGCTGAATTACTAAGTCCCACAAGCCTTTTCATCGACAAACACAAGCAGAGGAGTACCGATGGGTGCCATCAAGGAAACCACCGACGCAACCTTCGAGGCTGACGTCCTGAAGAACGACAAGCCGGTCCTGGTGGACTTCTGGGCGCCCTGGTGCGGCCCATGCCGCCAGCTGGCCCCGATCTTGGAGGAGATCGCCAAGGAGCACGACGGCCTGGAGATCGTGAAGCTGAACTCGGACGACAACCCGAAGACCGCCGCGAAATACGGCATCACCGGCATCCCGACCCTGAACGTCTACCAGGGTGGCGAGGTCGTGAAGTCCCTCATCGGCGCCATGCCGAAGCCGAAGCTGGTCCGTGAGCTCGAGCCCTGGCTCAGCTGACCATACCTGCTCTAAAAGTAGTGGCCCCCCGGTATCGGGTGGGCCACTACTTTTTTATTTGTTGGTGAATATCGCTGAGCGACAAAGGTTTTCGGTGCTTCTGCCGTCCTGTTGGTTGAGCCGGTCGGGGCGGCCTCCGTTGGTTGAGCCGAGCCGCACCTCCGTTGGTTGAGCCGGGCCGGAGCGCTAGCGCAGGCCCGTGTCGAAACCAAGCAACCGACTCACTCCTGGTGGGCGAGGCCCAACGCGCTCAGAATGCGGTCGAGGTCGTCCGAGCCGCCGAATTCCACGGTGATCTTGCCCTTCGAGCGACCCATCGCGATGTTGACCCGAGTATCGAGGCGATCCGAAAGGTTTGCGGCCAGGTCGGCGTACTTCTCGGTGTTCTCACGTGAGGCTGTCTGCCGCTTGGGCTTCTCGTCGCGGGCGCCCATGGAGACGATCTCTTCGGTGCTGCGTACGGACAAGCCCTCCGCGACGATCCGCTGAGCGAGTCGCTCCATCGCGGCCGCGTCAGCCAGGCCCAGCAGAGCGCGGGCGTGGCCCGCTGATAGAACGTTCGCCGCGACGCGCCGCTGCACCAACGGGGGGAGCTTGAGCAAGCGGATCGTGTTGGAGATCTGCGGTCGGCTTCGCCCGATGCGTCCGGCCAGTTCGTCGTGGGTGCAGGAGAAGTCGTCCAGCAGTTGTTGGTAGGCCGCCGCCTCCTCGAGCGGGTTCAGCTGGCTGCGGTGCAGGTTCTCCAGCAAGGCGTCGCGCAGCAGGTCGTCGTCCTGAGTGCTGCGGATGATCGCCGGAACGGCTTCCTTACCGGCCGCCCTCGAGGCGCGCAGACGGCGTTCACCCATGATGAGTTCGTGGGTGATGTCACCCTCGGGCGCCAGGAGGGCGCGTACGACGATCGGCTGGAGAACGCCGATCTCTCGAATACTGTGCGTGAGTTCCGCTAGATCATCGTCGTCGAAGACCTGGCGCGGCTGGCGCGGGTTCGGCCGGATCGCGGCGACTGGGATTTCGGCGAATTCGGCGCCTGGGACGGCGCGCAGAGCACTCTCAGCCTCGGTCGTGCTGCCTTCAGGGGAGGAGTTGGCGTTGTTTCCCGTGAAACCAGACCCATAGAAGACGTCACTTGGACGCGATACAGAGGTTTGGTCACTGGTCGGAATCAGGGCGCCGAGTCCTCGTCCGAGGCCGCGCTGTCGCTTGTCGCTCACAAGGGGAGAGTCTACGTGAGTGTGTTTCACGTGGAACGCGGGCCCGTGGCCCCGTGGGGTTCTGTTGTGTGGACGCCCGATGCGCGCGTTGTTTCACGTGGAACGGGCCGGTCTGCCGCTCGCCAGGGGGTGTGAGCCGAACTCCAGGAGGTTGCCACCCAGGCTCGGTCGGCGCCTGGCTCAACCAACGCACTCGTTGCGGAGTGGTTACGACCTCGCGGCGAGCTCGGTCGCGGCTTCCAGGTATGAGAGTGCGCCGGTGGAGCTGGGGTCGTACGTGATCACGGTCTGGCCGAAGCTGGGGGCTTCGGAGATCCGGACCGACCGGGGGATGCGGGTGCGCAGCACCTGATCGGGGAAGTGGGCCTTCACTTCGCCGGCGACCTGAGCTGAGAGGTTGGTGCGGGCGTCGTACATCGTCATCAGGATGGTGCTGACCGCCAGCGTCGGATTCAGGTGCTTCTTGATCAGCTCGATGTTGTTGAGCAGCTGCGACAGACCCTCAAGCGCGTAGTACTCACACTGGATCGGGATGAAGACCTCGGTGGCGGCGACGAAGGCGTTGACAGTCAGCAGGCCAAGGCTGGGCGGACAGTCGATCAGGACGTAGTCGAAGCGCTCTTCCTGGGACATCCCGGCGAACTGCCGGGCGAGTGCGGTCTTCAGTCGACTCTCGCGCGCTACCAGCGACACGAGTTCAATCTCCGCACCGGCTAGGTCGATGGTCGCGGGGGCGCAGAACAGGTTCGGAACGTCCGGGCATGCCTGCACGACATTGCTCAGCTCATCGCCGTCAACGACAACGTCGTAGATGCTCGGCACCTCGGCGTGATGGTCGATGCCCAGGGCCGTGCTGGCATTCCCCTGCGGGTCGATGTCGATGACCAGCACCCGCAGACCTTTCTGGGCGAGCGCAGCAGCAATGTTCACCGTAGTGGTCGTCTTGCCGACGCCACCCTTCTGGTTAGCCACCGTCATGATCCGGGGCTGGTGAGGGCGCTGTACGGCGGCCGCGAGCACCTGGCTGCGCCGGGTTTTCTGGTCGGTCAAGGCAGCCAAGATGGGGGAGTCGGTCGGCGTCTCATCGACAGCCGGCAGGTCGGCGCTGCGCTCGGCCCGCTCCCGGACAGGCGTGGTGACCGGGGCGGTGGCACTCGACGACGCAGTCTTCACCCGTCGTGCCGCGATCGCGTCTGCGGCGGGTTCCTCATCCTTCGCGGCTTCCTCCGAAGCGGGCTCGGCGACTGCCTCAACCCCGCTGACCGCGGCCGCAGTTTCACGTGGAACGACGTGCTGGTCGACGGCCGCTGGGATCGTCGTGGCCGAGGATCTGGTCACCGGCGCCTGCCAGCCAATCGCGGTCGGCGACGGCGACGGGGAGCTCGCCTGCCACCCAGTCGGGGTGCTTGCTTCGCTCATCACTTTCTCCTCTGCTTGCGACGACGGTTGCCTTCCCGGTGCGACGCACCGTTGGACACCTTCGTACGGCGGCCGTTACGGGTCACGCGGCCGTCGATCGACACGCTCACCACCACGGTCTCCGGGTCGACAATCCCTGCACCGCAACGCAGTACTTCGATCTGGTCGGCGCCCATGGACTCGAGCACCGTACGCGCTTCGTCGACTTCTTCTTGGGCCGAGGACCCCTTCAGGGCCAACATCCGTCCACCTGCGGTCAGCAGCGGGAGAGACCACTGCGACAAGGTGTCGAGCCTGGCCACCGCGCGTGAGGTGACGATGTCGACCTCGACGTCGTCGCACTGCTCGGCTCGGGCGCGTCGAATGGTGACGTTCTCCAAGTCGAGGTCGTCTCTGACGTCGTCGAGCCAGGTCACCCGACGAAGCAGGGGCTCAATCAGGGTGATCGTGATGTCCGGGCGGGCGATCGCGAGCACCAGCCCGGGCAGGCCGGCGCCCGATCCAACATCGGCCACCCGAACTCCCTGTGGCAACAGATCGGCTACGACTGCACAATTCAAGACGTGCCGGTCCCACAACCGCGGAACCTCCCGCGGACCCACCAGGCCGTGCGACACCCCGGTGTCGGCGAGGTGCCCAGCGAACCGCTCCATCAAGGGCAGGCGATCGCCCAGGTAGGTCGCAGC
Organism: Calidifontibacter terrae; assembly: GCF_054778835.1. NCBI lineage: Bacteria > Bacillati > Actinomycetota > Actinomycetes > Micrococcales > Dermacoccaceae > Calidifontibacter > Calidifontibacter terrae. Next base: position 94,694 of record NZ_BAAGZF010000002.1, read on the forward strand.
CGCCGCGGGTGCGGGCGGCATCGGCTCGGCAGGTTTCACGTGAATCCGAGGAACGCGGTCAGGCCGGGATGACGACGACGAAGCGACGCGGGTCGACGCCCTCGGACTCCGAGGACAGGCCCGCTTCGAGGACGGCGTCGTGGACAACCTTGCGTTCAAACGCGGTCATCGGGTCCAGCGTAATTCGCTCGCCGGTCTCCTTGGCGCGGGCAACAGCCTCCTGGGCAACCTGCACCAGCGAGTTGCGCTTCTCCGCGCGGTAACCGCCGATGTCGAGCATCAGCCGGCTGCGCTGACCGGTCTCGGCCTGCACCGCCAACCGGGTCAACTCCTGCAAGGCGTCCAGCACCTTGCCGTCGGAACCGACCAGTCGGCGGGGAACGCGACCCTCGTCCGAGTCAACGATCGACACCATCGCGCGGTCACCCTCGACATCCACGTCGAGGTCGCCGTCCATGTCGGCGATATCCAGCAAGTTCTCCAGGAAATCGGCGGCGATTTCGCCTTCGCGCTCCAGCAGGTCAGCGGGCTCGGCGACCGACTCGGTCACCGTGTTCTCGTCAGTCATCAACAACTCTTTCAGTGATCAGACAGGGGGAAGGGAAAGGTGGGTGCAGCGCTCAGCGCTTGCGGTTCTTGGTGTTCTTGCCACGCTTGGGCTGGACCCGCTGACCGCTGGCCTTGCCGGCAGCGCTGCCCTCGGCGGTTGACAGACCCGGCGTTCCCGGCGTCTTGACCAGGTCGACGGTCGACTCCTCCTCGGAGTTGTTGGACAACCCCGGGATGGTCAGCTTCTTGATCTCCTTGCCCTTTGCGCGGCGACGGGCTTCCAGGGCCCTCTCGGCCTCTGAACCAGGCGTCGGCATCCGGCGGATCACGTAGAACTGCTGCGCGAGGGTCCACAGGTTGGTGGTCACCCAGTAAAGAAGGACACCAATCGGGAAGTTCACACCGGTGATCGCAAAGAACAGCGGCATCACGTACATGATGATTTTCTGCTGCTTGGCCATCGGGTTGTCCAGTGCGGTGGCCGGCATGTTGCGGCGCATCAGCTGCTGCTGGGTGAAGAAGACGGTCGCCGACATCATGATGATCAGGCAGACGGTCAGGACCTTCACCGACGCCTGGTGGGATCCCAGGAAGGTGTCACTCAGCTTGGCGCCGAACAGGGTCGAACTCTCCGCCGAACGGGCCAGGCTCTTGGTCAGGACACCGATCGGGTCGTGGCGCCCATCGGCGATCTTGCCGAGGTTGTTGAGCACCCGGAACAACGCGAAGAAGAACGGTGACTGCAGCAGGATCGGCATACAGGAGCTGAACGGGTTGGTGCCCGTGCGCTTGTAGAGGGCCATCGTCTCTTCCGTCATCTTCTGACGGGACTCCGGATCCTTCTTGCCCTTGTATTTCTTCTGAATCTTCTGCAACTCGGGCTGGATCAACTGCATCCGCCGCGAGCTCTTGATCTGCTTGACGAACAGCGGGATCAGCAGGATGCGCAGCACCACCACCAGGCCGGCGATCGACAGGGCCCAGGTCCACCCTGAGTTGGTGTCCATGCCCAGGGTGACGAAGAGCTTGTGGAAGCTCACCATCACGAAGGCTACGAACCATTCGAGGGGGAAGAGCAGCGTGTCGAGCATGATGTCCTTGTCGTCAGCGGATGTCAGGAAGTATGCGGTACGCGGTCGGGCACGTGATCAACGCCGCCGGGGTTCCACGGGTTGCAACGCGCGAGGCGCTTCAGAGTGAGCCAGCTGCCCTTAATCGGGCCGAATCGTTGCAGCGCCGTGACCGCGTAGGCCGAACAACTGGGTGTGAACCGGCAACTGGGCGGCAACATGGGGGAGATCAGCTTTTGGTAGCCCTTGACCAGGATGATCAGCGGCCATGCCAGCACCCGACCGATGTTCATCGGGTGCCCGCCAGGGCCTTGGGAATGAGTCGGTCCAATTCACGAGCCAACTCGGCGCTGTCGGCGGTCGCGGCGCCCGACTGAGCGCGTACGACGATCAGCGAGCCCGCGGGGAAGGACCCCAAACGCTCATTCATCAGGTGTCGCAAACGGCGCTGGGTTCGGTGGCGTACGACCGAATTTCCGACGGCCTTGGACACGACGAAGCCGACACGGCTCGAAAGCGTGTCGGCAAACTCGTCGGGCGTCCGCACATGAACGACCATCAGTCGCCCACCAGCGCGTCCGCTGCCCCGAAACCGGAGAACCGCCGCAAACTCCTGCGACGAGCGCATCCGGTGCGCAGCCGGCAACACCGCCGGTCAGCGCGTCAGGCGGACAGACGCTCGCGACCCTTGCGGCGGCGCTGCGCCAGGATCGAACGTCCGGCGCGGGTGCGCATGCGCAGACGGAAACCGTGGGTCTTGGACCGACGGCGGGTGTTCGGCTGGAAAGTACGCTTGCTCACGTCGATGTCTCCACTCGTGACGGGCCCGGTTGGCCCGTTCTTCTGGCTGGCTGGTGCGTGTCGTCCGTTCGCACACCGTCACCGCGTCCGCAGGACGGGCGCAGCACAGCTCATCCGCGTGGGATGCCGATGATCTGAACGACACAAAAGGTCAGTCATCCACGATACGGGCAGTCCAGTGGGCCGGTCAAACTGAGACTCCCGGTTCGCCGCACGTGGACGAAACCAGCCATCCGAACACGTGTCGCGCGTCACGTCCACGACCTCGGTCGGCGTGTCGCAAAGAGTTTCGCCGTTCGGGTTGCCCGGCCTCCCGATTTCTTGTTAGCGTCGGCGCTCGTACCTCGTTTCAGAGTTATACACACCCTGTGGATATGTCTGTGGATGACCGCGTACGCTGATCCGCGATCCGCACGCTTGGTGTGGTGGATCCGCCGAGTGCACCGCACTCACGAGGTGCCGTCAACGTTCGAGAGGGGTCCGCGGGTGACCGACGCCGAGGTCGATCTGGCCCACGTCTGGCATGCCACTCTGCTCGGCTTGGAAGACACCGGGGTTCCCGCGCGTGACCGCGCTTTCCTGCGCATCGCCCGGCTGGTTGGCATCGTCGGGGAGACCGCGCTGCTGGCCGTCCCCTACGACCACACCAAGACCTACGTCGAATCGACGCTGAACGAACCGGTCTGCACCGCGCTGGCCCAGGAACTCGGCCACCCCGTCCGACTGGCGGTGACCGTCGATGAGTCCTTGGCGATCGTGGAGCCGGACGACGACGATGGACCCTCGCTGGTCGAGTCGGTCGAAGACCAGGAGCAGTTCGGGCAGACCGAACTGAAGGTCGCCACCCCCGCGCCTCGGCAGAACATCAGCGTCAATCAGCTCGACGACGCCCGCTTGAACCCGCGCTACACCTTCGACACTTTCGTCGTCGGTCAGGGCAACCGGTTCGCCTGCGCGGCGGCGCAGGCAGTCGCCGAAACGCCGGCGCGCTCGTACAACCCGTTGTTTGTCTACGGATCCTCGGGACTGGGCAAGACCCACCTGCTGCACGCCATCGGCAACTACGTGCGCAGCTACTACTCGCAGCTGCGGGTGCTCTATGTGAACTCCGAGGAGTTCACCAACGACTTCATCAACTCCATCCGCGACGACAACGCCTCGAACTTCCAGAAGCGTTATCGCGACAACGTCGATGTGTTGCTGATCGACGACGTGCAGTTCCTGCAGAACAAGGACGGCACCCAGGAGGAGTTCTTCCACACCTTCAACGCGCTGCACAACAGCCAGAAGCAGATCGTGCTGTCCAGTGACCAGCCGCCCAAGAAGTTGAATGGACTGGAGGACCGGTTGCGGTCCCGCTTCGAGTGGGGCCTGACCACCGACGTCACCCCGCCCGATCTGGAAACCCGTATCGCGATTCTGCGCAAGAAGGCGCGCGCGGAGAACATGGCGTTGCCGGATGAGGTGCTGTCGTTGATTGCGGACAAGGTGCCCACCAACATCCGTGAGCTCGAGGGCGCGCTGATCCGGGTGACCGCCTATGCGTCGGTCTCGAAGCAGAACGTCACCTTGGAGAGCGCCTCGCAGGTGCTCAAGGACCTGATGGCCGGCACCTCCGCGGGGCAGATCACCATTCCGCTGATCATGAATCAGTCGTCGAAGTATTTCGAGGTCAGCGTCGACGACCTCTGCGGCTCGTCTCGTTCGCGCAGCCTGGCCAACGCCCGGCAAATCGCGATGTACCTCTGCCGCGAGCTCACCGACGAGTCGTTGCCCCGAATCGGCAAGCATTTCGGTGGCCGCGACCACACGACCGTGATGTACGCCGACCGCAAGATCCGCGAACTCATGGGTTCGAAGCCGAGCCTGTTCGACCAGATCACCGAGTTGACCTCGCAGATCCGCCGGGCCGCCAACGGCGCCCGCGCCTGAAACTCACACCTTTCTCCACAGGAAGGCCGCATCCGCGGGTTCGCCGCCCGATGAACGGGGCACGACCGTCGGGCATCTTCTGCCATCTTTTCCGGCAACAATCCACCTCCTTATCCACAGACTGTGGATAAACCTCTCCACCGGCCAAGCAGTCCGACAGCGACCTGGCGAAGGTCGTCCGCACTCGCCTTCCACACCATGGCTGTGGAAAACCGGTCGAATCTGTGGACAACAGGGGTTTTTCTCCACAGATCGAGGAGGTTGAGGTGTGCACGACTTTTGTCATTCCACAGGTCGGTCGGGTTTTCCGAGGGTCTCTCCACGGCGCAGTGCACACCCACGAACGCCCCCCACCTGCGGCGATGGACGTTTTCCACAGAACTCACAACTGCTACTACTACCAACAACTATCTCCAGCAGAATCTTCGTTGACCGAGAACTGCACAGAGCCACCGGAGAACCTCGGGCCGCGGTTTCGTCCGGCCAGTTGGTGCGGATAGGCTCGCCGAGCGTCTGGTGTGACTAGCATCAGCAGCGCGTACGGCGTGGCAGCTTGACCGAGCCCGTCGACGATGTAGAGCCATCCCGAACGAAGGAAACACTGGTCGTGAAGCTGCAGGTCGAACGCGACGTCCTGGCCGAAGCCGTCACTTGGGCTGTTCGTGGGCTGTCCCCGCGCCCGCCGGTGCCGGTGCTGTCCGGGGTGCTGCTCGAAGCCACCGCCGAGGGCCTGACCCTGTCGGCCTTCGACTACGAGGTCTCGGCGAAGGTCACCGTGCCGGCTTCGGTCGATGAACCCGGCGTCGCGCTGGTTCCCGGCAAGCTGCTCGCTGACATCTCCCGGTCGTTCAAGAACAAGCCGGTCACCCTGACCGCCGACGGCCACAAGGTCGAGGTCGTCTGTGGCACCAGCCGCTTCGCGCTGCCTCAGATGCCGACCGCGGACTACCCGACGCTGCCGACCTCCCCCGAGCCGTCCGGCTCCGTGGCCGGCGATGTGTTCACCACCGCCGTCTCGCAGGTCGCCATCGCGGCTGACAAGTCCGACACGTTGCCGATCCTGACCGGTGTTCGGGTTGAGATCGAAGGCGAGAAGGTCACCCTGCTGGCGACCGACCGCTACCGCCTGGCGATGCGCGAGTTCACCTGGAACCCCACGGCCGCCGATGCCGCCCATGTCGCGCTCATCCCGGCCCGCACCCTCGCTGACACCGCTCGCGCGCTGGGCGCATCCGGCTCGGTCAACCTCGCGCTGGGAACCGCCGCCGGGGGCGAGGGCCTGGTCGGTTTCGAGGCCGGTCAACGACACACCACCACCCGGTTGCTCTCGGGCGACTACCCGAAGGTCACCTCGATCTTCCCGACCAGTGTCGACACCACCGTGGTCATCAACACCGCCGAGCTGAGCGAGGCGACCAAGCGTGTCTCCCTGGTCGCGGAGCGCAACACCCCCGTACGCCTGCGGTTCACCGAGGGTCAAGTGACCATCGAAGCGGGCCAGGGCGACGACGCGCAGGCCAGCGAGGCCCTCGAAGCCGACCTGACCGGACCCGAGATCGACATCGCGTTCAACCCGCAGTTCCTGCTCGACGGCCTCGGCGCCGTCGGCACCCCGTACGTTCGGTTGTCCTTCACCCAGCCCAGCCGACCGGCCGTGATGTCGGGCCAGGCGGAGCAGGACGGCGACGCGGACGAGAGCTTCCGTTACGTGCTGATGCCGGTGCGATTCGCCAGCTGACGCGAGTAGCGTCACCTCCGGAAATACTTCCCTCTTGAAGGAGCCAACCGTGCAGATGGGTTTGATCGGCCTCGGCAAAATGGGCGGCAACATGCGTGACCGCCTCAAGGCTGCCGGCCACGACATCGTCGGCTATGACCGCAACCCGGACATCAGTGATGCCAAGGACCTGAAGGACCTCGTGTCCAAGCTGGACGCGCCGCGCGCAGTCTGGGTGATGGTTCCGGCCGGAGACCCGACCCGCGACACCATCAAGCAGCTCGGCGAGCTGTTGGAGACTGGCGACGTCGTGATCGACGGTGGCAACTCCCGCTTCACCGATGACCAGGCCAACGCCGAAATGCTCAAGCAACAGGGCGTTGAGTTCGTCGACTGTGGTGTCTCCGGAGGTGTCTGGGGCAAAGAAAACGGCTACGGCCTGATGTGCGGTGGCGACCCCAAGAACATCGAGCGGCTGATGCCGATCTTCGACGCGCTGCGCCCCGAAGGTCCGCGCGACGAGGGCTGGGTTCACGCCGGCGCCGTGGGGGCTGGCCACTACGCGAAGATGGTTCACAACGGCATCGAGTACGGCCTGATGCACGCTTACGCCGAGGGCTGGGAACTGCTCGAGGCAAAGGACATCGTCACCGACGTCGAGGGCTGCTTCAAGGCCTGGACCCGTGGCACCGTCGTGCGTTCCTGGCTGCTGGACCTGATGGTCAAGGCGCTGAAGGAAACCCCGCACCTCGAGGGCGTCAGCGAATACTCCACCGACTCCGGTGAAGGCCGCTGGACCCTGGAGGAGGCCATCAACTTGGCTGTCCCGATGCCGGTGCTGGCCGCCGCGCTGTTCGCCCGCTTCACCTCGCGCCAAGAGAACTCCCCGCAGATGCAGGCCGTTGCCGCGCTGCGCGGTCAGTTCGGTGGCCACGAGGTGATGAAGTTCGGTGAGGAGCCGTGGCGCAAGGACGGCAAGGCGGAGGTCTCCCCGGCCGCCGAAACGAAGTCGACGCAGGGTCAGTCGACCCCGGGAGCCAGCGCTTCCGAGCACTGAGCCCGCTGATGGCTCACCTACGATGAGCCGGTGTTCGTTCGCCACCTCTCCCTCGTGGACTTCCGGTCCTATCCCGAGGCGGAGGTGGCGCTCGAACCGGGCATCACCACGTTCGTCGGGCTGAACGGGCAAGGCAAGACCAACCTGGTCGAGGCGATCGGTTACCTCGCGTCGCTGAGCTCTCACCGAGTCTCGACCGACGCCCCCCTGGTTCGGGCGGGCGCCGAGAAGGCCTACGTCCGCGCGGCAGTCGTCCGCGATGGCCACGAGCAACAGCTCGAACTCGAACTGAATCCCGGCCGGGCCAATCGCGCCCGCGTCGGTCGATCACCTTCTACTCGCGCGCGCGACATCCTCGGCGTCATCCGAACCGTACTTTTCGCGCCCGAGGACCTCGCGCTGGTCAAGGGTGACCCCTCGACCCGGCGCGCCTTCCTGGACGACCTGCTGGTCGCTCGCCAGCCCAAGTGGGCGGCCGCGCGATCCGACTACGACAAGATTCTCAAGCAGCGCAATGCCCTGCTGCGCTCCTTCCGGGCCGGGCAAGACCGCGGAGCACTTGAGGCAACCCTGCCCGTGTGGGATGAACACCTCGCCTCGGTTGGTGCGAATCTGACCTATGCCCGCCTTCGACTCCTGCGTGACCTGCAGCCCTACGTTGCGCAGGCGTACGACCAGGTCTCCGCCGGTCAGGGCGACGCCGGGTTGACCTATCGGTCGTCGTTGCACGTGAAACTTTCCGACCAGATTGCCGCGGGCGAGGTGCCCGAACAGGACGCTCTGGTGGCGGGCATGCACGAAACCTTCGCCGACGTACGCCGTCAGGAACTGGACCGTGGGATCACCTTGGTCGGCCCACACCGCGACGAGATGGTCCTGCAGCTCGGTGACCTGCCGGCCAAGGGATATGCGAGCCACGGAGAGTCGTGGTCGTTCGCCCTTGGCATGCGCCTAGCCGCCTTCCAGTTGCTGCGGCACGACCTGGGCACCGACCCGGTGCTGGTGCTCGACGACGTGTTCGCCGAACTCGACGGCGGACGCCGGCGCCGACTGGCAGCGCTGATTGCCGACGCGGAGCAGGTCTTGATCACGGCCGCGGTGGCCGACGATGTTCCAGAGTCGCTGACCGGGCGCCGCTTTGAGGTGACGAGGGGGGTCGTCGAGCCGACGACCTCTTAGGCTGGTGGGGTGTCCGAAGACGAGCCCGACCCGTACGACCCGCAGGATGCCCTGCGGGACGCGGTCGCCCGGGCCCGTCGTACGGCGCGGGACAAGGGCCTTCGTCCCGGCCAACGGCCGATGCGCAGGCGGCGGTGGGACCAGCCAGCTGCCGCAGACTCAGGCCGTGACCCGGCCGTGCTGGGCGATCAGATGCAGCGGATGCTGCTGGATCGCGGGTGGCGAGTCGATGTGGCTGCCGGCTCGGTGTTGGCGAAATGGCCGCAGATCGTCGGCCCCGACGTCGCCAGTCACACCGAGGCGGTCGCCTTCGAGGACGGTGTGCTGACCGTGCGCGCGGACTCGACGGCCTGGCGCACCCAACTCGAATACATGACCTCCACCATCCTCGGCCAGATCGAGCAGGAGGTCGGCGCCAAGATCGTCACCGAGCTGCGGCTGGCGGGTCCTGCGACCCCGTCGTGGTCGCGTGGATTCCGCAAGGTTCACGGTGGTCGCGGCCCGAGGGACACCTACGGTTGAGGTTCGCGCTTTACACTGTCCTTCGCTCAACGGCCCCGAGGAGGCACGCGTGACCAACCAGAGCGGACCGCCGGATCGGGGCAATAATCCGGGGGACGACACCTTCGACAAGTTCTTTGGCCCAGGCCACGAGGACCCAGACCGCACCGACCCCGGCATGCCCACGGCGTACGCCGGACAGACGGCGCCTGCCGGCTATCACCAGCAGCCGACGCAGGGCGGTGGCTATTACCCAGAACCGCCGCGTGAGAAGCGCGAGCGGTCGGCGCTGATGCCGCTGTTGGTGATTGGGATCTCGCTGGTGGTGCTGGCCGTGGTTGGCTGGCTGGTCTTCCGCAGCGGCTCCAGCGGCAGCAACGCCGGTCCGAGCCAGATCCCGCTCGCCACCACCTCGGTCACCACCGATCAAAGCGGCAGCAGCTCTTCCTCGAACGGCTCCTCCAGCACGTCCAATAGCTCCAGCAGCTCGACCTCCACCAGCAGCAGTTCGTCGGCGGTCTCCCTGCCCGCGGCGCAGAGTTCCTGTGGCAGTGACACGACCTTCACGACCTCGGCTGCGGTGTCGTGTGCGTTCGCCTCGCGGATCTACTCGACTGTGCAAACTTCCCCGCCGACCGACGGTCAGTCGAGCACGTTCCAGGTCGAAAGCCTCAAGAGTGAGGGCGGCAGCGGCCTGCAGTACAACGTCACCTGCAACCACCTGACCGGCAGTTACATCGAGTGCGTCGGGGTCAGTTCACCCGATAACGGCAAGCGCCCGACGGTCTACGTGATGCCGAGCCAGAACTGATCTCGCCAATTGCGCCTGCGAGGCGCTGAACCCCTAGCCGACGTACCGGCCCTCATCCGGACCCCTGAAAATCGGTTCTATCCACCGCTGAGCGCGTCCTCGGCGGTGTGAACCGGCTGCGCACGATAGACTGTGCGGAGTTTTTGTCAGGTCTTCACGAGGAGCACTGTGACCGACACCGCGCAACCGTCCAACAGTAGTGACGAGGTCGTTTATGACGCCTCAGCGATCCAGGTGTTGGAGGGCCTCGAAGCCGTTCGCAAGCGGCCTGGCATGTACATCGGATCCACCGGAGAACGGGGTCTTCACCACCTCGTTTGGGAGATCGTCGACAACGCCGTTGACGAAGCGATGGCCGGCCACAACGACCGGGTGCTGGTCACCCTGCGCGAAGACGGCGGGGTCAGCGTCACCGACCACGGCCGCGGCATCCCGACCGGGATGAACGAGCAATACGGCATGTCGACCGTTGAACTGGTGCTGACCCAGCTGCACGCCGGTGGCAAGTTCGGCGGCGGCGGCTACAAAGTCTCCGGCGGTCTCCACGGCGTCGGTTCGTCGGTGGTCAACGCCCTGTCGAGCCGGCTCGAGGTTCAGGTCCGTCAGAACGGCCGCGTCTTCGAGATGTCCTTCGCTCACGGTGAGCCCAACGGACCGTTGGAAGACGTCCGCGCGATGGAGCCCGATGAGCCCAGCGGCACCACCCTCACCTTCTGGGCGAGCGAAGAAACGTTCGACACGACGGTCTACGACTTCGAGACCCTCCGCGCGCGGTTCCAGCAGACGGCCTTCCTCAACAAGGGCTTGACCATTTCGCTGACCGACGAGCGGGCCAAGGCAGTCGTCGAGGATGACGAAGGTCTCGACGACCTGTCGGAGATCGGGTCGGAGAGTTCCGACGCGATCGAGGTGGGGGCTGACGACTCGGGCAAGAAGCAGAAGGCCCGCACCGTCACCTACCGCTACGACAATGGTCTGCTCGACTACGTCAAGCACCTCAACAGCTCCAAGCGCAACGAGCCGGTCCACGACGACATCATCGCGTTCGAGACCGAAGACACCGAGCGGATGATGTCGGTCGAGGTCGCGATGCAGTGGACCAACTCCTACAGCGAATCGGTCCACACCTACGCCAACGCGGTGAACACCCACGAGGGCGGAACCCACGAAGAGGGCTTCCGCGCCGCGATGACCTCCCTGGTCAACAACTTCGCCCGCGAGCAGAAACTGCTCAAGGAGAAGGAGCCGAACCTCACCGGTGAAGACGTCCGTGAAGGCCTCACCGCGGTGATCTCGGTGAAGCTGGGCGAACCACAGTTCGAGGGTCAGACCAAGACCAAGCTGGGAAACTCCGAGGTCAAGGGGTTCGTGCAGACGGCCGTCCGCGACGAGTTCGAGCACTGGCTGGCCCAGCACCCGAACGAGGGCAAGGCCGTCATTCGCAAGGCTGTCCAGGCCGCTGCCGCGCGGATGGCCGCGCGCAAGGCTCGCGAGACCGCCCGCCGCAAGGGTCTGCTCGACTCTGCCGCGATGCCCGGCAAGCTCAAGGACTGCCAGAGCAACGACCCGACGATCTCCGAGGTCTACATCGTTGAGGGTGACTCGGCCGGTGGTTCGGCCACCCAGGGCCGTAACCCGCACAACCAGGCCATCCTGCCGATCCGCGGCAAGATCCTGAACGTCGAGAAGGCCCGCATCGACAAGGTGATGGCCAACAACGAAGTGCAGTCGTTGATCTCCGCGTTCGGAACCGGCTTCGGTGAGGACTTCACCATTGAGAAGGCGCGCTATCACAAGATCGTCTTGATGGCCGACGCCGATGTCGACGGCATGCACATCCGTACTCTCCTGCTGACGCTGCTCTTCCGCTTCATGCGGCCGCTGATCGAGGCCGGCTACGTCTACTTGGCGCAGCCGCCGCTTTATCGGCTCAAGTGGAGCAACCACGACCACGAGTTCGCCTTCTCTGACCGCGAGCGCGACGCGTTGATGCAGCAGGGCCAGGCGAAGGGCTGGCGGCTGCCGAAGGACAACGCGGTGCAGCGCTACAAGGGTCTGGGTGAGATGAACTACGAGGAGCTGTGGGACACCACGATGGACCCTGCCACTCGCACCCTCCTGCAGGTCACCCTCGACGACGCCGCGGCCGCCGATGAGATCTTCGCGATCCTGATGGGCGAAGACGTGGAGAGCCGGCGCGGCTTCATCCAGCGCAACGCCAAGGACGTGCGGTTCCTCGACATTTGATCGTCGCCCGCTTCTCGTACACCGACTTAGAGCTGATCTTTTCGAAGGAAACGCATGACTGACGACACGACCACACCGACCGGGGACAACGTCGACCCCGTCGACTTGAACGCCGAGATGCAGCGCAGCTACATCGAATACGCGATGAGCGTGATCGTGAGCCGCGCGCTGCCCGACGTACGAGATGGGTTGAAGCCGGTCCACCGCCGCATCGTCTACGCGATGTACGACGGTGGCTACCGCCCCGACCGCGGCTACAACAAGTGCAGCCGCGTCGTCGGTGACGTGATGGGTCAATATCACCCACACGGTGACTCGGCGATCTACGACGCGATGGTGCGTTTGGTGCAGCCGTGGTCACTGCGCTACCCACTGATTCACGGTCAGGGAAACTTCGGTTCACCGGGCAACGACGGTGCGGCAGCGCCGCGATACACCGAGTGCAAGATGGCGCCGCTGGCGATGGAACTCGTGCGCGACATCCACGAAAACACCGTGGACTTCGAGCCGAACTACGACGGCAAGACCCTGCAGCCGACGGTGTTGCCGGCGCGCTTCCCGAACCTGCTGGTCAACGGCTCGTCCGGGATCGCGGTCGGCATGGCCACCCAGATCCCGCCCCACAACCTGCGCGAGGTCGCCGCGGGCGCCACCTGGCTGCTGAACCACCCCGACGCCACCCGCGAAGAGCTGTTCAACCAGATGATGGTCACCATCCCTGGCCCGGACTTCCCGACCGGCGCGCTGATCATGGGCACCAAGGGCATCGAGGAGGCCTACCGCACCGGCCGTGGCTCGATCACGATGCGCGCGGTGGTCAATGTCGAGGAGATCCAGGGCCGCCAGTGCCTGGTCGTCACCGAGTTGCCCTACCAGGTCAACCCTGACGCCCTCGCCGAGAAGATCGCGATGCTGGTCAAGGAGGGCCGGATCGGTGGCATTGCCGACCTGCGGGACGAAACTTCCGGCCGCACCGGCCAGCGCCTGGTGGTGGTGCTCAAGCGCGACGCGGTCGCCAAGGTGGTGCTGAACAACCTCTACAAGCACACCCAGCTGCAGACCAACTTCGGCGCGAACATGGTGGCCCTCGTCGATGGGGTGCCGCGCACCCTGCCGATCTCTGCGTTCATCCGCCACTGGGTTGACCACCAGATCGAAGTCATCGTTCGGCGCACCCAATACCGCCTGGATGAGGCCGAGAAGGACATCCACATCCTGCGCGGCTACCTCAAGGCGCTGGACATGCTCGACGAGGTCATCGCCCTCATCCGGCGTTCGCCGTCGGCCGACGAGGCCAAGGGTGGCCTGATGGAGTTGCTGGATGTTGACGAGGTGCAGGCTCTGGCCATCCTCGCTCTCCAGCTGCGCCGCCTGGCGGCACTAGAGCGGCAGAAGATCCTCGACGACCACGACGAACTGCAGCGCAAGATCGATGACTACAAGGACATCCTCGCCAAGCCTGAGCGGCAGCGTCAGATCGTGCGGGATGAACTGGCCGAGATCGTTACCAAGTACGGCGACGACCGCCGCACCCAGATCGTGCCGTTCGACGGCGACATGTCTATGGAAGACCTGATCCCGGCCGAAGACGTAGTGGTCACCGTGACGCGCGGCGGCTACGCAAAACGTACGAAGGTCTCGGAATACCGTTCGCAGCGTCGCGGCGGGAAGGGCGTTCGCGGGGCGAACCTGCGCAGCGACGACGTCGTGTCGAACTTCTTCGTCACCAGCACCCACAACTGGCTGCTGTTCTTCACCAACTCGGGCCGGGTCTACCGGATCAAGGCCTACGAGTTGCCCGAGGGCAGCCGTGAGGCCAAGGGCCAGCACGTCGCGAACCTGCTGGCCTTCCAGCCGGGCGAGCAGATCGCCGGCGTGATGTCGCTGACCGGTTATGACGCCTCGGACTACCTGGTGCTCGCCACCCGCAAGGGCTTGGTCAAGAAGACCCGGTTGACCGAATACGACTCGCCGCGCTCCGGTGGTCTGATCGCGGTGAACCTGCGCGACGGCGACGAGTTGGTCGGTGCTGGCCTCTGCTCGTCGGCCGACGACATTCTGCTGGTCTCGCGCAAGGGTCAGTCGGTGCGCTTCCACGCGACCGACGACACGATCCGCCCGATGGGACGTTCGACCAGCGGGGTCACCGGCATGAAGTTCCGCGCCGGCGACGAACTGCTGTCGATCTCCGTGGTCGATGAGGGAACCGACCCCGACCTGTTCGTGGTCTTCCGCAACGGACTGGCCAAGCGCACCGCCACCTCCGAATACCCGGTCAAGGGCCGGGCCACGCTCGGGGTGAAGGTCGCCAACTTCTCCGAACGCGGCGGGGAACTGGTCGGCGCGCTGACCGTTGACGACGGTGATGAGGTCATGGTCGTGATGGAGAAGGGCAAGATCGTCCGCTCGCGGGTCGATGAGGTCCGTCGTACGGGTCGATCCACCCAGGGCGTTCAGTTCGCCACTCCAGATAAGGGTGACACGATCGTTGCCGTTGCCCGCAATGCCGAAAGTGACGTCGAGGCGCAGGAGGTTGTAGGTTCGATCGAGCCGTCAGACTCCGACGATGTGGTCGACACACCGAACGACGCGGCTACGGAGACGGGGACACCTGACACCGACAACGATGGAGGCCAGGAGTGACCACGCCCAGTGGTGGCAACACCACCTCGAAGGACCCGGCAGCGAAACTGCCTGCGGGTAGCCCGAAGAGTGCCCCGGCGCGGCGACCCAACCCGCGGGCAACCGCGGCGCGTCCAGCCACCGGGAAGCGTCCACCGGCTCGCGCCGGCCAGCGTCCGGGTCGCGCAACTCCTCGTCGGGTGCGGCTGACCGTCTCGCGGGTCGACCCGTTCTCGGTCTTCAAGATCTCCTTCCTGCTGTCCGTCGCGATCGGTGTCGCCACCGTCGTGATGGTCGGCGTCCTGTGGACCGTTCTGGCCGGGATGGGTGTCTTCGACAACATCAACGAACTGCTGCGAACCCTCGACCGTGAGGGATCCAGTTTCAATCTGATGGACTACATCGGCTTCGGTCGGGTGCTGTCTCTGTCAGTATTGATCGGGGTGATCGACGTCATCCTGATGACGGCGATCGCGACATTGATTGCCTTCTTGTACAACATCTGTGCCTCCCTGGTCGGTGGACTGCAACTCACCCTGACCGACGACTGACGGCCGTTTTGGAGCCCCGTGCCCGCATGGGGTAACCTCATTCGGCGTTGCCCTAGCGGCAACGCGGAACGGTGTACGGGCCTATAGCTCAGTCGGTTAGAGCGCTTCCCTGATAAGGAAGAGGTCACAGGTTCAAGTCCTGTTAGGCCCACCACCCGTTCATCTCACCTCGAGGAGAAAACCCATGAAGAAGGCCCTGATGGTTGTCGCCGCTGCTGGCGCCGCCGCGTTTGCTTCGCAGAAGTACAAGCAGCACTCGGTTGGCAAGGACATGTGGTCGAAGGCCTCCGACAAGCCCGGCTCCAACAGCTTCGACGCTTCGTCGACCTCCAGCTGAGTTCGCCCCGGTCCACTGACGTGGCCCGGTCTGGGGGTATGGCGCAATTGGTAGCGCACCTGCTTTGCAAGCAGGGGGTTAGGGGTTCGAGTCCCCTTACCTCCACCAGCTAGAACCGCCTCTGACTTAACGGTCAGGGGCGGTTTTTGGTTTGCTTCGATCGGCGCACGGGGTTGCTCCTAAGCTGATCCGGTGAACGACTCCGACGATGTGCTCGACGAATCACCGCGGCGCAGAACTGCGCAGGGTGAGCATCGCTGGCCGCCTGCGATCGCGGTGCTGGTGGCAGCTCTCACCTACGCGCTGATGCCCAACCAGATCCTGTTCTCGCAGCGGTTCGTGGTGCCCGGTCTTGAGCTGCTGCTGTTGATTGCGCTGGTGGTCTCCGACCCCGTACGGATGACGCGGGAGAGCCGCTGGTCGCGCTGGGTGTCGACGGCGCTCGCCGGCGTGATCATCGTGACCAACTTCGTGGCGCTCGGGCAGCTGCTGGCCGCGTTGCCGGCGAAAAGCGCCGACAACAGCAGTCTGTTGATCGGTGGCATGCAGGTGTGGGTGACCGGGATGATCGGGTTCGCATTGCTCTATTGGGAGCTGGACCGGGGCGGCCCGGTGGTTCGCCGCAAGACGGCCCGCGCCGACCTGCCCCCAGCAGACTGGCGCTTCTCCCAGGACGAGAACGACGACGCTGTCGTGGAGGTGAAGGCAACGGCCAGCGCGACGTCCGGTTGGATTCCGACGTTCGTCGATTACGCCTACATGTCCCTGACCAACTCCAGCGCGTTCAGCCCGACGGACACCATGCCGTTGACGACCCGGGCGAAGTGCCTCATGGGAACCCAAGCGACGGCTGCGCTGCTCACGTCACTGCTGGTCGTGGCCAAAGCCGTGGGATCGCTGGGGCAGTGAACGGGCGGTCCGGCCGGGCGTACGGTTGGCCTATGGCCACGGGTTACGTCGAGCAGGAATACAACCGCGACACCACGTACATCACCGATCGGATCCTGGATGATCCGTCGGCTGATTGGCCGGTGGAAGCGGGCCGTTACCGGCTGATCGCCGCGCGGGCTTGCCCGTGGGCAAACCGCACGATCATCGTGCGCCGGTTGCTCGGGCTGGAGAACGCGATCTCGATGGGGCTGGCGGGCCCGACTCACGACGAAGACTCCTGGACCTTCGATCTAGACCCCGGTGAGGTCGACCCGGTCCTGGGCATTCCGCGGCTCAAGGACGCCTACGAGAAGCGTCAGCCGGGCTATCCGCGCGGGATCACAGTTCCCGCTGTGGTCGACATCCCGTCGGGCAAAGTCGTCACCAACAACTTCCCGCAGATCACCGCCGACTTCGCGTCGCAGTGGACCCGCTTTCAGCGCGACGGCGCGCCAGACCTGTGGCCGGCCGAGCTGATCGAGGAGATGGAGCCGGTGATGCGCCGGATCTACACCGAGGTCAACAACGGCGTTTACCGCTGTGGGTTCGCCGGCGAACAGACGTCGTACGACGCTGCGTACGAACGCCTGTTCACCGCCTTGGACTGGCTCGAGGAGCGGCTCGCGGATCGGCGCTACTTGATGGGCGACCACATCACCGAGGCCGACGTTCGGTTGTTCACCACCCTGAGCCGCTTCGACCCCGTCTACCACGGTCACTTCAAGTGCAACCGCAGCAAGCTGATCGAGTTGCCGAACCTCTGGGGCTACGCCCGCGACCTGTTCCAGACACCGGGGTTCGGCGACACCGTCGACTTCGTCCAGATCAAGCGCCACTACTACGTCGTGCACCACGACGTGAACCCCACCGGGATCGTGCCCGATGGTCCGGACCTGTCGAACTGGGCCGAGCCGCATGGCCGCGAGCGCCTCGGCGGGAGCCCGTTCGGGAAGGGAACCGCGCCGGGCGCGATTGCCGAAGGTGAGCGGGTTGCGACGGTGAACAATCCGTTGCTGGGCGCCGACGGGCTCTTCGCCGGCTGAGTCAGCAGCCGACGCCGCCGGCCGCCCGGCCGATACGATTCACTAATGCCCGAAGGTCATGTCACACACCGGATCTCCGGCATCCTGAACGCTCACTTCACCGGCCTTCCGGTGCGCTCGACGTCGCCGCAGGGTCGCTTCGCCGCCGACGAGGTCGACGGCCGGACCTTCGATCGGGCCGAGGCCTACGGCAAGCACATGTTCGTCTCGTTCGCCGACGTTCCGGGCGCGGTGAACATCCACCTCGGCCTGCTCGGGAAGTTCTTCTTCGCCGATTCCTACGAACCGCCTGCCGAAGGCGCGATTCGCTGGCGTCTATCGGTCGAGCAGCCTGCCTTCACGATGGACCTGCGCGGCCCGAACGTCTGCGAACTGAAGACACCGGAGGCAGTCACCAAGATCGTGTCGGTGCTCGGTCCGGACCCGCTGCGTGCCGATGCCGACCCGGAGCTGGCCTGGACTCGGATTCATCGCACGACCACCCCGATCGGGGTGCTCTGCATGGACCAGAAGGTGTTTGCCGGCGTCGGGAACATCTACCGCGCCGAGGCGCTCTTTCGGCACCGGATCGACCCGTACATGTCCGGAAAGTTCTTGCGGCGCAGCGAGTTCGAGGCGATCTGGGAGGACTTCGTGACGCTGATGCCGTTGGGCGTCCGAGACGGCCGGATCGACACGGTCTATCCCGAGCACACCCCCGAGGCAATGGATCGCCCGCCGCGAGTCGACAAGCACGGCGGTGAGGTTTACGTCTATCGCCGCGCCGGGCAACCCTGCCTGGTCTGCGGAACCCCGGTCTCGCTGAAGGAGATTGGCGGCCGCAACCTGTTCTGGTGTCGGAGCTGCCAGCCGCGGTCGCGGCGGCGCACGGTGGTCGGCTGAGTCGCGCTCAGAGAATGAAGCTGAACAGCGGGCTGTTCGGCGGGACGTGCTCGATCCGCAACGGGCTCGCGTCCATCCGCTTGCGCAGCGGCTCGTAGTCCGCCGCTGTGCCGAGTTCGACCCCGACGAGCGCAGGACCGTAATCACGGCCCGATTTCTTCAGGTATTCGAACAGCGCGATGTCGTCGTCAGGGCCGAGGATGTCGTCCAGGAAGCTGCGCAGCGCGCCCGGCTGCTGCGGGAACTCCACCAGGAAGTAGTGCTTGCGACCCTCGTGGATCAGGGCCCGCTCGACCACCTCGCCATAGCGGGAGACGTCGTTGTTGCCGCCGGAGATGATGCAGACGACAGTTTCGCCACTCCGCAGGTCGAGTTCCTTAGCGGCCGCGGAGGCCAGCGCTCCTGAGGGCTCGGCGATGATCCCTTCGGTTTGATAGAGCGCCAGCATCTCCACACAGATCGCGCCCTCTTCGACGGTGCGGACCTCGGTGTCGGACCCCGCGATGATCGGGAACGTACGGTCCCCGACGCGGCGCACCGCGGTTCCATCGGCGAAGCCGTCGATCTCCTCGAGGGTGACCGGTTCGCCCGCAGCGAGCGCCGCGGTCAGCGACGCTGCTCCCGTCGGCTCGACGGCGACGACCCGCACCTTCTCGAGCGAATCACCAAGCGCGGCAAGGATTCCGGCGAGCAGCCCGCCGCCACCGACCGGGACGATGACCACGTCGGGCAGCCCGCCGAGTTGGTCGACGATCTCGCTGACGACGGTGCCCTGACCGGCGATGATCCGTGGGTCATCGAACGCCGGAACGACGGTCGCGCCGGTCCGCTGCGCGTCGGCGTACGCAGCTGCAGCGGCTTCGTCGTAGGTCTCGCCGCCGAGCACCAGTTCGACTCGGTTGTCGCTGAAGGCAACCACCCGGTCGCGCTTCTGCCGCGGGGTGCCGGCCGGCAGGTAGATCCGGGCCGCGACGCCCAGATCGGCGCAGGCGAGAGCGACACCCTGCGCGTGGTTCCCGGCGCTCGCGGCCACCACTCCGGCAGCCTTCTCGACGTCGGTCAGTTGCGCGATCAGGTTGAGCGCGCCACGCAGTTTGTAGGAACGGACAGGCTGCAGATCCTCGCGCTTGAGCAACACGGTCGCGCCGGTCGCGGCCGACAGCCGGTGGCTGTGGGTCAGCGGGGTGCGGATGACCTGCTCACCGATCCGCTCGGCGGCAGCGCGTACGTCGGCGGGAGTCACGGACATGCGCAGCAGCGTACGCCGGGCGTCCGGATGGCGGGACGAGTGCCCACCAACGAACACAAGGTCACTCGTAGTAGTACTGCTGCTCGCCGGGGAACAGCCACGACAATCCCTCGCGCAGCCGGTCGCGCCAGTCCTCCCACGAGTGACCGTCGCGCGCCTCGGAGTAGCGAACCTCCATGCCGGTGCCCCGGAAGACGTTGACCATCGACCGATTCGGCACGATCAGCGGCTCGTAAATGCCGCAGGAGACGTACATCCGATCGACGACTCGGGTGGGGTTGCGGCGATAGCGGTTCATGAACCGTACGACCGGGTCGAACGCCGGCCCGCCGCCGTGATCGTCGCCGATGTCGGTGAAGACGAACGACCCGGACTGCAGCAGCAGCGAGCCGAAATGATCGGGGTATCGGTACGCCGTCGACAGGCTGGCGATCGCGCCGAAACTGGCGCCCATCAGGGCGCGGCCGGCGGGAGTTTCGAGCAGCGGCAGGTCCGCCTCGAGCCGGGGAATCAACTCGGCCACCAGGAAGCGGGCGTGTTGGGCGGAGTTGGCGTATTCGCGGGTCCGATCGCCGGGGTTGGTGAAGGCGACGATCGTCTCGGCCATGTCGCGGCGATGGATCAGGTTGTCGAGCACGTTCTTCATCGCCGCGAAGTTCAGGAAGTCGTCGCCATCGTGGACGACCAGCAGCGGATAGCGGTGGGTGGCTCGATAGCGGGCAGGCAGATAGACGCGGCAATGGGATTCGCGACGGAGCGCACCGCTGGGCAGGCTCATCTCCAGCAACTCACCGGGCCGGGCCTCAGGGTCGTAGCGCGCCCACTCCGGCTCGGTGTATCCGCTGGCCTGACACACCGAGGAGGACCCAACCGGGCTGTGCGCGAGTTTGGGGTTCAACGGATCGTTGAACCGCTCGTACTGCTCGCCGCGGCGCACCTCGATCTGATATTCGACTCGGGAGCCAGCCGGCAGTTCGAAGATCGTGAACCACAAGGTGCTGTTCGGGATGCGCTTCATCGGCACCCGATCCGGCTGCCCCACGATCCGATGACACACCCACACCTCATCGACCGCGTCGTGCGCGCTGCCCCGGAACAGGAAGGTGCACTTCACGCCTTCGACGATCGGCACCGGATGGCGCTGCAGGAAGCGGTCGATCCGCGCGTCGTCCAGCGGCCCGCGATCACGCAGTCGGTTGATTGCCAGCTTGGCCATGCCCACCCCCTGTCGAAACCAGTGCCGCCTCGGAGAGCGGACCCATCGCGCCGGCTACGTCGATCACCGTGGCGTCGGCCGGCGGTCGCCCGTCAGCGCCGAGCTCGACTCGAGTCCCTGGGTCGAGCGGCAAACAGATGGACGGCGCGAACCGTTGCGCCAACCAGCCCAGGTTCTCCCGATCGTTGGTGCGCAGTCGCTGGTGCGCGGCCGGGAAGACGGCAAGCCCAGGCAACACACCAAGGCCCTGGTCGAACACCTCGGCGCAACCCGGGCCTCGTACGGCGTGTTCATCGAAGAGCACCACCGCAGAGGTGAGCGCCATCGCGCCGGCCGACCAAGCGATGATCGGCAGGTGGTCCAGCCCGCCGGCGACGTTGAACAGGTGCAACGCGTCCAGCAGATCGACGACATGCCCACCGGCGATCACCACCGCGGATGCCTCGGCCATCAAGGCGGCGACCTCGATGCGGTGCTGGGCGATCGCCGGGCGTTCGTGCGGTGGATAACTCGCGTAGAACTCGCCTTGGATCTCCCGCACCCGCGAAATGTGTTGCCGGTCCATGCCGCGGAAGACCCCGACCGCGTCCTGCACGGCGGACTCCCGCAGCGCGGGCGAGCCGATCGTACGGTGGCGCAGTTCCTCCAGGAATTGCACGGTGTGGGACAGACCGAGTCGATAGAGCTCCTGCATTTCGAGCAGGCGCGCGCGGCGCACTTGGTGGGCCTGGGCGTAGGCGGGATCGTTGTCAAAGACGTGCTGCATCCGGTGCCAGAGGTGCAGGTTGCGCGAGCGGCCGCCGAGGTGCAGGTCGATCTCACGATCGTCCTTCTCGCGCTCCTGCCAGCCGGCGGTGATGGTGACGAAGGGGCCGTCGAGACCCAGCTCGGCGACAAGACGATCCAGCGACGGCCGGCGTTGCGGGCCGAGGAGAACAACGCTCATGTGGTCAGGATGCGCGCACCTGCACGATGCGGCCGACATCGTCGAGCATCTCGCGCAGGGTGTCGAAGTCGGGGTGGCGCAGGCGGATCCACGCGTTGGCCATGTAGCCGGCCTCGATCGGCTGAGTGCCCTCGCCATAGGGCAGGCGCTCGTCGATCAGGAAGTCGCCGTACTTGTGGTGCACCTCGGCCACCCCATCGATGTCGTAAATGACGCCGTCCTGGTCGGGGCGCAGCGCAATGATGCCGGCGGCGTACGCACGACTGGGGACGTGCCACACCTGCCCGTGGACGATCGCGTCAGCCCACGCGCGGTAGATGTCCATCTCGTTGCCTGCGGCGTAGAGGTCCCAGCAGCCGACGCCCGGCGGGCGGGCGCCGATTTCGCTGAACCGCAGGCCTTTGGGTGAAACGAAGTACTCCATGTGGGTCGCCGAGGTCTCGATCCCCAGCGTGCGGTTGACCGCTTCGCCGAGCTCGCGCAGTTGGCCGTAGAGCTCGCCCTGATCGATCCGGTTCGTCGAGATGTACTGCGGGCTGATCCACCGCGTACGCATGGCTTCAAGGACGCCGGGGTAGTAGTGGCAGGCGAAGTCGAGCGCGATCGAACCGTCGACGCTGATCGTGTCGTAGAACCCCTCGTGACCCTCGATGAACTCCTCGACCGCGACCGAGGCGGCGTCGCCGAGCCCGTCGATCACCGCCTGCAGTTCGGTGTCGTTGCTGACTTTGTGGGTGCCGGCGGCCCCGGCGCCATCGCGCGGCTTGATGATGATCGGGTAGCCCTCGCGGGCCACGAACTCGCGGATCTCATCGGCATCGGATGCCCCGATCGAGGCGGCCGTCGGAATTCCGGCGGCACGCAACGCTTCCTTCATGCTCGGCTTGTCACGGCACAACCACGTCGTTCGTACGGAGGTGCCCGGGATCCCGCAGCGCTCGCGGACGATCGCAGCGGGCAGGGTGTGGGACTCGATGGTGGCTTCGAGCGCGTCTATCCAGCGGCTGTCCTGGAAGTGGCGGACGGCCTGCTCGAGTTGGTCGACGTCGGTCACCGAACCGACCTGGTAGTAGTGGTCGATCCAGCTGCGCAGCTCCTCGTCGAGCCACTCCCACGGGCTTTCACCAATCGCGTGAACAGTGGCACCGACCGCCTTGAGCGCTCGGGGGAATTCACGCTGGTAGTGCGGGAAATTGGGTGCCAGGAAGACAACGTTCACGTCGCGAGCCTAGTGGCGTACGCGCGGGTAGGGCGCTGGGTCGTGGCCCGAACGCATGAGACCCCCGGCGCGATGCGCCGGGGGTCTCAACTGCGAAAGACGGGTTTTGAACGTCAGTGACGCGAAATGCCGTCGGTCTCCGAGGCGATCGGGTTGCGCAGGCTCTCGTCTGCCGCAGCCTCTTGGTTCGCGCGAACCAGCGCCTGGCTCTCCTGCGTCTGCTGCTTCTTCTTCGCGGAGTAGATCAGGTAGCCACCGGCACCGACCCCGGCCAGACCGAGAACGATGAGCAGGCGGCCCTTCTTCTTGCGCTTCTTGGCGGCGGCGGGCACCACCTTGTCAACGACATCCTGCGCCTGCGGCGGCAGGTTCAAGTAGGCCTGCGTGGCGCCCTGCTGGGCCTGAGCACCGGCATTCTGCGCAGCGGCGGAGGCCGACGCGATCGCCGACTGGATGCGCGGCATCCATTCGTCGCTGAACAGGCTGTGGGCCTGTTCGCGGGTCAGCCCGGCGAACTCCTGCACCTTGGGGGCAGCAGCGTCCTTAGCGGCCGACGCCTGAGCGGCAGCGGCTGCGAAGGCCGGAGCCGCCGCTTCACGCGCCTGCTTCACCTGCTTGCGCAGGTCCTTCTTCGAGGGCGCGGCGTTCTTGAGGTCTGTCCTCGAGGGTGCAGCGTCCTTCGCGGCCGACGCGTGGTCAGCGAAGCTGCTCTTGGCAGACGCGACCTTCGGCGCGACGGCCTCCTTGGCGGCGTCGACCTTGGGGGCCGCTGCCTCCTTGACCGCGTCGAACTTCGGCGCTGCAGCCTCCTTGGCCTGATCGATCTTGGGGGCGATGGCTACCTTGGCGGCCTCGACCTTGGGGGCGGCCGCGTCAGCCGCGTCGCTCACGATGCCAGCGGCCGCGGACAGAGCGTCCAGCGCAGCCGACTTGAGGTCGCCAGCATGACCCTTGGCCTTGTCGGCGGGGGAGGGATTAATCCTCAACACGTGCGATCTCCTTTTTTCTGCAGGGTTCATCGACCCCGACTTCCGTCCCCAGCCTAACGACAGCGACGCGGCGGCGAGTTCCTCCCCACAGGTGAATACCTGCACCCCTGCGATCGCGGAACGCGCGTGCGAGACTTGCCCCATGAACGCAACGCTGCACACCAACCACGGTGACATCAACGTCACTCTGTTCGAGAACGATGCCCCGACGACGGTCAAGAACTTCGTCGGTCTGGCCAAGGGCGACATCGACTACAGCGATGACGCAGGCCGCTCGAACCCGGAGCCGTTCTACGACGGTCTCTCCTTCCACCGCATCATCCCGGGCTTCATGATCCAGGGTGGTTGCCCGCTGGGCAGCGGAACCGGTGGCCCCGGCTACACCTTCGACGACGAGATCTCGCCGGACCGCAACTTCAACTCGCCCTACATCCTTGCGATGGCCAACGCCGGCAAGCAGCGCGGCAAGGGCACCAACGGTTCGCAGTTCTTCATCACCGTCGGTGCGACGACCTGGCTGCAGGGCAAGCACACCATCTTCGGTGAGGTCGCCGACCAGGCGAGCCGCGACGTGGTCGACAAGATCGCCGGTGTCCGCACCGGTTCGGGCGACCGCCCGGTCGAGCCCGTCGTGATCGAGAAGGTCACGGTCGGGGAGTAACGCTCCTGACCAACACGACTCCGGACGCGCCCACCTGCCCCAGACATCCGGGGCAGGTGGCCTACGTCCGCTGCCAACGCTGCGACCGACCGACGTGCCCCGCTTGTCAGCGGCCGGCGGCGGTCGGCATTCAGTGTGTCGACTGCGTGAAGGCGCAGGCGAAGGCCACCCCGCGCGCAGCCGTCCGCCGGTCAGCCGGGATGCCGGTGGTCACCTACGGCCTGATCGGGCTGTGCGTGGTGCTCTGGCTCGGGCAGGAGTTCAGCAATGAGCTGACCTACCGGTTGATGTTCGCGCCGGCGCTGGCCCAAGACGAGCCGTGGCGTTTCCTGACCGCCGCGTTCGTCCACGACAACGGCAGCCCGCTGCACCTGCTGTTCAACATGCTGGTGCTGTTCATGCTCGGTCAGATCCTGGAGCCGGCCCTGGGCCGGGCGCGCTATCTGGCGATCTATTTGGTCTGTGCGCTCGGTGGATCAGTGGGTTATGAGGCGGTCACCAGCCTGCAAGGTGGGAACGCCTGGTTCACCGGCACCGTTGGCGCCTCGGGCGCCATCTTCGGGCTCTTCCTGGCCATGCTGCTGGTCAACATCCGGCTGCGCCGCGATGTCAGCAACCTGATCGGCCTGATCGTGATCAACACGATCCTGTCTTTCGTCATCGCCAACGTGGCCTGGCAGGCCCACCTCGGCGGTGCCATCACCGGCGCCCTCTGCGGACTGGTCGTGACCCGGATCGAGGCGCGCCGCAGCCAATGGTTCGCGCTCGGTGCGATCACCGTGGCGCTGGCCGTGGTCGCGTACGTCGTTTTCGCGTCCCACACGCCCGTCGCGCCGTTCTGACTGCGCCGCGCGTTCCTGCCTGACCCGGCTCGTACAGCAGTTCGAAGTTACACGCCTGTAGTTATCCCCAGCTGTGGAAAAGGTTGGGGATAACAAGAGAACCCGCCCCGATCTGCGCGATCGGGGCGGGTTCTCTTGGTCTGCTGGGGCTATTTCCAGCGGGTGGTCATCACGAAGCCGGCCATGATCAGCACGAAGCCGACGCCGAGGTTCCAGTTTTTCAGCGCCGGGACGGGGTAGTAGTTGCCACGCGACAGGTAGGTCACGACCAACCAGACCAGGCCGGCAACCATCAGGCTGAGCATGGTCGGCACCCACCAGCGCGGGTTCTCGCCACTCTCCAACTTCACAGCCTGCGGCGTACGGCGGCGCAGGGCCTCGCGCTGCTCCTCGTCCGCAGCCTCCTGCTTCTCGGCATCGCGCTGGGCCTTCGACTTCTTCTTGATGCCTAGCGTGCCCGCGTCGTCGGCCTCCGCCTGCTCGCTCGAGACGGCTTCGTCGGGTGTGATGCCCTCCGAGTTCTCGTCGGTCGGCTTCTTGCTGGACTTGCTCACGTTTTCTCCCGGTATGTCCCGAATGCGGCGGCGGTTAGGCTAGAGGGTAGTTCACGCCGTACCGCCGAAAGCCGCCCCGATGAAGCGACGCACACCCTGGACCGCGATGGTCACGGTCGTTGCCGTGTCCGCGGGCCTCATGTTCGGTGTCTCCGCGCGGGCCGCGAAGGGCACCGACCTGCGTCCCGGACAGCGCGATTTGGTGCAGGTCGTGCAGGAAGCCGACCGTCGGGTGAAGGAACGGGCCACGACCGTACGCAGTCTGCAGACCGAGGTCGACACGCTCAGCAAGGGCAAGGCCGCCCCGGGTGCTGCTTCGGTTGGAGCCGCCGCCGACGCGCAGGCGCCTGCGGCCGGCTTCACCGCCGTCAAGGGTTCGGTGGTCACCGTCTCGCTCGACGACTCCCACCGCGACCCGTCGACGTTGCCCGCCGGCGGCAACCTCAACTGGATGGTCGTCCACCAGCAGGACGTGCAATCAGTGGTCAACGCGCTGTGGCGCGGCGGGGCCACGTCGATGATGCTGATGGACCAGCGCGTGATCTCGACCTCGGCCGTACGCTGCGTCGGCAACACGCTGATCCTGCAGGGCCGCGTCTACTCGCCACCGTTCACGATCTCCGCGATGGGTGATCCGACGGCGCTCAAGGCTGCGTTGCAAGATGACCCAGACGTGTCGAACTACCGCGACTACGTCGATCTTGTGGGCATCGGCTACGACGTCAAGACCAAGTCCGAGGTAACCTTCCCGGCCTACGAAGGCTCCCCAAAACTGCAATACGCGAAGCCGATTCCGGCGCCCGGGTCCGCTGGTTCGGCCTCAGCGTCGTCCTCATCCACCACCACACCGTGAGGCCCGCATGACTCGCATTCTCGTCGTCGACAACTACGACAGCTTCGTATTCACGATCGTGGGCTACCTCGAGCAGCTCGGTGCGGAATGCGAGGTGCGTCGCAACGACGAGGTCACGACCGAGGACGCCGTCGGCTTCGACGGAGTGCTGATCTCACCCGGCCCCGGAACGCCGGAGGAGGCCGGTGTTTCGATGGAGATGATTCGTGCCTGCGCCGACCGCGCGCAGCCGATGTTCGGGGTTTGCCTCGGCCACCAGGCGCTCGGCGTCGCTTATGGCGCAGTCGTCAGTCGCGCCCCAGAACTGCTGCATGGCAAGACCTCGCAGATCGTCCACGACGGCAGCGGGGTTCTGGCCGGACTGCCCTCCCCGTTCACCGCCACCCGCTATCACTCGCTGGCGATCGAATCGGCCACCATGCCGACCGAACTGGTGGTCACCGGCCGCACCGATTCGGGCGTCATCATGGCCGTACGCCACATCGACCTGCCGCTTCATGGTGTGCAGTTCCACCCCGAGTCGGTGTTGACCGAGGGCGGCCACCGGATGCTGGCGAACTGGCTGGTCGACGCCGGGATGGTCGACGCGGTTGAGCGTTCGGTAGGCCTCGCCCCGCTGGTGCACACCGCCGCTGCGGGCTGACCAACGGGGCCGCGACCTACTGAGCGTTCGGCGGGGACGACGTCGGGGTCGTGGCCAGGGACGGCGTGGTGATCGGCGAGCTCGGCGTGGAGGACGGGGACGTCGAGGTGCTCGATGAACTCGAGGTCGACGATGGCGAGCTCGAGGGTGAGCTCGAGGGTGAGCTACTCGGTGAGCTCGGTTCGACGGTTGTGGTGACTGTCGACTGGTATTCGTACATCGTCAGGGTCACCGTCGAATTGACGTCGACCTTCTCACCGGACCGCGGCGACGCGGACCGAACGTGGCCTGCCAGGTTGCGGTCGGTCGTGAACACCGGGTTCGACGACTGCGCCACCTGCAGGTGGGCGCCGGTCAGCTTCGCGTAGGCCTCCCCATAGGTCAGCCCCTTCAGCCCGTCCGGAACCGTCACCTTGCCACTGCTCACGACCAGGTGGATGACCGTCGTCGGTTTCTGCGTCGTGTTCGCACCAGGTGAGGTGGAGGCCACCTGACCTGCACCAAATTCAGTGTCATCCTGTTGTTTCTGATTCACCTGGACATTCGCAAACCCGCTGTCGGACATCAGCTTCTTTGCCTGATCGACCGTCTTGCCCGACACATCAGGCACGATCTTTGTTCCCGGCCCGGCCGAGATACTCACGGTGACCGTGGATCCCACCTTCGCCTCGGCGCCACCCTTGGGATCCTGATCGATCACGGTGCCCTGGGTCTGATCGCTCACGACCTGGGTGAACTTCGGAACGAAATTGGCATCGCGCAAAGTCTGGTCAGCGGCGGCCTGAGTCTGACTCTGCACCCCGGGGACCCTCGCCAGCTTCGGCCCATTGGAACCGTTCATCAGCAGGTATCCGATGCCGAGAATGGCCAACAAGGCAGCGATCGCGGCGACAACCCACAGCCCGGTGTTGTTCGAGCGGTGGTGACGGTCGTTGATCTCGCGCGTGCTGTCACGGCGAGCAGGTTCGCTGGTGACGGCCTCATTGCGGGCAGCAGCGGCCGCCCCCCCGGCGCCGGCGAGGCTGGCCATCGCCTCCTCGGAGAGCGGGGAGTGCGTACGGGCTGCTTGCACGTCGGCCCGGAAATCAGCCGCGCTCTGATAGCGGGTGTCGCGCGGCTTCTCCAACGCGTGCAGCGCGACGGCGTCCATGTCTTGCGGAACCGACGGCTCATAAACCGACGGCGGAGCGGGTCTGTCACTGATGTGCTGATAGACCAGCGAGACTGGCTCACCGACGAACGGTGTTCGGCCGCAGAGCAATTCGTAGAAGACGCAGCCAGCCGAATAGAGGTCCGTACGGGGGTCGACCGTGTCGCCCTTCGCCTGTTCCGGCGAGAGGTAGCGGGCGGTTCCGACGACCGCCTGGGCCGAGGTCATCGTGGCGCCGACGTCGGCGAGGGCTCGGGCGATGCCGAAGTCCATCACCTTCACCTGGCCGCCGCGAGTCAACATGACGTTCGCCGGCTTGATGTCGCGGTGCACGATCCCGCGTTCGTGCGAATACTCCAGCGCCGACAGGATGCCCTGGGTAATCCGGGCGGCTTCATCTGGCGCGAGGTGACCTTCGGCGTTGAGGATGTCGCGCAGGGTCTCGCCGTCCACGAACTCCATGACGATGTACGGCACCGGCAACTCCGCGCCGCCGGTCTCGATCACCGACTCCTCACCGGAGTCGTAGACCGCGACGATCGCATGGTGGTTCAGGCCAGCGGCCGACTTCGCCTCGCGCCGGAAACGGGTGAGGAAGGTGCTGTCACGGGCCAGGTCGGCGCGCAACATCTTGATCGCGACGGAGCGGCCGAGTCGGGTGTCATGGCCGAGGTGGACCTCGGCCATGCCGCCGCGGCCGATCAGCTCTCCGACTTCGTACCGTCCGCCGAGCAGGCGGGGAACATCTGCCATTAGGTCAGAACCTGCCCGCTGTTGGTCGTCGACTGCGGAGCCATGCTGGTGGGCGCCTCCTTGACGCTGCCGCCGCCGGAGGTCAAGACGATGATCAACACCACGACAATCAGCGCGATCACCCCGCCGATGGCCCACCAGAGGGCCTTGGGGATGCCCGCAAGCGACGACTGCTGCGGTTGCGGACCGGACTGCTGGAAATGCGGACCAGAGATTGGGTGGTTCGGTCCGGAGATGTTCTGCTGAGGTCCAGAAGAACCCGGCGCATTCGGGCCGGTCGGGCGTGGTTCGGACTCACCCTGGAAGGCAGCGGCAGCCGGGTGACTCTGCGGTGGCGCGGCCGGACCGGTGGGGAAGGGGTGACCCTCGACGACGTGGCGACCCGGAAGCGCCGCCCCGGGTTGAGCTTGCTGAAGCTGCTGCGGCGAGTGCGGCCCTGATGTTGCGCTCGGGCCGCTGTTGCCACCGGGTGCGGCGCCGGGCTTCGCCGGACGTGCATGCGGGTCGAAACCCATCGGCCCGCAGTCAATGACAGCCTGGCGCAGCGCACGGGCAAACTCCGCGGCGCTGTCTGGTCGCAGCGCCGGGTCCTTTTCGAGGGTCGCCAGCACCACGGCTCGTACGGGTGGTGGAACCTCATCGGGCATCTGTGGCGGCGGCTGGTTCACGTGGGCCAGCGCGAGCGTGACCGGGGTGTCGGATTCGAACGGACGCCGGCCACACAGCATTTCGTAGGCCACCACGCCGAGGGCGTAGACGTCGGACAGGCCGGTGACCTCCTTGCCGAGGGCGGCTTCGGGCGCGAGGTATTGGGCGGTGCCCATCACCTCACCGGTCTTGGTCATCGCGGAGGCGCCGACCGCGCGGGCAATGCCGAAGTCGGTCAGTTTCACCAAGCCGTCGGCGGTGACCAGCATGTTCGCCGGCTTCACGTCGCGGTGGATGAGTCCGTTGCGGTGGGCGGCGTGCAAGGCCTGCGCGGCCTGGGTAATCAGGCCCGCGGTGTCGGCAGCCGAGATCGGCGCGTTCTCCGCGATGATCTTGCTCAGCGGCATGCCGGGCACGAACTCCATGACCAGGTAGGCGGTGCCTTCGTCCTCGCCGTAGTCGTAGACCTGAGCGATGTTGCCGTGGGTCAGCGCGGCTGAAAGCCGCGCCTCGTTGCGGAACCGCTCGGTGAATCCCACCTCGTCGGTGAGTCCGTCCTTGAGCAGCTTGAGCGCGACCGTACGGCCGAGGATCTGGTCGCGAGATTTCCAGACCTCTCCCATGCCGCCGGCAGCGATGCGCTCGGTGAGTTCATAGCGCCCCCCCAGGGTGTCGCCGGTTCGGTTCATTGGCCAACCACCGCTTCCATGACTTGCTTGGCGATCGGTGCTGCGACCGATCCTCCGGATGCTTCCTGTCCAGCGGTGCCGCCGTTTTCCACGACGACTGCCACTGCGATTTTGGGGTCGTTCGCCGGGGCGAACCCGGTGAACCACACGTCGGCGTTCATGCCCGGGGCGGTCTGCGCTGTCCCGGTCTTGCCCGCCACCTCGATGCCATTGATCTGAGCCTTGCGACCGGTTCCGGTGGCCACGACGGTCTTCATCATCGTCGTCAGCTGCGAGGCGACCTCGGGGCTGATCGCGGTCGAGTAGAGCGACGGATCGGTCGAGGAGATGACGTCAAGGTTCTTGTCCTTGACGTTCTGCACCAGGTAGGGGCGCATCACCTTGCCGTTGTTGGCGATCCCGGCGCTGACCATCGCGACCTGCATCGGGGTGGCCCGCACGTCGAACTGCCCAATCGACGACTGTGCCAGTTGAGGCTGCGAGAGGCTGCTCGGGAAGACCGACGGTGTGACGGTCATCGGGATGGTCAGCGCCTGACCGAAGCCGAACTTCGCCGCCTGCGCGCGCACCTTGTCCTGGCCAAGGTCCATGCCCAGGCTCGCGAACGCGGTGTTGCAGCTGATCTCCAGCGCGTGCGTCATCGTGGTCTTGTCGCCAGGGCCACAGGCCTGCCCGGTGACGTTCGGCAGCGGGGTCCTCACACCTGGCAGCTTCAGCGCGGCCGGCCCGTGGAGCTCGGAGTCGGGGGTGTAGCTCCCGCTGGACAACGCGGCGGCCGCGGTCACCAGCTTGAACGTCGAACCCGGCGGGTAGAGGTCTCCCGCGATGGCCCGGTTGATCAGGGGCTGGTTCTTCTCGGTGGTGAGCGTCTTCCAATTGCTCTGCACCGTGTTGAGGTCGTGACCGGACAACAAATTCGGATCGTACGAAGGGCTGGTCACCAGCGCGAGGATTGCGCCGGTTTTCGGGTCGAGGGCAACGACCGCGCCGCGCTGGTTGCCCAGCGCTTTCGCCGCCGCCTGCTGAACCTTGGCCTGCAGCGTCAGTTCGACGCTGGCGCCCTGGGGCTGCTTGCCGGTGAGCACGTCGGGCAGCTGACGGTAGAACAGCTTGTCGCTGCTGCCGGAGAGCAGGTCGTTGTAGCCCCGCTCGACACCGTTGGTGCCGTAAGTGAACGAGTAGTAGCCGGTCGCTGCGGAGTAAAGCTTTCCCTGCGGATATTTGCGCAGCCACTTCAGGTCGTCATCGGTCGGGGTGGACACCGCGACGGCGGTTCCGCCGACCAGGATCGAACCGCGTTCCTTGGCATAGGTCGCCAGCAGGGTTCGCCGGTTGCCGGGCTTGTTGTTCAACGCGTCGGCCTGGACGAACTGGATCATGGTCGAGGCCACCAGCAGGGCCGCGAACATCATCGCGACCACCAGGGACAGGCGACGGATAGGTGTGTTCATCTGATTTTCACCACCTGGGTGGTCATCTCGTCAGCGGTGTCGTCGAGTTCGGCGACCGGGCGTCGGGCGTTGTCGCTGATCCGCAGCAGCAGCGCCACGATGATCCAGTTGGCCAGCAGCGACGAACCGCCAGCGGACAGGAACGGGGTGGTCAAACCGGTCAGCGGAATCACCCGAGTGACACCACCGACGACGACGAAGCACTGCAGGGCCATCGAGAACGCCAGGCCGGCGGCCAGCAGCTTGCCGAAACCGTCGCGGGCGGCGAGCGCGGTGCGCAAACCCCGCTCCACGAACAGTGCGTAAAGGACCAGGATCCCCATCAGTCCGATGAGGCCGAGTTCCTCGCCGAAGCTGGCGATGATGAAGTCGGAGTTTGCGAAGTAGGTGAATTCGGGATGGCCGGCGCCCAGCCCGGTGCCGGTGAGGCCACCGCTGGCCATGCCCATCAAACCCTTGGCCAGCTGGTCCGAAAGGCCGGGCGTGAACGGGTCGATCCACAGGTCGACGCGCACCCGGAAGTGGGCGAAGAGCAGGTAGGCGACGTAACAGCCGACGAGGAACAGCCCCAGGCCGATGGCGATCCAGGAACGGCGCTCGGTGGCGATGTAGAGCATCGCGACGAAGACCCCGAAGAACAACAGGGAGGTGCCGAGGTCGGACTCGAACACCAGCACAGCCAGCGACGCCAGCCAGGCCACGACGATCGGACCGAGGTCACGGGCGCGCGGCAGCGGGAAGCCGAGGATCCGTTTGCCCACCAGAGAGAGGGCGTCGCGGGTCTGCACCAGGTAGGACGCGAAGAAGATGACGACCAGGATCTTGGCGAGCTCCGAGGGCTGGAAACTGAACGGGCCCAACCGGATCCAGATCCGGGAGCCGTAGTGGCTCGACCCGATGAGCGGCATCAGCGGCAGCATCAGCAGGCAGAAACCGGCCAAGGCAAAGGTGAAGGTGTAACGGCGCAGCCGGCGATGGTCGGCCAGCACGAACAGCAGAGCCACCGCGACGCCTACCGAGATCGCCGACCACATCAACTGGCGTACAGCGGCTCCCTGACCCAGCGACTTGCCGGCCACCAGGTCGAGTCGGTGAATCATCACCAATCCCAGCCCGTTGAGGAGGGTCGCGATCGGCAGCAGCGTCGGGTCGGCGTACGGCGCTCGCCATCGCAGGACGACGTGGAACACCACCGCGATCGCCACAAAGCCGAGGCCCATGGGCAGCAGGTCAGTCGGAACCGAATCCTGCATGACAAGACCGACATCGACATAGGCCAACAGCACCACCGCGATCGCGAAGATCAGCAGCACCAGTTCGGTGCCGCGGCGGGTGCGGGGTGTTGCGGTTGCGGAGGTCACGAGGAGCAGGTGCTCCCGGCGGGGGTGGTGGTCGCGCAGGTTGCGGCCTGCGCGCGCAGGTCGGAGACCACGCGGTCGGCGTCCTGGCGGCTCTTGGCGGTCATCGTGTCGTGGACCTTGTTGCGATAGAAGCTGGGCAGCGAGGTGACCGGAATGTCGGTCGTCGACTTCACACTGTTCAGGCTGATCGGTCCGAGATTCTGCGGCACGCCCTGGTAGATCGCGACCTTGCCGTTGTTCTCACCGACGTAGTACTGCTGCTGGGTCCAGTTCCAGCCGAGGAACGCGGCCACGGCGACCATTCCCACGATGATCAGTCCAAGGAGCCACCAACGCCATTTCCCGCGGCGGGGGGTTTCTTCGGCAAGCGGCGGGTAACCCGGATGATCTCCCTCCTCGGGGTCGACCGCGGCGACCGGCGCTGCGGCGGCTGCGGTGGTCGCGCGGCGCAGGGCGGCGGCCTTCTCGGCGGGGGTGCGCGGGTTCTGCGGTTGTTCCTGGGTCTCGTCGTCGTTGCGACCGATGGCCCGATTGGCGGCGGCCCCGACGATCTGCGGAGTCGTCGGCAGCCGGCCGGTGTGTCGGTCGCCGTCAACGACGTCACAGATGATCACGGTCACGTTGTCGCGGGTGGAGGCCTTGAGGGCGATCTCGATCAGCCGGTCGGCGATGTCACCAGGAGACCCCGGAGAGGTGGCGATCCCCTCGATGGTCGAGCCAGCGACGTAGTCGGACAGGCCGTCTGAGCAGATCAGGATGCGGTCGCCGACCAGCGCTTCGCGCAACGACATGTCGGGCTCGTCGTCCTCCCGCCCGGTCAAGACCCGGGTGACCATCGATCGCTGCGGGTGGTGTTCAGCCTCTTCGGGGGTAATCCGCCCTTCGTCCAGCAGAGCTTGTACGAACGAGTGGTCCTTGGTGATCTGGCTGAACACCCCGTCGCGCACCAGATAGGCGCGACTGTCGCCGATGTTGGCCATGGCCAGTTTGTTACCGCTGCGCAGGAACGCGATGAGGGTAGTTCCCATGCCCTCGGTCTCGGCATGGACCTCCATCTCGGCGCGCAACCTGTCGTTGGCGCGCAACACCGCGTCGTGCAGCCGTTGCGCGGCTTCGTCGACACCCCACGACTCTCCGTCGAGTTGAGTCAGCTCGCCGACAACGGTCGAGCTGGCGGTGTCGCCCGCAGCGTGGCCACCCATGCCATCGGCCAGGACAAGCATGTCCGGCGAGGCATAGGCGGAGTCCTCGTTGCGGTTCTTGGACCCGAGGCCCAAATTGGACCGGGCCGCGAAGTTCAGGGCGATCGGCATGGTGGTTACTTCCTGACTTCCAGCACGGTCGTCCCGATTCTGATCCGGGACCCTTCGTGGAGGGGTACATGTTCGCCGATCCGCTGCGGACCGACGTACGTGCCGTTGGTGGAATCGAGATCGTCGATCCACCACTGGTCGCCCTCGGCGTAGATGCGCGCGTGGCGACCGCTGGCGAACTCGTCGGACAGCACCAGGCTGCACTCGGGGTTGCGCCCGATCAATCCGCCGCTCTCGGTCAGCGGAACCGTCGTTCCGCGCATCGGGCCCTCGATCACCGCGAGGTGAGTGAGGCTGCGCCGGCGCGGCTGCGAGCGAGGAGCCGCACCCGGCAGGCCGCCGCCGCGGACGATCGTACGAGCGCCGTAGAGGTCGCCCTTGAGAACGCCGACGATGCTGAAGACGAACGCCCACAGCAGTGCCAACAGACCCAGCCGGATCGCGGTGACGGTCAGTTCACTCATCCGCGACGTCCTTGGTGGAAGACCATCGAGGTGCGGCCGACGGTGATCCGATCGCCGTCGTTGAGGTGGACGCTGGTTATCCGGTCACCGTTGACGAAGGTGCCATTGGTGGATCCCAGATCGGACAGGCTCGCGACGAGGTGAGGGCCGTCGTTGGTGACCCGAATCTCACTGTGTCGCCGGGAGATTCCGGAATCGTCTAGGACGATGTCGGCGTCGTCGTCGCGGCCGATCACGGTGATCGCGCCGACCAAGGAGCAGCGGGTGCCGTCGAGATCGAGGTAGGGGCGCTGCCGGTAGCTGCGAGGGGCGGCCGGGGTGGGCGCCAACGGAACACGACGTTCCGGCGCCGGCGCCGGCGGCTCGGGTTCGACGTAGTAGTTGGTGCTGTTGTCGTCGACGATCTCCTCGTCAACGGGCTCCGGTTCAGGGCGTCGGCGGACGCGGGCCGGCGGTTCGTACGAGGTCGGGACTGCTTGGCGGGCGACCGACGGACGAAGGCGGAAGACGCCGGTCTCCAGCTCACTGTGGCAGCTGAAGGTGACCGTCAGCGGTCCACCTGGGGTGTAGCGCTGGGTCTCCGCGTGTTCCGCGGCGCTCGCCTTGAGCTCGTCGGCAAGTTGTTCGACGTGGACGGTCAGCTGGTCGTAGTCGGTCTCGGAGAGCTCGACGTCGAAGAGGTTCGGAACAACCTGGCGCTTGTTCTTCCCGGCACTGGTGGCGCGGTCGTCCATAGCGCGGCGGATGGCGCTGGCCACTTCCACCGGCTGCACCTCCGAACGGAATGCGCGCGCGAAGGCGCCGTTAACGCCGCGCTCGAGGCGTTGCTCGAGCTTGTCGAACAAGCCCATCGGTCACCCCTGTCTGCGGTAGGTCGGCGGCAGCGGCGTTGGTGGGGGCACCAACGCAGTCGGGACATCGTAACTACGGGTTCTATGGTCCACGGGTTCTCGGCGGGGCGCGCCGTGGATCGGCGGCTCGATCATGAGGAACCGCAGCCGCCACCTCCACCGCAGCTGGAACCGCAACTGGATCCCGAACCGCCGCAGCTGGAACCACCACCGCAACTGGACGACCCGCAGCTCGATCCGCCGCCGACATCACTGGAGATGTGGTGCATCCCCGACCCGATGTCGCCGATGGAGTCACCGAAACCACCGAGCGAGTCGCCGAAGGCGGCGGCATCGAAGACCCCGACGCCGGCGGCGACACCATGAAAGGAGGACGCATCGAACGATCCGGCGTCGATGCCGACCCCGTCGAACGCCGCGGAGTCGAAGCCGCCCCACCACGCCAGGTCGTTTGACCAGGAAGACAGAACGACGATGTCACTGAAGCTGCCGGATGCCTGCGCCTCGAGGATCACGCCCTGGAAGGTCTTCGCCCAGTGTTCGGCCTCGCCCAGAGCGACCGCCCAAGGCAGGTAGCGGCTGAAGATCCCGGCAGCCTCATCCACCTTGATGCTGCTCACCTCGGCGGTGCTCAGGTATTGCTGGAAGCAGCGCAACTGAACGGTCAGTGCGGTGCGTACGGCTGTCGGGTGCTTGTGGTCGGTGCCGATGGCCTGCCCGGCCTCGAAACCCATCCGGTGCCGGACCGTACGGCCGGCTGGCCCGGATGCGCGGCGCCGCAAGTCGGCGCTGTCGGTCTGCTTCGAGTGGAAGGGAAAGAGCAGGTCGCGCATCTCGGCGACGGCGCCACCTTCCCTGATCCGCTTGTCGGTGCGAGTGAACACGAAGCGCGGATTCTTCTTTCGCCAGTTGGGCGCCTTGTCGATGCGGATGTAGCCGCGGACGGCCAAGTCGATCAGCATCGCGCCCATGTCACGGCCGCTGATTCCGCGGCCGAGGGCTTCGCCGGTCATCCACGGCAGGATGAGCTGGGGCGGTTCGAACCGAGGTGGCGGCGGACTAGGCAACAGGGCCTTGAACGAGGCGTTCACCACCGGGTGACTGTCGGGGTTCGCCGGGATGATTCCGGGGGCGACACCCTCGAAGAGGGGGACCTTGCCGTTTCCGCGGAGGATCCTTCGTAGCAGCGGGACGATCGACACGACGACGACGATCATGATGGCGATGATGATGATGCGGCCCAGCATGGTTGCTTCCCCTGGATCCTTCGGTTGCGATCGTGATGTCAGTGAACCAAGTCTTGCGACGTCGTGGGGGTCGCGTCGGTTCACTGACTTGTGGACGGAAATCTCCACCGACCTGACCTGCGACGATGCCCGGTTTTGCACCATAGTCAACAGGTTCATCCCCAGCTCTCCACAGAGTTGTCCCCATGTTGTGGATAACCCGATTTGTGTCCGTTGCCAGAAACGGGCAGACTAAGGCGGCACTCGCGCGAGTGGCGGAATAGGCAGACGCGCACGGTTCAGGTCCGTGTGCCCGAAAGGGCGTGGGGGTTCAACTCCCCCCTCGCGCACAACGGCAGGTTGCGTTTCTCCTCACCAGAGGGACGACAACCCGGGGATCCGGGTAGACCTGCTGAAACAGCCGGTGACGATCGAATCGTCACCGGCTGTTCGCATGAGTTGGAGAGGGGGCTGTAAGTCCCGAACGCTGGCCCCGGAGCAGTCTCGCCCTTCCGACCGGCCGGGCTGCCGCCAAGCCGCGGCGGTCGTATCGGGGCTCATTGGCAGGACCGGTAGGCGTCCGTCACCGCTCTGCTGTCGCGAAGGTGGACAACCACGTAGCGTCCAACGGTCCAGGTGGCCCAGTTGCCAGCCTTCGCGCGCGCGGTGAGCGCTTGTCGCGCGCAGGGGGGAAGTCCGATGCCCAAGGGCCTGAACTGGCAAAGAATGCGTAGTCGACCGGTTGGCTAAGGCCAGTTCGGAGGTTGAACGTTCGGGTGCGCGCAACAACGTACGGACCCAGCGAGTTGATCGCGGCGACTCGCGAGCCGTCCGGAATTCGGGAGGCCGCTTGCTCGAGATCCCTGACGTGGGTTGAGGAATTGACGAGAGCGCTGGGCCCGCCCCACCGATCTCCGATGGTGATGACCCCGAGGGCGGCGGTGACAACGCCGCAGGCGATGAGGGCCCTCCGTGCGCGCGGTGTCAGCGCATGGCGTCGGTGGGTGAGGCCATCCGTGGCAGCGACCACAGCGACTGCCCAAGGGACAACGTCGTAGTGGTAACCGGTATCCCAATAGTTGGGGTTGTTCGCTAGGACGCGCCACGCGAGCGTGGGCAGGGCGATCAATGCAACCGGGGAGCGTAGGCCAATGAACAAAGCGGTGACCGCAAACAAGGCGACGGGCGCAAGGCGTGCGGTCAGATCGATGGGCGAGTAACCGCCAGCAGAGAAGTAGTGTGTGTACTCGCTACCCCCGTTCACCGCGCTGATCACGACCTTTGCCACGGCTAGAGAAGCAGCACCCACGACGCCCAGAGTGACAGCGTGCATGCGGCACCGTGGGTCACTTCCGCGATGCATCGCCCACCAGCTCAGACCTGCCATCGCAACCGTCAGACCCATGTCCTCCTTCGTGAGCCCGAGGACGATGGACGCGGCCACGGCTGTGCGGAATCGTGCATCCCGCACTGCGATGCACAGGAGCACGACTGCTGGGGCAGCGATAGTCACCTCGTGGACGTCGAATAGCGCGCCGCTGAGAACGCCACGCGAGAGGAGGCCCACCATCGCGAGAAGCAGAGCCGAACGTGCCCCGAGGTTGACTCGCGCGAAGCGGTACGCCATCGCAACGGCTGCTCCCAGGCAGACGCCCTGGAACAGAAGAAGGCCCCGCGGGTCGGGCCAGATGCGCCAAAGGGGACCTAGAACGGCCAGCATTGGGCTGAAGTGATCACCGAGAAGGTGCAACTGTCGCAGGTCTGAGTACGGCAGGTGTCCTCTGGACCATGAACGCGCGGACTGGCTGAAGATGCCGAGGTCGTAGTTTGTTACCCGGCCCGCGTTCCAACGGCTGAGCGCAAGAACGAAGAAGAAGGCGGCCGCAACGACGCCGATTCCTGCCGTCCAGATCGTGCCGGGTGCGGTCCTGCGGTCAGTCTCGGAGCTCATCGCGTCCAATCACAGAGGTGGGGGCGCCCTGGCCAAGGCGCCCCCTTCGTACGAGTCAAGGAGGTGGTCAGATGTCCCACTTCTGGAAACTGCCCCCGTTGCAGAGGAGAGTGTAAATCGACTTGGATGTGTGGGTCTTGCTGACTTATTCACCGTCGTGCGTTCGTGAATCCTCCGTCAGAGACAGTCCTCCCGAGGACTGTTTGGTCTTGGCTTCGTCGGCGGGGGACTCGGTCCGCAGATGTTTGCTCCAGTCGAACTGGCTGAGCACCACCAGGCCGCCCAGCATCACCATCTCCAGCAGTAGCCCGACAGGCGACGTCATCGAGGAGGTGATCACGTCGGCGACACCGGTGTCTTTGACCGCGTACGCGCCACCCAGGTAGAGGCTGTAGCTCACCAACCGACCCGCGAAGAAAGACGCGGTCAGCGGGAGAAGCCGCACCTGCGTCAGTCCGGCGGCCTCGAAAAGTTGCGCTGACGGGAGCGGGGAGAGAGCGAAGAGCGCAAGCCCCGCGGCCGCTCCGGCACGCCGCCCCTTCAGCGCAGAACCAGCGGCAGTGAGGTTGTGCCTCTGCCTGGCAGGTAGGTACCGGCCAAGAGCGCGGGTCGCTCGCGCGAGCGTGAGGCGTCCGGCCGCAGCCGCCACTGCGCCCGTCGACACCAACAGGACCTCGTTGAGGTCGCCGTGCAGGTAGCAGAGGACCAGCACGGCCCAGGTCGGCGGCCCGAAAACCGGGATCAGGTTGATGCCGAACACCACGGCGAGCACGATCAGGTAGGTCACGGCGGGTCCTCTCGCCGAGAACCTGTTCCCGTTCTCGGGCTTTCCCTCATACCGAGGTGTGTGTCTTGCCGCTGTCGCCCTTGGCGTCTTCGGTGCGCGTATGAGCCACCACCGCAACCGGGCACAACGCTCGGCGCATCACGCTTTGGCTGACCGATCCCAGGACGAGGCCGGCGACCTCCCGGTGCCCTCGGGTCCCGACGACCAGCAGCGACGCGTTGCTGCTCTGTTCGACCAGTGTTGCGGCGGTGGGGGCGCACTTGACGTGAGTGGTGACCGCGACTCCCGGATAGCGTCCGGAGGGCCCGGCGAGTGCCTCGTTCAACAACGTCCGATGGTCCTGCGCAACCGCCGCCATGTCCCCTCCGGGCATCGGGATTCCGCTGGCGAAGTCCCATCGGTCCAGTTGCCAGCAGAGGACCACGAGCAGTCCGACCCCCCGCCGATCAGCCTCGCCGAAGGCGAAGTCGAGGGCTGCGAGACTGTCGGGGCGCAGATCGACCCCCACGACGACGGGCCCCTTGACTTGGCGGTCTGTGACAGGCCCCCGCACAACCAGAACAGGGCACTGGGCGGTTGTCGAGACCTGGACTGTCACCGAGCCGAGAACGGCACCGCGGACGGCGCCGGAACCCCTAGTGCCCAGCACCAGTTCGCTGGCGACGGTGGACGCATCGATGAGCGCGAGAACCGGCGATTCAGCTGGCTCCGACCACGTCACCCGCAGTTCCGGTTTGAGCTGGGCGACGAGGCCAATCGCTTCGGCACAGATGTTGTCGTTCGGGGCGACCTTCAGCGCCGGGCTGTACGTCGCGATCGGCGCCCCCTCGGCGTGAAGGACGTGTAGCGGCCGTTTCGCCTGTTCGGCCCGGTTGGCGGCCCACCTCAGAGCACCACGACTTTCCAGCGATCCATCAACACCGACAACAACGGCATCGCTGGGGATGTGCTTCTGCATGGAACGCCTCCTGGATCGGGCACCCGATGGTGCTTCAGGAATCAGGATCGAACGCCCGGTCCGCGCGAGCGAGGGGCAAAGGTCCCGAAACCTTTCGCACCGTCCCCCCCCCGGCCCTAGCGTGGACATATGCCGAACCCCGACGACAACGTCGCTGACCATGGCCGATTGTTGGTCGGGCCGTCGACACTCGACCTCGATGACCTGATCGGCGAGCTTCGTGCACGAGCGCAGGCCTCAACCCGGTCGCACGAGCGCCTAGTGCATCTGCTGGATGCCGTCGTCGCTGTCACCGCCGATCTGGAGTTGAGTGACGTCCTGTCGCGCATCGTGCGCGCCGCGTGTGAATTGGTCGATGCCAAATATGGAGCCCTGGGCGTTCTGGACCGCGACCGGGAGCACCTGGTCGAGTTCATCACCCGAGGTCTCACCGATGAAGAAAGGGCAGCGATCGGTGACCTACCGCACGGCAAGGGTGTGCTTGGCCTGTTGATCCACGAGCCGCTTCCGCTGCGGCTGGCGGACCTGTCCACCCATGCTGCGAGTTACGGCTTTCCCGCGAATCACCCACCCATGCACACCTTTCTGGGCGCGCCGGTGCGGATCCGCAACGAAGTGTTCGGCAACATCTACCTGACTGAGAAGTCCGACGGCGGCGAGTTCACCGACGACGACGAATCGATCCTGGTCGCGCTGGCCAGCGCCGCCGGCGTGGCCATCGACAACGCGCGACTCTACGAACGCACACGCCGACAGCGCGCCTGGGTCGAGACCAGCAGCGAGCTCAGCCAGCGGCTGCTGGAGGGATCGACCGAACGCAGCGCGATGCGATTCCTCGTGGCAGCGGCGGTGGAGCACGCGTACGCACGCAACGGCTTCGTGGCGTTGCATGACGAACTCGGCCAACTCCACGTCGCGACCTGCGATCTCGCGCACGGGGAGGAACCGTGCGACATCGTGTTGTCCGCGCCCGATTGGCAGCGGTTCGTGCAGCATGGCGAGCCCGTCCTACTCGGAGACGCCAGCGCCCAAGGAAGCGACTCGGACGACGAGTTGAGGAAGGAGTTGAGCTCGGTCCTGGGAGAGGGGCACGGCGACGTCGCCATCCTTCCGGTTGTCGTCGGAACCGAAGATGTCGGAGTGCTGGTCGTGGTCTGGAATACCGACAGTCCGTCCCTGGCCTCGGAGATGCTCGACCTCCTCGGGTCGCTCGCGGCCCAAGCCGGTTTGGCCATGACCGCATCCAGGGCGCAGCGTGACAAATCCCGACTGGTCCTTCTGGAGGACCGTGATCGGATCGCTCGTGACATGCACGACAACGTCATCCAGCGGCTGTTCGGCACCGGGCTGTCATTACAGGCTGCAAGCCATCTGGCGACCCATCCGACGGTGCGTGCCCGGCTCGATGAAGCGGTGGACGACCTGGACCGCGCGATCAAGGACATCCGGCATGCCATCTTCGAACTGCACGATGTCGCAGCATCGACGGTGCAACAAGCAGTGCAGGCGGTGGCGATCAACCTTGCGCCCACACTCGGGTTCCACCCCGAGGTCGGCATCGAGGGACCCGTCGACCGGCTCCCGGCGGGAATCGTGGGCGACCTGCTGGCGGTTGTGCGTGAGGCGCTGACGAACATCGCCCGGCACGCCGGCGCGGA
The DNA here is from genome assembly GCF_054778835.1 of Calidifontibacter terrae. NCBI lineage: Bacteria > Bacillati > Actinomycetota > Actinomycetes > Micrococcales > Dermacoccaceae > Calidifontibacter > Calidifontibacter terrae. The sequence goes on from NZ_BAAGZF010000002.1 coordinate 137,355, forward strand.
TCAAGCCTCCGTACGTGTCGAATGCGCGCGGGACCTGGTCGTGACTGTCCGCGACAACGGCCGCGGCATCGTGGCCACCGATCGCCGCAGCGGGTTGGACAACCTCGCTCAACGGGCGAGGATGCGCGGGGGTTCTTTCGACGTCCGCTCCGTCATCCCGTCAGGGACCGAGCTCGTTTGGCGCATCCCGCTCACCGCCGCACCGACCGCACCGTCCGAACAGGCTGACAACTCATGACGATCCGAATCTTTCTGCTGGACGATCACGAGGTGGTGCGCCGCGGTATCCGTGACCTGCTGACTGCCGAGCCCGATTTCGACGTCGTGGGCGAGGCTGGCACTGCGGCGGAAGCACTGCGCGAAATCGTTCTGTCGGCGCCCGATGTTGCCTTGCTCGATGTCCGGCTTCCCGACGGGTCCGGTATCGACGTATGCCGAGACGCCCGGTCGGCGCTGCCGACCATGAAGGCGCTGATGTTCACCTCGTATGACGACGCCCGCGCTTTGCGGGCGGCAGTGCTCGCCGGTGCGGCCGGCTACCTGCTCAAGGACATCAAGGGTCCGAGCCTGACCGATGCGATCCGGGCAGTGGCCAGCGGAAGGGACCTGCTGCACGACCGGGAAGTGGACGAGTTGCGCCGGTCCTGGCAACAGCCCGATACGACGGACCCTCGGTTGCAGTCGCTGACGCCGCAAGAGCGTCGCGTCCTGGACCACATCGCCCAGGGGATGACCAACAAGCAGATCGCCGACACGCTGCACCTAGCCGAGAAGACGGTGAAGAACTACGTGACCTCGCTGCTTGCCAAGCTCGGCATGGAACGCCGCACTCAAGCGGCTGTCTTTGCAGCCACGCACCCCGACGAGCGACGGCGTCGGGACCAATGACCCTGGGATGACGCTCCTCTGCCGAGGAGCGTCGACGTCATGGATACGAGCAATGACACCCACACAATCAACCTGTCGGTCTCCGAATGCTGGGCGCTAGTTCGGTCCAGCCCAGTGGGGCGCCTGGCGGTCACCGTTGACGGCCGCCCGGATATCTTCCCGGTCAATCACGTCGTCGACCACGGAACGATCGTGGTGCGCACCGGGATTGGCACGAAACTATCGGCCGCGGACCGGCACCCCGTGGCCTTCGAAGTCGACGGTTATGACGCCGCGGACGCAACTGCCTGGAGCGTCGTGATCAAGGGCCCTGCCCGGTCGGTCGAGCGCCTGCACGAGGTCGTCGACGCGTTGCAACTTTCGGTCTTTCCGTGGCAGGACGGGCCCAAGCCTGCCTTCCTGCGCATCGAACCGGACTCGATCACTGGTCGCCGCTTCGAGGTGCGCGGCGGACATCTGTCCGACCCGAATGCGGTCGGCTGACGCTCCCGCTCACGGCAACGTCTGACGGTTTCCACTTCGGCAAGGTCGGGACTTCAGTCCCTGTCGGACGCGCCGAGAAGCCGAGAGAGTAGACCGACCGCACATCCGCTTGTTCGGTCGGCCATCTCAGGGGGATGGCTGACCGGGCATTGACCTCATCGGAGCCCATAGTGTCCATGCCCAAAGCGTCAACCAGGATCACTGATCCGCAGGCGACGTCCACTCCCGCCGGCGCCTGGTTGCAACTTGCAATGGTGACAGTCGGATTTGCGGTGAACTTCTGGGCATGGGCGTTGATCAGCCCGTTGGGTCCCCTCTTCAGCCCGGACAAGGCCAAGCTCGGAGCGGCGGCGTACGACAAGCAGTTGAGCTTCCTGCCCTTCTCCGACGGGCACGCGCTGACCGCTAGTCAGGCCACTTTGATGGTCGCCGTGCCGGTTGTTGTCGGGTCGCTCGGGCGTATCCCAGTCGGTGCGCTGACCGACAGGTTCGGTGGTCGAGTGATGTTCCCGCTGGTCTCGGCGGCGACGATCGTCCCCGTCCTGGTGATCGGTCTCTGGGCGCAGAGTTCGTTCCCCGCACTGCTCGTCACCGCAGTGTTCCTCGGCATCGGCGGAACGTCGTTCGCTGTCGGTGTGCCGTTCGTGAACGGCTGGTTCCCGCCGGAGAAGCGCGGCCTGGCGATCGGCATCTTCGGTGCGGGCATGGGTGGCACCGCGATCAGTGCATTGACGACGGTGAAGCTCTTCAAGACGCACGGTCAAGCGGTGCCGTTCGTGCTCGTCGCGATCGTGCTTGCGGTCTATGCGGTGGTCGCGTGGTTCGTGATGCGTGACGCACCGGGTCGTGTCGCGCCCACCACACCGCTGGCGCAGCGGTTGGTGTCGACGGCGAAGTTGCCGATCACCTGGCAGGCGGGAGTGCTCTACACGATCGGATTCGGTGGCTATGTCGCCTTCTCGGTGTTCCTGCCGCTGTATCTGAAGAACGCCTACGCGCTCAGCGCGGCCGACGCGGCGAACAAGATGGCCGGCTTTGTCATCATCGCGGTGATCATGCGCCCGGTGGGTGGCGCTCTGGCCGACAAGATCGGGTCTGTCCTTGTCCTCGCGACCTGTTTCGCGGTCGTCGCGATTTGTGCGGTTGTCGCCGCGGGCGAGCCGCCGCTTCGTGGATACGGCACGCCCGTGTTCCTGATTTTGGCCGCCGCATTGGGTGCCTCCTCGGGGGCTACGTTCGCCCTCATCGCGCAGTCCACCGCCCCGGCGCGCGTGGGTGGAGTCAGTGGATTGGTCGGGGCCGCAGGCGGACTCGGCGGTTTTGTGCCACCTTTGGTCATGGCATACATCTACAGCGCGACGCGGTCGTATGCCATCGGAATGTGGTTGCTGGCGATCTGTTCGGCGCTCACGCTCTGTCTGACACTGACCGTCGTACGACGCACCGCACTTGCCTCATCGAGCGTGCAGGAGATTCCAGCATGAGCGCCGGACTGGACGACAAGCTGACCGATGCATTGGTCGGGACCCGCAGATTCTTCACCCGGGCGCAGGTCTCGGAGGATCACCGATCGATGTACGCCGAGGGTGGTCGGCAGGGGGACTCCTTCTACCGGGACCGCTGGAGCCACGACAAGGTCGTGCGGTCCACCCACGGCGTCAACTGCACCGGCTCCTGCTCGTGGAAGGTCTACGTCAAGGACGGGATCATCACGTGGGAGGCGCAGCAGACCGACTACCCGACGACCGGACCCGATAAGCCGGAGTACGAGCCTCGTGGCTGCCCGCGCGGAGCGGCGTTCAGCTGGTACACCTACTCGCCGACCCGGGTGCGTTATCCCTACGTACGCGCGACCTTGTTGACGATGTTTCAGGAGGCACGGGCGGAGTACGGCGACCCGGTCGTTGCCTGGGCGTCGATCGTCCAGGACCCCGAAAAGGCGGCTCGCTACAAGAAAGCGCGGGGCAAGGGCGGACTCGTACGAGCCTCGTGGGCAGACGCCGTCGAGATGATCGCGGCCGCTCACGTCTACACCATCAAGCGGTACGGCCCCGACCGGATTGCTGGCTTTTCGCCGATCCCGGCCATGTCCCAGGTCAGCTATGTCTCGGGCGCGCGGTTCAACGAGCTGATCGGTGCGCCGATGCTCAGCTTCTACGACTGGTACGCCGACCTGCCGGTCGCCAGCCCGCAGATCTTCGGTGACCAGACGGACGTGCCCGAGTCGGGGGACTGGTGGGACGCCGCCTACCTGATCATGTGGGGAAGCAACGTGCCGCTGACCCGCACACCAGACGCGCACTGGATGACCGAAGCGCGCTACCGCGGCCAGAAGGTCGTGGTGATGAGCCCCGACTACGCCGAGAACGTCAAGTTCGCCGACGAATGGCTGGCACCCGCGCCGGGCACCGATGCAGCACTCGCCATGGCGATGGGACACGTTGTGCTGCGGGAGTTCTTCGTCGACGGACATGTCGACTTCTTCGACGACTACGTCAAGAAGTACACCGACCTACCGTTCCTGGTCACGCTCGAGCAGCAGGCCGACGGCGGCTGGTTGCCCGGCAAGAACCTGGTGGCCGCCGATTTCGAAAATCCCGCAAAGACGAGCGAGAACGCGCTCTTCAAACCGGTCGTGTTCGACGAGGTGACCGGTGTGCCGGTCGTGCCGAACGGCACGTTGGGTGACCGCTTCGGTGATGAGGGCATGGGCAAGTGGAACCTGGACCTGGAGGACGTGCGCCCCAAGCTGTCCTTCTGGTCCGAGGAGAGCGAGTCGCTGGCGGTTCGGCTGCCACGCTTCGACGCGCCCGATGGTCAGGCAGTGATGGAGGAGCGCGGCGTACCGGTCGTACGCGTGGGCGAATACCTGGTCACGACGGTCTTCGACCTGATGCTGGCGCAGTACGGCGTCGGCCGGCCTGGCCTGCCCGGGGTCTGGCCGAACGGCTACGACGACCCCAGCGCGCCGTACACACCGGCCTGGCAGGAGGAGATCACCTCCGTCCCGGCCGAGGCGTGTGCGCGCATCGCGCGTGAGTTCGCACGCAATTCTGTTGACACTCAAGGTCGTTCGATGATCCTGATGGGTGCGGGCACCAACCACTGGTATCACTCCGACCTGGTCTATCGAGCCATGCTGATGCTCACCACGATCACCGGTTGTCAGGGGCGCAACGGCGGCGGCTGGGCGCACTATGTCGGTCAAGAGAAGGTGCGCCCACTGATGGGCTTCCAGCACGCGGCGTTCGCGCTCGACTGGTCGCGTCCACCACGGCACATGAACCAGACCGCCTACTGGTACGTCCACACCGGGCAATACCGCTATGACACCTTCCTCGCCGACACCGTCGGTGCCGGGATGGGCGCCTTCCCCGAGCAGACGATCATGGATCTGCTGCTGAAGTCGGTGCGGATGGGCTGGTCGCCGTCATACCCGACCTTCGACAAGAGCTCGCTCGAGATTCCCGAGCTCGCCGCGAAGGACGGCGTCGACGTCAAGGACTGGGTGGTCGAGAAGCTGCAGAGCGGCGAGCTGAAGTTCGCGCTCGAAGAGCCGGAGAACCCCGAGAACTACCCCCGTGTCCTGACGCTGTGGCGCTCCAACCTGTTGGGCTCCAGCGCCAAGGGCGACGAATATTTCCTCAAACACCTCCTCGGCGCGGACGGTGCGGTGACCGCTGCCGAGGCGAGCCCGGAGCACCGCCCGCGCGACATCGCCTGGGCGGACGAGATCGTCGACGGCAAGCTCGACCTGCTGATGACGATCGACTTCCGGATGACGAGTTCCACGCTGTTCTCCGACATCGTCCTGCCGGCCGCGACGTGGTACGAGAAGCACGACATCAACACCACCGACATGCACCCCTTCATCCACTCGTTCAACCCCGCGATCAATCCGCCGTGGCAGAGCAAGACCGACTGGGATGCGTGGAAGGAGATCGCGAAACGCTTCTCGGAGTTGGCGGTTGATCACCTCGGCACGCGCACGGACCTGGTCGCCAAGCCGTTGTGGCACGACACCCCGGATGCCATGGCTACTCCGCACGGGGTGGTGCGTGACTGGAAACTCGGCGAGTGTGACCCGATACCCGGTAAGACCATGCCGGCGCTGATCCCGGTCGAACGCGATTACCCCGCGGTCTACGACAAGATGACCGCCGTTGGGCCCCTGCTCGACACGTTGGGCACCTCCTGCAAGGGCATCACCTACGACGTCACGGCGGAGGTGGAACAGCTGCGCAAGGAGCACGGCGTCGTCGCCACCGGTCCGGCAGCTGGCCGGCCCCGACTGGACACCGACATCCAGGTCGCTCAGATGATCATGATGCTGTCCGGTGCCACCAACGGGCACCTGGCAACGCAGGGATTCCGCACCCAGGAGAAGCGGACGGGCCAGCAGATGCACGACCTCGCCGCCGAGAGTGAAGGCAAGCGAATCACTTTCGCGGATACGCAGCTGGCGCCGCAGCCGGTGATCACCACACCGGAATGGTCCGGCTCGGAGACCGGGGGCCGGCGCTACAGCCCGTTCACGGTGAACATCGAACGGCTCAAGCCCTTCCACACCCTCACCGGTCGGCAGCACTTCTACCTCGATCACGACTGGATCCTGCGGATGGGTGAGGCGCTGCCGACGTTCCGGCCACCGCTGGACATGACCCGTCTCTTCGGCGAGCAGGAGATCGGCGCGACCGGCGAATTGGGTGTGTCGGTGCGCTATTTGACGCCCCACAACAAGTGGTCGATCCACTCCGAATACCAGGACAACCTATTCATGCTGTCGCTTTCCCGCGGCGGTCAGACGGTCTGGATCTCGGACCAAGACGCAGCGAAGGTCGGCATCGCCGACAACGACTGGGTGGAGATGGTCAACCGCAACGGTGTCGTCGCCTGTCGGGCGATCGTCTCGCACCGGATGCCTGAGGGCACCGTATACATGCACCACGCTCAGGACCGGCTGATCGATGTGCCGCTTACTCAGCGCGACAAGAAGCGCGGCGGTATTCACAACTCGATGACCCGCATCATGATGAAACCGAGTCACCTCATCGGGGGCTACGCGCAACTGTCCTACTTCTTCAACTACATCGGTCCCACCGGCAGCAACCGCGACGAGGTCACGATGATCCGCAAGCGGACCACTGCGGTCGAGTACTGAGCAGGGCGAGGGGTATTCGAATATGCGAGTAATGGCGCAAATGTCCATGGTGATGAACCTCGACAAGTGCATCGGCTGCCACACCTGCTCGGTCACGTGCAAACAGGCGTGGACCAACCGGGCCGGCATGGAATACGTGTGGTTCAACAACGTCGAGACGCGGCCGGGTCTCGGCTACCCACGCACCTGGCAGGACCAGGAGAAGTGGAAGGGCGGCTGGAAGGTGCAGCCGAACGGTCGGTTGACGTTGAAGTCAGGGAACCGGCTGAAGAAGCTCGCGACGATCTTCAGTAACCCGAAGCTGCCCAGCATCGGCGACTACTACGAGCCGTGGACCTACGACTACGAGACGTTGCTGGAATCGCCGGTCACCAAGAACTACCCGGTCGCCCGGCCCTACTCACTGCTGTCCGGCAAGCCGATGAACGTCGAGTGGTCCGGCAACTGGGACGACGACCTCGCCGGCTCCGGCGAGCATGCAGCCAAGGACCCGATGCTCAAGGGCATCGAGGACAAGGTGAAGTTCGAGTTCGACCAGACTTTCATGTTCTACCTACCGCGTATCTGCGAGCACTGCCTCAACCCGGCGTGCGCGGCGTCCTGCCCGAGCGGTGCGATCTACAAGCGTGCGGAAGACGGCATCGTCCTGGTCGACCAGGACAAATGTCGCGGATGGCGCATGTGCATCAGCGGATGCCCGTACAAGAAGGTGTATTTCAACCACAAGACCGGCAAGGCCGAGAAGTGCACGTTCTGCTACCCGCGCATCGAGGTCGGCATCCCGACCGTGTGCGCCGAGACGTGTGTCGGCCGGCTGCGCTACATCGGGCTCATGCTGTACGACGCCGATCGCGTCTTGGAGGCCGCGTCGGTCCAGAACGATCAGGACCTCTACCAGGCTCAACTCGGGTGCTTCCTCGACCCCTTCGACCCGGAGGTGCAGCAGGCCGCGCAGCGCGACGGCATCCCCGAGGACTGGATCGAGGCGGCCAAGAAGTCACCCGTCCGAAGGCTGATCATGGACTACCAGGTCGCGTTGCCGCTGCACCCGGAATACCGCACCATGCCGATGGTCTGGTACATCCCGCCGCTGTCGCCGGTCGTCGACGTGGTCAGGGAAACCGGCTACGACGCCGAGGATAAGGGCAACCTGTTCGCTGCGATCGACACGCTGCGGATCCCGATCGAATACCTCGCAAACCTTTTCACCGCGGGGGACGTGCCCACGATCGACCGGGTGCTGAAGCGGATGGCCGCGATGCGGTCGTTCATGCGCGACATCAACCTCGGCGGCGATCCCGACGAGGAGATCGCCGCGTCGGTGGGGATGAGCGCCGAGGACATGTACGAGATGTTCCGACTGATGGCGATCGCAAAGTACGACGAGCGCTACGTCATCCCGACCGCCCATGCCGAACAAGCCCACGGGCTGGAGGAATTGGCGACCGACTGCGCGGTGAGCGGGTACGACGATCCCGAGCCCGCCTCCTCACCGTTCGGTGAGGGATCGGGCACCGGAGCGCTGACGCCGGTCGCGGTCGAGAATTTCCGAATGCTGCAGGAGCGACAGACCTCCGACGGCGACACGCTGGTCAGCGGCGGTTCGAAGGCGGGACGGGTGAATCTGCTCAATTGGGACGGCCGGGGTGTGCCCGAGGGCATGTTCCCGCGCCGCGACAAGCAGCAGCACGACGGGGAGCAGCGATGAAGACGCTCCGCTGGAAGCGACATCGTCGTGCGGCGGCGCAGCTGCCGGACGACGTGTTGGCGGCTGCGTGGCAGTCAGTTTCGCTACTGCTCGAATACCCTGATGATGATGCGCCGCAACGGTTCTCGGTCGTTCGTGACGTGGCAGAACGGCTGCCCGCGGCTATCAGCGCCCCGTTGACCGCGTTCGTTGACGAGGCCTCCGCGATCCCGCTCGCCGACCTCCAGATCGACTACGTCGACACCTTCGACGTGACGCGGAAATGCAGCCTGCACCTGACCTACTTCAGCAGTGGCGATACCCGTCGACGCGGAGTTGAACTGGTGGAGTTCAAGCAGGCCTACCGGAACGCTGGAGTCGAGCTCGCCGATGACAGCAGTGAGCTGCCCGACTTCCTGCCGGTGTTGTTGGAATTCGGGGCCTTCACCAGCCGGGACGCTGCGTGGAAGCTGCTCAACGACTATCGCGTAGGGGTCGAACTGCTGCATCGGGCGCTGGTCCGCCGCGAATCCCGTTGGCTACCAGTGATCGCGGCGCTTCGGGCGACCCTGCCGTCGTTGGGAGAAGACGACGAGATCGCGCTCGCTGAGTTGATCGCCGCGGGTCCGCCCTCGGAGGACGTAGGCATCGACACCTCGCCGTACAGCGTTGATCCGCGCCTCAACCCGCGACCTGCCCCGATCAACATCGGAATGCCGACGACAGGAGTGTCCTGATGGCCCTCTTCCTTTGGGTGATCGTGCCCTACGTGTGCTTCGCGGTGTTCATCGTCGGGCACTTCTGGCGTTACCGCTACGACAAGTTCGGCTGGACGACCCGTAGCTCGCAGCTCTACGAGAACAACCTGCTCCGCTGGGGTAGCCCGATGTTCCACTTCGGCATGCTGGGCGTGCTGGGCGGTCACATCATCGGGTTGGTCATCCCCAAGGTCTGGACCGACGCGCTTGGCATCTCCGAGCACTGGTACCACGTGATCGCCCTCGCTGGCGGCATCCCGGCAGGGCTCGTAGCGCTGGCCGGACTGGTCATCCTGATCTATCGTCGCCGCGTCACCGGGCCGGTCTTCTCGGCGACCACGAACATGGACAAGGTCATGTACGTCTTCCTCGCCGCCGCCATCGTGCTCGGGGTGTGGAACACCTTGGCGTCCGGTCTGTTCCACGTGGGGGGCGACTACAACTATCGCGATGGAGTGAGCCTGTGGTTCCGCGGTGTCTGGACCTTCCGACCGGACGCCGACCTGATGGCAAACGCACCGCTGACCTTCCAACTGCACGCGTTCGTGGCGATGATACTCTTTGCGCTGTGGCCGTTCACTCGATTGGTCCACGTGTTCAGCGCACCCATCGGCTACCTGACCCGTCCGTACATCGTCTACCGCTCCCGTGAGCAGCGGCCGGGACAAGGCACCGGGTCCCGTGCACCGCAACGTGGTTGGGACAAGCCGACTCTGCAGAAGAAATAAAGTCGCGGGCGCGCGGCCACTGCGATCGGCTCGGCACCGACTACGACGCGATCCAGCAGACGATGCTGTTCCCTGGCACGGCGCTCGATGATCCCGACAGCTTCCTGGCCGAGATGAACGTCAGCGCAGGTTCGCTAGCGTCACACCATGACTGCTTACTGGATCAGCACCTACTTCGAGATCCGCGACCCGGCGAAGATGGCCGCGTACGCCGAATTGTCCCCAGCCGCGATCACCGCGGGCGGGGGCCGGTTCCTGTCCCGCAGCAAGGCGGAGGCCGCTTTCGAGGAGGGCCGCCTGGAGCGCTCGGTGTTGATCGAGTTCGACTCGGTCGAAGCCGCCGTCTCCTGCCATGACAGCGAGCTCTACCAGCAGGCGCTCGCGGCGCTGGGTGACGGTGCGTTGCGCGACATTCGGATCGTTCCCGGAGTCTGAGCGGGACGGCCTAGCGCCAGGAGTATTGGTGCTCCGGTCGGCCGGTCGACCCGTAGCGCATCGCCACCTCGACCTTGCCATCTTCGGCGAGCGCGGCGAGGTAGCGCTGTGCTGTTGCGCGCGATACACCCACGAGATCGGCGATCTCCACCGCGGTACGAGGTTCGCCGGCTTGTTGCATCGCCTCCCGGATCAGCCGCGCGGTCACCGGTGACTGACCCTTCGGCGTCTGTGGCCGGTCGCCTTCGTGGAGGGCGACGAAGGCGGTGTCGATTCGGTCCTGGGTGAGTGTGCCCTTCCCGATCCGGGAGACGTAGCGTTCGTACGCCTTCAGTCGGGCGTGCAGTGATTCCCGGGCGAACGGTTTGACGACGTAGTTGAGCGCGCCGCGACGCAGCGCCGTACGGATGGATTCGGCAGAGGAGTCGGCGGTCACCATGATCACGTCGGCGTGTTTGATCAGGTCGGTGATGACGTCGGTGCCGAGGCGGTCGGGCAGATAGGTGTCGAGCAGCACCAGATCGACGGCGTTGGCGCCGACGGCGGCGAGCGCATCGGCTGCGTCGTGGGCAACGCCGGCGACCGCGAAACCGGTCAGCGCGTCGACGTAGGCGGCGTGCACCTGGGCCACCCGGAAGTCGTCGTCAACGACGAGCACCTTGATCATCAGTCATCCTCCGGATCGGTGATTGAGTCCGCGAGGACTCCGGGTAGGCGCGCCACGAAAACGGTCATCGAGTCGCCGTCGCCGGGGGAGACGAGCTCGAGGGTTCCGTCGAGGCGGCGCGCCGTCTGCCGGGCGATCGCCAGCCCCATGCCCCGGTCGTCGCCCTTGGTTGAGAAGCCGTCGGTGAAGATCGTCGCCACGTGGTCGGGCTGGATGCCGCTGCCGGTGTTGGCCACCGAGATCACCAGGTCGCTGCGGTCGGTGAGCAGGTCGACGACGACCTCGCCGCCCGCGGGCGTGGCGTCGATCGCGTTGTCGACCAGATTCCCCAGCACAGTGACGACCTCGACTGGCGCCACCATCTTCCGCGGCACGTAGCTCTCCTGCGACAGGCTCAGGTGCACGCCGCGTTCGGCCGCATGGGCGCTCTTGCCACCGAAGAATGCGCGAATCGTGTTGGACCGCACCGCATCCGGGCTGATCGTCGATTCGACGAGGGGCCCGACGGAGCCGTGCAGGTAGTCCAGCGCGTCGTCCGGTGATCCGGTTTGCAGCAGCCCGAGGATGGTGTGCATCCGGTTGGCGAACTCGTGTCGTTGGGCGCGCAGCGCACCGGTCATATTGCGCACCGACGCCAGTTCCGAGGTCAGCTGTTCGATGTCCGTCTGATCGCGCAGGGTGAGCACGCTGCCCAGGGAGCGGTTGCCTTGGCTCACCGTACGGTGTCGGGCGATGAGCACCCGCGAACCGGACACGGCCGTCAGCTGAGCATCGCTGCGCTCGACGAACACCCGTTCCAGCCGAGCCGGCAGCCCGAGATCGGTGATTGCCGTTCCACGTTCGATGGGTAGGCCAAGTAGTTGCTTGGCCTCGTCGTTGGCCATCGTCACCTGGCATTGCGGGTCGACCGCGAGGACACCCTCACTGATGCCGAAAAGCACCGCGTCGTGTTCCCGCAGCAGGTCGGCCACCGCATCCGGCTCGAGACCGAACAGGCCGCGTTTCAGCCGCCGAGCGAGCAGCGCGGTGAGGAGCGCGCCGACTGCGATCGCGACCAACCCAACCGGGATCGCAGTGGTCAGCAGGGCGGTGAGCGCGTGGTTGATATCGGTCGCCGCGAACCCGACGCTGACCTCTCCGACGATCCTTCCGGCCGAGTTGCGCAGCGGCACCTTCCCGCGCGCCGAAAAGCCGAGCGTTCCTTGCTCGATGGAGGCAACTTCTTTGCCGCTCAATGCTTCCCGTGGGTCGGTGGAGACCACTTTGCCGATCTCTGCCGGCGTCGGGTGAGCCAACCGGATGCCGTTGCGGTCGGTGATCACCACGAACAGGGCACCGGTCGCGTTGCTGTCGCGCAGCGCGATCTGCTGCACCTCGGATTGCTTCTCCGCAGAGACCAGGTCGCCGAGTGACGGGGTGGCGGCGACGGACCGGGCGACGGCGAGCGCGCGCTGTTCGTACTGGTGGTTGAGGCTGGAGCGGAGCATCAGGGTGACCGCGACCAACGACACCAGACCCAGGGTCAGCAGAACGCCGACCTGGAGCAGCATCATCTGCCGGGTGAAGGGCAGCCGTCGGCGGGTCACGGGCGTTGAGTCTAGGTCCGCAACCCATGATCCAGACCGCAGAGCAGAATGCGCAAAACACGAAGTACGTGCTGATTCCGGCTATCGCTCACAAGCACGACAGCGCGCTGCGTCGACTCCTAGCGTCCTCTCCAGTTGATCGAACGTGACCCACGTCACGCAACGGAAGGAGGTCGCGATGAGTCTTGTCGAACTCGCTCACGCCACCAAACGATTCATGAATTCCTCGGGTGGTCTGCACACCGCCGTCTCCGACATCTCGATGTCCGTCGAAGCCGGTGAGTTTGTCGCCGTCGTCGGACCGACCGGTTGTGGAAAGTCCACGACCTTGTCGCTGGTGTCGGGTCTCGAGCCAGCCTCGGAAGGAACCGTCACCGTCGCCGGCAAACCGGTGCAGGGCATCCCGGACGGGGTCGGCTACATGTTCCAGGCCGACGCGATGCTGCCTTGGCGCAGCGTTCTGGGCAACGTCGCAGCCGGACCGATCTGGCGCGGCGTCGACACCAAGAAGGCCCAGGGTCAGGCGCGTGAATGGATCGAACGCGTCGGTCTCAAAGGCTTCGAGAACTACTACATGCACCAGCTGTCCGGCGGCATGCGCAAGCGCGTCGCGCTGGCTCAAACGTTGGTGAACAACCCTTCGATCCTGCTCATGGACGAGCCGTTCTCGGCGCTGGACGTTCAGACCCGCGCGCTCATGCAGAACGAACTGCTGAACCTGTGGTCCGACACAAACGCCGCGGTCATCTTCGTCACCCACGACCTCGAAGAAGCCATCACGCTCGCCGACCGAGTGATCGTGATGACCGCCAGCCCGGCCCGGGTCAAGGCCGTCTTCCCGATTGACCTGCCACGCCCGCGCAACGTCGAGGAGATCCGAATGACACCGGAGTTCATCACCACTTACCGCGAGATCTGGAAGTCGCTGTCCTCCGAAGTGGAAATCGCGCGTACGACGGGAGCCGGCCGTGTCGCTTGATACTGCACCTGCCGATCGGACGGTCGTGGACCCCAGCATCGAGGAGAAGGTCGGCCTCTCGGCTCGGCAGCGCGTGCGCCGCCACAAGACCGTGGTCTACATCCTCCGCGTAGTCCTGCTGGTCGCGGTCCTCGGCCTCTGGGAGTTCTCGGTCAATCAGTGGCTGGACGCCTTCACCTACTCCAAGCCCTCGCTGATCTGGGACAAGCTCGTCACCTGGTTCACCGACGGCACAGCGAACGGGTCGATCTGGCTCAACATGTCCTTCACGCTGCGCGAGGCGGTCTACGGCTTCATCCTCGGCTCGCTGCTCGGCATCATCTGCGGGATCGTCCTCGGCCGTTCGCGGCTGCTGGCCGAGGTGCTGCAGCCGTACATCCAGGGCATGAACGCCGTTCCGCGCGTGGTGCTGGCCGCCCTGTTCGTCATCTGGTTCGGCCTCGGCATGACCAGCAAGGTCGCGACCGCGCTAGTGCTGGTGTTCTTCCCGGTGTTCTTCAACGCCTACCAGGGCGCTCGCGAGGTCGACGGAAACCTGGTGAACAACGCCCGGATCCTCGGTGCATCGCGCTGGAACGTCATGCGCTCGATCGTGGTTCCGAGCGCGACCTCGTGGATCCTCGCCTCGCTACACACCGCGTTCGGATTCGCTCTGATCGGCGCGATCGTCGGTGAATACACCGGGTCGACACACGGCATCGGACTGCTGATCAACACCGCGCAGAACTCGTTCGACTCCGCCGGTGTGTTCGCCGGGATGCTCATCTCCACCGTGATGGCGCTGGTCGCCGAGATCTTGCTGGGGGCCGTCGAGAAGCGGCTGCTCAAGTGGCGCCCCACCACCGGGCAAACCGCCCTTCAGGTCTGAAAACCATTCTGAGACAAGGAAAAACCATGAACAAAACTGCCCGTACGCTCGCCGTCGCCCTCGTCGGCTCCACCCTCGCCCTCAGCGGCTGCGCCACCAAGAAGGACTCGTCCTCGGGCACCTCCGGTGGGTCCAGCCCGAAGGTGACGATCATGGTCGGCGGTGCCGCCAAGGTCATCTACATGCCGGCGAAGCTGACCGAACAGCTCGGCTACTTCAAGGAACAAGGCCTCAACGTCGAGCTCGTCGACACTCCGGCCGGGGTGACCGCCGAGACCGCGCTGCTGGCCGACCAGGCGCAGGGGGTCGTGGGTTTCTACGACCACACGATCGACATCCAGGCCAAGGACTCCAACAAGTGTCTGGAATCGGTCGTGCAGTTCGCGAACGTGCCGGGTGAGGTCGAGGTCGTCTCCAAGAAGGCCAAGTCGTCGATCACGACGCCCGCCGACTTCAAGGGCAAGAAGCTGGGTGTCACCAGCCAGGGTTCGTCGACCGACTTCCTGACCCAGTACCTCGCCGGGAAGTCCGGTGTCACCACCGCGAACTACACCACCGTCAAGGCCGGCGCCGACTCCACCTTCATCGGTGCGATGAACTCCGGCGGCATCGACGCCGGCATGACGACCGACCCGACGGTGGCGCGCCTCACGCAGAAGGGTGACGCCTCGGTGTTGCTCGACATGCGCACCGTCGAGGGAACCAAGAAGGCGCTCGGTGGCCTCTACCCCGCGTCGTCGCTCTACATGTCCTGCGACTGGGTGAACTCCCACAAGGACGTGGTGCAGAAGTTGGCCAACGCGTTCGTGAAGACGCTGAAGTACATCAACACCAACAGCGCCGACACCATCGCCGAGAAGATGCCCGCCGACTATGCGGGATCCGACAAGAAGCTCTACATCCAGGGCATCAAGGACTCCAAGGGCATGTTCACCCAGGATGGTGTGATGGATCCGGAGGGTGCCAAGAACGCCCTCCAGGTGCTGGGTTCGTTCAGCGTGAACGTGAAGCCGAAGAAGGACTCCATCGACCTGTCGAAGACCTACACGACTGAGTTCGCCAAGGCCGCCAAGTAGGACGGTTGCTCTCGCAGGCTCATCCCTGCTGAAGTTCGCGACCTGACGACCAGGGAGCCCCGGTTTTCGGGGCTCCCTAGTCGTCGTTGGGCTGACCTTCAGCGAGTGGGGAAGTTCCGGCTGGGGTTTCTTTGCCAAGTCCTTACCTTGTGAAATCGGGGTGCGGTCGCTCGAAGTGGGCACGATGCGTGGAGCTTCAGCGCGAGAGGGAGGTCGCGAAGTGTCCATTCGTCACCCCAGATTGATCCTGTCCACCGTCGGCCTGCTGGCGTCGGCCGCCATCACCAGCGGCTGTTCGGGCGGCTCGACAGGCGGGTCGAGTTCATCGAGCTCGCCCGCCACATCAAGTGCAAGCACGACCACCACGACGTCCGCAGCGCCGTCGACATCGACCAGCAGCCCGGCGACGAGCAATGCGACGTACGCGGGTGCGCCCAGCGTGCCTGAGCCGGCGAAGTTCAAGACGGATGCGGGGGCGATTGCGTTCGCGAAGTACTACTTGGAAACCGTCAACAAGGTCGGCCAGTCGCCGAAGGTTGGGGTGCTTGAGGCGCTGGCTTTGCCGTCGTGCAAGACGTGTGCGAACCAGCAGGGAAGCGTTAAAGACTGGGCGGCAAACAAAGAGCGAGTAAGTGGACCGCAGTTCCAGGTCGTGTCCGCGCACCGGGTTGAGGGCCGGGCGGGGACTGTTGTGAACGTGATTTGCAAGCAGCCGCTCACCTACATAGTTAGCGGGGATGGCGCATCGGCCAGCCCGGAGCCCGTGGCGGGTCCGTTCGGCGAGGTATTCGACCTTGCATGGACGACAGCCGGATGGCGTGTGCAGACGCTCAAGTTCGACGCCTCGGCGAGCCATTGATGCCGAACTGGCGACGACACCAAGCAGCTGGGATGGTCCTGGCCATTGGCGCATTCACCGTCTGGGGAAGCCAATCAACGGCGGGTGCGGCCGTGCGTTCCACGGGATGCCGCGGAGCAACCTGCGGCTCCATTGGGGGTGACGGCGGAGATTTCGGGATGACGGAACGCGAGACCAAGTCCCTCCCCAAGTACAAAAAGGCCACCGCCGCACCGGCGCCGGGCAAACCGGTCGTACAGATCCCGTACAAGTACACGACCCGGATGGCATGCCCCGCCAACGACCCCGCGAAGACTGAAGAGTTCTCCTGCATCGCCGCACTGACCATCTGTGAGAACGCCGGGCGGCCGGGGCCATTGAGTCGGATCTATCGCCGGGAGGAGGAGCCGGGCAAGCCGCCGACGGGCTGGGTGGTGGCCGGAACGACCTGCTATCCGAGCGACGTTCCGAACTCCGACCGGCGACCGCAGCTGACGATGGCGATGATCCGCAGCGAATGGGCCCGCACTCCGTTCGCCAAGCCGACGGTCTCGATGCAGCCGGTGGGAAACCGTACGCTGGTGACGCTCCCGACCTATTTCGCGCTCGGCTATCCGGCCGTGGGGTTCGAGCCGGGGGAGGTCCGGGCCGTGACGATGCTCGGTCACCAGGTGCGGATCAAGCCGACCTTCAAATCGAACGCGTTCAGCTTCGGCGATGGCGCAGGCAGTGGCGCGACACCGTCGGCCGGCGGCGTCTACCCGACCGGGGACATCACCCATGCCTATAAGAAGGCGGGCAGTTACTCGGTCAGCGTTTCAACGACGTACGGCGGGCAGTTCAGCGTCGACGGTGGCGCGTTCGCCGACATCCCCGGAACCACCACGATCACCGGACCGGTCGCCACCTTGCAGGTCGTCACCACGCGCAACGAGCTGGTCAACGAGTGACCCGCACGGTCGATCGTTTCGAGGGGCGCATCCTTGGCGCAGGCTCCACCAGCGGCGTACGGGTGGTCGTTGGGCTGTGGGACCACTCGCCACTCGGGTCGTTCGCGGACGTGATGCTGGCCGATGCGAACCACCGGCGACTGCTCCTCGCGCCCAACCCTGAGGTCGCCGACTACGTCGCGCTCACCTACCAGTTCGACGAGGTCGTCATCGGCCACGTGGCGGTCGATGCGGGGGAGCAGAAGTGGCGGGTGCAGGCACCCGATCTGGATGTCGTGTTCGATCTCGGCGGCCGCACCCCGACGGGACGTTTCCTCGGCCTGCTGCCTCGTTCGGTCGCGACCAGCCGGGCGCTTGCGATCGTCGCCGATCCGGTGGCGCGGCGTATCCACCCTGGGGTTCGCACGGTCGGTTCCGCCGGCAACGGCAGGCGCGAGTTCTATGGGGCCATCGATCAGCGCGCCGTGGTCGGCCTGCGCGGCAGCTGGCATGGCGCCGACCTGGGACAGCTCGCCAAGGTCTGGCCGCCACCGGACTTCGGATTCAGTTCCACCCCGGCCAGCCCTTCGGTGACGACGGTGACGACCACGGTGACCGTTGATGGAAATTCGTGACCGCGCGTCTGCCCGAGAAAGCTAGCGTCGCGGCCGTTTTGCTGGCGCTCGTGCGTGGGCATGAGGAAGGCCCCGCCGGGCCCGCACCTCGCGAAGGACGCGCTCAGCGGTAGTAGTTCGGCGGCCCGTTGAATTGGTTGACGACCACGGTGTGTCGTGACCGCTCGGTGCCGCAGGCCATCACCAGCGCGATGATCCAGCCGATCACCGACCAGCCGAGGAAGAAGTTGAGCAGGCCGATCGTGGCCTGGTCGGACTTGTTGCGGGTCACGGCGACCGCCCACGGAACCATGTAGAGACCGCTGAACAGGGCGACGATCCAGGCCACCGCGATCAGCCCGCCCGAGGCGGGTGGTGCTGTGGTCATGAAGTAGGACTGCGGCTGGGCGTAGCCCGGTTGAAACGCCGGCGCGTAGGGCTGCTGGCTCGAATAACCCTGCGGCGCGTACCCGCCCGGAGCGTAGGACTGCACCGGTTCTGGGTAGTAGGGCTGCTGCGGGATCGGCGATGTTGGGTTGTGCGTGCGACCCTCGATCGGCTGGGTGTAATAGCCGTCGTTCATGGACATGTGTGACCTCCCCTTGTCTGCCTGAACGGTAGCGGGAACCTGTGGGATCGGCAGGGGTTTCGACGCTGATCCTGGGCTCCTGCCTCGCTACGGATCCGGCTCAACCAACGGGGGTGGGGCTGTCAGTCGGTCAAAACTTCGCCGATGAAGTGGCGGGAGCGTTCGAGCAGGACGTCGATCCGGCGCGTCATCCAGCGCTCGCGGTCCGTGGGGTCGTCGCTGCCGACCTCGGAGACGGTCGGGGTTCGACGTACGTTCGCCGAGCAGCCGAAGTTGGTGCAGATCGAGGTGCCGATCGTGTTTCCCTTGCGGCCAGCGGCTCCGGCCCGCCGCGCGACATAGAGCAGGGCGTCGTCAGCGGTCACGGTGTCCTGACACCACGAACACAGCATCCGGCGGCGCAGCTTCGTTGGCGGCGCGGTTCGCAACAGCACCCCGACCGGCCCGTCGTCGGTCTCCACCACGACATAGGCGAGCTGTGGCCGCTTCTCGTCCCGCCACCCGAGCAATTCGATGCGGTCCCACGGGACTTCGTCGAGTCGGGGGAGGGTCGCCTGGCTTACCTCGCGCTTGGAGGTGTTGACGAAACTGGCCCGGATCTCGGCCTCGGTGAGCGGCTGCATGCCCCGAGACCATCACATCGGCTCGCTGCCATCAACCTGATTAGTGCGGCGATCGCTGTGGCCCTGACGACGCCGAAGCCCGGCGCGCGAATACCGGCCGACGTCAGTCGCCTTCGCCGATGTCTTCGGCCCACACCCGCGGGAAGTCCCGCTGGAAGTTGCTCATCAGCTGCCGACAGCGCGGGTCGTCGACCAGCGTGACCTCGACCCCGCGCGATCGCAGCCAGTCGAGCTCGCCGGGGAAGGTGGTGTTCTCGCCGACCACGACGTGGGGGATCCCGAACTGCACGATCGCTCCGGAGCACATCGCGCAGGGCGCCAAGGTCGTATAGATCGTCATCCGCCCATACGCCGTCGAGCGGCCGGCCGCGCGCAACGCGTCGATCTCGCCGTGAGCGGTCGGGTCGCCTTGCTGGACCCGCTGGTTGTGGCCGACGGCGATCACCTTGCCGTTCAAGGTCAGGCAGGACCCAACGGGCACTCCACCCACCGCGGCAGATGCGGCCGCTGCGTCGACGGCCCGGTCCAAAGCTTCGGCTGACCAGTCCATCAGCCGGCCGTCCGAACGAATCCGCCGAGGCTGGTGGTCAGGTCGTCCGCCGCCGTACGGCAAGCCTTGACCAACGCTTCAACATCGGCGCGGTAGCGCGGGGCGGAGATCAATACCGCTGCGACGACCTCGTCGCGATGATCGCGCACACCGGCGCAGACGCCGATTTCGTCGGGTCTGGACTGTCCGACGTTGACCGATACACAGTCCTTGTCGTCGGCGCGCAGTTCGTCGAACTGGCGGCGGGACGTTTTCATGGTGGAGAGCAAGTCGGAGACTTGGTCGTCGGGCAACTCGGCCAGGAACACCCGTACGCAGGATGATTCCGGGTCGTCATAGCGGGTGCCGAGCTCGGCGGAGTGTTTGATCGGCAGCGGCGACGCAACCTGCTCGACCGAGACCGCAGCGGTTCCGTCCCAGAGCATCAGCGAACTGGTCTCCTGAGTGTCGGCGGTCAGCTCGCGCAGAATCGGCAGCGCGGCGCGGCGGACATCGAGGTGGCTGAGCAGCGAACCGGCAACGCTCAGCAGACCAAGCGCGAGCCGGTATTTCTTCGACAGTGGATCCTGCTCAACCAATCCCTCGGTTTCGAGCGTGACCATCAGCCGCGACACCGACGACTTGTGAAGTCCGACCAAGTCGGCGATCTCGACAACGCCCAGCACCGGCCGATCCGGACTGAAACAGCGCAGCACCGTCATCGCTGTGGCGATCGGCGATGATCCCCGCCCGTTCGACGTCATTGTCGTTCCCCTTTTTCAGTGAAGCGAAGTGCGGGGCGGGTTCGGACAGAACCCACCCCGCACGCGACTTTAGTGCGCTGGTCAGGCCGTGATGATGTTCTTTTCCGGGCCGAACGGGAACTTGGTGATGTTCTCCGCGCCGTCCTCACCCACGACAAGAATGTCGTGTTCGCGGTAGCCACCCGCGCCCGGCTGACCGTCCGCAACAGTGATCATCGGCTCCATCGAGACGACCATGCCCGGCTCGATCACGGTGTCGATGTCCTCGCGCAGTTCCAGGCCGGCTTCGCGACCGTAGTAGTGCGACAGGACGCCGAACGAGTGGCCGTAGCCGAACGTACGGTTGGCCAGCAGGCCGTAGCCGACGTAGATCTCGTTGAGCTGCGCGGCGATGTCCTTGCAGACAGCGCCCGGCTTGATCAGCTCCAAGCCGGCGCGGTGCACCTCTACGTTGATGTTCCACAGCTCCAGCGAGCGGGCGTCCGGCTCCCCGAGGAACAGGGTGCGCTCCAGAGCGGTGTAGTAACCGGAGGTCATCGGGAAGCAGTTGAGCGACAGGATGTCGCCGTCCTGCAGCTTGCGCGTGGTCGCCCAGTTGTGCGCGCCATCGGTGTTGATGCCCGACTGGAACCACACCCAAGTGTCACGAATTTCGCTGTCCGGGAACGTCTTTGCGATCTCGTGGACCATCGCCTCGGTGCCCGCCAACGCCACCTCGTATTCGGTGATGCCGACCTTGATGGCGTTGCGGATGGCTTCGCCGCCCAGGTCGCCGATGCGAGCGCCATGCTTGATGACCTCGATCTCCTCGGCCGACTTGATCATCCGCTGGCGCATCGCCGCCTGCGAGACATCGACCAGGGCAGCGCCGTCGAGCGCGTCGGCCAGGCGCTGACGCAACATGACCGGCAGGGTGTCGTCCTCCACACCAACCCGGGTGGCCTTGATCTTGCGCTCCTTCAGCGCCTCCTGGATCGCGTAGTAGTAGTTGTCGCGTCGCCAGTCGGTGTAGACGATGTTCTCCCCGTACGACCGACGCCACGGCATGCCGGCGTCGATGTTCGCGGTGATCGTGACGGTGTCGTCGGGGGTGACGACCATCGCGTACGACCGCCCGAAGTAGGTGAACAAGAAGTCGCTGTAGTACTTGATCGAGTGGTACGACGTCAGCACCACGGCATCGAGCTTCAGGTCCTGCATGATCGAGCGAAGGCCGGTCAGGCGACGCTCCAGTTCCGCATCGCTGAAGGTGAGCGGCACCTTCGCGCCGTTGTGCAGGACCTTCAGGCGTTCGAGGTCGGCAACCGTGGTGGGGCTGGCAGTGGTGGACATGGTGTGGCTCCTTGCGTGTTGATTCAGAGGTTGTCGCGGGTGGGTGACTGCGGGTGGCCGTCCGGCCCCTGTCCGGGCTGAGGCCCGGGGTCAGGGATCTGGCGGTGCACGCGAGCGTCCGTCACGACGGTTCGGGTATGTGCGGCGATCTCCGCCAAGGTGGTGATCCACCCGCCGGGCAGGTCCTTGAGGTGATCGATCAGCTCGGAAAGCGCTGCGATCCGGGTCGGCCGGCCGGAGATGAACGGGTGGTTGGTCAACACCCAGCAGTTGCCAGCCGCGGCGGCGACATCCGCTTCGTACGACCACATCTCCAGCGCCTTGTGGGGCGACTCGATGATTCCGCTGCCGGTCCACTCGGGGTAGAAGGCGAACTGTTCCCAGTCATCCATGGCCCAGTCGACCGGGATCTCCACCAGGTCGCCGGGGGCGTCCGCGGCTGACCGGAAGCGGTAGGGAACATCGCCATCGAGCAGGCTCGAGTCGTAGGTGAAACCGCGTTCGAGCAGCAGTTCGGTGGTGCGGTAGTTGTATTCCCACCACGGCGCCCGATAACCGACCGGTGTGACACCGACCTTGGCCAGACTCTCCAAGCCGCGGTCGAGCATCTCCGCTTCTTGGGCGTCGGTGAGCGCGGTGGTCTTCTCGTGCATCCACCCGTGGTGGGCGATCTCGTGGCCACCATCGACCAGGCTGCGCACCATGTCCGGATAGAGGTCGGCGGTGTAGCCCGGCACGAAGAACGTGGCGCGAATGTCGTGGTGGGCCAGCAGAGCGAGCAGCTTGGGCACAGCGACGGTCGGACCGTAGTGCTGGTGAGTCATCAGCGACATCCGCTTGTGGAACGTGGAGTCGAAGGCCAACGCCCCGGATTCAGCATCGACGTCGAAGCTGAGCGTCGCGGAGAACTTCTTGCCCTCCGGCCAGGCGAACCCGGACTGCGGGTGGAAGGGGGCCGTCATGCAACGACCTCATCGCGGGTGGCCTGGTTCAGCTCGCAGGACTCGAGCTCGGCGACGGCCTCGTGGTCCGGGATGCCGTCGCGCAAACCCAGCGGTATGCCGGCGTGGATCCGGGCCTTGAAGCGGCGGTAGCCGGCGAAGAAGTAGATCGTGCCGGAGGTCAGCGAGCCGGCCAACCAGGAAAAGTCTGCGCCGCCCATGGCGCGGGCCGCCGGTCCCTGCAGGGCCGAGATGCCGCCGTACATGAACATCCAGGTCATGAACAGACCGCAGACGAACGCGATGATGGCGTATTTGTTGACCGCCTTGAGATGGGTGTCCTTCGGGTCGGTGAACAGGTAGTCGAAGTTGCGGTGGTGGCGTTCGAAGATGAAGTAGTGGACCGCCATGATGCCGCCCCACGTCGCAACCCAACCGGCGATGGCGACGAGCCAGGTGTCGACGACGGTGGCGAAGTTGCCGGCGAACATGAACCCGATGACCGCGATCATCGACAGGGCACCGACCAGTAGCGACAGCTTGCGGCGGGAGATCTTGATGTCCAGGGCCTGGCTGGCAACGCTGAACGTGTACATGTTGATGATGTTCGTGGCGACCGGGCCGTGCAGAACCAGCAGGATGATGGGGATCGCCATGGTGCCGAAGTTGCCCGCGATCAGCTCGCCGGGGTCGGCCTTGGGGTTGGTGGTGGCCAGCGATGCGCCGAGCGCGCCCAGCCAGATGACCGGGATGAACTGACCCAGAACGCTGGCGAAGTAGAGCTTGCCGCGCGGAACGGTGCGGCTGACGAAGCGGGAGTAGTCGGGGGCGTAGGTGTACCACCCGATGCCCCAGCCGATACCGATCGCGGTCATGATCGCCGACATAGTGGCGAACCGTTCGGAGCCGTGCAGGTTGGCGCCGGCATAGCTCCAGTTCACGTCGACCTTGGTCCACGCGAGGATCGTCATGATCGTCAACACGACCATCGTCGGGGGCATCGACCAGCGCTCGAAGGCGGCGATGGCGCGGTAGCCCATGAAGCAGATCGTGACCTGCACGACCATGATCACCGCAGCAACCGCGATCCGAGCGGCGTAGTTGTGGGCGTGCGGGTCGACCCAGCCCAGCAGGCCGAACAGGCTCATCACCAGGTCGAGGATGATCCAGGTGTTCACCGCCGCCCACCCGATGGCCACGGTCGCCTGGACCGCTGCGGGCAGATAGGCACCCTTGCGACCGAAGGCGCCGCGCGAGAGCAGCATCCCGGTGGCTCCGGAGCGTTGGCCGAGCAATACGAAGAAGCCGAAGCCGAGCATGCCGATCAGGTTTCCGAGTACCAACACGATCATCGTGTCGCTCATGCTCAGGCCCAGTTGGATGCCGAGAGCACCAAGGATCCAGTTGATCGGAGCGACGTTCGCGCCGAGCCAGATCCAGAACTGGCCGGAAACCTTGGTGGTGCGTTTGGATTCTGGAATCGGCTGCAGGACGTCTTCGACGTCCGCGGTCGATGCCTCCCCCTGTGGAGTGGTGTCAATCTGCATGCGGGGGTTCGCCTTTCGTGAGGGCGGGAGCAAACGCTCCCCGTCCCGGGGGCGGGCCGACAACTTCTCGCGACGTTGCGAGGAAGGCCCGGGACGCGATCGGTTCAAGTGTGAGTTGCAACACATGCAACCGCGTTGCAAAGAAAGGTACGAGGGGCGCCCGGCGCGGGTCAAGGGTTACCGGTAGGTAATTTGCCCGACGGGTGTTTCGGGTGGAGGACGACCGATCAACTTCGGTTCGCCCTGAATCGTCAGAGAACGGTGCGGATCCGCTGTTCGAAGTCGTCCATGTGGGCAACCATCAGCGATTCCGCGACCGCCGCGTCGCCGACCACCACTGCGTCGAGCAGCTCGACATGTTCGGTGACGTGACTGTCGACGTGGGTCAGTCGCGGCGCGGCCACCGACCAAATCCGGGTGGCCAGGTTGCCGTAGCGCTCCAGGGCCGTCCGCAGGTGGTGATTGTGCGTGGCGCGATAGATCGCGTGGTGCACCTGCAGGTCCAGATTCATCGCGTCGCGGGCGGGGATGTCGGGTCGCACCTTGCTCAGCTGGGCGCGCATCTTCTTCGCCGCCGCACGGTCGTCGGCGTCAGCGCGTTGCGCAGCGAGCCGAGCTGCGAGCGGTTCGAGGGAGCGGCGGATCTCGGAAATTTCGGTGAGGGCGGTGATGTCTACCGGGCTGGCGAAGGTGCCGCGCCGGGGATAGGTCACCACCAAATGATCGGACTCCAGGCGCTTGAGGGCTTCCCGCAACGGGGTGCGCCCGATGCCGAGGCTGCCCATCAGGTCTTGCTCGTTAATCGGGCTACCGGGGGCGATGTCGAGCAGCACGAGTCGCTCGGTGAGCGATTCGTACGCCGTCCTGCTCAGCGATGTGCCGGTGGAGTTCGCCATCGGAAGTTACTCCTGCGTCGGGGTTGACAGTGATCCAGACCACACCTAGCTTAGCCGACAACTGATATATCAGTGTGCAGATCAGCGATCACTTCGTACGGAGGGAGAACCCGCGTGGTTCCCGAGCAGACGGCGTTGCGCCACACCGCATTCGATGCGGACATCCAGCAGTTCGACCCGCAGGTCGCAGCCGCTCTTGGCCAGGAACTCATCCGCCAGCAGACCACGCTGGAGATGATCGCTTCGGAGAACTTCGCCCCGGTGGCGGTGCTCCAGGCGCAGGGTTCGGTTCTGACCAACAAATACGCCGAGGGTTATCCCGGCCGGCGCTACTACGGCGGCTGCGAGAACGTCGACGTCATCGAGTCGCTGGCGATCGAGCGGATCAAGTTGCTGTTCGGCGCTCAGTTCGCCAACGTGCAGCCGCACTCGGGCGCCCAGGCCAACACTGCCGTCTACTTCGCGCTGCTTCAGCCGGGCGACACCATCCTCGGGCTCGACCTGGCCAACGGCGGCCACCTGACCCACGGGATGAAGATCAACTACAGCGGCAAGATGTTCGACGTCGTGCCCTATCACGTCGACGAGCAGGGCCTGGTCGACATGGCCGAGGTCGCCCGCCTGGCTCGCGAACACCGGCCCAAGCTGATCGTGGCGGGCTGGTCGGCCTATCCGCGGATCCTCGACTTCGCCGCCTTCCGTGAGATCGCCGACGAGGTCGGCGCCCTGCTGATGGTCGACATGGCCCACTTCGCCGGGCTGGTCGCGGCCGGGCTGCACCCCAACCCGGTGCCTCACGCTCACGTCACCACCAGCACCACCCACAAGACGCTCGGCGGCCCGCGCGGCGGCATCATCCTCACCGACGACGCGGCGATCGCCAAGAAGATCAACTCCGCAGTGTTCCCCGGGATGCAAGGCGGTCCTTTGGAACATGTCATCGCCGCCAAGGCGGTCAGCTTCAAGGCTGCGGCCGCCCCCGAGTTCCGCGAGCGACAGGAACGCACCCTCGCGGGGGCCCGCATCCTGGCCGAGCGGTTACTGCAAGCCGACGCGGCATCTCACGGCATCCGGGTGTTGTCCGGTGGCACCGACGTGCACCTCGTGCTGGTCGACCTGCGGGACTGCCCCCTGGATGGCAAGCAGGCCGAAGACCGACTCCACTCGGTCGGTATCACGGTGAACCGCAACGCTATTCCCAACGACCCCCGGCCCCCGATGGTCACCTCGGGGCTGCGGATCGGAACGCCGGCACTGGCCACCCGCGGCTTCGGCGAAGCTGAATTCGTCGAGGTTGCCGACATCATCGCCGAGGCGCTCTGCATCGATGACATTGACACAGTTGCTGCGCAGCTCACGGCCCGTGTCACGGCGCTCGCCGAACGCTTCCCGCTCTACCCGAACCTGACCCCAACCGCTGTTAAGGAGGCGTGATGAGCCAGCGCGAACTTCCGCCGCACCCCAGCTTTTTGTGGCGTAACCCCGATCCGAGTGACCAGTACGACGCGGTCATCGTCGGTGGTGGCGGCCACGGCCTGGCCACCGCCTACTACCTCGCCAAGAACCACGGCATCACCCGCGTGGCGGTGCTCGAGCGCGGCTGGTTGGCGGGCGGCAACATGGCCCGCAACACCACGATCATCCGCAGTAACTACCTGTGGGACGAGTCGGCCGCGATCTACGAGCACTCTCTCAAACTGTGGGAGGGCCTGCAGGAAGAGCTCGGTTACGACGTCTTCTTCTCCCAGCGCGGAGTGTTGAACCTAGCCCACACACTGCAAGACCAGCGCGACTCCGTACGCCGGGTGGAAGCCAACCGGCTCAACGGCGTCGACGCCGAATGGGTCGACCCGCAGCAGGTCAAGGAACTCTGCCCGATCATCAACATCAACGACGACATCCGTTATCCGGTGATGGGCGGCACCTACCAAGCTCGGGCCGGCATCGCCAAGCACGACTGGGTGGCCTGGGCGTATGCCCGCCGCGCCAGCGAGATGGGCGTCGACATCATCCAGAACTGCGAGGTCACCGGCTTCATCAAGGAAGGCAACAAGGTGGTCGGGGTGCGCACCAATCGTGGTGACATCAAGGCCGGCCGGGTCGCCCTGGCAGCGGCCGGACACACCTCGACGCTGACTGAAATGGCCGGCTTCCGGGTTCCCATCCAGTCGCATCCCCTACAGGCGCTGGTCTCTGAACTGCACGAGATCATTCATCCCACCGTCGTGATGTCGAACCACGTGCACGTGTATGTGTCGCAGGCACACAAGGGTGAGCTGGTCATGGGAGCCGGGGTCGACACGTACAACGGCTACGGCCAGCGTGGTTCGTTCCACGTGATCGAGGAGCAGATGTCGGCTGCGGTCGAACTGTTCCCGGCGTTCTCCCGGGCTCACCTGCTGCGCACCTGGGGCGGCATCGTCGACGTGACATTGGACGCCTCGCCGATCATGGGGCTGACCCCGGTCGACAACCTCTACGTCAACTGCGGCTGGGGCACCGGCGGCTTCAAGGCGGTTCCCGGCGCGGGCACCGCGTTCGCCCACACCATCGCCCACGACAAGCCACACGATCTCAACCGACCCTTCGCCCTCGAACGCTTCGAGACCGGCGCCCTTATCGACGAGCACGGCGCCGCTGCCGTGGCCCACTGACGGACAAGGAGGCATAACGATGCTGTTCATCAACTGCCCGCATTGCGGCTCACGCCCCGAGGACGAGTTCGGCTACGGCGGCCAGGCTCACGTGGCCTACCCCGAGGACCCCTACGCCCTGAGCGACCGCGAATGGGCCGAATTCCTGTTCTACCGCGACAACCCCAAGGGCAGCTACCGCGAGCGGTGGGTCCACTCGGCGGGCTGCCGCAAGTGGTTCAACGCCGTACGCGACACGCGAACCTACGAAATCGCCGAGACCTATCTCGGCCCAGCTCCCACCACCTCCGACCCCGCGTCCGACTCGCAGTCGGCCGTCATCTCCCAAGGAGCGTCGTCATGACCGCGCGCCGCCTCGACTCCCGCTCCGGCCCCGCCGTCCGGTTCACCCTCGACGGCCAGCCGCTCGACGGGCGGGTGGGCGACACTGTCGCCTCTGCCGCGCTCGCCAATGGTGTTGTCCGCGTGGGAAACTCGATCTATCTCGGCCGCCCGCGTGGTGTCTTCAGCTGCGGCGTCGAGGAGCCGAACGCGTTCGTTCGGTCTGAGGGCGCGTACGGCGAATCGATGCTCCCGGCGACCACGCTGGAACTCGTCGACGGCCTCGACCTGACCTGGGAAGACGGCATCGGCACCCTCGATCAGAATGTCGATCCAGCCGAGTACGACCACCTGCACGTTCACACCGACGTCGCCGTGATTGGCGCCGGTCCGGCCGGTCTGGCCGCGGCGCGCGCCGCAGTCGCGACCGGAGTGCGAGTCACCCTGCTGGAGCAGGACTTCGCGCTGGGCGGCTCGCTGCTCGGACGTCCCCAGGAGATCGTCGAAGGCAAGCCGGGCGCTCAGTGGGTGGCCGAGGTCAGCGCGCAGTTGGCGGCCGCCGAGAACTGCCGGATCTTGACCCGCAGTGGCGTGTTCGGCAGTTACGACAACAACTACCTGCTCGCGCTGGAGAAGCGCGTCACCGACCAGGGGCGCCCGGGAGTCTCCCGGCAGCGGGTCTGGCACATCACCGCAGGTCGAGTGGTTCTGGCCACCGGCGCCTTCGAGCGACCGCTGCTGTTTGCCGCCAACGACCTGCCCGGCGTGATGATCGCCTCCGCGGGCCAGAACTACCTGGGTCGCCACGGCGTCTTGGCCGGTCAGCAGGTCGTGGTGTTCACCACCAACGACTCGGCGTACGGCGTCGCGGCGGATTTCGCCGCGGCCGGTGCGCAGGTGACCTTGATCGATTCCCGCGATCAGGCCGGAGCAGAAGCGCCGGCCGGTGTCGACGTACGCCGTGGTCAGCATGTGGTGCAGGCCCTCGGTGACGATGCCGTCACCGGAGTTCTTGTCGCAGCGGCCGGTTCGGTCGATGGCGCCCAGGAACTCCCGGCCGACCTGCTGTTGGTCAGCGGAGGGTGGTCGCCCAACGTGGCACTGCACTCCCAGCGCCAGGGTGCGATCCGTTGGGACGACGACCTGGTCGGCTTCCTGCCTGGTGATGCAGTTCGTAACCAGGCGCTCGCCGGGTCCCTGACCGGCTCCTACGACACCGACCTCTGTGTTGCCGAAGGCACTACAGCTGGCGTCGGTGAAGCGGTCTCGACGACCGCCGAGCAGCGCCAAGCCATGGCCGGGGTCACCGACAGCCTGTGGCTGATCCGCAACCCCGACGACACCCTGGAGACCCACTTCGTCGACCCGCAGCGGGACGAGACCGCTGCCGGCGTGGTGCGCGCAGTCGGCGCCGGAATGCGGTCGGTGGAACACGTCAAGCGCTACACCTCGATCAGCACCGGGCTCGACCAAGGCAAGGTCGGCGGGGTGCTGACCATCGGGCTGCTCAGCCAGTTGCTCGACGAGGACGACATGGCCTCGATGCCGGCCGGCCAGCCGGGTCAGGACGTCGGCGACGGTGCCGAGGACGGCGAGCTGAATGAGGGTGGCCACGCCACTACCGCGAAGCGACGCCCCAGCCCCGGGTCGATCGGCACCACCACCTTCCGTGCCCCGTTCACCCCGGTCGCCTTCGCGGCGCTGGCCGGTCGGGCCCGCGGTGAGTTGTATGACCCCGCCCGAATCAGCCCGGTGCAGCAGCGTCACGTTGAGGCGGGTGCCGCGTTCGAGGACGTCGGCCAGTGGAAGCGTCCGTGGTTCTTCGCTCAGGACGGCGAGGACATGGATGCTGCGGTCGCCCGTGAATGCAGTGCCGCGCGAACCGGGGTCGCCTACATGGATGGCACCACCCTGGGCAAGATCGAGGTGCGCGGACAGGACGCCGCGGAGTTCCTCAACCGGATCTACACCAACGCCTTCGCCAAGCTCGCCGTCGGCAAGCAACGTTACGGCGTGATGTGTAGCCCGGACGGCATGGTCTTCGATGATGGCGTGAGCTTCCGACTCGCCGACGACCGCTTCCTGATGACCACGACCACCGGTGGCGCCGCGAAGGTGCTCGACTGGTTGGAGGAATGGCACCAGACCGAGTGGCCCGGGCTGGACGTCTGCTTCACCTCGGTGACCGAGCAGTGGACCACCATCCCAGTGGTCGGGCCCAAGTCTCGTGAAGTCATCGCGGCGATTGCCCCGGACCTTGACGTGTCTAAGGAAGGCTTTGAGTTCATGGCCTTCCGTGACACGACGCTCGCGAACGGGATCCCGGCGCGCATCGCCCGGGTGACGTTCTCCGGTGAGCTGGCCTACGAGGTGAACGTCTCTGGCTGGTTCGGTGAGGCAGCCTGGGACGCGATCACTGCGGCCGGCCAGCCGTTCGGGATCACGCCCTATGGCACCGAGACGATGCACGTACTGCGCGCCGAGAAGGCCTACCCGATTGTTGGGCAGGACACCGACGGCACAGTCACCCCGCAGGACCTCGGGATGGGCTGGGTGATCTCCAAGACCAAGGACTTCATCGGCAAGCGGTCCTACGCCAGAGCCGGTCACGTGCAGGAGGGGCGCAAGCAGTTGGTGGCACTCTTCCCGGCCGACAAGAGCCTGCGACTGCCGGAGGGCAGCCAGGTCGTCGAGACCCAACACGCGCCCGCCGAGCCGCTGAAGGGGGTTGCGCCACAACCGATCCCGATGCTCGGTCACGTCACCTCCAGCTATCACAGCGAGGCGCTGGAGCGCACTTTCGCCCTCGCGTTGGTGCGTGATGGTCGATCCCGAATCGGGCAGCAAGTCATGGCGTCGTTCGGTGGGCAGTTCGTGCCCGTCGAGATCGCAGATGCCGTCGTCTACGACAAGGAAGGAGCGCGTCGCGATGGTTGATCGACGCAGTGTTCTGGAGTTCCGCCGCAGCCCGTTGGGTCGGCTGGAGCAGGAGTTGGTGCAGGGCAGCAACGCCGCGGTGAGTCTGCGGGAGATCCCGTTCCTGGCGCAGATCGGGTTGCGGGCGGTGCCCGGCAGCGCGACGTACGACGGTCTGGCCGCCAGCTTGGGCGGCCCGCTGCCGAGCGCGGTCGGTCAGGTCACCCACGTCGGCGAAGACCGTGACGTGCTGTGGCTCGGCCCGGACGAGTTCTTGCTGATCGCCCCGGACGAAGCCGATGGTGGGCCCAACCCGACCTCGTTGGCTAGTGAGTTGGAGCGCTCGCTGGGTAACCTCCCCGGCCAGGTCGTCGACCTGTCCGCGAACCGAACCACACTGGAGCTCAAGGGTTCTCACGCGCAGCAGGTGCTCGACAAGTCCTGCCGGCTGGACCTCGACCTGGTGTCCTTCCCGGCCGGAACTGCGGTCGTGACATTGCTCGGCGCGGTGGGCGTGATCCTCTGGCGCAGTAGCGCTGACACCTGGCGGATCCTGCCGCGCTCGTCATTCGCGGTTCACGTCGCGCGCTGGCTACTGGACGGGATGAGGGAGTTCAGCTGATGGCGCTGTCGGCTCTCGACCTCTTTTCGGTCGGCATCGGCCCCTCCTCCTCCCACACGGTGGGGCCGATGCGGGCCGGCGCCCGGTTCGTCCGCGGACTGCGTGAGCGCGGTCTGCTGTCGTCTGTCTCGTGCGTACGAGTGCAGTTGTTCGGCTCCCTTGCCGCGACCGGAATTGGTCACGGAACCGACCGCGCCGTCGTTCTCGGGCTCACCGGAGCCGACCCCGAGACCGTCGACGTGGAAGGCGCTTTCGCCGATTTCGAGCGGATTTCCCACTCGGGACGCCTGTTGCTCGGCGGGGAGAAAGAGATTGCCTTCGACACGCAACAGGACCTCGAGTTCAATCTCAAGGCGCTCCCGCGCCACCCGAACGGGATGCGCTTCCTGGCTCGGAACGCGGCCGGTGAGCAGATTGGCGCCGCCGAGTTCTATTCGGTCGGCGGGGGATTCGTCGTCGCGGCCGACGACGGCCCGGAGCTGGGCGACCAGGGACCGAGCGTGCCCTTCGCGTTCACCAGCGGTGATGAGCTGCTGCGCCGGTGTGCCCAGCTGAATGGTTCGATCGCCGACGTGATGCTGGCAAACGAGGCGGCGTTCCGGCCGGAGGCGGAGACCCGCGAGCGGCTGCTGCATCTGTGGGCTGTGATGCAGGAGTGCGTCGAGAACGGCTGCACCCGGGAGGAGAGGTTCCTGCCGGGCCGGTTGGGAGTGCGCCGGCGAGCCCCCGATCTGCGTCGCCGATTGCGCGAGCATGAAGCGAACGTACGGGCACAACACGGCAACATGGACGACCCGTTGTGGGCGATGGAGTGGGTGAACCTCTATGCGCTCGCCGTCAATGAGGAGAACGCCTCCGGCGGCCGAGTGGTGACGGCTCCGACCAACGGCGCCGCCGGGATCGTTCCCGCGGTGTTGCACTACCTGACCCGGTTCGTTGCCGACGTCGACGACGAGGCGGTGATCGGCTATCTCCTGACCGCCGCTGCTATCGGCATTCTGTTCAAGGAACGGGCCTCGATCTCCGGCGCCGAGGTCGGCTGTCAGGGCGAGGTGGGCTCAGCCTGCTCGATGGCGGCCGGCGCGCTGTGTGCTGCCTTGGGCGGGACACCCGCGCAGGTGGAGAACGCCGCCGAGATCGGCATCGAACACAATCTCGGCCTGACCTGCGATCCGGTCGGCGGTCTGGTGCAGGTGCCTTGCATTGAACGCAACGCGATCGCCTCCGTGAAGGCGATCAACGCGGCACGATTGGCTTTGTACGGCGACGGTGACCACCGCGTCCACCTCGACCAAGCGATCGAGACGATGCGGCAGACCGGCAAGGACATGTTGAGCAAATACAAAGAGACATCCCGCGGCGGGCTCGCGGTCAACGTCATCGAATGCTGAGGGAGACCGCCATGGAGGCGTCCTACGTCTTGACCGTCGATGGTCCGCAACGGCGCGGACTGCTGCACGAACTGACCGGCTCGTTGGTTGAGTTGGGCGCGGACATCCGCGAGCTGCAGCAGTTCGACGATCACCTGGGCGATAACTACTTCGCCCG
The DNA here is from genome assembly GCF_054778835.1 of Calidifontibacter terrae. Taxonomy (NCBI): domain Bacteria; kingdom Bacillati; phylum Actinomycetota; class Actinomycetes; order Micrococcales; family Dermacoccaceae; genus Calidifontibacter; species Calidifontibacter terrae. The sequence continues at coordinate 170,334 of NZ_BAAGZF010000002.1, forward strand.
GTTGGAGTTCAGCGTTCCGCAACAGAATGACCCAGGGCAAGACGGTGTCGAGGCGCGGTTCACCACGCTGTGTGGGTCGCTCGGGCTGAATCATCGGCTGCGGCCCTCGGGCAGCAAGGTCCGAACCTTGGTGATGGTCTCCAAGTTCGATCACTGCCTCAACGACCTGCTGTTCCGGGCCCGTTCCGATGACCTGCCGATCGAGATCGTGGCCGTGGTGTCGAACCACCCCGACGCGCGCGACCTCGTGCAGTGGCATGAGATCCCGTTCTTCCACGTTCCGGTGACCAAGGACACGAAGGCTGCGGCAGAGGCGCGGCTGCTGGAATTAGTCGCCGACCACGACGCAGAGCTGGTGGTGTTGGCCCGCTACATGCAGATCCTCAGCGATGACCTCGCCCGGCAGCTGACGGGTCGAGCGATCAACATCCACCACTCCTTCCTGCCGAGTTTCAAGGGTGCCAAGCCCTATCACCAGGCCTGGGAGCGCGGAGTGAAGACGGTCGGGGCCACGGCTCACTACGTCACCGCCGACCTCGACGAGGGGCCGATTATTTCCCAGCAGGTGCAGGAGGTTGACCACTCCTACGAGCCCAACGACCTGGTCGCCGCGGGGCGTGACACCGAGTGCAGGGCCCTGACCAATGCGGTGCGTTGGCACTGCGAGGGGCGGGTGGTCGCGGCCGGCCACCGTACGGTCGTGCTGCGCTGAGGGGTTCCGATGGGTTCGCCGTCTCACCGATGCAGCCGGGTGCGCGAGGTGGGTGCATCCTCTCTATCCTGCGTACATGTCGTGGTCGGTCTGGCTGACCCTGGTGGCGGCCGGGGCTCTCATCTCCTTCACTCCGGGTGCAGGTGCAATCAACACCATGGCGAACTCGTTGGCTGCAGGGTGGGGGCGCTCGATCTGGGGAATCCTCGGGCAGCAGATCGCGCTGGTGATTCACATCGCGATCGTCGCGGCGGGGGTCGGCGTGATTGTTGCTGAGTCGTCGTTGCTCTTCGACGTCATCCGTTACGCGGGCGCGGCCTACCTGCTCTATCTCGGTGTGCGCCAATGGCGTTCGCGGACAGTCGATGTCGAGGAACAGTCGACGGCGCAAGAGTCATGGTGGTCGATGATGCGGCGGGGTTTGTTGGTCAACCTGACCAACCCGAAGGCCGTCATCTTCTTCCTTGCCTTCATGCCGCAGTTCATCCGCCTGGAGCGGTCACTGCCGCGGCAGTACACCGTGCTTGGCGTGACGGTCGTGGCGATCGACGTGCTCGTGATGTGGTTCTTCTTCGCGGTTGCAGCCCGGGGACTGCAACGGCTGACCCGCAGCGCTCAGGGGCAGCGCCGACTGAACCGGTTCTTCGGAGGGCTGTTCGTCGGTGTCGGGGCGTTGCTGGCCACTGTGCACTGAGAAGCCACCGAGTCGGCACGCCGGATCGGTGCGACGGACTGGCCGCAGGTCACTCGGTGTTGCACCTCCGGTATGTCTTTGGACCTCGAGGTCCATTCGTAGCGCTGATCGGGTCGTTGTCCGGTGCCCCGGCATGAATCGGCTGCATGTGTGTCGACGACGATCGTTTTCGGCTCGCAACGCGCCGGGCGCGTGGGTCGGTCCAGTGCCAGGTTCGAAAGTCGGCGCGATGTGACTCGCTAACGTCCCGTCCGCTGTTTCGAACAGGGCCTGCGTGGGGCGCTCCAGCTGTTGCCGACTAGGCACCAGCTTTCTTCGAGCGGCGCGCCTGGCGATGGTGCCCGACCTTCAGGCGTGTAACCCAGTGAGATGACCGCCAGGACGGCGATGGCAGCCGGGATCCAGAACCCTCGCTGCAGCCCGTGGTTGCTGAAGGACATCGCCGCCCAAAACGCGCTGATCACGGACACCGCCCTGAGTGCTTCAGCGACCCAGGCGCGCCGCGCTGGAATGTCACTGTTCTTGCTCACGACTCACGTCCTCTCTCAGTGCAGGAACTACAGGGGCTAAGCGGTCGCCCACCCAACACTCCAGAGCTAGAAGCGGCACCAGCATCACAGGTTGGGAGCCTAGCTGGACCGATGGATCGGCCAGCTGGTTTGTGCAAACCCTCCAACACCGTGGGCGCGTCCGTATTCGATCGTTTTCGAGCAGTCAGTTCGTCGGCCGGAAACACGCCTGACGAGCTGTCCGAAAACCCTGCTCAGTGACCTGCGTGCTCGAAACCGCTCAGTTTCAGCAATTTCGAGCGGAGCCCTTGGACACCACGACGTTGGTGGGCCGGCTGCCTTTCCACGACATGGGTGCTGCCCGGCCCGGCCTGAGCAGCGACCCACGGTGCGGCTTGGCCGGTCAGCTCCACCCTCCGCCGGGCGCTTCCCGAACCGGCGCAACCGGTGCAACCTGCGCGCCCATTCGCTCCACGAGTTCGGACTCACCCGATTCCGCGCGGATTCCGTCGCGGGCGCCGAGGCGATCTGCGGGCGTACGAGCCGCGCTTACCTTGAACTTGCCCACCATCGACGAGATCTCGATGGAGATCCCAACGATGTCGTCGAGCCGCTGCGCGACGTAGTCGGCCGGCGCGTCACCCACCTTCCACGGGTGCTCGCGCCCGGACTCCATCCGCTGGGTCAGCATCGCCACCGCGGCGCGCTTCCACTTGGCGTCATCGTGGACCTCAAGCCGCCCGCGTACGTGGACGATCAGGTAGTTCCAGGTCGGCACCACCTGATGCTTTTCGGCCTTGGAGGGATACCAACTGGGCGAGATGTAGTGATCGATCGGCCCGAAGGTGACCAGAACGTTCTGCGGCGCTCGCCGCCACAGCGGGTTGGCGCGCGCGACGTGGCCGATCAGCCTGCCCTCCCGGGGCAGGAACGGGATCAGGTCGAGGTCGGGCCACTGTCCGTCGTGGGTGACCAGCGAGCCCAGGGGATGAGCGTCGATGAACTCCCGCAACTGCGCGTCGTCGGGCGCGCGGTCCTGGTCGGGCAGATAAGGCATGAGGGCAGCGTACGAAACAACGCCACTTGTCGACGGAACGCGTTCGGCCTGGTGTGACGCAGGTCATACTGACGTTTGCCGGTTCGCCGGCTTTCCCACCCGTCACCCGAGGGAGTCCTCTTTCTATGTCCAAGCTCTTCACCGGCGTCGCCGCGATCGCGCTCGCCGCCGGAATTGCCACCCCTTGCCTTTCCGCTCAGGCGGCGACCACAGCGCCGGCCGCCGCCAAGGCCGCAGTATCTGATCCGATCGCCGCCTCGTCGCTGACCCCGGCGCAAAAGGCGCGAGTGCGAGCCATCGTCGCCACGAAGCGGGTTCCGAAGGTGAAGCTCGACGGAGACAGTGACGCGTGGCGCGCCCAGCGCGACGCTGCCATCGACCCGACCCAATACCAGTGCGGAACCACCGCGTTGGACACCTACGTCGACGACTCCCTGGCAAACGTCAACATCCCCAACCTCCAGCTGATCAGCAGCCTCGGCGGCCTCGACGTTCCGACCTATGACGCGTTGGTGTTCGGACACGAGTCGAAGAGCAACAGTTTCGGACTCGACGGTTCCTACACCAACGAACTCAACCGGACCATGCGCGCGCTCAAGGGCTTCTGGGACATCAAGAGCAGTGACATCGAGCTGATGCCGATGCACGGCGCGGCCTCGTTCACGAACACCGACCGACTCGAGGCTGTGCTCCAGGTGATGGGTTACAGCCAGGGCGACTCGGAAGTCGTCGCCTCGATCCTGCCTCAGCTGATTGCTGCCGATCCGGCGCTGAGCGGCGGCGACCACCCGCTGTTCACCCTCAACGCGTTCGCCTTTACCGCCGCCGGCGACCCGGAAGCCGAGGCTCTGGGCATCACCGACCGGATCATCGTGGGCGACGGGATCCTGCAGGCCATGCAGTCGATCGGTCTGGGCAAGACGGCGCCGCGCTCGATCCTTTCCCACGAGTTCGGCCACCACGTGCAATACGAGGACAACCTGTTCGACTCGCCGCTGACCGGACCTGAGGCGACCCGCCGCACCGAGTTGATGGCTGACTCGTTCGGCTCGTACTTCATGGTCAGCAAGAAGGGCGAGTCGATCAACAAGTTCCAGGTCGTGCAGGACATCGCCTCGTTCGCCGCGGTCGGTGACTGCGCCTTCACCAACGACGGCCACCACGGCACCCCCAACCAGCGCACCCGTGCAGCCACCTGGGGAGCTGACACGGCGGCGGCCAGCAAGCCGGCGTCGTACGTGTTCCCATCGTTGACGTTTGCGTCGATGTTCGAGAAGCAGCTGCCGGTGTTCGTGGCGCCCGACGCCTGATCCGTACGCGATGAAGGGGGGCCCGCGTCGCGGGCCCCCTTTTATGACCAAGTGTCTTGGTTGCCTGTCCGATCCGAGCCCGACGCAGTAGCGTTGGCGTCGTTATCGGCAGCCGAGCAGGAGGTGGGTTCATGGGCATCGGAAAGGTGTTCCTTGACTGGCCCGTTGTGCGCCAGCTCGCCGACCGTGACTTCCTGGGCCGCGGCCCGTCAGTGACCAGCCCGACCACCCGCGACCAGCAACCGCGCATTCGCACCGCCGACAAGGTGGTGCGCAGCATTTGCCCTTATTGCGCCGTCGGCTGCGGCCAGCGGGTATTCGTCAAGGACGAGAAGGTCGTGCAGATCGAGGGCGACCCCGACTCGCCGATCAGCCGGGGGCGCCTGTGTCCCAAAGGTGCTGCCAGCGAGCAACTCGTCAACTCACCGCGGCGCCTGACCAAGGTTCGCTATCGGCGGCCGTTCGGGACCGACTGGGAAGACCTCGACCTCGAGACCGCGACCGACATGATCGCCGATCGATTCCTGCAGGCCCGCCGCGACTACTGGCAGGACCAGGACGAAAAGGGCCACCCGGTCAACCGGACGATGGGCATCGCTGCGCTGGGTGGGGCCACCCTCGACAACGAAGAGAACTACCTCATCAAGAAGTTGTTCACCGCGGCCGGCGCCGTACAGATCGAGAACCAGGCGCGTATTTGACACTCCGCCACGGTTCCCGGTCTGGGAGCCTCGTTCGGGCGCGGGGGCGCCACCCAATACCTGCAGGACATCGCCAACGCTGACGTCATCGTCATCCAGGGCTCGAACATGGCCGAGTGTCACCCGGTGGGATTCCAATGGGTGATGGAGGCCAAGAAACGTGGCGCGAAGGTCATCCACGTCGACCCGCGATTTACCCGTACGTCGCCGCAGGCTGATCGGCACATCCCGATTCGTGTCGGTTCCGACATCGCGCTGCTCGGCGGCCTGATTAACCACGTGATCAGCAACGACCTCTGGTTCAAGGACTACGTCGCGGTCTACACGAATGCCGCGACGCTGGTCCACGAGGACTTCCGCGACACCGAGGACCTCGGCGGCCTGTTCAGCGGTTTCGATGCGGAGTCGAAGACCTATGACCCGTCCACCTGGGCCTATGCCGATCGCGAGGGCGGCGGCGTTGAACATGCCGGTGGTGGTCACGAACATGTCGCCGAACACACCGAGTCGCAAGGGTCCGGCGGCGCGGCGCTCGAGCACGGAAAGGTGTTGCGCGACGAGACCCTGCAGGACCCCAACTGTGTTTTCCAACTGCTGAAGAAACACTTCGCGCGCTACACCCCGCAGGTCGTGGCCGACGTCTGCGGCATCCCGACCGAGGATTTCGCCTACCTCGCCGATGCCCTGACCCAGAACTCGGGCCGCGAGCGCACCGGCCTGTTCTGTTATGCGGTCGGCTGGACCCATCACACCGACGGAGTGCAGATCATCCGTACGGCGTCGATCCTGCAGTTGCTGCTCGGCAACGTTGGCCGTCCCGGCAGCGGGATCATGGCGTTGCGGGGTCACGCCTCGATCCAGGGGTCGACCGACATCCCGACGCTCTACAACCTGCTGCCCGGCTATCTGCCGATGCCGTCGGCCGGCAAACACGACACCTTCGACGACTACGTCAACAGCATCGCAACGAAGGCCCAGAAGGGTTTCTGGGCCAACGCCGACGCCTACACGGTGAGCCTGATGAAGTCGTGGTTCGGCGACGCCGCGACGGCCGAAAACCATTGGTATTTCGACGGATTGCCGCGACTGACCGGCCCACATGGCACCTACCAGACGACGATGGCAATGCTGAACGACGAGGTGCCCGGCTATTTCGTGCTCGGCCAGAACCCGGCCGTCGGATCGGCGCACTCCTCGATGCAGCGCAAGGCCCTGGCCCATCTGAAGTGGTTGGTCGTACGCGATTTGCAGCTGATCGAGACCGCGACCTTCTGGAAGGACTCGCCCGAGATCGCCTCCGGAGAGTTGCGCACCGAAGACATCGGCACCGAGGTGTTCGTGTTGCCGGCGGCCAACCACGTGGAGAAGGCCGGCAGCTTCACCCAGACCCAGCGGTTGGTGCAGTGGCGCCACAAGGCGGTCAACCCGCCGGGCGACGCGCAGAGCGAACTGCAGTTCTTCTACCTGCTCGGGCAGAAGATCCGCGCCAAGCTCGTCGACTCCGGCAACCCGCGGGACCGCCCGTTGCTCGATCTCACCTGGGACTACCCGCTCGACGATGAGGGCGAGATCGTTCCCGAGTCGGTGCTGCGCGAGATCAACGGTGTCGGCCCGGACGGGAAGACGATTTCCTCGTACACCGAGTTGAAGGCCGACGGGTCGACCGCGGCGGGCTGCTGGATTTACGCCGGGGTCTTCGCCGATGAGACCAACCGGGCCGCCTCGCGGGTGCCTGGTCAGGAACAGAACGAGGTGGCGCTGGACTGGGGTTGGGCCTGGCCCGCGAACCGGCGGGTGCTCTACAACCGCGCGTCGGCCGACCCCGACGGGAAGCCGTGGAGCGAGCGCAAGAAGCTGGTCTGGTGGGACGAGGCCGCCAAAAAATGGGTCGGTGACGACGTTCCCGACTTTCCGGTCTCGACTGCGCCCGGTTATCGCGCCGCCGCCGGCGTTGGCGGTCCGGAGGGAATCAACGGCGACGATCCGTTCATCATGCAGGCCGACGGCAAGGGCTGGTTGTTCGCGCCCAAGGGCGTTGTTGACGGTCCGCTGCCGGCTCACTACGAGCCGCAGGAAGGGCCGGTCAGCAACCCGATCTATCCGGGCCAGCAGGCAAACCCGTTGCGCGAGACCTTCGTTCGCGACGACAACCGCTACGCGCCGATGCCCGGAGAGCCCGGCGCGGAGGTCTATCCCTACGTCTTCACGACCTATCGCCTGACCGAACATCACACGGCCGGCGGAATGAGCCGCTGGTTGCCCTATCTATCGGAGCTGCAGCCGGAGATGTTCTGCGAGGTCTCCCCGGCGCTCGCGGCCGCTGTCGGGTTGGAGAACGGTGGCTGGGCCACGATCGTCTCGCCGCGCGCGGCGATCGAGGCGCGAGTGCTGGTGACCGACCGGGTGAGCGCGCTGACCATCGAAGGTCGTACCGTGCACCAGATCGGCTTGCCTTATCACTGGGGTGTCGGGGCTGAAGCGGTCGTCAGCGGTGACGCCGCGAACGATCTGCTCAGCATTGTGTTGGACCCGAACGTACAGATTCAGGAGTCGAAGGTGGGCGCGTGTGACATCCGGCCAGGTCGCCGGCCCCGCGGCGCCGACCTGCCGAAGCTGGTCCAGCAGTATCAGCAACGAGCCGGGCTGACGGGCCCCTCGTCGTCCCCGTTGGTTGAGCCGTCGCGAGGAACGAGCGGCGTGTCGAAACCACCGACGCAGGAGGACCGACCGTGACCCTCTTCGGCAATCAACTCTTCGGCCCGACCGACCCGGCCAAAGACGCGAACTGGACCAACCCGCCATCCCGCAAGGGTTTCTTCACCGACACCTCGATCTGCATTGGCTGCAAGGCCTGCGAGGTGGCCTGCAAGGAGTGGAACCACGTTCCGCCGCGCCCTGAGACCGGCGACGACAAGATGCTCGGGTCGAGCTACGACAACACCGGTCACCTCGGCGCCGACACCTGGCGCCATGTGGCGTTCATCGAGCAGACCGGCGATCAGGTCGCTGCGGCCCGGGAAACCGGGCTGCGCGATTCCAAGCCGATCAGCCTGGGAATGCCGTCGATTGGCGCGCCGGCGCCCAAGGCCGCGGTGGCCGAGGAGCCACACCGCCCGGTGCGCTGGCTGATGAGCTCCGACGTCTGCAAGCACTGCACCCACGCCGGCTGCCTGGATGTCTGCCCGACCGGTGCGCTGTTTCGCACGGAGTTCGGAACGGTCGTGGTGCAGCCGGATGTCTGCAACGGCTGCGGCTACTGCGTCTCGGCCTGTCCGTTCGGGGTGATCGACCGCCGCGCCGACGGCACGATGAACGTCATCGCTGGCGAGCCCCAAGTCGACCCGAACCACGGTGTCGCCCAGAAGTGCACACTCTGCTACGACCGGATCTCTGTCGGCGAGCAGCCGGCCTGCGCGAAGACTTGTCCGACCACCAGCATCAAGTTCGGCGACCACACCGAGATGGTCGAGACCGCCCGTGAGCGCCTCACCGAGTTGCACGACCAAGGCCACACCGAGGCGCGGCTCTACGGCGCGAACCCCGAGGACGGCGTCGGCGGCACAGGCTCGGTGTTCCTGCTGATGGACGAGCCGGAGGCCTACGGACTGCCGCCGGACCCGGTGGTGACCACCCGCGACCTCCCCAAGATGTTCGAGCGCGCGGGCACCGCCGGCACCCTCATGCTGGGCGTCGCCGCCGCGGTCTTCGCGGTTGCGGGGCGGGTCGCCCGATGACGACCAGCCCGTACGACGCGGATCGCCCGCCAGAGGGGCCGCGCCGCCGTGACCGGAAACGCAAGAAGCGCGCCGGCGATCCGAACGCGATGGTTCCGGATGCGGAATTCACCTCGTATTACGGCCGCAACCTCGTCAAGCCGCCGCCGTGGGGCGATGACATCCCGGCCTACCTGTTCCTCGGCGGCCTGGCGGCAGGTTCGGCATTGATCGGGGCGGGCGGCCACGCCACCGGTCGGCCGGCGCTGCAGGCCATTGGCCGCTTCGGTGCGATCACCGGGGTGAGCCTCGGCGGGCTCGCGCTCGCTCACGACCTTGGCCGGCCCGAGCGGGCGCTGAACATGATGCGTACGGTGAAACTCACCTCGCCAATGTCGGTCGGCTCCTGGATCCTCGCCGCATTCGGGACCTTCGCCGGGGCGGCCACCGGTTTGCAGTTGGTCGGCTCGAGGCTGCCGGCGTCCCTCGTCCGCGTCGCCGACCCGATCGCGACGGCCGGTTCGGCCGTGTTCGCCCCTCCGCTGGCTGCGTACACCGCGGTTCTGTTGTCCGACACCGCCGTTCCGACCTGGCACGAGTCGTTCCACCACCTCCCGTTCATCTTCGTCAGCTCCGCAACGGCGGCTGGATGCGGCCTCGCGCTGGTTGCTGCTCCGCCGCGCGAAACGGCGCCGGTTCGGGCGCTCGCAGTCCTTGCTGCCGCTGTCGACCTCGGGGTTGACCATCTGCTGGACGAGCATCTCGGCATGCTGGCCGAGCCGCGACACCAGGGGAAATCCGGCACCCTGCACAAATTCGCCACCGGGTTGACGGCTGCTGGCGCGATGGGGGCGGCGCTGGCCGGCCGCCGTCGCAGTGTGGCGGTCGCCTCCGGGCTGGCCCTGCTCGCCGGTTCGGCCTGCACCCGGTTCGCCATCTTCGAGGCCGGTATGGACTCGGCCCGAGACCCGAAATACACCGTGGTGCCGCAGCGCGAGCGGGCCGCCGCGAAACTCGCAGCGAACCAGGGGATCACCCAACCGGGCTGACCGCGTCACCGGCGCGCGAGTAGCGTCGCGGTCATGGAGAAGCGACTCACCCAGTTCGCCCACGGCGGCGGTTGCGCCTGCAAAATTCCGCCGGGCGAACTCGAGGAGATGGTCCGCGGTCTAACCGCGCGGCCGACACCCGACCTGGTCGTCGGGTTGGACGATGGCGACGACGCCTGCGCCGTTCGCCTGCGCCCTGGCAGCGACGAGGTCGTCATCTCGACCACCGACTTCTTCACTCCCGTCGTTGACGATGCGTACGACTGGGGTCGGATCGCCGCGGTCAATGCGCTGAGCGACATTTACGCCATGGGTGGTCGGCCGGTGCTCGCGATCAACCTGCTCGGCTGGCCGCGCGGAGTGTTGTCGACCGAGCTGGCCAGTGAGGTCCTGCGCGGTGGGCTGGCTGCCTGCGAGGCGGCGGGTGTTCCGCTGGCCGGGGGTCACAGCATCGACGACCCCGAGCCGAAGTACGGCCTCGCGGTCACCGGTCTCGGGCTGGCCTCGAAGTTGCTGCTCAACTCCAATGCCGCTGCCGGCCAGCCGGTTTCGCTCACCAAGCCGATCGGCGTCGGGGTTCTGAACAACCGCCACAAGGCCACCGGCGATGTTTTCCCGCAGGCGATCGAATCGATGACGACACTGAACCGGGACTCCGCCGAGGCGGCGTTGGTCGCCGGCATCACCGCGGCCACTGACGTCACCGGCTTTGGACTGCTCGGCCACCTTTACAAGATGGCGCGGGCCTCCGGCGTGACTGCCGTCGTACGAGCCTCGGCTGTTCCGTATCTCGCAGACGTGCGCAGTTCGTACGCCGCCGGCTTCGTGCCCGGCGGATCGCGCCGCAACCTGGACTGGGTGCTTCCCCATCTCAGCGCCGAGGTCGACGAGGACGAACTGATTCTGCTGGCCGATGCGCAGACCTCAGGCGGGCTGCTGCTGGCCGGGGAGATCCCGGGCGCGCCGGTGATCGGGGAGTTCGTGGAGCGTGGCGAGTTCGTCCTGGAGATCCGCGCCTGATCCTCGCCGGCGCGGTGGATATGCTGCGCGAGCAGGGAGGCGTCAGGGTTCCTGGTGGGGCTCCGCGGTCTTCAAAACCGACGAGGCCGAGTATCTCGGCCTGGCGGGTTCGATTCCCGTCCGCCTCCGCCAAACGGCAGGAGAACCATGGGCGACCCGCGGCGTGACATCCCCCGCACCGACGACGTGCTGCGCCAACTTTCGGCCGAGGTCGACCGGTTCGGTCGCGCTCGGGTGAAGACCGCCGTGACCGACGCGCAGCAGGCCGCGCGGTCGGGTGCGGTCCCGACCGCGGAGGTCACCGATCACGCTCGCTCCTTGCTGACCCGATCGTTCACCCCGGTGATCAACGCGACCGGGGTCGTCGTCCACACCAACCTCGGTCGGGCTCCGCTGAGCAACAAAGCGATTGACGCAATCGTCGGCGCGGCGGGCTACGTCGACGTCGAGCTCGACCTCGCCACCGGGGCCCGGTCGCGCAAGCGTGGAAAGCCGGTCCTCGATGCGCTGGTCGCCGCGACTCCGGGCGCCGAGGCGGCGCTGGTGGTGAACAACGGGGCGGCGGCGCTCTCGCTGGTGCTGACCTGTCTGGCGGCGAGGCGTGAGGTGGTCGTCTCCCGCGGGGAGCTGATCGAGATCGGCGACGGTTTCCGGCTGCCCGACCTCATCGAGTCGACGGGTCCGCGGTTGCGTGAGGTCGGCACCACCAACCGCACCCACGCCGCCGACTACGAACGCGCGATCGGCGAGGCCACCGGCGCGGTTCTCAAGGTCCACCCGAGCAATTTCCGGGTCGAGGGTTTCACCACCGCGGTGCCGGTCGAGCAACTCGCCGGCCTCGGTGTGCCGGTGGTCGTCGACATCGGTTCCGGTCTGCTGCAACGGGATCCACTTCTACCCGATGAGCCCGACGCCGCGAGCGTGCTGGCCGCTGGAGCCGATCTGGTCACCGCGAGCGGCGACAAACTGCTCGGCGGGCCCCAGGCCGGGATCATCGTCGGTCGCGCCGAACTGGTGGAACGCATCCGGCGACACCCATTGGCGCGCGCGTTCCGTGTCGACAAGCTCACGCTCGCCGCCCTTGAGGCGACTCTGGCCGGCGGCGCCCCGGTCACCGACTACCGGCACCGTACGCCCGAGGACCTGCTGGCCCGTACGCGACGGCTCGCGGACGCCGTCGGCGCCGAGGTGGTGCCCCACGACGGCCGGGTCGGCGGAGGTGGCGCGCCTGGTGTCCAGCTGCCCGGGTGGGCCGCGTCGCTGCCGGAAGCCGTTGCGGCTCAATTGCGTTCGGGAGATCCGGCCGTGGTCGCCCGGGTGCGTGACGGTCGCTGCCTGGTCGATCTGCGCTGCGTCGAGGAGCGCGACGACGAGCGGCTGATCGAGGCGGTGCGAAGGGCGATGGCGTGAGGGTCGTCGCCACCGCCGGACACGTCGACCACGGCAAGTCGACGCTGGTCCGTGCCCTCACCGGCACCGACCCGGACCGTTTGGAGGAAGAGCACCGCCGCGGCCTGACCATCGACCTCGGCTACGCCTGGACCTCGCTGCCCGACGGTGAGGACCTCGCGTTCGTCGACGTCCCGGGCCATCAGCGGTTCATCGCCAACACCCTGGCCGGGATCGGCCCGGCGCCAGCCGTGCTGTTGGTGATCGCGGCCGACGAGGGGTGGCGGCAACAGACCCAGGAGCACCTCGACGCGATCAACGCGCTGGGAGTCAAGAACGGTCTGGTTGCGGTGACCCGCAGCGACCTCGCGGATCCCGAGCGCGCGATTGCAGAGGCGCGAGAACGCCTAGACTCCAAAGTTTTTCGCGAGATCGTCCCGGTTTCGGCGATGACCGGCGATGGGTTGCCTGAACTGCGGGCGGCGCTCGCTCGCCTCGTCGACGCGTTGCCCGAGCCCGACCGGATCGGACGCACCCGGATGTGGATCGATCGGGTCTTCACCGTTCGCGGCGCGGGCACCGTGGTCACCGGAACGCTCGGCAACGGCACGGTCCGAATCAACGACCGGTTGCAGGTTGGAACGGAGATTGCATCAGTTCGATCAATACAGGCGCTGGAGCGGTCGGAACAGCAGGTCGGCGCCGTAGCCCGCGTGGCCCTCAATCTGCGAGGTCTGGCCACCAACGAGATTGCCCGGGGCGAGGTGGTGGTGACGCCCGATGCGTGGCACCTCACCCACGTCGTCGATGTGCGGATCGAACCCGAGCCTGAGTCGCTGCCCAGCGAACTGATGGCCCACGTCGGAACGGTTGCGGTGTCGGCGCGGGTGCGCCCGCTCGGTGGCGCTCACGTGCGCCTGCAGTGGACCGGCGATCTCCCGCTGACCGCTGGCGACCGGCTCGTGCTGCGCGACCCCGGCCGGCAGGAGGTGGTGGGCGGAGCGCTGCTGCTCGACGTCGACCCGCCACCGCTGACCCGGCGCGGGGCCGCGCGGGCGCGGGCCATTGAACTGACGGCGTACGACGGAAGGGCCGACGCTCGCCGGGAGACGGACCGACGCGGGTTCGTACGGCTGGATCACCTCCGCCGCCTCGGAGCCGACCCCGCCGGGTTGCGCACCGTCGGTGACCACGCGATCTCCGAGGACCGTTGGAAGGCATGGCGTTCGGCGGCGGTCAAGGTGATCGACGCGCGGCATCGCGACCACCCGCTCGACCCGAGCGTGCCCGTGGCCGCCCTCAAGGACGCGATCGGAGCACCGGCGAACGACATCGTGATCGCTGTCGCCCGGGCCGCAGAGCTGGAGGTCGTCGACGGAGGTGTTCGGCGTCCGGGCACACGCGCGGATCTCGGCGCGGCTGATGCCGGGCTGCGCGAGCTCGAAGCGCGGCTGCGGGCCGAGCCGTTCCGCGCGGCCGAGCGAGCGGAGCTCGACACGCTGGGTTTACGCGCGCGCGAACTGGCCGCAGCCATCGGGCTCGGCCGGCTGATCGACCTCGGCGACCAGATCTTCCTGTTGCCAACCGCGCCCGCCCTGGCCATGCGCGAACTTGCCGCGCTCGGCGCGCCTTTCACTGCAGCGCAGGCGAAGGGCGCGCTCGGCACAACGCGACGGGTGGTCATCCCGCTGTTGGAACACCTCGACCAGCGTGGGTGGACTCGCCGGATCGACGGCACGCTGCGTGAGGTGCGGCGGGGAAATCAGTCGCTATAACGACGAAAACCCTTTACTACGGACGTAGTGGGCAGTCCCCAGGTAGAACTAGGGCGTGACTCGATTCCGTACGGCCGTGGCGCTCCTGCTTGTTGCGGGGCTGTTGGCCCTCGCCGTACGCCTGCAGTTCCAGCCGCTGCTGAGCGCCGACAACGGGGTGGTCGACGCGGCGACCGGACTAACTCGGCGCAGCCACCTGCTGCGTCGACTGGCGGACGACTGGCAATGGCTGAGCCTGCCGTCGCACCTTTACGTCTTCGCCGCGGTGGCCTGCTTCGTCAAGCGGGGCAGGCTGGCCGGTGAGCCGATTGCCGTGATGCTGATCGGCTGGTTGCTGCTGAATCTGGCCAAGCCGCTGGTGGGTCGTCCGCGCCCGGTGCAGGCGCTCGACGCCCTGGGCGGATTCTCGTTCCCTTCCGGTCACGCGGGCAGCAGCGCGGTCGTGGCGACGACCCTGATCTTTGTCTTCGGCGGCCGGAGCGTGGCCCGTCCACTGGCGGCCGCGCTGGCGATCGTGACCCTGCTGACCGGTCTGGATCGAGTGCTCCTCGGCGTGCACTACCCCAGCGATGTGATCGCCGGTTGGTGCTTCGGCGCCGGCGTCGTGGCCCTGATCTACGCTGTGCCACCGGCGATCGAACGACGCTATCCCGGCATCCTCGAAACCCTGCCCTACGGCCCGAGGAGTTCCTGACCCCATGCGCATCGCGACCTACAACGTCAACGGGATCCGCGCCGCCCAGCGGCGTGGCTTCGAGTCGTGGCTCGCCACGAGCGCGCCCGATGTCGTCGCGTTGCAGGAGGTCCGCGCCCAACACGACGCGATCCCGCAGGGCGTCTTCGGCCCGTACGTCGTGGCGTACGAAGAGGGTGTCCTCAAGGGCCGCAACGGGGTTGCGGTGATGACTCGTACGCCCCCTGCCGCCGTTCGAACCTGGAGCGGCCACGCGCGGATGATCACCGCCGAGTCCTCGGAACCGGTTGTCGCGCAAGAGCTGACGCTCGCTCGCGGGCTGAAGGAGTTCGCCGCGGAAGGGCGCTACGTCGAGGTCGACCTCGCCGACGCGCCACTCACCGTTGCCTCCCTCTACCTGCCCAAAGGCGGCTTGCCCGCCGAACTACAGAAGCCCGGCCGGATGCGCGAAGCGCCCGATGACGGCGCCAAATTCGAGCGCAAAATGCGCTTCCTGGACGCGTTCGGTCGGCAGGTTCAGCGGTCGCGGCGGAGGGCGCTCGCCGATGGTCGGGAGTTCCTGTTGCTCGGTGATCTGAACATCGCACCGACCCGGTGGGACGTCACCAACTGGCGCCGGGCCCATCAGATGGAGGGTTTCCTGCCGCAGGAGCGCGAGTGGTTGAACGGGCAGCTCTCCGCGCGCACCTTGGTCGACGTCTTCCGCAAGCATCACGGCGAGGTGGACGGGCCTTATTCGTGGTGGTCCTGGATGGGGCAGTCGTTCGACAAGAACGTCGGGTGGCGCATCGACCATCACCTCGCGACGCCGAAACTGGCCCGCGCCGCGACCGGTGCCTGGGTCGATCGTGAGCCGTCGCGGGACACCCGGATCAGCGACCACGCGCCGGTCGTGGTCGACTACGCGATCTGAGCAGGCCCCTCCTGACGGCCGCAGCGGAGCCCGGCGCAATGCACTCAGAGGGGGCGGTCGTACCGTGGGAGGCATGACCTCAACCCGCGAGATTCACCTCGCCTCCCGTCCCCACGGTGCGCCGACCGCCGAGAACTTCCGCCTCGCCGAGGTCGAGTTGCCCGAGTTGGCCGACGGCCAAATCTTGGTGCAGAACACCGTCATTTCGGTCGACCCCTACATGCGCGGTCGGATGAACGACGTGAAGTCCTACGTCCCGCCGTTCCAGATCGACCAGCCGCTCGACGGCGGCGCGGTCGGCACCGTCATCGCTTCCCGCAGCGCCGCCGTTCCGGAGGGTTCGAGCGTGTTGCACGGACTCGGCTGGCGCGAACACGCGATCCTTCCCGGCGACCGCGTCAAGGTCGTCGACACCCAGAACTTCTCCGCCAGCGCCTACCTCGGAGTGCTCGGCATGCCCGGACTGACGGCGTACGCGGGGCTGATGGCAGCCGCCGAATTCCATTCGGGCGACGCGGTGTTCGTGTCGGGGGCTGCCGGCGCCGTCGGGTCGCTCGTCGGCCAGATCGCGAAGCTTTCGGGCGCCTCGCGGGTGATCGGTTCGGCCGGTTCGCCGGAGAAGGTGGCCCGGCTCAAGGAGCTGGGCTTCGACGCCGCGTTCAACTACAAGGACGGCCCGGTCGTCGAGCAGCTGAAGCAGGCGGCGCCCGACGGCATCGACGTCTACTTCGACAATGTCGGCGGTGAACACCTCGAGGCCGCGATCTCCCGGATGAATGTCGACGGGCGGATCGCGATGTGTGGCGCGATCTCGGTCTACAACTCCACCGAGCCGCCGGCTGCTCCGCGCAACCTCACCGCCGCCATCGGTAAGCGTCTGACCCTGCGCGGCTTCATCGTCGGGAAATACAACTCGATGGCCGACGAGTTCCTCGCCACGGTCGGCCCCTGGCTGGCCGATGGCTCGCTCCAGTGGGACGAGACCACTCGGGAAGGGTTGGAGAACGCACCGCAGGCGTTCATCGACCTGCTGACCGGCGGGAACACCGGCAAGATGGTCGTCCGGCTCTGAGGAGTTTGTCCGTCACTTCGCTGGCGACACGCCACCGAAGTGGCGGACAAACTGCGGTTGATCACGGGACCCGGTGGGTCCACTCCGGCGTCGAGAACTTCTCCGCGACCAACTGATGCGCGGCCTCCAGCTCGGCCGGGGTGTAGTCGGCGCGATGGGTCGCGTAGCGCCGCTCGAAGGTGGCCAGGAATGACTCCAGGATCGCCTCGCGGGTCATGCCGGTCTGGCTGCGCATCGGGTCCACCCGCTTCTTCGCCGACCGGTGGCCCTTGTCGCTGAGCTTCTCTCGGCCGATACGCAACACCTGCGTCATCTTGTCGGCGTCGATGTCGTAGCTCATCGTCACGTGATGGAGCACGGCCCCGTCGGCGAACCGCTTTTGCGCGGCGCCGCCGATCTTGCCCTGGTCGCTGGCGATGTCGTTGAGCGGAACGAAGTGGGCGTTCACCCCGACCTCGGCCAGGGCCTCGATCACCCAGTCGTCCAGGAACGAGTAGGACCGCTCGAAGCTGAGGCCCTCGACCAGTGAGGTCGGCACGACCAGGGAGTAGGTGATGCAGTTCCCCGGCTCCATGAACATCGCGCCGCCACCGGAGACCCGGCGTACGACATCGATGCCGAACTTCTCGGCCCCGGCCGGGTCGACCTCGTTCTTCACCGACTGGAACGAGCCGATGACCACCAACGGTGAGTCCCAGTCCCAGAACCGCAGCGTCGGCGGGCGCTCGCCCCGGGCGACCTCACGGCCGATGACCTCATCGAGCGCGACGTGCATCGCGGGATGCATCACCGTTGCGGGGATGACGTCGAAGGTGTGGTCCTGCCACCCGGTCGCTTTGCCGAGGGCCCGTCGTACGGCGATTCCCACGGCCTCGGGGGAGAACCCGATGAACGAGACGTCTTTGTCGACCGCCCCGGAGATGGCCGAACTCAGTTGTTCCACACCGGCGTTCGCCGAGAGCCCGTTGAGCGCGGCGTTGATGTCGAGCAGCGCCTCCTGCGGTTCGAGGAAGAAGTCGCCGTTGACGCTCACCTCGCTCAACCGTCCGTCGACGACCTCGAGGTCGACCGCCACTAACTTGCCACCGAACACCTTGTATTCACCGCGCATAGTCAGGCCAACACCGCGGGTCCTACTCCTATGCCGAGATAACTACTTGGGGCCGAGATAACTACCTGCAGGTAGTTATCTCGGCCCCAAGTAGTTATCTCGGCAGCTCTGGGTGTCACCCGACGTGGATGCCCTCGGGGCCGTCGGTCGCCAGCTCGTCGTGCTTGACGTCCAGGAAGATCCAGACGACAGCCGAGGCGGCCAGCATCATGATCGTGCCGATGATGAATGCCTTGGTCGCGCCTTCGGTGAACGAACCGAGGTAGGTCACGTTGGCGATGACCTGGTCGAAGGAGTGAACGTCCATTTTGGTCATCAACTGCTGGGCCAGTCCCGGATCGTTCGCCGTTGCCGACGTCAGACCCTTCGCGATCCCGGCGCCGATCTTGTCGGCGTGGTTGCTGGTGAAGTGGGTTGCGACGGTGCTGAGCGTGGCCAGACCTAGCGCGCCACCAACCTGCTGCATCGTGTTGAGCACACCGGAACCGATGCCGGAGTCCTCGCCGCGCACGTGGTGCACCGCGGTCAGGGTCAGCGGCACGAACACCGCACCCATACCCAGCGCCATCAGGAAGACGTAGGGCAGGATCTGCGTCCAGTAGTTCACGTCGTGACCCAGCGACTGACCGCTCGACAGGGTGCCAAGAACGGCAGCGGCGCTGTCGTGAACGGACAGCCGGGTGAAGCCGTAGAGCGCGGCTGCGGCCATCAGGGTGCCGATGCCGGAGATGAACCGCGGGTCGAACCGGGCCACGAGCTTGGAGACCACCGTGGCGCTGATGATAATGCCGACCGAGAACGGCAGGAACGCGAAGCCGGCCTTCAGCGGCGAGAAGCCCATGACGTTCTGGATGAACAGGCTCAGGAAGAAGAACATCGAGAACATTGCTGCGGGCATCAGCATCATGGCCGCGAAGCTGGCCGCACGGGTGCGGCTGGCGAAGATGCGGAAGGGCAGCAGCGGGTGCTCGACGCGGCTCTCGATGAACCCGAAGAGGACCAACAGGGCGACACCGGCAATGAGACTTCCGTACGTCGAGGGCGATCCCCAGCCGTACGACGGGTCTCCGGCGCGGGACAGGCCGAACACGAGAGCGAGCAGACCGAAGGTGCCGGTGATGGCGCCAGGAATGTCGAGCTTGCCTGCGCCGGACTGGGATTCAGTCAGGAAGCGGGGCGCAAGAGCCGCGGCAACCAGGCCGATCGGGACGTTGATCAGGAAGGTGAAGCGCCATCCGGCAACGTGGCTGCCGAACATAGCCACCGGAGCCAGACCGGTGAGCCAGCCACCCAGAATCAGACCGACAGCAGCGCCAGCGCCGGACATCGCGGCGTAGACGGCGAAGGCGCGGTTGCGGGCTGCGCCGGCCGGGAAGGTGGTGGTGATCAGAGCGAGCGCGGCCGGGGAGGCGAGCGCGGCGCCGAGGCCCTGCAGGCCACGGGAGCCGAGCAGCATCGCTTCGTTCTGCGCGAAGCCACCGACCATCGAGGCGAGGGCGAAGACGATGACGCCGATCATGAAGACGCGGCGTCGGCCGAGTAGGTCACCTAGGCGACCACCGAGCAGCAGCAGACCGCCGAACGCGAGGGCATAGCCGGTGACGATCCACTGCAGGTTGCCTGAGCTGATGCTCAGGTCGCGGCCGATGAACGGCAACGCGATGTTGGCGATGGTGCTGTCGAGCACCACCATGAGTTGGGCCAGAGAGATCAGGACCAGAGCCCACCCCAGGTTCTTCCCGCCGGTGGTGGCGGTGGAATCCGGGGTTTTGGACTGGTCCCGCTCGATGACATTGGTCATGTCAGACATAGGAGTCCTTCGAGAGATGTTTGGGCATAGCGATAGCGGCGAACGTCGCGCCGCGACGTGCGAGAAGTGTCAGAGGTGTTGAGTCAGTTCCGTCGCTGGTTGCAGGCCGGCAGGATGATCTGATCGATGACTTGTTCGACCAGTTCCGAGGTGGGGTCCTCGCCCATCACCACGCTCTGGTGGAGCACGATGGCGGGAAGGGCGGCCGCGATGAGGTCCAGATCGAGGCCGGGACAGACTTCGCCCCGGTCGCGGGCCCGTTCGAAGATGGCGCGGGAGGCCACCTTCTTGGGACCGATGAAACGTTCCCGATAGGCCAGAGCCAGTTGTTCGTCACGGTCGATGGCGGTCAGGATCCCGGTGAAGACACCACGGATCCGATCGTCGTTGAGGCCACCCAAACCACAGAAGGTCTGCAGCAGGTCGCCGCGCAGGGTTCCGGTGTCGGCAGCCGGACGCGTCTTGCTGGCAAGGAGTGCATCCATCACCAGGGCTGACTTGTTCGACCATCGGCGATACAGAGTGGCTTTGGACGCCTTGGCCCGCGTGGCCACATTGTCCATCGTCATTCTGTCGTAGCCGCTCTCATACAGTTCGTCGAGTGTTGCCTCGAAGATCTGCTGCTCCCGCTCACCCTCAACCCTCGGTCGCGACTCCGAGGACGGCGATGAAGCGGACGGGCAGTTCACGAGCGGTTCCTTCCGGAAGTAGAACGAAACGGTTTCGTTCCAAGAGGCACAGTAGGCCTGTTCGGCGGATGAAACAAGTCCGTTTCGTGTGACGACGGTCGCACGGCCGGATTTGTCGCGGGTCTAGGCTCAAATCGTACGAGGAAGCGCCGAGCCAAAGGTCTGCGATGAGCCAACCGATCGTCACGAACAACCCTCAACAGAGCCGCTACGAAGCCCACGTCGACGACGCGTTCGCCGGTCGCGCCGAATACGAGCTCGGCGATGGCCTCATCACCTTCACCCACACGATCGTCGAGCCGCAGTTCGAGGGGCGTGGGGTGGCCAGCGCGTTGGTGCGCACGGCCTTGGACGACGTACGAAGTGACGGCAGCCGGCAGGTGTTGCCGGAGTGTCCCTACGTGAAGGCCTGGATCGAGAAGCACCCGGACTACCTCGACCTGGTCTACGGGGCGCCCACCCACCTGTCCGACTGATCTGCCACCCGCAGCCAGCAAACGCTGCACTACGCGACAAACCCTGCAGGTCTACCTGCAGGGTTTGTCGGTAACTACAGCGTTTGCGCCGAGGGTGGGCACGCTGCGCGTCGGGTCAGCCGCGCAGATCCTTGGACATCTCGTCGAAGACCGCGACGTAGGCGTCGATCGCCTCGTCGGTGTGGGTGATCGACAGCGTCCACTCCTCTTCACGACCCGGCGTCATGAAGATGCCGCGGTTCATGTTGTAGAGCCAGGCCAGGTCGGCCAGCGGGCCGTTCTGGTGCGCTTTGTACGTCGCGTAGTCGACGACCTTCTCCGGGGCGAAGGTGACGCAGCCCTTGGAACCGATACCCACCGCGTAGCCGGGCAGGTCGTACTTGCGGACGACCTCCTCGCAGCCACCGACGATGCGGTCGTTGAGGTGGGCGAGGTGTTCGTACGCCGCCGGGGTCAGCACGTCGAGCAGGTTGGCGCGCATGGCAGCGGCACACAGCGGGTTCCCGTTGTACGTTCCGACCTGATACACCGTTCCGTCCTCGACGACGGACATGACCTCTTCGGTGCCACCGATGGCGCCCGAGGGGAGGCCGGCGCCGAGACCCTTGGCGAGAGTGACCATGTCGGGCACCACGCCGAACTTCTCGGTCGCGCCACCGGCAGCGACCTGCAGGCCGGTCTTGACCTCATCGAAGATCAACACGATGTTGTGCTTGGTGGTGATCTCGCGGACCGCTTCGAGGTAGCCCTCCTCCGGGAGGACGACGCCGAGGTTCATCATCGCGGCTTCCATGATCACGCAGGCGGGCTTCTTGCCCTCCTTGTCCAGTTCGACGATGCGGCGCTCCATGGCCTCCGCGTCGTTGAACGGAACTGCGATCGTCTGGTCGACGGTCGCCTGCGGGATGCCGGCGCCGTACGGCAAGGACTTGAGGTGGAACCGGTCGCCGATCTCGCCGTACGGAACCCCGATCGAGACCATGACCGTGTCGTGGTGGCCGTGGTAGGACCCGAAGATCTTCATCACGGTGTCGCGGCCGGTGAAGCCGCGGGCGATACGGATCGCGTCCATCGTCGATTCGGAGCCGGAGTTGGTGTAGCGCCACTTCGGCAGGCCCCAGCGGCGGGCCAGCTCGTTGCCGACCACGATCGCGTCCTCGGTGGGGGCCGCGAAGTGGGTGCCCATCGGGTAACGGTCGGCGATCGCCTTGCCGATGATCGGATGGGCGTGGCCCTGGACCATCGAGCCGAACCCGTTATGGAAGTCCCACATCTGGTTGCCGTCGACGTCGGTCACCCGCGGGCCCGAACCGCCCTCAAGGTAGATCGGCCACGGGTCGCGCAGCTGGTAGGACGAGGCGACGCCACCGGACAGGTGTTCCTGCGCCCGGACGTACATCGCCTTGCTCTTCTGAGTCTTGGCGTCGAGCTTTTTCGTCTCGATCTCGGTGAGCTCGGCTATGCGAGCGGTACTGATGTCAGTAGGCATGAGTCAGTCTCCCAACCGATCGGCCTGGCATCGGCGGTTTGAAGAAATGAACTCCGACCGGCCTGGCAGCGGAGCTGGCCCCACAGTAGCGGGGTCGGTCAGGCGGCGAACAGATGTCGGGGGGGGCCTTTGTGAGGCGGCTGAGTCGCTCAGCTCGCGTCGAGCGAGCGCAAGGGCCCCGCAAGATCCCGCTCGAACTGCTCCAGGAACCGGCGCTGGTCGTTGCCGGGCGCGTGGAACACGAGGTGGTCGAAGCCGGCATCGACGTACGGCTTGATCTGCGCCAGCGCGTCGTCGGGGTTCGAGGCGACGATCCAGCGCTTGGCAACCTGCTCGATCGGCAGCTCGTCAGCCAACCGCTCCATTTCCTTGGGGGAGTCGACGGAGTGCTTCTGCTCCGGGGTGAGCGACAGCGGCGCCCAAAAGCGGGTGTTCTCGAGGGCAGCTTCGGGGTCGGTGTCGTACGACAGCTTGATCTCGATCATCTTGTCGAGGGCGTCGTACGAACCCTTTCCGAGGTCAGCCCCCTCGCGGACTGCGGGCAGCAGGGAGTCGGTGTAGAGCTCCATGCCCTTGCCGGAGGTGCAGATGAAGCCGTCGCCCATCCGCCCGGCGTACTTCGCCACGGTCGGACCACCGGCTGCGATGTAGACCGGGATGCCGCCCTCGGGCACGTCGTAGATCGAGGCGTCGCGGGTTGTGTAGTAGTCGCCCTCGAAGGTGACCTCGTCGCCGCGCCAGAGCTGGCGCATCAGCCGTACGGACTCGCGCAGCCGCGCGAACCGCTCCTTGAAGTCGGGCCACTCGCCGGTGAACCCGGTGGCGATTTCGTTGAGCGCCTCACCGCTGCCGACACCCAGCACGACCCGGCCCGGGAACAGGCAGCCCATGGTCGCGAAGGCCTGGGCGATGACCGCCGGGTTGTATCGGAAGGTGGGGGTCATCACCGAGGTGCCGAGCACCAGGTTGTTCGTACGCTCCCCGACCGCCGACATCCAACTGATCGCGAAGGGCGCGTGGCCGCCGTCGTGTCGCCACGGCTGGAAATGGTCGCTCACCCAGGCGGAGTCCAGGCCGTGGGCCTCGGCGGCCACCGCGATCTCGACGAGTTCGCGCGGCCCGAACTGTTCGGCGGAGGCTTTGTAGCCCAGCTTGATGGTCATGCTCCCGATGCTACGTCCGGGTGCGCAAGACGTCTCCACCGGTGAGAAGGTTAGGCAATCCTCACGCAACGTGATTACCATCGTCCGCATGTCCGCGATTGCCCTCACCCTTGAAGCGCGCGCCTTGCCCGCGCTTCCCGCCGCGGCGGCGCCCACCCTGCACGCGCTGCGCAAGGGTTCGACGGCGACGATCACCGGCTTCGTCGAGCAACTCGAGCCGAGCACCGCACGCCGGTTGTTCGACCTGGGTCTGACGCCAGGCGCGCAGGTGGAGGTCGTACGACGAGCACCGGTTCTCGACCCGACCATCTACCGGGTTGCCGGCTGCGAGGTCGCCCTGCGCCGCGAGTTGGCGCGCGGGATCCTCGTCGAGACGGCCACCGACCCGCGGTGAGCGGGCACCACCACGGCGGAGGCTCCGGAGTCGCCGCTCCGGTCGACACGACGCGCTTCGCTCTGGTCGGCAGCCCCAACACCGGCAAAACCACCCTGTTCAACGCGCTCACCGGCCTGACCGCCAAGGTGGGCAACTACCCCGGCGTGACGGTGAGCCGTTATGAGGGCCTCACCACTGTCGCTGACGGCCGCCAGGTGCTGGTCGAGGACCTGCCCGGCACCTACTCCCTCGACCCGATCAGCCCCGATGAGGTCGTGGTCGCTCAGGCCCTCGACGCCGATCACCACGAGCCCGGTGTCCACCACCCGGATGCCGTGATGGTGGTCCTGGATGCCACCAACCTGGGGCGCAGCCTCGGCCTGCTCGCCCAGGTTCTGAGCGCCGATCTCCCGACTGTCGGGGTGCTCTCATTCTCTGATGATCTCGCCCGGCGCGGCGGCAGCGTCGACGTTCCGGCTCTCACCGCGGCGCTCGGTATCCCGCTGGTTCCGATCACTGCCGGCGACCGGAACGGGGTCCAGGCGCTGCGCCAGCAGATGGCCGACCCCCGCTCGTGGCCGGCGCCGATCGTGCTCCCACCGACCGAGCCGGCCGAATCGGTGCAGTGGGCCCAGTCGGTCCTGACCGAAGCCAAATTTTCGGCGCCGAAGATCGATCGCCGCACTCAGCGGATCGATAACGTGCTGCTGCACCCCGTCTGGGGAACACTGGTCTTTTTCGCCACCATGTTCGCCTTCTTCCAGACGATCTTCACCGTCGCTGCGCCCTTGCAGTCCGGCGTCGAATGGGTGTTCAGTCGGCTGGGCCAGATCGCCGGCGACCACATCACCAACCCAACGCTCTCCTCGTTCGTGTCCGATGCGCTGATTGGTGGAGTCGGCGGTGTGCTGGTGTTTCTCCCACAGATTGCGCTGCTGTTCGTCCTGATTGCCCTCCTCGAGGGCACCGGATACATGTCGCGGGCGGCGTTCCTGATGGACCGCGTGATGTCGTACGCAGGGCTGGAGGGGCGCGCGTTCGTCTCGTTGCTCTCCTCGGTAGCCTGCGCGATCCCCGGGATCATGGCGACCCGGTCGCTGCCGTCCGCGCGCGACCGACTCGCCACGATGATGGCCGCCCCGATGATGACCTGTTCGGCGCGGCTGCCGGTCTACGTGCTGCTGATCAGCATGTTGGTGCCGGGTGATTCCCGGTTCGGTCCGATCGGTGCGCAGGGCGCAATCATGTTCGGCCTCTATCTGCTCGGCGCGCTGTCGGCGATGAGCTCGGCGTGGGTCTTCTCCAAGATCGCCGCCCGTCGGGCGGCGCCGATGCCGTTCTACATGGAGATGCCGAGCTATCGACTGCCGAAGGCGAAATACGTCGGCCTGTCCGTCTACGAGGCGTGCATGACCTTCATCAAGAAGGTTGCCCGGATCATCCTGGTGGTCACCATCGTGCTGTGGGCTCTGCTGAACCTGCCCAACCACGGCACCACCGCGTTGCGCTCCGCCGGTGTCGACGTCACGAACTCCGCGGCCGTCGATCAGTACCGGTTGGACCACTCGTACGCCGCGTCCGTCGGCCGCTTCGTGGCGCCGGTCTTCGAGCCGCAAGGCTTCGACTGGCGGATCAACATCGGCATCGTCTCCTCGCTGGCCGCTCGCGAGGTCTACGTCGCGACCCTCGGCCAGGTGGCTGCGGCGGACAACCCGGATGACCCGGGCGCTGCTCTGCAGAAGATGACGGTGCAGGACGGTCCGCGAGCCGGCGAGAAGCTGTTCACCCCCGCGGTGATCGCCGCCATCCTGGTGTTCTTCGTCTACGCCCTGCAGTGCGTCTCGACCATCGCCGCGTTGCGCCGCGAATCGGGGTCGTGGAAGTGGCCGGCGATCGCGTTCTGTTACATGTTCGCGTTGGCCTGGAGCCTCTCGCTGCTGGCGCACACCGTCGTCGGGGCGATCTGGTCATGACGCCGCTGCACGCCCAGGCTGTGCCCGGCCGCCCGCAGACCGTCCGCTGGTCGGCGCCCGAGGTGACCCTTCCCGTGGGCCGGTTGGTCGCCGCTCCCGACCCGCTCGGCCCGCTGCTGCAGTCGCTCTTCGTCGAAGCGTTGGTCGAACCGCACGGATTTCTGCTGACCTTGCCGGACGGTGAGTCTTGGCGCAGCCATGGTGTGGCAGTTCGTACGGCGCTGCTGACGGCGCTCACCGACCCCGCGGCGCTGCAGATGGTGCCCGATGACGACGGGATCCTGCGGACCGTGGTCGACGACGTTCTGGCCGGACCAACCGGTGACTACGTTCGCTCGCATGGCGGGTCCGTGCAGGTGCGTGAGGTCCACGACGGAGTCGTTGACCTGGAGTTCCAGGGCGCCTGCTCGAACTGTTCCGCCGCGGGACAGACGCTGCACGACCTGCTCGACACCGCCGTACGCAGTCGGTTTCCGGGGCTGGACCGGCTGCACGACGTCGATGAGGGCAAGAAGCGCACCGGTCACTTCACGCTCTGGCCGACCGTCCGGCGATCGTGAGTTGCAGCCCTTCTAGGCTCGTGCGCCGATGACCAGTTCTCCCCTCCTGCGGAACATGCTGCGGATCGGACCCCACGCCGGCGCCCACCGCGTCGCCTCCCGGGCAGCTATTTCTGTCTTTGTTCCGCTCGCAGTGCTGGTGCTCACCGGACACACCGCCTGGACCGTCTACGCCGCGTTCGGCGCCTTCACCTCGCTCTATGGCCGTCGCTCCGACTACGCCGATCGCACCGGGATGCAGGCGGTGGCGGCCCTCTTCCTCATCCTTTGCGTGATTGGCGGAACTGCGGCGGCGATCATGCAGGACCGCGCCTGGTTGGTGGTGGGCCTCGGCGCTCTGGTCGCTGCCACCGGTCACGTTGTCTCGGCGGTGTTCAGTTGGCATCCGCCGGGCCCGCTCTTCCTGGTCTTCGCGTTCACGGTCTGCGCCGCCATCCCCTCCCAGCCCAGCCAGGTCGCGCTCAGTGCGATCGTCGTCGCCGCCTCCGCGCTGTTCGCCATGGGAGCCGGGCGCCTCGGCGCGCTGCGGGAGCCGGGGCATCGCCCTGCGGCGACCATCACCCGTACGCGGGTCCGCACCGTCCTGGCCGACCGAAGGACGCATGCGCAGGTGGCGCGACTGCTTTGCTCCACCCTCATCGCGGGCTCGATCGCGACACTGCTGGGTGGGCGGCATCCCTACTGGGCGATGGTCGCGGCAGTCGCCACCCTCGGCGGCGCGGGCCGCTCAGCCCAGGTCGTACGCGGCCTGCACCGGATGTTCGGCACCCTGGTCGGCGTCCTGGTCGCCTGGCCGATCCTCGCGCTGCACCCGCGCGGGATCGTCGCGGTGCTGGTCATCGTCGTGTTGCAGGCGTTCGCCGAACTGCTGGTCGGGCGCAACTACGCCCTCGCGCTGCTGGCAATCACCCCGCTGGCGTTGATGATGGGGCGGCTGTCGCTGCAGCAGCCGATCGGTCCGTTGCTGGTCGACCGGGCCGGTGAAACGGCGCTCGGCGCGGCGATTGCGCTGCTGTCGCTGGTGGTCGTACGCACCCGGAAATCGTCCGGTGATCCCGCCCCAGCGTCCGCTACCCGCGGGTAACCATCGACGGGGTACTCGCCCGCGAGGATGTGACGCATGGCACATTGGTCCCACACGCGGGCGACCCACGGTTGCCCACACCACGGTCGCGACGACGTCCAGTTCCGTCGCGCACACTGAGAGGGCAGCGAAACCCGATGGTTGATGTGGCAGCGGCAATGAAAGCAGGCGGACTCACCAATCCGCACGTCAAGGACTACGTCGAGCATTGGGCGCAGATCACTGGCGCAGAGCGGGTCGAGGTCGTCAGCGCGGCCGACGATGCCCGGCTGCTCGCCGAAGCGGTCGAGGCCGGCGAACTGGAGCCGGCCGGCGCGGGCCGCTACTACTCCCGCAGCTACTCCAAGGACACCGCGCGCTCCGAGGAGCGCACCATCGTCGCCACCAGCAGCGAGGCCGACCGGGGTGTCTACAACAATTGGCGGCCAGCTGCGGAGATGAAGCCGCTGCTGGTCGAGCGGATGACGGGCGCCTCCCAGGGCAAGACGATGTACGTCGTTCCCTACCTGATGTCGCCCCCCGGCGCTCCGCTGGAGAAGTACGCCGCCGGCGTCGAGCTGACCGACTCCCGCACCGTTGTTCTCCACATGATCCGGATGGCCCGCGTTGGCGCGACCTTCCTGAACAACCTGGCCGAGCCCGACCACTTCGTCCGCGCGGTCCACGTCACCGGCGACCTGCCCAACCTGGGCCAAGGCACCCCCGATGACCAGCGCTACTTCGTCACCGTCGCCGACGAGCGGACCATCCTGCACTTCGGCTCTTCGTACGGCGGAAACGCCTTGTTGGGCAAGATCGCCCACGGCCTGCGGCAGGCGGCGTACGACGGTTGGGCCAGCAAGCAGTTCCTCTCCGAGCAGTTCATGCTGATCGGTATTAAGGACAAGCAGACCGGCCGGAACTATCACGTCTGTGGCGGCTTCCCGAGCGCCTCGGGCAAGACCAACCTGGCGATGATGCTGCCGCCGGACGCCCTCGGTGACCGCTACGAGGTGCACTTCTACGGCGACGACATCGCGTGGCTGTGGGTCGGCGACGACGGCAAGCTCTACGGGATGAACCCGGAGTTCGGGGTGTTCGGGGTCGCGAAGGACACCAACGAGAAGACCAACCCGACCGCGCTGAAGTCGATCGCCGAGAACACCGGCACGCTCTTCACCAACATCGCCTACAACCCGACCACCGGCGAGGTCTGGTGGGAGGGTCGCACCCCGAACCCGCCGACCGACGTCACCGGGTGGCTGGACTGGAAGGGTGAGGCGATCGCCGACCGCGGCGACACCGAGAAGGCTGCCCCGTGGGCCCACCCGAACAGCCGGTTCACCACGACCCTGGCGAACGTTCCGAACGTCGCGCCCGACTTCGAAGACCCGAAGGGGGTGCCGATCGACGGCATCATCTTCGGCGGCCGAACCCGTGACCGCGAACCGCTGATCCGCGCCATCTCCGACCTGGCCGAGGGCGTCTACGACGGTCTCACCCTGGGCGCCGAGGCCACCGCTGCGGCAGACGGCAAGGAGGGCGTGCTGCGTTACGACCCGATGTCGATGCGACCGTTCATGTCGTACGGCGAAGGCGACTACGCGCAGCACTGGCTGAACATCCTCGGTCAGGTCACCGAGCAGCCGATCTTCGCCCACGTGAACTGGTTCCAGCGCTCGCCGGAGGACGGCCACTTCCTGTGGCCCGGCTACCGCGAGAACCTGCGGCCACTGCTCTGGCTGATGGCGCTGAAGGATGGCGAGGTGGAGGGTGTCCGCACCCCGGCCGGCATCATCCCGAAGCAGGAAGAACTCGACCTCACCGGTCTGGAGATCGACCAGGCCGACCTCGACACCATCCTCAGCCTCGACGTTCCGCGCTGGCAGCAGGAGATGGAACACCGACAAGAACACCTCGAGTCGTTCGAGCGGGTCCCCGAGGAGATCTGGGAAGCGCACCGTCGAGTGACGAAGGCATTCGACGCCGCCGGAGAGTGAGTTCGGGGGCGGTCGCCTACTGGCTGGCGACCGCTTCCCAGAACTTTCCGCGCAGGCGGTGGCGGGCGGCTTCGCCGATTTCGTAGACGCCCATCCGTTCGGACAGGTCGACCAGCAGGGCGCGGTCGAGATCCGGCGGGATGTAGGGCTGGTCGTCCTTCAACTGCTGCTGACGGCTCGGGGTGGCCGAACGGAACCAGGCTTCAACGACGCCGGTCGCGACCGTACTGATCGCGGTTTCCTCCTCGCGAGTCACCAGCAGCGCTGGGTCGACGGAGTCCATGTCGGGCACGGTCTGGCGCGCGGGCAGCGGGCGTTCGATTCGGCGTACGGGCATGCTCGCCGGGCTGGGGCCCGAGCCGGAGGTCGGCAGGGGGCGCAGCGCCTCTTGCGGGACGGCCGCGTCGCGGGTCGTCAGTTCGGGGCTGGGTTCGACGTGGTGTTCCTCGAACGTACGGCGGAACACGGTTCCGTCAATCAGAGCGCCATCGAGCAGTTGCACGTCATCGGCCTCGCGCCAGAGATGCCGCGCGACGCCATGCGGCTGACCCTCGCGGTCGGGGACGGCGAGCACGATGACCTGGGTGCCGAGATGTTGGGCCTCCTCGACCGCTTCGGTGAGGTCGTCGTCGCCGGAGAGCAGATAGACGATGTCGACGATCCTGTTGCGGGAGTGGGTCGCGAGGTCGAGGCCGATCCGCAGGTCGACGCCCTTCTGCTCACCCGAATAGGACAAGCGCCCCAGGCGCAGTTTCACCTGCGGCAACCGGCCGATCTTGTCTTGCTCCTCGTCCGGGTTGCCGTTGCGGCGACCGGAGTCGTACCAATTCACGCGCAGCAACGGCAGCCCGCTGCGCTCTTCGACGAACGCGATCAGTTGCTGAATGAGGCGCTGATGATCGACCACGACGCCGGCCCGCAACGAGCTGCCGGCGACCCGGCTCGCGGATGCGCTCAGCAGGTAGCCGACGTCGACGTACAAAGCGCTGTACGACCGAGACATGGGACTGCTCCTTTGGCGGGGGACTGGCCGCCAGCTTAGGTGCGTTTGTGCCGGTCAGCCCGCGAGTCTGAAATTGTCTCGACCGTTGTCGGTGGTGGCGTTGATACTTGAGCAGGACTCCACCCCTGAGACGCTTCGGCGACGGGAGACGCAGATGAGCAGTGCAGTCGGGCGGCAGGCCCACCACGCAATCGCACCCCTGGTGTGTGGCCGGCGAACCAAGTGGGTGGTGCTCGCCTTCTGGGTGGTGCTGCTCGGTGTGCTCGGGCCCTTAGCCGGGAAACTCGCTGACGCCCAAGACAACCAGCAGAGTTCCTGGTTGCCGGCCGCGGCTGAATCCACCAAGGTCGCCGACGAGATCGGCGGCTTTGTCGACCCCAACTCTGCGCCGGCCCTGGTCGTCTACGAGCGCAGTTCGGGAGTGACGCCTGCCGATCTGGCGAAGGTGCAGGCAGATGTGGCTGTCTTCGGGAAGCTGGCTGGGCTGAGCGGCAAGGTTGTCGGCCCGATCCCGAGCAAAGACGGCAAGGCGATCCAGGTCGTGGTGCCGATGCATATCGACCCCAAGACCGGCTGGAATGACCTGCCCAACCGGGCCGATGCGATCAAAAAGCAGGCGGCCGCCGGCGCGAACGGAATGCAGTCTTATCTCGGCGGGCCCATCGGGTTCAGCGCCGACAACGCCGCCGCCTTCTCGGGGCTCGACTCAACACTTCTGTTCGCCACCCTCGGCGTGGTCATCTTGATCCTGCTGTTCACCTACCGCTCGCCGATCCTGTGGTTGTTGCCGATCTTGTGTGCGGGAACCGCCCTCACTGCGGCGCAGGCTTTCATCTATCTGATGGTCGACCACACCGGGCTGACCGTGAACGGGCAGAGCTACGGCATCCTCACCGTTCTGGTCATCGGTGCCGGAACCGACTATGCGTTGCTGCTGGTTGCCCGCTATCGGGAAGAACTGCGCAAACACGAAGACCGACATGAGGCGATGGCGCTTGCCCTGCATCGGTCAGGCCCAGCGATCCTGGCCAGCGGTTCGACCGTCGTGCTCGGCATGCTCTGCCTGCTGGCTGCCGAGATGAACTCGACCAAGGGCCTTGGCCCGGTCGCGGCGATCGGCGTCGTGTTTTCGCTGTTGGCGATGCTCACTCTGCTGCCCGCGCTGCTGGTCATCTGTGGTCGTTGGGTCTTCTGGCCGCGGCGCCCCACCTTCGGCTCGCCGGAACCGACGGCCACCGGTTTGTGGTCGCGGGTTGGCCATGGGATCCGGCCGCGCCCGCGGACGGTTTGGGTCGGCACCTCCCTGGCTCTGCTGGTCTGCGCGCTGGGGTTGGTGAAGCTTGATGCCCACGGCCTCACCACCCAGGAAAGCTTCCTGGGCAACCCGCAGTCGGTCACCGCCTCCCAGGTTTTGGCTGACCATTACCCGAACAACGCGGGCAACACCGCCTATGTCACCGCCACCGCCAGCGGCGCCGGCCAGGTTGCCGCGGCGGCGCAACGCGCCGGGGTCGTGCTCGAGGGGCAACCGATGATCAAGGGCGATCGCGCGCTGATCGTGGGTGCGCTGCGCGGAGACCCGCTCGATCAAGCGTCGTACGACCAAGTCGCCGCCCTGCGCAGCGCGGTTCACGGGGTGGCCGGGGCAGATGCTCGGGTCGGCGGAACCTCCGCGATCCAAAAGGACGTGCTCGATGCCTCCAACCGCGACAACAAGGTGATCATCCCGTTGACCCTGCTGGTGGTGATGCTGGTGTTGATGGCGCTGTTGCGGGCGATCGCCGCGCCGGTGATGTTGATCCTCACCGTGGTGTTGTCGATGGCGGCGGCGCTGGGTTTGTCGTCGCTGATCTTCAGCTACGTCTTCGGCTTCGGCGGCTCCGATCCCTCGCTGCCCCTGTTCGTGTTCGTCTTCCTGGTGGCGCTCGGGATCGACTACAACATCTTCCTGATGTCCCGCGTACGCGAAGAGGCGCAACAGGTCGGCACCCGCCCGGCCGCGCTGATCGCCCTCTCGGCCACCGGCGGGGTGATCACCTCAGCCGGGATGGTGTTGGCGGCCACCTTCGGGGTGTTGGCAACGCTGCCGATGGTCGCCTTCGTGGAGATCGGCTTCGCGGTCGCGCTCGGCGTGCTGCTCGACACGATCATCGTTCGCGCCGTGCTGGTGACCGCGC
Source organism: Calidifontibacter terrae (assembly GCF_054778835.1). NCBI lineage: Bacteria > Bacillati > Actinomycetota > Actinomycetes > Micrococcales > Dermacoccaceae > Calidifontibacter > Calidifontibacter terrae. The sequence goes on from NZ_BAAGZF010000002.1 coordinate 202,832, forward strand.
TCAACCTCGACATCGGGCCGCGCATCTGGTGGCCCAGCAAGTTGGCGCAGGTTCCCGATCAGTCAGCTACTTAACGCGGGACAGTTGGAAGAGCAGCTTGCCGGCGCGGGTGCATTGGCCGGCGTTGATCGCGGATTCGTAGGCGACACACTGCGTTCCGTCCGAGGCCGACCAGCGGGCCGGCTCGGTTGAGCCGTTGCTGCTCTGCCACTGCCGATAGATCGCCTTGGCTTGGCCGCAGGTCACGCCGTTCTGCGGATAGAGCACCACGTCGCCGGTCGGACACGTCACCCCGGGCAACTGCGCGTTCGGCGGGGTCTTCAGCCCGCCCGGAATCGGCGGGAGCTTGGTCTGACTCGGCCCATCAGCCGGTGGTTCGACGGTTGGCGGCGAGGCGGTCATTTTGGGGGCGGTCCTGCTTGAAGTGGTCGTGCTTGAGGTGGTCGCAGAGCTCATCCCGGGCGCGGTCATTGCGCCACTGGGATCTGTTGGGTTGGTCGTGGCGCAACCAGTGAGTGCAGCCGCAAGCAGGGCGGTCGCCAGGGCCGAGGTCGTACGCATGATTGTCCCCTTTAGTTTCGGTCGTCACCTGTCCTGACGCATGGGTGCGGGTGGGGTTGCCTGCGTCGCCCGACGCGAAGCGGCCTCGGGTGCGTCACGCACCCGAGGCCGCCTCGCCGGCTGCTGGAGGTCAGCCGGCGATCACGGACACGTCGTCATAGACGAAACTCGTCTGCAGCGAGGAGTCCTCGGTGCCGGTGAACTTCAGGGTGACGGTCTTGCCCTTGTACGACAGCAGGTTGACGGTGACCTTCTGGTAGCCGCTGGCCTTGTTGGCGTTCGAATACGACGCGACGGTCGTGGCGCTGCCGCCCGAGGGGGTGACGGTCACGGTCGACTTGTCATAGGCCGTCGAGCCGCTCTCCGCGGAGTCGATGTGCAGGTAGTAGGACAGCGACGCCGAGGTGGCGCTCGCCGGGATAGTCACCGACTGCGACTCGTTTTCGTTGGCAGTGGTGCCGTTGCCGCCGAGCCACATCTTCCAGCTGCCCGCGTGGGCAGCCTGGCCGGAGTTGTTCGTGATCGGGCCAGCGGTTCCGGTCCAACCGGTGGTGCCCGACTCGAATCCGCCGTTGGTCACCAGCTCACCGCCGGTGGGCGGCGGGGTGGTGCCGCCACCGGAGCAGGCGGCGCTGCCCTTCGGGACCGCAATCGCGTCGAACGCCTTCTCGACCGCGGAGCAGGTGGTGCTGGTCGCGCCGTACAACTCGATCGCCGAAGTGATCGCAGCCTCGCGGGCGGTCTTGTAGGTCGACCCGCTGGTCAGCTTGGTCGACAGTGCGCGATACCAAACCTTCTCGATGTTGACATGGCCCGCGCCGGTCACCGCGGCAGCGCCGCTGCAGGTCGGGGAGTTGTAGGCGACGCCATTGATCGTCTTGGCGCCCGAACCCTCCGAAGCCAGGTAGAACCAGTGGTTCAGCGGACCGGAGGAGTAGTGCGGGTCGGCGTTGCCGACGGTCGAACTCCAGCAGTCGTACGACCCGCCGTCCTTGCTCGGCTTGTCCATGTAGCGCAGTGGGGTGCCGTCGCCGTTGATGTTGATCAGCTCGCCCATGAAGTAGTCGGGCGTGTCAGCAGCCAGGTTCGCGTTCCACTCCACGGCGGTCCCGAAGATGTCGGAGGTCGCCTCGTTCAGACCACCGGCGTCGCCGCTGTAGTTGAGGTTGGCCGTGTTCTCGGTGACGCCATGGCTCATCTCGTGAGCCGCGACGTCGAGCTCGGTCAGCGGGCTGGCGTTGCCGGAACCGTCGCCATAGGTCATCTGGGTGCCGTCCCAGAATGCGTTGACGTAGCTGTTGCCGTAGTGCACCCGGCTGCGAGCGCCGGTGCCGTTGTTCCAGATACCGGCCCGGCCGAGCACGTTCTTGTAGAAGTTGAACGTGGCGTCGGCGCCGAACTGGGCGTCGACTGCGGCGCTCTGGCGGCTGCTGTTCGAACCGTTGCCCCAGACGTCGTCGGCGTCGGTGAACTGGGTGCCGTTGCCCGAGGTCGACTGGTTCAGATCGGTCGAGTAGTTGCCGTTGGTCGGGTTCTTCAGTTGGAAGCTGCCGCTGGCGGAGGTGGTCGGCAGCGAGACAGAGCCGACGTAGATGCCCTTGCCCGAGCCGGACTGGATCTGCTGGTCGGAAGAGACGACCTGACCGTTGGCCGAGTTGACGAAGACAGTCAGCTTGCTGGGCGTCTGGTCGTCGGCGATGCCCTCGGTGGTGACCGCGGTGACGTAGCTCGCGCTGCCGTCGGTGTGCAGGTAGACCGCCTTGGCGCTCGCGGTCGCCTTCAGTCCCTTGACCGCGTGGCCGTTCTGCTTCTTACCGGCGGCGTGCTTGAGCGCGTTGGCCTTGATCGTGGCGTCAGGGGTGGCCGCGGCGGTGGTGGCCGGGTTGACGTTCGCCTTCACGTTCCAGATCGTGCCGAGAATCTTGCCCGCGGCGCTGCGGTGGACGATCAGGTCGCCGCCGATCACCGGCAGTCCGGCGTACGTGCGGTTGTAGCGCTCGTTGGTCGATCCGTCGGCGTCCTTGATCGTCGAGGTCGCGACCAGCGCCTCCTTCGGACCGAGCCCAAGGGCCTTCGCTGTGCTGTGGGTGCTCGCGGACGCCGTGACAGGTGTCGTGCGGGCTGCCGTGTTGATGCTGGCTGCGGTTGCCGTGGTCGTGCCTCCGAGGGCAAGACACGCGGTCGAGCTGACTGCCAGCAGTCCCAACGCGGTTCGCTTCATGAGCTTCCTCCTACAGGTGTGCCTGGGTCGGCACGTGACGGCACCGCCTGAGGTAACGGCGGTGTGCCAGGAGGTTCGCCTACGCGGGCCCCATGAGACGAGAGTTTTTGCCGATTCTTGACCGCGGGCAGGACAAATCCTTGCCCTGGGGGGATCGACCAGACCGTCCCTTTACCGAACGCGGGCGTCCGACTTCTTGACGCGGCGACGGATTTTCCACCGCAGCTTGCGCCACCGCCTCCTGATCCGACGACGGAACGGAACACGCGCGTAGGGGTCGCGCACCGGCAGTTCTGCCCCCGCCTCATCGGCTGCGGCGAGGGCATGACGGAAGACCTCGACAAGCACTCGTACGTCGTCTTCCGCGTCGTGCGGGCGCGACTGGACCACCTGCCAATACGCGCTCAGTGACTCCAGCGAATAGGTCGCCGCAGGGGTGTGGAGTCGGCGGCTGAGCTCGAGGGTGCAAAGGCGTTGACGAGTCGGCAGTCGGCGCCCGAGGCGGCGGTGTTCCGCGGCCAGGAACGCCCAGTCGAAGGGCGCGTTGTGGGCCACGACCACGCGGTCGCGGATGAGGGCGTCGATCCGGTCGGCGATCTCCCCATAGCTGGGCGCATCGGCCAACCGCTCGGGGGTGATGCCGTGGACATCGAGCGGCCCCAGATCGATCGCCCCGGGTTGCACCAGGCTCGCCCAGCTCTGCTGCGCCACCCCGTGGGCGTCGAGTTGGGTGATCGCAATCTGCAGCACGCGATGTTGGCGCGCGTCGAGGCCGCTGGTCTCGACATCGAGGACGGCGTAGCGAAGCGGGTAGCGGGCGGCCACCTGCTCCGCCCGGCTGTCGGTGAGCATGGTCCGGAGTCTAGGCGCGAGGTCCGACAACCCTGCGGGACCGTTGGTGGCCGGGCGTAGGTTTGTCCCAACACATCGCGTCACGCCGCAAGGAGCCCCTACATGACCATCCGCGAGCTGAAGACGGCCCTACCCGGCCCGAAGTCGCAGGAACTGCACGCCCAGCGACAGCAAGCCGTCTCCGACGGGTTCGGGGTCGTTGCGCCCATCTTCATCGACCACGCCGAGGGCGCGCTGCTGGTCGATGTCGACGGCAACAAGATCCTCGACCTCGCCTCCGGCATCGCGGTCACCAGTGTTGGCGCGGCCAACAAGAAGGTCGCCGAGGCGGTTGCCGCCCAGGTCGCCGCGGCCACCCATACCTGCTTCATGGTCACCGAATACGAAGGATTCGTTCGGGTGTGTGAGGAGCTCAACCGGCTCACCCCCGGCGACCACGACAAGCGCAGCGCGCTGTTCACCAGCGGCGCCGAAGCTGTCGAGAATGCGGTCAAGATCGCCCGTGCCTATACGGGTCGCCCGGCTGTCGTGGTTCTCGATCACGCATACCACGGCCGCACCCACCTCACGATGTCTATGACCGCGAAGAACGTGCCCTACAAGCAGGGCTTCGGACCCTTCGCGAACGAGATCTACCGCACCCCGACGGCCTACGGTTTCCGCTGGCCCAGCGGCCGTGAGAACGCGGCGAGCGAGGCGTTGGCGATGCTCGAGGAGATGGTGCTGACCCAGATCGGCGCCGACAATGTCGCCTGCATCGTGGCCGAGCCGATCGCTGGTGAGGGTGGCTTCATTGCTCCCGAACCTGGCTTCCTCAAGGCCGTCGCCGAGTTCGCCGCCAAGCACGGCATCGTGTTCGTCGCCGACGAGATTCAGACCGGCTTTGCGCGTACGGGTCAGATGTTCGCCTGCGAAAACGAAGACGTGGTTCCCGACCTGATCACCACCGCAAAAGCGCTCGGTGGTGGCCTACCGATCTCGGCGGTCACCGGTCGCGCCGAGATCATGAATGCCGCCCCGACCGGCGGTATCGGCGGAACCTACGCAGGAAACCCGGTTGCCTGCGCCGCGGCGCTCGCGGCTATCGAGTTCATCGAGACGGAGGACCTCGTCGGCCGCGCGAAGTCGATCGAGGGTCTGGCCATGCCGCGCCTGAAGAAGCAGGTCGAGGCGTCGCCGTACGTCGGTGAAGCCCGTGGGCGTGGAGCGATGCTGGCGCTGGAGTTCGTCACCGACGACGGGATCACCCCGAACCCGGCCGCCGCGAAATCGGTTGCTGCGTATGCGAATTCGAACGGCGTGCTGACCCTGACCTGTGGCACCTTCGGCAACGTGATCCGGCTGCTCCCGCCGCTGGTGATCAGCGACGAGGAGTTGTCCGAGGCGCTGGATGTGTTGGAGGAAGGCATCGCGGCCCTCTGACCCTCGACGCTTCTATGTCCTGTCGCACGACAAAGATGAGAGCGTGGGGGGCGCTTGGTCGAGTTCCCAGGCCCGGAAGCGGAGATGCCACAAACCATTGGCGATCGACCAGGCCAGCCTGTAAGCACGCCTTCCCGCGCTTCCACCACGAGCCAACGAACCCAGTCAAGCGTTCTAGACGAATTGACGCGGCTTCTTGTCTTGGCTCCGCAGTGCTCCCCACGCTGGAGCCCCCAACGGGAGGTCCTATGAACCTTGTAAGGCGATGCACTTTTGTTTCACTCGCTGCGTGCGCTGTGATGGCGAACCCGATGCAATTGCTGCCTGCTTCGGCGAACGCGCAAGCAGTGACCTCGGTGACTGGGTCGTTGACCTGTGCAACGGGCAAGACCGTTCAAATCCTTGTTTACATTCACCACCCTGGAACAATCGACTTCTTCTGGCCGTCAACTCGAACTAGCGCCAATGCCTCAAGATGGGTGTCGTCGACCGGAAGTGCAGACACCGGACTGCGTTCGACCTCGTGGAGAGTCGAGAACTACGACATAGGCTCCGCGAGTGACTTCTGCGCTTGACCCCGAAGGCCGCCTGCCGTCAATGGTCGCGGCGCGGGTCGTGTCACCCACCGAGGGGCGCGATGTCGCCTACGAGATCTTGCGCCTGCTGGACGTCCCGGCGAAGTTGTTGGACACGAACGGCATCGACTACCAAGATGTCGATGAGGCCGACGGGCCGCTCGTCAAGCACGTAGTTGCGTTGACATTGCGGCGATTTCCATTGGAGTAGTCCGGCCTGAATGAGCCGTCACTCGTCGTCCTGATACCTGCCGAGCGCGCCGGTGATCCCATCCCAGGTGCGGTTGCCGGTGCGCGCGATGCGGCCGGCGATCGCCCGCAGGTCGCGGGCGATGGCGCGGTCCTCGGCAGCCAGGTTCGCTTCGTGTTTCTCATCGAGCGACACGTCCGAGTCGTCGCAGGCGAACATCCCGATCGCGTCGAGCACGATCTCGAGGGTGCGGGCCCGCTCGTGGACGTCCTCGCCGGAGAGGGTGATCCAGTCGAGGCGACCCTCGACCAACCGTGCTCGGGCCGGGTCGTCGTGAACCGCCAACACCGTTCCACACCGAGTGTCTTCACCCGAGCGGCGCAGGAAACTCTCGACCCCGTCGACCAGTCGCAGCAGGTCGTCGTCCTGGGCGCTCGGGCCGACGATCAGCGCATGCGAGGTGGTCAGCAGCGCTTGGAACAGCGCCGCGTCCGGTCGGAAGCGGTCGCCGCCCGGGGCCGTACGAGCCCTGGCTAGAACGATGTCGTCCCGATGTGCCACGTCGCCGTGGCGCTTGAGCAACCACGCGCCGTCGTCGGCTCGTTCGTAGGGCAACACCGAAATGCGGCGGCCGCCAGCGGATCGCACCGCGCGCTCATAGCGCAGGTCGTAGGTGCTGGTGATCACCTGCCGGGCGCCGAGCGCGGCGGCCAGAACGTGGCCGAGACCAGGCTTGTCGTCCTTGCCGACGAGGTCGACTATCCGATCGGCGAGGTGGGGCATTGAGCGGCGTAGGAGCTTGGCGGCCGCGGACGGATCGAGCGCTGCGATCTGGTCGGCGGCGATGCCAAGTTCGGTGACCGACTTGTCCTTGGCGAGGGTGCGCAGCAATTCGGCCCACCCCGGGCGGCCGAGCGTGGTGGTGATCTCGGCCCCGAGGAAGAGCGAGAGGTTCCCCTGACGGACCAGGCGGCCGAGGTGTTCGCATTCGGCGCGGCTGATGGCGCCGGGCGCGGCCGATGCCGGGAACCCAGGGAAGAGCGCGGCGGCGCGGATCAGGCGTCGGGCCTGAACCGCGTGATAGCCGCGCAGGTCGGGCGTGATCAGGGCGATGTCGACGTTGCGCCGTCGGGCGTGTTCCTCGAGGACCTCAAGCAGCCGGTCAGTGGTCGCCTCGTCGATTTCGTCGGCATCGGTTGGAGCCGGGACGGCGATCAGCGGAATCCGGCGCACGCTGGGCAGGTCGTGGGGCAGGGCCTCGAGTTGCGCGGCGAGTTCGTCGGCCGCCGCGAGGGGGACCAGCCGGTCATGCAGCAGGTCCGCCGAATCGGCGTGGGCAACGAAGACGTGACCGAAGTACATGCTCTGATCCTGCCCTCTTCACCCGCCGCGATCAGCCCAGGGAGTCGACGACGCGATCGGTGATGCGACGCAGGACCGCCAGATCCTCTGCGCAGAGCAGATCAACGAAATGAGCCCGTACGGTATCTACATGAGCGGGTGCGACAGCGGCGAGCGCTTCCTTGCCGGTGTCGGTGATGTTCACCCACGAACCACGGCCGTCGGCCGAACACTCGCGTCGTTCGAGCAACCCTCGGGCCTCCATCCGACGCACCTGGTGGGAAAGCCGGCTGCGCTCCCAGAGCATCGTGTCGGCCAGCGCAGTCGCGCGCAAGCGTCCGTCGGGCGCCTCGCTGAGGTGCACCAGCACCTCGAAGTCGGCCATCGACATTCCGTGGTCGCTCTGCATTTGGCGGGCAAGGGCCGCGTTCAGTTCGCCGTGCGCTCGCAGCCACAGGCGCCAGACCTGTTGCTCTTCGGTATTGAGCCAGCGTGTCGTTGGGCTCGTCATCGGGTGTTCCCCCAGTCTTCTCAACCATGTTGACATGTCAAGCATACGCCATTACTGTTCTACATGACACATCAACCAGATGCTCCCCAAACTCATAGGAGTCCAGAATGTCCGACCTGCAGCAGCTCAACGGCACCTACGTCCTCGACGGCACCCACTCGCGCATTGGCTTCGTTGCCCGTCACGCGATGGTCACCAAGGTGCGCGGCTCGTTCGACGAGTTCGAGGGCAAGGCCACCACCGGCGAGAACCTGGCCGGCGCGTCCATCGAGCTCACCGCCCAGGTTGCCTCGGTCAACACCCGCAACGCTGACCGCGATGGTCACCTGCGCACCTCGGACTTCTTCGAGGCCGAGAAGTACCCGACGATCACCTTCCGATCCACCCAGGTCAGCGCCTCCGGAAACGGCCTCAAGGTCGTCGGCGACCTGACCATCAAGGACGTCACCAAGTCGATCGAGATCGACTTCGACTTCGAGGGCTCCGCGCAGGACCCCTACGGCAACACCCGCATCGGCTTCGAGGGCAAGTCCGTCATCAGCCGCTCCGACTGGGGCCTGACCTACAACGCCGCGCTCGAGACCGGTGGCGTTCTGATCAGCGACAAGATCACCCTCGAGTTCGAGGTCAGCGCCATCAAGCAGGCCTGATTTCCCAGCTCGTACGGAACGGGCCGGCCGCATCTGCGGCCGGCCCGTTTTGCTGTGTTCAGCGCTCGCGCAGTTCCCGCTTGAGAATCTTCCCCGAGGCATTGCGCGGCAGATCGTCGATGAACTCGATCCGCTTGGGCACCTTGAACGACGCAATCTGACCGCGTACGTGATCAGTCAGTTCTTGCGCCGACGGCGCCGATCCGGCCCGCGGCACCACGAACGCGACGACCGCCTCCTGCCACTTCTCATCGGCCACCCCGACCACAGCGACCTCGCCGACGCCCGGATGGGTGTAGAGCGCGTCCTCGACCTCGCGCGAGGCGACCAACACCCCGCCGGTGTTGATGACGTCCTTGATTCGGTCGACCACGAACACATAGCCCTCGTCGTCGACGCGTACCAGATCTCCGGAGTGGAACCACCCGTCGGCGAAGGCGTCCTCGGTGGCTTTGAAGTTCTCCCAGTAGCCGTCGCACAGCTGTGGCGAGCGGTAGATGATCTCGCCGGGTTCGCCTGTGGCGCAGTCGTTCCCGTCGGTGTCGACGACCCGGGCCTCGACGAACAACACCGGGCGGCCAGCGCTGTCGGGGCGCTTCTCATGGTCGGCCGGACCCAACACACATGCCAGGGGAGCGATCTCGCTCTGCCCGAAGCAGTTGTAGAACCCGACGGTCGGCGCGGCGGCCTGCCACTTCTTCAGAACCGGCACCGGCATGATCGACGCGCCGTAATAGGCCTTGCGCAGGCCGTCGTACGAAAGCCGTTCGAAATCAGCGTGATTGGCCATGCCGACCCAGAGGGTGGGAGCCGCGAAGAACGATCGGTGACCATCGTTCGCGAGCCGGCGGAGGATGTCGCCAGCCTCGGGAGTCTCCAGGATCGTGTTGGTCTGCCCGACCATCAGCCCGGGCAACACGAAGACGTGCATTTGCGCCGAGTGATAGAGCGGCATGACGTGCAGCGGGTTGTCGTCGCGGTGCAGGTCGAGCGCGACGACACAGCTGACGTATTCACTCAGCAGCGCCCGGTGGGACATGATCGCGCCCTTCGGCGCGGAGGTGGTTCCCGAGGTGTAAAGCAGCTGCACGGTGTCGGTGTCGCGCGCTCGCTCCTCGAAGTCGGGCGTCGAATCCTGTTGCGCCACAGCGAGAATCGAACCGTCGGCATCGCGTAGCGCCAGAACGGTCGCGGGTCGATGTTCCAGTCCGTCGAGGCGATCGGCCAGGGCAGGATCGACCAGCACAGCGGCGCTGCCGGAGTTGCCGAGCAGGTAGTCCAGTTCGCGGCCGACCAGGTTGTGGTTCAGCGGAACGTGGATGAACCCGGCGCGGGCGCAGGCCAGGAACGCGATCAGGTAGGCGTCGGAGTTCTTGCCAAGGGTTGCGATCCGCGATCGTGCGGGCAGCCCGAGCGACTGGAAATGGGCGGCGACCTTGGTCACGGCGTCGTCGAGTCCGCGGTAGGTCCACTCCCGGTCGCCGAAACGCAGCGCGACCCGATCGCCGAAAGTCCGACCGCTGCGCCGCATCAGGTCCGAGACCGAATTGCTGCGCAGGGTGGGGGCTTCCATCATGGCGCGACCACGGTGAGGTGGGTTCCCATCCAGCGCAGGACGTCGGCGGTGACCTCGTCGCGGTTGGTTTCGTTGAGCAGTTCATGCCGGGCATCGGGGTAGAGCGTCAGAGTCACGTCGGTGACCCCCGCCGTACGAAGCGCCGCGGCGACCGCTTCCACGCCCTTGCCGTTCGCGCCGACCGGATCCTTCGACCCGGAGATAACCAGGATCGGCAGGTCGCGGCGGATCTTCTTCATTTCCTCGGCAGAGTTGGCATGCTGCAATCCGCCGATCATGTCGGCGTAGAAGCCGGCGGTGAACACATTGCCGCAGTGGGGGTCGGCGATGTATTTATCGACCTCCGCCGGGTCGCGGGAGAGCCAGTCGAAGTCGGTGCGGTTCGGTTTGAAGGCCGAGTTGTACTGGCCGAAAGTGAGTGTGTTCATCAAGCCGCTGGTGTGGCGAGCGCCCCGCAGCTTGGCCTGCGCTTTCGCGATTCCCTTCCCGACGACGCCGAGCGGGCCGGCCGGACCAGCGGTGCCGCACAACACCAACGCGCTGATGTCGCCGCTCCACCGGGTGGCGTAGGTGCGGGAGAGGAAGCTGCCCATCGAATGGCCGAAGAGCACCACCGGCAGGCCGGGGTGGTTGCTGTGGATCTGATCGGTGAGCACGTGCAGGTCGTCGGCCACGGCGTCCCAGCCGTTCTGGTCGGCGAAGTAGCCGACGTCCTTGCGGTCGGGCGCGGTCTCGCCGTGGCCACGGTGATCATCGGCGTAGACCGTGTAGCCGGCGTTGGTCAGAGCCTCGGCGAATCGGGCGTAACGGCCGCTGTGTTCGGCCATTCCGTGGGCGATCTGCACCACCGAGTGCGGTTCGCCGTTCGGCAACCAACGGCGTACGAACACCGGGGTGCTGTCGTGGGTATCGAGCAAGAAGGTGTCGGAACGCACGGGAATCCTCGTTCAGTCAGGTGGCGATGATCTTGCCTCGGAGCCTAGCCCGCGGGATTCGGCCCAGGCCTGACATTCGGACTAGAGGAACCTTCGGACCCCCGGCGTACGCTGGATGAACGGAACCCGCTCGGAAGGAGCCGTCATGTGGGTGTTCGACCCGATAGCGGCTGCGCTGCTGGCGATGTACTGGGTGGTCGTGTGGGGCCGCGGCCGCGAAGGCAACCGCAAGGCGATTCTGATCGCTGCACTCATGATGGTCACGGCAGTTCTCGGAGCCGGTTGGGTGGTGCACCCGGCGGCGGCGGTGAGCTTGTTGGCCGCATTCGCCTTCACCGGCAGTCTGAACTTCAAGCGGGGGTCCGTTCAATCCGTACGAGCCCTGGCTTCGGTGGCCGTGTTCGCCGCGGCGGGCGCCACCTGGGCGTTCGTTCCGTTGGCCATCGCCGGCGTGATGACGCTGATGCGCAGTGGCCCGCGCTCGCGGCGGGTCAAGAGTGTCAATAATCTGCTCCCCGTACACACCGCCCCGGCGCCCGTGCCGACGCCGGTCGTTGACCTGATGAAGGCAGAGCGCCCGCAGACGCTGACCGAACTCGGGCAGCATTCGCGCCTACCGGCCGACAGCGCCAAGCGGGTGAAGGCGCTGAACTTGCAGTGTTTCCAGACGCTTGCGTATTTGAATGAGCGGGGTCCCGCTGCGGACCGACTGCGCTTCGAGTTGTCGCAGATCCACACCGACTTCGCGCCTGAGTCGATCCGTTCGTATCTCGCGCTTCCGCCGGCCACCGCAACCACGTCGATCCTGCGCGACGGCAAGACCGGCCAGGACCTGCTCAACGAGCAACTCGATCTGCTCTCCGACGGGGTTCACGAGATCCAGAAACGCGCGGAGCAACTGGGCGCGGAGCAGATCTTGACCAGTCACCTGTTCGTGCAGGAGAAGTTCGGTCAGCGGACGCGCGACCTGCAGCTCTGACTCACCACGCCCGCGACACCGGGTGGAACCGCACCCCGGTGCCCGGCCGTGCCTGCCACAGCGTGTCCAGGTCCCCGTCGACGATGACGCCGATGACCGGGTAGCCGCCCGTCGTGGGATGGTCCGGACCGAACACGATCGGCTGGCCGGAAGCAGGCACTTGCAGGGCGCCGCGCACCACGCCTTCACTGGCCAACTCACCCTCGAGAGCTCGCGAAAGTGCGGGACCAGACAGGCGTACGCCGACCCGGTCGGCCTCTGCGGTGATCTCCCACCGCGCGGAGGTCAACTGCCGCAGCGCGTCGGCGGTGAACCAGTCCGCTCGCGGGCCGAGGGTGATTCGGACGGCCAGGTCGTCGCTCGGCGGGTGGATCGTCGCGGAGGGACTGAAGCCGAGTTGGACCTCGTCGCTCGGGGGGCTGCCGACCTCCCAGCGGTCGCCGACGGCCAGCAGAGCGGGTCCGATTCCGGCGGTCGGGTTGCTGCTCGCGCTGCCGAACAGCGGTGTCGCGCAGAGTCCTCCGCGAAGAGCGACATAGCTGCGCAAGCCGATCACCGGGGTGCCGATCCGCAGTCGGTCACCGGGCTTGAGCGAGATCGCTTCGCCGAACGAAACGGGAACATCGTTGCGCCACATGGGAGCCGGGGCGCCGGTGACCGCCACGATCGCGGTTGCGTCGGTTTCCAGTTCGAGGCCGCCGAGCAACACCTCGAACCCGGGGGCGCCGGCCGGATTTCCCACCGCCCGGTTCGCGTTGCCGAGGGCGACCCGGTCGGCCGCCCCACCAACCGGAACACCCAAGGCGGCATAGCCCGGCCGGCCGAGGTCCTGCACGCTCACCTGCGGCCCGATCGCCAGCACCGTCAAGGTCATCCCGACACCGCCTCGAAGTGGATCCGGCGGCCCGGAGTCAGCAGGGCGGGTTCGTCGCGCTCGACGTCCCACATCGCCAGATCGGTGCGGCCGAGCAACTGCCAGCCACCCGGTGATGCCTTGGGGTAAACGCCCGAGAATTGGTCGGCAAGGCCCACCGCGCCGGCTGGAATGCGGGTGCGCGGTGTTGCTCGGCGCGGCACGACCAGGTTTCCCTCGCTGCCGATCAGGTATCCGAATCCTGGTGCAAAGCCGGCGAATTCGACCGTCCAGACCTGACCGGTGTGTCGAGCGATCACCTCCTGGCTGGTGATGCCGAGCAGGGTTGCGACTTCGTCGAGGTCCGCGCCGTCGTAGACCACCGGGATCGTCAGGTCGTCGGCGCTGCTGCCGGTGTCGGCGTCCAGCAGGGTGAGCGCTTGCAGCTCCCGCGCGATGCGCGCCAGGTCGTCGCGCTCGGCCTTGATCAGGACGGTGGTCGACGCCGGGACGTGCTCGATGACGCCCGCGATCGGCGCGCGGCGCAGGGTGGCGTCGAGTCGTCGCCGGGTGTCGGCGTCGGGCAGCTCGACCAGGATCGCGCGGTCCCCGCAGGGAAGCAGGTTCATGACGCGAACGGACGAACGGTTACGCCGGCCTCGCCGAGCGCGGCCCGAACCTGGCGAGCCATCTCCACCGCTCCGGGTGTGTCGCCGTGCAGACAGACCGAATCGGCTTGCATGGAAAGGGTGCTGCCGTCCCGCGCGGTGAGTTCGCCGGTCGTGACGAGGCGGACCACTCGGCGGGCGATATCGGCCGGGTCGTGCAACACAGCGTCGGGTTCGCGCCGACTCACCAGCGTTCCTTGCGGGGTGTACGCACGATCGGCGAAGGCCTCGCGTACGACGGGAAGACCGGCCGCCTCCGCCTGAGCCAGGAACACCGAACCGGGCAGCCCGAGCACAGGCAGCGGATCGCCCGGCCACCGCTTTACCGCCGCGACAACGGCAGCGGCCTGCGCCTCGTGGTGCACGATCGTGTTGTAGAGCGCGCCGTGGGGCTTGAGATAGGCGACGCGGCCACCACAGGAACGGGCCAGCCCGTCGAGTGCACTCAGTTGATAGAGCACGTCGGCGGTCAGATCCTCGGCGGTGACGTCGATGAACCGCCGACCGAAGCCGGCGAGGTCGCGATAACCCACCTGGGCGCCGATCGTGACACCGCCGCGTACCGCCTGCTCGCAGGTCGCCAGCAGCGTCGCCGGGTCGCCCGCGTGAAAACCGCAGGCCACGTTGGCCGAGGTGACCAGCTCGAGCATCCCGGCGTCATCGCCGAGCTGCCACTGGCCGAAGGACTCGCCCAGGTCGGCGTTCAGGTCGATGCAGTCGGTGATGGGGGTGTTCGTCGCGTCCGCCATGACGACAAGATTGTTGAACAAGTCCGACGTGTCAAGATGTGCGTCTGTCTCGCAACTGCGCGGTGGAGGAGGTTCGTGATGAGGGGACCAGCATCGGAGGCGGTCGCCGACCGACTGCGGGAGCTCATCCTCGACGGCGAGTTGGGTCCGGGCGACCACCTCGACGAGTTGGGGATTGCGACCCGACTCGAGGTGAGTCGCAACACGCTGCGCGAGGGTTTCCGAGCCCTCGCCCTGGACGGACTGGTCGAGCACCGCTCCCATCGCGGCGTGTTTGTTCGGCGGCCCACGGTCAAGGAACTCCAAGACGCCTACGCAACGCGTCGTCTGCTCGAATGTGGCGCCTTGCGCCAAGTCGCGGAGCGACGCGCAGCGATGTCGCCCGACGAGCGAAATAGCGCGGCAGCACAACGGGATTGGGAGTCTCGGCTAGTCGCAGTCGATGCCGCAGTCGAACGCGGGATCCGGTCGGCCGCGCGTGGTGACTGGCGCGACGTGGGGTCAGCCAATGGCCAGTTCCACCTCGCCGTCGCCCAGCTGGGAGACAACGCCTACGTCCATCGCGCGATGCGGGTGCTGGTGACCGAGGTGCGACTGTTGTTCCTGCTCGTCGGCAGTGCTCGCGCAGTCCACGAGCCCTATCTGATCGACAACCAACGCGTCGCCTCGCTGATCCGCGCCGATGCATTGGTTGCCGCGTCGATCGCGTTGGAGGCCTACCTGTTGCGCGCCGAAACGCACCTCGTCGGCGAATACCGAGCGTTGGAACGCGCGGCCGGAAGAGTTCCCGACTGACCGAAATGTGAGACGAGTTCCGTGCCAAATTGCTCGAATTGTTCAACAATGCGGGACATCTCACGACGCTCACCTGGCGTCGGACCAAACCCCAAGCGAGGTGAACATGTGGGTTTTGCTCGCCGTGGCGGTCGTCGTGATCGGCTTCGCGCTACGCCTGAACGCCATGCTCGTAGTGGCAGCAGCCGGCATCGTCGCCGGCCTGATCGCCGGTATGAGCCCTGCCAAGATCATCGAGGCCTTCGGCACAGGCTTCGCTGGTAGCCGGTCGGTCACCGTCTTCATGGTGGTGTTGCCGATTATCGGTCTCCTCGAACGCAACGGGCTTCAAGCCCAGGCGCGCTCGCTGATCGGCAAACTGCATTCCCTCACCACGGGCCGCCTGCTCGCGGCCTACCTGCTCATCCGCCAGGGCACCGCCGCGCTCGGACTCACCGGCATCGGTGGCCCGGCCCAAGCCGTACGCCCGATCGTCGCCCCGATGGCCGAGGGCGCCGCGGAACGCAAATACGGGAAGCTCGGCCCGAAGACGCGCGAGAAGATCCGCTCCAACGCCGCCTCGGCCGACACCGTCGGACTGTTCTTCGGCGAGGACATCTTCATCGCCATCGGTTCGATCCTGCTGATCACCGGCTTCGTCGACGCGACGTACGGCTTGAAGCTCGACGCCCTCGACATCGCGGTCTGGGCGATCCCGACCGGCATCTGCGCGCTGCTGGTCCATGGCTTCCGAATGCTCTGGTTCGATCGCCAGTTGCCCAAACTGGTCGCCGCCGACATCGCTGCTGGCTTCGACCCGACCGCTCAGGACGACGAGGACGTCGATGCGGAGGTCAAGCCATGATCAAGATCGAATGGTTCTTCTGGCTCTGCGCGGCGTTCTTCCTGATGACCGCCTACATCCGCCTGACCGACAAATCCGACCCGCGTCGCCTCGGCTCGGCCGCGTTCTGGGCAGTCCTCGGATTCACCTTCGCCTATGGCGGCCAAGTGAAACCGAATCACGCGAGCGCGATCATCGAGGGCGTTGCGGTGCTCCTGCTGGTGGTGCTCGCCGGCCTCGGCTTCCCGAAGAAGGGGACCGAACGCACCACCTCCGACGCCGAACGTGTTGAGCGGTCGAATCGGATCGGGCCGAAACTGTTCATCCCGGCCCTGGTCATCCCGCTGGTCGCGGTGGTGTTCGGCTCGGTTCTCAAAGATGTGAAGTCCGGCAATCAGCCGTTGCTCGAGGTCGGCAAGGAAACGCTGATCGGCCTCGGCGTCGCGTCGATCATCGCGCTGATCGTCGGCATGTTGATGCTGCATGAACACCGCCCGATGGTGCCGCTGCGCGAGGGCGAGCGGCTGCTGGGCCACATCGGCTGGGCGGCGATCCTGCCGCAGTTCCTGGCCACGCTCGGCCTGCTGTTCAACAGCGCCGGAGTGGGCAACGCCGTACGAGATGTGTTCCACAAGATTCTTCCGGACAACTCGGTGATCATCGCGGTGATCCTTTATTGCGTGGGTATGGCCGTGTTCACGATGATCATGGGCAACGCCTTCGCGGCCTTCCCGGTGATGACCGCCGCCGTCGGTTGGCCGGTGCTGATCCAGCAGTTCCACGGCAACATCCCGGCGGTTTTCGCCGTCGGCATGTTGGCTGGTTTCTGCGGCACCCTCGTCACCCCGATGGCCGCCAACTTCAACTTGGTCCCAGCAGCGTTGCTGGAGTTGAAGGATCAGTACGGGCCGATCAAGGCCCAGGCGCCGACCGCCGCCATCTTGCTGGTCTGCAACATCGTGATCATGTACGTCTTCTGTATCCCCCGCTGAGGATGGCGAGTTCGATGGACCACGACCTCTCCGACTGGCGTACGCGTTATGCCTCCGACTGGGCGCGCACCATTCCGACGGTGCTCGACCTGCGGTATCCCTACGCGGCGACCCACGTGAGTCACGACGCCGATGACGTCGACGTGACACCGGACCGACTGCACCCCGCCTTCCACGGGTGCTTCGACTGGCACTCCTCGGTGCACATGCACTGGTCCGGAATCCGCCTGCTGACTCTCGCCCGAGACACGCTCGACGCAGACGCGGCGGCCGGTTTGCGGGCGGTTCTCGACCAGCGGCTCACCGCGGCCAATATTCAGGTCGAGGCCGCATATCTGCGCGATCGCCCCCGGTTCGAGCGGCCGTACGGGTGGGGCTGGGCGGCAGCTCTGGCCGCGTCGGCTGAGGAAGCGGCGGCGGCGAAGGTGCCCGGGGCTGATGCCTGGGCCGGCGCGACCCGCCCGTTGTTCGACGCGGTCGCCGACCTGGTCACCGACTGGCTGCCGAAGGTCGCCTATCCGGTGCGCTCCGGCGAACACGCGAACCTGGCGTTCGGGCTGGGGCTGGTCCACGACGCGGCCACCCGGTTCGAGCGCGCCGATTTGCTGGAGCTCATCGCCGATCGCGCGCGGGACTGGTTTGGCGACGACCGGGACTATCCGGCGCGTTGGGAGCCGGGCGGCAGTGACTTCCTGTCGCCGGCGCTGGCCGAGGCCGACCTGATGGGGCGGGTCTTGCAGCCCGCGGACTACGCCGGCTGGCTGGCCGGGTTCCTGCCCGACCTCTGCGCCGACGGCGACAACCTGTTGCAGATTCCGCAGGTGCTTGACCGGACGGACGGTAAAGCGGTCCATCTCTACGGACTCGCGCTGTCGCGCGCGTGGCAGTTGCGCCGACTGCAGATCCATCTCTCGCCGGATCGGCGCGAGCGGATGCTCACCGCGACGGCTCAGGGCGTACGCCATGTCGAGCGGGAGATCAACGAGGGCGACTTCATGTCGACCCACTGGCTGGTCTCCTTCGCCCTCGGCGCGGTCACCGCCGAACCTGTCTAGAACCTGTCGAACGCAAACCCCTGAACGCGCAAACGCTGCAGTTGCGCGCAGCCGCTGCAGGTTTCCCTGCAGCGGCTGCGGCTAACTGCAGCGTTTGGAGCTACCAGCCGGATGCCGCTGAAGCGGCGGCTGGATCAGCGCTCTTCGGTGCCCGCAATGAACGCCTCGAGCTTGGCGCGGCCCGCGGTGTCCTCGCGCTGCTCCGGCGGCGACTTCATCAGGTAGGACGAGGCGCTCAGCAAGGCGCCGCCGATGCCGCGGTCCTTGGCGATCTTCGCCGCGCGGATGGCGTCGATGATGATGCCGGCCGAGTTGGGGGAGTCCCAGACCTCGAGCTTGTATTCCAGGTTCAGCGGAACGTCACCGAACGCGCGACCCTCGAGGCGGACGTACGCCCACTTGCGGTCATCGAGCCAGGCGACGTAGTCCGACGGGCCGATGTGGACGTTCTTGTCGTCCTTCAGGCCAGCCAGCGGGCCAGTCAGGTTCGAGGTGACAGCCTGCGTCTTCGACAGCTTCTTGGACTCCAAACGCTCGCGCTCGAGCATGTTCTTGAAGTCCATGTTGCCGCCGACGTTGAGCTGGTAGGTGCGGTCCAAGACCACGCCGCGGTCTTCGAACAACTTGGCCATCACGCGGTGGGTGATGGTCGCGCCGACCTGGCTCTTGATGTCGTCACCGATGATCGGGACGCCGGCGTCCTCGAACTTCTTGGCCCACTGCGGGTCGGAGGCGATGAAGACCGGCAGCGCGTTGACGAAGGCGACCTTCGCGTCGATCGCGCACTGCGCGTAAAACTTGTCGGCGTCTTCGGAGCCGACCGGCAGGTAGGAGACCAGGACGTCGACCTTGGCGTCCTTGAGTGCCTGGACGACGTCGACCGGCTCAGCCGCCGACTCTTCGATGGTCAGGCGGTAGTACTTGCCCAGGCCGTCGAGGGTGTGGCCGCGCTGCACCTCGATGCCGGTGGTCGGCACGTCGGCGATCTTGATCGTGTTGTTCTCCGAGGAGTTGATCGCCTCGGCGAGGTCCTTGCCGACCTTCTTGTCGTCGACGTCGAACGCGGCGACGAACTCGACGTCGTTGACGTGGTAGTCACCGAACGTGACGTGCATCAGACCCGGGACGGTCGACGACGCGTCGGCGTCCTTGTAGTACTCGACACCCTGTACGAGCGAGCTCGCGCAGTTGCCGACGCCGACGATGGCGACGCGGATGGAACCCATATGAATCTCCTTGTTGTCCTCAGGCCGGATCGGCCGTGGGGTTGGTGGAAGGCGCTGTGATGTCTGTGTTGACTGTGGTGGCTGTCGTGTCGCTGGATGCTGTGTGGCCGGATGCGGTGTCGCCGGATGGGGTGTCGGCCGCTCGCTCGGTGGCGATCAGTTCGGTCAACCAGCGCACTTCGCGCTCGGTCGAATCCAGGCCGTGCCGCTGCAACTCGGCGGTGTAACGGTCGGTGCGCTCGCGACGAACCCGGGCTTGCTGCCGGGCGGCGTCGAGGCGCTCCTCAAGACGGCTGCGACGACCTTCCAAGATCCGCAGCCGTACGTCGGTGCTCGCCCGACCGAAGAAAGCGAAATGCACGCCGAACTCGTCGTCCTCCCAGGTCGTGGGACCGGCCTGGTCGATGAGGGTCTGGAACTGTTCTTTGCCCTCGGCGGTGAGTTCGTAGCTGATTCGCGGACGTTTGCCGCCCGCCGTCGGCTGCGCGTGCTCGGTGATCCAGCCGCGCGCGGTGAGATTGCGCAGGCAGGGGTAGAGCGAACCGAACGAGACGGCCCGGAAGGCGCCGAGCACCCCGGACAAGCGTTTGCGCAGCTCGTAGCCGTGCATCGGCTGCTCCTGCAGCAACCCCAACACGGCCAACTCGAGAATGGCTCCGCGACGCGACATGCGGGCGGCTCCTTCCAGCGAGTAAGTGAGGGGACAAAGTACGGTCCATGTCATGTAGAGGTGACAAAGGTGAACTTTGTTCGGTCACTGTAGCCCATCTCGATGTATCGCGTCGATACATCGAGATGGGCGCGGCGTGTCGCTCGAGGTGGCGTATGTGACACAGGCGTGACGTTCGCGGCGTGTGTGGTTGACAGTGGCGAGCGTTACCCTCTGCTGGTGACCGACAGCGACCTGCCCGACGAGACCGAGGGCGACACCCCGTCAAGCCCCCGACCTGCGCGTTCGCGCCGATCCGGCAGACGCAAGGGCAAGAAGAAGCGCCCGATGTGGCTGCGCGTGCTCTTGGGCACCTTCCTGGGTTTCTTCACCATCTTCGTGATCGGCGTCGTCGCGCTGGTCATCGTCTATCTGCGCACCCAGATCCCGCCGGCCAACGCCAACGCCAACCGGCAGCTGTCGATCGTTTATTACAGCGACGGCAAGACTGAGCTCGACCGGTTCAACGCTGATGAAGGCAATCGCGAAGACGTCAAGCTGGGGCAGATTCCGACCGCGGTTCAATACGAGTTCCTGGCCGCTGAAGACCGCAACTTCTACACCAACAACGGTGTGAGCCCGACCGGGATCATGCGCGCGCTGTGGACCAACCTCAAGGGCGGCGGCAACGCCCAAGGCGGATCGACGATCACTCAGCAATACGTGAAGAACTACTTCCTGTCGCAGGACAAGACCTACACGCGCAAGCTGAAGGAGGCGATGATCGCGATCAAGATCGATCACAAGTACTCCAAGCAGCAGATCCTTGAGGACTACCTCAACAACATCTACTTCGGGCGCAACACCTATGGCATCCAGGCGGCCTCCAAGGTCTACTTCAACAAGGACGTCTCGCAGCTGAACCCGAGCGAGGGCGCCTTCCTGGCCTCGGTCATCAACGCGCCGGGGTTCTACGACCCGGCGAACGGCGCCAAGGCCGAAACGCGCGTACGCCAGCGCATGACCTACGTCCTCGACGGCATGGTCAGTCAGGGATGGATGACTCCCGCGGTGCGCGCGCAGCAGACCTACCCGACGATCCAGGGCCGCAAGACCAACCAGTACGCCTCGGGTCCGACGGGCTACATCACCGCCACGGTCCGCGCCGAGCTGAAGAGCAAGCTGAAGCTGAGCGACCAAGACATCGACCGTGGTGGTCTGCGCATCACGACCACGATCGACAAGAACGATCAGCAGGCTGCGGTCACTGCGGTTGAGAACGGCATGCCGAATAGCTCCAAGGACCTTCACGCCGGTCTCGTCGCGCAGAAGCCCGACGGCTCGATCGTCGCGATGTACGGCGGTGCCGACTATCGCGTGAGCCAATACTCCTCAGCCAATCAGGCTGCTTTGCAGGGCGGTTCGAGCTTCAAGGTGTTCGCGCTGACCGCCGCACTGCAGAACGGCTACACGCTGAACAACCGGTTCGACGGTTCCAGTCCGCTGAAGTTGCCGGGCTCGACAAAGCCGATCACCAACGACGCCGGCGAGCAGTTCGGCAGCGTCACGCTCAGCCAGGCGCTGAAGTTCTCGGTCAACACCGCGTTCGTCCGGATGAACATGGCCATGGGGCCGGCAAAGACGAAGGACGCGGCCATCCAGGTCGGCATTCCGGCATCGAGCCCGGGCCTGAACAACAACGGCAACAACGTGCTGGGTGAAGCATCGGTTCGGGTCAGCGACATGACCAACGCCTTCAGCACCATCGCCAGCGGCGGGAAGAAGGCCGACCCCCACGTCATCGCGAAGGTCACCAGCACCTCCGGCGCCTACAGCTACACAGCCAAGGGTTCGACCACCCAAGCCGTCGACGCGAAGGTTGCGAACAACGTCGCGGTCGCGATGGAGGGTCCGGTGAAGCCGGGCGGAACTGCCTACCAGGCGCTGCAGGACTTCACCCGCCCCGCCGGCGGCAAGACCGGAACGACCAACAACTACCGCAGCGCGTGGTTCACCGGCTTCACCCCGAACCAGCTGACCGCCAGCGTGGGCATGTACGCCGGTGACGGCAGCGCGACCACGTCACTCAGCTCCGAGGGACAGAGCTTCTACGGCGGCACCGTTCCGGCGTTGATCTGGAAGAACTTCATGCAGTCGGCCCTGCAGGGACAGCCGGTGGCGCAGATGCCGAAGGCAACCCAGCAGGCGACGCAGACCGTCGCGCCGCCGGTGCAGTCGACCACCACGGCGCCCTCGACCACCGCGCCGTCGACGACCTCGACGAGTTCGACCTCCACGTCGACCAGTTCGACGACGACCTCGACGAGCTCTGCCCCGACCTCAACGTCGACGTCAACCAGTTCGGCGCCGACCTCCACGAGCCAGCCGCCCACCTCGACGAGTGCCCCGCCGGCATCGACCAGTCAGCCGTCGCTGACCACCCCGCCGGCGGCATCGGCGCCCGGCGCCGGCTCAGTGCCCACCCGCAGTTCTCGGTCCACCCGCGCCGCGGCGGCGACGGCGACCTCCGGTCCCTGACCGGCCACGTATTCTGCCGACCGTGTCCAAGATGCCTTCGCGTGATGACCTGCGCCTGACCATCCCCAGCCGCGGCGAAGACGTCGTGGCCTGGTCGACCGAGGTCATCGGCGGCCCGACCGGTCGCTATGCCGCGATCGGTCGCCAGGGGATCTCGTACGCAGTCATCGTGCTGAGTTCGCTGGCCAGCGTCTTCGTCGCGCTCGGCGTGGTGCAAAAGGAATACTGCGTCCGCAACGGCTGGGGCGCTCCCGATTCGCTCTGGCGCGCCTGTTATTCCGACCTCCCGGTCGCCGCCGGTCAGACTGGTGGCCCGTGGTCGCCGGGCAGTTCTGGCCAATCGCAGCCGGTGCTGACCGCCGTTTTGCAGTGGCTGCTGCGCGTGATCCTGCCGAACGAGACGGGGGTCGCGGCCCAGCGCACCTACTTCACTGCCGGCGCGGTCATCATCGCGTTGCTGGTCGCAGCGACGGTGGTGGCCACCATGTCGGCGATGCGCGGAACTCCGTGGCTGGCGGCCCACGTCGCGCTCAGTCCCGTTCTGGTGACCGCCGCCCTCGTCTCCTTCGACATGTTCGGCGTCGCGCTCGCCACCATCGGCTTCGCCCTGTGGGTGCGCGGTCGCCCGCTGAGTGCGGGGTTGCTGCTGGGTCTGGGTGTCATGGCCCGCACCTATCCGTTGGTGTTGATCCTCGCCATCGTGTTGGTCGCGCTCCGCGACCGTCGCTCGGCCGAACTCGGCCGGATGCTGCTGGGTGTCGCGGCCGCCTGTGCCGTTTGCCTCGGTGGCGCCCTTGCTGTCGGCGGCCACCCGCTTCGCGTCTACTCGAACTGGTACGACCAGGGCGCCGGCTTCGGTTCGCCGTGGCAGGTGATGGGGCTGTTGAAGATGCCCCTGTCGGCCCACACCTCCAGCATCCTGGCGATGCTCGGCTGGCTCGCGGCGCTCTTGGTCGGCGTCTATCTGACCCGTCGCCCGCGCCACCTGACTCCGTTGGCGCCGTTGGCCCTGACGATGTTGGTCATCGTCATGTGCACCGGCAAGAGCTTCCCGGTTCAGCAGGCCGTGTGGTTGCTGCCGCTGCTCGCCTTGGTCGCGATGCGCTGGCGCGAACACCTCATCTGGGCGACCGTCGAGATCGTCTACTTCGTGATGACCTGGATGTATGTCGCCGCCTCCTCCGACCCGGCCAAGGGGTTGGCGCCGGAGGGCTACTTGGTCTTCTCCCTGGTGCGGCTGGTCGCGTGGGCGGCGATCGGCTGGATCGGGTGGGAGTCGGCCGAACAACTCGAGGACTTCCGCGACCCCGATGGTGCCGTCGCGGCGGAGGAGCAGCTGCGTCGTGAGTTGTCCACAGGCGATTCGGAGTTTGTCGGCGGCCGGGCCTAGACTTGCCCGCGTTGCGCGGTCACCGGACCGAGCGACACCGCAGTAAACCTCCTGTCACGCCAGATCGGCGTGACCGCCTGAGACCGAAGGAGGCTGGTTTACACATGCGTCAGTACGAACTGATGATCATCCTCGACTCCGAGATCGATGACCGCGCAGTTGGCACCCAGCTCGACAAGATGCTGACCGTCGTCACCAAAGATGGTGGCACGCTCAACAACGTCGACATCTGGGGACGCCGTCGTCTTGCGTACGACATCAAGAAGCAGTCCGAGGGTATCTACGCGGTGGTCGACATGACCGCCGAGTCGGCGACCGCCAAGGAGCTTGACCGCCAGCTGGGACTCAACGAGTCCGTGCTGCGCACCAAGCTCATGCGCAAGGACGCCTGAGAAACACCCTCACCCGAATCGAGTTAGGACCTCACCATGGCCGCTGGCGACACCGTCATCACGATCATCGGCAACCTCACTCAGGACCCGGAACTTCGGTTCACGCCGTCCGGGGCCGCTGTTGCGAACTTCACCGTGGCTTCCACGCCGCGTACGTTCGACCGACAGACCAATGAGTGGAAGGACGGCGAAACGCTGTTCATGCGGTGTTCCGTGTGGCGCGAAGCGGCGGAGAACGTCGCTGAGTCGCTGACCCGTGGATCCCGCGTGATCGTCTCCGGACGGTTGAAGTCTCGTTCCTTCGACACGAAGGAGGGCGAGAAGCGAACCGTCATGGAGCTCGACGTCGACGAGATCGGTCCGTCGCTGCGCTACGCCACCGCCAAGGTCAACAAGACCCAGCGTGCTGGTGGCAGCAACTTCGGCGGCCAGCAAGGCGGCAACTCCGGCGGAAACTTCGGCGGCGGCAACGCTGGCGGAAACTTCGGCGGTCAGCAAGGCGGCAATGCTGGGGGCAACTTCGGTGGCAACACGCCGCAGGAGGACCCCTGGGCGACCGGCGGCAACGCCGGTGGTGGCCAGCAGAGCAACACCGGCGGCAACGCTGGCGCTGGTCAGCAGGGCGGTGGCTGGAACTCCGGCCCGTCCTATGACGAACCGCCGTTCTGATCCAACCCGATTCGAACCGCGCGTCTCGCGACGCGCACCACCTGTAGAAGCACCATCCCGAGCTCGCTCGGGCTTTCCCGAAGGAAGAGGAGAGCACCACGATGGCCAAGCCCGTTGTGCGCAAGCCCAAGAAGAAGGCCAACCCGCTGAAGGCGGCGAAGGTCGAGACCATTGACTACAAGGACGTTGCGTTGCTGCGCAAGTTCATCAGTGACCGCGGAAAGATCCGTGCGCGTCGCGTCACTGGTGTGACCGTCCAGGAGCAGCGTCAGATCGCCAACGGCGTGAAGAACGCTCGCGAAATGGCACTGCTGCCCTACTCGTCGTCCGCACGCTGAGTCAGGGCAAGGAGAAAATCACATGAAGATCATCCTCACCCACGAGGTGCACGGTCTCGGCTCTGCCGGCGACACCGCCGACGTGAAGGACGGCTACGCCCGCAACTTCCTGTTCCCGCGTGGCCTGGCCACCGCGTGGACCAAGGGCGGACAGAAGCAGGTCGAGTCGATCACCAAGGCGCGCGAAACCCGCGCCGTGAAGTCGCTCGACGACGCCAAGGCGCTCAAGGGCGCCCTGGAGGGTTCGAAGGTCAACCTGCAGGCCCGCGCCGGTCAGACCGGTCGCCTGTTCGGTGCCGTCACCACCGCCGAGATCGCTGACGCGGTCAAGGCTGCCGGTGTCGGTTCGATCGACCGCCGCACCGTCCAGGTTGCGCAGCCGATTCGCTCGCTCGGTGACCACGAGGTTCAGGTTCGCCTGCACCCCGAGGTCGCTGCGACGCTGAAGCTGAACGTCGTCGCCGCCAAGTAACACCCCTGCAGTAGCGCAAAGCGCCCCCGGCTCCGGCCGCGGGGCGCTTTGTCTTGCTGTGTGCGAGCGCTCAGATTCCCGTACGCAGCCAGGCGTCGCTGCGCGCCCGCCACTGCAGTCCGATCAACCGTGCACCCATGAACCAGCCGAGCGCGGCCCACAGGAGGGCGATGCTCACCGTGTTGGAGTCGAAATGCTGGGCCCGCAGCAGCAGGAGCACCGGAACGTAGACCGCGAGGGTGGCCAGTTGCAGCCAGGCCAACACCACATTGTCGCCGGCTCCCATCAGCACCCCGTCGAGAACGAACACCGCGCCGGAGACCGGCTGGGTGACAGCGAGCACCAGGAGGGCGACCGTGAGGCAGTGGCGTACGGCCGGGTCCGTGGTGAAGAGCAGCGGCGCGACCCACGCGAGCGCAGCTGTGATCAGCCCGAGAATGGCCCCGGCCCGCCAGCCCCAGCGCAGGATGCTCCGGGTCGCCGCGCGGGTCTGATCCGCGCGGCCGGCGCCCAGGTCGGTGCCGATGAGCGCTTGGGCGGCGATCGCCAGCGCATCGAGGGCGAACGCGAGCAGGTTGAAGACGTTCATCGCGACCTGGTGAGCGGCCAGCGGGACCTCGCCGAGGCCAGCGGCCACCCAGGTCGTCAGCAGGAAGCCGATGCGCAGGGCCAGGGTGCGGACCAGCAGCGGGGCGCCGTGGCGCGCGGCCGCGAGGACCGCCAGCGGCTGAAAGTGCAGCCGGGCACCCTCGCGATGCGCCCTTCGTACGACCACGGTTGCGAAGGCGAGCGCCGTGGCGCTCTGGGCTATGACAGTGCCGACGGCGGATCCGCGCAGACCGAGCCCAGCCGGATAGACCAAGAGGTAGTTAAGGAGTGCGTTCGCGGCGAACCCGGTCGTGGCGACGATCAACGGTGTACGGGTGTCCTGGAATCCGCGGAGGACTCCTGTTGCGGCCGACACCAGTAGTAAGGAGGGAATACCGGCTGCGCCGATCCGTACGTAGTCCGTCGCCGGGCCGACCAGCGAACCGCCCGCGCCCATCACGGTGACCAGGGGCCGCGCGGTGAGAGCGACCAGGGCGGTCACTGGAATGCCGATCACCAGGGCGAGCCAGAGACCGTCGACGCCCGCGGAGAGGGCTTCGGCCGGTCGTCCGGCCCCGATTCGACGGGCGACCAATGACGTGGTGGCATAGGCGAGGAAGATGAAAACGCCTGCGGCAGTGAGCAATACCGACGATGCAATGCCGAGGGCGGCCAGCTGGGCTGTTCCGAGGTGGCCGACGATCGCGCTGTCGGTGAGCAGGAACAGCGGCTCGGCGACAAGGGTGAGGAACGCCGGAACGGCCAGGGCAAGAATGCGCCGCGCGTCGACGCCGCCGTGGGGGACCGTCACTGGTGACCGGTGGGGCAGATGGGACGTGCGGGCTGCATGTCCACCACCCTAACGGGGGTGACCCTTCCCGAACGGCCACTATGCGAGACGCTCAAATCTCGCGATGTGGACGGCTTTGAGATGCGAATTCGGCAACCGAGGCGCCGTTCCTGCCAAGTGCCGAGATGCCAGTAATCGCAAGGGAATAACGGAACGGTCACGACCGAGCAGTAGGTGGTTGAACCGGCCACCAACCGGAGGTGTCGTGGAGGGGGTGTAACACCAAGAGTGAGCAAATCCACTGAACTGTTTCGCGTGTTCGGGAACCTTGGGGCAGTCTTCTTCAGGCGTACAAGCCTTCCGGGGGGAAGCCCACGCGCCGCACAAGCTCAGTTTCATCAGTTTCACCCTGTCCGAACATCACCAAGTGCCGAAGGGTCTTCCCTCCATGGGTTCCTACAAGCCTCGCCATCTCAAGCACGAGACCGGTTTGGTCTCCAACCTGGTTTCGCGCCGCGGTCTCGCCGTTGCGGCCACCGCCGCCACGATCGTTCCGATCGTCGCCGCCGAAGGTGCCTCCGCTACGGCACCGCCGGCCGCTGTCGCGATCAAGGCCGCTCGCGCTGCCTACGTCGTGAGCTACGGCTCCACCGGCACCTACGTGAAGACCGCTCAGCAGCGCCTGGTTGCCCGCGGCTACCGCATCGCCACGGACGGCCACTTCGGTCCGGCCACGCGCACCGCCGTCAGGTCGTTCCAGTCGCGCAACGGTCTTTCGGCTGACGGCGTTGTCGGTCCGATGACCTGGAGCAAACTCGGTGGCGTGCCGTCGGGTTCGACCACCTCGCGTGACGAGACCCGTCCGCCGGCCACCGGCGGCTCGGCTTCGGGCATTGTCGCGATCGCCAAGCAGTACCAGGGCGTTCCGTACGTCTACGGCGGCTCGACCCCGGCCGGCTTCGACTGCTCGGGCTTCACCCAGTACGTCTACCGCAAGGCCGGCATCAACATCCCGCGTACCGCCAGCGCGCAGCAGCGTGCGGCATCCCGCGTGTCGACCCCGCGTCCCGGCGACTTGGCCTTCTCCGGCTACCCGGCTCACCACGTGACGATCTACGTCGGCAACGGCTACGAGATTGCGGCCCGTTACCCCGGCACCGTCATCCGCGTGCAGAAGATCTACGGCTACAAGACGTTCGGTCGCTTCTGATCCCACCGGATCGACGCATAACGCGTTCAGACGCCCTTTCACCCCTTCGGGGGTGGGAGGGCGTCTTCGTTGGCCGCAGTGCCGCCTGAGGGCGCTAGGGGGAGACCGAGCGCTGGAGCAGGTGCAGCTGTCCGCGGGGTATGTGAGTGGTGTTGAAATCGTGACGAACCGATGGAACCGGTTCGGCGTCGCCTGTTTCCTGACGCGGGTCGATCCGTGTGTGGCGCTGGAGGCGGTTGCGCAACAAGGGCCTTCGGCGGTTGCGCGAAGGTAGCCGGTAGTACGCCCGAGGCGCTCCAGGGGCCCGGCGACACTCCGAGGAGATCGCCAAAATCTCACAATGTGAGCAAATTACATGAAATCGGCAGTTCGGCGTGTCGTTCGAAACGCTCGCTGAGGCGGTCTGCTAGTTACATCGGCTCACTTCCCAGTCGTGGAGCGTAAATCTGCGTGCGCGGCGTTGTGTTGTCATCGCGTCCCATGAGTCACATACGCCTCAGGAGCCTCATGTGCAAGCACTGACACGCTGATTTACATCACTCACGACTTCCCCACGCGTTCAACTATCGGCAAACTCCAGCACGCAGCCAAATCCGGAGCGCTCGGGGCCGAGGATTCACGTTCGTCTGATGGGGAAGTCATACGGCGGGGCTGTGCGTCACGAGACGAGACCGTACGAGTACCGAGAGGGCCCGATGACGACCATCACGCCACGCCACCAGAAGCTTCGCCCGGGATTAACCAGTCGGCTCGCGCCGGCTGTCACCGCTCACAAGACCGTCATTCTTGGCGGGGTAGTGGTCGCCGCACCGGCGACCGCGTTGAGCGTCTTGAGCGCGGCTCCGGCCGAAGCGCTCACCGTGCACACCGCCGGCACCGCCATCAAGGCAGCTCCGGTCACCCAGGACATCACTTGGCTGCGCTATGGCGACAGCGGCGACCTGGTGAAGGTGATGCAGCAGCGCATCGGCGGCATCGCCGTCGACGGCCAGTTCGGCCCGATGACTCTGGCCAAGGTCAAGTCGTTCCAGGCCGCGAAGGGGTTGTACGTCGACGGTCTCGTCGGCCCCAATACCTGGCAGGCGCTGGGCGGCTTCCCGACCACCGTTCCGGCGGACCCGCCGCCCACGACCACCCCGCCGCCCACACCGCAGTGCGAGGTGACCACCGTCCGCTACGGCTCCGGTGGCCAGCTGGTCCAGGTTCTGCAGCAGCGCCTCGGTGGCATCGCCGTCGATGGTGACTTCGGTCCGGCCACTCTGGCGCGGGTGAAGTCCTACCAGACTGGCAAGGGACTGCCGAGCACCGGAGTTGTCGACTCGGCCACCTGGTCCGCCCTCGGTGGTTTCCCGTGTGGGACCGCGACGCCGACACCGCCCCCGCCGACGACCGACCCGGGCACCTCCACCGACAAGGGCCAGCAGATCATCGCCCTTGCTCGCCAGTACCTCGGTGTTCCCTACGTCTGGGGCGGCGACGACCCGAGCGGTTTCGACTGCTCCGGCCTGACGCAGTACGTCTACGCGAAGGCCGGGATCGCAATCCCGCGCGTGGCGCACTTGCAGCAGAACTTCCTGCGCCCGACGTCGAACCCGCAGCCGGGTGACCTGGTGTTCTTCGGTTCGCCCGCCTACCACGTGGGTATTTACCTCGGGAACAACACGGAGATCGCCGCGCCGTATCCGGGCCAGGTTGTCCGCGTACAGCCGATTTACTCCACGCCGTCCGGCTACGGCACCTTCCGCTGATTCGGGACCCAGGACAGAGAGACAAGCTTGTGATTCGCACTGCCATGGCCCCACGCCACCAGAAGCGGCGCCCCAACGCGGCCGCTCAGATCGTCACCACGCCCCGCTTGATCGCGGGTGTCGGAGTGGCCACCGTGATCCCCACCGTCGCCGGCACAGCGCTCGCGCCGTCAGCGGACGCGACCGTACACAGCGCCACTCAAGGCGTCAGCAAGGCTGCCGCGGTTCGTGCGACCGCGGTGAAGTCCGCGACGACGGCCGTCACCTGGCTGACGTACGGCTCGACCGGATCGTTGGTGCGCACTGCGCAGCAGCGTCTGGGCGGACTCGCGGTCGACGGTTCGTTCGGCCCGGCCACGCTGGCTCGGGTGAAGGCGTTCCAGGTCGACCACGGTCTTTACGCCGATGGTCGCATCGGTCCGGACACCTGGTCCGCGCTCGGGGGCTACCCCAGCGGCTCGTCGACGCCCGCTCCGCCCACCTGCTCGGTCACCACGTTGCGCTACGGCTCGACCGGTGCGTTGGTGAAGACCGCGCAGCAGAAGCTCGGCGGACTGACGGTCGATGGTTCGTTCGGCCCGGCGACATTGGCTCGGGTGAAGGCCTACCAGCGGGCGCAAGACCTTTCGGTGACTGGTGCGGTCGACACCGCGACGTGGAAGGCGCTCGGGGGAGTTTGCGGACCGACGACCACCCCGCCGGTGACGACGCCGCCGGTCACGACCACTCCGCCGGTGACAACGCCGCCGGTCACGACCCCGCCGGTTACGACTCCGCCGGTCACCGTCGGTGACCCGAGCGGGCCGTACCGCATGCCGTGGACCAAGGGCGCGACGTACAAGATCACGCAGGGTCCGAACGCGACCTACTCGCACAACAACAGTTACGACCGTGACGGCATCGACTTCGGGATGCCGGTCGGCACCCAGGTCGTCGCGGCGCGCGCTGGTGTTGTCTATGACACCGGGTATGTCTCCTCGGGCGGCAACTACGTCAAGATCAAGGACGCCTCCGGGCTCTGCCAGGTGTACTTCCACCTGTCGAGCTACCAGGTCGTCGAGGGTCAGTCGATCAGTCAGGGTCAGAATCTCGCGCGGTCGGGCAATACCGGCTACAGCACGGGCGCTCACCTGCACTTCCAGCTGATCAGCTGCACCACCTGGCGCACCGCAGGTCTGCCGGATTCCGTCGAGCGCGGAACGAGCTATGTCACCGGCGCTTATGTGACCAGCCAGAACGGCTGATCACCCAAGGACACAGAGGCCTCTCGCTACCAGCTATCCGGTAGCGAGGGGCTTTTGTCGTGTCGGTGATTGACTGCTGACACTCCCCGGTCTCACCCCATGGGCCGCAGCATCGGCGCAGGTCAGCAGCTTTCCCACAGCTTTGTCCACAGCCTGTGGGAAATGTTCCACAACGGCGCGCACACGTTCTCCCCAGGTTCCCCACAAGACTCTCTTCGACCGGTTTGTCTGCTGCCCCGCGGACGTCGTACGGTGCGCTGTCGGCTTGTCAGTGGTGGCTGATCTGATGGTCCCTGGGTCGACACGATGGGCGGAGCGCAAAGCATGACGGTGATGAACGAACCGATGCCGGATTATGGCGAGCCGAGCGACGGCGGTCCGGGTTTGCCCCCGCAAGACCGTGGCGCGGAGCAGTCCGTTCTGGGCAGCATGCTGATCAACAAAGACGCGATCGGCGACGCGATCGAGGAGACCCGCGGGCGCGACTTCTACTTCCCGGCTCACGAGATCGTCTTCGACACGATCATCGAGATGTACGGGCGAGGCGACCCGGCCGATGCGCTGACCGTCGCCGACGAGCTCAACAAAAAGGGCGAGCTGCTGCGGATCGGTGGGCCCGCTTACCTGCACGAGCTCATCCAGATGGTGCCGACGGCGGCCAATGCCGGTTACTACGCACAGATCGTTTCTGAGCGCGCGGTGATGCGCCGGTTG
Source organism: Calidifontibacter terrae (assembly GCF_054778835.1). Taxonomy (NCBI): domain Bacteria; kingdom Bacillati; phylum Actinomycetota; class Actinomycetes; order Micrococcales; family Dermacoccaceae; genus Calidifontibacter; species Calidifontibacter terrae. The sequence goes on from NZ_BAAGZF010000002.1 coordinate 234,548, forward strand.
GGTGATGCGGGAACCAAGATCGTGCAGCTTGCTCAGCAGCCCGGTGGTGGCGACACCGTCGACGTCATCAACGCCGCGCAGCGGCTGGTCTTCGACGTGTCGGCCGGTCGCAAGGCCGATGACTACGTCCGACTCGGCGAGGTGGTCGAGCAAACCGCCGATGAGATCGAGGCGGCCAGCTCGCATGGCGGCCAAATGACCGGGGTGCCGACCGGGTTCGCCGATCTCGACACGCTGACCAACGGGCTCCACCCAGGTCAGATGATCGTGATTGCGGCGCGACCGGCGGTGGGCAAGTCGACCATCGGACTCGACATCGCCCGCTCTGCCTCGATCAAGAACAACATGACTTCGGTCATCTTCAGCCTGGAAATGAGCAAGGTCGAGATCAGCATGCGTCTGCTCTCAGCTGAGGCGGAGATCCAGTTGCAACACATGCGCAAGGGCTCGATGCGCGATGAGGACTGGGCCAAGCTCGCGGCCACGATGGGTCGCATCTCGGATGCGCCGCTGTTCATCGATGACTCGCCGAACATGTCCTTGATGGAGATCCGCAGCAAATGTCGTCAGCTGGCTGATCGCCACAACCTGAAGCTGATCATCATCGACTACCTACAGCTGATGTCATCGGGCAAGCGCGTCGAGTCTCGCCAGCAGGAGGTCGCGGAGTTCTCCCGTGCGCTGAAACTGTTGGCCAAGGAACTCGAGGTTCCGGTGATCGCCATCTCGCAGCTGAACCGTGGATCGGAGCAGCGCACCGACAAGCGTCCGCAGATGAGTGACCTTCGTGAATCGGGCTCCATCGAACAGGACGCCGACATGGTGCTCCTGCTGCACCGCGACGATGCCGCCAACCGTGATTCGGAGCGTCCTGGTGAGGCCGACATCATCGTGGCGAAGCACCGTAATGGCCCGACCGACACGATCACCGTGGCGTTCCAGGGGCACTACTCGCGGTTCAAGGACATGGCGCAGAACTTCTGAGGGTCTGCTGTTGTCGAGATGCAGCGAACATTTCATAAACTGCGTTTGTATGTAACATAAACCAGCTGTTATGTCGGCGCGCGCGGCGATTATTCAGGGTTATGGACTGGAGTACGGTTGTCGTGCCAGTGGCGGCACACGTGGGTACACACGTACTCAGGGCATTGTTCTGGCCGAGGGCGCTGACTCGCGCGGTCCTCTTTGGGCCTCCACCACGATGATGCAGCAGTGACCAGTGTGCTCACCGTCCCATCTTCGAGGAGATTGCTGCCGGCGTTTCCCTGGGCAGGCGCTGTCGGAGGTCCTGACGCTCCAGACCGGTTCGCGTCTAGGGTCATAAAAATGACTAGCTCTGACTGGCTGGACGGTCCTCGTCCGGAGGTCGTTCTGACCTCGACGGTGAGTGTTGATGGTCGGATCACCTTGGGCCGTTCGCAACGGCTGATGGAACCCGCTGTTGGGGCGCGGTGGGCGACGATGGCGGTCGCCGGGGCGTTCGAGCACCGCCAACAGGAGTTGGAAGCGGACGCAGTCCTGGAGGGCAGCGGATCGTTCGTCGATGTCGACGCTCCGATCCCTGAATGGCCGTCACCGTCGCCGGGAGGCGGTTCTCTGCATTCGGACTACTTACCTGCCGAAGCCCCGCGATGGTTCGTCGTTGCCGACAGTCGCGGCCGAGTTTCATGGGCGTTCACCGGGGATGACGACATGCGGCTGCTCGTCCTCGTGTGCGAGAAGACGCCACCGGGTTATCTCGCGCGATTACGTGAGCTTCGAATCGCCTACCTGGTCGCTGGACTCGATCGGGTCGACCTCCGGATCGGACTGGTCAAGCTCGCCCATGACCTGGGCGTGCGTCGCGTGGTGGCCGACTCCGGCGGGACATTGAACGCGTCCCTGTTTTCGGCGGGCCTGGTCGACTTGGTCGACGTCGTGACTCTCCCAGGGCTCGTCGGCGGGGCCGAGACGCCGACGATGTTCGACGGTCCGGAGCGACCTGCTCCGGAGGCGCCGATCCGCCTTGAACTTGTCGATGTCGCTGCGCAAGCGGGCGCGGTCCGTACCCGCTACCGCGTTCTTCGATGACGGTTGCCGTGGCGCCCCCACGGCAGATGCCCGGGTGATCGCCGCCTGGGTCGTGATTTCTGCCGTACCGACAGCGGCCGCCACCTGCGACACGATCCGACCGGGGCTGCAAGCTTGGCGCGTCAAGCCACCAGACTGCGTCCATGGCCGAGTACTTCGACGGATGGTTCCGCCCAACGGAGGTGAAATCGTTGCCGGCCGTCGCGTCGAAGCGCACGCTCAGTAAGGCCATCTGCAATGCGTTAATCGATCGGTACACCCGGGTCGAGTTGATGTCCGTCCTACCCGAAGAGCTCCGACTGGAATGGCGACGTGACGGGGCGCAGCCCGGCCAGGCCGATACGAAACGCGAACTCGACACGGGCTACATCGAGGACTGGTCGGTCGCGCAGCTGGCATCCCTCGCGCATCGGCTGAGCACCTACCGCGACATCCACAAACTCAACCAAGAGCAACTGGCTTTCCTGGTGGATGCCTACGAACAAGGAGAAGGCGTAGAAGGCAGGACGAAAAACCTGATCTTCGCCAGCACCGGCCCGAAGCCCGACCTGGTGCTCAGGGATGCCGTCAGCAACGACATCGAGATCGTGGCGAACGGCGACACCTGCCTCATCTACGACCAGCCGTTGCCCGACGGCGGGTTGAAGTTCAGTGATCTCGTGGCGTGGTGGGCAGCCCACCAGTCCTGTCCGCCAGACCTCGATGACCCGGGCATCGCACGCCATCTGTATCAGCGGTTGGCTGCCTCACTCGCGAGCCCGCCCGAGATCCTGCTGTTCCGGACCTACTACGCACGGTTCAAGGAAAACCCGAACGTCATCGCGCTCGTACCGCAGGTTTATCTCCACTACGACCCGCTCGACCAGAGAACCCGCCGGGCATCAGTGAACGGGGCGCCTTTGGCGCGCCAGCGGATGGACTTCCTCATGCTGTTCAGCGACAGGAAACGCGTCGTGATTGAAGTCGACGGCAAGCAGCACTATGCGGCCGGTGAGTCCGCCTCCCCGCGGCTCTACTCCGAGATGGTCGCTGAGGACCGACGGCTCAAGCTCGCTGGGTATCAGGTCTTCCGATTCGGCGGTTACGAACTCGGGCGGCCAGGCGCGGAGGCGATGCTCAATGAGTTCTTCGACGAGATCCACTCTCGGATGAGTTGAGCGCAGGGGCCCAGAGGCCCAACGGCACGGTCCGCCTGGCCCGCATCTGGCCCCGCTGTCTCGTGCCGAGCATGGCTAGGTGGGCTGCGCAGCTACTTGCCACACCATGCGCGAAGCAGACCGATCTGTGACAAGTACGACGGGAAGTATGCGACATCTTCGCCCCATCTCAACACCGCTGTTGGTCGTGGGCGCCACTACCGGAACGACGTGCGCTTTGCAGATGTAGTGTTCGATCCGCTTCATCGCCGCTGACCTGGCCCACGCCACCAGTCGAAGTTCAGTCCAGTCCAATTCCCTGGACGGCTCAATTGTGAGGTTGATGACCATGATCGCAGGAGAACTTGTGGTGCTTCGTTCCCGGATCGAGGCGGACGTACCGGTGCTCCACGCCGAGCTCTACGAGGACGTGGCCACCCGCTCCAGGGCCGATCTTCGTCCGTGGCGGCCACTGCCGGTGACGGTATCGCCGTTTGCCGTTGACGCAGGGTCGGATCACGCGTCGTTGTTCTCCGTGGTGGAGCGTTCCAGCGGGGATCTCGCAGGGGAAGCGGTGCTGTGGGGGATCGACCGGCACAACCGCTCCGCCCATGTCGGACTGGCGCTGCGCCCGCATTTCCGGGGTCGCCGCCTCGGGGTTGATGCCCTGAACGTGCTGACCGGTTACGGGCTGCACGTACTCGGCATGCATCGTCTGCAACTCGAGACCCACAGCGAGAACGCGGCGATGCTCGCTGCGGCGACCCGACTCGGCTACCAACGCGAAGGGCGGCTACGCGATGCTGCCTGGGCCAACGGCGCGTTCGCCGACCAGATACTGATGTCCATCCTTGCCACCGACGGTCGCCGGGAAACATCCACTCCCGCGTCTGGTTCGCCGTCTGGTGCTTGAGGCCCTCTGGCGAAGTGCAAAGGGACGAGCACATCGAAAGTCTGGTCGTCTTCGTCGACCGGTTCGGCCCGGTCTGATCGTCGCTGGCACCACGAGTTGGCGAGGCCTCGGCGCGGACTTTCCGAGGGGGCACGGCTTCGCCACGCCGTCACAGGGACGACGTGGCGAAGCTTCTCGGGACCGTCAGCGGTCGATCATCTTCTGCATCGCGTCCGGGTACCGCGCCCCCTGGACCTGCACGCTCGCGGATGCCGCGTCGAGCTCAGCGAGGTCCTCGGCGGTGAGCTCGAGTTCTGCGGCAGCGATGTTCTCCTCGAGGCGCTCGATCCTCCGGGTCCCGGGGATCGGGGCGATCCACGGCTTCTGCGCGAGCAGCCAGGCGAGGGCGACCTGCCCGACCGTCGCCTGCTTGCGCTCTGCGACCGCCTTGATAAGGTCGACGAGGGCGAGATTGGCCTCCAACGCCTCCCGCTCGAAGCGCGGCAGGGAGGCACGGATGTCGCCCTCACCGAACTGGGTGGTCTTGGTGACCTGACCGGTCAGGAAGCCGCGTCCGAGCGGGCTGAACGGCACGAACCCGATGCCGAGCTCTTCGAGCGCCGGCAGGATCGCCTCCTCCGGCTCCCGCCAGAACAGGGAGTACTCGCTCTGCAGAGCGGTCACCGGCTGCACCGCGTGCGCGCGGCGGATCGTCTGCACGCCGGCCTCCGACATGCCGAAGTGGTGCACCTTCCCGGCGTCGATGAGCTCCTTGACGGTCCCGGCGACTTCCTCGATGGGAACGTCCGGGTCGACGCGATGCTGGTACAGCAGGTCGATGGCGTCAGTGCGCAGCCGTCGCAGGGAGCCCTCCACCGCGGCGCGGATGTTCTCTGGGCGGCTGGTGACGCCGGTCTGCGTACCGTTCTCATCGAAGCCGAAGCCGAACTTGGTGGCGATGACGACGCCGTCGCGGACCGGTGCGAGGGCCTCGCCGACCAGGTCCTCGTTGTGGAAGGGGCCGTAGACCTCCGCGGTGTCGAAGAAGGTCACTCCACTCTCGACCGCCGCGCGCAAGAACGTGATCATCTCCTCGCGTGGGGGCCGAGGCCCGAAGGACTGGCTCATTCCCATGCAGCCGAGTCCGAGCGCGGACACCTGCAGGCCTGTCGTGCCGAGGGTGCGTGTCTTCATGTGCGGTTCTCCATTCGTCGGACGAGCGGTCAGTGACGCGCGAGGGCGCACTCAGGCCTCGGGGATCGGGCGGCCGAAGTTCTCCAGGGTGATGTCCTCGGGCTCGGGTCCGCCGCGCTGGCCGGTGTCCAAGGCGTCGATGGCAGCGAGCTCCTCGGACGCGAGGGTGAAGTCGAAGACGTCGAAGTTCTCCGCGATGCGGTGCGGCTTGGTCGACTTCGGGATCACCGAGCGGCCCTGCTGGAGGTGCCAGCGCAACATGACCTGGGCCGGTGACTTGCCATGGGCCTCGGCGATCTTCCGGATGGCGGGGTCCTCCAGCGTGCTGCCATGGTTGCCGTCGCGGTAGAAGGTGATGCCGCCGATGGGCGACCAGGCCTGGGTGAGGATGCCGTGCTCGGTGCCGATCGCCTGCACCTCGCGCTGCTGGAAGTAGGGGTGGACCTCGATCTGGTTGACCGCCGGGACGACCGTCGCGGTGTCGAGGAGTCGGGTGATGTGGTCGACCATGAAGTTGCTGACGCCGATGGCGCGGACCTTGCCCTGCTCCAACAGCGTCTCCAGCGCACGGTAGGCCTGCAGCGTCTTGTCGAAGTCCGACGGGAGCGCCTGGTGCAGGATGAGCAGGTCGATCTGGTCGACGCCGAGCTTGTCCGCGCTCTTGTCGAATCCGTGCAGCGTCTGCTCGTAGCCGTAGTCGCTGATCCAGATCTTGGTCTCGATGAACACCTCGTCGCGGCCGACACCAGATCCGTGGATGGCCTGGCCGACCTCGCGCTCGTTGCCGTACGCGGCGGCGGTGTCGATGTGGCGGTAGCCGGTGCTCAGGGCGGCCTCGACTGCGGCGTGCGTCTCCTCGGGCGGGGTCTGGAACACCCCGAGGCCGAGGGCGGGGATCTCGACGTCGTTGTTGAGCTTCAGCGTGTCCATGCCGTTCTCCTGTCGCTGTGGCTGATCTTGCGTCTTTTCCACGGTAGGGAACCTGGGCGGCTGCCGGGAGGCCCTGCGGTTACCCCCTTCGGAGGGTTCCGGTCGGGTGGAGGGCGGCAGTCGCCGACGGACCGACGCGCACCCATGCTCAACGCCGCGGGTGGCCACGTGCGCCAGAGACAGGGCGATCAGGAAGTGACGGCGGTGCTGCGCTCTTCATCGGCAGACTCCCGCGCTGCTCTCGACGCAGACCGCCGAGCGAGCACGACCGCCGCGACCGAAGCCGCCACCACGAGCGCCAGGACGAACGCGCCGTACCCGAGCACGGTCGGCCGCAGTCCCCACTCCTCCACGGCTAGCCCGGCGACCAGCGCCGGGATGCTGAACGCCGCGTAGCTCACCACGAAGGTCGTGGCGAATGTCTGTCCGCGGTCGCGCGCCGGGGTGACCGCGGCGAGCGTTCCCATCGCCACCATGAACGTCGAACCGAAGCCGAGGCCCGCCGCCGCCGATCCGACGACGTACACCCAGAGTGACGTGTTCAGGGTGGCCACCACCGTCAGTGCGACGCCGGTGCCGAGCGTCGCGTAACCGAACGGGAGTCGGCGGGGCTGGGGGAGCCGAGATGCGATGAAGGAGCCCAGCGCACCCGCCGCGAAGAACGCACCGAGGACGAGGCCGACGACGAAGTGGTCGGTGACGCCGAGCAGCCGGCCCACGACCGAGGAGCCGAGCGAGAGGTAGAGACCGCCGAGCGCCCAGGTCGCGCAGATGGCCGGCACCAGGGCGGCGAAGGTCGCACGAGCCGGCTGCGAGACTCCCGCGCTCGGCAGCAGCGAGCGCGCCACCGTACGTCGGCCGGCGCCAGAGCGCTCTGCTGCCTCGGGAACGAGCAGCAAGATCAGGGCGAAGGCGATGTAGGCCGCGAAGAGGATCCAGAAGACCAGCTGACGCGGAGCGGGGGCGTGCTGCACGAGGGCCCCGGCCAGGACGGCGCCGAGCGCGAGGCCGAGCGGTGGCGTGCTGCTGCTGACGATCGATCCGAACCGGGCGTTCGGCTGCAGGTCGACCACCATCGCGCTGATGGTGCCGGTGATCGCGCCGGTGGCCAGACCTTGTACGACCCGGGCGACGACCAGGCCGGCCACACCGTGCGCGTTGGCGAAGAGCACCATGCCCACGGCCAGGACGATGAGGCCCGAGATGATGACCGGCCGCCGGCCGACGTGGTCGGAGACCGACCCGACGGTGAGCAGCGCGGCCAGCAGTGCGACGACGTACACGGCGAAGACGACCGTCAGGGTGAACGCCGAGAATCCCCACAACCGCTGGTAGACCGGGTAGAGCGGTGACGGTGCTGCGGCGGCGGCCATCGCAGCCACCATGGTCGAGCCCGCGATCGCGAACGATGCCGGTCGACCGAGTTGAAGCTGCATGACGCCCTCCGTAGTTAAGGCAATGATGTTTGCTTTAGGGGAACGTACACCGGGGGGTGCGCTAATGCCAACAACATTGCAATAATGACTTCTATGCCCACCGAGACACCCGCCCGCCGCCCTGGCGGACGCAGCGCGCGCGTGCAGGAGTCGGTCTACACCGCGGTCGGCCAGCTGATGGCCGAGAGCAAGCCCGACCGCATCACCATCCCGATGGTCGCCCAGCGCGCCGACGTCAACGCCACGAGCGTCTACCGCCGGTGGGGCGACATCGACGCGCTGCTGGAGGAGGTCGCGGTCGCCGCGCTCACCCGCGAGGGCGACATGTTGCCCGACACCGGCAGCATCGCCGGCGACCTGACCGCGTGGGCGACGATCATCGCTGAGGACATCGCACAGCCCAAGCGCACCCGCTATCTGCGCGCGCTCGTCTCGGCCCGCGACGGGCTCGTGCCCGAATGCCCGTGCTGGGGCACCCGGCAGCAGCAGTCCGCGGAGATGATCGCCCGGGCCCGCTCCCGCGGGGAGGCAACACCCAGTGTCGAGCAGGTTCTCGACCACGTCATCGCCCCGCTCTACCACCACGTGGTCTTCGGGTTGCCGATCGACGCCGCGTACGCGGAGCGTCTGGTTCGCGACGTGCTGGTCCTGGCGCGCTGACCCGGCAGGGCGAACAAGGCACCTGACCGCTCAACGGGCCTACCGTGAAAGCGGGAGTCCGCTCGGACCCCCACGCCAGGTGACGGAGTTCGCATCGTGCCGGGGAGCGTGGATCTTTGTCGCCTTGCTGGGCTCGGCCGTCCACGGCCGGGCCGTGTCCCACAAGTCACAAAGGAGTGAGCATGTCGGGAAACAAGGCCGTCGCGTACAAGGAACCGGGTGTCGTCGAAGTCATCGACACCGATTACCCCACCTTCGAACTGAAGGACGGGCCGGGCGTCAACCCGGACAACGTCGGACGCAAGGTGCCCCACGGCGCCATCCTGAAGACGGTGACCACGAACATCTGCGGGTCGGACCAGCACATGGTTCGCGGACGCACCACCGCGCCCAAGGACCTGGTGCTCGGTCACGAGATCACCGGCGAGGTGGTCGAGGTCGACTCGGACGTCGAGTTCATCAAGGTCGGTGACATCGTCTCGGTGCCGTTCAACATCGCCTGCGGGCGCTGCCGGAACTGCAAGGAGCGGAAGACCGGGATCTGCCTCAACGTGAACCCGGACCGCCCGGGCAGCGCGTACGGCTATGTCGACATGGGCGGCTGGGTCGGCGGTCAGGCCGAGTTCGTACTCGTGCCGTACGCCGACTGGAACCTGCTGAAGTTCCCGGACCGGGACCAGGCCCTCGAGAAGATCATGGACCTGACCATGCTGTCGGACATCTTCCCGACCGGCTTCCACGGCGCGGTCACAGCCGGTGTGGGCGTCGGCTCGACCGTGTACGTCGCGGGTGCCGGACCGGTCGGCCTCGCGGCCGCCGCGGGCGCGCAGCTGTTGGGGGCCGCCGTCGTCATCGTCGGCGACATGAACGCGGATCGCCTGAAGCAGGCGCAGTCGTTCGGCTGCGAGACGGTCGACCTGTCCAAGGGAGAGCCCAAGGACCAGATCGAGCAGATCCTCGGTGTTCCGGAGGTCGACTGCGGTGTCGACGCGGTCGGTTTCGAGGCGAAGGGCCACGGCTCCGACTCGTCCCACGAGGCGCCGGCGACCGTGCTCAACTCGCTGATGGAGGTCACCGCGGCCGGTGGCGCGCTCGGCATCCCGGGGCTGTACGTCACCGGCGACCCCGGCGGCATCGACGAGGCCGCTCAGCGGGGGGCCCTGTCGCTCTCGCTGGGCACCGGCTGGGCGAAGTCGCTGTCGTTCACGACCGGTCAGTGTCCGGTGATGAAGTACAACCGGCAGCTGATGATGGCGATCCTGCACGACAAGGTGCAGATCGCGAAGGCGGTGAACGCCAAGGCGATTCCGCTGGAGGAGGCGCCGCGCGGCTATGCCGAGTTCGACGCCGGCGCCGCGACGAAGTACGTCCTCAACCCCAACGGGTACGTCAAGAACTGACCGTTCCCCGGGTACGGCGGCGGCTGATCGCGCGACATCTCTCGCGCGGTCGGCCGCCGTGTCGACGGGGAGCCGACGACGCCGGAGGAAGGTTCCGATGACACCACCGACGCTGTTCCTGACGGTGGGTCTGCCCGCGACCGGCAAGACCACGGCCGCCCGGCGGATCGAGGTCGAGCACGCCGCGCTCCGGCTCACCAAGGACGAATGGATGAAGGCTCTGTACGGCCGGGACAACCCGTCGTCGGCCGCGGACGTGATCGAAGGACGACTGATCGGGATCGGACTGCGAGCGCTCGAACTCGGGACGAATGTCGTCCTCGACTTCGGCCTCTGGGGGCGGGACGAACGCTCCGCCCTGCGGCAGGCGGCCACCGACGTGGGCGCCACGGCGCAGCTGCGCTACTTCGAGCTGCCGACCGCGGAGCAGCGCCGGCGACTGGATGCCCGCCAGTCCGATGCGCCGCACACCACCTGGCCCATGTCGGATGACGAACTCGCCCAGTGGGCAGCGGGATTCGACGTCCCGACCGCCGGAGAACTCGACGGCAGCGAACCGATCGACGCGCCACCGGCCGAGTTCGCGACCTGGGCCGCGTGGCGCGATGACCGATGGCCGCCCGCGATCGTCTGACGGCCGCGGTCTGCCCCGCCGGGCGCATGGACCCGCGTACCTGGGAAAACGCTGAATCCCGTGTCACAGAGGGCGACTCGTGACTAGCCTGAGCGCGCTGTCGCCCGACCGGGAGCTGTCCCGCGGGTCTGCTCACTCAAGGGGGATCCTTCGATGAACGTGCCTGAATCCGCTCGGCCTCTCGGCGCCACAGATGCCGGCGACACCGCCGTGAATCCCGCCGTTCTTCCCGAGGACCTCACGCGTCGATCGCTGCGTACGACCGGCCGGGAGAACGTCGGCCGGGGTCTCGCGGCCGCCTCGTTCGCGATCGTGCTCGGCGCGAGCGCCGCCGTCGCGCTGTGGAAGGTGCACTTCGTCGCCTCGATCTCCAGCGCGCTGATCGGCATTCTCGCCGTCCGCCTGTACGAGAAGGGCGCCGGGCAACAGCCGAAGAAGGGCCTCTACCCGCTGGTCGGGCTGATCGTCGCCGGGGTCGTCGTCTCGTTCTTCGCGGTGATCGCGGCCGACCTGGTGGAGGCGTACAACTCCGCGGGGCAGCCGCCGATCGGCTACTCCTCGGCGCTGGACTTCGCGGCGCGCAACATCACCGAGCCGAGCGTGCTCAGCACGTACCAGAACGACGCCGTCATGTTCGCCCTGTTCGGCCTGCTGGGCACCCGGCGCACCATCACCCGGCTCATCGCCCTGGGTCGGTCCCACCGGCACGGCGCCTGAGTCGCGGCGACGCGATGAGCGAGCCCGACCCGAGGCGCACGCTGACGGAGCTGCAGCTGGTCGACGAACAGCTGGCCGATTGGCGGATGCTGATCGACCGGTTGCACGCCAGCTTCGACACCGGCGACTTCGCGACCGCCGCACGGCTCGTCGCGGACATCGCCTCGGTCGCCGCGCGGATGGACCACCATCCCGATCTGGACGTGTCGTACGGACGCCTGGACATACGGCTGATCAGTCACGACGTGGACGGGGTGACCTCGCGTGATGTGGCGCTCGCCCGGGCCATCAGCGAGCTGGCCTCGAACGCCGGGGTCACCGCGCGGCCGGAGCGGATGAGTGTGCTGGAACTCGCCCTCGACACCGCCGACGAGGCTGAGATCAGGCCGTTCTGGGCGGCGCTGCTCGCGCTCGACACGGTGAATGCGTGGGGCGAGCTGCAGCTGCGCGACGGCACCGGACGCCGCCCGACGATCTGGTTCCAGCCGACCGAACCCCACTCGACCCCGCGGCAGCGGTGGCACCTCGACCTGCGCATTCCGCCCGAGGTGGTTCAGGACCGCATCGCCGCCGCGCTGGCGGCCGGCGGAGAACTGGTCGACGACAGCGCGGCGCCCGCCTATTGGGTGCTCGCCGACGCGCAGGGCAACCGCGCCTGCCTGACCACCTGGCAGGGCCGCGAGTAGCGGTCGCCGGCCGATCTCGGAATGGTTCGGTGTCCGCCGACACGTCCTGGCTGTTCACTGGAGACATGACCGCGACTCAGCCCTCCGCGCCGCGTGCCGCCGAGGCGGACCTGACAGTGGTCGGCCGGGCGATCGCCGACCGTTCACGGGCGCAGATGTTGTCGGCCTTGCTGACCGGAACGGCTTGGACCGTCGGCGAACTCGCTTCGTACGCGGGAGTCGCTCGCAACACCGCCAGTGACCATGTCCGGCAGCTCGCGGCCGCGGGTCTGGTCACGGTGCTGCGACAGGGGAGACACACGTACGTCGCGCTGGCCGGTCCGGAGATCGCCGCCGCGTTGGAGGCCGTGAGCCTGATCGCTCCGCCGATGCGACCGGTGGCGAGCCTGCGCGGTCAGCGAGACGCGCGCGAGCTCACCGCCGGACGCACCTGCTACCACCACCTGGCCGGTGTTCTTGGGGTCGCGCTCGCCGATCGGTTGCGCGAATGTGGGCTGGTCGGTGCCGATCACGACGTCACCCCAGTGGGCCGGCACTGGTTCACCGAGCGGGGAGTGGATCTCGACGTCCGTACGGGGCGGGTGCTGCTCCGGCCATGCCTGGATTGGACCGAGCGCCGTCCACATCTGGCTGGTGTGCTGGCCGACCGTCTGGCAGATCGGGCGTTGGCCGAGGAGTGGGTCCGACGCGGTACCCATCCGCGCGCGGTCCACCTCACCCCGCTCGGGGAGCGTCGGCTGTTCGGCGACTGACGGTCACGCCCCGGCGGGAAGTGAGTGGGCGTTGACCTCGCGGAGGATCTCGACGATGACCTCGTAGTCCTCGGGGAAGACGGCATCGACGTGACCGCGGTCGAGGTAGGGCGACTCGTAAAGTCGCGCCGGCTCCATGATCCCGTTGGCGGTGAGTTCGTCGACGATCAGTGAGACGAACCGAATCTGGTTCTCGGAGAACTTCGATTCGTCGAGGAACTGCGCGAACGCCTCGTTGGCTGCTGCCCGGTCCAGTCCCACCAACGACCGGATGAACGGTCCGAGTTCGCCCGCGCGTTCTGTGACCCAGGCGAGGTCGACCTTCTGTTCGCCGGCCGACGCGATCAGCATCGAGCCCAGAGAGTCGAGGTCGTCGGGCGTGAGCTGCTTGTTGCGGCGCAGTCGTTGCAGGGCGACGTGGTCCTCGTGGTCGTGCAAGTACGCGCGGGCCTTCGCGCGAAAACGGTCCCAGTTCAGGCCCGACGTCGCCTGCGGCAGGTCCACGGGCGCGGCATCGTCGAGGGTGTCCTCGAAGTCGGTGTAGACCGGGCTCTGCCTCGTTCGCTCCACGAACCGGACCAAGCCGCGCAACCGTCGTCGCATGACCTCGAGCATGGGCAGCGTGACATCCACCCACCACTCGTCGCCGGACACCTCTTCGAGCAGGGGAAGCTGCTCCGCCACCGAAGGGATGTTCTTCTTCGGCAGGAGTGCGGTGGCGATGGCTTGGACGGTTTCCCGGATCCGCTCGGCAGCGACCGCGTCACCATCGAGTTGCGCGAGTTGCCGACGCAGCACGAGAAGGTCGAAGCGCTTGGCCTGCTCGTCCGGGTCCCGCACGGTCGAGGGCAAACCCGCCAGATGGTCGAGGATCCCGGCGGCATCCTCCTTGGTCACGGTGTCCCAGTTCGACCGCTCGGCCCATGCGTCGATCTGTCGACGGTGGGGGCGTACCAAGAAGTTGTCGAGGTTCATTCCGGCGATGACTTCGTGCAACCAATCGGCGGTGGACTCGCGCAGTGCGCGCTCCGACGCGCAGGCGTCGAGCGCGACGAGAAGGCCGAGGCGATGCTCGAAGAGGCGCTGGGTCAGAGATTTCTGCAGTGACCCGTCGGTGCCGGGCAGGTCCTGCCCGAAGTAGTCCAGGTTGCCGCAGAAGTCGAAGACGAAGAAGTCCTTCTTGTCCTGCCCCGGTGCGAACAGATCGGGACGAAGACGGGTGCCGCGGCCGATCATCTGCCAGAACTTCGACTTGGACCGGACCATCTTGAAGAAGACGAGGTTCACGACGTCGGGGACGTCGATGCCGGTGTCGAGCATGTCCACGCTGATCGCGATGTGTGGTGATTTGTCCGGCTGGGAGAAATGGTCGATCAGGTCTTGTGCGTACGTTGCCTGGTGCGTGATGACGCGGGCGAACTCCCCGCCGTACTCGGGGTAGGCCGCGTTGAAGCGCTGCTCGATGAATTCGGCGTGTGCCTGATTCTTGGCGAAGACGATGGTCTTGCCGAGCCGGTCACCACCGGCAACCTTGTAGCCCTCGGACATCAGTGTGGCGAGCACCTTGTCGACGGTGTCCTCGTTGAACAGGAAGCGATTCAGCTCTTCGGAGTCGATCGCCGTCGGTGGGCCGTCGTCGCCCCAATCGAGCGCGTCCCACTCGTCCTTCTCCTGATCACTGAGTTCGTCGTACCGGATGCCTTGGCGCAGGAACTTCGTGCCGACTGCGACCCCGAAGGGCGGCACGAGGAACCCGTCGCCGACGGCTTCGTCGAGACCGTACGCGTCGGTGGGAACGCCGTCCTCGAGGTGGAACAGCCGGTAGGTGTTGTGGTCGACCTCGTCCTTCGGCGTGGCGGTGAGTCCCACGAGCTGAGCGTCGAACCAGTCGAAGATCGCACCGTACTTCTGGTAGACCGAGCGGTGCGCCTCGTCGATGACGATCAGGTCGAAGTAGCCGGGGCCGAACCGTCGGCCGACCTCACCGACCTCGTTGATCAGGTTCATGATCGTCGGGTACGTCGAGGCGTAGACCCGTCCGTCGACGGCCTTCTCAGTGACCAGGTTGACCGTGGTGGCCGCGGGGAGATGCGTCTTGAAAGCGTTGACGGCCTGGTTGACCAGGGCCGTGCGGTCGGCGAGGAAGAGCACTCGCTTCACCCAGTTGGCCTTCATCAGCTGGTCGACGAGTGCGATCACGGTTCTGGTCTTGCCGGCGCCGGTGGCCATCACCAGCAGAGCTTCGCGCTCGCGCTTGTCGAACGCCGCTCCGATCGCCTTGATCGCCCGGGTCTGGTAGTAGCGCTCGACGATCGAGCCGTCGACCGGGGCACCGGCCAGTGGGAGGCGGGTCTGTCGCCGCTGGATCAGCAGCTCGAGTTCATCGCGGGTGTAGAAACCCTGCACCTGCCGTGGCGGATAGCCGTCGTCGCCGAATGCTGCGTCGTCCCACAACCAGTGTTCGTAACCGTTGGTGTAGAAGATGATCGGGCGCCGTCCGAATTGTGCTGCTAGACAGTCGGCGTAGAGCTTGGCCTGTTGCTGACCCACCTGCGGACTCTTGGTGGTGCGCTTGGCCTCCACCACGGCGAGCGGCAGACCGTCGGCGCCCCAGAGCACGTAGTCCACGAAGCCTTTGGCCTGTCCGTTCGGCATGCCGCTGACGGGGTATTCGCGGTCGCGCGATTGGTCCAGCGGCCACCCGGACTCGGCGAGCAAAACGTCGATGATCGCGGTTCGCGTTTCCGCTTCGGAGTAATCGTGGTCGTCGGGCTTCGTGTTCGCTGCTTGTGCGGCGGCAATTTGCGACTTCAGCGCCGCAATCTCCGCGTCCTTGGTCGCCGCCAGGTCATCCCGCTGCGCCAGTTCCCTGGCGTGAGCGTCGTCCTGGGCCTTGAACTTCGCCGAAAGCTGCACCAGTTCCTGCCGGGACAGCGGGGCGAGGGCGGCCGCGACCTTCGGGTCGAACTGTGCACTCGTGGGCACCTGTTGCGGATGGGCGGAGTAGCGGAAGGCTGCGAACACCATCACGTGGAACAGCTCGCGCAAGACCTGCAGCGCGACCGGGCCGGGAATGGGCTTCCCCTCGTGGGCGGCCGCATTGCCCCACTTGCGAATCAGATTGAGCTTCTGGGTGATTCCGACACCCACCTCCGCTTTGAAGGCGGCGTCGTTGATGCGAGCGGCAAGGTCGTTCTGGTACGGAGCGGGCAACCCGATGACGTCGTAGAGGTGTGGGAGGAGCTGTTCGATCGTCCGGCGACTGTAGAAGCAGGCGGCGGCGGGATCGCTGGAGAGGTAGGACTCAGCGCGCACCGCGTCAGGGTGGGCGACCGGTAGCGCCGACTTGGCGAAGTCGAAGTTGCTCATGCTGTGAGTCCCGGGAGGACGGTGTCGAGCAGGTACGCCCGCAGAGCCGGCACGTCCTGAGTGACGGTGCGCCACACCCTGCGGGGATCGAGGTCGTCGTATTGATGCGCGGCGAAGTTGCGCATCCCGATGATCTGCCGCCAGGGCTGCCCCGGGAAGCGGTCAAGCACCTCGGCCGGGATGCGGTTGACTGCCTCCCCGATTCGGATCAGTCCCATCTCCACCGCCCATTGCGTGCGCAGGTCACCGGTGAACGCATCCAGGTCCATCTGGGTCAGTGCGATGAGCACGTCACACATCCGCACGGCCAGGTCAACGGCGTCCAGGGCCTTGACGCTCGGGTCGGTCATACGGGAACAGCCTCGCCCAGCACCCGATCACGCATCGGCCCGCGCAGCGCATCGAGACCGACAACGTCGACCGGAACGTGCAGGAGGTCCGTGAGGGCCTGACGTAGCCCGACTTCGTCGAGAAGGGTTGCGTCGTCGGTGAACTCGACCAAGACGTCGACGTCCGAGCCGGGGCGGTCGTCACCGCGGGCGACCGAGCCGAACACGCGGGGCGCCACTGCATGATGGGCGGCGACGGCGGCCCGCACTTCCTCGCGGTGCATCTCGATGCGACGAGACGGACGCCCGTTGAGCGCCAGCGTGATTCGGGCGAGTACCTCCGGCGACGGGGTCCGTCGACCGTGCTCGTACGCGGAGAGGTTGGGCTGCGGGACGCGCGCGGCACGGGCGAGCTCGGCCTGGCTCAGCCCGGCCGCCACCCGTTCGGCGCGAAGGTCCATGCGGTCACCGTAGCCGGTTCTTATCCGGGTCGATATGGGTTGAGGCGATGGATTGAGATCGCGCCTGGGCTTCTTACAGTTCGCCGCGGAAGGCGCGGGACTGGAGAGACGCGAAGAGTTCGTCGTCGGCCTTCAGTGCCCTCTGCGCGGCGCTGCGAATCTCTCGGGTAGCGGCGATTCGATTTTCGAACTCCGCCTGAGCGGAAAGTGGCGGCACTGGTATCGGGAGGTCCAGCAATTTTGACTTGCTGATATTCCTGACACCGGCTGCTCCACCTGCGTTGTGTCGGATGAAGCTCCGAGCACTCGGAGAGCGCAAGACCGCAAGGACGTAATTGGCGCTTACCTCGCTACTTTGTTCGACGGTCAGTCGCCATACCTTGTCCGGCAGGTACAAATGGTCCGGCGTGACATCCACCACGGCCGTGGCTCCAAGCAGGTCCAGCGAACCACTGGCACGACCGAACAGAATATCTCCTTCGCGAATTCGATGTGAGTTCGGCGGCACGTAGTTTCGGGGCATGGGTTTAGACTCATCTGGGGCAAACGTTCCTCTGGAAATTGCGCTGACCTTGATCACCCGATTTTCGGAGTGGGCGTCCTTGTCGCTGCCGAGGACATTCTTGCCGCTAACGAAGTTCACCCCAATTGAACGAAGAGTGTCAGTTTCTGTGACGCGTGAGAAATGATCCTCAAAGATCGACTGGTCTAGCGAGTTGAGGTGGGCGAGTACCTCCCGGCGCTTGGTGCGGATCGCGTCGGCTTGATCAAGGATCGCGGCGATGCGCCGCTGTTCGGGGAAGGGCGGCAGCGGAATGGAGAGTTCGCTGAGAAAGCTTGCTGGGACGCGTCGTTGCCCGCCGCTCCCAGTCATGCGCAGTTGACCAGATGCTCGGATATATGGCTGCCGAAGGAAATGCAGGAGGTATCGATCGTGCACCTCGTCGGTCGGGCGCACGATATGGAACTCGGTGGAGCCCACGCCGAATTCTTGGCTGAGTTTAGCTTGGCCGACTTTACCGTTCTCCCAGCAAGGAGTTATTTTGGCTGCGAGGATATCGCCGTTGCGGAAGACGGTGTATCCCTTTGCCACGTCCCCGAATGGGCGAGTGTCCAAGGGGACCGCCCGCGCTTGTGTGGCGCTGAGCTGTGCCATGCCCACGAACGAGATTGGCTCGGCGGATGTGACTTTGTGGCCGCTCGGATTTATAAGCGCCACATCTCCGAGGTGCACTGTTCTCAAGAAAGCATCGCCCTCAATCCAGCAAGACCCTGTGCAATCTCGCCCTCCAGTCGCTCGATATCCGCAATGATCTCCAGAGGGGCCTGGTGCTCCACCTCGTCGTACTCGATCTCCTTGTACCGATTGATGGAAAGGTCGTAGCCCTGGGCCGCGATGTCCGCTTTGGGCACGAGGAAGGACTGGTCGGTGCGGGCGCGGCCCCTCTCAGTCGTGAGATCTCGCCAACGCGCGAGCACGTCGGGCAGGTCATTCGCCTCGACCGGGTTGCGCTTGTCGTCCAGCGAGAAGCCGTCGGCTCGTACGTCGTAGAACCAGACGTCGTCGGTACCACCGTCGTCGGTGCGCTTGAAGAACAGGATGGCGGTCGAGACGCCGGCGTACGGCTTGAAGACGCCCGAGGGCAATTTCACCACCGCGTCCAGCTTCTGGTCCTCCACCAGCATTTGACGCAACTCCTTGTGCGCCTTCGACGAGCCGGAGAGCACCCCGTCGGGCACGATGACGGCCGCGCGCCCGCCCGGCTTGAGCAGCTTCAGGAACAGAGCGAGGAAGAGCAGCTCGGTCTTCTTGGTCTTCGCGACTTGCTGGAGGTCCTTGCTGGTGGCCTCGTAGTCGAGCGAGCCGGCGAACGGCGGGTTGGCAAGGATCAGCGTGTATCTGCTGGCGTCGCCGGCGGCGCCCTCAGAGAGGGAGTCGCGGTAGCGGATGTCCGGCGCCTCGACGCCGTGCAGCAGTAGGTTCATCGATCCGATCCGCAACATCACGTTGTCGAAGTCGTAGCCATGGAACATCGACTGGTGGAAATGCGCGCGCTGGGTCGCGTCGGTCAACGCGGCGGGGTGTTGCTCGCGAACGTACTCGCCGGCCGCCACGAGGAACCCGGCTGTGCCGCAGGCCGGGTCGCAGATCTCGTCGCTTGGTGTCGGCGCGGACATCCGGACCATCAGATCGATGATGTGTCGTGGGGTGCGGAACTGGCCGTTCTGGCCCGCGCCGGCGATCTTGCCGAGCATGTATTCGTAGAGGTCACCGTTCGTGTCGCGGTTCTCCATCGGGATGTCATCAAGCAGGTCGACGACCTTGCTCAGTAGCGCAGGCGTCGGGATGGTGAAGCGAGCGTCTTTCATGTGGTTTGAGAGCGTCGAGTCGTCACCGCCGACCTGGGCGCCGTACTTCTGCAGGAACGGGAAGACCTCGGTGGCGACGGTGTCGTACATGACCGTCGGTGCCTGCTGCTTGAAATGGCTCCAGCGCAGGTGGGACTGCCCCGGCAAGAACTTGGGGTCTTCGATCGGGCCTCCGGTGATGCGCGCCTTCTTCTCGGCGATGGTCTGCAGATCGTCCAGTCGGCGCAGGAACAGCAGGTAGGTGATCTGCTCGATGACCTCGAGCGGGTTGCTGATGCCGCCGGACCAGAAGGAGTCCCAGACGCGGTCGATCTTGTTCTTCAGCTCGCCGGTGATCACGAGCAAAACTCTAGTTGTCCATGGCGAGGGTGTCGTCGGGGTGGTGCGGGGTGATCGGGTCACACCGTCGTACGGATCAGCAGCTCCTCGCTGCTGGGGATGAACCCGAGGCGGGTGAGCAGCGGAGCAAGGTGCGGTTCGGTGCGCGTGACAGCCCCGGCGCATCCGTGCTGCCGGGCCAGCTCGAGCCTGGCGCGCAGCAAGGCCCGGTAGACACCGTGGTGTCGGGCCGAGGCGACGGTGCGGGCGCCCCATAGATGAGCCGGTTCGGTGCCGTCGTACGACACGGCTGCGGTGCCGGCCGGTTCGCCGTTCCACAGCGCGAGAAGGTGATGCTGCGCTGCGTCGGCGTCGTGTTGATGCCGGTGGGCGAGGGCGAGATCGTCACGCTCGGGCGACTCCACGTCACCGGTGTTGACCATCAGGTTCAAGGCCCGACACAGGTCGGCCGGCGTCGGCCGAGTGATCGTCACCCCGTGATCGGACTCGGCGGGCGGGAGCTGCGTGCTGAGGTCGAACTCGAGCACGCAGTGCCGCGCCGCGACGGCGCCCTCGGCCGCCAGCAACGCCTCCTGCAGAGCCGGCGGACTCGTGGCACCGATGCCGTGCCACCACAGGGTGGTGCGACCCCAGCAACGAGCCACGCGCTGTGCTCCAGCGATCACCTGCTCCGCAGAACAGGTCGTGTTGATGTCGAAAATACCTGCGCCGTAACGGAATCCGTGGTCGTAGTGGACGATGGTGAAGTCGTCGTCGATCAGTCGCGCGGCGCTCGCCGGCGCTTCGACGGACGTACAGCGCAGGAGGGTCGGCTCTGGCACCCGTCCGACGCTAGGTGGGGTCGGACGGCCGCGCGGCTGCCTTGACGGCTCCTTGATGGGTCGGGCTTCGATCTTGACGCCCGGGTCGGGAGTCGCGGGGTCCCTGTTGCGTGCTCGGTCGCGGATAGCCTCCGGTCGTGGCCGATCACAAGCTCCTCGTGGCGAGTGTGTTCTTCGTCGGTTGGATCGCCCTTTACGCCGTGGCCTGGTGGTTCGCCCGCGGCCGACAGGAGCGTCGGTGGCTGAGCTTCGTTGTGGGGCTCGTCGCCGCGGTGACCGCGATGAACCTCGTTGTCGCCGGGCGCGCACGGGACGCGGTGAACCGCTTCCAAGACCTCCACGGAGGCTGCCCGACCGATCACTCTTCCGAGAAGGTGATCTTCGCGGTCGGGCTGGTCGGAGTGGCAGCGCATCTCGTCGGTGTCGTCCTGCTGATGAGGCACCGACGATGGATGTCGGCGACTCTGGTCTCAGCCGCCACGGCTCCGTTCGCGGCTGTCACGGCCTACAGCTGGTTCGTCGCGTCCTTCTGTTTCGTCTTCTGAACGGCCCCAGCTGCCCGTGATGTGGAGATGGAACGGCTCGCGCCGCGACACGTTGTTCCCCACAGGCGCGCTCCGATACGCAACGATCGCCACCACCGACGAGAAGGACACGACCGATGGCACGTACGAAACCCGACCCCACCGTTCCCGACCTGACCGGCAAACTGGCCCTGGTCACCGGGGCCAGCGACGGTCTCGGACTCGTCCTGGCGTCCCGGCTGGCGGCGGCGGGCGCGGAGGTGGTCATGCCCGTACGCAATCAGGCGAAGGGCGACGCGGCCGCCGAGCGGATCCGGCGCGAGGTGCCGTCGGCAGCGGTGTCCACCGCCCCGTTCGACCTCTCGTCGCTGGAGTCGGTCGCCTCCTTCGCGGGTGCGATGACCACCGCCGGCCGGCCGATCGACATCCTGATCAACAACGCCGGGGTGATGACCCCGCCGTCGCGCCAGGTCACCGCCGACGGGTTCGAGCTGCAGTTCGGCGCCAACCACCTCGGACACGTCGCGTTGGTCGCGCACCTGCTGCCCCTGCTGCGCGCCGGGCGCGCCCGGGTGACGAGCCAGAGCAGCATCGCCGCCCGTACTGCGCGCATGAACTGGGCCGACCTGCAGTGGCAGCAGCGGTACGCCGCGAGCAAGGCGTACGGGCAGTCGAAGCTGGCTGTGGCCGTCTTCGGGCTCGAGCTGCAGCGGCGCAGCATCGCCGGCGACTGGGGGATCACCAGCAACGTCGCGCACCCCGGCGTGACCGCGACGAACCTGCTCTCGGCGCGCCCCGAGATGGGCCGGTCCAAGGACACCCTCGCAGCGCGGCTCATCCGGCCGCTCGCGAAGACAGGCCTGGTCGCCCAGCAGCCGGCCCAGGGCGCGCTCCCGGCGCTGTACGCCGCGACCGGTCCCGACGCCGGCGGCGGCACGTTCTGGGGGCCGAGCGGTATCGCGGAACTGGCAGGTCCGCCGGCCCACCTGTCGCTGTACCGCTCGATGCAGCACACGGATGCGCGGCGGTTGTGGGACGTCTCGGTGGAGTTGACCGGGGTGAGCTTCCCGGAGGGCTGACCGGTCAGGCGCGCCGCGCCCGCAGCACCCAGTCGTCGTGGTGATGTGCACGACCCGCCGACGCTCCGCGCGGGCGTCGCTCGTCGACCTCGATGGTCCAGCCCTCGCCCAGCACCTCGCGTACGGCGGCGTGGTCGAGATAGTCGTCCGGGTCGAACCCGTGCGCGAGGGCCTGCTCGCGGTGGGTGTCGGCATGGGTTACCAGCAACAGGACTCCACCGGGTGCGACGAGGCCGGCGAGCGCATGCTCCGCGGACTGGTCGGCAGAGCGCAACAAGGCCGGGAAGGAGCAGCTGACCAGGTCGAACGTGCCCGGCTCCAGCGGTGCGTCGAGCAACGTCGCTTGCACCCAGTCGACGTTCGCGCCCGCTGATTCGGCAGCGGCCCGTGCTCGGGTCTGCGCGGCGGGCGAGGGTTCGAGGCCGGTCACCTGCCAGCCCTGCCTGGCCAGCCAGATCGCGTCGGCGCCCTCGCCGGAGCCGACGTCGACGGCGCGACCCGGCGTGAGGCGCGCAGCCTCGGTCATCAGCACCTCGTTCGGCTCTCCGCTCCACAGCGGCGCCTCTTCGTACGTGTCGTCGTGGGTGTGCAGGTCGACACCCTGCAGGTCGGTGGTGGGCCGGCGTCCGGGTTCGGGGGCGTTGGTGTCCATCACCCCAGTATGTGCGCGGCTCCCCGGGACGCCCCGAGCCAGGTGGTGGTCGACGATCGGCCACCAGTGACGAGCTTGCAACGCGGGGCGACCCTCGTCGAGGGTCACCCACTCGCCCGGCACGACCGGCTCCCGATCGGCCAGCCGGAAGACCGGCACGTACGCGTCGGGAATCGGATGCGGATACGTGCCGTCCGGGTGGGGCACCTGGTTGTGGACCCAGCCGATGCACGTGGCCGTGTCGTCCGGCGAGCCGACCGTCCGGGTCGTCAGCAGGTCCAGCCCGTCGGTCAGGCTCAGGCGCTCGCCCTCCGGACCGAGGAACAGCGTGGGCAGATCCAGGCCCTTTTCCGTTGCGACACAGAAGAACTGCCGATCGGCTCCGGTCAGCAGGACCCGCACGATGATGGCCGGCGTCGGGGCGGTGAGTGCGTCGCCGGCGCGGACGTACGCGGTACTGCCCGGCGGCAGCCAGGGCGCGTCAGGGGTCTCGGCGACAGTCAGCGGGTTCGGCACCTCGGCAGTCTCACACGCGGTCGACCGCTCGCGTGGCCGCGGATCCGCGACGCGTTGCCTAGCGGCAGAGGCGCCCGGAATCCACCGCCCAGGTCTTGTCGGCGAACCGGACGGCGTGCACCGTCGATCGTCCGGAGCGTACGTTCACGCCGTCGTGGTCGCTGTTCGCCACCGTCCACCCCGTTGTGGGCAGGCGGATCTGGCCATGCCGCGCGGTCCACTCCGCTGCGGCCACCGGCGTCGGTTGTCCGTGGCCCTCGATCAGCGAGTAGAAGAAGTCGGCGCATATCACCGGCGTCTCGGCACTGCTCGGCGAACTCGCGCACCCGGTCGTCACGAGCGCCAGCAGTGCGAAGGTGCCGGCCGGGCCCCACCCGTTCCTGGTGTCCACGCTCACTCCACCCCGTTGAAGCTCCTCGGGTTGAGAGGTTACGCCGCGGCGTCACGGAACACCGCGGAACTCCTCGTGCAGCTGCGGGAGGAAACCGGCGAGATGGTTCATCTCGGTGGCGCAGTGGTGCAGCAGCGCCCGCGCGGTGTCCAGGCCGGTCATCCGTCGCGCGACGGTCCGGACCACCGGCCGGAGCGTGGCGAGCCCGGCCCGGCTGGTGAGGACGCGTCCGACCGGCGCGTTGGCGTAGCTGCGCGGGGGCAGGTTCAGGACCCGAGCCAGACACGGGTCGTGCCCCTCCGGTCCTCGAACCCCAGCCGCTGCGGATCGACGAACCGGATGGCCAGTCGGGTCAAGGTGTCGCCGATGTATTTATCGACATAGGACACATTCGACTGGTAGCGCTGCCGGTCGGTGAGGGTGCGGTCGGCCGAGCGGTCGTCGCCCCAAGCGGCGAACTGGTGGGCGCCGGGATGCCACAGCTTGTAGCGGGCGGTCTCGCTGCTGTGCCAGCCGAACCACCAGTCCCACATCGATGCGGTCACGCCGGGCATGTCGGTGTGGCACGCCACGAAGGTGGTCCCACGGGCCGTACGCGCCCAGCCGTTCTCGACCGGTTCGTACCCGGGGCGCGCCAGCCGACTGACCGCGTCGTCGACCTCGTACGCCAACTCGGCTGGTGCCGGGGTGCCCGCCAGGGCCTCGCGCGGACCTGCCTGCAGCGGGCGTACGGCATCGCTGAAGAAGTGGGCGTACGGGCGGGAGCGGTCGAAGTCGCTGTAGCCCAGCCGTCGCGGCTCGGTGGTCAGTACCGCTGGAGTCGGAAGGAGGTCGGCCGGGCTGAGGAGGTCGTCCATCGGCTCACTTCCTGGTCGGGTCCCGGATCCGGCCATCGTGGCACGCGGGTCGGTCGGACAGGGCCGGGTCGAACCACCGCACTGCACGTGCGCATCACCCGGAGAAGCTGCCCGCGACCGTCGGCCCGAGGGACCGCTACGCGGGTTGCACGTCGGTCGTCGGGAGACTGCCGCGATGCGCGAAGTCGCGAGAGATCGCCGCCGCGGTTGCCAGCAGGTCCGGAACGTGGCCGTGCACCAGCCGCTCCACCGAGGTCTCCGCGGCGTGCACGGTCACGTTCATCGCGGCCACGATGCGGCCGTCGCCGTCGCGCAACGGAGCCGCCACCGAGCGGATCCCGGCGGCCAGGTCCTCATCGGTCAGGCACCATCCCTGTTCACGGATGCGCGCGCAGTCGGCCAGCAGCTCGTCGAGGTCGGGCGTGCGGCGGGGCGTGATGCCCGACCTCGACGGCACGGCGAGGGTCGCCTCGATCTGCTCGCGGGAGAGCTCGGACAGCAGCACCTTGCCCAGCGACGTCGACGCGACCGGGAAGCGGGTGCCGATGTCGACCCGCAGCGCGATGATCTTGGGCACGGCGACGCGCGCGATGTAGACGATGTCCGATCCGTCGAGCTGGGCGATCGACGAGGACTCGCTGGTGCGGGTGACCAGCTCCTCCAGATGCGGGCGGGCGATGTCCCACAGTCCGAGGGAATGGACGTACGCCATCCCGAGGTCGACGACCTGCGGTGTCAGGCAGTAGCCGCGGCGGGTGGAGCGCACGTAGCCCAGCTCGGCCAGGGTCAGCAGGATGCGGCGGACGGTGGGGCGGGCCAGTCCGGTGCGCTCGGCGACCTCGGACATGCTCAGGGTGCCGTCGACGGCGCGCTCGTCGAACGCGCGGATGACGTCGAGCCCGCGCGCCAACGCCTCGATGAAGTCGGGCCCGGAACCGCGCTGCGCCACCGCTGCCACCTCCTCGAAATCGTCGACGCCCCACTGTACGTGCGGGATCGGCCGCCGCTGACCGGTCGCGGAGCGCCTCCCGCCCACGATGCGGGACACCGTACGAGACCCGCCGGAAGCCCTTGACAGCGGCAGTGGCCTGGATCACAGTGTCCGTTAGACGGATAAGTGACCGCCTAGCGGACAAGGACTGACATGACGGACGCACCGACCGGCCCTCTGGCCGGCCTGGTTGTCGCAGATTTCTCCCGGATCCTCGCGGGTCCGTACGCCACCATGCTGATGGCGGATCTGGGCGCCGAGGTGATCAAGGTCGAGAGCCCCGGTGGCGACGACACCCGCACCTGGGTGCCGCCGACCCGGGACGGGATCTCGACGTACTACCTGAGCATCAACCGCAACAAGCGGTCGATCGCGCTGGACCTCAAGGACGAGGGCGACCGGGACATCGCGCGCCGCATCGCGGCGAGCGCGGACATCATGATCGAGAACTTCAAGCCCGGCGGCCTGGCGAAGTTCGGCCTCGACTACGAGTCGCTCGCGCCGGTGAACCGCGGCCTCGTCTACGCCTCGATCAGCGGCTTCGGCACCACCGGCGGTGCCCATCTGCCCGGCTACGACCTGCTGGTGCAGGCGACCTCGGGTCTGATGAGCCTCACCGGATCGCCCGACGGTCCGCCGTACCGCGCGGGGATCTCGGTCTTCGACGTGATGACCGGCATGCACGCCCTGATCGGCATCCTCGCCGCCGTGCACGAGCGGGAGCAGTCCGGCAAGGGCCAGCACATCGAGGTCAACCTGCTCTCCTCGGCGCTGTCCGGGCTGGTCA
Organism: Calidifontibacter terrae; assembly: GCF_054778835.1. NCBI lineage: Bacteria > Bacillati > Actinomycetota > Actinomycetes > Micrococcales > Dermacoccaceae > Calidifontibacter > Calidifontibacter terrae. The sequence goes on from NZ_BAAGZF010000002.1 coordinate 260,541, forward strand.
ACCAGACGGGTGCGTACGCCGCGGCCGGTGTCGTGCCGCACCGGATGGGCAACGCCCACCTCAGCCTGTTCCCGTACGAACCGCTGCCGGCCTCGGACGGCGACATCATCGTCATCGCCGGCAACGACCGGCAGTTCCGGATGCTCTGCGACGCGATCGGGGCGCCGGAGCTCGCTGACGACCCGCGCTTCCGGTCCGTGGGCGACCGCACCGAGAACCGTGAGCTGCTGCGGCCACTGCTGGAGGAACGACTGGCCACCCGTACGAAGGCCGAGTGGTTCGAGGTGCTGGCGAAGGCCGGCGTCGCGGCCGGTCCGATCAACACCGTCGGCGAGGGCGTGCAGCTCGCCGCGGACCTCGGCCTCGAGCCCGTCGTCGAGGTGGGGCAGGGCGACGCCTCGGTGCCGTCGATCCGCAACCCGATCCGCTTCTCCCGGTCCGAACCGCGGTACGACTTCGCGCCGCCCGCGACCGGCGAACACCGCGCCGAGGTCCTGCAGTGGCTGGCGCAGACCGAGAAGGAGCAGCGATGACCACCGACGCGACACCGGAGTTCCCCACCTCGCTGGGGATGTCGACGACCTCCACCATCACCCTGCTGGGCGACGACCTCGCCGAGGACCTGATGGGCAAGGTAAGTCTCACCGAACTCGTCTACCGGATGGTGACGCTGCGGACGCCGACGGCCGGTCAGGTGCGGATGCTCGACGCTTGTCTGCTCGCCCTCGCCGACCACGGCTTCACCCCGACCGCGATCGCCGCGCGCCTGACGTACCTGTCGGCCCCCGACTCGATCCAGGGCGCCATGGCGGCCGGACTGCTCGGTGGCGGGTCGCGCTTCCTCGGGGTGACCGAGGACTGCGGCCGGTTCCTGCACGACCAGCTTGCGCAACTCGACGACGCCCCGTCGACCGAGGACGAGTGGGACGCCCTGGCCACCCGGATCGTGACCGCGGCGAAGTCTCGCGGCGACCGGATCCCCGGCCTCGGTCACCCGGTGCACAAGGAGCTCGACCCGCGGACGCCCGCGCTGGTGCGGATCGCCCACGAGACGGACGCGTACGGACCCCACCTCGCGCTGTTCGAGGCCATCGGGCGGGTGCACGAACCGATCCTGGGCCGCCGCCTCGTGCTCAACGGAGCCGGTGTGGTCGGCGCGGCGCTGGCCGACCTCGGTTTGCCGATCAAACTGCTGCGCGGCTTCGCGCTGCTGGCCCGCGCGGCCGGCCTGCTCGGCCAACTGGCGGAGGAGGAGCGCATGCCGGTCGGGATGAACACGTACCTGTTCGTCGAGCAGCACGCGCGGTTCGTCGACCCGAGCAGCGCTCTCGACACCGAGTCCGCACCGGAATAGGCAGGAACGACCGATGGCCAAGCTCGTCGCCGTGCTCGCGACCACGCACCACCCGTTCTACTACCGCACCAGTCAGCTGCCGCCGGACCAGGCGCCGCCGTTCGCCGCGGAGTGGATCAGCAAGATCGCGACCTACCGCGAGACCCTGACCCGCGCGCGTCCGGACGTGCTGGTGATGGTGGGCTCCGACCACTTCCACCAGCTGTGGCTGGACAACATGCCGCAGTTCCTCGTGGGCAAGGCGCCGTTCTACGACGCCAACTGGGAGAACGAGATCCGCGAGTTCGGCATGCCGAAGATGCTGCTGAAGGGCGACGAGGAACTCTCGGAGTACATGCTGCGCCAGGGGCTGAACCGCGGTTTCGACCTCGCGTTCTCCAACGAACTGCGCATCGACCACTCGGTGACCTGCCCGATCCTCACCGTACGGCCGGAGGCGGATCTGCCGATCGTGCCGATCTACACCAACATCTTCGCGCCGCCGCTGCCGCAGCCGGAGCGCTTCGTGCAGCTCGGGCAGACCATCCGCGACATCGTCGAGTCGTGGCCGAGTCACCTGCGGGTGGCGGTCATCGGCAGCGGTCACCTGTCGCTCGAGCTGGGCGGTCCTCGGCAGTTCGGGCCCACCGGACCCGACCCCGAGTTCGACGCCCGCGCGGTCGACTGGATCTCGCGCGGCGACATCGACGGCTGCCTCGCCGGCGTGAGCCTGGACAGCCTGCACCAGCCCGGCAACGCGACCCACGGGTTCATGGACTTCATGCTGATGATGGGCGTCGCCGGTTACCAGAAGGCCGACCACGCCGATCACCTGAGCCTGTTCCACACGATGGAGGCCTACTTCACCTGGTACCCCCATCCCGAGTTGCTCGACCACCCGATCGGAGCAGGCGCATGAGCAGATATCTGGTCGACAAGTTCCTGTTCACCGTCGACCGCGACCGCGAGCTCACCGAGCGCTACCGCAGCGATCCGGTCGGCACCGTGCAGTGGTGGGAGAACGACCGCGCCAACGTGATCCTCAACTGCATCGACGCCGAGCGCACGACCTGGCTGTCGTTCACCGACGACGAACGGACCGCGCTGCAGACGCACGACCACGTACGGCTCTTCGAGCTCGGCGCGCACCCCTTCCTCACGCTCACGCTCTGGATCGCCATGTTCGAGCGTGACTTCGACGAGCCGCTGGGGATGCAGCTGGACTACGCCCGCAAGCTCGCGCACATCAGCCGGCCGTACCCCGACATCGCCACCTGACGCACGGCTCTCCCCGTACGTCCGCACACCCCGCCAGATCCGCCGCGTTCCACGCGCGCCCACACCCAAAGGTGAGAAATGACTGCACAAGAGGTGACCTCGGCCCCCGCCGTCGTCTTCCGCAACGGTTGCGTGCTGACCATGGACAGCGAGCGCACCGTCCTGCGCGACGCCGACGTGCTCGTCGTCGGCGACCGCATCGAGGCGGTCGGTCCGCACCTGTCGGTGCCCGACGGAACCGCCGAGATCGACGCCGGCGGCGGCATCGTGATGCCCGGCATGGTCGACACCCACCGGCACATGTGGCAGACCGCGATGCGCGGCTACGGCGCGGACTGGACGCTCACCCAGTACTTCGTGTGGAACTACCTCCAGCACGGCAGGAAGTTCCGGCCGCAGGACGTCTACGCGGGCAACCTGCTCAGCGGTCTGGAGGCCGTCGACGCCGGCGTCACCACCTCGGTCGACTGGTCGCACGGCCTGTCCAGCGTCGAGCATGCCGACGCCGCGGTGCAGGCGCTGCAGGAGGTGCCCGGCCGGTTCGTGTTCGCGTACGGGAACATCTTCGCCGGGCCGTGGGAGTGGGCAACGTCGGACGACTTCCAGAGCTTCGCCGCGCGCTTCCCGCGATCGGACATGCTCGGTCTGCAGCTGGCGTTCGACGTCACCGGCGACCCGGCCTTCCCGGAGAAGGCGGCCTTCGAGGCGGCGCGCGAACTCGGCGTACAGGTCACCACCCACGCCGGGGTCTGGGGAGCCACGGACGACAACGGGATCCGGCTCATGCACGAGCACGGGTTCATGACGCCGGGCACCATCTACGTCCACGCCGCGACGCTCAGCGACGACTCGTACTTGCGGATCGCGGCGACCGGCGGCTTCGGCGCGGTCTCGGCCGAGAGCGAGTCGAGCTGCGGCCAGGGCTACCCCTCGAGCCAGAACCTGCGGCGGCACGGGATCCCGATCTCGCTGTCGGTCGACACGAGTGTGTGGTGGAGCGGCGACGCCTTCTCCGCGATGCGTTCGACGCTGTCGTCGGACCGCGCGCTCGAGCACCACCTGGCGCACGACAAGGGCGAGACCATCACCCACTCCAGCATCCGCGCCGCCGACGTCGTGGAGTGGGCGACCCTGGGCGGTGCGCGCGCCCTCGGGCTCGAGTCGAAGATCGGCAGTCTCGAGGCCGGCAAGCAGGCCGACGTGGTGCTCATCAAGAACGACCGCTCGCCGGTGATGTTCCCGCTGCTGAACCCGTACGGGCACGTCGTGTTCCAGGCACAGCGCGGCGACGTGCACACGGTGCTGATCGACGGACGGGTCGTGAAGTACGACGGCGCGCTGGTCGACATCTCGCTGGACAAGGCGCGCCGGGTCGTCACCGAGACCGTCGAGCACCTGCAGGCCGAGCTCGGCGCGGACTGGGAGACCGGCATGAACCCGGAGATCCCGGAGTCGAAGGTGCTGGACAACCCCTACACCTACACCGAGTACGCGGACGGCTCCACCCATCGTGGGGCGAGGAGCGAGTGACCTCGGGCGTGCAGCACCCGCGGATCGGGGTGATCATCGGGTCGGTCCGCGAGGGGCGGCTCGGCGAGCAGATCGCCCACTGGGTGATGGCCGGCACGCACGCTCATCCCGACGCGGACTTCCGGCTGATCGATCTGCAGGACTTCGAGCTGCCGGTGCTGACCTCGCCGGTCGTCCCGTCAGCCGCGGGCCGGAGCTATCCCGACGAGCGGGTCACCCGCTGGAGCCGGGCGATCGACGAGTGCGACGGGTTCGTGTTCGTCACCCCGGAGTACAACCACTCCGTGCCGGGCGGCTTCAAGAACGCCGTCGACAGTCTCGGCCCCGAGTGGCACGACAAGGCCGTCGCGTTCGTCTCGTACGGGGCGGACGGCGGCGTACGGGCCGTCGAGCACTGGCGCGCCATCGTCGCGAACCTGTACATGGTCGGGATCCGCCAGCAGGTCTCACTGGGACTGTTCACCGAGGTCGAGGACGGCACCTTCCGGCCGTACGAACGCCGGGCCGGCGAACTGGCGGCGCTGCTGACGGCGGTCGTGCGGATGACGGGGCGGTTGCATCCGCCGACGGCCTGAGTCGACGCGGCTCTCAGCCCTCCTCCACCCAGCGAGCCGCCCGTTTCGGGCCCGGCACGCGGTGCCACACGTCGGCCAGCTCGTCGACCAGCCGCTCCGCGATGTGTCGCTCTGCGTCGTACAGCAGGCCGAAGGTGAAGCCGTTCTCGTCGTCGAGGTGGGCCATGGCACCGAGCCGGCGCAACAACTCGCGGGCGACGACACTGTCCTGGTGGTCGCCCAGCAGTTGCTGCACCGCCTTGACCCGGCGTACGAGCCGTCGCGTGCGCCGTCCGCCGACCGGTCGCGCCAGTTCGCCGGCGTACCGCAGCCGCTTGGCCTTCTTGCGCGCCTCGTGCAGGGCGATATCTCGCTCCTCGGGCGCGCTGTCCATGGCGGCGCGCACCGCGCGGCGCAGCCGCCGGGCGTCACGCCGGACCAGCCGCGCGAGCACGGTGTGTACGTCCCCGTCGGCCGTCGCCGACAGCGGCGGATCGGCGGCCAGGGCGTCGAGGGCGGCCAGCAATCGCGCGTACCGATCCGACCGCAGTGCCTCCTCGGCCGCAGCCACCCCCGCGCGTCGGGCCCGCCCCAACTCCAGGTCGATCCGACGGCGTACGGGGCCCAGGACGAGCGTGGGGTCCTCGCCGTCGAGCGCGGTGTGGAGGCGTCGGTGCAACACCTCCGCGTCGCGCGCTCCTCCGAGAACCTGTCCCAGCCAGCGCAACTCGGCCAGCAGGTCGTCGGCGGGCTCGCTCAGCAGCGGCTTCGCGGTGGTCAGTGCCGCGCGCGAACGGCGGGCGGCGACGCGCATCCGGTGGACGGCCTCCGCGTCGCCGGCGGCCACCGCGGCGGCCCGCTCGCGCAGTTCGGCGGCCTGGGTGGCCAACCGGTGGGCGAGCAGATCGGCGAAGGTCGACGCCCCGGGGAGTTCGTCGGTCCCGCTGCTCCGCGTCGGCATCACCCCACTGTCGCATCGGGGCGAGGTGGGTGGGTCGAACGGAGCGGGCTCAGTCGGCCGCGCGCCGGCCGGTCGCGACGAACATCGGGAAGTCGACCGGGCCGTGGTCGCCGTCCTTGGTCACCGCTCCGGCGTCGCCGACGGTGACGTCGGTGAGCCCGGCCTGCTCGAACCACCCGCGGACGACATCGCGCGGGAAACCGTTGTGGCCGTCGAAGTCGTGGGCGTGCGCGTGGAACGCGCCCTCCGGGTCGTGGTCGAGGTCGACCAGAGCGAGCCGACCGCCGTCGGCCAGCAGCTGTACGCAGCGCTCGACGACCGCCGCGACGTCGCCCATGTGGTGCAGGGTGAGCAGGCCGAGCACCAGGTCGTAGCGCTCGGGCGGCAGCGGGTCGTGTTCGACGTCGTAGTGACGCGCCGACCAGCCGTCGTACCGGGGATCGTCGAGCGCCGAGCGGGCCGCCTCGACCATGCCGGGGGCGACGTCGGTGACCACGACCGTGTCGACGTCGTCGACGAGCGCACGGGCCAGCAGGCCTGTGCCACCGCCGATCTCGAGCGCGCGCATGTCCGTGCGCAGCGGGAGCGTCGAGCGCAGCACCGCGGCCACCGACCGGGCGCGGTCGGCATGCCCGGGCTTGTCGTCCCAGGTCGCTGCTTCCTGGCTGAAGCGATCCATCGCTGTCCCTCCGGATGTCTCGTCGAGGTGGAGCGGGCGGGGATCCGCCCCGGGCGAGTATGCCTCCGTACGCACCCGGCGGGTTCCGCGGGAGGCGGTTCGAAATCTCTGCGGCCGGGATGTATCAGGACGGGCGTGACCCGCTCCTTGTCACCGGGGGAGCCACTCGGTGCGGCGGCCAGGCAGGGGGACGAGCCGCCTCACCGAGGGGTCCAAGCAAGCGGTGCACGTACGGGGCGCACCCAGGACCGCAGGCCCTGTTGCAGCCCGCGCAGCAGGAGCAGACTTCTCCCGACGACCGCGTCGGGAACGGATCGCACAGTCGAGGAGCCAGCATGAACGCCGACAAGCCCCCCCCCCCCGGACCGCCGTACGCCACCCGCCGGGTCGTTCGTCGACCCGTACAAGGTGGCGGTCCTCGACCCCGGTGCCCGTCGGCGGGACGGCACCGTGTTGCCGACCGCGTACGTCCGGGACCGGCTGCTCGTACGCGGCGCGCCGGCCTCCGCCGGGTTGATCGACGACCTGCAGAAGGTTCTGGAACCGCTCGGACTCCGGGTGGAACCGTCGGCTGATCTTCCGGCCGAGCTCGCCGAGCTGCGTGGGCCGGCCGCCGAGGTGGTGGCCGAGCACTGGGTGTCGACGGTGGTGCTGTCCGGTGCGGACCCGGCCACGATCGTCGACGCGGACGCCGCGCTGGCTGCGGTGCGGGGGGCGGCACCGCAGCTCACGCAGCAGGACACGGAGCAGGTCACGCTCGACCACGTGCTCGGCCCGGCGGGTGGGCAGTTCGGGGGGATCGGTGGGCAGTTCGGCGGGATCGGTGGGCAGTTCGGTGGGATCGGCGGCCAGTTCGGCGGGATCGGCGGGCAGTTCGGCGGGATCGGCGGGCAGTTCGGTGGGATCGGCGGCCAGTTCGGCGGGATCGGTTCGCCGGCCGAGTTCGGCGTCCCGGGTCGCGGTGGCCGGATGCCGGTGCACGTCGGACTGCGCAACCCCGCCGCGTACGTGCCCGCGCCGGCTCGGCGACCCGTGGTGGCCCTGGTCGACTCCGGCATCGGTCGTCACCCGTGGTTCGACGGCGACCCGACCGTGCAGATGGGCGCCGAGCTGCACGGGCTGCCGATCGGCGGACCGAACGCCGACCTGGGCGACGGCATCATCGATCCGATGACCGGCGCGATGGCTCCGCTGGCCGGTCACGGCACCTTCATCGCCGGCATCGTGCGTCAGGGCTGCCCGGTGGCCCGGCTGCTCTGCATCCCGGTGTTCTCCGCGCTCGGCCTCGCCGACGAGGGGTTCGTCCAGCAGACACTGGTGCTGCTGCTCGCCCGTCACGTGGAGGCGCTCGCGGCGGGCGTCGACGACGGCGTCATCGACGTGCTGTCGCTGTCGATGGGCTACTACCACGAGCAGTCGGACGACCCGGCCGCCGCGCCCGCGCTGCGTCGGCTGCTGGAGGCGTACCGGGACGCGGGCGTGATCGTGGTCGCCGGGGTCGGCAACGACGCGATCGAGCGGCCCTTCTTCCCCGCGGCCTTCGGCGTCGGCGATGCCGTCCCGGCGGTGCTGAGCGTGGGCGCGTCCAACCCCGGCGGCGCGACGGTCGCCCTATTCTCCAACGGCGGCGACTGGGTGCGCTTCCACCGACCCGGTGCCGCGGTGGTCAGCACGATGCCGGTGACCGTGGACGCCGGGGGAGAGGCGTCCACGGCGGCGTCCGACCGGCGCGCGACCCTCGACCCGGACTCGTACGCCTGCGGCTTCGGGGTCTGGAGCGGCACCTCCTTCGCCGCACCGGCGCTCGCCGCGGAGGCCGCGCAGCAGCTGGCCGACCTCAGCGCGCAGGGTGCCGCGATCTCCGCCGACGACCAGCGCAAGCGCGCCGGGGTCATCCGTGACCGGCTGCTGGCGGAGCCATGACCGCCACGGCACCGGCAGGCAGCCTGACCGCCCGCGCGGGAGTGGCCCATGCCGCGTACCTCGCCGGCGACGAGCAGCGGCTGGGCGAGTTGGTGGAGCTGCTCACTCCGGTGCTGTGGCACACCGCCCGTGCGCAGGGGGCGACCGCATCCACCGCCGAGGAGGCGGTGCAGACGGCCTGGCTCAAACTGGTGGAGTACGGCGACCGGATGCGCGAACCCGCCGCCGTCCTGGGCTGGATGGTGACCACCGTGAAGCGCGAGTGCTGGCGGCAGGTGGATCGGCAACGACGCGACACGGCTCTCGACGAGCGACCCGAGCCGCAGGACGCCGTGTCGGCGCCGGACGCCGAGGTGATCCTCGCCGACCAGCAACGTGTGTTGTGGCAGCACGTACAGCAGCTGTCGCCGCGCTGCCGCGAACTGCTGCGGGTCGTCGCGTTCGGCGACCGAGCCGACTACGCAGCATTGGCGGCCGCGCTGGGTATGCCGATCGGCAGCATCGGCCCGACCCGCGGCCGCTGCCTGACCAAGTTGCGCACCGCACTGGGTGCCGACCCGAGATGGGAACCGTGATGACCGAATCCTCCGAACCCGTGGACGCCCGCGACGTCGCCACACTCGGCGCGCTCGCCGGGCTGTACGGACGGCTCGACCCGGTGCCGGCCGGCATCGTCGATCGGATCGAGTTCGCCCTCACCGTGCAGTCGATGGAGGCCGAGGTGGCCGAACTGGTGCAGGCGGAGGCGTTGGCCGTACGCGGTGACGACCACACGCGCACGACGGAGTCGGTGACCTTCGCCTCCGGCCGGGTGAGCCTCATGGTGACGACAACGGCATCCGGCGACGGCGTGCGGATCGACGGCTGGGTGACCGGCGGCGGAGCACGGGTCGACGTCACGTGTGCGGATCGGGTCCTGTCGGCCACGGCCGACCGCAACGGCCGGTTCGTCGTCGATGACGTGCCGCACGGCAGCGTCATGTTCGTGATCCGGCTCGATCCGGACGACCCGGAAGAGACCCCCGTGGTCACCCCCAGGATCGAGGTCTGAGGACGCCATCGACGACCTACTCGAACGCGCGGAGACGTGGCGCCGCGCGGCCGTCCAGCACAACCACGTCGGCGATCCGCAGCGTGCGGCGCAGGATCTGCGACGTGCCCGCGCGGCCCTGGACCGCGCCGACGCGGGAGGGATCAGCCGACGGAGTCGCTGGATCCGGTTCAACGCCCGACTAACCGGTGCGCTGACCGCCTTCCTGAGCGACGGGCTGCCGGCAGCCGAGCGCGAGTTCGCCTGTGCGGTGGACGAGTCCGCCGAGCTGGAGCCGGAGCGGTGGCGGGCGCGGTGGCACTTCCAGCGAGCGGGCGTGCTGGGCCGCGCAGGCGATGTCCCCGCCGCCCTGGACGAGATGACCACGGCGTTGGCCGGGCTCGAGCAGTTCGACGATCTCGAGCAGTGCGCGGTGCTGGTCACCGACGGTCTGCTGCGGGCGATGGCCGGCTCCCAACGGGCCGCCGCGCGCTCCTTCGGGCGAGCCCGGCGGCTGGCCGAGACGCTCGGCCACGCGGGGATGCACGCCACCGCGCTGCACGACGAGGGCTACGCCGAGTACCTCGCCGGGAGCCTGCCCCGCGCCCTGGAACTGGTCTCGGCGGGCGACGTCGACGACGGGTTCGTCACGCCGGCGATCCTGCTGCTGGACCGGGGGAGCGTGTTGCTGGAGTGCGGGCTCATCGACGACGCCCGCGAGGTGCTCTCCGCGGCGGCGACGCACGTACGCCCGCGGCGGCCGGACCACACGGCGGCCGAGATCCAGCTGGAACTGGCGCGGGCGCTGCGCCTGGTCGGGGATCCGGAAGCGGCCGCCCGCCACGCCGGTCGCGCCCGGCGCCTGTACGCCCGGATCGGCGCCACCGCATGGGAGGAGCGAGCCCGGCTGCTGCAGGTGACGCTGTCGCTGGACGACGGGCAGGGGTCGACGGCGCGTACGGCCGAGTTGGCGGCGCTCTGGGCATCGGCACGGCATCGCGGCGACGTCGACCTCGCCGACCAGGTCGCGGTGGCCGCCGCCCGGGCCGCGTTGGAGGCCGGGGACGCGCCGGCCGCCGACGAGTGGCTGGCGCGGAGCAGGCCGAGCGCGGGGCCGCCCGGCGCGGCGGCGTTGCAGCGTACGTGGGTGCTCGCGCGGGTCCGAGCCGTCCAGGGTGAGCCCGGCAGGGCGCGGCGCGTCCTCGCCGACGCCGCCCGCCAGTTCGGGCGGGCCCGCGCCGGCACCGCCAGCCTCGACCTGCGGACCGCGGCGGCGGTGCACGCGGTGCGGTTGGGTCGGCTCGACCTGGATCTCGCGCTGAACAGTGGGGCCTCGGCGGTGCTGGCGAGTCTGGACCGCTGGCGGTCGGCCACCGACCGGTTGCCGGCCGTGCGACCATCGCCGGACCGCGAGCTGCGGGAGGCGACCGAACGGCTGCGCACCCTGGCCGACCGCGCGCGGGAGGAGACCGACCCGCGCGAGCTGTCCGACCTTGCCCGGCGCCGCGACGCCCTGCAGCGTCAGGTCCGCGCCCGCACCTGGGCACTGACGACCGAGGGCGGCGGATCCTCGACCCCGGACGTACGCCGGGCACGGGCGGTGCTCGCGGAGCAGGACCGTGATCTGATCTGGTTCGCCCGACACAGAGGCCGGCTGCTCGGTGTCGGGGTGATGCGCGGCCGCGCCCGACTGGTGGACCTCGGGCCCGCTGACGAGGTGGCCGAGCTGTCCCGCCGGCTGAGCGCGGACCTGCTGGTCGCCTCGACCCAGCGGCTCGGCGGCCTGCGCGGCGCGGTGCTGGCCTCGCTGCGCGACGGATCGGCGCAGCTGGGGCGGCTGCTGCTGGCGCCCTGGTCGTTCGGCGCCGGCGGGGTCGTGGTGGTGGCCGGGTCCGATCTGGCGGGGCTGCCGTGGTCCCTGCTCCCGGGGCTGCGCGGGCGGCCGGTCACCGTGGCCCGGTCGTTGACCGGGTGGGCGTCGCGCGCCGGCGCGACACCCGTACGCCCTCGGGTATCGGTGTGCGTCGGACCGCGGTTGCCGCGTGCGACCGAGGAGGCCGCCGCTGTACGGGACGCGTGGGGTGGCGCGCACGTCGCGCCGTCCGCGACCAGCGACGACCTGATCGCCGCGGCGACCGGCGCCGACATCGTGCACGTCGCCGCCCACGGCACCCACCGCCCGGACAGCCCGCTGTTCTCGTCGGTCGAGCTGACCGGCGGCCCGGTCTTCGCGCACGAGTTCCAACCGGCCGGGGTGTCCGCGCGACACGTCGTGCTGTCGGCCTGCGAGGTCGGCGCTGCCGCCGTACGCCCCGGTGACGAGACGCTGGGGCTCGCGTCGTCGCTGTGGTCGTTGGGAGCGGTGAGCCTGGTCGCGGCACCGCGGCCGGTGCTCGACGAGGTGGCCGCGGACGTCATGGCGCGCCACCACCGGCACCTCGCCGCCGGGTGTCCGGTCGACGAGTCCCTGGCGCGGGCGATCGACGGGGCCGACGTGTCGGCGGCCAGCTTCCTCGCGCTCGGATCGGCCGCCCGCTTCCTGCCGAGATGATGCGCGCTCAGCGGCCGCGTGTTCCCCGCAGCGTCGCGTAGGAGAAGTCCACGAGGTAGTCGTTGAGCGCGTGTGAGGCGGCCTCCGCCGCATCAGGTTCCTGGTCCCGGATCGCGGTCAGAATCCGTCGATGCAGGCCGGATCCCGTGGAGATCTCGGCGTCCCGGTCGATGACGTGGGCGATCCAGAATCTCCTCGACAGTCCTTGCAGCGGGGCGATCGCGTCGGAGAGGTAGTCGTTGCCGGCAGCTTCGACGATCAGGTCGTGGGTCTGCTTCACCGAGTCGGCGTAGGTCTCCAGGGTGAATGCGGTGTCCTGCAGGCTGTGGATCATCGCTTCGATCCGGGCGCGCACGTCGCTCGTCGCCCGCGCACAGGCGAGCCGGACCGCGAGGCCTTCCAGCACCCGGCGCAGTTCGAGCATCCGCAATTCGGCCTCGACCGACGTGGACGGAATCAGGACGCCCTTGCTCGGGTGGATCTCGACCATCCGGTTGCGGGCCAATCGCTGCAGCGCCTCCCGCACCGGCGTACGGCCAAGTCCGGTGCGCTCCATCAGCAGCGACTCGGACACCAGCATCCCGGGGGCGAGCTGCTGGAAGGTGATCATCCGTTCGATCTGGCGGTATGCCGCCGCCGCCTTGCTCTCAGTCATGGATGACACCCCTTTCGTCAGGTGATGCTAAAGGCGCTCCGCAAAAATCTGCGCGCAACCCCTTGAGTAACCAATATATCGGTCGCATACTGGGTGGATCGACAGGCAGCGTGACCCGCGTTCGGGTCTCCGGAACAGGCGCGGCTCGCGCCCCGCCACCAGAAGAGGTGCCCATGACCAGTACGCCCGCGTTGGAGCAGCGCTCCATCGACTACATCCCGCCGGCGGAGCGGCACGGGACGGCACGAAGCCTGCTGTTCGTGTGGTTCGCCGCGAACACGTCCATCACCGCGGTGGTGACCGGAGCACTGTTCGTCGTCCTCGGCAACAGCGCTCTCTGGTCGATCCCTGCGATCGTGCTCGGAAACATCGCCGGCGGCTTCTTCACCTCGTTGCACTCCGCCCAAGGCCCCCGCCTCGGGGTGCCGCAGATGATCCAGAGCCGTGCGCAGTTCGGCTACTTCGGCGCGATCCTGCCGCTGGTGCTCGCGCTGATGATCTTCCTCGGCTTCTATGCCACCGGGCTGGTGCTCGGCGGACAGGCGCTGGCCCATGTGCTCCACATCTCCCGTCACCTCGGCGCGATCGTGTTCGCGGTGCTGTCGACCGTGCTCGCGATCTACGGGTACCGCCACATCCACCGGTTCTCCCACGTGGCCGCCGTGCTCAGTGCCGTTGTCTTCGTGGGTCTGTTCGTGCGGCTGGCCTTCGACTCGCGGACGGGCGCCGCCTTCGGGCATCACGAGTTCGCTCTCGCTCCGTTCGTGCTCGGCATCTCGCTCGCCGCCTCCTGGCAGCTGACGTTCGGTCCGTACATCGCCGACTACTCGCGTTATCTACCGCACGAGACGCCCCGGGCGGCGACCATCGGCTGGACCTTCCTCGGCAGCGTCGCCGGAGGATCCCTGGCGATGGTCCTGGGGGCGCTGGTCGCGGCCGTCGGCGGTGCGGCGTTCCTGGCGGACCAGGTCGGTTACCTCGGCGATCTCGGTGGTCCGCTGTCGGTGCTCGTGCTGCTGGCCGTCATCTGCGGCAAGCTCACCGGCGACACTCTGAGTGCGTACGGCGGCTACATGTCGGTGGTCACGATCGTCACCAGCCTGACTCGGCAGGACCGCGTCAGCCCCCGGTACCGCGCGATGTACGTGACGCTCATCTCCGCAGCCGCATTGGCCATCGCGCTCGCCGCGACCAACACCTTCCTGACCACGTTCACCAACTTTCTGCTCTTCCTGCTCTACTTCATGACCCCGTGGTCGGCGATCAATCTGGTCGACTTCTACTGGGTGCGCCGCGAGCGCTACAGCATCCCCGACCTCTACACCCCCGACGGCATCTACGGCCGACTGAACGCGGGCGCCTTCGCCGCGTACCTCATCGGGGTGCTCGTTCAGATCCCGTTCATGAACAGCAGCCTGTACGTGGGTCCGATCGCCGACTGGTTGGGCGGGGCCGAGGTCGCCTGGGTGCTCGGGCTGGTCGTCGCCGGTGGCCTCTACTACGCGTTCACCGCCAAGGTGCGCCGTGTCTCCGTCGCTGCGGCTGCTGAACTGCGCTCCGTCAACAGCGCCCACTGACCCCTGATCGAGAAGGACGAAACATCGTGAAGTACAACCCACCCACCGAGCAGAACCCGCTGCCGTACTCGCCGTTCAAGGCGTGCACGGTGCCTCGGCCGATCGGCTGGCTGTCGAGTGTCAGCCGTTCGGGCGTGGAGAATCTGGCGCCGTACAGCCAGTGGCAGAACCTCACGTTCGATCCGCCGATGGTGATGTTCGCGGCGAACCAGTATCCCGACGGTCGCCGTAAGGACACCGTGGTCAACGCGGAGGAGACCGGCTGGTTCGTCTGGAACATGGCCACCTGGGATCTACGGGAGGCGGTGAACATCTCCGCGATGGCGCTGCCGGAGCACGAGAGCGAGTTCGAGCGCGCCGGGCTGCGCCGGACGAAGGCGGACCTGTGCGACGCGCCGATGGTCGCCGACAGCCCGTGCCACTTCGAGTGCAAGTTCATCTCGACCCACCGGCTGGTCGGCAACTCCAACGTGGGCACGATCGACATCGTCTACGCCAGCGTCGAACGCATCCACGTCGCCGATGACGTGTTGACCCCCGACGGCCGACTCGACTACCCGAAGATCCAGCCGATCGCGCGGATGGGTTACTACGACTACGCCGTTGTGAACGACACGTTCGAGATGCGGATCCCGGGAGCCAGCACCGATGAGGCGGCCGGCCTGGAGGGTTCGGCCCGGTAGAGGTGGCGGATGGGGAGTTACGACCGCGTCATCGTCAGCAGCGACTTGATCGCCCGGCGCTCGTCCATCGCCGCGTACGCCTCGGCGACGTGGTCGAGATCGGTGGTGAAGTCGAACACGCGGCCCGGGTTGATCCGGCCGGCGAGCACGTCCTCGAGCAGCTCGGGGATGTAGTGCCGGGCAGGAGCGACCCCGCCCTTGATGCCTATGTTCTTCCAGAACAGTGTCTTGTACTGGAACGTCTCGTACAGGGGGACGCCGACCGCGCCGATCCTCCCACCGGCGCGGACGATCCCCGCGCAGGTCTCGATCGACTGGTCCGTGCCGACGCACTCCAAGGCCGCGTCGACACCGGCGTCATCGGTCAGCTCGCGCACGACCCGTACGGCGTCGTCACCTCTGTCTTCCACGATGTCGGTGGCGCCGAACTCCTTGGCGACAGCCTGCCGGGCGGGGTTGCGGGACAGCGCGATGATCCGCGCGGCTCCCAGCTTCTTCGCCCCGAGCACCGCGCTCAGACCGACAGCGCCGTCGCCGACGACGGCCACGGTCTGGCCGGGACCGACGCCCGCGCTGACCGCGGCGTGGTAGCCGGTGCACATCACGTCGGACAATGCGGTGAACGACGCGAGCTGCTCGTCGCTGAAGTCGGCCTCGTTTCCGGGGACCTTCACCAAGGTGGCATCGGCGTACGGCGACCGCACCCGCTCACCTTGCCCACCGTCGATCACACCGTTGCCGAACGCCCCGCCGTTGACGCAGTTCGACTCGAACCCGGCGCGACAGGCCGGGCAGGTGCCGTCGTTGAAGGTGAACGGCGCGATGACGAAGTCGCCGGCCTTCAGCCCGCTGACCTCGGCGCCAACCTCCTCGACGACCCCGATGTACTCGTGACCGATGCTGCCGACCTTGTGGTCGTTGATGCCGCGGTAGTACCAGAGGTCGGAGCCGCAGACGCAGCCGCGCACGACCCGTACGATGGCGTCGGTGGGGTTCTCGATGCGCGGGTCCGGGCGGTCGCCGACCTCGACGCTGTTCTTGCCCTTGAAGATGGTCGCCTTCATGGTTGCTGCTCCTTGGGTGGGTATCCGGGATGCGGCGCACACCGCACGTGCGGGGTCACGCTCTCAGTGAACGGCAGGTCCTGCGGGAGCGCCACACCCTGTCGTGAGGGGTTCTGACAGGGCCTGCCACCCCGGACCCGGAGCCGTACGGTGAGAACATGCCCGCCAAGGACGACCTGCGCGACTTCCTGACCACGCGCCGCGCCAAGCTCACGCCGGACCAGGCCGGCTTGCCAACGTACGGCGCGAACCGGCGGGTCAGCGGGCTGCGCCGCGAGGAGGTGGCAGTGCTGGCCGGCATCAGCGTGGAGTACTACACCCGCCTCGAGCGGGGCAGTGTCGGCAACGTCTCCGACGGCGTGCTCGAGGGGATTGCCCACGCCCTGCAGTTGGAGGAGGCCGAGCGCGATCATCTCCACCGCTTGGTGCAGACCCTGAGCACTGCGCGCAGCCGGCCCCGGCGCACCCCCGCCAAGACCCGCGTACGGCCGACGATCGCACGGGTCCTCGACCAGATGCCGATGCCGGCCTACCTGCGCAACGGGCGCTTCGACGTGCTGGCCGCCAACGACCTCGGCCGGGCGCTCTACCGCCCGCTGTACGACCACGCCGGCCCCGGGCGTATGCCGAACAGCGCGCGCTTCATCTTCCTCGCCGCCCAAGCGCCCGAGTTCTTCGTCGACTACGACAAGGCGGCGAGCGACTGTGTCGCATTCCTACACACAGAAGCCGGTCGGGACCCGTACGACAAGGACCTGACCGAACTCATCGGCGAGCTGTCGACCCGCAGTGACGCCTTCCGGCGCCTCTGGGCCGCGCACGACGTGAAGTACCACCGCACCGGCCGCAAGCGGTTCCACCACCCGGTCGTCGGCGACGTCGAACTGGACTACGAGGCCTTCGAATTGCCCGGCGATCCGGGGCAGCGGATCAATGTCTACACCGCGCCCCCGGACAGCTCGTCCGAGGAGACACTGCGGCTGCTGGCGAGCTGGAGTCTTGCGCAGCCCGCTGCCGAGCACCTCACTCAGCAGGGCTGAACCTACTCAGCCGGCGACCCAGGCCAGCCGGTCCTCGCCGCGCGGGTCCTCGACCACGTCGGGACCCTCGGTGGCGAACCGGCGCGTGGTGCGGTCCGAGCGGTCGTACGGTGTCCAGCCCGGGTCGCCCTTCGTGGCGAACGCCACCCAGGCGGTGTGCATCGCGGTCGCGAGCGACTGCGGCGCGTCGGGACCAGCCAGCGGCGAGGAGTCCCCGAGCGTGTCGAAGACGAACGGGAGCTCCAGCGCGTGGCAGGCACCGATGCCGTGTTCCGGGGTGGGCCAGGCGAACTCGTACATGTACGTCGGGGCGCCGTCGCGCGCCTGGGCCAGCCGGATCGACGGCTCCCGGAAGAGGAGGTCGGTGATGACCGCCGAGAACACCTCGCCGGGCGTGCTCTCCGGGCGACGCGCCAGGTAGCCGTCGACCAGTTCCGGCGGCAGGCCGTAGCGCGCCAGCAGCGGGTGCAGGTTGTCGGCGGTGACCGACGCCGCGATGCCCAGGCCGATGCTCCAGAGGTTGAACTCCTGGCTGGTCGTGCCGATCAGCAGCGGTACGTCGCTGCTCGCGCCGGCGGTCAGCAGGGCCTCCGGGATGTCGGTGAGCAGGTCGCCGTCGACGGCCGGGAAGGTCGGCATCAGTCCGAAGCCACCGCTGATCGTGGTGGCGCCCCAGCGCTCGGGGCGCGGGTCGGTGACGAGGTCGAGGGACGCGGCGTTCTGCGCCTGCAACAGGTGCTCCGGCTCGACGGCGCTCAGCGCGGCGGCCGTGGGCTCGACGCCCAGCTTGTCCGCGACCGCGCGGGTGAACGAGCGCAGGTCTTCCGGCCGACCGGCCGCGACACCGCCGCCGCTCTGGATGATCGCGCGCCGGAACAGGCCGCGCGCGGCCGGCATCGCCATCAGCGTCGCGACACTCATCCCGCCGGCGGACTCGCCCATCACGGTCACGTTCGCCGGGTCGCCGCCGAACGCGGTGATGTTGTCGCGCACCCACTGCAGCGCCAGGACCTGGTCGCGCAGCGCGAGGTTGGTCGGTGCGTCGTCGGTCACCGGGAAGCCGGCCACACCCAGGCGGTAGTTGATCCCCACGAGCACGACGCCGTCGCGCGCGAACGCCGTGCCGTCGTACGCGCCCAGGCTGTTGGCGCCGCGTACGAACGCCCCGCCGTGGATCCAGACGATCACCGGCAGGTCACTGCCCTGCGGGTCGGGGGTCCACACCGACAGGTTCAGGTAGTCGTCGCCGGGGGCGACGCTGCTGGGCAGCAGGACGTCCATCGGCGGCGGGTACGGCGCCTGCAGCGCGGTGGCCCGGTGGGCGGTCGCGTCGAGGGCGCCCTCCCACGCCGACCTCGGCCGCGGTTCGGCGAACCGGTCTGCGCCCACAGCGGGTTCGGCGTACGGGATGCCCAGGAAGGCGGCGCCGTGGGCGGTGGTCGTGCCGCGTACGCGGCCGGCTGTGGTGGTGACCTCGGGTGCACTCATGGGCGCATCCTGCCAGCGCGACCCGCGTACGGGCTGTCAGCGTCGCGACCAGCCCCGTCAACTCAGCCGGAAACCGGCCAACCGAACGGCGTAGGGGTCGACCGCGTCGGGTGTGTCGCTGCCCGGACCCTCCAGCACGAACCCGAACAGCTCCTCGAGCACCGCCTCTCCCAGATCGAGGGGGTGGAAGGCGAACGGATACTCGGCGGCCTCCTCAGCGTCTTCGGAGGCCGGGAAATCCCCTGCCCAGAACGGCCGCTCGGCTGCGAGGGGCTCGCCGGTGTTCTCGTGGATCTCCTCGTCGCCGCCACTGATGCTCATCGCGCGAACGAGTCGGCCGTCGCGGTCCCACACGCCGAACGCGCACCAGTCGGCCGCACTGTGCATCGCGTGCAGGTGGATGACGCGGCCTTTTCCAGCGACGAGGAATCGCGGGTGCAGTTCGGAAGGCCGGTCGACCGCCACCTCGGACGTGCACACGAGAGCGACGCCCGGCCAGACGCCCGCGTAGACATCGTTGTCCGCCGGATTGAGGTTGTCACCCAGCGTTCCGTCGCCGATCCGGGTGGGCTCCCGCCCGGGAAAGAGGGCACGGACGAGAGTCTCCGTCGCCAGCAGGTCCAGGTCGCCGACCTCCGACAGGGCCTTCGCTGCGTCGGTCTCGGCAAAACAGATGATCCAGTCCTTGGCACCCATGGCGCTGAGCGTACGGAGTGATCGGCGCGGGTGTGGCGCGTTCGGCGCAGTCACAGCAGACGCCTTTCCGGAGCCCTTCCGCAACGGGCCGGGGAGGCGGACGATGGAGCCATGTCCACGAACGCGAAACGGCCGCCCGCTGGTGCGCAGCGGTTCAACAAGGTGGCGATCAAAGCCGCCGGGACACGGCTCGCACCGCTCTGGGCGGTCGTCGAACACCGCGGCCGCACCAGCGGGCAGGCGTACGAGACGCCGGTGGCGATCGTCGCCTCGACCGACGAGGTGCTCTACATCGGGTTGCCGTGGGGAGTGGGCACCGACTGGGTGCGCAACCTGCGCGCGGCGGGTGGCGGAACCCTGCGCTGGCGGGGGAAGACGTTCCCGGTCACCGAACCGACGATCGCGGGGCCGGACGAGGCGCGCTCCGCGACCGGCCCGGTGCAACGCCTGGCGACGTCCGGTTGGAAGCTGGACCACTACCTGCGGTTGCGGCGCGGCGTCTGAAACCCGTCGTCCTCACGGACCCGGTCCGGCACGGTCGCGTGCAACGAACAGCGGGCGCCCGCGGGCACACCCCGGCTCGCGACGCCCCTGTGCTGCACCAGATCCCAGGAGGAACCCCCATGACCTTGTCCCGCTCGTCCGCCCTCACCGGCGTCGCCGTCACGATGCTCACCGTCGCGGGGTGTTCGTCCGAGTCGAACAGCGCCTCGTCGAGTTCGACGACGGCGTCCTCGACCAGCGGCATGTCCTCGATGTCGACCTCGTCCTCGATGTCGACGTCCATGTCGTCCACGAGCTCGACCTCCATGTCGACCTCCATGTCCACGTCCATGGCGCCCACCTCCGCCGGCGCCGGCCCGGCTCCCGAAGGGGCGGCGATCAAGGCGGGCACCGCCACCCACCTGCCGGCGATGGTCGCCGGGTGGTCGAAGAACAGCGCCTCCTCCGGACCCGCCTCGATCTACACCAAGGGCGGCGGCATGGCGTCCGTGTCGTTCCTTGCGGGTGGTAAATACGAGGGCGACGTCGCCAACATCGTCCACCAGAAGACCAAGGCCGGCACCGGCTACTGCGGCACCACGACCGAGGCGAGCAACCTGACCTGTTACCTGAAGACCGCCGACGGCGTCCTCAACGTGTCGGCGGATGCGGGCGACACCAAGCTGGCCGAGTTGGTCGGCTTCTCCAACGACCTCACGAAGATGCTCGGCACGAGCTGAGCGGCGTCACTCCGGGCGGGTGAGCCGCAGCGTCTCGCCGTACGTCGCGTAACGCGATCCGGACAGCCGGGCGACCGGGTCGAGCAGCCACTCCTGCGGGCGGCCGGAGTCGTCGAGCATGTCCTGGTCGACCGACGCGGCGACGACGATGCCCATCACCACGAACGAGTTGCCGACCGGAATGACCTGGTGCAGCCGGCACTCCAGCGCCGCGGGGGCCTCGGCCACCCGCGGCGGCGAGACCTTGGACGACTCCTGCTTGGTCAACCCGGCCAGTTCGAACTCGTCGACCTCGGGGTCCACGCTCGCGGAGGTCGCGTTCATCCGTTCCAGCAGCGTGCGCGAGGCGAGGTTCACCACGAACTCCCCGGTGGCCTCGACATTGTTCAGCGAGTCCTTGCGGCCGACCGACGTGAACTGCACGACCGGCGGAGCGCCCGAGGCGACGGTGAAGAAGGAGTGCGGCGCGAGGTTGGCCCGGCCGTCGGCGTCGAGCGTGCTGACCCACGCGATCGGCCGCGGGATCACCAGGCCGGTGAGCAGCCGGTACGGCTCGGGGTCGGGCAGTTCTTCCATGTCGAACAGGTGTCGCGCCATGGTCGAACCGTACGCCGACCCTTCCGCCGCCCCTCGAACCGAGGGGCGGCGGACGGGTCCGCGCGGAAAGGTCAGTGGCGCAACAGGTCCCGGGCGATCCAGCCACTCATCACCAGGCCGGCGACCGCCGCGGCGTACTGCCCGGCCTCCCCGGGGGCGAACGAGGTCACCAGCAGCGCGGCGGCGGGAACCAGGACGAGAGGCGAGCTCAGACCCGAGCGGTAGGCCGCGACCGCGGCGAGCACGAACCCGACGACCGTCAGCATGATGAAGGCGATGATCGGACCGCCGGCCTCGTGGAATCGGCGCAGCGCTTCGACCCGCTGGTCCTGGGTGAGGGTCGAGGAGACGAGACCGGACACGACGAAGTGGTTCATCGCGATGGCGATGAAGCCGGGGGCACTGAGCACGGCGAAGACACCCACGGCGTTCGCCCAGCCGGCCCCGCGACGCCGGATCGCGCCGACGACCGTCATCAGCCCGGCCAGGCCGAGCAGCGCGGTCACGATCTCGGCCCAGCCGAGCGCGGCGATCTGGCCGGAGTGACCGATCGCCTGGCGAATCGTCGTGGCCTCCCCGGCGGAGTCGTCCAGCGGGTCCAGAAGAGCCGTGCCGACCAGCATGAGGGCGAACATGGCGGGCAGGCAGATCGCCCCGACCGTACGCCGGAGCCGGTAGGCGGCGGCACCGGTCGCGGGTGCCGCTTCGGGTGTCGGGGTGATCGGGAGAGTCGGGCTGGTGGCGGTCATGGTCGCTCCTTCGTCGGTGCTGAGAGGTGATGTCTCGAAGCTACGAAGCGCAGGCCCTCGGCCGCGTCGGCTGCGCGGTCGTACCGGCATCCGCGTGGGCTGATTCGCACCCGTTCCCGGTCATCCTCGGGTCGTAGCCGTGGTCCTCCCCGAAGACGACGCGGGACCCGCCGTACGGTCCTATCGTCGGGACATGGAGGTGCGCCGTCCGGTCGCGTTCGACTGGGTGCTGGCCGCGGTCGTCGCGGGGTTCGGGGTGGTCGACCTGGTCGACACGGTCCGTGGCCCGCGTGTGGTCGCCGCAGGCGCGGTGACGGTCTACGTCCTCTGCCTGCTGATCCGCCGGACGTCGCTGTGGGCGGCGGTGATCGTGGCCTTCGCGACGATGCTGATCAGCTACCAGCTCGGTCTGTCCCAGCAGGACTTCCTCGCCTCGATCATCGCGTGCCTGGTGCTGGTCTGGTGGGTCGGCTACGCCCTGCGTACGGCGGAGGCGTTGCTCGGTCTCGGTTACGCGTACGTCTGTGTGATCGCCACCAACGGCGTCGACGTCGCGAGCGTCGTCTGGCTCGCGCTCGTCATCGGCGGGGCGTGGGGTGCCGGACGGGCACTGCGCAGTCGGCACCTGCTGATCGAGGACCTGCGGCGCACCACCGGCGAACTCGAGCGCAGCCGCGACGAACTGGCGGCGCGCGCCGTGATCGCCGAACGGCTGCGGATCGCGCAGGACATCCACGACATCGTGGCCCACTCGGTGACGGTGATGCTGGTCCAGGCCGAGGCCGCCGAGCGGGTGATGCCGGCGGGGCGGGGGTCCGCCGAGGCGACCGAGGCGGTGCGCGCGGTGCAGGACTCGGGCCGCAACGCGCTCGCCGAACTGCGGCGGTTGCTGGGCGTGCTGCGGCCGACGGCCCGCGCCGACACCGTTCCTCAACCGGGGCTCGCCGACCTGGCGGCACTGGTCGACTCCTACCGCGGCGCGGGACTCGGTGTGCAGTTCACTGCGCCGGCGGTGGGTGACGTCGCCCCGGGGACCGAGCTCACCGCGTACCGCGTCGTGCAGGAGGGGCTGACCAACGTGCTGCGTCACTCGACCGCGTCCCACGTGCGGGTGGACCTACGGCTCAGCAAGGGTTCGCTGCTGGTGGAGGTGACCGACGACGGCCCCGCTCGCCCGAGCGACGATCCGCCCGGGCACGGCCTGGTCGGCATGCGGGAGCGGGTCCTGGCCGGTGGGGGCGTGTTGGAGGCAGGTCCCTGCGGCAGCGGCTTCCGGGTGGCCGCCACCCTTCCCGTGACCCATCCCGCGGCGGTCGCGTCATGATCCGGGTCGTCGTCGTCGATGACCAGGCGTTGGTGCGCCGCGGCTTCGCGATGATCCTCGACCAGGAGCCGGACCTGCAGGTGATCGGCGAGGCGGCCGACGGCCAGGAGGCGGTCGAACGGTGTCGCGAACTGCAGCCCGACGTCGTCCTGATGGACGTACGGATGCCGGTGCTCAACGGGGTGGAGGCGACGGCTGCGGTGACCCGCTCCGGCACGACCCGGGTGTTGATGCTGACCACCTTCGACCTCGACGAGTACGTCTACGACGCGATCCATGCTGGTGCCAGTGGCTTCGTGCTGAAGGACGTGCGTCCGGACGATCTGGTGCACGCCGTCCGTACGGTCGCGGCGGGGGAGACGACGCTCTCACCGACGATCACCCGGCGGCTGGTCGACGAGTTCTGCGCGCGGGCGGCGCCGGGCCGCGCACCCGACCTGGTGGCGGCCCTGTCCGAGCGCGAACGTGAGGTGTTCGTGCTCATCGCGCACGGCTTGTCCAATGCCGAGATCGCCGCACAGCTGTACGTCTCGGCGACGACGGTGAAGACGCATGTGACGCGGGTGCTGGCCAAGATCGGGGCACGCGATCGGGTGCAGGCCATCGTGATGGCGTACGAGGCCGGGGTGGTCGGCGGCGCGCGATGACTCAGGGCGCGTCGCGCGTTCCGCTGCACCGCGGGTGTTGTCGACGGCGGTGGGCTACCGGAATCACCCGGCGACGTCGGTGTTCTCCAGCACCACCGCCAGGCCCTGCCCGACGCCGATGCAGATGGCCGCGACGCCGTACCGCTCACCGCGCTCGCGCAGCACCTTCGCCAGGGTGCCGAGCACCCGGCCGCCGCTCGCACCGAGCGGGTGGCCGAGAGCGATCGCACCGCCGCGGGTGTTGACCAGCTCCCGGTCCTTCAGACCCTGCGCGAGCCAGGCGTCGACGCAGACCAGCGACTGCACGGCGAAGGCCTCGTTGAGTTCGACCGCGCCGACCTCGTTCCAGCCGATGCCGGCGCTGGCGAGCGCCTTGTTCGCGGCCTCCACCGGGGCGTAGCCGAAGCGGTTCGGGTCGACGGCGTGGGTGCCCCGGCCGGCGACGCGGGCCAGCGGGTCGCGACCGATGGTTGCGGCGGCGTCGGCCGAGCCGAGCAGCACTGCGGACGCACCGTCGCTCAGCGGCGAGGCGTTGCCGGCGGTGATCGTGCCGTCCTTGCGGAAGGCGGGCTTGAGGCGCGCGAGGGTCTCGGGGGTCGAGTCGGCGCGGATGCCCTCGTCGCGGGTCAAGGCGGTGTCGGGCACCGGCACCACCAGATCGTCGTAGAAGCCCGATTCCCAGGCGGCGTGGGCGAGTTGGTGCGAGCGGGCGGCGAACTCGTCCTGGCGCTCGCGCGGGATGTCGTACAGCTCCTGCAGCTGTTCGTTGGACTCGCCGAGCGAGACCGTCCACTCGGCCGGCATCTTCGGGTTGACCATCCGCCAGCCGAGCGTGGTGGAGATCGCCTGCGCGTTCCCGGCCGGGAAGGCGCGCTCGGGCTTGGGCATCACCCACGGCGCACGGGTCATCGACTCCACTCCGCCGGCCAGCACGATCCGGGCGTCGCCCGTCTCGATCGCCCGGGAGCCGTACATCGCCGCATCCAGCGATGACCCGCAGAGCCGGTTGATGGTGGAGCCCGGCACCGAGGTCGGGAAACCCGCCAACAGCAGCGCCATCCGGGCGACGTTGCGGTTCTCCTCGCCGGCACCGTTGGCGTTGCCGAGGATCACCTCGTCGATCGCGGCGGGGTCGAGGCCGGTGCGCTCGACGATCGCGGTCAAGGTCGCCGCGGCGAGGTCGTCGGGGCGGCTGCCGGCGAGGCCACCGCCGAACCGCCCGAACGGCGTACGGACGGCGTCGTAGACGTAGGAGCTCATGACGCCAACGGTAGAGGGACGTCCGGCTCAGCCGCGATCTGCTCCCGGCACCGACGACCCCAGCCGATACCTGAGCCACACGATCCCCGACGACGTCGGCGTCGCCTGCGTCAGCCAGAGTCGGGTCCATTCGGTCGCCTGCTCGAACAGTCGGCGCCCCTCCGGATCGATCACCGGCCCCATCCCGAGCACCAGTTCGTCGACCAGTCCTTCGGCCAGCAGCGACCGGACCAGCGTGATGCTGCCGTGGACCCCGATGTCGCCGCCGGCCTCCTGCTTCAGCCGGCGTACGACGTCGGCCGCCGGCTCGTGCACCGCCTCGGCGTTCTGCCACGGCGTGGTCAGCGGGCTCGAGGTGAAGACGTACTTGCGCACGCCGTTGATGAAGTCGGCGAACGGCTGCTGCGTCGAGGTGGGCCAGTAGCGCGCCCACTCGTCGTACATGCCGCGGCCGAGGAGCACCGCGTCCTGGGTCGCGATGACGCCGGCCTCGACCTCCTCGGACTCGTCGTCGAACTCCGGCGGGCCGGGCGCGGTCGCGTCGGTGGCCGGGAAGTAGCGGCGCGGGTCGTCGACGGCGCCGTCGAGGGAGGTGAGCACGTACGCGACGACGGAGCGGGTCATGGGGCCATCATTCCGGCCGAGACAACTCCTCGGGTCCGAGGGGACTCCGAATTTCGCGTTCCCTCGGACCCGAGCAGTCGTCTCGGCCGGGCGCGGCCGGGCGCCGATGAGGACTCGGCTGCCTAGACTGCACGAGTGTCATCGGAGGCAAGGACCACAGCAGGCCGCGCCGCGGCGGGATCGCAGACCCTGGCCCGCGGACTGCGCGCTCTGGAGCTGATCGGCCGGGCGGTCGACGGCTGCTCGATCCAGGAGGTCGCCGAGGCGCTCGACGTGCACCGGTCCATCGCCTCGCGGTTGCTCTCCACCCTGGTCGACTTCCGGTTCGTCGTCCGCGGCCCGGACGGCCGGTTCCGCGTCGGCAGCGGTCTGGCCGCCCTCGCCTCCGGCGTCCACACCACGCTGCGGGTGGCCGCCGAACCGGTGCTGCGCGACCTCGCCGAGGAACTCGGGGCCACCGTCTCGCTGCTGGTCGCCGAGGGCGACGAGGCGGTGGGGCTGTCGGTGGTCTCGCCGGCGCGTTCGTCGTACCACCTCGCGTTCCAGACCGGCACCCGTCACCCGCTCGACCGCGCCGCCGGCGGGGTGGCGCTGCGTGCCGCGCTGCCGCCGTACGACGGTGAGGATCCCCGCGTCGCCGAGGCCCGGACCCGCGGGTGGGCGCAGACGTTCGGCGAGGTCGAGCCCGGGGCGTACGGCGTCGCGGTGCCGCTGCCCGCGGTGCCCGGCATCCCGGTCTCCTGTCTCAACCTGATCACCCACCGCGCCGAGATCGCCGAGGCAGCGCCCCCGCGACTGGTCGCCGCTGCGACGCGGCTCGCGGACGCCTTGCGCTGACCGCCACCCACCCCCGTACGGCCCATCGGAGCGATCCGGTGGGCCGTTGTATTACCACCCCGGTCTTGACACCGGGCGGCCGCGGTGGTGACATGGACCACACTGAACGTGCAAATAACAGATGCATGAGTGCAAATAACGCACACCATGGGAAGCACAGTGGCCATCACCAAGGAATCGGCGACCCGCGACCTCGTTCTGCCGTCGGGTGCGGCCGTCCGCTATTACGAAGCCGGGGAGGCCGGTCAGCCGCCCGTCGTGCTGCTGCACGGATCCGGCCCGGGCGCGACCGGCTGGTCCAACTTCTCCCAGAACATCGGGGTCATCGCCGACGCCGGGTTCCACGTGGTGGCTCCCGACATGCCCGGCTGGGGCGACTCCGCCGCGGTCGCCACCGTCGACATGGACCGACGTCCTGGTCATCGGCGCCGGCCCGGTCGGCCTCATGCTGGCCAACCTGCTGGGCGTCCGCGGCTGCCCCAGCGTGGTGCTCGAAGCCCGGCCCGAACTGATCGACTACCCCCGCGGCGTGGGCCTCGACGACGAGTCGATCCGTACGCTCTGCACCGCCGGACTGTGGGACAAGGTCTCCCCGTACACCGTCCCGCACCACGTCGTACGGCTGGTGAACGGCACCGGGCAGGTGCTCGCCACCAACGACCCGACGACCGAGGAGTTCGGCTACCCGCGCAAGCACGGCTTCATCCAGCCGCTGGTGGACCGTGAACTCGCCACCGGTCTCGGTCGCTTCCCCGGCGCGGAGTTGCGCTTCGGGCATCGCGTCGTCGACCTGGAGGACCGCGGCGACCATGTCGTCGTGACCGCCGAGAAGGAGGACGGCGAGCGGGTCACGCTCACCGCCCGGTACGTCGTCGGCTGCGAGGGCGGCAGCTCGTTCACGCGTAAGTGGATGGGTGTGGCGTTCGAGGGGAAGTCGCCCTCGACCCGGTGGGTGGTCATCGACGTCGCGAACGACCCGATCGGCACCCCCTCGGTCTATCTCGGCGCGGACCCTCGGCGGCCGTACGTCTCGATCGGCCTGCCGCACGGCGTACGGCGGTGGGAGCTCATGCTGCACGACGACGAGCCCGCCGACGCCGGCGACGACCCGGACTTCCTGCACGGTCTGCTGGCCCGGCACGTGCCGAACCCGGGGGCGCTGGAAGTCATCGACCGGCGCACCTTCACCCACCACGGCCGGATCGCCAGCGACTTCCGCAAGGGCCGGGTGTTCCTCGCCGGCGACGCCGCCCACCTGATGCCGGTCTGGCTCGGCCAGGGCTGGAACTCCGGCATCCGTGACGCCACGAACCTGGCCTGGAAGCTGACCACCGTGCTCACCGGCGATGCCGACGACGCGCTGCTGGACACCTACACCCTCGAGCGCCGCAAGCACGCCGCCGACATGATCGACGTGAACATGGCCGCCGGGTCGGTGATGAAGCTCGGCCGCGTCGGCGGCTGGCTGCGGGACCGGGCCGCGTCCGCGCTCAACCTCGTGCCGAACTGGAAGTCGTACTTCACGGGATTGCGGTTCAAGCCGATGCCGCGCTTCACCTCGGGCGTGGTGGTCGACCAGCTCACCCTCGAACCCGGCACGTGCTCCGGCGACCTGGGTCGGTCGACGCTCGCCCCGTTCGTCGACAGCGCGGGTGCGTCGTCTCCGGTCGGGCTGCAGTTCATCCAGCCGCGGGTGAACACCGCGGAGGCCACCGATGTGCTGCTCGACGAGGTGACCGGCGACTGGTGGACGCTTGCCACCTGGGGCACCGATCCGACCGCGCACCTCTCGCCCGAGGACCTCGACCTGATCGCCCGGCACCGCATCCGGCTCGTCTCGTTCATGCCGGAGACCCAGCGCGGCTGGGCGGAGAAGCAGTTCGCCCCCGCGCCGCTGCCGGTGACCGTCGTCGGTGACACCACCGGTGCCCTCAAGAACTGGTTCGACGTACGCGCCTGCGGCCTGGTCGTCCTGCGACCCGACCGGTTCGTCGCGGCCGCCTCCCTCACCCAGCAGGCCTCGCACGTGCTCGCCGCGGTCGCCGCGGCCGGCTCCCTGCGTGCGGCCGACGACATGAACGGAGTCCTCGCATGAGCCTCGCCCTGGTGTGCATGTCGCACAGCCCGCTGCTGGAGTACGCCGACCCGCCGGCGGAGGTGGTCGACGCGGTCCAAGGGGCCTTCGGCCAGGCCCGTGACTTCGTGCGGGACTACGACCCGACGCTGGTCGTCTCGTTCGCTCCCGACCACTACAACGGCTTCTTCTACGACCTGATGCCGCCGTTCTGCATCGGGTACGAAGCGCTGGGCGTCGGCGACTACGGCACCACCGAGGGGCCGTTGCAGGTGCCCACCCAGCGCACCGAGGAGCTCGCCCAGTGGGTGACCGAACACGACGTCGACGTCGCGATCTCGCGACGGATGGAGATCGACCACGGCGCGATCCAGCCGCTGGAGATCCTGTTCGGCGGCATCGACACGGTGCCGACCATCCCGGTATTCGTCAACGGCGTGGCCCGCCCGTTCACCACCATGCGCCGGGTGCGCCGGCTCGGTGAGGTCATCGGGTCGTACCTCGCCACGCTGGACGAGCGCGTGCTGGTGATCGGCTCGGGTGGCCTCTCGCACGACCCGCCGGTGCCCCAGTGGGCGACCGCGAACGAGGAGCAGCGCGCGATGCTGCTCGACGGTCGTCACCCGACCGCCGCGGCCCGCGACATGCGTCAGCAGCGGGTGATCGACGCGGCCAAGGACTTCGCCGCGGGAACCGCCACCATTCGGGACCTCAACCCCGCCTGGGACCAGGCGCTGATGGACACCCTCGCCTCGGGCGACCTCAGCCCGATCGACGCGATGACGCCGGATCAGATGGCCGCCGACGCCGGGAACTCCGCCCACGAGGTGCGCACCTGGGTGGCCGCGTTCAGCGCGCTCGGCGCCGCTGGGCCGTACGAGGTCGGTCACCGGTTCTACCGGCCGATCCGCGAGTACATCGCCGGCTTCGGGGTGATGACCGCGCGCTGAGCCCACTCAGCCGATCGAGACAACTCTCGCGGTCCGAGGGGACTCGACATTCGGAGTTCCCTCGGACCGGGAGAGTTGTCTCGGCGCTGGACCCCTGGGAGCTCAGAGGGCCGGCGCGATGGGAGTGGCCTGTGGGGTCACCCGCAGAGCCGCGTCGGTCAGCCGGGGTAGCGCCTCCCGCAGGTGCTCGCGGGCATGCTCCGCGACCGCGTGTGCCTCGGTCACCGACAGCGTGGCCGGCACGACGAGGTCGCCGTCGGCGTGCAGGGTGTGGCCGATCCAGCGCACCCGCAGCTCGCGTACGGCGATGACGTCGTCGACGGTGCCGACCGCCTCCCGGGCCCGCTCGATCAGCTGCGGGTCGACCGAGTCCATCAACCGGGCACCCACCTGCTGCACCGCCGAGCGCAGCACGCTGAGGATGGCCAGAGCGATGAGCAGGCCGACGACGGGGTCGGCCCAGGGCAGGCCGACAGCCACTCCCGCAGCACCGAGCACGACTGCCAGAGAGGTGAATCCGTCCGTACGGGCGTGCAGGCCGTCGGCGACCAGCGCCGCGGAGCCGATCTGGCGTCCCACCCGGATCCGGTAGCGCGCGACGAGTTCGTTGCCGGCGAAACCGGCCACTCCGGCGGCCGCGACCGCCCACAGGTGGTCGACCGGACGCGGGTCGAGCAGTCGGCTGACGGCCTCCCACGCGGCGAGCACGCTGGAGAGGGTGATCATCGCGACGACGAAGACGCCCGCGAGGTCCTCGGCGCGGCCGTAGCCGTACGGGTACCGGTCGTTCGCGGGACGCCGCGCCAGCCAGAACGCCAGCAGCAACGGCAGCGCGGTCGCCGCGTCGGCCACGTTGTGCAGGGTGTCGCCGAGCAAGGCCACCGAGCCGGTGAACGCGACGACCACCGCCTGGATCGCCGCGGTGGCGGCGAGCGCGACGAGGCTGATCCAGAGCGCCCGGCGACCGCGGGCGTCGGCCTCCAGCGCGTCGTCGATCTGGTCGGCCGCGTCGTGGGAGTGGCCGCCGAAGACCTCGGAGAGGGTGTGGCGGACCGCGCCCCAGCCGGAGCCGTGGTCGTGGTCGTGACCGTCGTGATCGTGATCGTGATCGTGATCGTGATGGTCGTGCGCGTGATCGCGCTGCAGAGTGTGGGTCATGCCGGCGCCTGTGCGGTTCGTTCCTGGGCGCGGTGATGGGTCGGGACGGTGTCCAGCAGGTGCTCCACGTGACCGATGGTGTCGATCACCAGCTGGCGTACGTGGCCGTTCTCCACCCGGTAGAGCACGGACGTGCCCTGCTTGCGGGTGGTGACCAGCCGGGCCATCCGCATCCGGGCAAGGTGCTGCGAGACGCCGGGTACGGGCTTGTCGAGCAGCGCCGCCAGGTCGGAGACCGACCGTTCGTCGTCGAGCAGCAGCCCGGCGAGGTGCAGCCGGGTCGGGTCGGCGAGGACGCGCAGCACCTCGACGGCCAG
Organism: Calidifontibacter terrae; assembly: GCF_054778835.1. Lineage (NCBI taxonomy): Bacteria > Bacillati > Actinomycetota > Actinomycetes > Micrococcales > Dermacoccaceae > Calidifontibacter > Calidifontibacter terrae. Next base: position 291,343 of record NZ_BAAGZF010000002.1, read on the forward strand.
GGAGACGACCTCGTCGTCCCAGATCGGTTCTTGCGGACTTGCATGCATGCGCAAAGAGTAGCGGTTCAGGTCAGCGCGGCAACGTCAGCACGAAGCGGGCACCGGTGCCCGGGCCGTCGCTGTGGGCCACGAGGGTGCCGCGGTGGGCGTGCACGATCGCGCGCGAGATCGTCAGCCCGATCCCGCTGCCCCCGCGGTCCCGGGAGCGCGCCGAATCGCCCCGGTAGAACCTCTCGAAGATCTGGTCCAGCTGGTCCGGCGCGATGCCGTCGCCGGTGTCGGTGACCGTCACCCGCACCTCGCCATCGGTACCGGCGTCGACAGCGACCTCGACCGAGCCGCCGGCCGGGGTGTGCCGCAGCGCGTTGGCCAGCACGTTCGTCAGCGCCTGGGCGAGCCGCTGCGGGTCCAGCGGAGCACGGTCATCCTTGCCGTCGTACGCGGCCCGCAGGTCGACGCCCTTCGCCGCGTAGTCCGGTCGCAGGGCGCCGATGGCCGACTCCACGACCGTGTGCACCGGCAGCGGCTCCAGCACGACCTCCAGGCGAGCCTCCTCGGCCCGGGAGACATCGCCCAGGTCGTCCGCCAGTCGGTGGAGCCGGGCGGTCTGGTCGCGCAGCACCCGCGCGGCCTCCTCGCCCCACGTCGTCACGCCGTCGTCCAAGCCGTCCAGGTAGGCCTCGATGGTGGCGATCGGGGTGCGCAGTTCGTGGGCGAGGTCCGACAGCAACCGACGCCGGGTGGCCTCGGTGTGCTCGAGCCGGCCGGCCACCTGGTTGAAGGTGTCGGTCAGCCGGGCCAGTTCGGGGCCGGCGGACGCGGGGGTCGCGCGGGCCGAGTAGTCGCCGTCGGACAGCCGCAGGCCGACCGCGGACAGCTGCACCAGCGGCCGGGTGAGTCGCCTGCTGAGATACCAGGTGATGGCGCTCGCGGTGACCAGCGCGACCAGCGCCGCACCGCCGAGAGTGAGGGTGTTCGCGCTGCCGTACGCCTGCTCGACGTGCATCATCTGCGCGGAGTCGGCCATGGTGCCGGCCTCCATCAGGTGGCGATGGAACAGCGGCGGTCCCACGACGGCGGCGACGATCAAGGCCGCAGCGCCGCCGGCCACCACGACGGCCATCTGGGCCAGCAGCAGGCGTACGGCGATGCCCGGTCCAGCGGTACGTCCAGCGGTACGTCCGGCGGCACGTCCCGGCTCACGGTCGCCGTTCACGACTGCACCATCCGGTAGCCGACGCCGCGCACCGTGTCGACGATCGCGGGGGTGTCCGGCGCCACCTTGAGCTTGCTGCGGATGTGGGCCACGTGCACGTCGACGACGTGTTCGTCGCCGACCCAGGCCGGGTCCCACACCTCGTCGATGATCCGGCGCCGCGAGAACGCGACCCGGGGTGACGCGGCCAGCAGGGCGAGCACGTCGAACTCGGTACGGGTGAGGTCGACGGGCCGCCCGTCCACCTCCACCCGCCGGCCGGTCAGGTCGATGGTCAACGGCCCGAGCTGCCGTACGTCCGCCTCGCCGGCCGATGCTGCGGCGGCCGACGTACGCGGCCGGCGCAGCACGGTCTGCACTCGCGCGACCAGCTCACGCGGGCTGAACGGCTTGGTGATGTAGTCGTCGGCGCCGACCGACAGCCCGACGATCCGATCGACCTCGTCGGTGCGGGCGGTGAGCATCAGCACGTAACAGTCGCTGAAGGTGCGCAGCCGCCGGCACACCTCGATCCCGTCGATGCCCGGCAGTCCCAGGTCGAGGACGACGACGTCGGGGTCCAGGTCGCGGGCCTGATCCACCGCCTCGGGGCCGGTGGTCGCCACCTCGACGCGGAAGCCGGCGCGTTCGAGGTAGGAGCGCACCATCGCCGCGAGATCGCGTTCGTCGTCGACGACCAGGACTGTCTGCGGTGGGGTGCTCATGGCGCCATCATCGCCACCCCGGTCGGCCGTCACGACGATCGGCGACCGATCTTGACCGTTTCTTCAGGGTTCGTGGCGGACGACGGCAACACGGGCGGCGCATCGTGATGGTCGATGCGCCGCCGTACGGGGCGGCGCCGATGACAAGGAGTTCCCCGATGCACAACTGGCCCCGACTGACCCGACGACTGGCCGTCCCGGCCGTGACCGCACTGGTGCTGGCCACCGCGACGGCGTGTTCGTCCGACGCGGACGGAGGGATGCACCACGCGGGGACGTCAGGAATGTCGTCGTCGGGTATGTCCGGCATGTCGGGGATGTCGTCCAGCGCGTCCTCGACCGGGTCGATGGGCATGGGCGGATCGGGCCACACGATGGACGGCGGACCGGCGCCGGCGGGCATCACGGCCGCGAAGAACCCGACGTACGCCGTCGGCAGCAAGGTGGTGCTGACCGCCGCCCACATGCCCGGGATGAAGGGCGCCCGCGCGACCGTGGTGGGGGCGTACACGACCATCACGTACGCCGTCGACTACACGCCCACGACCGGCGGCGCCATGGTCAAGGACCACAAGTGGGTGGTGGCGCAGGAGATCGCGGGGGCGGGTGCCAAGCGCCTCGCCGATGGCACCGCGGTGGTGCTCACCGCCGACCACATGCCGGGGATGAAGGGCGCGAAGGCGACCATCGCGAGCTCGACCGAGCAGACCGTCTACATGGTCGACTACACGGCCGGCGGCATGACGGTGAAGAACCACAAGTGGGTGGTGCAGGACGAGATGAAGCCGGTCGGCTGAGCCGGCAGAGCGCGGCGCCGGAGAGCGGGGGGAGTCCATAGCGAGCGCTGAAGAAGTTGAGAAGTTGCGAGCCGAAACTTGAATCAGTTCGCAATGGAAGGACTTCTGATGAATCCCGCACTCCGGCGCGCCCAGCGCCTCACCCGGCTGACGCTCGGCGTCGGCGCGGCCGCCACGGCCGGCCTCGCCGTCCACCTCGCCGCCGACTCCACCGCGAGCGCGGCGACCCCGACCCCGCTGCCGACCGCCCCCTCGTCCAGCTCCACGGGCTCGACCGGAACCACGAGCTCGACGACCTCGCCGTCGTCGACCTCGTCCTCGACGAGCAAGGCCACCAGGTCGAGTTCGTCGTCCAGCAGCTCGAGCAGCACCTTCAGCAGCGTGCCGCAGGCGACCACGTCGTCCAGCACGCCCCAGGCGACGACCCACACGTCATGACCGCCGCGATCGAGCATCCCGCGCTCGGTGTCGAGTGCACCCTGGTGGTCACCGACGTCGACACCCTGGGTGCCGCGTCCCGGCTGTTCCGGCACCGGGTGGCCGAGGTCGACGCCACCGCGTCGCGCTTCCGCGCCGACTCCGAGGTCTCCCGGCTGGCGACACTTCCCGGCATCGACGGCCTCGTCACCGAGCGGGTCTCCCCGCTGCTGCGCGATCTGGTGGCCGACGCCCTGTGGGCGGCCGATGCCACCGACGGCCTGGTCGACCCGACGCTCGGGCGCGCGATGGAGGCGGCCGGTTACGACACCGACCTCGCCGAGGTGCTCGCCCGCGACCCGCGCCGTACGCCGTCCGTCGGCGTCGGCAGCCCCGCCGGCAGCACGCTCGCCGACCTGTCGGTCGACGACGCCGGCACGCTGACGATGGCTGCGGGTTGCCTGCTCGACCTCGGGTCCACCGGCAAGGCGTCCACCGCCGATCGCATCGCCCGCGAACTCGCGGCCACCCTTCCCGGTGGCTTCCTGGTCGACCTCGGCGGCGACATCGCGCTGTCCGGCGAACCGCCCGCGGGCGGCTGGGTCGTGACCGTCGACGACGGTCGCGGTCTGGCGCTGACCACTCAGGGCGTCGCCACCTCCGGCACCGACCGGCGCCGCTGGGTGGTCGACGGACAGCCCCGACACCACCTGCTCGACCCGGCGACCGCACGACCCGTACAGCGCACCTGGAGCCAGGTCACCTGCCTGGGTGCCACCGCGCTCGAGGCGAACGCGGCCTCGACCGCGGCCTGCGTGCTGGGCGACGCCGCGCCGATGTGGCTGATCGGCCGCCGCATCCCGGCCCGCCTGCAGCCGCAGGTCGGCACCGTGATCTGCACCCCGGGCTGGCCCGCGCCGGTCCCGCAGGAGTGGGCGTCGTGAACGAGATCCTCTGGTACGTCTCCCGCGCCACCGGGACGCTGAGCATTCTGCTGATGACCGCCGTGCTGGTGCTGGGCCTGGTGCTCTCCGGGGCCCGCCGCAGTGTCGGCAGCCGGACGACCATCGTCCAGGGGGTACACCGCAGCCTCGCGCTCGGCATGCTCACCTTCCTGGTCGTGCACATCGCGACCGCGGTCGCCGAGACGTACGTGCACATCGACCTGATCTCGGCGTTCGTGCCGTTCACCTCGCCGTACGCCCGCTTCACCGTCGGTCTCGGGACGCTCGCGGTCGACATCCTCGCCGCGGTGATGGTCACGTCGCTGCTGCGTCACCGGATCAACGAGCGCGTCTGGCGCATCGTGCACAAGTCCAGCTTCGTGATGTGGCCGATGACCGTCTGGCACGGCATCTCCATGGGCACCTCCAACGAGCCCCTGCTGCTCGACACCACCATCGCCTGTGCGGTCGTGGGCGGCGCTGCACTGCTGTGGCGTCTGCTCTGGTCGCACCGAGACAGTTCCCGGCGCCGCGAGGTGCTACGACAGGAGTGGACATGAACCTCGTCCAGTTGCTCGATGACGCGGGCCTGACCGGTCGCGGCGGCGCGCGCTTCCCCACCGGGGTGAAGCTGCAGTCGGCGATCGACCGGCGCGCCGAGTTGATCGTCAACGCCTGCGACGGCGAGATCGGCACCCACAAGGACGCGTACGTCGTCGCCGAACACCTCGACGAACTGCGGCACGGCGCCGGCCTCATCGCCCGCGATGTGGTGTGGGCGGCCCACCGCGACAGCGAGACCGAGCGCCGGTTGCTCGACGCCGGCCTGGACGTGCTGTCCGCCCCGCCGCGCTACGTCGCCTCGGAGGAGTCCGCGCTGGTGAGCCTGCGGCACGGGGGGCTGGGCCGCCCGATCATGCGCACCGCGCCGATCTCCTTCGGTGCCAGGGACGCCCGCGGCAAGCGGCTGCGTCCCACCCTCGTGCTCAACGCGGAGACCGTGTGGCGCGTCAGCCAGATCCAGCAGCACGGACCGGACTGGTTCCGCAGCTTCGGCACCGCTCAGGAACCCGGCCCCCGGCTGGTGACCGTCGGCGGCCGGGTCACCCGGCCCGGCGTCTACCAGAGCGAGGCCGGCGCGTCGCTGCGCGGCCTGCTGGAGCGGGCGGGCGCCACCGACGTCCGCGCGGTCGGCGTCTCCGGCCTGAGCGGCGGGTTCGTCCCGGGCGGCGAGGTCGCCTCGGCCATCTGGTCGGACGCGGGACTGGAGCCGTACGGGCTGACCACCGGCACCGGCGCGCTGCGGGTGATCGACCGCACGGCCTGCCCGCTGGAGTACGTCTCGCGGATGCTGTCGTACGCGGCCGGCGAGTCCGCCGGTCAGTGCGGACCGTGCATGTTCGGTGTACCCGCCGTGGCAGAACAGTTCGAGCGGCTGGCCGCGGGGCGGCTGCCGGTCGAGGAGTTCCCGCTGCTGCAGAACCGGCTGGGCATGCTGCCCGGCCGCGGCGCCTGCCGCTTCCCCGACGGTGTCTCGGCCTTCGCGGCCTCGGCGCTGCGGACCTTCGACGCCGACGTACGGGCGCATCTGTCCGGGCGCTGCGCCACCGCGAGCAGGAAGGAGCCGGCCCGTGCGACGCGCTGACCGACACGATCGCAATGGTGAGTCCGTGATCGTGGACCGGGTCTCCTGCACCGCGCACGGCGTGTGCGCGGTGATCTCCCAGGGCGCCGTCGAGCTCGACGAGTTCGGCTACCCCGTGCCCTCCCGACTGATCCTGAGCCGCGACGAGGCGCGCGAGTTGGTGCAGCAGTGTCCGGCGCGGGCGTTGTTGCTCGGCCGCCGCGACTGACCTCGAGCGACCCCACACCGAGACAACTCCCCGGGTCCCAGGGAACTCCGAATACGGAGTTGCCTGGGACCCGGAGAGTCATCTCGGTGATGAGCCGGGGAGCGTGACGGTGACCGTGGTGTCGCCCGGCACGCTGGCGATGTCCAGCGACCCGTCGTGCGAGCGCGTCACGGCGTGCACGATCGCCAGGCCCAGCCCGGTGCTCTCGGTGCTCTCCTGACGGTGCCGCCCGCGGGCGAACCGCTGGTGCGCCTCACCGACGAGCTCGGGCGGGAAGCCCGGGCCGTCGTCGTGCACCAGCAGGCGTACGTCGCCGTCGGACTGCTCGAGGGTGCACCGGGCCGAGGTGCCGCTCGGGGTGTGCAGCCGTACGTTGGCCACCAGGTTCACCACCATCCGGCGCAGTTGCTCCTCGTCGCCGCGGACCGTGACCGGCTCCTCCGGCATGTCCAGCGACCAATGGTGGTCCGGCGCGGTGACCCGGGCGTCCTCGACCGCGTCCAGCAGCAGCCGGGTCAGGTCGACCGGCTCGCGCCGTTCCGGCGACTCGCGGTCGAGTCGGGCGAGCAGCAACAGGTCGTTGACGATCGCCGCCATCCGACCGGTCTCGTCGCTGATCCGCTGCAGCGAGCGGTGCACCTGGTCGGGCAGCTGCGTCGAGGACATGTACTCCTGCAGCAGTTCGGCGTGGCTGCGGGCCACGGCCAGCGGCGTCCGCAGTTCGTGGCTGGCGTCGGCGGCGAAGTCGCGCAGCCGCTGCTCGCTCTCGTCCCGCTGTTCCAGGGCCAGGTCGACGTGGCCGAGCATGGCGTTCATCGCCCGGCCGACCTGGGCGACCTCGGTCGGCTCGGTCAGTTCCGCGGCGCGCACCCCGATCCGGCTCTGTCCGGTCTCCAGCGGCAGCTGGGTGACCCGCCGGGCGACGGTGGCCAGATGCTGCAGCGGCCGCATGGACCGGCGTACGGCCAGGGCTCCGGCGGCCGCGACGAGCAGCACCGCGACGCCGAGCGCCACCACCTCCAGCACGATCAGTTCGCGGATCGCGTGGTCGACCCGCGCCTGCGGGATGCCGGTGATCAGCTCCTCGCCGTCCGGACTCTGCGTGGCCAGCACCCGGTAGTCCCCGAGACTCTGCAGTCGTACGGTGACCGGCGAGTCGGAGTCCGCGACGCGTTGCACGGCGGTCCGGTCGGCGGCGGTGGGCAAGTGGTCTCCGTCGAGGTCTGCCGCGACCACGAGGTCGGTGATCCGCCCGTTCGAGACGTGTCCGGTGATGGTGCCGGGTGGCAGACCACTGTCGTTGCGGGTGAGGTTGTCGGCGTCGTGGTCGCTGCCGCTGGGCGGCGCCTTCAGCACCACGTTGCGGGCGGCCGCCTGGTGCAGCTCGGTGTCGAGCTGGCTCATCAGGAAGGTTCGGATGCCGATGGTGGCCGCGACACCGGCCATCGTGCCGGCGCCGAGAACCAGCGCCGCGAGCAGCAGCGCCAGCCGGGAGGTGAGGGTGCGCGGCAGGAGTCTCATGCCACCGGCGGCCGCATCACGTAGCCGGCGCCGCGCACGGTGTGCAGCAGCGGTTCGAGACCCTCGAGGTCGACCTTCTTGCGCAGGTAGCTGACGTACAGCTCGACCACGTGGGAGGTGCCGTCGAAGTCGCTGCCCCAGACCTTGCGCAGCAACTCGTCCTTGGACAGCACCCGCCGTTGGTGGGTGGCGAAGTAGCGCAGCAGCGCGAACTCGGTGGCGGTGAGGGTGAGCAGCTCACCGGCCCGGCGCACCTCGTGGGCGTCGACGTCGATGACCAGGTCGGCCACCCGGAGTTCTCTGCCCTGCTGCTGGCGCAGCAGCCCGGCGCGGCGCATCAAGCCCTGCGAACGGGACAGCACCTCGGACAGGTCGAACGGCTTGGTGATGTAGTCGTCGCCGCCGATGTCGATGCCGTGGATGCGGTCCTCGGCGGTGTCGCGCGCGGTGAGGAAGAGCACGGCGAGCTGCGGGTTGCGGGCGCGCAGCACCGTCAGCAGGTCGAAGCCGCTCCCGTCGGGCAGCATCACGTCGAGCACCACCAGGTCGGGTTGGCGCAGCCGTACCTCCTCGGTGGCCTGGGCGACGGTGCCGGCGCTGCTGGCCTCCCAGCCGCGGAAGCCGAACGCGGCGACCAGGGCCTCGGCCAGGCCGGCTTCGTCCTCGACCACGAGCACCCGCAGGCTGCGGCCGTCGGGGGCGACCGGAGGGGGACCTGCGGTGGGGGTTGACATGTCGGTCACGATATCCGCCGGCACTGGGCTGGCCTGTCCCGTGAGGGCGTTCACCGAAGCTTCACGGACCCGTTACCCAACACGTAGGCCGTTGAGAAGTGGTTGAGAAATTCGCCGGGCAAGGTGTGAGGCCGTGTGATTCCGCCATCCGACAACGGGATCCGACCGAAAGGGGAAATGTCCATGTCCGACACGGACGCTTCCGTACGCATCGACAACGCGCGCCCGGCCAGCCCCGCGCGCGACCAAAAGATCCTCTCCGCGCTGCTCGGCGTGGTGGCCCTCGTCGTCCTGCTCCAGGGGCTGTGGGCCGGATTGTTCCTGGGCCACGGCGGTGACGGCCCGACCGCCGACGGCTGGATGGACGTCCACGCCCGGGGTGCCGACCTGGCGATCCTGATCGCGCTGGTCGCCACCGTCTGGGGCGCGATCAAGCTGCGCGCCCACCGCGAGCTGTGGATCGGCTCCGGCGTCCTCACCGTCCTGCTGGTGCTGGAGGCCTACATCGGTGGCCTCATCCGCGACGAGAGCAAGGACTCGCTGACCGCCGTGCACGTGCCGATCGCGATGGCGATCATGGCGCTGGTGGTCTGGCTGCCGCTGCGCGCGCGCTCGCTGCGCCGCTGACCACCAGCTCCACACCGACATGACTGGTCGGGTCCCACGCAACTCCGGATACGGAGTTGCTTGGGACCCGGCCAGTTATCTCGTTGAGGGGAGTCGACCGGCGATCCGGTCGCACGTCTGGTCGAGCAGCGCACCGCCGTACGCGGCGCCGTTCCTGCCCAGCTGACCGAAGACCTCCATGCTGATCGTGCCGACGATCGCACACCACGCCTCTATGCCGGCCGCCAGCTCGGCCGGGCTGAGTTCCAGCTGCAGTTCGCGCGCGGCGCCCTCGAGGAATCCGCGGAAGTCCGCCGGTGGGTCGATGCCTGCCACGTCGGAGCCGGCCATGAGTCGCCCCAGCCGGATCATCAGCCGTACGCCGGGGTCGGTGGTCTGGTCGGCCGGGGCGTCGTAGCCCGGAACCGGCGTGCCGTAGATCAGGCCCCATCCGGCGGGGTGCGCGGTCGCCCACCCGCGCATCGCGCGTGCGAGGACGTGCACCGGGAGGTCGCCCTCGTGGGCCGTCTCGAGTGCCGCCTCCACGTGATCGGCGAGCGCCGTGTACGCGTCGACCACCAGCAGGGTGAGCAGCGCGTCCCGGTCGGCGACGTAGCGGTAGACCGCGGAGGACGCGACGCCCAGGTCGCGGGCGATCTCGCGCAACGACAGCGCTGCCGGCCCCCGGTCGGCGAGTTGCTCGCGCCCCAGCCGCAGGATCTCCGCCTCCATCCAGGCCCGGTTCTCCGCCCGGGTGCGCTTCGTCGTCGACATGCCGACCATCCTCACACAGATGTGAGCGGTGCTCTTGTTTTTCTCACCGGTCCGCCCTACGGTGAAGAAACGAGAGCACCGCTCACACTTTGAGGAGAGAGTCATGAAGTACGTCATCACCGGCGCCGGTCAGATCGGCACCCAGCTCACCGAGGACCTGCTGGCGGACGGCCACGAGGTCACCGTCGTCCAGCGCACCGCGCGCCCGATCGACGGCGCCGACTGCGTGGTCGGCGATGCCGGCGACCCGGAGGTGCTGCATGCCGCGGCCTCCGGGGCCGCCGCGATCTTCCACTGCATCCACGCCGCGTACGACCCGAAGTCCTGGCGGGCGAGCCTGCCGCAGCGTGAGCGCGTGGTGATGGACGTCGCCGCCGACGCGGGCATCCCGGTGGTCTTCCCGGAGTCCGTCTACGCCTTCGGCGCCGCGGCGAGCGACCTGTCGGAGACCGCCCCGCTGCAGCCGTGCAGCCCGCTCGGAGAGGTACGGGCCGAGCTGCTCGCCGCCCGCGCCGCCCACCCGGCGATCACGATCAGTGTCGTCGCCTCCGACCTGGTCGGACCGACCGCGACGCCGGCGTCGTCGATGGCGCTGGCGACCGTGATCGGCCCGGTCGCGAAGGGGCGCCCGGCGTTCGTGCTGGCCGATCCCGACCTGCCGCACGCCTTGACGTACATCCCGGACATGTCCCGCGCGATGATCGTCGCCGCCCAGCACGCGGCCGATCTGGCGCCGACGGGCGACCGGATCGTGAGCGTGCCCAGCCGGCCCGCGCAGTCGCTGCGCGATCTCGCCGTACGGGTCGCTGACGGCGGCCGCGCACGCGTGGTGAAGGTGCCGCGGGGGCTCGTCCGCGCGGCGGGCCTGGTCAACGCCTCGATGCGCTCGCTGCACCAGCAGGGCTACCTCTGGTACCGCCCGACCGTGCTGCGCGACGGCGTGCTGACCGGGGCGTACGGCCTCACCGCCACGCCGTGGGACGAGATGATCCTGCAGCGCGGTTGACCGCCCACCCCTCGGAGCGGTCATCATGGCTGACCATGACGCCCCACCAGATCGCCGGGTACGAGCTGGGCCGACTCCTGGGGGCCGGCGGGATGGGCGAGGTCTACCTGGCCCGTCACCCGCGGCTGCCGCGAGAGGTCGTCATCAAGGTGATGGCGCCGTCGGGCCGCGACCAGACGCAGGCCCGCGCCCGCTTCCTGCGCGAAGCCGATCTCGCCGCCCGGCTCGACCACCCGAACATCGTCACCGTCTACGACCGCGGCGAGTTCGAGGGGCTGCTGTGGATCTCGATGCAGTACGTCGACGGTCCGGACGCCGCCCGGACCGCCGCGCAAGGACCGCTGGATCCCGCCCGGGTGCTGGGGTGGGCGACACAGGTGGCCGAGGCGCTCGATCACGCGCACTCCCGCGGCGTCGTGCACCGCGACGTGAAGCCGGCCAACATCCTGATCGCGGCGACGCCCACCGGCGAGCGCGCCCTGGTCACCGACTTCGGCATCGCCCGCTCGGTGGAGCTGCCCAGCGACCTGACCGAGACACAGGCGATGGTGGGGTCGGTCGCGTACGCCTCCGCCGAGCAGCTGCGCGGCGAACCGACCGGCCCGGCCGCCGACGTCTACTCCCTCGCCGCGACCCTCTTCCACCTGCTCAGCGGCGAACGGCCGTTCCCCGGCTCGTCGGTGACCGCGGTCCTGACGGCCGCGCTGACCTCCCCGCGGCCGAGCCTGTCCCGGACGCGCCACGGGGTGCCTCCGGAGGTCGACGCGGTGCTCGCCCGCGCGCTCTCGCTCGACCCGGCCGAGCGCCACCCGTCCGCCGGCGCCTTCGTGGACGACCTCGGGGCCGCTTGGGCGGGTGCGGCGACCGTCACCCCCACGCCGAACGTGCACAGTCACCCGACGCTCGCCGCGGGCGCTCCCGCCGCCCGCGCCGGGCGGCGGAGCAGGGCGCCGTGGCTGGCGGCGGGGGTGGCGGTCGTCCTCGCGGCCGGCGGCCTGACCGCGTACGCGCTGGGCGGGCATCACGCGCCGGGCGTCGTGCAGGCCTCCGGGCTGGAGACCTCGCTGCGGTCGAAGGCGTCGGCAGCCGCGGCCGCGCGCACCCGTGCCCCGCACAACGGGGTCTGCGACGATGGCGAGTTCTGCCTGCAGTTCAACAGCAAGCAGTACGGCTACGGCGCCACCGCCGACTTCGACGACAGCCTGGCCAACTACGGCTCGAAGCCACCGGACTGCGAGACCTTCCTCGGGTCCGGCGCGGGCAGCGGGAGGTGTCTGAAGAACTCCGCGGCGTCGTACTGGAACCGCAGCAGCCACACCGTGCGGATGTACTTCAACAGCGGGTTCACCGGCCGCTACCTGGACGTGCCCCCGGGCGCGCGGGGTGACCTGCCCTCCTGGCTGAAGAACAACGTCGCCTCCCACCAGTTCCGCTGAGCAGATCGGCCAGACTGGGCCGATGGACACCACGACCTGGCTCGGATCCGCGTGGCACGACCGTTGGCTGGAGACCGAGACCGACCGGCTGCTCGAGTTCGGCCGCCGCAGTGTCGTCCCCGGCGGCGGCTTCGCCCGGCAGGGCGACGACGGCTCACCGGTCGACGGACCGTTGGAACTGTGGATCGCCTGCCGGATGACCCACGTCTACTCGCTCGGCCACCTGATGCGCCGACCGGGCTGCGGAGCGATCGCCGACCACGGGATCGCCGCGATCCGCGAACTGTTCGCCGATCCCGATCACGACGGGTGGTTCGCCGAGGTCGAGCGTGACGGCACCCCGGTGTCGACGCAGAAGGCCGCGTACCCGCACGCCTTCGTGGTGCTCGCCTCGGCCAGTGCCACGGTCGCCGGTCGCCCCGGCGCCGCCGAACTGCTGGAGCAGGCGCTCGCGGTCAGCGAGCGGTACTTCTGGGACGACGCCGCCGGCATGGCGGTCGAGGAGTGGGACCGCGGGTTCACCCAGCTCGACCCGTACCGCGGGATCAACGCCAACATGCACACCGTCGAGGCCTACCTCGCCGCCGCCGACGTGACCGGCGACCGGGTCTGGCTCGACCGGGCCGTACGGATCATCGAGCAGGCCGTCCACGTCTTCGCCCGGGGCAACCACTGGCGGCTGCCGGAACACTTCACCGCCGACTGGCAGCCGCAGCTGGACTACAACCGTGACAAGCCGGCCGACCCGTTCCGCCCGTACGGGGCGACGGTCGGCCACTGGCTCGAATGGGCACGCCTGAGCCTGCACGCGCGGGCTGCCCTGCAGGCCCGGGGCGATGCGGCACCCGACTGGATGCTCAACGACGCGCGCGAACTGTTCGCCGCAGCCGTACGCGAGGGGTGGGCCGTCGACGGCGCCCCCGGCTTCGTTTACACGGTCGATTGGAACGGCGCCGCTGTGGTGCACGAGCGGATGCACTGGGTCACAGCCGAGGCGATCGGCGCGGCCGCCGCGCTGCACCACGCGACCGGCGAACTGCAGTACGACGACTGGTACAGAACGGTGTGGGACTACGTCGGCGACAAGGTGATCGACCACGTCGGTGGGTCCTGGTGGCACGAGTTGGACGCCCAGAACAAGGTGTCTCGGCTGACCTGGGACACCAAGGCGGATCTCTACCACGCAGTGCAGGCCACCCTGATTCCGCGGTTGCCCCTCACCCCGGCTCTGGTCGTCGCGCTGGCTTCAGACACGCATCGCCTAGAAGGGTAATGGCCGAGCTCAGCGGCGCATCACCTTCCGAGACAACGCGTTGCCCGAGAACTGCGCGATCTGAACCAGGATGATGATGATGACCACGGCCACGCCGGTGACGGTCCAGTTGAACCGCTGGTAACCGTACGTGATGGCGAACTGGCCAAGGCCGCCGCCGCCGATCGCCCCGGCGATGGCGGTCATGTCGACCACGGCGACCAAGGCGAAGGTGTAGCCCAACACCAGGGGTCCGAGGGCCTCCGGCAGCAACACGGTGCGGATGATTCGCCACGGCGAAGCACCCATCGACTCGGCGGCCTCGATCACGCCCGGATCAACGCTGACCAGATTCTGTTCAACGATCCGCGAGATACCGAAGGTGGCCGCGAAAGCGAGCGGGAAGAGCACTGCGCGGGTGCCGACGGTCGTGCCCATCACCTGCAGAGTCAGTGGGCCGACCGCGGTGATGAAGATGATGAACGGAATCGGCCGAACGATGTTCACGATCACGTTGAGCACGGTGTGCAACGCGCGGTTGGCCAGCAGTCCGCCGGAGCGTGTCGTGTGCAGCAGCACCCCCACGGCCAGGCCCAGGCCGCCGCCAACGATGAGCGTGACCGCGGACATCAGCAGGGTCTGCAGGATCGAGTCCTTCAGGACCGGCCCCAGAACGCTCCAGTCGGTGCCGACGCTTCTCATGCCGCTCCCTCAGTGACCGTCGCGACCTGCTGCAGGTCGTGGATGAACGCGTCCAGCGAGAGATCCTCGCCGGTGAGTTCGAAGGTGAAGGTGGCCAACTCCGAAGTCTTGATCCGGGTGACGCCACCATGGACGATTTCCAGCCCCACCCCGCGAGCCGCGGCGCTGCCGATGACCGCGCCAAGGCTCTTTCCGGCGTACGGCGTGGCCGTCACCAGCCTGCCGGCGTAACGCTGCTGCAGTTGCGCCCACTCGATGTCGTCGGGGCGATTGTCGAGCGTCGCGCCAATCAGTCGGCGAGTCGCTTCGGCCTTTGGTGCCGCGAATACCTCGCGTACGGGTCCGCTTTCGACCACCCGCCCACTGTCGAGAACCGCGACCCGGTCGGCGAGCGTCCGTACGACCTCCATCTCGTGGGTGATGACCACGACGGTGGTGCCGAACTCCTCATTCACCCGGCGCAGCAGCGCCAAGACGTCGCGGGTCGTGTCGGGGTCGAGCGCGCTGGTGGCCTCGTCGGCCAGCAGGATCTCCGGGTTGGTGGCCAGCGCGCGGGCGATGCCAACGCGTTGCTTCTGGCCACCGGACAACTCCTCGGGATAGGCCCACGCGCGCTCGGTGAGACCGACGAAGTGCAGCAGCTCGGTGATCCGCGCCTTCTGTTTCTGCGCCGACCAGCCGGCAATCTCCAGCGGAAAGGCGACATTGCCGTAGACGGTGCGTGAGCGCAGCAGATTGAACTGCTGGAAGACCATCCCGATGTCGGCGCGCAGCGCGCGAATTTCCTTGGCCGACAGCCTGTTCAGGTCTTTTCCGGCGACGGTGATGGTGCCACCGGTCGGCTGCTCGAGGCCGTTGATCAGCCGCACCAAGGTGCTCTTGCCGGCCCCGGAGAAGCCGATGAAGGCGAACACCTCGCCGCGCTCGATCTCAAGGTCGACGTCGACCACGGCCGCGACCGAACTGGAGCCTCGGCGGAACGTCTTCTCGACGCTTTCGAACCGGATGATCGGGTCGCTCATGAGGCCGAGATGTCCTTCTCCAGCTTGGTCAGGATGCCGAGCAGGTCACTCTCGGGCCGGTTAACCACGACCGCGGTGTTCTTGGTTTCCTTGTTTTCCGCCGCGATCACTTCAGGGGAGTGCCACAGCTGCGCGACCTTGAGGTAGGTCGGGTTGTTCTTGTCGGCATTTCGGGCGACAAAGACATTGATGTACGGCTCCGCCGCCGGCGACTTCGGGTCGTCCTGGAAGAGGGCGGACTTCGGATCGAGCTTGGCATCGAGGGCGAAGTTGTTGTTGATGATGGAGCCATCGACGGAGGTCAGCGCTGCCACCGTTTGTGCCGCATCCACTGGCACAACGCTCACCTTTGAGGCCGAGGTGTCGATGTCGGTCGGCGTGGACAGCGCGTTCCCACCGTTTTTCAGTTTCAGTAGCCCGGCCGACTGCAGAACCAGCAGTGCGCGCGCTTGGTTGGTGGCGTCGTTGGGGATGGCAATCTTGCCGCCCTGGGGAATCTGGTCGAGCTTGGTGTGCTTCTTGGAGTAGAGCGGCAACGGCACGACCACGGTCGAGCCGATGGGGACCAGGTCTTGCTTGGCGCTGACGTTGTAGTTCGCCAGGAACTGCAGGTGCTGGAACTGGTTGAGGTCGGTCTGCTTCTGGGCCAGCGCCGGGTTGGCCTGGGTGTAGTCGCTGAAGTTGACCGTCTGCAAGTCGATCCCCTGCGCCTTAGCCAGGCGCGTGAGGATCGGCCACACGTCGCTGCTGGCGTCAGTTGTGCCAACTCGAACGGTCACCGTCTTCGCGGCCGAACCTGAGCCTGAATTGGCGGTCGCCCGGCCGATGCCGAAGCCCGCGGCCAAGGCAACAACGGCGATTGCGGCAACGCCACCGATGAGCGGACCACGGCCACGCTGGGGTTTCTCGGGCAGTTCAGGGATGGCAGTGGAATCGGGTGTGACGGCGTTGCTCACGGCAGCTCCTGAAGACAAGCCCGCAATAACGCGGAACTACTGAAGGGATAACCAAACGCTATGGATAGCCCTGTCCGTCGTCAAGTTGAACCTGCGTGAACTGGCTCACCCGAACTGGCTCACCCGAGAAGGTATTCGGCTGCGACGGCGGCTCGAGGACCGGGGGAGGAAACGAAACCGCCCACGCACCGTACGAACAACGGTGCGTGGGCGGCCGACAAGGGCGCGCGGATCAGTGCATCAGCACCGGCGCAGCGTCCTTCTCGTCGTCGTCGTAGTGCGACTCCTCGTGCTTGCGCGGGAGGAAGAACGCCGGGATCAGGGTGAGCGCAACCAGAATCGCCGCGACCAGGAAGGTCGAACCGAAGATCTTGCCCATGGCCTGGGAGACGTCGGCCCCGAGCTTGGCGGCCGCGTTCGCCGGGCTGGTCGAGGCGAGGATCTCGGCAACTGCCGGGAACTTGCCCGCGGTTGCCTGGATCTGCGCCGGGTCCTTCATGCCCTTCGTGGCCTCCCTGAAGCCCTGCGCCTGCGAGACGAGCTTGTCGTTCTTCAGGCCGTTGGTCAGAACTACCGACATGATCGCGACGCCGACCGAGGAAGCGATCTGCTGGGTGATGTTCAGCAGCGTCGATCCGCGGGCGACCTCGTGGGCTCGCAGCGTCTTGATGGCCGACGTCATGATCGGCATCATCGTGGCGCCCATGCCCAGACCCATCACGAACAGCACCGGGATGATGTAGCCCCAGTAGGAGGTCGTGCCGTCGATCTGCGTCATCGCGAACATGCCGCCGATGATCAGGACCAACCCGACAGGCACGATGCGCCCGACCGGGATCTTGTCGCTCAACGCGCCAGCAATCGGCATCGTCAGCATCGCGCCTATGCCCTGCGGGGCAACGAGGAGACCGGCATCGAGGGGCGACTCACCGCGTACTTGCTGGAAGTAGGTCGGCACCAGCAGCAACCCACCGAAGAAGGCGGCCGCGAAGATGAACATGGTCAGCAGCGCGATGGTCAGTTGCTTGTTCTTGAACAGCCGCAGGTCGAGCAGCGGGTGCTTCGGCTTGAAGCTGTAGAACACGAACGCGACCAGCAGGGCGAGACCGATGAAGGTGAAGCTGAGGACCTTGGCGGAGAAGAAGGTGCCCTCGCTGGGGATTGAGGAGATCCCGTAGAGGAACAGCGCCAGGCCCGGGCTCATCATCAACATGCCGACGACGTCGAACGACTCCGTCGGTTCCGGCTTGTCGGCGGGCAGCGCCCACATGGCGTAAACCAGGGCCGCGATGCCAAGGGGGAGGTTGATCAGGAAGATCCAGTGCCAGCTGTAGTGGTCGATCAGCCACCCACCCAGGATCGGACCGAGGATGGGACCGAGCAGCATCGGCACGCCGAGGATCGCCATCAGGCGACCCATCCGCTTCGGGCCGGCCGCTCGCGTCATGATCGTCATCCCGAGGGGCATCAGCAGGCCACCGCCGAGGCCCTGCAGAACGCGGAACAGAATGAGCATGTTGATGCTGCCTGCTGAGGCGCAGAGCACCGATCCGGCGGTGAACAGGGTCACCGCGAGCATGTAGAGACGCTTGGTGCCGAAGCGGTCCGCGCCCCAGCCGGTCAGCGGGATCACCGTCGCCAAGGCGAGGGTGTAGGCGGTGACGGTCCACGCGACGGTGGAGTAGGGCAGGGGGTTGTCGGCGCCGGTGAAGGTGACCTGCAGGTCAGGCAGGGCGACGTTCACCACGGTGATGTCGAGGATCGACATGATCGCGCCGAGCACGACAACGCCCGCGATCTTCAGAACTGCGCCGTCAATCTTGTCGGGATACTCAGGCGCAGCGGGGGCTGCAGTTGACATGGGAGTCCTCAGGTCGGAGGCCGGGAGGGTCTGCGGGTGCGCAGGATTCAAGAATATCGTTCTGGACGCCTGCGGCGCGAACGAGAAATTTCCGCAGCCGTAGAGTCGCAGGCGTGAACACGTTGACCGGTTCAGATATTCCCGTTGTCGGCGCGCCAATGGCTGGCGGCCCCACGACCCCCGATCTCGTGGCCGCCGTGGCAGCCGGTGGCGGGCTCGGAATTCTGCCCGGCGGTTATCGCACCGGCGAACAACTAACCGCTGACCTGCAGACGCTGCGCGAGCAGGGCGTGCCGTTTGGGGTGAACCTCTTCGCGCCCCACATCACACCCGTCGATCCCGCTGCGTACGACTCCTATCGCGCGACGCTCGCGGCGCGCCGCGGCAGCCCGCTCGAGGTTCCGATCACGCAGGACGACGACCACTGGGCCGACAAGATCGCGGTGTTGGTCAAACAGCCGGTGCCCTTCTTCACCGTCACCTTCGGCCTGGTGCCGGCGAACGATCTGCAGGCGTTGCAGCGGGTCGGAACGAGGGTCGGCATCACGGTGACCAGCGTCGAAGAAGCGGTCGCTGCCGCCGACACCGGCGCCGATTTCCTCGTCGTACAAGGGATAGGGGCAGGTGGACACAGCGGAGTCCACGACCCGCGCCAACTCCCGCGCGACATACCGACCGCCGACCTGGTGCGCGCCGTACGAACCCGCAGCACTCGCCCGATCATCGCCGCCGGAGGCGTCGACGGGCCCGAGTCCGTACGCGGTCTCCTGGCTGCGGGTGCGGATGCTGTCGCCGTCGGAACACTGTTGCTGCGTACCGATGAGGCCGGCACCAGCGCGGTTCATCGCGCCGCGTTGGCCGACGAAAGCTTCACCGAAACACGGTTGACGCACTGCTTCACGGGGCGGCCGGCGCGGGCGTTGCGCACCCGGTTCATCGACGAGTTCGATGCGCAGGCCCCGCTGGGCTACCCGGCGATCCACCATCTGACCAGGCCGCTGCGTCAAGCGGCCGCGCAGGCCGGGGACCCGCATGGGGTGCACCTGTGGGCGGGAACGGGCTGGCGCAGCGCGCAGAATGGTCCGGCGGCTGACCTGATCAGGTCACTGGCACCCTGACGAAGCAGGCCCGACGAAGCAGGCCTGACGAAGCAGGCCTGACGAAGCAGGCCTGACGAAGCAGGCCTGACCGGTCAGACGTGACCGGAGAGCTGTTCCATCCGCGTCACCAGTTGCTGCATCAGATCGTCCGATGCCTTGCCGAGGCTGCTGACCGGCAACACGTCGATCGACAGCTTGGCGCCACCGGCGAGCGCGCGCAGTTCGTCGAGCTTCGCCGCGAACGGTGAGCCGCTGCCGGGGAGTAGTAGTCGACGGCTTCGTCGATCTCGTCGGGGAACAGGTCGGTCTTCGTGACGACGATCAGCAGCCAGATCGGGTGGTCACGGCGCACCGCCATTGACGCGATCCGGTGGGCGGTGATCGACCAGTCCTCGAGTTCGGCCCGGAGTTGGCGCTCGCGGTCGGCGCTCGCAGAGCCCGAGGTTCCGCCCGTACGACGGGCAGTTGCGTGGCCGTAGGCGACCACGTGGATCACGCCGTCGACCGGCTCGTCGTGGAAGACCTCGTCGAGCGCACCGAGGCGGGTGGCGGCGTTGTCGCCGGGCACCACCCGGAACCGGAAGCCGTGCAGTCGGGAGGAGCGGCGGGTGCGCCGTTCCATGGTGGCCGAGCCGACCTCCACCGTTGCCGGATCGGTCGTACGCCGGGCCAACCGGTTGGCGAGCGCGGTCTTGCCGACGCCGGTCACTCCGGTCACCGCAACGGTGGGGAAGCGACGCTTGAACAGGTGGGTCAGCTGGGCCGGACCCCCTGATACGGCCGTCAGGCCACCGGCGATGGTGGTGCTGATCGCGGCGCGACCGGGGCCGCTCAGGGCTGCTCGTCCGAGTCGGGTGTTCATGCGCCCGATGATCGCACGAACGGGTCGATCGGCATCCGTATGGTCAGTTCACCCGCACGTGATCGGTGTCGAAACCATTGCGCAGGGCCCAGCCGACCGCTTGGGCGCGGGTCGAGACTGCCGCCTTGCGATACGCCGTACGGATGTAGGTCTTGACGGTGTTGATCGACAGGTAACAACGCGCCGCAATCTCCTCGTTCGACAGGCCGCGGGCGATCAAGCCGACGATCTCGGCTTCGCGCGCGGTCAGGCCGTGGCTCTGGCCGGGCCAGGCATTCCCGCCGGTGATGATCACCGGATGCGACAGCGCGACCTCGATCACCCGCTCGCCGGCCGCGATCCGCTCCAATGCACGCACCAGCCGGGCCGGCGCGACGCTCTTGGAGATGTAGCCGGACGCGCCGCGACGTAAGGCGTCGCTGACGGCTCGCTGCTCCTCGCAGAACGAATAGACGGCGACCCGGCGGGCGTTGTGGGCGCCGACGAGCTCGTCGAGCCGCTGAGTGTCGTCGGCGGCGGAGGCAAAGGTGTCGTAGACCGCGACGTCGACGGGCGAAGCCGGGAGAGTGTCGGCGTTGAGCTCGACGACTTGGACCCGATCGGCGAAGGGCAGCAGCATGCTGCGAAGGCCGGCGACGACAATCTGGTAGTCGTTGACCAGGGCAAGGCGAAGGGGTTGGGCAGACACTCTTTCACATTAGTTGTTGGACGGTCGTCCACGCCGAAGTACGACGAATGCCACCCTTAGAGGTGGTCTGAAGTGTCCGGATTGTCAGGCAAATACCAGTCTGGCAGGGCGCCCGGGCGCAGGTCTGCCGTGTCATCGGGGCGGGTGAGCGTCAATACGGCGCGACCGACCTGCGGACGCTGCTGGATCTCGTCCTCGATCTGGGACAGGCGCTGCGCGACGGTTGACTCCACATCGTCGCCGACGAGGTCGACGGCGGCGACCAGATAGACCTTGTCGGCTCCGATCCACTCGGTGCGCAGATAGGAGATTCGCTCGACCAGCGGGTGGGCCAACAGCTCGGCCAACACTCGGTTGCGAGCCAGCGGCGTGATCTCCTCACCGGTGAGGAAGTCCATGTTGCGGCTGATCAGGAAAATCGCCACGACCCCCAGCAGGACGCCGACCGCGATCGACCCCAGCGCATCCCAGAGCGCGTTGCCGGTGAGTTGGTGGGCCACGATTCCGGCCGCGGCGAGAACGACCCCGATCAAAGCGGCCGCGTCCTCGGCGAAGACCGCGCGCAGGGTGGAGTCCGAGGTGAGGTGCACGTAGCGCAGCGGGTGCATCCGGCGCTCGTCGGCGCCGGCTCGCGCCTGTCGGGTGGCCTGAAGGAAAGAGAATCCCTCGAGCACGAACGAGACGGCAAGAACTGCGTAGGCCCAAACGTACGACGGTGATTCCTGCTCGTTGGACGTCAGCGACTGCACGCCGTGCAACACCGACACCGCGGATCCCACCGCGAAGAGTCCGAAGGCGGCGAACATCGACCAGACGTAGCCGACCCGGCCGTAGCCCAGTGGATGAGATTCGTCAGCTGGTCGAGCCGCCTTCTTGGTGCCGATCAACAGGAAGATCTCGTTGCCGGTATCGGCCCACGAGTGGGCGGCCTCGGCGGCCATCGACGCCGACGCGGTGATGGCCGCCGAGGCCGTCTTGGCGATCGCGATCAGCAGGTTGGCGGCGAAGGCGATGAGGACGGTGAGCAGACTCTCGTCACCTTCTTGGGTGACCTCGCGGCGGGCTTTGGACTTCACGAGGCACGACGTTACTCAGGTGAGGTGGCATCGGGGTTTGCTACTCGAAGTATCGCCGCGGGTTGTCCACCAGCATCGTGGTGATCTGCTCCTGCGTCACTCCCCGCTCCCGCAGAGCAGGCAGGACGTCCTCACTGATGTGTCGGAAGTTCCAGTTCGGGACGGCTTGTTCTTTGGCTCCGGCGGGGAACCAGTCAATGCTGCAGGACGCGTCGTGGGCTAGAACCATTTTTTCGGCGTAGCCCCGGCGGCACATCTCGACGACCGTGGTGACCCGATCCTCGAAGGGCAGCAGGACGTCGATGCCGAAGCGGTCCATGCCCAGCAAGCTGCCGGCATCGGCGAGCTCGGTCAGGTAGTCCAGGTCGGTGGAGTCGCCGCTGTGGCCGATGACCACCTTGCTGAGGTCGACACCCTCCTCCTTGAGTACCTTCTGGGTGATCAGACCGGCCTTGATGTGCGGGTTGGTGTGAACGGTGATCGGGACGCCGGTCTCCACTTGGGCCTGCCCGACCGCGCGCATGACCCGCTCGACACCCGGGGTGAGTCCGGCCTCCTCGATCGCACACTTGAGGAAAGCGGCCCGTACGCCGGTGTCTGCGATGCCCTCCCGGATGTCCTTCACGAACATCTCGACCATCGGCTCCGGCCCGTCGAACAGCAGCCCGGGACCGGTGTAATGGAACTGGAACGGCACGTCGTTGTAGGTGTAGATGCCGGTCGCGACCACGACGTTGAGCTCGGTCTGTTCGGCGATCCGCTGGATGCGGGGGATGTAGCGCCCGAGGCCGAGCACCGTCGGGTCCAGGATCGTGTCGATGCCCAAGCCCTTCAGCTCGTTCAGCATCCCGACCGCGCGGTTCACCTCCGCTTCTTCATCCCACGTCTCGTAGTTGAGACGGAACTCCTCGCCGAGAACGAAGACATGCTCGTGAACGAGCACCTTCCCGAGGTCGGCGGAGTCGATCGGACCCTTTGCTGTCTGTACCTGTGTCATGGACACACCATTTCCTTCGTTGCGGAGCGTCAGTTGCGCAATTTGAGAGCGTTCACCCAGATCGTTGTCGTGGTCTCGACCAGCGCGTCCAAGGTGGCGCGCTCGCCGAGGCAGAAGGTGTCGAAGGCGACTCGGCTCACCATCGACGACAAGGCGCGAGCAGTCAGGGCCGGGTCCAACGACGGATCGGCGAGACCGGCCGCCTGCAGCTCGCGGATCGCCTTGGTGTTGCGCACCACGAACGCCTTGCTGCGTCGGTGCCGGGCCGCCCGGAACTCCGGATCGACCGCGGCCACCTGCTCCAGCAGCAGCATCAGCTTCGCGTTCTTGCGGTAGGTCCGCAGGTAGGCGCGGTTGCCGGCTTCGATCACCGCGCGGGGGGAGGACGCGTCGGCCAGCCGGGACGCTCCGGGGTGGAGCATCTCGTCCTGAACCTCCAGCAAGACCGCGTGGAAGATCTCATCCTTGCCGTCGAAATAGGTGTAGAACGTGCCGGTCGAGCAACCCGCCTCGAGGGTGATGTCGGTTAGGCGGGCATCGACAAAGCCGTCGCGCTCGAATACCCGGCGGGCGGCGGCGACCAGCGCCGCCCGGGTTCGAACGCCGCGCGCGGTGACCGGCGGCGTACGCAGTTTGCGCGCGTCGGCGAGGGCGGGCGGATGCGGATCGGTCGTCACGACCGCAACCCGTAGTGATCGACCAGATCCCAGGCGCGGGCGATCAGGTGCTCGGTGTAGTCCTGCCCCGGAGTCCCCGAAAGCGCCGCATTGTTCGGGTCATTGAGCACCCGTCGTCGAATCCCCTCGATGATGATCAGCAGTTTCCACAAGCCCAGGACGTGCCAGAAGCCGACGTCGGAGACATCGCGACCGGTCTGCGTGGCGTACGCCTCCACCAAGTCGGCGCGGGTGGCGAAGCCGGGCAGCGCGGCGGCGCCGAACAAGTCGCCGTTGATCGACTCGCCCTGCTGCGGCCAGTAGCCGAGCAGCGTGCCGAGGTCGGCCAGCGGGTCGCCGAGCGTCGACAGTTCCCAGTCCAGCGCCGCGACAACCTCACCGGTCGCCGGATCACACATCGCGTTCGCGAGGTGCAGGTCACCGTGCACCAGGGAGATCTCGGTGTGCGCCGGAATGTTCGCGGTGAGCACCTCGGCCAACCGATCGAGGTCGGGCGTCTCGCCGATCCGGCTTGCGGCCAACTGTTTGCTCCAGCGGCCGAGCTGGCGTTCGGCGTACGGCGCATGGCTGGCGAGGTCGGCCAGGCCCACCGCGTCGAGGTCGACCGCATGGATGCGGCCGAGCGTACGGGCGATCGACGGCCCGATCCCGGCCCGCACCGCGTCGGCCACGGCCGCTCCGGTCTGCGGGTTGTCGATGACCAAACCATCAACGTACGACATCAGCAGGTGGGGCACCTCCTCCAGATGCCACAGCCCGAAGACGTGGGGAACGGGCACGTCGGTGTCGGCGAGCGCGCTCATGATCCGCGCCTCGCGCGCGACGTCGTGAGCCGACTGCAGCAGTTTGCCCAGCGGCGGTCGCCGCAGGACCCAGCGCCGCTCCTGCCCGTCGGTGATCAGGTAGGTCAGGTTCGACTGCCCGGCACCGATCCGGTGAGCGGCCAACGGCTCTTGCACCGCCTCGCCGGCCTCACGCAGCCAACCGGCGACGACCGTCAATTCGAAGGGAAGGTCCGAGCTCACTTGCGGCGTCCCCAGTTCTCGTTGCGGCGGCGCAATTCGTAACGAGCGATCGTCTTCTTGTGGACCTCGTCGGGACCGTCGGCCAAACGCAGGGTGCGCAGTCCGGCCCAGAACCCGGCGAGCGGGAAGTCGTTGCTCACGCCGCCGCCGCCGTGCACCTGGATCGCGCGGTCGACGACCTTGAGCGCCATGTTCGGTGCGGCAACCTTGATCGCGGCGATTTCGGTGCGCGCGGCCTTGTTGCCGACGGTGTCCATCATGTAGGCGGCCTTCAGCACCAGCAGCCGACACATCTCGATCTCGATGCGCGACTCGGCAATCCAATCCTGGATGTTCGCGTTCTCGGCGATCGGCTTGCCGAAGGTGATGCGGGCCTGGGCGCGATCGATCATCATGTCGAGCGCGCGCTCGGCCATCCCGATGGCCCGCATGCAGTGGTGGATCCGGCCGGGGCCGAGGCGGGCCTGGCTGATCATGAACCCATCACCCTCGCCGGCCAGCAGCGCACTCTTGGGAACCCGTACATTCTCGAACAGCACCTCGCCGTGGCCCTCACGGTCGACATAGCCGAAGACCGGCAGGTTGCGCAGGACCGTGACCCCGGGGGTGTCGAGCGGAACCACGAGCATGCTCTGTTGACGGTGGGTGGGGCCCTCGGGGTCGGTCTTACCCATCACGATGAGCACCTTGCAGTTTTCGTGGAGCACGTTCGAGGTCCACCACTTGCGACCGTTGATGACGTATTCGTCGCCGTCGGCCTCGATCCGCGTCTCGATGTTCGTCGCGTCGGAGGAGGCGACCGCGGGCTCGGTCATCGCGAATGCCGAAGCGATCTCGCCGGCGAGCAGCGGCCTGAGCCACTTCTCCTTGTGTTCCGCTGTGCCGAAAAGTGTCAGCACCTCCATGTTGCCGGTGTCGGGGGCGTTGCAGTTCGTCGCCTCCGGGGCGATGTGGATGCTGCGGCCGGTGATCTCAGCAAGGTGGGCGTAGTCGAGGTTGGAGAGCCCGGGGCCCCATTCGGGGTGCGGGTGGAACAGGTTCCACAGACCCTGCGACTTCGCCTCGGTCTTGAGGTCGGTCAGCGCCTGCGGCATGGCGTGGGGGCGCCCCTGCGCGGTCAGCTGCGCCATCTGCTCCTCATAGACCGGCTCGGCCGGATAGACGAACTCGTCCATGAACCGCAACAGGCGCTGCTGGTAGTCCTTGCCGCGCTCGGTGAGCTCGAACATCACTTCTCCTCAATGGAATTGGTCAACAGCTGGTCGAGCTCGCGGCCCGTTGTGGCGGCGTCGCGGTGCAGGATGCCCTGCATCCCGAAGCGCTGCGCGGCCACGATGTTCTGCCGCAGATCGTCGATCATCACGGCCCGCTCCGGGGCGACGTGGAGCGCCTCGCAGACGGCGGCGTACGCGGCCCGCGACGGCTTGCGCACGCCGATCTCCCCGGAGATCACGACGGCATCGAACATGGCCGGCAGATCGAACCCGCGGTAGCAGTCCTCGCCGAGCGAGTTGGAAAGCAGGCCGACCTTCAGCCCGCGGGAGCGCAGATCGGCGACGAGCGCCACGCTGCGCTCATCGCGCGCCATGGCGCGCTGTACGCCGGCGAGGAGACCCTCGGCCGGCACATCGACGCCGTGGGCGCCGAGCCGTTCGGCGTAGCCGCGTTCGAAGTCGGCGGCCGGCAATCGACCCTCCTCGTGGTCGACCAGCAGGCGGGATGCCTCCGGATCGGTGGAGAGGACGCGCAGCGGTAGGTCGGGGTCGATGCCCAGCTCCCGGCCGTACGACCGGAAGGCGCCGAAGACGCTCGCGGTCAGAACGCCGCCGAAGTCGAAGACGACCGCCTCGATCGGACTCACTTCTCCCACACCACGGCCCGCTTCAGGATCTTGCCGGTCGGACCCTTCGGCAGAGCGTCGACGAACTTGAACGCGTGGGGCACCTTGTAGGCCGACAGGCGTTCCTTGAGGTAGTCGCGCAACTGTTCCGGGTCGAGGGTGACACCCGGGGTGGGGACGACGACCGCGGCGACCTCTTCGCCGTACGTGTCGTCGGGGATGCCGAGCACAGCGGCCTCGACGACATCGGGGTGTTCGTAAAGCACCTCCTCCACCTCGCGCGGGTAGACGTTGTAGCCGCCGCGGATGATGAGGTCCTTGGCGCGGTCGACGATCGAGAGGTAGCCGTCGGAGTCGAGCTTGCCCAAGTCACCGGTGCGCAACCAGCGGTCGACGAGGTCGGCGGCGGTGGCGTCGGGGCGGTTCCAATAACCGGCCATCACCATCGGGCCGCGCATGAACACCTCGCCAATCTCACCGGTCGGCAGCGTCGAACCGTCGGGGCCGCGAACCTCGATATCGGTGTCGGGCAATGCAACTCCGACGGTTCCGACGCGTTGCTCGATGTCGACCGCGTGATAGGTGGAGGCGCCGGTCGACTCGGTGAGGCCGTAGCCCTCCAGGATCGAACAACCGAATTTCTGCTCGAACGCGCGGATCACCTCGACCGGCAGGCTCGCTCCACCGGAGGCGGCGAGTCGCAGCGATCCGAAGTCGGCCGGTCCGAAGTCGCCACCGACGTGGAGCATGAAGTTCCACATGGTCGGGACGCCCGCGACCACGTTCAGTTGGTGGTCGCGAATCATCTCGACCATCGCGACCGGGTCGAACGGGCTGAGCAGCGACATGGTGCCGCCGGCGTACAGCGTGGTGTTGAGGCAGACGCACTGCCCGAACACGTGGAACAACGGCAGCGCTGTGCCGAACCGTTCGTTCGGGTCGAGGTGCAGCTGATCGCTGAACATGCGGGCCGTCTCGTTCAGGTTGGCCACGGTGAGTTGCACGCCCTTGGCGCGGCCGGTGGTGCCCGAGGTGTAGAGCAACACGGCGGTGTCGTCGGGGGAACGGTCGACCGGGTCCGCGGGGTCGGCGGCCTGCGGTGGGTCACCGCCGTCGTCGAGGCTCCAGAAGGTCAGTTCTTGGCTCGGTGTGGCGGCTCGCGCGTTGGCCATCGCTGCCGGTGTCGCGATGACCAACTCGGCCCCGGCATCGTCGAGCACGTAGGTGATCTCCGGCCCGGTGGCCATGGTGTTCATCGTGATGAGGATCGCGCCGGCCGCGTGGGCGCCGTAATAGGCGGCGGCGAACTCCGGGATGCTCGGCGCGATCAGCAACACCCGGTCGCCGGGGCTGATGCCGTAAGAATTCAGCGCGCCCGCCCATGCGGCGGCCTTGTCGCGCAATTGCCCGTACGTCCACGTCGTTCCGTTGCTGCCGCGCAGCGCGGGGTGATCGGGGTTATCGGCGGCGTGCTTCCAGACGGCGTCGGCGACGTTTGCCATGAGCGATCCCTTTCGTCGGGTCCACCTAACCTAGGTGAACCCGACGTCAGGTTCAATCGATTGTTTCAAGGCTGACGCCGAACGCCTCCGCCTGCCGCAGGAAGCCCGCACCCTCATCACCGCGACCGGCACGCTGCAGGGTGCGGCCCAGCAGCATCAAGGCGTAGGCATCGGTCGGGTCGCCGGCTACGAGGGCACGCGCGGACTGCTCCGCCCGGCCCAGTTGGGCCGAGTGAAAGTAGGCGCGGGCGAGAAGTTGCCGGGCGTCACCGGTCCCAGCGATCTGGTTCAGGCCGGTCTCGGCGAGCACGCCTTCGAGCTCGCGAGCCGCAGCGGTGTACTTCTGTTCCTGGAACAGTCGCTGGGCGTAGGTGTAGCGATCGAACTCGTTGATCATGGGTCCTCCTTCGAGTCCCGGTGGGACTCAGCGGTTCAGCAGCTCCTCGAACGGGGTGATGTCGGTGAACGGATCGGCGGCCGGTCGGCGAACCGTGGCGCCGCCGATCAGGGTGGCCAGTTCGCTGGTGGCGCGGTCGACTCGGCGGTCCAGCGCCGGAGCGCCGAAGTCCGAGGTCGCCGCGAAGATCGCGGTGGGCACGGCCAGGGCGCCGAGGTGGGCGACCAACGGACGCATGGTGTGGTCGAGCATCAGCGAGTGGCGCTCGCTGCCGCCGGTCGCGGCCAGCAGCGTCGGGGTGCCCCGCAGGCTGCCCTCCTCGATCAGGTCGATGAACGACTTGAACAGCCCCGCGTACGACGCCTGGAACGTTGGCGTGACCAGGATCAGCGCGTCGGCGCTGGTCACGTCGTCGAGGGCGTCCTTCAGGGCTCCGGTGGCGAAACCCGTCATCAGGGCGTCGACGACGGCGTGCGCGTGGTCGCGGACCTCGACGTGGCGTACGTCGACCCCGCCCAGCGCGCGGTCGGCCGAGGCGGCCAGTTGGTCGGCGAGCAACTTCGTCGACGACGGGTTGCGCAGACCGGCGCTGACAACAACGAGCTTCATGCGGAAACCTCCTGCGATTCCGAAGTGGACTGAGCCGCAACGCGGCTCGCGTGGGTGGGAGCGTCGGGGACGCCCGGCTTGCGCAGCGCAGCGAACTCCTTGCGCAACACCGGAACGACCTCTTCGCCGAGCAGGTCGAGCTGTTCGAGCACCGTCTTCAACGGCAGCCCGGCGTGGTCCATCAGGAACATCTGTCGCTGGTAGTCGCCGACGTACTCGCGGAAACCGAGAGTGCGTTCGATGACCTCCTGTGGCGAACCCACGGTCAACGGGGTCTCCTTGGTGAACGACTCCATCGAGGGGCCGCCGCCATAGACCGGCGCGTTGTCGAAGTACGGCCGGAACTCACGCTTGGCATCCTGGCTGTTCTTGGCAATGAAGGCCTGACCGCCCAGGCCGACGATCGCCTGGTCGGCGTTGCCGTGGCCGTAGTGCTCGAACCGCTGACGGTAGAGCGCGACCATCTGCTGGGTGTGCTCCGGCGGCCAGAAGATGTGGTTGTGGAAGAAGCCGTCGCCGTAATAGGCCGCCTGCTCGGCGATCTCGGGGCTGCGGATGGAGCCATGCCAGACGAAGGGCGCGACACCGTCGAGCGGCCGCGGGGTCGAGGTGAACGCCTGCAGCGGGGTGCGGTGCTTGCCCTGCCAGGTGACGTTCTCTTCCCGCCACAGCTTGTGCAGCAGCGCGTAGTTCTCGACCGCGAGTTCGATGCCGTCGCGGATGTCCTTGCCGAACCAGGGATAGACCGGACCGGTGTTCCCGCGCCCCATCATCAGGTCCATGCGGCCGTCAGCGAGGTGCTGCAGGTAGGCGTAGTCCTCCGCCAGGCGAACCGGGTCGTTGGTCGTGATCAGGGTCGTCGAGGTCGACAGGATGATGCGCTCCGTCTGCGCCGCGAGGTTGGCCAGCAGGACCGTCGGGTTGCCCGGAGCAGCGAACGGCGGGTTGTGGTGTTCGCCGGTGGCGAAAACGTCGAGCCCGACCTCCTCGGCCTTCTTCGCGATGGTGACGGTGGCCTTGATCCGCTCGTTCTCGGACGGCGTACGGCCCGTCACCGGATCGGTGGTGACGTCTCCGACGGTGAAGATGCCGAACTGCATGTCTGCCTCCTGGGCCCTGGTTGTTGACGTGTCACCTATCGTAACAGGTGATGGCCCCAGGTATTCCCGGACAGGCGATTGCTCAGAGGGCACCCTCGACGAACCAGATGGCCTTCACCTGCACCGTCTTGGGCTGCACGATGGCGTTGTAGGGCACGGACTGTGCGGTCCACTGCGGCGCGGAGGTCTTGAAGTACTGATACTTCCCGCCGGGCTGGGTCAGCAACTGGAAGTTCGGGCCGCAGCCGAGCCAGCCGTTGCGACCGGCGATGTGATGGCCCTGGTCGTGGGCCATCGGGGTGCAGATGGTGCCGTCGGCGAGCTCCACCTTGATCGGCCACGGCTGCGCATCCGCGGCGCCGGTGAAGCGCAGCGTCGACTTGAACATGACCAGCTTCTGGTCGGCGCTCTGCATACAGCCGACCTTGCCCCCGGTGAAGTTCATGCAGGCCAGCAGCGAGGCGGCGGTGGCCCCGCAGGTGAACACGCCCTTGCCCTTTGCGAACGGGGAGGCCTCCATGTCACCGCCGCGCGGCATCATGCAGAACCAGCTCGTGTTTCCGGGCGTGGTCGTCCAGCCGGGCGCCACGGTTCCGGCCGCCGTACGCGGTCGCATGCGGTGTTCGGTCGTGACCCACGAGGTGCCGGTGGCCGTGGAACTCGTCATCGAACTGGTCGTTGAACCTGTTGGCGATCCGGCTGTCGCACTCGACGTCGTAGCAGTCTGCGTTTCGGTTGAGGACGAGGACGAACTGCTGGACTGGGTCGTGCTCGGCGAAGTCGCTGATGTCGTATTCATCGTCGACGTCGACGTCGTAGAGCCGGCCGGGCTGGAGGTGCCCGCCGTGGTGTCGTTGGTCCCACACCCGGCCAGCGCGAGAGCCAGCAGCGGCAGAACGATGATTCCCGTACGTCGGCGGTCCAACATTTCTTCTTCTCCCCGGGTCGATGCGGTTGCTGCTGCTCAGTGTTGGGCCTGCGGCCCCCTTCTGACAACGGGCAGAGCTACCCATCGGGCGAATCAGTTGTCGACGTAGAAACAGAACGGGTGCCCCGCGGGGTCGAGCATCACCCGTACGGTCTCCTGCGGTTGGAAATCCGCAAGGTTTGCACCCAGCCGTACGGCGTCGGTCACGGCCGCCTCCAAGTCGTCGACCTCGAGGTCGAGATGGGCCCTCATCTGTGGTTCGCCGGCCTTGGTCGGCCAGACCGGTGGGACGTAGAGCGGTTCTGTGGCAAACGCCAAGTTGTACCCGGCATCGGCTGCGGGCGCGAGTGTGACCCAGTCGGCCTCGTTGGTGAAGATCGTCCAGCCGGTGACCTCGGCATAGAAGCGGGCGAGGGCGCGAGCGTCGGTGGAGTCCAACACAACCCCGAACCACGTGGTCTTACTCGTTCGGCTGGTTTTGTCGGCCATGGAACAACCGTCGCCCCCGCAGCACTGCCGGTCAAGGCCCGGGCGGCTCGTTGATAGCGTTCATTTCATGGTGATGACGCGCGAGTTCAGCGTTCCCCGCAACTACGAATTGACCGCGCAGGACATCATCGCTCGGGCGCCGTGGCGGCATGCCGCAACTACCCCGGACCTGGTGCTGTTCGAGTCCTACGTGAACGACGCCTGGGCGCCGATCACGGCGCGAGACTTCCTCGATCAGGTGCGGGCGACTGCGCGCGGACTGGTCGCGTCCGGCATCCAGCCCGGCGACCGCGTGGCGCTGATGGGTGACACCCGGTACGAGTGGATGGTGTTCGACCTCGCGATCGCCAACACCGGCGCGATCACTGTCCCGATCTATCCCTCGTCGTCGGCGGCCCAGGTCGCCTGGATCCTCTCCGACTCCGGCGCTCGCCACATCGTGGTCGATGACGCCCTGCAGGCCGCGGTGGTCACCGAGTCGAATGCCGACGTGACCTGCCTCGTCATCGATGACGGTGCGCTGTCGCAATTGGCCATCCGTGGCCAAGACGTCGACGACAGTGAGATCGAGCGTCGGCGGGACACCCTCGACCTGGACCAGCCGGCCTCGATCGTCTACACCTCGGGCACCACCGGGCGGCCGAAGGGTTGCGTCCTGACCCACCGCAACGTGACCGCAGAAGTGCTCGCGATCTGCAACAGCAACGTCGGTCAGGTCGCCGTTCCCGGTAGCCGACTGATGATGTTCCTGCCGCTCGCGCATGTCCTCGCGCGCGCCGTCACCTACGCCGGTCTGCATGGCGGAATGACGACCGGATTCTGGTCGGACTTCAAGACGATCTCCGACAAGTTCGTCAGCTTCCGGCCTCACATCATCCTCGGCGTCCCACGGGTCTTCGAGAAGGTCCACGCCGGCGCGCGGACAGCGGCCAACAACGGGGGAGCGGTGAAGGCGCGCATCTTCGCGCGGGCCGAGGCCACCGCCGTACGGTTCAGCGCCACCGAAGCGCCCGACCGGCTGCAACGCGCCCACCGCGCGGTCTACGACCGGCTCGTGTTCGCGAAGGTTCGGGCGGCCACGGGTGGCCAGTGCCGATACGCGATCTCCGGCGGTGGAGCCCTCAACCCCCGGCTGGCCCAATTCTTCGAGGGCCTGGGCCTGCCGGTTTACGAGGGCTACGGGCTCACCGAGACCTGCGCCGCGATTACCGTCAACCAGCCGGATGCCCATCGGATCGGCACCGTCGGTCGGCCGCTGCCCGGCAACGCGGTTCGGGTCTCGGACAGCGGCGAGCTGCAGCTGCGCGGCGATCTGGTGTTCCGCGACTACCTCGGCAACGAGCAGGCAACGGCCGACGCCTTCGACGACGGCTGGTTCCGCACCGGTGACCTAGGCACGATCGACGAGGACGGGTTCGTACGAATCACCGGACGGGCCAAGGAGATTCTGGTCACCGCCGGTGGCAAGAACGTTGCCCCGGGCCCGATCGAGGACGCGCTGTGTGAGAGCCCGCTGATCGGCCACGCGATGCTGGTCGGTGAGGGGCGGCCCTACATCGCGGCCTTGCTCACCATCGACCCCGAGGGTGGGCCGGTTTGGGCCGCCGACCACGGCGTCGACCTCGCGACCCTGCCCGAGAACGAGGCGTTCCGCGCCGAGGTGCAGGCCGCAATCGACCGCGCGAACCAGGCGGTTTCCCACGCGGAGGGCGTCAAGAAGTTCGTCCTGTTGCCCCAGGACTTCAGCGAGGAGGGCGGCGAGCTCACCCCGACCCTGAAGATCAAGCGACATGTCGTGCTCGAAAAGCAGGCGGTCGCGGTGGAGCAGCTCTACTCGCGCTGATCGGTGACTGTGGCGATGTGCACCAGCGCATCCCCGGAGTTGACCAGCGGCGCTTCGCTGCGCGCGATGACCAAGCCTTCGCGGTCGGCGTAGACGGCCCGGAGGGTCTTTCCGTAGGCGTCGTAGAGGGCGCCCATGCGTTCGCCCTTCTCGACGGACTGGCCGAGTTTGACGTTGAGCCGCAGGATGCCTGTTCGTCTGGCGCGCACCCAACCACTGCCGCGGCATTCCACCGACGGCACCGGCGGCTCCTCGACCGGATCGGTCATCTGCAGGTGGGCCAGCACGCGCAACACACCTTGCACTCCGGCAGCGATCGACCAGTCGTCGAGGCGCAACGCCTCACCGGCCTCGTAGAGCAAGACTCGGGTGCCGCGCTCGCCGGCGACATGGCGCAATGAACCGTCGCGGATCGCGGCATGGAGCATCGCCGGGGCGGCGAACGCCTCGGCGAGTTCGCGCGTACGAGGGTCGTCCAGGTCGGCGCGGATCTGCGGCAAGTTGGTGCGCCGGTCGGAACCGGTGTGCAGGTCGATGCCGAGTTCGCATTTCGCGACCACCTCCTGCAGGAACAGGTGGGCGATGCGGCCGGCGAGGGAGCCGCGGGCCGATCCGGGGAAGGATCGGTTGAGGTCGCGGCGGTCGGGTAGATAGCGGTCGCCAGCCATGAAGCCATGCACGTTGACGATCGGGACCGCGACAAGCGTTCCGCGAAAAGCCTTGGGGTTCAACGAAGCCAGGACTTCGCGGATGACCTCGACACCGACGATCTCGTCGCCGTGGATCGCCGCGTTCACCCAGACGATCGGCCCCTCCTCCTTGCCATGAACGACCCGCACCGGGAGGTCGATCTCGGCGCCGGTGACCAGTCGAGTGATCGGCAGTTCCAGAGACTGAATCGTTCCGGGACGAACACGTACGTTGCCGATCGCGAAGGATTCGCGCGCCATCAGCGGCCGCGATTCCGGCGGCGTACGGCCAAGGAGGGCCGACCCCCCGCGTACGAACTGGCGGAGTCGACCAGGAATCCGCGGCTGAGCGCCTCGCGGCCAATCAGCATCCGGAAGCCCATCTGATCGCGGTCGGTGAGCGTCATCTCGATCTCGATGTCGCGGCCGGCGAGGGTGAGTCGGGTGTGGATGACGGGCCGTTCCTCGGCGTGTCCGGAGGAGCTTCGTACGGAGCGTTCTTCGAGCAGTGGCGCCTGCGCTCGCACGATGTCCTCCGTCGATTTCTGCCATGGGCGAATGCCGAACGAGACCCACAGCGCACCGTCGCGCTCGAAGCGGTCGACGTCAAAGGCGTGCAGGCTCGAGGTGCGGGCTCCGGTGTCGACCTTGGCCTTGATGGCCGGGACGCCGAGGTCGGGGAGGGCGACCCACTCGCGCCAACCGACGGTGATGGAAGATAGGGGCTGCTCTGACACCGGAACAGTTTGGCAGGCAACACCTTTGAAACTTGCGATCCTCTCCCGTGCGCCGCGTGCGTACTCCACCCAGCGCCTGCGCTCGGCGGCCCTCGACCGTGGCCACGACGTCAAGGTGCTCAACACCTTGCGGTTCGGAATCGACCTGGCCGGTGAGGGCCCGGACCTGCAGTTCCGCGGGAAACCACTGTCGACCTACGACGCCGTACTGCCCCGGATCGGCTCGTCGATCACCTACTTCGGAACGGCCGTCGTTCGGCAGTTCGAGCAGATGGACGTCTACACGCCCAACACCGCCAACGGGATCTCGAACAGTCGTGACAAGTTGCGCGCCACCCAGATCCTGTCGCGCCACAACATCGATATGCCGGCCACCTTCTTCGTACGAAACCGGGCCGACGTGAGCCAAGCGATCGAGTCGGTCGGCGGGGCGCCGGTGGTCATCAAGTTGCTGGAAGGCACTCAGGGGATCGGCGTGATCCTGGCCCCCGAGGTGAAGGTCGCCGAGGCGATTATCGAAACGCTGCAGTCCGCCTCACAGAACGTGCTGATCCAGTCGTTCGTGAAGGAGAGCAAAGGCCGCGACATTCGCGCCTTGGTCGTCGGCGACCGGGTTGTTGCCGCGATGCGCCGGTCCGCGCAGGGCGATGAATTCCGTTCCAACGTCCACCGCGGCGGCACAGTGGAGCCGGTCGAGTTGACGCCCGCGTACGAGGAGACCGCCGTCCGGGCGGCCCAAATCATGGGGCTGCGGGTCGCCGGTGTCGACATGCTCGAGGGCAACGACGGCCCGCTGGTGATGGAGGTCAACTCCTCGCCGGGGCTGCAGGGCATCGAGACCGCGACCCGGCTCGACGTGGCCGGCGCGATCATCGACTTCATCGCCGATCAGGTCGACTTCCCGCAGATCGACGTGCGCCAACGACTGGCGGTCTCGACCGGTTATGGCGTCGCTGAACTCGCGGTCCATACCGGCTCCGATCTGGTGGGAGTTTCGTTGCGGGACAGCGGTTTGCCCGAGCGGGACATCACGGTGTTGACGCTGCACCGCGGCGCCTCGGTCATTCCGTCACCGCGCCCCTCCCGGGTTCTCGAAGCCAACGACCGGCTGCTCTGCTTCGGCCGGTTGGAGGAGATGCGCTCGATGATTCCGGAGCGCCCCAGGAAGCGGCGCCGGGTGAAGAAGCTGGCCAAGGCGGCGATCGAGGAAGCTCAGAACCCGCAGCCCTGAGGGGCCACATACCGCGGCAACCGCGGATGGCCGCGAATCGTCCGTAGGCTCAGGCCCGTGGAACTCGAGTTCGATGCCGAGGTGATCGAGTGGCGCGGGCCGGCGCCGTACCTCTTCGCGGTCATGCCCGAGCCCGAGGTCGGGGAGCTGTCACTGATTGCGCGCGAGGTGACGTACGGCTGGGGCTGCATCGCGGCCGTCGGCCAGGTGGGTGACACCGAGTTCACCACCTCGCTGTTTCCGCGGAACGGTGGCTACCTGGTGCCGATGAAGGTGGCGGTGCAGCGGGCCGAAGGGGTCGAGCTGGGGGACGTAGTGCACGTGCGGCTGCGGATCGGATGATGATCCGCGACGCTCGGCCCGATGACGCCGCTGCCTGCGCGGCGATCTATGCGCCGTACGTCCGCGACACCTGCATCTCGTTCGAACAGACTCCGCCTGACGAGGTGGAATTGGCGGCGCGGATCGCGGCCAACCAGAAGGCCCATGCCTGGCTCGTCGCGCAGGAGGCAGGACGGGTCGTCGGTTATGCGTACGGCTCCCCGCACCGCGCCCGCGAGGCCTACCGATTCGCGACGGACGTGAGTGCCTACCTCGACGTCGAGGCTCGGGGACGTGGCGTCGGCCCGGCGCTCTATGGGGCACTGCTCGACCGGTTGGCCGATCTTGGCTATCGGATGGCGTGCGCCGGAATCGCGCTTCCTAACGAACGCAGCGAACGGTTTCATCGGGGAATGGGGTTCGAGGAAGTCGGCATCTATCGGCGAATCGGGTGGAAGTTCGACGCCTGGCGGGACGTGCTGTGGTTGCAGCGTCCCTTGGGCGACGATCCGGCCGCCCGACCATTGAGATAACTCCTGCGGTCTGACGCACCTCCAAATGTGCAGTGCCCTGAAACCGGGGGGGGGTTATCTCGATTCAGAAGTCGCCGGCGATGTGCCGCATCCGCCCGATGATGCGTACGAGGTCGGTCACGTCGTCGGGGTCGAGGCCCGGCGCCGCGAAGACGTCCGCGTTCAGGGCGGCGGTCGCGTCGGCGGCGAGGGTGCGGCCAGTCGGGGTGATCCCCACGACGTACGCACGCCGGTCGCCCGGGTGGGTAGAGCGCTCGACGAGGCCCGCGGCCTCGAGTCGATCAACCGCGTTGGTCACCGAGGTCGGGTGGACCTGCAGGCGCGAGCCGATCAACTTCATCGGCAGGGTGCCGCGCCGACTGAACGACAGCAGCATCAACACCTCGTAGCGGGCGAAGGTCACGCCGTACGGCTTCAGCGCGGTGTCGACTCGGGCCGCGACGATCTGTTGCGCGCGCATGAGCGAGGTGACAGCCGCCATCCCCGGGGCGGCGGCGCCCCATCCGTGGGCGGCCCAGAGGTCCTGCGCGACCGCGACCGGGTCGGCGGTCAGCGGGGTCGTCGGGGTGGTCATGGCAGCGATGGTAGTCCTTTGACGGCCAATAGTTGGACGTCCTACTATCTTCGGAGACCTACCTCACACCCGGAGGAAACCCGATGGCCGAACAGCCTGCTCTGCACCGCCCGAAGAACCACGTCCGGATTGTCACTGCCGCGAGCCTGTTCGACGGTCACGACGCCTCGATCAACATCATGCGCCGGATCATGCAGACCCAGGGTGCGGAGGTGGTCCACCTCGGCCACAACCGGTCCGTACAGGAGGTCCTCGACGCGGCGATCGAGGAGGACGTCCAGGGCATCGCGGTCAGCTCCTACCAGGGCGGCCACGTCGAATATTTCGAGTATCTGGTCGATCTGCTGAAGCAGGCCGGCGCCGGCCACATCAAGGTCGTCGGCGGGGGTGGCGGCGTCATTGTGCAGGACGAGATCGACCGACTGCGCGCCGCTGGGGTCACCATTTTCTCGCCGGAGGACGGCCAGCGGATGGGCCTGGTCGGGATGATCAACTCGGTCATCGCCGACTGTGACCACGACCTGTGGCAGCAGGGCCACCCCGGCGTCGAAGCCGTGTTGTCCGGCGACCGAGCGGCCTACGCCCGCGCGATTACCGGCGCTGAGCAGGGCGTCCTCCCAGCCGAATTCGTGGCGTCGATCGAGCAGGCAGCAGCTGCGAAGCGGGTCCCCGTTCTCGGCATCACCGGCACCGGCGGGTCCGGCAAGTCCTCGCTGACCGACGAACTGCTGCGCCGACTGCGACTGGATCAGCAGGACAAACTGCGCGTTGCGGTGTTGGCGATTGACCCGACTCGAACCCGCGGCGGCGGTGCGCTGCTCGGTGACCGAATCCGAATGAGCTCGCTCGACGGCGACCGAATCTTCTTCCGCTCGTTGGCCACTCGAGGCAGCAACCAGGTTCCCGAACATCTCGACCAGGTGCTGGCGCTGACCAAGGCCGCTGGCTTCGACCTGATCGTCTTGGAGACCCCCGGTGTAGGACAAGGGGATTCGGCGATCACCGCGTTTGCTGATGTGTCGATGTATGTCATGACGCCGGAGTTCGGCGCCTCCAGTCAGTTGGAGAAGATCGACATGCTCGATCTGGCCGACGTCGTGGCGATCAACAAGTTCGAACGCCGCGGCGCAGAGGATGCGCTGCGCGATGTGGGCCGTCAGATGGTGCGCAACCGTGAGGCCTTTGGCAAACGGCCGCAGGACATGCCGGTCTACGGCACCTCCGCGGCGACCTTCAATGACGACGGTGTCACGGCGCTCTATCAGGAGCTCCGAACCCTGTTGGCGGACAAGGGGATGCACGTTGAGGAAGGCGTGTTGCCCCACGTCGACACCAAGCAGTCGACCCGGATCGCGACCATCGTCCCCGCCTCGCGCGTGCGGTATCTGTCGGAAATTTCTGACACAGTGCGTGGCTACCACGCAGCCACCGAGAAGTTCGCCGCCGCGGCCGCCCGCGCGCAACGGTTCGAGCTGGTTGCGGGTGAGCTCGCCGACGTGTCGGAGGAGCTCACGCAGAAGCTCGGCGAAGCGCGAGAATCTGTTCCGTCTGAGGTGACACAAGCAGTAGTTGACTGGCCGAAGGTGGTCGAGTCCTACTCCGGCGACGAACAGGTCGTAACCATCCGGGGCAAGCAGATCGTCAACAAACTCACCCGGGAGTCGTTGTCCGGCAACAAGATTCCGCGGGTGTCGCTCCCGCGGTTCACCGACCACGGCGAGTTGGTGTCGTTCCTGCGGCGGGAAAATTTGCCGGGGTACTACCCGTACACTGCCGGCGTTTTTCCGTTCAAGCGTGAGGGTGAGGACCCGGCGCGGATGTTCGCCGGTGAGGGTGACCCGTTCCGGACCAACCGCCGGTTCAAGCTGGTGAGCGAGGGGCAGCCGGCGACCCGGTTGTCGACCGCGTTCGACTCGGTGACGCTTTATGGCCGCGACCCCGACGAACGGCCCGACGTCTACGGCAAGGTCGGCACCTCCGGCGTTTCGATCGCGACCCTCGATGACATGAAGGTGCTCTACGACGGATTTGACCTCGTGTCGCCGACGACCAGCGTCTCGATGACGATCAACGGACCGGCGCCGACCATCCTGGCGTTCTTCCTCAACACCGCGATCGACCAGCAGGTCGACGCCTTCGTCGCTCGGGAGGGCCGCGAACCCACCGGCGCCGAGCGCGAGGAACTGACGGCGTACGCACTCGCTAACGTCCGCGGCACAGTGCAGGCCGACATCCTCAAGGAGGATCAGGGCCAGAACACCTGCATCTTCTCGACCGAGTTTAGCCTGAAGATGATGGGCGACATCCAGCAGTGGTTCATCGACCACGCGGTGCGCAATTTCTATTCGGTGAGTATCTCCGGCTATCACATCGCCGAGGCCGGGGCGAACCCGATCAGCCAGCTCGCGTTCACCCTCGCGAACGGCTTCACCTATGTCGAGAGCTACCTTGCGCGCGGCATGGAGATCGACGAGTTTGCGCCGAACCTGAGCTTCTTCTTCTCCAACGGCATGGACCCCGAATATTCGGTGCTCGGCCGGGTCGCCCGTCGCATCTGGGCGGTTGCCATGAAGGAGAAGTACGGCGCCAATGACCGAAGCCAGAAGTTGAAGTATCACGTGCAGACGTCGGGTCGTTCGCTGCACGCGCAGGAGATGGACTTCAACGACATTCGCACCACGCTGCAGGCGCTGATCGCGATCTATGACAACGCGAACAGCCTGCACACCAATGCGTATGACGAGGCGGTCACGACCCCGAGCGCGGAATCCGTACGCCGGGCGCTGGCGATTCAGCTGATCATCAACCGCGAGTGGGGCCTGGCGATGAACGAGAACCCGCTGCAGGGTTCGTTCGTCATCGACGAGTTGACCGACCTCGTTGAGGCTGCGGTTCTCAAGGAGTTCGACCGGATCACCGAGCGCGGCGGGGTGCTTGGCGCGATGGAGACCGGTTATCAGCGCGGCCGCATCCAAGACGAGTCGATGCTCTACGAACACCGCAAGCACGACGGGTCCCTGCCGATCATCGGTGTGAACACCTTCCGCAACCCCAACGCTGAGGACGGCACCCCGAAGCATCTCGAGTTGGCCCGGGGAACCGAGAGCGAGAAGCAGTCGCAGCTTTCCCGGTTGCGTGACTTCCAACAGCGCCACTCCACGCAGGCGGAAGCCGCGCTGGAGGAGTTGCGGGCGGCCGCCGTTGCTGGCGACAACGTCTTCGACGTGTTGATGCGGGCGGCTCGAGTGTGTTCGTTGCAGCAGATCACCGAGGCGTTCTTCGAGGTAGGCGGGCAATACCGGCGCAACGTGTGATCGCCGCCCCCGCGACCTTCCATCAGCCGCGTTTGCGGGGGACCCAGTGGTTGCCGGTGGCGGTGACGATCGGCACGAGGTCATCGCGATGGACGATGTGGTGGTGTTCGTCGCAGAGCA
The DNA here is from genome assembly GCF_054778835.1 of Calidifontibacter terrae. Classification (NCBI taxonomy): domain Bacteria; kingdom Bacillati; phylum Actinomycetota; class Actinomycetes; order Micrococcales; family Dermacoccaceae; genus Calidifontibacter; species Calidifontibacter terrae. The sequence continues at coordinate 331,796 of NZ_BAAGZF010000002.1, forward strand.
GGCGCCCCAGATCGAGCCTGGTGGGACCACCTTCGGCCCAGGGGATGGCGTGGTGGACGTCGCACCAATCTGGTGGTCTTCCGCATCCGTCGAAGGTGCAGTGTTTGTCGCGGTGGATGACTGCTTGTCTCAGTCCGCCGGTGAACAGGCGTTTACTCCGCCCGACGTCCAGCGGCTCGGAAGGTGATCCGAGGACCATCGGCAGGATGTTCGCGTCGCAGGCCATCCGGCGCACGGTGGCCGGGGTGATCGACAGACCGTCGCGAGTGATGCCGGCGCCACTGCCACCGCCGGGGCGCAGTTTTCCGGCGAGGGTCTCGAAGTCAACCGTCACCGACAGGTGCACCGGACCGCTGCTGGTCACGGTGGGGTCTGCGTCGAGCCAGCGGGCGACTCTGCGGAAGATCATCATCAGGGCATCAATCCGGCGCTTGCCCGGCGAACGGTCGTCGTCGGCTAGGCGCACCAGCCTCGCGGGGTCGGCCGACTCCCTGGCGGACACAGTGGCGGGATCGCCGGCACCAGGGTCCTCGGAGTTCGAGCCACTGGTGTGGCGGTGGTGTGGGTCCTCGCAGCAAGACGTTCGTGGGGCGGGGCCGGAGAGCGACTGCAGTATGTGTTTGAACTCTGCGGCGTGGTCGGCGGATAGCAGACCTTCGAATCCGGTCATGCCGTCTTTGTCGTCCCAGGAGCGTAGGAACTCCAGACGTTCTTGTTTTGCTTCGATGTCGTCCAGGGCGTCGGGGGTGCCGTATTCGGCGATGATCTGCCGGGTCAGTTCGGCGACCGCCTCTTTGCCGGCGGCGGCGGGGAGCGTGAGGAACCAGCCGTGGATTTCGTCGTAGGTGGCGTCGGGCAGGACGTGCTTGATCCGGTTCACGTGATGCAGCGCGGAGCGCGCCACCGTCACCGAGGCGCGGCCCTCGCGGACGGCGTTGGTCATCACGCGGTGGGAGGCATGGAGGCTGGCTTGAGCGATGTTTGCGATCCGGGTCGCGTGGGCGGGTTCGATCCCCGGGACCCGGAGTCCTTCCGGGACCACGGGCTCGGATGACTCGGCCCGCGCAATGCGGGCGTTGGTCACTAGCGGCCCGGCGTCGTTGCGGGCTTCGGCGCTGATCAGGGTGTCGGCGCCCTCACCAGCAGAGACTCGGGCAACCCATTGGGCTGCACCGCCAGCGGTGGAATTCTGCACCGCTCCGCGGTCGATTGCGTCGGCGGTGAGTGAGACGAGCACGGCCTCGGCGCGTTGTAAGTAGGCCGCCACGAGGCGCGCGGCGTCGGTGAGCTCGGGGTCGGTCAGTTGTGAGCTGGCATCGCCGAGCGCGGGCAGATCAGGCAGCCCGTCGCGCAAGCGCACCAAGAGGGAGAGGCCGGACCCCGGGTCGAGCAGGCGGGCAGCGCCACGGTTCTCCGTCTCGCCTGTCGGCTCAAGTGGCCGATAGCTCGCGGGCAGTGGAACATCGGTGATGGTCATTGCTGCCCCCTTCCACGCTCCCCAGGTGATGCCTCCATCGTACGCCTGTTCGAATGCATTTGGAAGGGGTGTGGATAACGAATTTCGTTTATCCACAGGCAGATTCGCCCGTTCTAGTTATCCACAGACGTTGCTTGGGGTCTTGACTTGCGACGGGTTTCGACGCGGCTCAACCAACGGAACGCGGCTCAACCAACGGACCGCGGCTCAACCAACGGACCGCGGCTCAACCAGTCGCCTCACGGCCGGATCGCCTTCAGATTCTCCGCCAGCCGCAGCCCGGCCGAACCGTCGTCGACGTCTTGGCCGTCGACCAGCCACACCTCGTGTCCGTCGCCGCGCAGCCGGCGCATCAGTTCCAGCAGCATCCGGCGCGCGGTGGCGTCGATCGAGGTCGAATTGAACAGGTCGACGACGACGGTGTGTTGCTCCGGTGGATACTCCTCGACCAGGCGGATGACCTGCTCGACGCTGGCGAAACGCAGCGGCCCTTGCAGCTCGTAGTGATACGCGGAGATTCCGCCGGGGAGAGTGATCTCACGATGGCGGCGAACAACCGATCGGGTCAGCGGCGGCACCGTCATCAGGTGCATTCCCATCTCGTGGCTGAGTCGCTCGAAAGTGGCAACGCCGCGCACGCTGTTGCCGTGTTCGTCGAGCCGCGGAGAGAAGGTCGCGACGCCGAACTGGCCGGGCAGCGCGCCGATGATCCCGCCACCCACACCGCTCTTGGCCGGGATGCCGACGGTCGTGATCCAGTCGCCGGCGGAGTCGTACATCCCGCAGGTCAACATCACCGACAACGTCTGCACCACGACATGCGGATCGACCACTTGTCGCCCGGTGACCGGGTTGGTCCCGCCGTTCGCCAACGTCGCAGCCATCACCGACAGGTCGCGCGTGGTGACGCGCACGGCGCACTGGCGGATGTAGCCGCGTACGACCGCCTCGGGATCAGCGGTCAACATGTCGTAGCTGCGCAACATGTGGGCGATCGCCAGGTTGCGGTGGGCGTGCTGCATCTCCGACGAAAATGCCCGCTCGTCGACGTCGAGATCGCGACCGGCGAACTGCGACAGGCCCTCGATGATCAGCTCGGTGCATCGCTCGGCGCTGTCCTGCGGGGCGCCGACCAACGAGTGCGCGGTGATCGCGCCGGCGTTGATCATCGGGTTCAGCGGTCGTTTGGAGTTGCGTTCCAGTGACAGCTCGTTGAACGCTTCGCCGGAGGGTTCGACGTCGATCCGTTCGAGCACCTCTTCGAGCCCGCGATCGCGGATCGCGAGCGCATAGACGAACGCCTTCGAGACGGACTGAATGGTGAAGAGGGTGTCGGCGTCGCCGGAGTCGTACGTGCGCCCGTCGGCGGTGGTCAACGCGATTCCGAACATCGTCGGATCGACGTTCGCCAACTCCGGGATGTAGTCGGCGGTCGCTCCGCCGGTTGCCCCGGCGCATTCGTCGGCGAGCTCTGTCAGATAGTCGGGCACGATCGATCGCATCGGACGTCCTCTCACCTCGGGTCCGCCCCACGGTAGGCAACGACCGCGGCTACGGTGAAACCGATGCGCACCCTGACCGACGACCTTGGCGCCCGAGTCGACCTGCCGGACCGGGTCGAGCGGGTGGTCAGCCTGGTGCCCTCGCTGACCGAGGCGATCGCGACGACCTGCCGCGAGACGTTGGTGGGTGCCACCGATTGGTGCACCCGCCCGAGCGACTTAGCCGTACGCAGGGTGCGTGGCACCAAGAATCCAGACCTCTCCGCGATCGCGGAGCTGGCCCCCGACCTGGTGATTGCGAACAAGGAAGAGAATCGCGAGCTGGACGTAAAGCGGCTGCGGCAGAACGGGATTGCGGTCTGGGTCACCGACATCGAGACGGTCGATCAGGCGCTGACCTCCATGCGCCGGTTGTTCACCGAGGTGTTCGCGGTTGACCCGGACTGGTTGGGTGAGGCTGAACGGGGGTTCGCGGAAGTGCCGCCGGCCACCAGCCAGAAGGTGGTCGTCCCGATCTGGCGGGACCCGTGGATGGTCGTTGGGCGGCCGACGTACACCGCGGATCTGCTGGCCCGGCTCGGCTACGACGTGATCGCGCCGGAGGCGGGTCGCTACCCCCATGTCGACCTCGCAACCATCGACGACCCAGCTCTTGCTGACCTCGCGCTGTTGCCCGACGAGCCCTACGTGTTCACCACCCAGGATGGGCCCGACGCGTTCGGCAAAGTGCCGACACGACTGATCAGCGGCCGGCTCATCACGTGGTACGGCCCGGCGATGCTCGAAGCCATCGAGCAGGTCAAGATTCGCGCACGTTAGCGACATCTGCGGCGTCCGATAGCCCGCGCAGATGTCGACAGGGGTGCGCGCATTTTCCGGGGTAACCTGCGCTGATGCAGCTCATCGAGATTCCTGCAGTCGACACGCCCGCCGAGGCCTACCTCACCCGGCCCGCCTCCGGGCATGGGCCGGGGGTGCTGTTCTTCATCGACGCCATCGGTTTGCGCCCGCAGATCGCGGCGATGTGTGACCGGATCGCCTCATGGGGCTACGTCGTGCTCGCGCCGAACCTGTTCTACCGCTCCGGCCGGGCCGCCGATCTGGCCCCGAAGCGCGACCTGCGTGAGCCCGGCGCCCGCGAGGAGTTCTTCGGCTCGCTGGGCAACCGCACCCAGATGGGCACTGTCATGATCTTCCCCGACCTCGACCATTACCTGCGCGACCTGCAGCGGATCGAGGGCGTCCACCCCGGCCCGATCGCGGTGACGGGCTATTGCATGGGCGCCCGCCTGGCGACGTACGCAGCGACCCGGTTCGGCGACGACGTCGCCGTCGCCGGTGCTTTCCATGGCGGCCACCTGGTCACAGACGCGCCCGACAGCCCGCACGCCGATCTGAGCAAGGCCACGGCCGAGTTCGTCTACGGCCATGCCGATGGCGATGCGTCGATGGCCCCCGATGCCGTGGCCGCGCTCGGTCGCGCCCTCGACGCAGCCGGCGTCACCTACTCCAACGAGGTCTATCCCGGTGCACCACACGGCTATTCGATGGCCGACACCTCCTCGTACAACGAGGCGGGCGCAGAACGGTCGTACGAGCAGCTGCACGACGCCCTCCGGCGGCGCCTGCCGATCTGAGGCGGGCGATAATGGCGACGTCCGGAAACTGAAGGCGGCCATGAGCATCCCCCCGTACGTCAGCCCCACCTCGATCGTTGACTGGTCGGTCGACCAGCCTGACGTGGGCACGCTGCTGATCCGGGTGCGCCTGGTCGGCAGCCGCAAGCGGTGGCCCTATTGGGTGCTGGCGCGCGCCGTGAAGCGGCGCTATCTCACGGTGGCCTCGATCGTGACGATCGGGCAAGGGCCGACGGTCTACGCCGGGTGGGGACAGACGGACCGGCTGCGTGATGGCGCGTTGGCCATCCGGCGGATGATCCACGAGTCCGCGGCGGGGCGGCAGGTCGCCTCGGACTATCTGAATGCCTTGCGCACCAACGATGTTCCGCGGATGTTGGAGATCGCCGACTACGCCGTGACCGGTGGTCGGCCGCGGGTCGAAAAGGCGACGACGCCGGACGCCGAGCGCAGTGAGCTGCTGTCCGCGGCGGCAGCGTTGCGGTCCCACGATCGTTCGGTCGACGCCGATGAGGTTGCCCATCTCGCGCAGCAGCTCGATGCTGCCGCCGTACGTGAGCAGGCCACGGCCGGTCAGGCGGCCCGCGCGATTCGGGAGGTTTACCAGCACCTCGAGCGGTTGACTCCCGCCCTGCGGGAGGTCGTCGGCAGCGACGGGCGCTCGCCGAACCAGGACGCGGCCGAGGTCGTCGACGCAGCGATGACGCACCTACGCGCCGTCGCGCGTGGGGCGCAGGAGACCGACCTGCAGGCGTTGCGCGCGCTGCGGTCGTATTCGCGGCAGTGGGAAGAGCCGGGGGACGACCTCACCTTGTGAAGTGGGGCGGCACTATGCAAAGCCCGAGCCTTTAATCGTTGACGCTCATTGACACCGTGGTTGGCCTCTGGATCATGGGTGATGGTTGGACCATCAGTCCCTTGGTTGTCACCCACGGCTGGCCGAGGAGGCCCGTGGAGCGATCTGTCTGAACCCATCCCGGCGAGGAATGGCTTGGCTCATACTGATGCTTCGGTCTTGCCTTGAAGGTTGTATATGTCATCAAATCCACGCCCCGAGATCCGGGAAATACGCGTTCTCACCCCGGACGCGCTCACCACGTTGGTGGGTGCTCAACACCTCTCATCCACCGTGGTGGCGTACTTCGGCTTTACGGCGGTTGCACCGAACCACCGTCGCCAGTTCCACAAGACAGTTCGGCCGCTGACCATGGTGACGGTCAGCATCGGAACACACGCCACGCTGCGCCAGTTCTGTTTCACGATGGGGCAGAACCTTCCCACCGCCGTTGGGCAACAGGTAGCTCACGACTTTATGGGCGCCTTGTCTCGCCTCGACGCGGGGCGACTCCTGCAGATCGTCCAATTCGCGCAGGCCTACAGGCAACCCCGGCCCCTCGCGCCACCTCCTCCACAGAGAGCCAAGCCGCCGGCGCCGTCTGTGCGCGAACTCGCTGTCCAGTTCCTCCAGGCTGCGAACCGTGATGAGGACGCCAAGTTGGTCAGTCAGGTGGCAGCGCGATTCTCCGAGCTGTCGCCGGCTGGTCAGGTCGTGGCCGGTGCCGCGATTCGGACGGTCGTCGATGCCTACGTCTTCCTCAACCGCCTGACACCTCAGCATCGAACCAGCCGCGGCTCAGATGGCACGACTCCAGAAGAGGACGCTTCGTTTGCCGTTAGCGCAGCGCTCGCTCGGCTGGCGTCGTCCTTGCACGACGCCCAGCAGGGCGACACAGATCGGCTGCGCGCCCTACGCCGCTATGCAGACCAATGGGCGGCCCGGCCGGATGACCCTCTCAACCTCGGCTGACCACAGCCGAACGTGACGCACCTCTCGCCCGCAGACTGAGCACTCCGTCCATCTACTGATCAGTCGCGTCCATACTCTCCACCATGACAGCCGACAGCCACGGCCCCATGATCTTCGAGACCAGCGCCCAGGGTCTTGCCGCCACGGAGCCCCTGCGTGATGACATTCGATTGCTCGGCGGATTGCTCGGTGACGTCATCCGCGAGCAAGAGGGTCAACCGGTTCTTGACCTCGTCGAGGAAGCGCGCACCCGAGCCTTCGCCGTACGCCGGCAGGAGGTTGATCGCTCCGGGTTCGCCTCGCTGTTTCACGACCTGTCGACTCCTGACTGCCTCCACGTCATTCGCGCGTTCAGCTTGTTCGCCCTGTTGGCTAACCTCGCCGAGGACCTGCACCGCGAACGCCGCCGCGCCCTCCACGTCGGCGCGGGTGAAGCGCCGATCGACGGGTCGCTGGCTGCCACCTTCCCCAAGCTGCGCGCAGCCGACCTCGACCCGGCCAAGGTGGCCGACGCGCTCGCCAACGCGACCGTCGTCCCCGTGATCACGGCCCACCCGACCGAGACCCGCCGCCGTACGGTGTTCGACGCCCAGTCGCGGATCAAAGCCACGATGCGCTCCCGCGAACGCATGTCGCTGAACCCCGACGAAGAGCGGGACGCGTTGCGCGACATCAAGATCCAGATCATCACGCTCTGGCAGACCGCGCTCATCCGGCTCAAGCGGGTGCAGATCGAGGACGAGATCGAGGTCGGTCTGCGGTTCTTCGATGCCTCGTTGTTCGAGGTGTTGCCCCGGATCAACGCTCGGGTGCGCCGCGAGTTGAACGAGCTCTACCCGGGCGCGAACCTGCTTCAGGAGCCGATGCTGCGGGCTGGTTCGTGGATTGGCGGTGACCGTGACGGCAACCCGAATGTCACCTCGAAGGTCGTCTCCGCCGCTTCCCGCAGCGCCGCCGAGCGCGCCATCGGCCACTACCTGCGCGAGCTGGCCGCCCTCGAAATCAGCCTCTCGCTCTCGGTGCGCCTCACCGCCACGACGCCGGCGATCCGGGAGTTGGCCGAGCGCAACGGCCACGATGAGCGCGACGACGAGCCCTACCGCCAGGCGCTGCGCTGGATCCGCGGCCGGCTCCAGCAGACGTACGAAGGTTTCTTCGGTCGCCCGGCCGAGGGCGCCGTGGACGTGCCCGCGGCGACGGCATACGTCACCGCCGACGAACTGCTGGCCGACCTCAACCTCATCGATGAGTCGTTGCGCACCGGCCGCGACGATCTGCTCGCGGACGACGCACTGCTGCGCCTGCGCGGAGCCGTGCGCACCTTCGGATTCAACCTCTACGGCCTGGACCTGCGGCAGAACTCCGACGTGCACGAGGAAACCATCACCGAGCTGTTCAAGTGGGCCGGGGTTCACCCCGACTACGCGTCACTTGACGAGGACGCCAAGGTCGATCTGCTGGTCAAGGAGCTCGGTTCGCGTCGGCCACTGGTCGGCCGCGGCGCTCAGTTCTCCGATCAGACCACCAGCGAACTGGCGATCGTGGCCGCGGCCGCGGACTCCGTCCATGCCTACGGCATCGAGGCCATCCCGAACTACGTCATCTCGATGTGCACCTCGGTCTCGGACATCCTCGAGGCCGCGGTGATGCTCAAGGAGGCCGGTCTCTACGACCCGGGCGAGGGCGACGGCGCGCGCTGCAGCGTCAACATCGTGCCGCTGTTCGAGACGATCGAGGACCTGCAGGTGTCCGCGGCGACGATGCGCGCGGCGCTGGCATTGCCGGCCTACCGCGCCCTGGTCGACTCCAAGGACGGCCTGCAAGAGGTGATGCTCGGCTACAGCGACTCGAACAAGGACGGCGGCTACCTCGCTGCGAACTGGGCGCTCTACCGCGCCGAGCTCGACCTGGTCGAGGTCGCCCAGGAGTTCGACATCCGACTGCGGCTGTTCCATGGTCGCGGTGGCACCGTCGGTCGTGGTGGCGGTCCGAGCTACGACGCGATCCTCGCCCAGCCCCCGGGCGCCGTACGCGGTTCGTTGCGACTGACCGAGCAGGGCGAGATCATCGCGGCCAAATACGCCGAGCCCGCCCTGGCCGCCCGCAACCTCGAGGCGATCGTCGCCGCGACGCTCGAATCCTCGTTGCTGGACATCGAGGGACTCGACGACACCGAACGCGCCTACACCGATCTGGACGAGTTGGCGGCGCTGGCGCGGGATGCGTACGGCGACCTGGTGCACCGCACCGACGGCTTCGTCGAATACTTCAAGACCGCGACTCCGGTGGCCGAAATCGGCGCGCTGAACATCGGTTCCCGCCCGGCCTCGCGCAAGCCGACGGAGGCGATCTCGGACCTGCGGGCGATCCCGTGGGTGATGAGCTGGTCGCTGTCGCGGGTCATGCTGCCGGGTTGGTACGGCGTCGGATCGGCGATCGAAACATGGGTCGCCGGTGACGAGGAGAAGCTGGCCAAGCTGCGCCGCTATTACCGCGACTGGCCGTTCTTCCGCAGCGTCGTGTCGAACCTCGCGCAGGTCATGGCGAAGTCCGATCTGGAAATCGCCGAGCGCTATGCCGGCCTCGTCGAGGACGAGGCCCTGCGCCGCCGGGTGTTCGACAAGATCGCGGACGAACACGCCCGCACCCTGCGGATGTACGAAGCGATCACCGGCCACGCCGACCTGCTGTGGGACAACGACGCGCTCAAGCGCTCCGTCTTCAACCGCTTCCCCTACTTGGAGCCGTTGAACCATCTGCAGGTCGAGTTGCTCAAGCGATACCGCGGCGGCGACGAGGACGAGCAGGTGCGTCGCGGCATCCTGCTGACGATGAACGGTCTGGCGACGGCTCTGCGCAACTCGGGCTGATCAACCCACCTCGAACGCGTGACCCTGCTCGCGGTCCAGGTGGGTCTGCGCCTTGTTCTTCAGGAACACGATGTAGACCACCAGTGAGACCGCGATGACGAAGGTCGCGTAGACGATGAACGCGGTGCGGTGGTGGGCCTTCATCGCCTGGTAGATCAGCGGCGCGGTTCCGCCGAAGACCGAGTTGGCCAGGCCGTAGCCCAGCCCGACCCCGAGGGCTCGGATGTGGGCCGGGAACAGCTCGGCCTTCACGATCGCGTTGATCGAGGTGTATCCGGTCAGGATGATGAACCCGATCACCAGCATCAGGAACGACAGGTACTCCGAATGCTGCTTGGGCAAATAGGTGACAAGGAAATACGTGTAAATCACGCCGCCGACTCCGAAGAAGATCAGCATCGGTTTGCGGCCGATCCGGTCGCTGATCATCCCACCGATCGGCTGCATGATCATCAACACGACCAAGGCGAGCAGGTTGATCCAGGTGCCGGTCGAACCGTCGTACGCCTTCTTCACGACGCCGGGTGAGTTGACGCTGTAGACGTAGAACGCGAGCGTCCCACCGGCGGTGATCAGGAAGACCAGGATCAGCGGCCACAGGTGCTTGGTCAGCAGCTCGCGCATTGAGCCGGAGTCGGAGTCCTGGCCCTGGGAGACGGCCTCGAGGTGTTCTTTCGAGAGCGACTCGTCCATCGTCGTCCGCAGCCAGAAGACGATCACCGCGGCGACCGCCCCGATCCCGAACGCGATCCGCCAGCCGTAGTCGCCGATCGCGGACTTCCCGATCGTGGACTGCATGATCAGCAGCACCAACTGGGCCAGGACTTGCCCGCCGACCAGCGTGACGTATTGGAAGCTGGAGAAGAAGCCGCGTCGTCCGCGGGTAGCCGCCTCGGACATGTAAGTCGCCGACGTGCCGTATTCACCACCGGTGGCGAATCCCTGGATCAACCGGATCACGGTGAGCCCAATCGCCGCCCAGACCCCGATGCTGCCCCGCGTCGGCATGATCGCGATCAACAAGGAGCCGGCCGCCATGATCGACACCGACAACGTGAGCGCCGTACGCCGGCCGTGCCGGTCGGCGTACCGACCGAACCACCACGACCCGAGCGGGCGGGCCAAGAAAGTGACGGCGAAGATCGCATAGGCGTAAAGCGTGGAGTTCTTGTCGGCCGGGTCGAAGAACTTGTCCTCGAAGTAGCTGACAAAGACGGTGTAGGTGTAGACGTCGTACCACTCAACGAGATTGCCGAGCGATCCCTTGATCGTGTTGGCGATGGCGCGGCCGGTGTTCTCCGGGCGGCTCGTGTCCAGGACCGAGGCGGTCATTCGGAGGGCTCCTGATCTGGTGGGTGACAAGACGTCGTTTCTATCGCCTACCGATGGGTTCGTGGGGCCTGCGCGTCCACCCCAATCGGGACCGGACAGAATCAAGGCGATCCCCAACGGACGGAAGGCCGCCGCGATGTCCTTGCTGCGCAGGACGATCCAGCTCCCGCTGGGTTGCATCGTGCTCGGTTTCGGTGTGGCGTTGCTGCTGACCGCGAAGTTCGGCTCCGACGGGTATTCGACCCTGATGAGTGGACTGACCGACGCGATCGGTCTCGATTTCGCGATCATCAGTTGGGTCGCAGCGGCGGTGTTGGTGGCGCTCGCGTGGAGCCGCGGTCAGAAACCTGGGCCGGGCACCATCTGCCAGTTGGTCGTCGTGGGTCTGTCGGTCAGCCTGCTGCTCAAGGTGATGCCGGACGTCGATAACTTCCTCATCCGCTTGGGTCTGTTCGCCGCTGGCTACGTCGTGCTGTGCATCGGAGTGGCGGCATATCTCGCCACCGATCTCGGAGCGGGACCGACCGAAGCCGCGGCCCTCGCCTTCGACCCGCCGTTGCCGTTCCGCTGGAGCTACACGATCTTCCAGGGTCTGTGTGTGTTGATCGGCTGGCTTTGCGGCGCGACGGTGGGTGTCGGGACGATCATCTTGGCGGCCGGCATCGGGTGGTCGATCGACCGGTTGATGCCGTTGCTGGGCACCGCGGCAGAGGCGGTGGCTCACCCGGTGGACACACCCGTCGGGTAGCGACCCGCCCTTCCCTACGGGCTGGTAACTTCCGATCCGTGCCCACCGCCGCTCTGCCCGAAGACTTCGCTCCCCTTCCCCTCCAAGTTCAAGACGAGCTGTGGCTCAACATGGACCGGCCCAACAACCTGATGGTGATCGACTCCCTGGTCTGGTTGCAGCAAGAACCCGACTGGAAGGTGGTCCGGGGGACCGTTGCGCAGCGGTTGATCGAGGCTTATCCCGTCTTCCGCTGCCACCCCGAAACGATCAAGGGCAGGTCATTCTGGGTTCGCGATCCGGACTTCCGCCTCTCGCGCCACGTGCGCCGGGTGCGGCTCACGGGCGAAGTCGATGAAGAGCGCGTACGGCGGTATCTGAGCGCTCAGCGCAGCAAGCCGTTTGACCGCGCCCACCCGTTGTGGAGCGCCGTCCTGATCCCCGACGTACGCCGCCCCGATGGGCAGCTCGGCGCCGTCTTCATCCTGCGGGTCCATCACGCGATCGCCGACGGGATTCGGATGACCGAACTGGCTCTCGGTTTGTGCGACCCCGCAGAGCGGAGTGCCGCCCACACCATCGGGGCGAATGTCGGGCGTGGGCATGAGGCGAAGGGTCGTCTCAAGCCGGTGGCCTCGACGCTGCGGGCTGGCCGCCGATCGCTGTCGCGGGTGGGGGAGAACGTGATCCGCGAGGTGCGCGACCCGCTCGGTGCACCAGGTCGAGCGGTCACGAGCACGTTTGGTCTGTTGTCGGCAGCAGCCAATGAAGCGACTGGACTGATCGCCTCGCCAGGCGCGAAGTCGCTCGAAATTGCGTCGTACGTCGCCGGGCAGGCCCCAGGCGGAACGCAGACTTTCAACACGGTCACCGAAACCGTGAGCATGTTCGCTGATCGATCGGCGCCGCAGGTGTGGGCCGGCACTCCTGGGGTGCCCAAGGACGCGGTGTGGTCGTCGCCGTTGCCGTTGGAGGAGATCAAACGGATCGGCCGCGCGGCGGGCATGACGGTCAACGATGTGGTGCTGGGCGCCGTCGCCGGGGCGCTGCGCAGTTATCTGATCGAACATGGCGAGGAGCCCCACGACATCGGCTGGTTGATGCCGGTGAGTGTCCTGCCCTACGGCGAGGGGATGCCCAAGACGCTGGGCAACCACTTCGCCCTCGTCAAGCTCTCGCTCCCGGTCGCGATAGCTGATCCGGTCGAGCGGTTGCGTGAGGTCCACCGGCGCACCGACCGGATCAAGAACTCGCAGGAAACGCTGCTGACCTTCACCGCCCAGCGGGTGGTGGCCCAGTCGCCGGAGCGGGTCAGCGTTGCTCTTACGAACTACTTCGCCAACCTCACGCTGGGCGTGTTGACCAACGTTCCGGGCCCGCGCGAACCGGTGACCTTCGCCGGGGTGTTGGTCGACGCCATGCTCGGTTGGGCCCCGGCGTCCGGCAACCAGGCGTTGACCATCGCGATCTACAGCTACGCCGGCCAGGTCTATATCGGCATCGGTTCCGATCGCACCCTCATCCCCGACGCAGACCGCTTGGTCGACCTGTTGGAGCAACAGTTCGCCTAGTGCATCCATTCGAATTCAGTTGACATTCATCGACGACAAGGACAAAGAATCATGGCCGTTGCCATCACCAAGAGCACGACGATCAACGCCCCGTTCGAGCGCGTCCTCGAGGTCATCCGGGATCTCGAAAACGAGCCGACCTGGTGGCCGGGAATGCTGTCGGCGACCACGCTGACCAGCGACGACCAGGGCCGGCCGACGCGCGGCAAGCTGGTTAACGAGGTGGCCAAGATCGGCAAGGACGAGTTCGAACTCGACTTCGTCCAGCGCGACGACGGCATGACCTGGTCGCTTTCGAAGCCGACCTCGATGCAGAAGGGTCAGCGCGGCGAGTGGACGCTGGTCGACAAGGGCGGCTCGACCGAGGCGACCCTTTTCCTGGAGCTCGACGCGAACATCCCGGTTCCCGGCTTCCTGCAGAAGAAGATCATCGAGGGCCAGGTCAAGGGTGTTTTGGCCGCGCTACAGAAGACCTGCCAGGCCTAGACCTCACGGGCCAGGTGGGTCCACGTGTCGGTGACCTGCATCCCGACCTTCTGATAGAGCGGGAGGGCGCCCGTACGGCTGTCGGTCGACAGTCCGAACCGCTGCGCCCCACGTTCGCGACCAGTTCGGAACGCTTCGGCCATGAGAGCTCGCGCCAAGCCCTTTCCGCGCTGATCGCGGCGCACCGCTAGTTGGTCGATGTAGGCCTCGCCCTGTGCGTCCAGGATCGTGCAGGCCACGCCGACCGGTGTTCCCTCAGGATCGACAGCGAGCTGAATCTGCCACGGCTCGAAACCGCGCCGACCGAGCATCCGGGGGTACCAGTCGTCGTAGGACTGCGGGGAGCGGTCGGGCCACTCGTTGAACGCATTCTCGATGAGTTCGTACGCCACCCGTTCGTCGCCCGATGTGAAGGCGCGAATCGTGTGGCCGGGAGGTAAGGCGGTCGTGGCGATCGGGCTCTCCGGCGGCAGTTCCAGCACCCAAGACGTCCACTTCGGTTCGTAGCCGCGGCCGCGCAGCAGGGTGTCGCCGGCGCATCCGGCGAACCGGGTTTGCCCAACCAAGCCGTCGCCGTCGCGGCGCGCGACCTCTTCGGTCCACTGCGCGAGCGCCGTCCCGATGCCCAATCCCTGATGGTCCGGGTGCACAGCGGCGTCAGCCCGGCGACCGAGAAAAACCTCGGCCGCAGCGATCAAAACCTCGCCAGCGAAAACCCCGACGCTCTGTGTTGCCAGATCGAAACTGCTTCTGGCCCAATCACTTTCGATGTCCTCGGCCTCGAGGGAGAGTTTGCCGCAGTCAGCCAATTCGGCTGCGGCGTAGACCTCGAACGTCGCGTCGAGGTCGCCGTCACCCAATGCGCGTTGGCTCAATCCGGTGGGCAGGTTCATTGGCCCATCATGCGCGTGCGGACCGCGGGTGCGCCACGATATTTCCATGCGCTCCAACACCCTGACCGATGTTCCCGGCGTCCTCGTCGGCCACCACGACCAACGCGGCGACGGCTGGCTGACCGGCACCACGGTCGTACGCTTCCCGGGCGATGGCGCAGTGGCCGGCGTCGACGTACGCGGGGGAGGGCCGGGCACCCGTGAGACCGACCTGCTCGACCCGCGCAACATGGTGCAACGAGTCCACGCCATCGTGCTGACCGGCGGATCGGCATTCGGGCTGGCCGCGGCCGACGGAGTGATGCAGGCGTTGGCGGCCGAAGGTGTCGGGCTGCCGGTGCCGGCCGGGGACGCAACGGTCACCGTCCCGATCGTGCCCGCCGCGGTGATCTTCGACCTCGGGCGTGGCGGCGACCCGCTGTGTCGCCCAGATGCCTCGTTCGGCGCAGCGGCGCTCGCGGCCGCCTCGGAAGGGCCGGTCGCGATGGGTGTCGTGGGGGCGGGGACAGGGGCGAAGGTGGGCGAGCGCGCCCTCAAAGGCGGCGTCGGTTCGGCGTCGATCGTGCTCGACGACGGGACCTCGGTTGGCGCGCTGGTGGTGGTGAACGCGATCGGTTCGGTGGTCGACCGCACGACCGGTCAGCTCTATGCGGCCCGATTCGGCCTCCCCGGCGAGTTCCCGACCCCCACTACCGCCGTAGTAAAGGATTTCGGTCGTTATAGCGACCACTTTTCGAGCCCGCCCGCGGCCGGCACCGCGACCACCCTCGCGGTGATCTCGACGGACGCGACCCTCACGAAGGCGCAGTGCCAGAAGCTGGCGGGCATCGGACACGACGGGATGGCGCGCGCCCTCAACCCGGTGCACACCATGTTCGACGGCGACACCGTATTCGCGACCTCCACCACGAGTCGCCCGGAGCCCGACGACCTGGGCTTCCACCTGTTGCTGACCGTGGCTGCCGACTGCGTCACCCGGGCGATCGGCCACGCGCTGCTCTCGGCAGAACCAGCGGGTGGGTTCCCGTCGTACCGGCAGGTGTATTTGAGTTAGCCCCAAATCCGCGCGCCTTGTCCACATCTGCCTGGCCTATAGGAGGCGCAAATGTCGATAAGGCGCGCGGATCTGTGAGCCGACGCGCGAAGTGGTGGTCAGGAGTTCTGGGGGAACCCCAGGTTCAGGCCGCCATGGGAGGGGTCGAGCCAGCGGGAGGTGACGGCCTTCGTACGGGTGAAGAAGTGCACGCCCTCCATCCCGTGGGCGTGGCTGTCGCCGAACAGCGAGGACTTCCAGCCGCCGAACGAGTAGTAGGCCATCGGCACCGGGATCGGGACGTTGATGCCGACCATCCCGACCTCGACCTCCTGCTGGAAGCGCCGAGCGGCGCCGCCGTCGTTGGTGAAGATCGCGGTGCCGTTGCCGTAGGGGGAGGCGTTGATCAGGTCGAGGCCCTCGTCATAAGACTGCACGCGTACGACCGACAAGACCGGGCCGAAGATCTCGTCTGTGTAGATGGACATGTCGGAGGTGACCTTGTCGAAGAGCGTTGGGCCGACGAAGAAGCCGTTTTCGCCACCGTGGAATTCGCCGTCGCGACCGTCGACCACCAGGTCTGCTCCGGCAGCCTTGCCAGCAGCGATGTAGTCGGTGATCCGGTCGCGGGCTTGGGCGGTCACGACCGGGCCCATGTCGCAGGCGGTCGATCCGTCGCCGGTCTTCAGCGACGCCATCCGCTCCTTCACCTTGGCGATCAGCCCGTCGGCGATCGAGTCGACCGCGACCACAACCGAGATCGCCATGCAGCGCTCGCCGGCCGATCCGAAACCGGCGTTGATCGCCGCATCTGCTGCGAGGTTGAGGTCGGCGTCGGGCAACACCAGCATGTGGTTCTTCGCGCCGCCGAGAGCCTGCACCCGCTTGCCGGCTGCGACCCCGCGCTCATAGACGTACTTCGCGATCGGCGTTGAGCCGACGAACGAGACTGCCTTCACGATCGGGTGATCCAGCAGCGCGTCGACGGCTTCCTTGTCGCCGTGGACCACGTTCATCACACCGTCGGGCAGCCCGGCCTCGCGCCAGAGATCAGCCACCGCATTCACCGCGCTCGGGTCCTTCTCGGACGGCTTGATCACCACGGCGTTGCCGCAGGCGATCGCGATCGGAACGAACCAGAGAGGCACCATGGCCGGGAAGTTGAACGGCGAGATCACCGCGACGACACCCAACGGCTGCAGGATCGAATATGCATCAACCGAGGTGGACACATTCTCCGAATAGCCGCCCTTGAGCAACTGCGGGATGCCACAGGCGAACTCGGCGACTTCCAGCCCGCGGGTGACCTCACCGAGGGCGTCGGAGGTGACCTTGCCGTGTTCGCTGGTGATGAGCTGCGCGATCCGCTCCTTGTTCTCGTTCAACAACTGCCGGAACGCGAACAACACAGCGGTGCGCTTCGACAGCGAGCTGACATTCCATCCTTTGGCGGCTGCAGCGGCATGTTGCACCACGTCGTCGACAATCTCCGCCGAGGCCAGATCGAGGGTTCCGGTCACCTCCCCGGTCGCCGGGTTGAAGACGTCGCTGGTCCGCTCGACCGGTCCTTCGTAGGGAGTGTGGCCGAGCAGGTGGGTGATCCGTGTGGTCATGGCTTTCCTTCTGGTGCAACGGAATTGATCGGAAACGGCAGTCTTGGATCGACGCTCTGGGAGGCCCAGGTCTCTCGTACCCACGCGTGGTTCGGGTCGTCGACGATGCGCCAGGCGCGTTCGGGGCCAGGGCCGGCCATCACGTTGAGGTAATACAGGTGGTAGCCCGGTGGCGCCATGGATGGGCCATGCCAGCCGTGCGGAACCAGCACCACATCGCCGGAGCGAACCTGGGTGTCGACGTCGATCGGGCGCTCGTCGGCGGAGTAGACGACCTGGTAACCGTGTGGGTCACCGGCCGACGGCCCCTGCGACTGCACCTCGAAGTAGTAGATCTCCTCGAGCTGGGTCTCTTCACCCGGCCGCTCGGTGTCGTGCTTGTGGGGCGGGTAGGACGACCAGTTCCCGGCAGGAGTCAACACCTCGCAGCAGATGATCGAATCTGCCCGCATCGCATCCGGTGTCGCGAAGTTGTGCACCTGCCGCGACGCGTTGCCGGCGCCGCGAGTCTCCACCGGCACCTCGCCCGCGGGTACGACCTGGAACGGATGGTCTGTGCTGGCTGGGGCATGACAGAGCGCGACCCTTGCGGGCCCGGCGGCGGTGACGGTGAACGTCGAGTTCCGGGGGACGTACGCAACATCCGCCGGTCCGTCGAACACGGTTCCGGGCCGCTCCAACGCAACCTTGCCGCCACCGAAGGAGACAACGACGCGGCCGGCCAGCGGGACCACGACGAACTCCGATCCGGTGGTCTCAACGGTGCGGGTTTCGCCGTCGGGGAGGGTGCCTACCAAGAGCCCGGTGTGTGACCACTCGGGTGACCCGGGACGAACGTCGACCTCCCACCCGTCGTTGGCGAGCGTGCCAGCAGGCTTATGCCAGTTCATGATCCGTGCACCAATCGGGCGGTGATGTCGACCGTGGCGGAGACGTCACCATCGGGTGGATAGAGCAGGGCTCGCCCGATCACCAGCCCGGCCGCGGTGGGCGCGGTGAGCGCCTCGGCCCAGGAGGCGTAGGTGTCGTCCGGCGCTCCCGTCGGGTCGCCACCTAGTAGGAGCGTGGGAAGCGTCGTCGCGCCGAGGACCCGCTGCATGTCGGCGACCACCGGCACCTTCAGCCAGGTGTAGGCGCTGGTCGACCCCAATCCCGAAGCAACGGCTATCGAGCGGATCACCGCATCAGGCGTGAGCAGGTTGCGGGCGCGGCCGTCGGATCCCATCTCGGACCAGAACGGTTCGATGATGGCCAGCTTCCGGTGGGCCGCGAGCGAATCGATGGCGTGGGCGGTCGACTCCAGCGTGGCCGCGGTGGCCGGTTCAGACAGGCAGATCCGGGTCAGCGTCTTGCCGCCGTCGAGCCCGTGAGCGGCGATTGCGTCGGCGGTGTAGCCGGTGAACCGGTCATCGAACTCGAACGAAGCCCCTTGCAGCCCACCGCGGTTCATCGATCCGATGACGAGCTTGTTGTCGAGCAGTCCGAGCAGCAGAAGGTCTTCGAGGATGTCCGCGGTGGCCAACACCCCGTCGACGCGCGGGTTCTCCAGCGCGACGGCCAGCCGGCGCAACAGATCGATGCGGGAGGCCATCGCGGACGAGCGGTCACGCACCCCGAGCGACGCGCGGGCCGGATGATCGGCGGCCGCGATCAACAGTCGCTCCCCGACCGGCCGCGAGCGTCGAGCAGCCCAGGCCGCGCTCACGGCCTGTGGATCGCGGGCTCTCCGACGAGTGAGCTCGTGCAGATCCTGATCGCTGATCGTCATCGCATCACCTCTGTTACTTCGCTGGTGGTCGGCATCGCCGAGGAGCACTCCAGTCGACCGGCGACGATGGCGCCGGCGGCGTTGGCGAAACGGATGACGCGAGACAGCTCCCAGCCGCTGCGCAATCCGTGCACCAGCGCGCCGCCGAAGGCGTCGCCCGCGCCGAGGCCGTTCACGACGTCCACCGGAACCGGCGGCACCTCGACGGTCTCGTCCGCGGTCATCGCGAGGGTGCCGCGCGGTCCTTGTTTCACCACGGCCAGGTCGAGGCCCCGGTCCAGCAAGGCGTGAGCGGCGCGATGCGGATCGGTTTCGCCGACGGCGACCTCGCATTCCTCCCGGTTTCCGACGGCCACCGTGACCTGCTCGAGGGCAGCCGACACGACCGCAGTCGCCTCGCTCGGATCGGGCCAGAACATGGGTCGATAGTCCAGGTCGAGGATCGTCAGTGGGGCACGACCACGCAGTGACCACGCATGCTGGTGGGCTGCCCGCGACGGTTCGCGCGACAGTCCGGTCACGGTCGACCAGAACACCCGGGCGTCGGCCACGGCGGGCGGGATCAGGTCCGGGGTCAGCGTCAGGTCGGGTGCGATCGGCTCCCGGTAGAAGTAGAGAGGGAAGTTGTCAGGCGGAAAGATCTCGCAGAAGGTGATCGGGGTTTTCAGGTCGGCGTTGGCTGTCACCCACTGCGGCGAAACCCCGAAACCGTCCAACTCGCGCATCAGGTAGCGCCCGAACGGGTCGTCGCCCGTTCGCGAGATCAACGCCGTACGAACCCCGTGGCGTGCCGCTGCGACCGCCACATTGGCGGCGCTACCGCCCAGGAACTTGCCGAAGGTCGGCACGTCCTCAAGCCCAACGCCGCTGGTCAGGGGGTAGAGATCGACGCCAAGGCGGCCGATCGCGATCAGGTCGTACGCACTCATTGGTCACCTCCACTCTCGGAATCAAAATGTAACGACATATTGACTTCGGTATCGGTTCGGCTGTCTATGATCGCGATATGGCTGTGACCGTGGCGGTGGTGATTGATCGGAGTAGTCCGATCCCGCTGTATTTCCAGCTCGCCCAGCAACTCACCCAGGCGATCGAGAGCGGCACGCTGAAACCCGGCGATCCGTTCGAGAACGAGCTCGCGCTGGCGAAGCGGCTGGACCTGTCGCGTCCGACGGTGCGTCGAGCGATCGCCGAGCTGGTCAATCGCGGTCTGGTCACCCGTCGGCGCGGCATCGGAACAACGGTCGCCAGCGAGGTCATTCACCGGCGCGACGAGCTGACCAGCCTTTACGAGGACCTGGTGCGGTCGGGCAAGGAGCCGCGCACCGAACTGCTCGCCTTTGATCGGCAGGCCAGGTCGAAGGAAGCGGCGGAATTCTTCGGGGTGGATGCGGACACCGATCTGGTGTTCGTGCATCGGCTGCGCTACGCCGGCGAGATGCCGCTGTCGGTCCTGAACAACTGGTTGCTGCCGGCCGCTGCTGGGTTTGACGAAGCGAAGCTGGTCGACCGCGGTCTCTATGCGTTGATGCGGGAGGTCGGGGCGCGGCCGGTGGTCGCGAAGCAGCGCATCGGGGCCCGCCGCCCGACGGTCGCCGAGCGCAAGATGCTGTGCACCGATCGCGGGGAGCCGTTGCTGACCATGACTCGACGGGCCTACGACGACAGCGGCGCTCCGGTCGAGTTCGGCGACCACTGTTATCGCGCGGATCACTACGCGATCGAGATCACCGTCCACGAGTCCTGAGCCCCATCACAGGTGGTGCCGTTGCTGGGTCTTGTGGGCGCGATAGGTGGCGTAGGCATCGCGGGTCGATTCCAGCTCTGACACCTCGCTGATCGGCACGTCCCACCACGCCGAGCCCGGCGGGTTCGGCCCACGTAGATCGGTCTCGACGTAGACGACGGTCGCCTCGCCGCCGTCGAGCGCCGCTTGGAAATTCTTTCGAAACTCAGCGATCCCGTTGCAGCGCAACACCTTCAAGCCCCAGCTGGCCGCGTTCGCTGCGAGGTCGAGCGGTGCGGGAGATCCGTCCGGGCGAACGTACGACGTCCCGAACCGCTGCGACCCCACCGACTCCGAGAGTGCTCCGATGGAGGCGAAGCCGTGGTTCTGCAGCAACACGATGACCACTTTGAGGCCTTCGGCGGCGATCGTCGCCAGCTCCATCGGCATCATTTGATAGGACCCGTCACCGACCACGGCGACGACATTGCGGTCGTCGTCGCCCATCGCCAGCCGCGCTCCGAGCGCCGCAGGAATCTCGTAACCCATCGTCGAATAGGCGTATTCGAGGTGGTACTGGTCGGCGGAGGTGGCCCGCCACAGCGCCTGCAAATCACCGGGCATCGACCCGGCCGCGTTGATGATCACATCGCGCGGCGCCATCAGTTCGTTCATCGCGCCGAACACCTCGGTCTGCGCCGGCAGCGGCTGGTGGTCGCGGTGGTAACACTGCTCGATCACGGCGTCCCACTCTTGCCATAGGCGGGCGGCGTCGGCGGCGAGTTCTTCCGGGGCGTGCCAGTCGGCCAACTCGGCGGTGAGTCCTTCGAGCCCTGCCCGCGCGTCGCCGACCAGCATGGTCGCGGACTGCTTGGCGGCGTCGAATGCCGCCACGTTGAGGTTCACGAAGCGAACGTCGGGGCGGGCGAACACGGTGTGGGAGGCGGTGGTGAAGTCGGACCAGCGCGTTCCGACGCCGATCACCACGTCGGCTTCGGCGGCCAATCGATTGGCCGCGCTGTTGCCGGTCGCGCCGATCCCACCGACTGCGAGCGGGTGGTCAAAGGCGATCGCGCCCTTGCCGCTCTGAGTGTCGGCCACCGGGATGCCGGTCGCTTCCGCGAGGGCGCGCAGCGCGTCTCCTGCCGCGGAGTAGACGACTCCGCCACCGGCGACCAACAGCGGGCGTCGGGCTGAGCGAATCAACGCAGCGGCGCGGCGTACGGCCTCGGGGTCGGGGACCGTGCGCGGAATGTGCCAGACCCGCCGGTCGAAGAATTCGACCGGCCAGGCGTAGGCCTCGGCCTGTACGTCCTGGGGCAGGCAGATGGTGACCGCGCCGGTCTCGGCCGGGTCGGTCAACACCCGCATCGCGGCCAGCAGGCTCGGCATCAGCTGCTCCGGCCGGTTGATCCGATCCCAGAAGCGCGACACCGGTTTGAACGCGTCGTTGACGGAGATGTCGGCGGTGCGCGGGTCCTCCAACTGCTGCAACACCGGGTCGGGGTAGCGGGTGGCGAACTGGTCGGAGGGCAGCAGCAACACCGGCAGCCGGTTGGTGGTCGCGAGCGCCGCGCCGGTGATCATGTTGGTCGCGCCAGGGCCGATGGAGGTGGTGACCGCGAGGGTGCTGCGCCGCTTGGTCTCCTTGGCGTAGGCCGCCGCGGCGTGGACACCACCCTGTTCGTTGCGCATCAACCAGTAGGGCATCGACGGCTGCTCGGAACGGGCATCCTGCAGCAGCGCTTGGCCGACTCCAGCGACGTTGCCATGGCCGAAGATGCCGAAACAGCCTGCGATCAAACGAGTTTCGATGCCGTCGCGCTCGGAGTGCTGGGCCGCGAGAAACCGGACAAGCGCCTGGGCGACCGTGAGACGCACTGTCTGCGCGGCGGCGTAGGGATAGCTGGAAACCATGGCTCCTCCGAGGTGGATGACGCTCTCCGGCGATGCTATCCAATTGTGCTGACATGCAGACATGACCTGCGTCAGCAGGGACGGGCAGGCCAACGGCACGGCGCCCGGGGGGACGTCGTGCCGTCGGTGTCTGGGGAAGCTACTGCTGCTCGCCGGCGATGTTGACCATCCATGCGACTCCGAACTTGTCGGTGCACATGCCGAAGGTGTCGCCCCACATCTGTTTCTCGAGCGGCATGGTGACGCTGCCGCCGTCGCTGAGCTGGTTCCAGTAGCCGGTGAGCGCCTCGGTCTCGTCGCCGGACAGGCTGATCGACATGCCCTGCATGGGTGCGAGGTCCATGCCGGGAGGAGTGTCGGAGGCCATCAGCGCGAAGCCATCGTCGGTTTCGAGCATGGCGTGCATGACGCCGTCCTTGGCATCGGACTCGTCGCCCATCTCGGCAAACGTGGAGATGTTGAGCTGACCGCCGAACACCTGCTGATAAAAGGTCATCGCCTCGCGTGCGTTGTCGCGGAACGAGAGGTAGGGGTTGAGTCGCTGTGTCATGGCGTCACTTTCCTCGAGGAAGACCGGACCGCTCAAACCTAGGGCTCTGCCGTAGCTCGCGCTGCGAAATCCGGCGAGATCACAGCCACCCGTCGTCGATCGGTAACTGAAGGGAGTCGGCGCGAAGGCGGAGCGTGAAACCACTCCGTACGGATGAAGCGCCCGACCGCCAGGCCTGGGACAGTTGAACCATGCTCACCTCGACCCACATATTCACCGCCCGCGTTTCCTACCCGCGCGATGAGGTGTGGAACTGGTTCGCCCGCCCGGGCGCGCTGCACCGGCTGGCGCCGCCGTGGATGACGCTCCAGCCGGCGAAGGAAGCCGAGAACCTGCGCGACGGGGAAGCCGTGCTGGTGCCGCGGGTCGTCACCGCGACTGTGCCGGGCACTCGCTGGGTCGCCACCCACCAGGGCGACGGCTTCCGGGAGGGCGAGCAGTTCGTCGACGTCTGCACCTCCGAGCCTTATGCGACGGCCACCGCGTGGCGCCACGAGCACGGCTTCGCCGATCACCCCGACGGCACCGAACTGACCGACCGACTGACCTCCCGGCTGCCGAAGCGGATGCTGCGGCCGGTGTTCGACTACCGAGCCGACCAACTGCGCGCGGACCTCGCTGCCCACGCCCGTTTCCCGAAGCAGTCGCTCACCATCGCGATCACCGGGGCATCGGGTCTGGTCGGAACCGCGCTCACAGCGTTCCTGTCCACCGGCGGCCACCGCGTCATCCGGCTCGTCCGCTCGGAGCCCAGCACCGGCGGGTCATACGAAGAGCGCCAGTGGAACCCGGAGCAACCCGATCCGGCGATCTTCGAGGGCGTCGACGCGGTCGTCCACCTCGCCGGGGCATCGATTGCCGGTCGCTTCACCCCCTCCCACATGGCAGCGATCCGTGACAGCCGGGTCGAGCCCACCCGGTTGCTCGCGAAAGCCGCTGCGACACAGGGTGATCCGAAGGTGTTCGTGTCGGCCTCGGCCATCGGCTTCTATGGCGCGGACCACGGCGACGAACTGCTCGACGAGGCGAGTCCGGTCGGCGAAGGCTTCCTTGCCTCGGTCGTACGTGAATGGGAGGCGGCCACCGCGCCCGCGGCCGACGCTGGGTTGCGGACGGTCATCGTGCGCACCGGAATCGTGCAGTCCACCCGGGGTGGGGTTCTTGCGCTACTGAAGCCGGTCTACGAGTCCTTCCTCGGTGGACGCCTTGGCAACGGGCAGCAGTGGACGTCGTGGATCGCCTTGGACGACCTCATCGAGATCTATCACCGGGCCTTGCTCGACCCGGCCCTCAGCGGCGCGGTCAACGCGGTGGCGCCCGACGCCGTACGCAATGAGGACTACAGCCGCGAGCTCGCCGCCGCGGTGCATCGGCCGAGTTTGCTCCCGGTTCCGGCATTTGGTCCGCGCCTACTGCTCGGCGATCGCGGGGCGCGGGAGCTGGCGTTTGCCAGTCAGCGAGTCGTGCCGGCAGCGCTGGTCGAGGCCGGTCACCACTTCCGATTCACCGACCTGCGCGCCGCGCTCGACCATGAAGTGGGCAACGCGGCCACCCGCTGAGGTGGCGCAGCGCCTACGCTTCGCCTATGGACCTCAATAGTTTGATCAGCAAGGCCAAAGACTTCGCCCGCAAGAACCCCGACAAGGTGCGTCAGGGCGTCGACAAGGCGGAGACCATCGTCAACGAGAAGACTGGCGGGAAGTTCGCCGACCAGATCCACAAGGGCGGCGACGCCGTCGAGGGTCAGCTGGGCGTTCCCGGCCAGGCGACCACCAACACCCCGGCCCAGCAGCCGACCGGCGACCAGCCGCAGGGCCAGCAGCCGACCACTCCCCAGAACTGACCGAACCGGCCGAAATCCGCGTGAGAAACTCACGCGGATTTTTGCTGCCTCGGCTGGTTCGCGAAGCATCTGGGTAACTTTCGATCGACCTCGCCGATGCCACCCTAAAGGGGGTGGTCGGTCGTAGGCTGAAGGTCGCTCAACTGCGCCGGAGTGATACCTCGTGACCCACACCATCGACACGTCCAAACTGCGTGTCCATACCGCTGCGCCGCGTGGCACTCCGATCGGCGGAATCGTGGTGATCCCCGGTCTGCGCGGTCGGTCGCGGTGGCTGACAAGGCAACTCGCGCGCGCCGGTTACCTCGTTTATGCCCCGTCGGTGCTTGATGGCCTCGGCCTGAACGCCAGGGAAGCGCGGGTCACCCAGAACGTCATGGACGGACTGGCGGTGCAGCCCGCCGACCTGACCTACACCGTGCGCGAGGCTCTGGCCACCTTGCGCTCGCCACAGTTCACTCATCGCGCGGTGAGCAGACTGCGTACGGCGGTCGACGGGGTCTGCGCGGCCGCCGGGATCGACCGAGTGGCCGTCATCGGTTCGGGTGCCGGCGGCAGCCTGGCCTACGCTCTCGCCGCCCACGACGCCCGTGTTCGACTTGCGCTCGCCTACGACAGCAGTCCGCCCGACATCGACGTCATCGAGGACATCAAGGGCGCGGCGGCCTCGTTCTACGGTGGCTCCCACCCAGGGGTCACCGAGTCGTTGCCCGAGGTGCAGGCGGCTATGCGTCGTGCGGGCGTGCCGTTCGCGAGCAAGGCCTATGCGGGGTTGGACCACGTTCGGCTAGATCGTCGACAATCGGCCGACGCGGAGTGCGACCTGTGGCAGCGCTCGTTGGCGCTGCTCTGTTTGCATCTCGCCTGACCGCGCTCCGGACTGGGGCCTGCATGCGCCATGCTGGGCCGGTGATGCACAACGGTGAAGTGTCCTGGTGGTGGCGTGAGCAGGGCGGCGCGCCCAGTCTTGGGCAGCGACGGCCCGCACTGCAGGGACAGGGCGACGCCGATGTTTGCATCGTCGGCGGTGGATACACCGGTCTGTGGACTGCGCTGCGCCTCACCGATATTGATCCGTCGCTGCGTGTTGTCATCCTCGAGAGCGAGCATGTCGGGTTCGGCGCTTCCGGCCGCAACGGCGGGTGGCTGACCGCCTCGCTGCCGGGTTCCCGGGCGGTGCTCAACCAGGCGTCCGGCGCCGACGGGACCCGAGCGCTCGAACAGGCCTTGCGCGAGGAGATAGATGCGGTGATTGCGACCGCGGACCGCGAAGGGATCGACGCCGACATCGTGAAGGGCGGCGAACTGCGGGTCGCGACGTCCGGCCCGCAGCTGGGGCGGTTGGAACGGTCGTACGCCTCCGAGCACGCGTGGGGAACACCGGACGAAGTCTGGCTGGAAGAGGCCGACCTGGCGCAGCGCCTGCGGCTGCGCGGAGCGCTCGGCGCGATCTGGACGCCGCATTGCGCTCGCATCCACCCGGTCAAGCTGGTCACCGGGCTCGCCGCAGCGATCGAACGGCGGGGAGTGGTCATTCACGAAGACTCCGCGGTGCTGGAGTTGACGCGGAACTGCGTTCGTACGAAGGACGGTTCGGTTCGCGCTGACGTCGTCTTGCGCTGCACCGAGGGGTTCACCGCGAACTTCCCGGGCGAACGTCGAACCTGGCTACCGATGAACTCCTCGATGGTGGTGACCCGGCAGCTGAGCGACGCGCAGTGGGCGACGATCGGCTGGGACGACGCCGCCGTTCTCGGCGACGAGGCGCACGGTTACATCTACGCCCAGCGCACCGCCGACGGCCGGATCGCGATCGGCGGGCGCGGAGTGCCGTACAAATACGGATCGCGTACGGACCTGGCCGGCGACACCCCGCAGGTGACGATCACCCAGTTGCGGGCGTCGCTGGAGGACCTCTTCCCCGACCTGACCGGTATTGAATTCGACCACGCCTGGAGTGGTGTCCTCGGGGTGCCGCGGGACTGGACCGCGACCGTCACTCTGGCTGATGGCGTGGGCTATGCGGGCGGCTATGTCGGCCACGGGGTGACCTCCTCGGCTCTCGCCGGCCGCACGCTCGCCGACCTGGTGCTCGGCCGTGACACCGCGCTGACCGCTTTGCCCTGGGTGAATCGGCAGGTGCGCAAATGGGAGCCGGAACCGCTGCGCTACGCGGGAGTGATGGGGCTCTACGCCGCCTACCGTCGCGCGGATCACCGCGAGACGCTGACCGGTCGCAGCTCAGGCCTGGCCTCCCTGGCTGACAAGATCTCGCGAAAGCCGTAGGGCTCAGTCCATCTCACCGGGGCGGGGCGGTGCGCCACACCCGCACAAGCGCGGGCGAAACACTGCAGCGTGGCAACAACCGACTGGCCGGATTGGTGTCGCGTCCTGGCCGAACGGCAGCTGCGCCGAACTCGGTCACAGTGACCGCGCCCGGGTCAAGTCGGCGCTTGGCCAGCGCTGCGCGTCAGTCAATCCTGCGCCGGTGGTCGACGCCCACGCCCCGAGGGGCTCGGCCGGGTAATCCTCCTCGGTGATCGTCTCATCGATCAGCTCGAACCCGCGCCGCTGATAGTTGCTCAGCGCGGCAGGGCCGTCGAGCGAACAGGTGTGGACCCACACTCGCGAAACCGGTGGCAATCCGGTTGTCGCCCAGGCGCATTCGACGCCATGCGACAGGAGAGCCGAGCCGATCCCGCGACCGATCGCACCCTCGGTAAGGCCGAAATACTTGATCTCCACCTCGGTGGAGCCACCGACGTCAGCGGCGCCGAGGTGGACGTAACCCACCGGCTGCCCGGCCTCGTACGCGACCACGACGCGGGTGCCCGCCGCCGCCAGATCCTCGACCCACTGTTGCCGCGACCACCTCAGCCGGTCTGTCCAGCGCCAGGGTCCGCCGACGAGGGCGTAGAGGAAGCGCGCGTATTCGGGCGTGACTCCTGGAGCGTCGACGAACTCGACACCGTCCGGCGCCGGTCGCTGTGTCGATGCGGCCGGCACACGCTGTTCGAGTGTCCAGGTGGTGACCTTCACTGCGACGGCGATCGCGACAGCAGCGCGTCGATCCGTTCGACGGTCAGCGCGGTGGCCGCGGCGTCGCCGTCGGGGCCGTGGACGTCGGTGAACAGGTGGCCCTTGCCGGGCGTGACGAAGTCCTCGAACGTGGTGCCCTCGGCCTCGACCGAGGCCCGCAACGCGTCGACGTCGTCCTGTTCGATCCAGTGGTCCTGCTCGTAGCGGTGCAGTTGAACCGGCGCCCCCGGCCAGCGCCCGAACGGCGCGGCAACGCTGTGCATCAGGATGATTCCGGCCGACTCGCCGCGGGTCGCGGCGAGGGTCTGGGCGAACGCGGCGCCGAGCGAGAAACCGGCGAGGGCGGCGTCAGCAGGCAGCTGCTCAACGGCCGGCAGGATGCGCTTGAACAAGGTCTTCGCGCCGAGCCGGTCGCGGTGATCGATGCCGGCTTCCTCGTCGTCGAAGACCTCACCGGCGTAGTAATCCGGAACGATCAGTGTGTGGCCGCGCCCTTCGAGGGCCGCCGCGAATTCGGTGACCGCCGGGCGCAGCCCGAGGGCGGAGTGCAGCAACAGGATGGTGCTCATCGTGATCCTCTCAGCCGAACAGAACGGCGGCTTCGTCCCACCGGTCCTGCGGCACCTGCTTGATCGCGTCGGTCGCGTCAACCAACCGTACGGTCTCGATCTCGGTGCCGCGCAGCGCCACCATGTGACCCCACTTGCCATCCATCGCCGCGTCGATCGCGGCGAGGCCGAAGCGGGTGGCGAGCACCCGGTCGTACGCGGTCGGAACACCGCCGCGCTGCAGGTGGCCCAGAGTGGTCACCCGGGTCTCGATCTTGGTCTCGGTTTCGATCAACGCGCCGATGTGTTCACCAACACCGCCTAGGCGCGGGCGACCGAAACCGTCGACAGAATCGCGGGTGATGTTCTCCCCACCCGGCGACCAGCCCTCGGCGACGACAACCAGCGGGGCGCGGCCGCGCTCGGCGGCGGAGCGCACCCAGGCGTAGACCTGTTCCATCTCAACCGGCTGTTCGGGAATGAGGATCGCATGAGCGCCGGCGGCGAGGCCGGAATGCAGCGCAATCCAGCCCGCGTTGCGCCCCATCACCTCAACGACCATGCAGCGCTTGTGGGATTCACCGGTCGTACGCAGTCGGTCCATCGACTCGGTCGCGATCGACACGGCGGTGTCGAACCCGAAGGTGTAGTCGGTCGCGGCGAGGTCGTTGTCGATCGTCTTGGGAACTCCGATGGTCTGCACCCCGGCGTCGAAGAGCACGCGGGCGACGTGCAAGGTTCCGTCACCGCCGATCGCGATCAGCGCATCCATGTCGTGGCGCCGCATGACTTCCTTCACCCGGGCGGTCCCGGCCTCGGGGCCGTCGGCAAACGGGGTACGCCGGGAGGTGCCGAGGATCGTTCCGCCAACCCGGCTCAGCCCACGCACTTCGTGACGGGTGAGCGGTCGTACGTCGTCGTCAACGAATCCGCCGAAACCGCCGTGGACACCCAGAAACGAGACGCCGTAGATGCGGTCGCCCTTCATCACGGTGCCGCGGATCACCGCGTTCAGGCCGGGGCAGTCGCCGCCGCTGGTCAGGATCCCGATGTTCACGCAGGTCAGCATGGTAGCTACTGGCCGGTTGGTGAAACGGGCGTCCGGATGGCAGGCGCCCGTCGTCGGCGAATCAGCCGGCTTACCATGCGGGCCCGCAGGGCGTTGCGGGCCGCACCGTCGAACGAATTCGGTTGTCCCGTATCGCTTTCCTGGTAACGTCGCGCCCCGTGACGAACGCTCCCGAAGGCCCCTCCCGCCGCTCGGTGACCAAGGGTGTGGCGTGGTCCGTCCCAGTGCTTACGGTCGGTGCGCCCGCCGCGGTCGCGGCGGCTTCAGCCGGCCCTCCCACCAAGCTGGACTGGAACAACGTCCCCGCTGGTCGATTCACCAGCGGGGTGGCCGGCTTAGTGACCGTGGCGGCGACTCTGACCATTACTGAGGGGTCTGCTCTTAGCCGAAACGGCGTGGTGGCGAGCGACACGCAAGGTGGCGACACCGGCCGCAAGTACTTCCTCGAACTCGCGCCGAAGAACAAGCAGAAGGGCGCCGACGAAACGATCACCTTCAGCTTCTCGGAGCCAGTCAAAGACGTCTCGATCACCCTCTATGGCGTCGACAACAGCGGGACCGGCGATCAGGTCACTGTTCTGACCGGTGGATTCACCGTGTCGGGCAAAGGGTCGAAAGTCAGTGGGGATGGGACCGCGGCGAGCCCGTTCACCGGCACTGCCCCAGTTGCCGCCACCTCGACTGACGGCAACGTGACCCTCACCTGGCCAGGGCCGCTGTCGAGCATCGCGATGCGCTACTTCAACGGCGACGCCGGCACAGCCAATATGGTCATCGCCATGTCGGGCATCAACTTCACCGCCAACCACAGCTGAGCGTTGAACGCGATTGCTCGCGGTCCAAGGGAGGACGAAGTGACGAGCATCGCGATGTGTCTCGTGCTTGTCCTCGACCTTGCCGGCGAGCGAATCTTGTTGGGGGAGAAGCTGCGCGGCTTCGGCAAGGGCAATGTGATCGCTCCCGGTGGCAAGGTCGACCCGGGCGAAACACCCCAGCAGGCGGCGGTTCGCGAGTTGCGCGAGGAGACGGGACTGGACGCCGAGGAGATCGAGGACGCCGGCGGACTGACCTTCACCTGGGCCGACCCCGGCCAGCAGCCGATGCGGGTCTGGCTCTTCGTCGTTCCGGCGTGGAGCGGTGACCTGCGCCCGAGCGACGAACTCGACGCGCGATGGGCCGACTGGTCCGACATCCCGTACGACCGCATGTGGGACGACGATCGGATCTGGCTGCCGAACGTGCTGCGGGGTGGCGCGGTGACCGCGTCCATCGGCTACGCGGCGAACGGCCGACATGTCGAGACCGTCGAGCTCACTACATGGCCACGCTGATTGCGTACGGTGTGGCCCATGTCACAGATCGCCTATCACCGCACCGGTTCCGGCAGCCCGATCGTCCTCATTCATGGCATCGGGCATCGTTGGCAGGCATTCCACGACGTGCTGCCGCTGTTGGCGCAGGAGCATGAGGTGATCGCGATCGACCTTCCCGGGTTCGGGCAGTCGCCAGCGTCTGAGTCCTACGACATGGATGACTGGTGCGACCAGTTTGAGGAGTTCTTCGCGGAGTTGGGCCTCGGTCGGCCGATGGTGGTCGGCAATTCGCTCGGTGGTCTCGTCGGCCTCGAACTCGCCCAGCGTGGCGCCGTCTCGGCGGTGGTCGCGCTCTCGCCCGCGGGCTTCATGGGTGGCCTCGGACGGGTGGTAGCCGGGTCGGTGCTGGTCGGTCTCAAGCTCGCCAGCCATGCTCCGATGCCGATGATTAGGTTGGTTTCGCGCACCCCCGCGCTGCGCAAACTGTCGATGATGTCGCTCTACGCCCACCCCGAGAAGCTGACCGCCCAGGACGCCCTAGACGACACGCTCAGCCTGCGTCGCGCCCCCGGGTTCTGGCCGGTGCTGCTGCGTGGGGCTGGGCGCGACTTCACCGGAAACCCGAAGGTGCCGGTCGCGGTCGGCTGGGGTGACAAGGATCGCCTGCTGCTGCCGCGCCAAGCCAAGACCGCCGCGCGCCGGATGCCGAACGCGCGGATCGAGCCACTGCGCGACTGCGGCCACGTTCCGATGCTCGACCACCCCGAAGCGGTCGTGAAGCTGGTTCGCTCGGTCATCGCCAACCTCCCAGCGATGTCTGGAATGCTCAGCGCATGACGACTTTCCTCGTTCTCGGTGCCGGCGGCGACCTGACCCAACGACTGCTCCTCCCGGGCCTCGGCAGCCTGCTGGCCGTCGAGCCGGACCGTGAAGTCACGGTCATCGGTGCCGACCGCGCCGACCAGACCGACGCAGCCTTTCGCGGCTTGGTGAAGGACCGCCTCAAGCAGGGCGGGGCGACCGCCGCGACCGCCACTCGGGTCTCCCGCAAGGCGCGGTATGCCAAGGCCGACCTGCTGGACCCGAAGTCGCTGGGCGACCTGCTCGCGATGGCCGGCGACGATCTGGTCATCTATTTCGCCCTGCCGCCGGCAATCTCGGTGAAGGTCTGCGCCGAACTGGAGAAGCTCGACCTTCCGGCCGGCACCCGGCTCGGCCTGGAGAAGCCGTTCGGCAGCGACCTGCGCTCGGCCCGCGCCTTCAACAAGCAGTTGCAGCGGGTCGTGCCCGAGGAGCAGATCTTCCGCGTCGACCACTTCCTGGGCGTCTCCACCGTTCTCAACCTCATCGGTCTGCGCTTCGCCAACCGAATCCTGCAGCCGATCTGGAACGCCGAACACATCGAACGCGTGGAAATCCTGTACGACGAGGACCTCGCCCTCGAGGGTCGCGCCGGTTATTACGACAAGGCTGGTGCGCTGCGCGACATGTTGCAAAGCCACCTGCTGCAGATCCTCGCGATCTTCGCGATGGAACCGATCGCTGATCTCGAGCCGCAGGAACTGGCCGACCTCAAGGCACAGGTGTTGCGCGCCACCCGGATCTGGGACGGCAACCCGCAAGAGAACGCCAAGCGAGCCCGCTACACCGCCGGCGCCATCGACGGCCGGGCCGTGCCGTCGTACGTCAAAGAAGACGGTGTCGATCCCGCGCGCAACACCGAAACGCTGGCCCAGGTCACCGTCGAGATCAACAACAACCGTTGGGCGGGAGTGCCGTTCGTGTTGCGCAGCGGCAAGGCCCTGGGCACGGCCCGTAAACAGATCATCGTTTACTTCCGCGACTTGCCACATGTCCCGAAGGGCTTCCACGGCGGCCACGAGGGCGACACGATGGTCATCGACCTCAAGCCCGGTCGGGTTTCGTTCCAGCTGACGATGAACGCCGAGGGCGACCCGTTCGGCCTCGAGCGCAAGACGCTTTCCGGCGACCTGGCGGATGCCCGGATGCAGGCCTACGGCGAGGTGTTGCGCTCGATCCTGGACGGCAACCAATTGCTGACCGTCCGGGCCGACGCGGCCGAGCTCTGCTGGAAGGTGATGGGCCCGGCGATCGCCGCGTTCGAGAACGATGAGGTGCCGATCCAGCAGTACAAAGCCGGGTCCGACGGGCCGAAGGGCTGGCTGAGCCGGGAGTCGGTGGAGTTGGGCCGGGAGGACGCGCTGCTGGGCGGGTCGTCCGACGTCAAGCGGACCAAGAGGTCCTGAGGACCCAACTGGCAGGTAACTTGGGTGGGGCACCCGAGGAAACTGGAGCACACCCATGGCTGAACTGAAGGACCACTACGACGTCGTCGTGGTGGGCGCCGGCCTGTCCGGGATCGACGCCGGATACCGCCTGCAGACCATGTGTCCAGACAAGGACTACGTGATCCTGGAGGCGCGCGACTCGCTCGGCGGCACCTGGGACCTGTTCCGCTACCCGGGCGTCCGGTCGGACTCCGACATGTTCACCCTGGGCCTGCCGTTCGAGCCCTGGCACGGCGAGAAGTCGATCGCCGACGGCGGCGACATCCTGGACTACCTGAAGAACACCGCGGCGAAGTACGGCATCGACGACCGCATCGTCACCGGTGCCAAGGTGACCACGGCCGACTGGTCCGGCGACGACGCGCAGTGGACCGTGACGGTCCGCACCGCGGAGGGTGAGCGCCCGGTCACCGCGAGCCACGTCTACCTCTGCTCCGGCTACTACAACTACGACGAGGGCTACACCCCCGACTTCCCCGGCCTGACCGACTTCGCCGGCGAGGTCATCCACCCGCAGTTCTGGCCCGAGCACTTCGACGCGACCGGCAAGAAGATCGTGGTCATCGGTTCCGGGGCCACCGCGGTCACGCTGGTCCCGGCGCTGAGCGGTGCGGGCGCCGACGTCACGATGCTGCAGCGCACGCCGTCGTACGTCATCGGGCTGCCGAACAAGGACCCGATCGCCGCGACACTGCGCAAGGTGCTGCCGCCGCAGCGTGCCTACCAGGCCGTACGGATGAAGAACGCGACCTCGGCGCTGGCGCTCTACCAGGCATCGCGGCGCGCCCCGAAGCTGATGAAGAAGGTGCTGCGCGGCGGCGTGATGCGCCAGGTGCGCGGCTCGGCCGTGACCGAAGCCGACTTCACCCCGCCGTACAACCCGTGGGACCAGCGGTTGTGCGTGGTGCCCGACGGTGACCTGTTCAAGGTGCTGCGCGACGGCCGCGCTCACGTCGTCACCGACACCATCGACCGCTTCGTGCCCGAGGGCGTCCGCACTTCCTCCGGGCAGCTGCTGGAGGCCGACGTCATCATCACCGCCACCGGGCTGAAGATGCTGGCCGGCGGTGGCATCTCGGTCACCGTCGACGGTGAGCCGGTGAACGTCGCCGAGCGCTACATCTACCGGGGCATGATGATCAGCGGGCTGCCGAACATGGCGATGTGTGTCGGTTACACCAACGCATCCTGGACGCTGCGGGCCGACCTCAGCAGCCAGTACTTCTGCACCTTCGTCAACCATCTCAACGCCCAGGGCTACGCCTACGGCTACCCGCACGTCGACGAGGTGATGAAGGCCGCCCCGGCGCTCGACCTGGCCAGCGGCTATGTGGTGCGCGAGGTGGCACAGTTCCCCAAGCAGGGTGACCGCAAACCGTGGTTCCTGCACCAGAACTACCTGCGCGACCGGCGCGAGAGCAAGGGCGCCGACGTCAGCCAGGACATGATCTTCGTCCGCCCCGGCGAACCGCATTCGATCACCGAGGCGCCCGCGCCCGCGGCGGTGTGAGCGTGGACCCGTCGGTGACCGACCGGCCGCTGCGGATCGCGCTCGCGTCGTACCGCAGCAAGCCGCACTCCGGAGGGCAGGGCGTCTACGTGCGCAACCTCTCCCGGGAGCTGGTCGCGCTCGGCCACGACGTCGAGGTGTTCAGCGGGCCGCCGTACCCCGACCTCGATCCGGGCGTCCGGCTGACGCAGGTCGCCGGTCTCGACCTCTACCGCGAGCCGGACCCGTTCCGGCGCCCCGCGCTGCGCGAATTCCGTTCTGCGGTGGACGTGCTGGAGTTCGCCACGATGTGCACGGCCGGGTTCCCCGAGCCGCGCACCTTCGGCATCCGGCTGCACAAGGTGCTGCGCGAACGCGCCGCCGACTTCGACCTCGTCCACGACAACCAGACCCTGGCGCCGGGGATCCTCGCGCTGGAGCGCTCCGGCCTGCCGGTGCTGACCACCATCCACCACCCGATCAGCCGGGACCGGCGACTCGAGCTCGACGCCGCGCGCGGCTGGGAGCGGATCACCAAGCGGCGCTGGTACGGCTTCGTACGGATGCAGCGCCGGGTGGCCCGCCGGACGACCCGGGTGCTGACCGTCTCCGACGGTTCCGCCGCCGACATCGTGAGCGACTTCGGCGTCGACCCGGCGCGGATCAGCGTGGTCCCGGTGGGCGTGGCGGTCGACACGTTCCGCCCGCCGACCGCGCCGCGCGTGGCCGGCCGGCTGGTCACCATCGCCTCCGCGGATGTTCCGCTCAAGGGCGTCTCCGTGTTGATCCGGGCGCTCGGCGCCCTGCCCGCCGACCGCTGGTCGGAACTGGTGATCGTCGGCCCGAGCAGCGACCGTACGAAGAAGGCGCTGGCCGAGGCGGGACTGCTGGACCGCGTCTCGTTCCGGTCCGGACTGTCCGAGGACCAGCTCGCTGCGCTGATCGGCTCGGCGCAGGCACTCGTCGTCCCGTCGCGGTACGAGGGGTTCTCGCTCCCAGCGATCGAGGCCATGGCCTGTGCGACGCCGGTCGTCGCGACCCGGGTGGGCGCGCTGCCGACCCTGGTCGCCGGGGGAGCGGGCCGACTGGTGCCGCCGAACGACCCCGAGGCGCTGGCCACGGCGATCGGCGAGGTGCTCGCCGACCCTCGCCTGCGCGAGCGGATGGGCGCTGCCGGCCGCGAGCGCGCCGTCCACACCTACAGCTGGCGGGCGGTGGCCGCTGCCACGGTGGAGCTCTACCGCGAACTGATCGCCGCCCCCACAGACCCGCACCCGCAGCTCGTCGCCGTCGGCGACCCGCGCGGTGTCGCAGCAGAGAAGGAGAAGCACGATGCTGACCGTTGATTTCGAGAAGTTCCCGGTCTCGCCGGGGATGACCCTGGTCGACGTGGGCTGCGGTCAGGGCCGCCACTCGTACGAGGCGTTCCGGCGCGGCTGCCACGTCACCGCGTTCGACATGAACGAGTCCGACCTCGCCGAGGTCAAGACGATGTTCGGCGCGATGGAGGCCGCGGGTGAGGCCGGGCCGCCGGCGACCGCCGGGGTGCAGCACGGCGACGCCCGCGCGATGGACTTCGCCGACGAGAGCTTCGACCGGGTCATCGCCTCGGAGATCCTGGAGCACGTCCACGAGGACGAGCAGGTGATGGCGGAGCTGTTCCGGATCACCAGGCCCGGCGGCCTGGTCGCCGTCACCGTGCCGCGCAACTGGCCCGAGCAGGTCTGCTGGAAGCTGTCCGACGAGTACCACCAGGTCGAGGGCGGACACATCCGGATCTACCGCGCCACCGAGCTGATCGGCAAGCTGCAGCGCGCCGGTTTCGAGCCGTACGCGCAGCATCACGCGCACGCGCTGCACGCGCCGTACTGGTGGCTGAAGTGCGCTGTCGGCACCGATACGGAGAACGCCGCCACGAAGGCGTACCACCGGATGCTGGTCTGGGACATGATGAAGGCGCCGCTGGCGACCCGCGTCACCGAGACCGCGCTCAACCCGCTCCTCGGCAAGAGCTTCGTCGTCTATCTCCGGAAGCCGACCGCCTGATGGCGTGGTTGCCGGAGGTTCCCGGGGTGCTGTCCGCCGACCAGGTGACGCGCACCGCGGACTTCATTGCGGCACATCAGGATCCGAACGGATCGATCCCCTGGTTCCAGGGCGGTGAGTTGGATCCGTGGGACCACGTCGAGTCGGCGATGGGCCTGGCGGTCGCCGGCCGTCACGACGAGGCGCTGCGCGCCCTCGAGTGGTGCGCGCGCACCCAGCGCGAGGACGGTTCGTGGCCGATGCGGCAGGTCCGCGGCGTGGTGCGGGACGCCACGGCCGACACCAACCAGTGCGCCTACATCGCCGTCGGCGTCTGGCACCACCACCTGATCACCGGTCGTCCGGAGGTGCTCGCGCGTTTCTGGCCGACCGTGGAGCGGGCGATCAACTTCGTCGTACGGGCGCAGCAGCCCTCCGGCGCCCTCGCCTGGGCCATGGACACCGAACGCGCCTGGGACACCACCGCGTTGCTGACCGGCTCCAGCAGTGCGCTGCAGGCGATCGAGTGCGCCTGTCTCATCGCGCAGACGCTCGGCCACGACCGGCCGCGCTGGCGGGCGGCCGGCCGCCGGCTGGGCGACGCCGTACGCAGCGATCCGGCGGCGTTCGCCGACCGGTCGCGCTTCTCGATGGACTGGTACTACCCGGTGTTGTCCGGAGCCGTACGGGGTGAGCCCGCGCAGCGGTTGATCGCCGCCGGCTGGGAGACCTTCGTCTGGCCCGACCGCGGCATCCGCTGCGTGGCCGACCAGCCGTGGGTGACGGCCGCGGAGACCACCGAGCTGGTGTGTGCGCTGCACGCGATCGGCGACGACCGGGCCGCTGTGATGCTCGAACAGGTGCAGTTCCTGCGCGACGAGGAGACCGGCGGCTACTGGACCGGGCGGAACATCCCCGACGACGCCGTCTGGCCGGTCGAGCAGACCACCTGGACCGCCGCGGCCGTGCTGCTCGCGGCCGACGCGCTCAGCGGGGTGACGGCCGGGGCCGGGCTCTTCCGCGACGCCGGTGCGTGGGACGGCTGGGGCGCCCGCGAGGAGGCGGCGTCGTGATCGGCGCCGACCTGCGCGACGCCGTCGAGGCCACCAAGGGGTTCATGCCCGACGACGAGGGCGAGGCGCTGCACGACACCGCGCTGGGCGCCCGGGCGGGCACCTGGCTGGAGATCGGGACGTACTGCGGCAAGTCCACCCTGCTGCTCGGCGACGCCGCCCGGCAGGTCGCCGCGCGACTGGTGACGGTCGACCACCACCACGGGTCGGAGGAGAACCAGCCCGGCTGGGAGTGGCACGACACCTCGCTGGTCGACCCGCGGACGGGCCGGCTGGACACCTTCGGCAGCTTCCGGCCGGTGCTGGACTCGCTGGCCGACGTCTGCTCGGCGGTCGTCGCCGACACCCGGACGGTCGCCGGCTGGTGGGGCTCGCCGGTCGAGCTGCTGTTCCTGGACGGCAACCACACCGAGGAGACCGCGCAGCACGACTACGCGGCCTTCGCGCCGTACGTCGTCCCGGGCGGCCTGCTGCTGGTCCACGACGTCTTCCCGGACCCGGCCGACGGAGGGCAGGCCCCGTGGCACGTGGTCGAGCGAGCGCTCGGCGAGGGCTTCACCCAGGTCGCCCAGCACGGCTCGTTGCGGGTGCTGCGCCGGGACTGACCGGAGTGCGGTGACCGGATCGCGGTGGCCGGGACCGGACCGGCTGTGGCACTCTGGTCGCCGGCGCGGCTCCGCGCCCAGCCCCGCACCCAGGCCCCAGCCCTGGTGCGTACGGCGAAGGGGAGGGAATCCTCGGGCGCGAGATTCCGTCGTCCGACACTTCGCAGGCAGGCTGGGGATGCATCGAGGTGAACGATGACCGCCGACCGTGAC
This sequence comes from Calidifontibacter terrae, assembly GCF_054778835.1. Lineage (NCBI taxonomy): Bacteria > Bacillati > Actinomycetota > Actinomycetes > Micrococcales > Dermacoccaceae > Calidifontibacter > Calidifontibacter terrae. The sequence continues at coordinate 370,231 of NZ_BAAGZF010000002.1, forward strand.
TTCAAGCAGCTGGTGCGCGCCCGGATGGCGCAGACCGGCCAGTCCTACACCGCCGCCCGCGCCGACCTGCTGGTCGAGCGCACCCAGGAGGGGCGCGCCGCCGAGGCCGAACACCGCACGGTCGTCGGCCGCTTCCTGGTCGACGGCCGGCTGAACGCGCTGCCGGTGAAGCGCAAGACCCGGGCGCAGGTGCTGCTCGCGCTGGTCGAGCTCTTCGAGCCCGGCCGCGACTACCCCGAGCCGGAGGTCAACGAGCTGCTCGGTGCGGTCTGGAGCGACCACGCCCACCTGCGGCGCGAGATGGTCGACTACGGCTACCTCGACCGTACGGAGGGGGTCTACCGGTTGCCGGTGAGCGCACCGCGTCGGCACCCGCAGTACGCGCAGGAACTGCCGCGCTGGGAGGCGTACTGGCTGCCGGAGTTCCTGGCCGGCGAACCGACCTGACGGCGCGGACACACAGCAAGGGCGGCCGTGCTCTCGCACGGCCGCCCTTGGTCTGAGTGGGTCACTCACCGCCCTGGGCGGCGACCTCCTCGTGGATCTTCTCCATCGGCAGCTCGCGGATCTGCTCGATGAGGTCCTTGAGCATGGCCGGGGGGAGCGCACCGGACTGGTTGAAGACCATCACGCCCTCGCGGAACGCCATGATCGTCGGGATGCTGCTGATGCCCATCGCCCCGCCGAGCTCCTGCTCGGCCTCGGTGTCGACCTTGGCGAACACGATGTCCTCGTGTTCGGTCGACTCGGCCTCGTAGACGGGGGCGAACATCTTGCAGGGACCGCACCAGTCGGCCCAGAAGTCGACCAGAACGATGTCGTTGTCCTGGATGGTGGGGACGAAGTCGTCCTTGGTCAGCGCACGGGTGGCCACAGCAGCCCTCCTGAGAAAGTCGATTGCGGATTCCCCTGTTCCAACGTATGCGGGCGCGCAACATTCCCGAGGGCTTGACATGATCGTGCGGTGAGCTCCCACATCCGGTGCACGATCACCGACGGCATCGCGGACGTCCGCCTCGACCGCCCGGAGAAGTACAACGGGCTGACCTTCGACATGCTGCGCGATCTCGTGGCCACCGCGCACCGGCTGCGCCGCGACCGTACGCTGCGGGCCGTCGTGGTCAGCGGCAACGGCGACGCCTTCTGCGCGGGCCTCGACTTCGCCGCCGTTTCGGGCAAGCCGTGGCAGATCCCGGTGGGCATGATCCCGCTGCCGTGGCGGGGCACGAACCTCTTCCAGGAGGCCTGCTGGGCCTTCCGCCGCATCCCGGTGCCGGTGATCGCGGCGGTCCACGGCCACTGCTACGGCGGTGGCATCCAGATCGCCCTCGCCGCGGATTTCCGGGTGACGACCCCGGACGCGAAGTGGTCGGTGCTCGAAGGCAAATGGGGTCTCATCCCGGACATGAGCGGCGTGCGCTCGATGTCGGACCTGGTCGGCGCGGAGACCGCCAAGCGGCTCACCATGACCCACGAGATCGTCAGCGGTGAGCGGGCCCACGAACTGGGGCTCGCCGGTGAGGTCAGCGACGATCCGTACGACGCCGCGATGGCGCTCGCCCGCGAGCTCGCCACCAAGTCGCCGGACGCCCTGGCGGCCGCCAAGCGGCTCTTCGACCGTCGGCGGAACGCCGGCCCGCGCCGTACGTTCGCTGCCGAACGCCGTGAACAGGTGAAACTTCTGCTCGGGCGCAACGCGGCCATCGCGCGAACAGCCGGTCTGAAGCGCGAGGCGCCACAATTCGTGCAGCGCGGCCGCTGACGCAGTGCGTCAGCTCGGATCTGTACGGATGGCGTGGCCGAACCGACGATGCCAGTCCGTCACCAGAATCGCGTCGGGGGAGCGGTCGTCCAGGTCGCCCATCAGGCCCAACGCGTTAAGGGTGACCGCCCGGGTCTGCGGTTGTTCGAGCAACTGGTCGCGCAGCGCTCGCGGGATCTGCTGACCGGTGCGCGCGCAGGCCGTCAGCCCGTGGGTAACCACATCGGGGTCGCTGCTTCGCACCAGGTCGAGCAGCAAGCTTCGGTCGTCGGGACGGACCTGACGCAACAGCACTGACGCACTGGCCCGGGCTTCCTTGTCGGGATGAGTGGTGGAGATGGCGACGGCGACCCGCGCAATGCTGTCCCGATAGGGGCTCGCCGAGATCATCAGATGAGCCATCTGACGCCGTTCGAGCAGCAGGTGGGAGAGCGACTCCTTCAGCAGTCGCACGATCATGTCGTCCTCGGCCAACCCGGATTCCTCGCGGGCGGCGTTGACATAAGCCTCCAGCATCGGCGGCGCGCTGATCATGACGTGACGCTCGGGCGCCGGCACCACCGGCGCACCGATGGTGCGGCTCGCGGTCTGGCCGAGCCGGGCAGCGAGCATCCAGGCGAGCGCGCGGTCGTTCTCCGATCCGTACGAACTGAGTTCGTAGAGTTGCCGAACCAGCGCGGCGACGTCATCACGGCCCAGCTGACCGCGGCCAATCATCGTCGCCAAGCCCAGACTCAGGCCGAGAGTGCGTTCGGGGTCGTCGACGGTGAGTCCGCAGATCAACTGACCCACCCGCAACCGTTGGCGCGACTCGGTCAAGACGTCCCAGGCGTTGCGGGTGTAGGGCGCCCCGGGGGTGGAGGCCACCGCGATGATCTCCTCCTCGACCGGCGGCGCCAACAAGGGATCGCTGAGCAGCAACGCCAGGGCGGTCCAGCGGCAGGAATAGTCGAAGTAGCCCGAGCGGAGCATCTCGATGGTGAGTTGATGGCTCCATCGGCGAACCAATGACTCCGGCGGCGGACTCGCATTCGCAGCGGTCACGAAGCCGGCCAGCGCGATCCAGTCAGTGCCGGTTGCGGCACCATGATCGACGGTCTCCTGGAGCCGGGACAGCCCGCGGTAGGCCTCCTCGCGCGACGGAGTCGCCCACTGCGCGTTCGCTCGCTGCGCCAACACGATGTCGCTGACCGCCCCGGTCAACTGACCGTGCGCGCGGCCGAGCGCGCGTTCGTACGCCGCGACGAGCTCGAGGTCGATCGCCGCCCGTCCGCTTTCCGCGGTCGAGATCGCCGAAGTGTGCCGGGCACGGCCGCCCACCTCGGCCAGCCGAGCATTGAACGCCTCCGCCGGCAGGGCGCCGTACGGTGACGCAATGCGGTTCACCCGCAACAGCCAGGCGACGCGGGCCTGCAGGTCGATGGTCGCCCCTAGCAGATCGGTCCTGTCGACCGGAAGCCCACGAGGGGCCCCACGCACTCGCGACCACACCATAGTTTTCCCCTTTCCCCCTTGCTCGACGATGGTGCACGCGAGGGCGGGCCGCCGTCGAGCCCCGTCCGAGGAGCGGTCAGCCCAGGCCGAGACGGGCCGTGGTTTTCTCACGCATCTCGACCTTGCGCACCTTCCCGGTGATGGTCATCGGGAACTCCTGCACGATCTCGACGTAGCGCGGGATCTTGTAGTGCGCGAGTTGCCCCGAGCAGAACTGCCTGAGCGACTCGGCGGTGATCGGTTCGGCGCCGGTGCGCAGTTTGATCCAGGCGCACAACTCCTCGCCGTATTTACTGTCGGGAACCCCGATCACTTGCGCGTCGAGGATGTCGGGGTGGGTGTAGAGGAACTCCTCGATCTCGCGCGGATAGACGTTCTCTCCGCCGCGGATCACCATGTCCTTGATCCGGCCGCTGATCTGCACGTAGCCGTCGGCGTCCATCACCCCGATGTCGCCGGTGTGCATCCAACCGTCCTCGATCGCCTCGGCGGTCTTGTCGGGTTGTTCCCAGTAGCCGAGCATCACCGAGTAGCCCTTGGTCATGAATTCGCCCGCGGTTCCGCGCGGCTGCACCTGCCCGGTGACCGGGTCGACGATCTTGATCTCCAGGTGGGGTCCGACCCGGCCGGCGGTTCCGACCTTCTGCTCGAAGGAGTCGTCGGTGCGGTTCTGCGTCGACACCGGCGAGGTCTCGGTCATGCCGTAGCAGATCGTCATTTCCTCGATTCCGGCCGCGATGAGCTTCTTCATCAACTCGGCGGGGCAGGGGGAGCCGGCCATGATCCCGGTTCGGACGGCCGAGAGGTCGTAGGACGCGAAGTCCGGCAGCGCCCATTCCGCGATGAACATGGTCGGAACGCCGTAGAGGCTGGTGCACTTCTCGTCCTGGGTGGCCTGCAGGGTGGCGGCGGGGTCGAAGCCCGGCGCGGGGATGATCATGGCGGCGCCGTGGCTGGTGCAGGCGAGGTTGCCCATCACCATTCCGAAGCAGTGGTAGAACGGCACCGGAATGCAGACCCGGTCTGTCTCGGTGTAGCGACACAGTTCGCCGACGAAGAACCCGTTGTTCAGGATGTTGCGGTGGGAGAGGGTGGCTCCCTTCGGGAAACCGGTTGTGCCCGAGGTGTATTGGATATTGATCGGGTCGTTGTTGTCGAGGCTTTTTTGGGCCGTGGCCAGTCGTTCCAGGCTCACCTCCTCGGCGCGACCGAGCAGTTGCTCCCACTCGGGGGTGTCGAAATAGATCGCCGTGCTGAGGCCGGGACACTCACCGCGCACCTCCTCGACCATCGCGCGGTAATTGCTCGCCTTGAACTCCTCAACCGCGAACAGCACCGAGATGCCCGCCTGGTTCAGGACGTACTTCAGCTCGTGGGCGCGGTAGGCGGGGTTGATGTTGACCAGAATCGCGCCGATCTTGGCCGTTGCGTATTGCACCCCCACCCACTCGCTGCGGTTCGGCGCCCAGATGCCGACCCGGTCGCCCTTGGCGACGCCGGTTGCCAACAGGGCGCGCGCGAGCCGGTCGACGTCATCGCGAAACTGGGTATAGGTCCACCGTCGCCCTTGGGCGACATCGACCAGTGCCTCACGATCGCCGAAGCGAGCGACCGTGGCGTCCAGGTTGTCGCCAATCGTCTGCTCGATCAGCGCAGTGTCGGTCTCGCCGGTGGTGTGGGACAGCTGGTTGGTCATCACAAGCCTTTCGTGCGGTGGGGACTCACTCCAGGTTAGTGATTCTCATCACGTTCGGGGCCCCTACTCGACCAGGTCGCGCGACGGACCTGGTCGGCGTACGCATCCACGAACCGGGCCAGATCCGCCAGGAAAGCGGGCCGGTCGGCAACGGCGGTGAGGGCCCCGGCGAATAGGCTCAGATGTTCGGCGAGCCCGACCTCGAACGCCTGCTTGCCCTGCTCGGTCACCGCGAACTGCCAGCTGCGGCCGCCCGCGCGGCTCCGGCCAACAAGCCCGGTTTTCAGCGCTGCATTCACTTGGCGGTTCACCGTCGACTGCTCGAGATTGAGTTCTTCGGCGATCTCGCGCAGGCTGCGGCCGCGGCCGTCGGAGAGCAGCCAGAGGAGGCGCCCGTCGGCGGCCCGCAGCTCGCCTTGCTGCTCGGCGACGCGTCTCGACGTGTCGAGCCGGTTGAGCAGCGAAGCGACCTCGCGGTCGTCCGGCAATGGGGCGGTCATGGTTCCTCCGGGTTGGTTGCAGAGCGCAAGTATGTGTAATCTACACACAACCCCACAAACATCACTTCGGAGCATCATGTCAACAGCCGTCCATACCGCGCCCCGCACGCGGTTCCCTTCTACCGCCGTTGTCGCCGTCCTCTGCGTCGGCAGCCTCGTCGGTGCGCTCATGCAGTCGCTGGTCGTGCCGATCCAGGGCGAACTGCCGACCCTGCTCGGTACCAGTGCGAGCAACGCCTCGTGGGCGATCACCGCGACCCTGCTCGCTTCGGCCGTCACCATGCCGGTCAGCGGTCGCCTCGCCGACATGTACGGCAAGAAGAAGGTCTTGGTCTTCAGCGCTGCGCTACTGATCGTCGGTTCGATCATCTCCGCCATGTCCGACTCGGTCGGTCCGTTCCTGGCCGGCCGCGCCGTGCAAGGGATGGCGATGGGTTACATCCCGGTCGCCATCAGCATGGTCCGCGAAGTCGCCCCGCCCGCCCGTCGAGCTTCCGCGGTCGCCGCGGTCAGCGCGACGCTCGGTGTCGGCGGAGCCATCGGCCTGCCGCTCTCGGCGTGGATCGTGCAGTCGCTGGACTGGCACTGGCTGTTCTGGCTCTCGACCGCGCTTGCCGTGGTTGTTCTGTTCGCGACTTTGGTCGTCGTCCCGAGCGTCCACGACGCCCACCCGGGCCACCTCGACGTCGTCGGCATCATCGGTCTCGCGGTCGGTCTGGTTTCGTTCCTCGTCGGCGTCTCCAAGGGTTCGTCGTGGGGTTGGAGTTCGGCGAACACGATCGGCGCGATTGTCGGCGGCATCGTGGTGTTGGTCCTGTGGGGCGCGTACGAACTGCATCACGCCGACCCGCTGGTTGATCTGCGCACCACCGCTCGCCGCCCCGTTCTGTTCACCAACCTCGCGGCTGTGCTGGTCGGGTTCGGAATGATGTCGCAGATCATCGTGGTTCCGCAGCTGCTGGAGATGCCCGAGATGACCGGTTACGGACTGGGTCAGTCGATCCTGGCCGCGGGTCTGTGGATGGCCCCCGGTGGCCTGATGATGATGGCGTTCGCCCCGGTTTCCAGCGCGCTGATCACTCGCTCGGGTGCGCGCATCACCCTCGCGGTCGGTGCGATCGTCATTGCGTTCGGCTATGTCTTCGCGCTCGCCCTGATGAGCGCTCCGTGGCAGCTGATGCTCGCCACCTGCGTGACCTCCGCCGGTGTTGGCATCGGCTACGCCGCCATGCCCACGCTGATCCTGGACAACGTTCCGATGGTCGAAGCCGGTTCGAGCGTCGGCGTGAACGCGCTGATGCGTTCGGTCGGCACCACCCTCGCCGGTGCGGTCATGGCTGCGGTGCTGACCTCCGACACCAGCGTGCTGCGCGCCGGAACCCCGGCCATCCCGACCTCTGGCGCGTTCAAGATCTGCTTCGTGCTCGGTGCGGGCGCGGCACTGGCTGGTGCGTTGGTCGCGCTGCTGGTTCCGCGTCGGGGCAGCAAGGAGCCGGTTGGCTCCCATGCGGCTGCTCCCACCGACGTGTCTGGGTCGACCGAGCCGGTTCCCGCCGCTGGCTGATCGTTTCAACGGACCCGCCCTACCCCGATGTCGCGGGGTGGGGCGGGTTTGTCGTGGGGCGGGTAGGTGCGCTTGGCACCTGCACACCTGAGGTCGACGCGGGCGTCGTACGGCGGTCGGACCTGACAAGATCGGACCATGGTCGCCCGTACGGATTTTCTGAGTGCCTACTCCCACGGCTACGCCCGGATCGCGGCGTGCACGATGCCGACCGCGATCGCGGACCCCGACACGAACGTACGCACCGTGATCGAGCAGGTCCGCGTGGCGCACGACAAGGGCGTGGCGGTCGCGATCTTCCCCGAGCTGTGCCTGAGTGGCTACGCGATTGAGGACCTCCACTTGCAGGACGTTGTTCTCGACCGCGTCCTCGCGGCGATCGACACCTTGGCCGAAGCGACCCGTGAACTGCGCCCCCTGGTGGTGGTTGGCGCCCCGCTGCGCAACGGCAACCGGCTCTACAACTGCGCGGTGATCCTGCAGGGCGGCGAGGTCGTCGGTGTCGCGCCGAAGTCCTATCTGCCGAACTACCGCGAGTTCTACGAGAAGCGTCACTTTGCCGCCGGCGATGAGGCTCGTGGCGGGTCGATCCTGCTGCGCGGCAAGGAGATTCCGTTCGGCCCCGACCTGCTGTTCCGGGCCACCGACGTTCCCGGGCTGGTCGTCCACGCGGAGGTCTGCGAGGACATGTGGGTGCCGGTCCCGCCGTCGTCGATGGCCTCGCTGGCGGGCGCGAGCGTCTTGGTCAACATCTCGGGCAGCCCGATCACGGTCGCCCGGGCGCAGGACCGCCACCTGCTCTGCCGGGCGCAGTCCGCGCGCTGTCTGGCGGTCTACGCCTATGCCGCGTCTGGCCTGGGGGAGTCGACGACCGACCTCTCGTGGGACGGCATGACGATGGTCTACGAGTGCGGCGACCTATTGGGTGAGACCGAACGATTCCCGGACGGTCCGCGCAGCACCGTCGTTGACATCGACCTTGACCGGATCCGCCAAGACCGGATGCGCGACGGCTCCATCGACGACAACGCCCGCACCCATGGCGCTCTGACCGGCTCGTTCCGCACCATCGATTTCACGCTCGACCCGCCCACCGGTGACATCGGGTTGTTGCGCAAGGTCGACCGTTTTCCGTTCGTGCCAGACGATGAGTCGCGCCTGGCGCAGGACTGTTTCGAGGCGTACAACATTCAGGTCTCTGGCCTGATGCAGCGGCTGCGGGCGATCGGCAATCCGAAGATCGTCATCGGCGTCAGCGGTGGCCTCGACTCAACTCAGGCGCTGATCGTCGCGGCTCGCGCGATGGACCGGATGGGACGTCCGCGAACAGACATCCTGGCCTACACGATGCCCGGATTCGCGACCTCCGATCACACCAAGAGCAACGCCTACGCGCTGTCCGAGGGGCTCGGAGTGACCTTCGCCGAGCTCGACATTCGGCCGACCGCGACTCAGATGCTCAAAGACATGGGCCACCCGTTCGGCGATGGGGAACCGGTCCACGACGTCACCTTCGAGAACGTCCAAGCGGGATTGCGCACCGACTACCTGTTCCGAATCGCCAACAAGGACAACGGGATTGTTCTGGGAACCGGCGACCTGTCGGAGCTGGCGCTCGGGTGGTGCACCTACGGCGTCGGCGACCAGATGTCGCACTACACGGTGAATTCCGGCATCCCGAAGACGATGATCCAGCACCTCATCCGGTGGGTCGTCGGCGAGAAGCTGTTCGGTGATGAGGTCGGCGCGGTGTTGACCGACATCGTCGATCAGGAGATCAGCCCCGAACTGGTTCCGAGCAAGCCCGGCGAGAAGATGCAGTCGACCGAGGACAAGATCGGGCCGTACCCCTTGCAGGACTTCACCCTCTTCTACACGCTGCGTTACGGCTATCGCCCGAGCAAGATCGCGTTCCTGGCCTGGAACGGCTGGCACGACGAGAAGAGCGGGGAATGGCCGGCCGGCTATCCAGCCGACAAGCAAATCGCCTACGACCTGGCGACCATTCGCTCCTGGCTCGAGGTCTTCATCAAACGTTTCTTCGCCTTCAGCCAGTTCAAGCGGTCCGCGCTGCCGAACGGCCCCAAGGTGATGGCCGGTGGTTCACTGTCACCGCGCGGCGACTGGCGGGCGCCGTCCGACGGCAATGCGGCCGCCTGGCTGGCCGACCTGGAACGGGTGCCCACCTCATGAGCATTCAGGTGTTGGCCGCGCGTGAGGTTCCGCTGGGTGGACTGCGCGCGATCACCGTACGCCGGACGCTGCCGCACAAGGACCGCTCGTTCGTCGGCGCATGGTGCTTCGTCGACCACTACGGCCCGCAGCAGGTCAGGGCGGGCAACGACGGGGGAATGGATGTTCCGCCCCACCCGCACACCGGCTTGCAGACCGTGTCGTGGTTGTTCGAGGGCGAGATCGAACACCGTGACTCCGCCGGGGTGACGGCGGTCGTACGCCCCGGGGAGGTCAACTTCATGACCTCGGGCGCAGGTATCTGCCACAGCGAGGTCGCCACGGCTGACACCACGACGCTGCATGGGGTGCAGTTGTGGGTGGCGCTGCCCGACAGCGACCGGCACACCGCCCGGGACTTTTACTTCCATCGGGCGGAGCCGGTCGAGCTGGCCGGCGGGGCTGGAACCGCGCGGGTCTTCGTCGGCGAACTTCCGGGCGTCGCGGCGTCGCCGGTCCACACCTACACCCCGTTGCTCGGGGCGCAGCTGGACCTTGCGCCGAACGCGCGCGTCGAGCTGGCGGTCGATCCTTCGTACGAGCACGCCGTCTTGGTCGACCGCGGCGAGGTGGAGTGGGAGCAGCAGAAGCTTTCGTACGCCGAACTTGGCTGCCGCGACGAAGGCGCCTCGACGCTGTCGCTGACCGTCGGCCCGCAGGGCGCCCGGGTGATTCTGCTCGGCGGCGAGCCGTTCACCGAGGAGATCCTGATGTGGTGGAACTTTGTCGGCCGCACCCACGAGGAAATCGTGCAGTTCCGGCAGGAATGGCAAGCCGGCGACGCCCGTTTCGGGGCCGTCGAGGGCTACGTCGGCGCGGTCGACCGAATCCCGGCCCCGTCGATCCCAGGCGTACGACTGCGGCCCCGTGGGCGTCGCGGGAAGCGCTGAAACACTGGTTGTTCACCCGGCCTTTGGCCGTTGTCGGCTGGACGGGTTAAGTTCGGAGGATGCCAACGTCCCCGCGCCTGCAGGTTCGCGGTGCCGCATGGCTCGCCCAGGTGAGTGACGACGACGTGATCGCTCACGTCGGACGTTTCGCCTACGAACGAGCGCTGGGCTATGTCGACTCCGAGCGGGTGCAGTCGATCAACACCGGCGACAACGGCCGGATGATCATCGGCGTCGTCGACGGGAGCTCCGCGAACCCTTACTCCTGCATGTTGACCGTTCCGAGTGTGGGTGCCCGCCCAGCGGAGTGGAAATCGCGCTGCACCTGTCCTGTGCGGGAGGCCTGCAAACACGTCGCGGCCGTGGTGTTGACCGGCCGCGAAGCGCTCGGCGGCGACGCACGACCGGGCGGCGACAGCGCATGGCGGGAGTTCTCCGACCGCTTCTTGGAGCCCGACGATCTCTCGAGCATCGACCCGGGCGATGGCCTCGCGTTGCGCATTGCGCCGGTGATGGCACCGCGTTCGGGCACCGATTCGACGCCCCGGACCCGCTTCGAGCTGATCCCGTGTCGGATGGGCAAAACGGGCCGCTGGAACATGTCGATCGAGTGGACCGACGTCCGCAGCGACCTGCGGCCAGGCTCCCGCAATTTCTTCGTGGCTGACCACGCCCAGGCTCTTAACCGGTTGTTGGAGCGCTGGCGGATGGCCGGGTTTGCGATCACTCGCGCGCCGCGGCTGATGCTGGACGAGCTCGGCGGCGGCGTGTGGGACGACCTGCATATGGCAGTGGCTGCGGGCGTCGAACTGCTGCCCGCGTTCGCCCACCCCGATGCGCGGGTTGAGTTGTGCGAGACCGTGGTTCGCACCGACATTCGGTTTGGCGATACTCCCGATGGCGACCTGATCGGCACCACCCACCTCGATCTGGATCGACCCGGGCGGCAGGTTTTGATCGGTGACCCGGCCCACGGCGTTGTCGTGATTGATGACAATGACCTGACCCTTGCCGGCTTCGATCACCCGATGTCTTCGCTGGCCCAGTGGCTGGCCACCAACGGCCCGGTCACCGTCCCACCCGCGGTGGCCGACGGCTTCCGGGAGGCCGAACTGCCGCGCCTGGCCAAGCGCTACGGCGTCATCAGCGGCGGCGACGTCCGTCGGCCCGAGCCGGTGTCAGTCGAACCGCTGCGCCTGCATCTTGCGGTGTCCCGCGCAAGCGAGGTGTCGGTGCGCGTAACCACCGGGGTGCGCTATCCCAATGGCACCCTCCAATCGCTTTCGCTCGACGCGACCGACCGCACCGGCCGCGACCGCCAAGGCGAGCGTCGGCTGGTCGAGGCGGTGGACGCGGCGCTGCGTCCGGCCGGGATGCTCGAAGCTATCGGCGGCATCGGATGGTGGCCGCGCGACGTAGCCGTGATGGAGGGCCACCGCGCGATCGGGTTCTGGCAGGAACTGCCGCAACTGCAGGCCCACGACCTGATCGAGATCGAGGTCGCCGATGACGTTCCGGTCTTCGAGGAAGCCACCGACGACCCGCTGATCGAGATCGGGGCGAACGACACCGACGACATCGACTGGTTCGACCTGCACATCGAGGTGACGGTCGGCGGGGAGAAGGTGCCCTTCGAACCACTGTTCACCGCGCTGGCTCGCGGCGAGGAGTATCTCCTGCTGGAGTCGGGAACCTGGTTCTCGCTCGACCACCCCGAACTGCAACGCCTCGCCGCGTTGATCGGGGAGGCGCGGCAGCTGTCCGACCGCGGTGGCCGCGGCGGAGTGCAACTCAACAAGTTCCAGCTCGGCTGGTGGGAAGAGCTCGTCGAACTCGGCGTGGTCGCCAGCAGTTCTGCCGCCTGGACCGAACGGGTCGCGCGCCTGTCCGAGCTCGGTTCCCACGAACCGCCGCCGGTGCCGAAGGACTTCACCGCGACCCTGCGTCCCTACCAAATCGACGGCTATCACTGGCTGACCTCGATCTGGGCCGCGCGCCTTGGCGGTGTGCTGGCCGATGACATGGGTCTGGGCAAGACCGTTCAGGCGCTCGCGATGATCCAACGGGCCTACGAACAGGGCGAACTCACCGATCCAGTGCTGGTCATCGCGCCCTCATCGATGGTCGGAACCTGGGAGCGGGAGGCCGCGACGTTCGCGCCGACGCTGCCGGTGGTGGCCATTCGCAGCACCACCGCGAAACGCTCGGAGTCCCTCGCTGAAACCGTACGAGGGGCCGCGGTTGTCGTGACCTCCTACACCGTGTTGCGCCTCGACGCCGCGGAATACCAAGCCCTGCCGTGGCGCGGTGTGCTGCTTGATGAGGCACAATTCATCAAGAACTACCAGTCGAAGACCTTCCACGCGGTGAAGCGACTGCAGTCGCAGTTCACCCTGGCGATCACCGGCACCCCGCTGGAAAACTCGCTGATGGACCTGTGGGCGATGCTGGCGCTGGCCGCGCCGGGGCTGTTCCCGCGGCCAGACGCGTTTGCGCGAACCTATCGCCGGCCGATCGAGGCCGGTCATCAGGAAACCCTGGAACTGTTGCGGCGCCGGTTGCGGCCACTGATGATGCGCCGCACCAAGGAGGTCGTCGCTGCTGACCTACCGCCCAAGCAGATCCAGCTGATGGAGGTCGCGCTCACCCCGAAGCACGGCGCCTATTACCATCGCCACCTGCAGCGCGAACGGCAGCGGATCCTCGGGTTGCTCGACGATCCCGATGCGAACCGGATTGCGATCCTCGCCTCGTTGACTCGGTTGCGTCAGCTCGCGCTCGATCCGCGGTTGGTCGATGCCGACTACACCGCCAAGGAGCCGAGTGCGAAGGTCGGCTTCCTGATCGAACAGTTGCGGGAGATCACCGCCGAAGGTCACCGGGCGCTGGTCTTCAGCCAGTTCACTTCGTATCTCAAGCTGGCCCGGGCGGCGCTGGAAGAGGCGGGGCTGACGACCTGCTACCTCGACGGTTCGACCACTAACCGGCAACAGGTGATCGACGACTTCAAGGAAGGCGACGCCGCGGCCTTCCTCATCTCGCTGAAGGCGGGTGGCGTCGGGCTCACCTTGACCGAAGCTGACTACGTGTTCGTGCTTGACCCGTGGTGGAACCCCGCAGCCGAGGCGCAGGCGATCGACCGCGCCCACCGCATCGGTCAGGAGAACCCCGTGATGGTCTATCGACTGGTCTCCCAGGGCACCATCGAACAGAAAGTTGTCGACCTCCAGCAGCGCAAGCGAGATCTGTTCGATCGAGTCGTCGACGGCGGCGGCGGCGCCTCGGGTGCGATCACGGCCGAAGACATCCGCGGGCTGCTGACCGACGACTGAGGCTGGTGGCGCTGGCGGCGGCCGGGGCTGGTGGAACGGCGGTGACACTCGTCGCGCCGAATTGGCGTACGCGCCGGTAACACCGACCTAGGCTGAACCTATGAAGCTCCCGTTCCACAGCAAAGAACCCGTTTCGTTCGCCGGCAAGCGCGCCCTCGTCACCGGCGGTGCGTCGGGCCTCGGCCTGGCAATGACGAAGATCCTTGCCGCGGAGGGGGCGAGGGTGCTGGTTGTCGACGTCCACGAGCAGGCACCCGAGGGTGTTCTGCCGCAAGGAGTTTCGTATCGCTCCATGGACGTGCGCTCCGACGAGGCATGGGAAGAAACACGCAACTGGGTCGAGTCCACCTGGGGTGGGCTCGACCTGCTGTTCAACAACGCCGGGGTCGCGGCCGGAGGCCGGATCGAGGTGGAGTCGATCGAGAACTGGCAGTGGATCATCGATATCAACCTGCTCGGCGTCGTACGCGGCTGCCGCACCTTCGTGCCGATGCTGCGCGAGGGTGGCGGCGGGCGGATCGTCAACACCGCTTCGCTGGCCGGGTTGGTGCACGCGCCCAACATGGCGTCGTACAACGCGGTAAAAGCCGCCGTCGTCGCGGTGTCGGAGACGTTGCGCCACGAGCTGGCGCCGGACCACATTGAGGTGTCGGTCATCTGCCCGTCTTTCTTCCGCACCAACCTGGCGCAGTCGCTGCAGGGCAAGGACGTGGAGACCGAGCAGACTGCGGTCGACCTGATTACCAAGGCTCCGCGCTCGGCCGATCAAGTCGCGGCGAAGGCGTTGGACGGTGTGCGAGCCGGGAAGTTCATCGTGCTGACCGACCCCGATGGCGTCGCGGCCTACAACGCCAAGCGGTTCGCGCGAGCCGCCTATGACAAGGCGATGATCCGGTCGGCGCAACAGATTCGCGACGGCAAAGACCCGATGGGTGGCCTGGCGAAGGTTCAGGAGAAGGTGCGCCAGCGCCGCGGCTGATCCTTAAAGCGTCGGGGGCATCTCGTTCGGGTTTGCCTTGTTCGGAACCTCACCTCGAAAGTTCGGGCCACTTTGGCGCGGCTGACCCTGGGGCACCTCAGTGGTGGTCGAACTAAGCCCGCCCGTGGTGCCGTTCTGGCCGGACCACTGACGGTGTTCCCCGGTCTGCCCGCCCTCGAATCCACGGAACCGGCCAGTCCCACCCGGGCCGCCACCACGACCGGAGTCGCCGCCACCGGCTTGCGAACCGAGCGGGAGCGCGTTCGCGGCGCCGACCGCGACGGTCGATGACAACCCGACGGCCACGGCTGCGACCACGGCGGTCTTCTTGCCCGACCACCGTCGCTGATTGGCTTCGGGAACGCTGAGCTCGCCGCCGGCGTGGTCGGTGCCGGCGTGGTCGGTGCCGGCGAACGGGTCGTGGGCGTCGTTCATGGTGTTCAGACCTTCCGATCATTGGGTTGTCGTCGGCGATCGTCGCGTTGGGGTCTGTCAGCAGCCTGTGGCGGAAATATCGCGCGACTGGGCAGTTCTGCGCTGCGCCCGCCTGGGCAGTTCTACCCATGGCGGGCAAGCACCCCGCGGAGGAGACTTGATGCGTCACCGTGACCAACCGAATCGGGACTACGGGGGTCTCTCACATCATGAACATCACACGTCGCACCATGTTGGGTGCCGCGGCTGGCGTTGTCGTCGCCCCAGCCTTCATCGCAAGCGCGGACGCAGCATCACCCGATTGGGCGGCGCTGGATCGAGCGGTGAGCGGGCCCTTGTGGGTCCGTGGCGCCTCGGGCTTCACCACCGAGAAGCAGTTGTTCGACACCCGCTTCGACGGGTTGTCTCCCTACGCCTGCGTGCGGGCGGTGGGCCAGGCGGATGTGCAGGCGACCCTCGCTTTCGCTCGCCGCTACGGGCTGAAGGTCGCGCTACGTAGCGGCGGCCACTCGTACGTCGGGGCTTCGGCTGCGACGAACACGATCGTGCTCGACATGCGCGGAATGGGTTGGAGCCCAACGCTTTCCGGAACGAACGCCACGGTCTACGGCGGAACCACGCTCTACCCGGTGAAGGCGTCGCTGGCCACCCACGGTCGCGCCATTCCGACCGGGACCTGCCCGACCGTCGGCACCTCCGGCCTGACCGTCGGTGGTGGACTGGGCATCGAGTCGCGCACCTACGGGCTCACCTGCGACCGGGTCAGCTCGATGACGGTCGTCATTCCCAACGGCACCGCGTTGCGGGTCTCCGCGACCCATAACGCCGACCTGTTCTGGCTGCTGCGCGGCGGCGGTGGCGGAAATGCTGCGGTGGTGACCGGCTTCACCTTCCTCACCCACGCGGCCACGTCGAAGGGCAGCTTCCGGCTCACCTTCCCCGCATCGGCCGGCGTGAAGGTGTTGACCGGATGGGCAAACTGGATGCACAGCACCTACAACTCGCGCTGGTCGAACCTGCACCTCACCTCGACCGGCACCGGCAGCCTGACGATCAGCATCGTGGGCGTCACCAATGTCGGCGATGAGCGCAGCGCCGCGGCGTCGCTGATCTCGGCCATCGGAGCGTCGGCGTCGTCGGCCAGCTATGCGGAGCGGTCCTACATGGACACCACCCGCTATTTCGGTGGCGGCACCACGTCGGCGCGGCAGCCCTTCTCCGCCGGATCCGACATCATCGGCGCGATGTCGACCAATGCGGCCGGCGCGATCCTGGGGGCGGTCAAGAGTGGGCCGAGTGGTTACACCGCCATCCTGGACCCGCTCACCGGGGCGGTATCGACACCACTCAACACCGCGACCGCGTTCCCCTGGCGCGACCACATCTGCTCCATTCAGTGGTACGTCGGTGGCAGCAACTATTCGTCGGCGGCGAGTTGGATCGCGCGGGCTCACGCGGACGTGCGGTCGTACAGCTCCGGTGGCTATGTGAACTACCTGGAGGCCGGCACCACGATGGCGCGCTATGTGGGTGGAAACCACAGCCGTTGGCTCGCGGTCCGGCAGGCATATGACCCGACTGGGGTGCTTTCCGCGGCGATCGCGCCGTGACCCGACTCGCTCACGCCGCGGGCTGACCAGGCGTGACGGGGATAGGGCGCCACCAGACGTGACGCGACGGTCAGTCGAGCAGGCCGGCCCGCGCCACAGTGACGGCGATCCCGACCCTGCTCGGCACTCCGAGCTTGCGCTGGATGCTGCTGAGGTGGGTTTTCACGGTGGTCTCCGAGAGGTGCAACTCTCGGGCGATCTGGGCATTGGACAGGTCTCGCGCGACCGCGGTGGCGACCTCGAGTTCCCGGCCGGTCAAGGAAACGAGCGCCTCGCCGGCGGCGGAGCGACCGCCGGACCCGGCGTTGACCAAGTCGAGCACGAAGCTGATTTTGTCGGGAGCGAGCACGCCATGGCCGTTGGCCACCCGGCGGATGCCGTCGAGGATCTCCTTCGGCGGCGCGGTCTTGAGCAGGAAGCCCGCGGCGCCGGCGGTGATCGCACGCGCGACGACATCGTCGGTCTCCCAGGTGGTCAGCACCAGCACCCTCGGCGGTCGACTCAGCCGGTGGATCTGGGTCGTTGTGGTCAGCCCGTCCTGACGCTTCATGCGTAGGTCGAGCAACACGACGTCGGGGTGGTGGGCGTCGATTGCAGCAATCACCTCGTCGCCGTCGCTGGCAGTGGCGACGACCGCGATGTCGTCGACCTGGTCAAGCAGCATGCAGAGCCCCGACACGACCAGCGGGTCGTCGTCGACCACCAAGACCCGGATCGGGGTGGTCGTGGGTGGTGTCGGCCACGCCTCGGTCATCGGGATTTCCTCCATCGACGGTTCGCTCATCGGCTGTTCTTCGCTGCGTTGTTCGATGGGTTGACCGGGGAGAACTGCCAGGGCAGCTTCACCAGGAAACGGAAGGCGTGGGTGTCGTCGACCCATGCCCACGACTCGCCCCCGGCGAGTTTGACCCGCTCGTGAATCCCGTTCAGCCCGTGGCCGGGTAGGAAGCGACCGTCGGTGGTCTGCGGCAACAGGTTGGTCGTGGAGATCTCGATCCCGTTGGCCGGTCGCGCATCCAGGTGAAGGCGGATCGTCGCTCCCGGAGAGTGCTTGCGGGCGTTGGTCAGCAGTTCCTGGGTGATCCGGAAGATGGAATGACTCACCCGTTCGTCGAGTGGGCTGGAGTCGTCGATGAAGATCGAGCTGGCGACGGGGCTGCCGGCCGCCAACGACTCATCGATCAGGGTGGGCAGGTCGGAGAGGGTGCGCAGGGCGCGGGCCACGTCGGGGTCATCCGGTCGCCGCAGCAACTCCAGCAGCGAGCGAAGGTCGATCATCGACTGGCCGGCGCTCTCCCGAATCACCCGCGCGCTCTTCTGCAGGCGCGGATTGTCGGCGGCGGCCAACTCAAGAGCCCCGGCATGCAGGTTGAGCAGAGACAGACGGTGGCCGAGGGCGTCGTGGATCTCGCGCGCGATGCGCTCCCGTTCGGCTTGACGGGCGACGGTCTCGTCGAGCACCCGAATGCGATCAGTGGCCAGATCGTGAGCCACGGTGCTGGTCGCGAGTTGGCGTCGGCCGCGAAGCAACACCGCGCCGCCCAGACAGATCGCGACCAACACGATCGGGATGGCGAGGGCGACCGCCCAGGGGAACGTCGAGCCGGCCGGGAAGGGGAAGAAGGTGCGCCAAAAGGACTGCACCGAGTTGTAACCCTGCACGTCGCGGTGGACGGAGACGCCGACCGCGATCGTCGCGAAGACAGCGACTGGCGCGACCACCCGCCAGGCGATTCCGCTGGTGGCAACCGCGAAGACGCCGACCAATGGCAACGACCCGTCGATCGGGAACAGCAGGGTGATCGCCGACCATCCAAGGGCGAGCGGCAGCGGCCAGCGCCGACGCCAGACCACCAGCACGCAGCCGGTCACCCCGACCAGCCACAAGAGGATGGACCAGCTGTCGCCCCGCGCGGTCTCGCCCTGCACGGTCACTCCGGCAATGCGCGCATCACGCTGGCTCATGGCCAGCGTCACCGACATCACCGTGGCCATCACCAGCGCGGTGGTTCGCACCCGCCGCCACAGTTTTGACGGTTCCCCCTTGACTGGCATGCACAGAACCTACCGACCTGCACCGACAACCTCCTCGACCGTCCGGTCGGTCCTGCCTCCTCCGATCGGAGGAGGCGGTTCGGGCTGATGCGCCGATGCCGCGAAGTGGCCTGCGGCCGTCCACTAGTGGCATCGATCGAACCCCGATCAGCAACCCCACCAGCAGCGGAGGATCCGTCATGAACAACCAGAACTCGCAGCCCAACAACCAGCCGAACCAGCAGCAGGGAACGCAGTGGCACGGCCAGCAACCGCCGGCGTACGGCCCGGCGAACCACCTGCCCCCGACACCGCCGTACGTTCAGGCGCCGCCGCCCAAGAAGAGCTGGTTCCTGCGCCACAAGATCCTCAGTGGACTGGGCGCGTTGGTGCTCGTGGCTGCGATCGGCTCGGCCGTCTCCGGCGGCGGTGGGGCCAACAGCAACGCCGCGGCGAGCAGTTCCGACACCGGCACCAGCGCAGCGGCCAACAGTGCCTCGAGCGCAGCGGCGACCGACTCCAAGACCGACAGCAAGAGCGCCGCGGAAACGGCAACTCAGACGAAGACCGGGTCGAAGGTCGAGAAGAAGGACCCGGGTCTGGGCACTCCCGTTCGCGACGGCAAATTCGAGTTCACCGTGACCAAGGTCAAGACCGGGGTGAAGTCGATCGGGGATCAGTACCTCGGCAAGCAGGCGCAGGGCTCGTTCGTGTTGATCTCGGTGACGGTCAAGAACATCGGTGACAAGTCGCAGACGATGTTCGACGACAACCAGAAGGTCACCGACACACAGGGCCGGCAATTCAGCGCCGACACCGAGGCGTCGATCTACCTCAAAAACAACAACCTGTGGATGAACGAGATCAACCCGGGAAACACCGCGACCGGGACCCTGATCTACGACATGCCGGCCGGCGCCACCCCGGCCTCGCTGGAGCTGCACGACTCGGCGTTCAGCGGTGGGGTGACGGTCTCGCTGAAGTGACTCATCGCCCGTACGCCGTGGTTTCTCTCCTGCGGCGTACGGGCGATTCTCCTCGCCAGACCATCGGGCTGCCACAGCATCGGCACAGCGGGACTGTCGAACGTAGCCTGTATGAATTCCGTGACCGCGCAGTTGCGCACCTCCGACCCCGCCGGCCGCAGTGCGCGGTTCAGGCTGTCCAGATCTGCGCCCGAGGACGCCGCCGATGGTGGCGGGTCGCGGATGACCCGCTTGTGGCGCGGTGCGCCGGCGGACCCGCGGTGGGCCAGGCCGGCGCTGATCGCGCTCCTGGTCGTCACCGCGGCGGCCTACTTCTATAACCTGACCTCCAGCGGATACGCGAACTCGTTCTATTCGGCTGCGGCCCAAGCCGGTTCGCAGTCGTGGAAGGCGTTCTTCTACGGCTCTTTGGACTCCGCGAACTCGATCACCGTCGACAAACCGCCTGCGGCGTTGTGGGTGATGGGACTGTCGGTTCGGATCTTCGGGCTCAACTCCTTCGCGATTCTGATGCCCGAGGTGCTGATGGGTGTCGCGACCGTCGGGTTGGTCTACGCGATGGTCAAGCGCTACTTCTCGGCGGCTGGTGGTCTGCTGGCCGGCGCGACCATGGCGCTGACCCCGGTGGCCGTTCTGATGTTCCGCTTCAACAACCCCGACGCGTTGCTGGTCCTGCTGATGATGCTCGGCGCTTGGGCGACGTTGCGGTCCATCGAGCGCGGATCGACCAAGTGGATGGCCATCGCCGGTGTGTTTCTCGGCCTGGGCTTCCTGACCAAGACACTGCAGGTGTTCCTGGTGGTGCCGTTCTTCGGCATCGCCTACCTCATCGCGGCCGACACCACCCGGCGGCGTCGGATCGTGGGTGCGGTCGCCGGAGTCGGCGCAATGGTTCTCTCCGCAGGCTGGTGGGTCGCGATCGTCGAACTGATGCCTGCTTCGATGCGCCCCTACATCGGCGGCAGCCAGAACAACTCTTTCCTTCAACTCACCTTCGGTTACAACGGTTTCGGCCGGCTCAGCGGTGACGAGACTGGTTCCGTCGGCGGGGGCGGCGGCGGAACCAGCAGCGGCCAGTGGGGTGCCACCGGCATCACCCGGTTGTTCGACTCCGAGATCGGCGGCCAGATTTCCTGGCTCCTCCCGACCGCTGTGTTACTGCTGGTGATGGGAATTGTGCTGCGGGGCAGAGCCCCTCGTACGGACTTGCGGCGCGCCGCGCTCATCGTCATGGGTGGCTGGATGGTCGTCACCGCGCTGACATTCTCCTTCATGGCCGGCATCTTCCACGCGTACTACACGGTGGCGCTCGCCCCCTCGATCGCCGCGGTGGTTGGCATGGGCGGCGTGATTGCGTGGGAGCGCAAGGACGAGCTGATCGGCGCGATCACCCTCGCGGCGGCGACTGCGGTCACCGCGATCTGGGGTTTCGTGCTCTTGACCCGGGTGACTGACTACGGCCAGTGGCTGCGCTATCTGGTTCTGATCGTTGGACTCGCCTCGGCGGCGCTGATGCTCGGCCTGCGCTGGCTGCACCGCAGCGCGGTCCCGCTGGTGTTGTCCGGCGCGATCATCGCCGGACTGGCCGGACCGGTGGCGTACACCTACACGACTCTCGGCAGCGGTCACACCGGATCAATTGTCAGCGCGGGTCCGTCCAGCGGCGGCATGGGGGGAATGGGCGGTGGCTTCGGCGGCGGAACCCGAGGCGCCGGTCAGCCGGGCACCCCGCCTGGTGGCAGGACGGGTGGCGCACCGGGGGGCGCACCGGGCGGAACGACCGGCGGAACCGCGGGCGGAACGACCGGCGGGACCGCGGGTGCAGCGATGGGTGTTCCCGGCGGC
Organism: Calidifontibacter terrae; assembly: GCF_054778835.1. Classification (NCBI taxonomy): domain Bacteria; kingdom Bacillati; phylum Actinomycetota; class Actinomycetes; order Micrococcales; family Dermacoccaceae; genus Calidifontibacter; species Calidifontibacter terrae. The sequence goes on from NZ_BAAGZF010000002.1 coordinate 391,590, forward strand.
ACGACCGCCATGGGCGAGCGCATGGCCGGCATGGCTCAGGGCGGCGGCATGGGCGGCCTGCTCGACGCCAGCACCCCGAGCACCGCGGTCGTCGCGGCGTTGCAGGCGAATGCCTCGGAGTACACCTGGGTGGCTGCGACCATCGGCAGCCAGAACGCCGCCGGTCTGCAACTCGGCAGCGGCAAGCCGGTGATGGCCATCGGTGGCTTCAACGGAAGTGACCCGTCACCGACCCTGGCCCGGTTCAAGGCCTACGTGACCGCGGGCAAGATCCACTACTTCCTCGCCTCGGGTGGAACCGGTGGCGGAGCCGGCGGTGGGTCGAACGACGCGAGCCAGATCAGTTCGTGGGTGACGGCCAATTTCACCAAGGTGACCATCGGCGGCCAGACGTTCTACGACCTGACCCAGCCGACCAGCTGAGAGGAGCAGAGATGACCAGCACACTCGAACGCGCACCGCACGAGATGTCCGACTTCACGCTGCCCGCCACGGTGCTGGACCTGGTGATCCCGGTCTACAACGAGGAGGCAGGGATCGAAGCCTGCATCCGCACGGTCCACCGGTTCCTGACCGAGCAGTTCCCCTACATCTTCCGGATCACCATCGCCGACAACGCGTCGAGCGACGGGACCCTTGCGAAGTCAGCGGCGCTCGCGGCGCACTACCCCGGCGTACGGGTGGTGCACCTCGCGCAGAAGGGTCGCGGGCGGGCGTTGAAGGAGGTGTGGTCGCACTCGGAGGCGGTGGTCCTGGCCTACATGGACGTCGACCTGTCCACTGACCTGGCCGCATTTGCGCCGTTGGTGTCGTCGCTGATGTCGGGCCACTCCGATGTCGCGATCGGCTCGCGGTTGGCGCGCGGGGCGAATGTCGTCCGTGGCCCCAAGCGGGAGATGATTTCCCGGTCGTACAACCTGATCTTGCGGGGTGCGCTCGGCGCGCGGTTCACCGACGCGCAGTGCGGGTTCAAGGCGATCCGGGCCGACGTTGCCCGCGAGCTGCTGCCGATGGTGCAGGACACCACCTGGTTCTTCGACACGGAGTTGTTGGTGCTCGCCCAGCGCGCCGGGTTGCGGATCCACGAGGTGCCGGTCGATTGGTACGACGACCCCGACAGCCGCGTCGACATCGTCAGTACTGCGCGCGACGACCTCGCCGGGGTGTTGCGGATGCGGCGGGACCGGCGCCGATTGGCGACCCGGACCGCGGACATCCGCACCCGGATGGGTCGCGGGGAGGTGCTGCCGGTCTAGCTGGCTGGCCTGGTCGTCGGGTCGCAGGTCAGTCCGGCTCCGGCGGCTCGGCTGCCCCGTCGCGTTCGTCTCGGTCGGCCCACGCCAGCAGCTGGTCGAGCCGGTGCGCGATGTCGTCGATCTGCGCGTGCAGGTCGCCCAGGTCGGCGAACCGCTGCGGCATCGTGGCGATGGTGAAGTCCTGGGGGTGGATGTCGGTCAGTTCGGGCCAATCGAAGGGTGCCGACACGGTGCCTTCGGGATTACCTCGTACGGAGTAGGCGGCAGCGATCGTGTGGTCTCGGGCGTTCTGGTTGAAGTCGACGAACACCGAGCGGGGGTCGCGGTCCTTGCGCCACCACGTGGTGGTGATGTCATTCGGCGAGCGACGCTCGACCTCGCGGGCAAAGGCCAGCGCGGCGCGGCGTACATCAGCGAAGCCCCACTCCTGCTCGATCCGAACGTAGATGTGCAGGCCAGACCCGCCGCTGGTTTTAGGAAAACCGCGAATGCCCAACTCGTCCAACACTTCCCACGCGACGTCAGCCGCATGACGGACGGTGTCGAAGGGGCATTCCGGCATCGGGTCGAGGTCAATCCGCCACTCGTCGGGCTTCTCGATCTCGGGTCGCCGACTGTTCCACGGGTGGAACTCGACGGTCGACATCTGGACTGCCCAGACAACCTGTGCGAGTTCGGTGACACAGAGCTCGTCGGCAGTTCTGTGATAGCGCGGGAAGAACACTTCTACGGTCTCGACCCAGTCGGGGGCGCCGCGCGGGAGTCGTTTCTGGTGGACTTTCTCGCCGGCGACGCCGGTCGGATAGCGGTGCAGCATGCACGGCCGATCGCGAAGCGCCCGGACGATTCCCTCGCCGACCGAGAGGTAGTAGTTGGCCAGGTCTGCCTTCGTCTCACCACGGGTCGGGAAGTAGACCCGGTCGGGGTTGCTGAGCCGAACGGACCGGTCGCCGACCTCGACCTGAATGCTGGATGAACTGCTCGAAGAGCTGCTGCGCGCGGCCATGTTCCGAACCTACGGGTACCTTGGGCGCCGTGAGTCAGAAGCCAAGCATGTTCCAACTTCTCGCCCTCCGGTTCGCGGCGGCGATGGTGTCAGTCCTGGGCGGGCTCTGCCTGCTGGTCACCGTGCTCGCGCTGATCGTGTGGGCCAAGGGCGGTGAGAACGCCAACGGGATGCCGGGGCTCGCGATCGGGTTCTTCGTCGGCCTGCTGGTCTGTGTCGTCGTCACGCTGATGTTTCGCCGCCGGTCGCAGCGGGCGGAAGCTGCTGCGCTGGATCAGGTCGAGGAGAGCGACGGCCAGGCCTGAACCTGGCCGGCGCGCCGCCACACGAGGTGGCTTCGACCCTTCAGCCTGATGCGCGCGACGCGGCGCCGACCAGCCCGTACGTCGTCGAGCGCCAGCCAGTCCCTGTCGCCTTCGTGGGGATGATCGCGCACCCACTCCGGGAACATTTCGGCGTCCCAGTGGGAGCATTTCCCCGCCACGGTCGCCATCACGAACTCGATCGCGCGCTCGCGCCACTGGGGGAGCAGTTCGATGTCGGGGCGCACGTGGGTCATGCCACCGACGCGCTTCATCGCCAGGATTCTGCCGGTGTGGCGCGCGCGCAGCTGATCGAATCCGTCAGGGGTCTCGCCGCGCAGCAGTTGGCCGACAACCTCATTCATCCGGGCGCCGAGCTCATCACGTGTTGACACGCGAAAGTCCTTGCGTCACAGCATGATCGATCGTGTCGAGGTCGCGCAGAACGGCCTCGGAGTGGATGTCGGTGTCGCGCTCCAGCATGATTCCCGGCAGCGGTGCGCCGACCGCTGTGCAATGAGCGACGTACGAGGTCAGTAGGTCGGCGACCGATTTCGGCACAGCGTGACCGTGGGTGTCGATGTAGAGGCCGTCGCGCTCGGTGCCGCCGGCGACGTGCACGTAGGCGACGGCGTCGAGGGGAAAGCGCAGCAGTTCGTCGTAGGCGTCGGTTCCGCGGGCGGTGGCGCTTGAATGCAGGTTCGCGACGTCGAGCACGATCCGAACGCCGGTACGTCGCACGATCTCGCTCAGGAATTCGGGCTCGTCGAACTCGTCCTCCGGCCAGCGCAGCAGCGCGGCGATGTTCTCGATCGCCAGCGGGACCGGGAGCTGAGACTGGGCGATTTCGATGTTCTCCACGACGACCTCAAGCATCTGCTGGGTGCGCGGCGGGGGCATGAGGTGGCCTGCTTCCAACACGTCGCCGTGCAGTGCGTCCGGGGTCTCTGCGGCGCGTACGAACGCCAGATGTTCACTGACCAGCGGGGCGTCGAACAGTTCGGCGAGTTGCGAAAGTCGTTGCAGCCGGGCCGGATCCGGGGTGGAGGCGTCGGCGAGGCCGAGGCTGACGCCGTGCGGGATGACGGTGACCTGGCGGGCCAGATCCAACAGCGGCTGCGGCGCGTGGGCTGGGTCGATGTTCTCCGCGACGACCTCGGTGAACTGCAGGCGCCCGGCCGCGGCCAAGCGGGCTAGGTCGGTCGCGATCGGGGCTCGCCAGGCGATCGCGCTGCCGCGCGGCATCGGCTTGCGGCCCGCACGTGTCCCCTGGTCCATGCTCTCGAACGTACCTCCCTCGCGACGCCCGAAGGAAAGGGATCCGGTGGTGAGAGCGGTCACCTCTGCGCTGTTCCTTGCCCGATTTCGGGCAGATTGTTGTTATTTCGTTCCATTCGGGTGCACGATCCTCAACGTGCCTGATGAGGAACTCGTGCGTCGAATCGCGGAGACGACCGGCTTGTCGCCGGCGGAAGCGGCCCGAGTCGTCGACGACGTTCTCGCCTGGCACCACGAAACGGTCGAGGAGTTCGTCCGGCGGCGCCATCAGCACCATCAGACCTACGGCAAGCGCAATGACGAGATTTTCGACCTGATCGGCGACGAACTGCGGCAGACCCGGTTCGCCGCCCCAGAACTCACCGCGCGCCAGTTGCGGCGCATCGTTTACGGCTGAAAGGGATTCGCAGATGTGCGGAATCGTGGGCTACATCGGCCCGAACCAGGCATTGCCGGTCATCATCGAGGGCCTGGGCAAGTTGGAATACCGCGGCTATGACTCGGCCGGCGTCGGCGTGATCAGCGCGCGCGGCCCGAGGGTCGTACGCGCCGTTGGGCGGGTGCGCGACCTCGAGGCGGCGTTGCCGAAGCGCATCTCGGCGACCGTCGGAATCGGCCACACCCGGTGGGCGACGCATGGGCCTGCGACGGAGGCGAATGCTCACCCGCACCGGTCGTACGATGGTCGAATCCTGTTGGTGCACAACGGAATCATCGACAACGCGAGCGGGCTGCGGGCGTCGCTCTCGGCTGACGGCATCGAGTTCGCCTCGGACACAGACACCGAGGCCTTGGCCCATCTGATCGCGCGCTCGGCGGCAGACTCCTTGGAGGAGAAGGTGCTCGACGCGTTGTCCCGGATCAGCGGCACGTTCGCGATCGCGGTCCTGGACACCGCGCGGCCCGACCGGATCGTCGTCGCCCGCCAGGGCTCACCACTGGTCTTGGGCGTCGGCGACCACGAGATGTTCGTCGCGTCCGATCCGGCCGCGATCGTGCGGCACACCTCGAGCGTGGTGCACCTCGACGATGGCGAATGTGCGGTCGTGACCGCGGACAGCTTCCGTACGTTCACCGCGGAGTCCGCCGACACCGGCAAACAACCGCAGACCGTCGATGCGGAACTGCTCGACAGCGAGGTGGGCGAACACGAGACCTTCATGCACAAGGAGATGTTCGAGCAGCCGGAGTCGCTGCGCCGGATGCTCTCCGGGCGCCTGGACCACCGATTTGCGACCGTGCGCCTCGACGGGCTCGGCCTCGACGCGCGCGAGCTGCGCTCGTTCAAACGGGTGAAGGCGATCGGCTGCGGTTCGGCCTATTACATCGGACAGTTGGGTGCGTCGTTGATCGAGGACCTGGCCCGCATCCCGGCCGATGCCGAGCCCGCGTCGGAGTTCCGTTACCGCAATCCGATCATCGAACCCGACACGCTCTACGTCGCAGTCAGCCAGTCGGGGGAGACCGCCGACACGCTCTTCGCGGTGCAGGAGATTCAGCGCAAGGGCGGCCATGTCGTCGGACTGGTGAATGTCGTGGGGTCCTCGATCGCGCGAGCTTGCACGGGCGGGATCTACCTGCACGCTGGGCCGGAGGTCAGCGTGGCGTCGACGAAGGTGTTGACCCACATGGGCGTTGGTTTCGCCATGCTGGCTGTTCTGCTCGGTCGGGTGCGCGACCTCTCCCACGCCGACGGTGCGCGGATCCTCGCGGGCCTTGAAAAGATCCCCGCGCAGGTTCAGCAGATACTCGACAGCGAGTCGGCCTACACAGACGTGGCTGTGTCGTTCGCGAAAGCACAGTCGGTGTTCTACATCGGTCGGGTGCGCGGCTACCCGGTGGCGCGCGAGGGGGCGCAGAAGCTGAAGGAGATTTCGTATCTCCACGCGGAGGCCTATCCCAGTAGCGAGCTGAAGCACGGTCCGCTGGCGCTGATCTCGCCCGAGATGCCGACGGTGGCGATCGTTCCCGATGACGAACTGGTCGATCGGAACCTCGGCGCGCTGCACGAAGTTTCGGCGCGTAAGGGTCCGCTTGTCGTGGTCACCCACGAGGGTGTCGACATCGATGTGGACGCTGCGCGCATTGACGTCCCGAAGAACGAGCGCGAGCTCGACCCGCTGCTCCTGACCATCCCGTTGCAGTTGCTGGCCTATCAGGTGGCCACCGCCCTCGGGCGGGACATCGACCGCCCACGGAACCTGGCGAAGTCAGTGACGGTGGAGTAGTTCCGAGTCGGAAGGCATCAGTCCGGGCGGACGGCGCTCAGGCAGAACGGGTGGCCGACCGGGTCGAGCATCACGCGCCACTGGTCGGGGGCGGGCTGCGTCGCTGCCTCCTGCGCTCCGAGGGCGACGGCCGCGCGTACGTCGGCGTCGAGGTCCTCGGCCGCGAGATCGAGGTGGAGTTGCGCGCTGCCGGGCCAGGTCGGCCGGACAAACTCCTCGACCTTCATCAGCGTGATCATCGGTCCTGCGCCGGAAAGGCAGATCACGCTGCGGTCCGGCGTCGCGAATGCTTCCTCGAGCCCGAGCAGGCCGCGGTAGAACGGCGCGAGCTGGTCCGGGGAGGGGCAGTTGATCGAGATCGAGGCTAGGGCAGCGATGCGGTCGGTCATGGGCCGAACGGTAGTGCGCAGGTCTGACAGGTGCCGAGCCGCCGAGGTTTCGACACGCCTCGGCTAGCGCCTCGGCGGCTCAACCGATGGGGTGTACCTCGGCGGCTCAACCGACGGGCGGCTGGAGGTGGTGGGTCGTCCCTTGCCATCGCCCGCGCAGCCACCGATCGTGCGACGCCACGATCACCGTCGGCGCAGCCTCCAGCAGGGCGGCCTCCAACTCCTCGACGAGGCGCAGCGATAGGTGGTTGGTGGGCTCGTCCAACAGGACCAGGTCGGGAAGATCGGCGATCAGCAGGGCTAGCGCGAGCCGCTGCTGCTGACCGAGGCTGAGTTCCCGGATCGGGCGTCGCGCGTCCCGCGGCGGCAGCAGGCCGAGCTCGTCCAGTGACGGCCGCGCGGGGTCATCGCCGTATGCCTGGATCGGAGTGCGCTCCGAGGCCGAGAAACGAATCTCCTGACGTAGGAACCCGATTCGTCGGGATGAGACGTCGACCGAACCCTCGGCTACCACCAGCTCGCCGGCGATCGCGGCCAGCAGGCTCGACTTTCCGCTCCCGTTCGCGCCGGTCAACAGGACATGCTCGCCCGCCGCAATGTCGAGTCGCTCGACCGCGAACCTGCCCGCAGTTCGAGCGTTGCGCACAGCCAGCGACCCCGCGTAATCGGCGGTGAACGCACCCGCGAAGCGCAGCGGTTTCGGTGGTTTCGCGATCAGCGAGCGCTCGACCTCGGCGATCCGCTGCTCGGCGTTGCGTCGCCGTCGACTGACCGTCTGTTGCACCCGCGAACCCTTGAACGCGTGGATGAACTTGTCGCCGTCACGCGGCGGACGATTGTGTGCGACATCGAGGTTGGTTGTTTTGGCGGCCAGCCGGAGCCGGCTCAGTTCCTCCTGTTGCGCCTCGAAATCCTCTTGCCATCGGACCCGAGCCTTGCGCTGTTGCTCGCGGAAGTCGCTGTAGTTGCCGGTATAGGTCCGCCCGCCACGCCCATCCACGCCGAAATGAGTGCGGTCCAGGTCAACGATCGTGGTGCAGACCGCGTCGAGGAACACCCGGTCGTGCGAGGCGGCGACGAGGATCCCGGCCGAGTCGAGCAACTGCTGTTGAAGGAACTCCAACGCCGCATCGTCGAGGTGGTTGGTCGGCTCGTCGAGCAGCAGACAGTCGGGTCGGCGCGCCAAAAGCGCCGCCAACGCGAGCCGCGTCTGCTGGCCGCCGGACAACGATCCCACCGGTTGCGCCGGGTCGATATGTGCCAGACCGAGCGAGGACCCCGCTGCGGCAGCTCGCGCATCCGCGCTCCACGCATCGTGGCGGGTGACCCACGCAAGCTTTTCGTCGTACGCCGCCGCTGCACCCGCCGAGGTGAGGTCGGCGGCGAGCGATTCCAGATCGCGTACGGCGTCATGCAGCGGCGCGAGCGCCGCCGCCAACACCTGCGCGATCGTTGCGTCGGCGCGCAGGCCGGTGTCTTGGGCTAAAAATCCGATGTCGCCCGGCGCCCGGACCGTTCCGCGCGTCGGCGCCTCGATCTCGGCAGCGACCCGCAACAGGGTCGACTTTCCGCAACCGTTCTGCCCGACCAGACCGATGCGCATGCCGGGGGAGGCCGTCAGTTCGATGCCGTCCAGCACCCAGCGACCGTCATAGGTGTGCGAAATATCTTGTAGTTCAAGGGTATTCAAGGGAGTCCTCGGGGAACGAAGGATCCCGCCGGGCAGGGGCCTCGGGCGCGGGACGGTTCGGACTCAGCTCCACATGATGGGTTGAGGCTACGGGGTGGATGGGGTGTGGCGCCACTGAGATCGGGCAGCGGGGGTTTCGACACGCCGCTCGTTCCTCGCGGCGGCTCAACCAACGGAGCCTGCCCGTCGCCCACCGTGCGAGACGCACCTGCGCATCCTACCGGCGGGTAGCAAAGGCGGCTACCCTGGCTGACGGTCCACTTGTGAGGAGAGTCACGTTGAGCATTACCCGCCGCCGAGTCAGTGTCCTGGACGTTACGAAGGGTCTGGTCGGCATGACGCCCGACCTGGGCATGCTGGCTCGCGAAGCCCCTGGTCTCGTCCTGCGCAAACCGTCGCACCGGGCCTCCATCGGTCTGCAGTTCCAGCGGGTCGCCCAGCGCAACCCCGACCGCCCGTTCCTCAAGGGTCGTGACCGGCTCCTGACCTATCGCGAGGCCAACGAACGCGCAAACCAATACGCCGAGGTGTTCGCCGCCCGTGGCGTGCAGCAGGGCGACGTGGTCGGTGTCGACTCCGGCAACGACCTCGAGAGCCTTCTGGTGATCCTCGGCGTCGTGAAGCTCGGCGCGGTGGCCGGCCTGATCAACTACAACCAGAAGGGCGATGTTCTCGCCCACAGCCTCAAGATCCTCGACGCGCGACTGGTCCTGCTCGCCGACAACCTGCAGGACGACTTCGCCACCGCCGGTGACATCGCCGGTCAGCAGCAGGTGCTGACCTACTCCGGGCTCGCTTCCGAAGCCGAGGGCAAGGGCACCGAGAACCCGGCTGTCTGCGCGACCATCGTCGCCAAGGAACGCGCACTGCTGATCTTCACCTCCGGGACCACCGGCATGCCCAAGGCATCGGTGATGACCCACTACCGCTGGCTGAAGTCGTACAGCGGCCTCGGCGCTCTCGGCGTACGCCTGCACCCGAGTGACACGCTCTACTGCTCGCTGCCGCTCTATCACAACAACGCGGTGACGGTCGCGCTCGGCGCGGTGCTGGCCGGAGGTGCGAGCTTCGCTGTCTCGCCGAAGTTCTCGGTGAGCAGGTTCTGGGAGGAGGTGCGCGAGTTCGACGCCACCGCCTTCGTCTACATCGGCGAGCTTTGCCGCTATCTGCTCGCCGCCCCGCCGAAGGACAGCGACCGCGACAACGCGATCCGCGTCATCGTCGGCAACGGCCTGCGCCCGGACATCTGGAAAGACTTCCAGCAGCGGTTCGGCATTGATCGCATCGCCGAGTTCTACGGAGCCTCGGAGTGCAACGTCGCGTTCATCAACGCCTTCAATATCGATGAGACCGCCGGAACCTGCCCGCTGCCCCACAAGGTCGTCGAATACGACCTGGAGACAGGGGATCCGTTGCGCAACGAGCAGGGCAAGCTCACCGCGGTGAAGTCCGGTGAGGTGGGCCTCTTGATCAGCAAGGTCACCGACCGTGCTCCGTTCGACGGCTACACCGACGCTTCGGCCACCGAGAAGAAATTGCTGCGCAATGGATTCAAGAACGGTGACTGTTGGTTCAACACCGGTGACTTGGTGCGCAAGCAGGGTCTGCAGCATGTCTCGTTCGTCGACCGGCTCGGCGACACGTTCCGGTGGAAGGGCGAGAACGTCGCCACGACCGAGGTCGAAGCCGCGCTTGACCGCAGCCCGTTGGTCGAGGACTCCACCGTCTTCGGGGTCGAGGTTCCCGGCTGCGATGGCAAGGCCGGAATGGCTGCTGTGGTGCTCAAGGAAGGCCAGGCCTTCGACGGCAAGGCCCTCGGCGATCACCTCGGCAAGGAATTGCCGACGTACGCCCGCCCGCTGTTCATCCGGATCGTCGATGCACTCGAACACACCTCCACCTTCAAGTCACGCAAGGTCGAATTGCGTGATGCGGGCTTCGCACCCGGTGATGACGAGGTTTATGTCCTGACCGATGGCGACCGCGGCTACGTCGCTTCGTACGACGACTACGCCAGCGAAGTGGCGGCTGGACGACTGCCTCGCTGACCCCCGCAACGAGATAACTGGTCGGGTCCCAGGAAACGCGAAATTTCGCGTGACCTGTGACCCGACCAGTTATTTCAGTGTGCTGACTACTTGGTGGGGCAGTCGGCCTTCGTGGGGGTCTTGGCCTTCGCAGGCTTCTGGTGACCGGACGCGGCGCCCGTCGGTCGCGCGTCCTTCTTCGCCACCTTCAGCGGCGCACCCTTGGCTGGCAGCGGCTTGTTCGCCGGCTTCTCGTTGACTTCTTTCTTCGTGGTCGCGACGGCGGCCCGTGCGGACGAGCGTGAGGTCGTCGAAGCAGCGGTCGAGGCGGTCGACGAAGCAGCCGATGACGAAGAGGACGACGAGGACGAGGTAGAAGTGGTCGACGAACTCGACCCGCCACCGGTCGTCGTGGTCGGCGCCGAGGACAGACTGCCCCAGCACGACTGCGATGCGGCCCAGGGCGCGGTGCCCGAGGAGTTGTAGAGCTCCAGGGCGGCCGCGTCCTGCACCGATTGCGGCGCGTCCTTCGCATGCGAATAGCCGGCCGAGGCAGACAACCCGCGCCAGGTGCTGTCCAGGAACTGGTAGGCGCCGGAGGCGGTGCTGCTCGGGTTCTGCGCGGAGTAATTGTTGCCGCTCTCGCAGTAGCGGATCTTCGTCAGGACCGTCGGCAGCGTGGCGGCGTGGGCCGGCGCGTTCGCGGCGCCTACTCCGACCACGCCAAGGGTGGCGGCGGTGACGACGGCGCGGGTGCGCCAGTTCAAAGCGATCATCGATCGTGTCCTTGCTCTCTTGGGTTCTGGGGACCTTTCGAGGGTGCACCGGTGAACATGTCGGGTTCGTGTCCGTGAGCTGGGACCGCCAACATGCCCGGCAAAGACACCGCACAGGAACCAGATATCGCGGCTGCTTACCGTCACGGAATGCATGTCCTCGTGATCGACCCCGCCGGCACCATCGCACCCCGTCTGGTGCCCTCTTTGCGTGAGGAAGGTCATGACGTTCAGGAGTCCACGGACCCGTGTCTCGCCGCCTGGCGAGTCGAGGTGACCGAGGTCGACGTGGTGGTGTTCTGCACCATGCAACCCACGCTCGGCGACCTTGAACTGGTTGCCGAGATCGGCGGCTCCGACCTGCGTACGCCGATCGTGGTGCTCACCGCGCACGCGCCCGTTCCCGATGTCGTACGGCTGCTCGACGCCGGCGCCGACGACGTTCTGATCAGCCCGACGAGCGGAGCCGAGATTGGAGCTCGGCTGCGGTCGGTGGCACGACGCTCTCGACCGGTGCCGGAAGAGCAACTAGAGGTCGGCACCCTGCGTTTGGTGCCCGACGAGCGTCGGGCCTGGCGCAACGAGATCGAGCTCGAACTGTCTCCCCGGGAGTTCGAACTGCTCGAGTTCTTCATGCGCCACCCGGACCGGTTGCTCTCGCGCAACCTGCTGCTGCACGCACTGTGGGACCTCGCGTACGCCGGCCGCTCGAACGTGGTTGATCAGCAAGTCAGCCACATCCGCGCCAAGATCGATCGGCCGTTCGGGCGGCACGACCTGGAGACCGTACGCGGGCTGGGCTATCGCCTGCGCGCCTCGTGACCTAGACCAAGAAGCCCCTTCGCCGAGGTGACGGCGAAGGGGCTTTTAGGTCAGGCCCGCCCCTCAAGAAGGAGGAGAAGGGGGCGGGTGACCGTTCGTGGGGGCGTCAGCTGCGCCGGGTAAGGCTGCCGCCTGCGTAGGTCAGGCGAATGGCTTGCGCGGTCGTGGCGGTCGGCAGATCGGTCGGCGTGACCGGGGCTGCCGCGGCGGCGACGTTGCGGTAATTGTGCGTGGTGACACCGGCGGCCTGCGCGTCAGCGGCGGGCACCATCGCCACCCCGAGAACGGCGACCGAGACCGCGCTCATCAGGCCGCGAAGGGTGCGGCGACCGGCAGGGGACGAGGAGGCGGCGGTGGTGTTCATGAGGAGAACTCTGGCGGCGCCGGCTATGCGTCTGCTGTGCGACGGCCGTCCGGTCTCCATGGAGTCCGAACGGCCGTCACGAAGCGGGTGGGATCAGCCCAACGCGACCTTCGTACGCCGGTTGCGCGGGCGCAGTTCGCGCAACCGGCTGCGGTCCTCCGGCAGCGACAACTGGCAGATCTTCTTCCACGTCTGGAACAGCTGCTTCGGCAGCGGCCCGGTCGTGTAGTGCAGGCCGTAGCGGGCGCAGATCTCGCGCACCTTCGGGGCGACCTCGATGTAGCGGTTCGAGGGCAGGTCCGGGAACAAGTGGTGTTCGATCTGGTGGCTCAGGTTGCCGGTCATGATGTGGAACAGCGGGCTGCCGCTCAGGTTCGCCGAGCCGAGCATCTGGCGGATATACCAGTCACCACGCGTCTCACCGTCAAGAACGTCCTCGCCGAAGACGTCGACCTCGTCGGGGAAATGGCCGCAGAAGATCACCGAGTGCGCCCACACGTTGCGGGTCATGTTGCCGGCAATCATGCCCAGCAGCGACCACCTGCCCGAGCCGGTCAGCGTCGCGGCCAGCGGGGTGGCGATGTAGTCCTTGAGTACCTGACGCACTGCTTTCGCCTTGAGCGCCTCGACGTCCTCGTCGAACTTCTCGCGCGTCTTCGCGCCGATCTTGACCTGGTCCCATTCGAGGTCGTAGGAAGCGATTCCCCACTCGAACAGCGGCGCCAGGATCAGGTTGACCAGCGGGTTCAACACGTCGCGTCGCTGCCACGGCTGTTCGTCGCTGATCCGCAGGATGTTGTAGCCCACGTCGCGGTCCTTGCCCATCACGTTGGTGTACGTGTGGTGCAGGTCGTTGTGGGTGTGTTGCCAACCGCGCGCCGGGGCGACGAAGTCCCACTCCCAGGTGGTGGAGTGAATGTCCGGGTCGCGCATCCAGTCCCACTGGCCGTGCAGAACGTTGTGGCCGATCTCCATGTTCTCCAGGATTTTGCCCAGGGAGACCCCTGCGATCCCGAGCGCCAGCATCGGCTTGTGCTTGGCGAACACCAGGGAGAGCCGGCCGCCCATGTCGAAGCAGCGGGCGATCTTGATCACCCGGCGGATGTACGCGGCATCGTCGGCGCCGCGCTTGGCCAGCACCTCGTCGCGGATCGCGTCGAGCTCGCGGCCGAGCTCGGCCACCTGCTCGTTGGTGAGGTGAGCCGCCGACGGCGGCCGGTTGGTGCTGCCACCCTCGGTGGGCAGCACTCCGGTGCGCTTCTTGTCGGCGGTGTAGTCGGCCGTACGGCCTTCGACTCGTGAGCCTGTGATGGTCATCGATCTCTCCTTGGGGGTTGGGATCAGATGTCGAGGTGGACTGGGCCCACCGGGGTTGAAATGCAGGTCTGAATGAGCTCGCCCTCGTCGCAACGAACTTCGCCGTCGCGTAGGTCCCGGACCTGGCCGGAGATCAAGGGGATGAGACAACTGCGGCAGATGCCCATCCGGCAGCCGTGGGGCATCAACACTCCGGCTTCCTCGCCGAGTTCGAGCAGCGTGGTCGTTCCGTCGGTGCTGATCTCCTTGTCTGAGCGACCGAACACGACCGATCCGCCGACCGTGTCGGGTGACACGAGCTCAGCGGCAGCAAAGCGTTCGACCGAGAGCCCATCGGGCAGGCCGGCGGACTTCCACAGCGTCTCGGCCGCGTCGAGCAACGGCGCCGGACCACAGACGTAGGCCTTGCGGGAGCGCCAGTCGGGGCACAAACGGTCCAGTGTGGCCGGGTCGGCGAAGTCGATGCGGCCGTCGGTCGCGGTCAACCGGCGTACGACGTGGAAACCTTCGTGGTCGTGTTCCCACTGGCGCAGTTCGTCGGTGAACAGCGACTCGGCCTCGGTCCGCGCCGAGTGAATCAACACCACATCGGCGTCGCGGCGTCGCGGCAGCAGGGTGCGCAGCATCGACATCACCGGGGTGATGCCGCTGCCGGCCGTGATCATCAGCAGCGGTCGCGGACCGGTCGGCAACACGAAGTCGCCCTGCGGCGGCGCGAGGAACAGCAGATCGCCGCGGCGGGTGTGTTCGACCAGGTAGGTGGAGACGCGGCCGATCGCGGTGACGGTGATCGCCGGGTCGTCACCCTCGGCGGCCGATAACGAGTAGGAGCGCCATTGCCGTACGCCGTCGATCTCGACGCCGATTCGGGCGTATTGCCCGGCGAGGTGCGGTTCCCAGTCCTTGCCTGTTCGGAAGGCGATGGTCGCCGACCGGTGGCCGTGACGGGTCACCGAGGTGACCACCCCACGCAGCTGTCGCGCGGACGCAAGCGGGTTGAACACCTGAAAGTAGTCCTGCGGGCTGAGCGGGGAGGTGAATGCGGTGGCAACGCGATTGACAGCCGAACGAACTCCCATGGCTCCAGTGTGATTGGCGCAGGCAGCGCAAGTGGTGAGTTGGTGGGTAGAATTTTGTCATCCGTTTTGTGCTGCGACAACAAATCAGGTGAGGATTGTGGCGACTGAGGTTGAATTAGGTCCGCGTTACCCCTGGGCCGACCTCCCGGAGGACGTGCGGACCGTCTTCGGTGAGGTGTTGCCCGACGTCGTCGAGGCGATCGTGCGCCGCATTCCGCAGGAAGTCGCTGAATACGCTCGTCCGTTGGAAGGCGCGTTCGGAGCCGCCGTACGCCGTGGGGTTGAGACCGCGATGCGCCGCCTGTTCGTGGAGTTGCCTGGGCGCGACGAACCGGCCTTCACCCCGGAGACCCGCGCGATCTATCGCGCACTTGGCATCGGTGAGGCCCGCACCGGTCGATCGCTCGAGGCCCTGCTGGCGGCGTATCGATTGGGCGCCCGGATGACCTTCCGGATGGTCGCCGAACGCGCTCTGGCCACCGGTCTTGAGCCGGCGCGCCTGCTCGCGCTGGGGGAGTCGATCTTCGTCTACATCGATGAGGTGTCGGCCGCCAGCATCGAGGGCTACGCCGACGAGCAGTCCCGTCAGGTGGGGGAGCGCGATCGCGCCCGACAAGCACTGCTCAACGTGTTGCTCTCCGGCCACTCCGACCTGGCCGAGGTGCGCCGGCTCACCGTTCACGCTGGATGGAAACTGCCGGATGTCCTCTGTGTGGTGGTGATCCCGCTGGACCGGTCTGAGGGATTGCGGATGCGTCTAGGCGAACGGGCCCTTGCCTCGGCGCGCGGCGGCCAGGCGATCGCGTTGGTCCCGGCCCCCTCGACTGCGGCCCAGCGGCGTTCGTTGGAAGCGCGGTTGGAAGGTCGATCGGCATGGATCGGGCCGCCCCGACCCTGGCAGCAGGTCGTCGAGTCGTGGCAGGCCACGCTTCAGGCGCTCGCGCTGCCGGCGGTGGAGCAACCGCGCTGGGTGGTCGACCACACCGTCGGCGTGGTCCTCGCGGCCCAGCGCACCTTGATCGACGACCTTGCCGCGCGTCGCCTTGCCCCACTGGCTGATCTCGCTGACCCCGCGCGAGAGCGCCTGCTCGACACCCTCGAGTCCTGGCTGCGGTGGCGCGGCGAGCGGCGCCGAGTCGCCCAGGAGTTGCACGTCCACCCACAAACTGTGGGGTATCGGCTAGGACAGTTGCGAGAGCTGTTTGGCGCCGACCTGGAAGATCCGGACGCTCGGTTCGAACTGGAGTTGGTGCTGCGCTCGCGCCGGCTGATTTCTTGACCAAGTCCTGAACAATGGTGTCTATCGCCCCACCCGCCCCCGCGGCCAAGGTGATGTCATGGGAACAACAGGGCGCAAAGGCGCAATCGGGGCGGCCGTCATCGCCGCCGGAACTCTCGTGGTGGCACCAGTGAGCGCAGCAAGCAATTCGTATGTCGCACTCGGCGACTCGTATTCGGCCGGTGTCGGCTCGAAAGCGAGCAACGGCACCTCCTGTTACCGCTCGACCTACGGATACCCGGCCCTGCTCGCCGCCGCCAAGGGGTTGGCGTTGAGCTACCAGGCGTGTTCGGGCGCAACGACCGCCGACGTCGTGAACAACCAGATCGGCGCCCTGAGTTCCACGACCGCCTACGTCACGATCACGATCGGTGGCAACGACCTCGGATTCGCCGATGTGTTGACCGAATGTGCACAGCCGGCCTGGATGTCCGACTGCAGCGGCGCGATCGCGACCGGCCGATCGGTGCTGACCGGCCAGCTGCCGGCGCGCTACGACAGCCTCTTCACCGCGATCCGCAGCAAGGCGCCGAATGCGCGGGTGGTTGTCGCGACGTACCCCCGCATTTTCAATGGCGAGGACTGCAATGCGTTCACCTGGTTCTCCCCGGGCGAAGAGACCTCGCTCAACACCGCCACCGACGATCTCGACAGTTTGGTGCTGACCAAGGCGAAGGACCACGGCTTCCAAACTGTCGACGTACGGTCGCCGTTCAACACCCACCGCGTGTGTGACTCGGTCGAGTGGATCAACGGTCTGTCGAACCCGATCGTCGAGTCCTACCACCCGAACCGCACCGGCCACGCGGCCTACGCCTCGGCGATCAGCCCGGTGCTGCTCGGCTCGACCTTCAAAGCAGCGGCCGTCGCCCCGCAACGGGTCCAGCCGGCTGCAGCTCCAGAGCCACAGGTCGACCTGATGTCGCCGGCGTCAGTCGCCGGCGCGAAGAAGGTCGGTATCGCGCTCAGCGAACTGCAGCGACTCAACACCGAGTTGCACTCCGGCGACGCGCATCGGATGCAGGCCGCTGCGACCCGAGTGGCCCAGCTCGACAAGATGGCGATGGTGAAGCTGGGCCGCCGATGACGGTAGGCACAATGGCTGCATGCGCCTGATCCTCGTACGCCATGGAGAGACCCCCGCGAACGTCGCTGGTTCGCTCGACACGACCCTGCCGGGACCCGGTCTGACCGACACGGGTCGCGAGCAAGCAGCCGCCGTGCCGGCGGCATTGGCCGCGGAGGGCATCGATGCGGTGTTTGTGAGCCGCGCGGTCCGCACCCATGAGACGGCGGCGCCCCTGGTGTCCGCGCTCGGTCTGGCGCCGACCGTGCTCGATGGCGCCCACGAGGTCCAGGCCGGCGATCTGGAGAAGAAGACCGACGCCGACAGCGTGCACACCTACCTGACGACGATGGCTCAGTGGACCGGCGGCAACCTCGACCTCGCGGTGCCCGGCGGCGAGACCGGGGCGCAGGCGTTGGGCCGGTTCGACGAGAGCGTACGGGTGATCGAGGCCACAGGTGCGCGGACGGCGGTGCTGTTCAGTCACGGCGCGATGATCCGTCTCTGGGCGAGCGCGCGATGCGCGAACGTGCGCGACGGAGGGTTCCACAAGGACGCGTTGCCCAACACCGGAATCGTTGTGCTGCAAGGAAGCTCGTCCGGTGAATGGACGGCTGTTCGGTGGCTCGACCACGCGCTGGCCGGTTCCGGACCGGACGATCCGGATCCCTACGACGGACCGACCGGGCAGCCGTTCGAGCAGTCCTGAGCCGATTCGTCGATTTGGAACGGCACGGCCAGTCGGTCATGGTGGAGCGATGAACAAGCTTGCCCGAACCCCGCGCTGGGGCGCTGCTGCTGCCTTGGTGGCCGCCAGCGCCGTGGCCCTGACCGGCTGCTCCGGATCGTCTGACAAGACCGCCGCCAGCACCTCGACCAGCACCTCGACCAGCACCGCTGCCGCGACCTCGTCGTCGAGCGCCGCGACGTCGTCGACCAGTTCCTCCAGCACTACGAGTCCGTCGACGACCTCGACGCCCAGCAGCCCGACCACCAGTTCCACGCCGCCGGCCGCGCCCAAGGTGAACCCGAACCTGGTCACCGCCTGTGTCAGCGCGAACGGTCGCTCCAACACCGCGGTCACCAGCTGGAACACAGCGGTCAAGTCGCAGAAGTCCGCCGACCTCGACAGTGCGGCGCGCAATTTCTCCTCGACCGCGACCTACCTGCGGACGTTGACCGCCAAGCCCGCCGACAAGACGTTCACCTCGTTGATCGGTGGCGTCGCCAAGGACTTCGACGCGATGGCGAAGGCCCGGACCGACAAGAAGTCGGTGTCGACGACGCAGTACAACACCGACGCGACCAAGCTGCGCACCTACTGCCAGAACAAGATTCAGGCCGGCTGACGCAGACTTACGCCTCGCGCGCCCGGTCCAGCAGGTCTTCGGCCAGCTGCCGGGCGCGCGTCGTTTGAGCGGCGTGGTCCTTCGCCGCGGCAAGGGCCGCGCGCGCCGCGTCGACCGCGGCCAATGCCTCGCGCTCGGCGGTGACGGCCGCATCCACCAGTTCGTACAGAGCTTCGGGGTCGTTGGTCGGTTGAGCCCCAGGAACTGCAGAGACTGGCGACGGCGCTGCTGCCGCAGGCGGCTCGGGTTCTGACTCAACCGGTTTCGCCTTTGCTGCCGCGTCTGGTTTTTTCGCGGCCGGCTTTCGATCAGCCGGCTTCGGCTCGGGCTTTGCTGACACGACGGGCGTCGCTTCGACCGGTTTGGCTTCAACCGATCGGCGCACCTTGTTCTTCTCCCGCTCGGCCAGCTCCTGCAGCCGCGCATCCTGCAGTTCACGCAGCGGAACGGCGACGGCGTCAGACACCTCGACTTCGCCGAAACCGCTGTAGGACAACGGATTCACCAGGTGTCCGCTGGTCACGGCGGCCTCCGCCTGTTCGTCAGCGAGCGCCGCAATGAGCGTGTCAGCCAACTGCTCGCGTACGGCGGCAGTCGGCTCGCCCATCCGCCCGACGAGGTCGTCGACGAGGGCGGAGCGCTCCTTCGCCAGACCCTTCAATGCGCCGGTGTCCATGGCGGACTGCGCGGCGCGCATCCGTTCGCCGAGGTCACTGAGCTCGGGGATGGCTGGCGGCTCGCTCTCGCGGGCCAGGTCGTTGATCAGCGCGGCCGCGACGGTCGGCTTGCGCAGCCCGGCGACCGTCGCAGCCGTCTCCTTCTCGCCAGCCGATCGCAGGTCGGCGGCCAGCTTCTTGCGCAGCGCAATGAACCCGGCGGGTTCGGCGGCGTAGAGCTGGTCCATCGCTGATTTCAGAGCGTCGGCCGACATGACCCCATTGTGGCGGCTAGCGTCGGGGACCATGGACGCGGATGTCATCGTTGTTGGAGCCGGGCTCGCAGGTTTGGTCGCTACTGGAGAGCTCGTGGCGGCTGGGCGCAAGGTGTTGGTGATCGACCAAGAGAACGAGGCCAATCTCGGTGGCCAGGCATGGTGGTCATTCGGCGGAATCTTCTTGATTGATTCACCGGAGCAGCGCCGGATGGGGGTCAAGGACAGCCTCGATCTGGCCTGGCAGGACTGGCAGGGCAGCGCCCAGTGGGACCGCCTGAGCGATGACAAGGACGAGGACCACTGGGCCAAACAGTGGGGCCGCGCCTACGTCGAATTCGCCGCCACCATCAAGCGTGAGTACCTCACCAGCCGCGGGGTGAAATTCACGCCGCTGGTCGGCTGGGCCGAGCGCGGCGACGGGCGTGCGCTGGGTCATGGCAACTCGGTGCCCCGCTTCCACGTTCCGTGGGGCACTGGAACAGGCATCGCGGCGCCCTTCATCGACGCGGCCCGCGCCGGCGCCGCCAAGGGGCTGGTCACCTTCGCTTTCCGGCACCGTGTCGATGAGTTGATCGTCGAGAACGGCGCGGTCACCGGCGTACGCGGTCGGCAGCTGGCGCCGTCCGACACCGCCCGCGGCGAGGCCAGCAACCGCGACGAGGTCGCCGATTTCGAGCTGCGCGCGCAGGCCGTGGTGGTGTCCTCGGGTGGCATCGGCGGTAATCACGACCTGGTCCGCAAGTTCTGGCCGGACCACCTCGGGACCCCGCCGCGGGAGATGCTCACCGGGGTGCCGGCCTACGTCGACGGCCGGATGATCGACATCACCGAGCGGGCCGGCGGGCGGCTGGTGAACCGCGACCGGATGTGGCATTACGTCGAGGGGATCCGCAACTGGGACCCGATCTGGCCGAACCACGCCATCCGCATTTTGGCCGCACCGTCCACCCTGTGGTTCGACGCGCTGGGCCGGCAGTTGCCCGCGCCGTTCTTCCCGTCGTACGACACGATCGGCACCCTGCGCCACCTGCGCACGGCCCCGGATCTGGCGGCCCACGACCACTCCTGGTTTGTGTTGAACTCCGCCATCATCGCCAAGGAGTTCGCGCTGTCCGGCTCCGAGCAGAACCTCGATCTGACCGAGAAGGACGTCAAGGCGACGCTTCGGTCGCGGCTGTCGAAGTCCGCGCCGCGCGAGGTGCAGGCGTTCGTCGACAAGGGTGCCGACTTCGTGACCGCGCCGGATGTCCAGACCCTGGTTCGGCGGATGAATGCGCTGACCGACCAGCCGTTGCTCGATGCCGACTTGATCGAACGGCAGATCGTCGCGCGCGATCGGGAGGTCGCGAACGGCTACACCAAGGACTTCGCGGTCGCCGCGATCAACAACGCCAGGCGTTACCGCGGTGACCGGCTTGGCCGGGTCGTCGCGCCGCATCCGATCCTGGATCCGAAACATGGTCCGTTGATCGGCGTGAAACTGCACGTGTTGACCCGCAAGACCCTCGGCGGCATCCAGACCGACCTCGACTCGCGCGTGTTGGACGGCGCGGGCGCCCCGATCCCGGGCCTGTACGCGGCCGGCGAGGCCGCCGGGTTCGGCGGTGGTGGGGTGCATGGCAAGAACGCGCTCGAGGGCACTTTTCTGGGCAATTGCATCTTCTCCGGTCGGGCGGCCGGCCTGGCGTTGGCGCGCGACCTTGCCTGACGTCCCTCGCACGATGAGCAGAGTGGGAAGCTTGCCCGGTGAGTGATCGATCAGGTCGACCCAAGCGGGCATTCGACGATGTCTCGTTCGGGGTGCAGGTCGCGGCGTGGTGGTCGCTCTGCTTCCTGGCGATCGTCGCTGGGCTGGTCACTTTGCTATGGCTGCTGAACGAGATCGCGCTGGTCACGGTGACCGTCGCCATCGCCATCATGATCACCGCGTTGATGCAGCCACTGGTCGCGTTGCTGACCAGACATCGGGTCCCGCGCGTCTTAGCGGTGCTGATCGTCTTCCTCGGCGGCATCGCCCTGCTGAGCTATCTCACTTGGTTCGTGATCTCCCAGATCGCGTATTCCAAGGACTCGCTGTTCAACCAGCTCGACGGGGCGCTCGCCTCGATTCGCGACTGGCTGATCCACGGCCCGTTGAAGATGACCCCCAAACAGGCGGACCGTTACACCGTCGACCTCGGCGAGACGCTGCAGACACACAACAGCGACATCGCCTCGACCGCGGTGGACCGCGCGACCGGCGCGATCGGCATCCTGTCCGGTGGTGTCTTCAGCCTGTTCGCCACGATGTTCATGCTGTTCGACAACGGTCGGATGTGGCGCTGGGTGGTCAGCTTCTTCCCCGACCACATCCACAATCACGTCCGCGAAGCGGGCGAGGCTGGTTGGCGGACACTGACCGCGTACATGCGCTCCTTGGTGTTGCTGGCCGCGATCAATGCGCTCGCGATGGTGCCGGTGATGATGGCGGCCAACGTTCCGCTGGTGATCCCGCTCGCGGTGCTGCTCTTCCTCGGCTCGTTGGTGCCGTTGATCGGGGTGCTGGTGGCCGGCGCCGTAGTCTGCCTGATCGCGTTCGTCAGTCAGGGCCTTGCGACGGCAATCGTCGTGGCGGTCGCGTTGGTCTTGATCGTGCAGCTGTTCGGCAACCTGCTGAACCCCATCATTTTGGGTAAAGCGGTCGACATTCATCCCCTGGCGATCCTGGTCTGCGTCACCGCGGGCACCCTGCTGGCCGGGGTGTTCGGGGCGTTCATCGCGGTGCCGCTGGTTGCGGTGATCAACAACGCCGCCAAGGCGGTGCGCAGCCATCACGCGTCTCGAACGGTTGAAGCGTGAGCCACGACCGACCGGGCGTGCTGCGGCGGGCAACCTTCCGCCTCTACCGCAACCTGCCGCCCGCGCTGACCCAGCGGGTCATTCACACCTTCACCCCGACGTACGCCGTCGGCGCCGTCGCGCTGATCGAGCACGACGGGAAGGTGCTCGGACTGCGGCAGCGACACCGCACGGGCTACTCGCTGCCGGGCGGTCTGATGGACCGGGGCGAACACCCCGCCGATGCGGTGATCCGCGAGGTCGCCGAAGAGACCGGGATCCGGATCGATCCCGGCGATGAGGTCGCGGTCGTCTTCGATCCGGAGGTGCACCACTGCGACGTGATCTTCCGCGTCATCTGTGACGTGCGGCCCGAGGTGCGTCCGGCCAGCGAAGCGATGTCGTTCGCCTGGCTGGATCTGGCCAGCTGGCCCGATCCGGACTACGCGACCAGTCGCATCCTGGCGTCCTATGCGAGCCGACCGGATCCGCGGCGGGTGGGTCGCCTGCTGGCCGACTAGTCGCGCAGCAGTCCTAGCTCGCGCGCTCGCGAGACCGCGCCGGTGCGCGAGTCCACCCCGAGCTTGCCGAAGACGTGCACCAGATGGGTCTTCACCGTCGCCTCGCTGAGGAACAGGTCGCGCGCGACGTCGCGGTTCGTACGCCCCGACGCGACCAGCCGCAGCACCTCCAGTTCGCGGGCGCTGAGGGTGGGGGCAGGGCGGCGCATCCGCGCCAGCAGCTTGTCGGCGATCACCGGCGCAAGCACCGTCTCGCCCCGCGCCGCGCGGTGCACGGCATCGACGAGGTCCTGCGCTGGAGCGTCCTTGAGCAGGTAACCGGCCGCACCGGCTTCGACCGCGCGCAAGATGTCGCTGTCCGTGTCGTACGTCGTCAGGATCAGCACCCGCGGCGGGTGCGGCAGCGACAGGATCAGCTCGGTGGCGGCCACGCCGTCCATTCCCGGGCCCATCTGCAGGTCCATCAACACCACGTCGACGTTCTGCTCGGCTGCCAACTGCACCCCGTCCTGGCCGGTCGCGGCCTCGGCGACGACATGGATCCCGGAAGCCTCGAGCAGCATCCGAAGGCCGGTGCGTACGACGGGGTGGTCGTCGACCAGCAAAACCCGGGTGGGCTCGATCATTGGCTCCCTCCGAGCGGCAGGCGCGCGTGGATGCTGGTGCCCTCACCCGGGGTTGACTCAACGATGGCTTCGCCACCACTCGCGGCAGCCCGTTCGCGGATCGCCCGGAGCCCGAATCCGCCTGCGGTACTGGGGATCACCGGTGCGGCGGTATCGAAGCCGATGCCGTCGTCGGTGACGTCGAGGGTGATGTCGGTGTCACCGAAGTCGAGGGTCAGGACCACCCGGCCAGCGGCGGCGTGTTGCCGGGCGTTCGACAGCGCACCCTGGGCGATGCGTAGCAGCGCGGCCTCGATTGCGGTCGGCAGCGCGCGTTCGGCGCCGTCGATCACCAACTCGACGCGTGGCGTATCTCCTTGCCGGTCAACCAGCCGGCGCAACGCCGCGCTGAGGGGGGACTGCTCCAGGTCGGTGGGGGTGAGGGCGTGGACGACCGTACGGGCGTCGGCCAGGCCAGTGGCCGCGGTCGCCTCGATCCGGCGTACGACGTCGGTCAAGCGGTCAGGCTCGCCGGCGAGCCCGGCACGGGAGAGCAGCACGATGCTGGAGAAGCCCTGGGCGAGGGTGTCGTGGACGTCGCGGGCGAGCCTGGCGCGCTCGGCGAGCACTCCGGCTTCGCGCTGCGCCCCGGCGAGAGCGTCGTTGGTAGCGACCAGATCCTCTTGCGCCGCAACGAGTTCGGCGTTGAGTCGGCGTCGTCGTTCGTTTTCGCGGCGCAACTGGGCGTAGATCCAGGAGATGCCGACCGCGACGATCGCGCCGAGCGTCGGGCCGAGGATGGAGGGCACCGTCGCCGTTCCGGGCCGCGCGATCTGGGCGAGGATCACCACCAGGGTTCCGATCGCGACCGCGACCAGCGCTGGGATGCGAGGCAGAACATGCAGCGCAAGGAAGAAGAGCGCGAACGCCACCCAAGAGAGTTCGGCGCTGAGCGTGACCAGGCCGACCCAGCCGGCGAAGAGCACCGCGAACCACACCGGTCCGCCGCGGCCACCGGGATGAACTCGGGCGAGCATCGCCCCGGCGAGATACCAGGCGAGCAGGCCGACGCAACCAGCGACGAACAAGGCTGGATGAGCGGTGTCCAGCGCCCCTCGTACGGTCCCGATCACCATCAGCACGACGAACAGCCCGTGCATCGCGAACTGGAGGGAACGCAGCACGGGGTTCTCGGTGGTGACGTGGTTGTCGAGCATCACCGCCGACGGTAGGGGATCGGCGTCGATTGCGCCTCCCGGCGGGGTCCATCGAACGGTTGATCCGCGGTCCAACCCTTCGCCCGATGTGCTTCCGGCCCGCTGCGGATGTACTGGAGAAAAGCAACTCGAGGAGGCTTGTGTGTTCCTGGCAATCAGGGATCTGTGGTGGGCGCGCGGACGTTTCGCGCTGATGGCGGGCGCGATCGCGCTGATCACCTTGTTGGTGGTGATGCTGAGTGGGCTGACCGAGGGACTCGGGCAACAGAGCACCTCAGCGATCACCTCGTTGCGGGCCGATCAGGTCGCGCTGGAGAAACCGGGCGCTGGTCAGTCGCCCTCAATGGGCACCAGTCGGGTCAGCGACGCCCAGCTGGCGGCGGCTCGCCGTCAGGCCGGAGTTCAATCGGCCGACCCGATCGGCATCACGACCGGCCGGGTGTCGGTCGGTCAGGTGGCGGCGCCGGCGACGATCTTCGGCGTGGACCCAGGTTCCGCGGCCGCGCCGCAGGGGCTGGCCACCGGAACCGCGGTCGTGGGCTCCGGCCTCGACTCTGTGCGGGTAGGCGACACCGTGACGGTTGCGGGCACCAACCTGCGGGTCGTACGGATTGATGCGCAAGCGTCCTTCAGTCACCTGCCCGTGGTGTGGGTTCCGCGGTCGCTGTGGCTGCGGACCGGCGGATCGACCGCCGGTGCGGGCAGCATCGTCGCGATGCGTACGACCGCTGGCTTCAACGCCGGATCCTTCGACAAGGCAACGGGATTGGTGGCGAACGCGCCCGGCGATTCGCTCGCCTCGATCGGTTCCTACTCCGCCGAGAACGGGTCGTTGACGATGATCCGTGGCTTGTTGATCGCGATCTCCGCTCTGGTGATCGGGGCCTTCTTCACGGTCTGGACCGTGCAGCGCGAGGGTGACCTGGCGGTGCTGAAGGCGGTCGGTGCCCGCACCGGCTACCTGGTGAAGGACGCGCTCGGACAAGCGCTGCTGACCCTGCTGATCGGTGGCGGGATCGGCACCCTGGTGGCGCTCGGGATCGGGTTTTTCGCCCGGCGGAGCGTGCCGTTGGTGATCAGCCTCTCGACGGTCGCCGTTCCGTTCCTCTTGATGATCGTCGTCGGTCTGGTGGGTGCAGCCGCTGCGCTGCGCCGCGTCGTGACCGTCGACCCGATGACAGCTCTGGCAGGTGTGCGATGAAGGCTCTTGAACTGACCGACGTGAGCGTGCGATTCCGCGACGGTGACGGGTGGACCACAGCGTTGGACGACGTTTCGTTGTCCGTCGACAGCGGCGAGTTCATCGCCGTCACCGGCCCCTCCGGGTCGGGCAAGTCCACCCTGCTGGCGGTGGCCGGGCTGCTGCTCGAACCCACCTCCGGTCACGTCCGCCTCGGGGGTGCGGACGTGACCGGGACCGGCCGCAAGCAGCGAACCGATCTGCGACGCAAGGACATCGGCATCGTTTTCCAGCAACCGCACCTGCTCGGTTCGCTGACCGCGGTCGAGCAGTTGGAGATGGTGGCGCGACTCAGCGGTGACCGTTCGGCCCGTCCGCGCGCCATGGAGTTGCTCGACTCGGTCGGATTGTCGGCAGTGGCCCGCAAGCACCCGTCGCAGTTGTCCGGCGGTCAGCGGCAGCGGGTTGGGATCGCGCGGGCGTTGATGGGTGACCCCGAGTTGCTGCTGGTTGACGAGCCGACCTCCGCGTTGGATCACGAGCGCGGGGTCGCGATCATCGACCTGCTGCGCGGGCTGACCCACGAACGCGGGCTCGGAACAGTCGTGGTCACCCATGATCTGGCGACCTTGTCGGTCGATGACGAGGTTGTTCGGCTTGTCGACGGGAAGCTGGCGCTGCAGCCTGCTTAAGGTGGCGCTCATGTCGGTGGGGAAAAACAGTTCAGTCGTCGGTCCGCGCTCGTGGCGGCGGTGGGTCTCACCGTTGCCGGGTGTAGCGACACCGGGTCGAGGTCGGCCACCTCGACGGGCTCGTCGTCTGGTGGTTCGCCTTCTCCGGGGACTTCTGGTGGCTCATCGTCGGGCGGGTCGTCCTCTGGTGGATCGTCGTCCACCGCGGCGGCGACGACCCTGCCCGGTGGCGGCCGCACCCTCTTCCCGGACCACCGCCTGGTTGGCTACTGCGGGATGCCCGGAGCGCCGGCGCTCGGCGAACTGGGAGTGACCGGC
This sequence comes from Calidifontibacter terrae, assembly GCF_054778835.1. Lineage (NCBI taxonomy): Bacteria > Bacillati > Actinomycetota > Actinomycetes > Micrococcales > Dermacoccaceae > Calidifontibacter > Calidifontibacter terrae. The sequence continues at coordinate 418,102 of NZ_BAAGZF010000002.1, forward strand.
GACCTGCAAGGTCAGGTCGAGAAGATGCTCACCACGATCGCCGCCTACGACCAGCCGGACCGCAAGGTCCTGCCGATCATGGAGATGATCGCAACCGTCGTTCATCCTTTCCCAGGCAAGGACGGGATGTATCGAGAGCGCCTGCCGCAGAACCTCATTCAGCAATGGAGCGACGTCGCGGCCAAGAACGGGTCGTTGTTGCTGCTGAACATTCAGCCGGGCCGAGCCGACTTCCTCGACGAGGCCAAGGCCTACGAGCCGTGGCTGAAGCTGCCCCACATCAGCCTCGCGCTCGATCCCGAGTGGGCGATCGGACCAGGCCAGAAACCGGGGAAGGTGTTCGGCAGCACCACCGGCAGGAAGGTCGACGAGGTCGCCGCGTTCATCTCTGGCGTTGTTGCCGCGAACGACCTTCCGGAGAAGCCGTTGGTGGTCCACGTGTTGCGCCGGTCGGTCTTCACCGACGAGGCGGCACTGGGAGAACACCCCGGTGTGGTCACCATCAAGTCGGTCGACGGGATCGGTGTCCCGAAGGACAAGCTCAAGGCTTACAACGCGGTGATGAGGGGAACACCGGAGTTCATCCACCCCGGGTTCAAACTCTTCTTCGGTGAAGACGTACGCGCCGGCGGGCCGCTGATGAGCCCCGCCGAGGTGCTCGCCTTGAGCCCCTCGCCGGACTATGTGATGTACGAGTAGGCAGCCCGCTCAGAGATATTGCCCGGTCGGGTGATCGTCTCCGCCGTCCTCACCTGACGCCGCTTGCGGGTGGGGCAGTCCTCGGCGCATCGCTTGAAGCTGAGCCTGGGAAGCCATTTGCTGGGCGACGATCGCGGTCTGGATGCCGTGGAAGAGACCTTCAAGCCAGCCGACCAGCTGCGCCTGGGCGATCCGAAGTTCGGCATCCGTCGGGGCAGCATCGCCGAACGGCAACACGATCCGGTCGAGTTCGTCGGCCAGCTCCGGCGCGAGGCCATCCTTCAACTCCGCAATCGAGCGGGCGTGGATGTCGGCCAGCCGACGCCGCCCCTGATCGTCCAGGCCCGCCGTACGAACTTCTTCCAGCAGTTGCTTCACCATCGAGCCGATCCGCATCACCTTGGCCGGTTGCTCGACCAGGTCGGCGGGGTTCTCGCTCCTGGGGCGATCCCGCGAATCGGGACCAGGGGCTGAGCCGACGTCCAAATCGTTGGCCACACCCATGCCGTCCGGGGTGATCACGACGAACCGTCCGTCCTCGCCGCTGGTTGCCGTCGGAGTCAGCGCGTCACCCTGCGGGTCGTTGTTCTCGTCGGTCATGCCTCCATCCTGCCTCGCGGCCCGCCGGGTGAACCCCATTTGCGCAGTTGGCGCCGGTCAGGTCGCCTGGCGCCGAGTGAGCGCCGGGCTCGACCGGGTAGTGAGGACCGCCACCAGCGCAGCGACCACCGGGGTCCCGAGCAAGGCAGGCAGCAGCAGTATCCACGGGATGTTGATCAGCGGGTGGCCGGTCACATTCGGGTTCCAGGACTCGATGGTCAACGGCCACGTGACCGCGATGCCGGGCACTAGCCCCACCAGGAAGCCCGCGACGCCACCGACCAGCCCGATCGCCAGCGCATATCCGGCCCCGATCCGGCGCCGGATCGAGCGCGGCGCACCGATCGCGGCCAAGGTCGCTTGGTCAGATCGGCTCTCGCTCTGCGCCAGCGCCGTCCCGATGAGCGTCACGGCCAACACGATGAGGGCGAACGCGGCGAGCATGATCTCGATGATGAGCATCGATTTGTCCTGATAGCCGCGCTCAACCGAGACCGTCACACTGTCGGCCGCCCGGTCGCTCAACTGCTGTTCGAGCTCGCTGGAGATCCCGCCGGGGGCGCGCAGGAGCAGTCGCTGAACATCGGTCGGCCAGTGGTGCGCCGCGGCGACCGCCGGCGTGATGATCATCGTCGATCCTCCGCGGAGGTATATAGACCGCAAAGGGGTTGTTCCGTCGATGACCTTCACCGGCAGAACCTCCTGATGCGACAGCGGTTTGGCAGCCGCGCCACGTGTCGCGGTGGTCCACGAGAAACGCACCTGTCCGCTGCGAGCAATCGCACCGGGGACGGTGTTGACGACCCCACCATCCGAGGACATGCCGCTGGCTGATGGCGCCTGCAACGCCAACGCCTTGCCGCTAGCCAACCAATCACGCTCCGCATCGGTGAGGCCGAGCATCCGCTGCGCCTGCGACGCATCCAGCGCGCCGACGCCGCCCATGCCCCCTGCGCCGAGCGGTGCGCAGTCGATGCTCGTTGCTGCATCGCCCGCGGTCGTCGGGACCGGGCAGTCCTTGCCGGTCGCGGCCAAGACCAGTTGGCCGGTCGGCGCGGTGCTGCTCGGATCGAAGTACTGCCCGACGGTGGCGATCGGCGCGATCTGAAGTGACGGATCGACCGTACGGGCGGTCGCGGCAAACCTCGCGAGGTCCTTGGTGTCGCCGGTCACCACCGCGTCACCGATCGGCGCGGACGGCTCGTAGTCCCGCTTGGCCTGTGCAATGTCGCTCGTCCCGCCGATCGCCAGCGCGGTCATCAACGCCGAGGCGGCCATCACCGCCGCGACCCCGGAGGTTGCGCGGCTGCGTTGGCGACCGATGTCGCGGGTGGCGATGCGGCTGGCGACCGGCAGAACCGAAGCCAGCTTTGCCACCTGTGCCAGCAGCCAGGGGAGCGCGAGAACGGCGCCACCGAAGAGCAGCACCCCGCTGCCGGCGATCTTGACCTCTCCACCGGACAGGTTGTTGCTGGTGATCGTGCGCCACAACACCACGCCGCCGACAGCAGCGAGGATCAGACCGAGGATCGGCCAGCCGGCCCGTACCTTGTGCACAGAGGCATGCCCCCGCAACACCGCGATGACGCTGACCCGGCCGGCCTGTATCGCTGGCAGCAATGCAGCAACGAGGGCGCTGATGACGGCGATCAGGGCGAGGCCGCCGAGTTGGGTCCACGGAAAGTCCGTCGGGCCGTACGCGTGGCGCGGTGCAATCCGCCGCGCGAGGGCGACGATGCCGGCTCCCAGGCCGGCGCCGACGAGCACCGCCCCGATGGCCGTCAGAACACCCAGCAGCAGGGCTTGCGCCAACACGTACCGGCGCAGCATCGCCCGGGTCGCCCCGTTGCTGGCGAGTTGGCCGAGCGCTCGCCGGTGACGGTCCGCGCTGGTGGTGAAGGCTGGGCCGGCGACGAGGACGGTCAGCAAGACACCACCGGTCAGCAGCACGGTGAGCACCGCGGTGCTGGCACCGTTCTGCGTCGACCATCCCTGTTGGGGCGGCACCAGCTCTGGGTGCTCAATCAGCAACCGGCTGCGCACCGCCAGGCCGTAGCTGTTCCACCGCTGCACGTCGGTCCAGGTCACTGGATCGGCGCGGTCGATCAGGTAGCTGATCGAGCCTGCGCTGGCATCGGGCAGGGTCACCAGGTCCTGCGCCTGCAGGGTGCGGGCACCGCCGACGACGGTCATCGTACGGTCGGTGCTTCCGTCGCTGTGCAGCGCGAATGTTCCGTGGCTCGGGATGCCGATCGATCGGCCTGCGTCGGTCACCAAGACCTCGTTCGGCGTACGAGGCCAGCGGCCAGACGTCAGCGTTGCGGTTCCGGAGTAGGCCGGCAGTCGGCCGTCGACACCGAGAACGTTTGCCCGAATCCGGCGTTCTCCGAGAACGACCCGGGTGGATTTGACCGACAGCGGGCGCGCTGTGCCGCCAGTGACCTCACTGATCGCTTCGGCGCTCGTGGCCTGTTTTCCGTGCAGCAGATTGCCGGCGACTCCCATGTCGCCGAGGCTCTGCGGATCCGCGGTCAGTTGCTTCACGCCAACCTGGTTGGAGCCAGGGCTTCCGGTCATGACAACGGTGACCGCCGCCGGCGTCGACCCGAGGTCGGCGGACAGACTCTCGGAGTTGTCGACCGTCAGCGTCGCGACCGCCGTTGCCAGCGTGGCCAGGACAAGCGTCGGCAGCGCGACCAGCGCCGCGGTCAGCAAGGCGCGTCCGCGATGGCGGCGCAGATCGCGCCGAGCCAACCGGATCATCAGGCGCCAGGCCCCCATCAGTCGACCCTTGCCAGGAGCGAATCGGCATCGTCCGGATCGCCGGTCGAATCGACGACGACTCCGTCGCGCAGGAACACCACGCGGTCGGCCCACGCCGCGTGGCGAGCGTCGTGCGTGACCAGCAGTCCGGCGGCGCCCGCGTCACAGCGCTCGCGTAAGACTCGCAACACGGCCTCACCAGTCCGGGAATCGAGAGCCCCGGTGGGTTCGTCGGCGAGGATCAGTTCGCGGTCACCGATCAACGCGCGCGCGATCGCCGCCCGCTGCTGTTGGCCCCCGGACATGTTCTCGGCGAAGCGGTCCGCAAGGTCGGCAATGCCGACGCTCGACAGGGCGTCGAGCGCCTGGGCTCGGGCGTTGCGGGGCGAGACCCCGCTCAGTTCCAGCGGTAGCGCGACGTTCTCGGCCGCGGTCAACGACGGGATCAGGTTCAGATCCTGGAAAACGAACCCGAGGGTCTCGCGGCGCAACCTGGCCATCGCCTTCGAGGTGAGTCCGGTCAGGTCCGTCCCCCTGACGAGGACCTGGCCGGAAGTGGGGGAGTCCAGGCCGCCGGCAAGGTTCAGCAGCGTGGATTTGCCAGAGCCGCTGGGCCCCATGACCGCGACGAGTTCACCGCTTCGTACGCGCAGGTCAACCGCCTGCAGGGCGGTGACGGCAGCGTCACCTTCGCCGTGCGTACGACTGGCCGAAATCAGTTCCAGCACCACCGCGTTCATCGTTTGACCGCCGTTCGGCGAGGCGTCGCCGGGGCGACGGCGCTTGCCGACCGACCCGCGATCACCACCTTGGTTTCGATGTGGTCGAGCCAGCGCAGCTCGGCTTCGGCGGTGAAGATGAGGTTGTCGAGCACCAGGCTCCAAGCGAGGTCGTTCTCGACGCTGGCCTTCAGCCGAGTGAGATCGCGCATCTGTCGCATGGTCGCGGTGCGTTGGATCTGTACGACTTGCTGCACATCAACGTCACCCAACGTGACCGCGAGCGCGAGCTTGATCGCGAGTTCGTTGCGCGGGGTCTGATCGCGATCGACAGGAATCGTCCACCAGCGGGTGATCTCGGCGCGGCCGTCCTCGGTGAGGCGGTAGGCGATCCGACCCTCGTCGTCGGCCTCGCCGTTGCTCTCCACCAGCCCGTCGCGTTCGAGGCGGTTCAGCGTGGTGTAGACCTGCCCGACGTTCAGCGGCCAGGTTCCGCCCGTACGTGCTTCGAATTCCTGGCGCAGCTGCGCGCCGTACATCGGTTGCACCGCCAGCAGCGCGAGCAACGAGTGTTTGACCGACATCCCCGACCCCTTGTGTATACCGGGTATTTCCCCTGATGAGGCACATGTATACCGAGTATTGTGGGTCAGGTCAAGCATGAGGGGCGGGGTCAGTACGGCGAGGCTCGTACGGTGGAGGCATGCGAGCCGTGACCCTTCCCGAATTCGGTGCCGAAGACGTTCTGACCCTGGCCGAGGTGCCCGACCCCACTCCGGGGGTCGGTGAAGTCGTCGTCGAGGTGGTCGCCGCCGGCGTGAACCGCGCCGATCTGTTGCAACGACAGGGGTTCTATCCGCCGCCGAAGGGTGAGTCGGAGATCCCGGGCCTGGAGGTGAGCGGACGCATCAAGGTGCTCGGTGACGCCGTCACCGGGTGGATCATCGGCGACGAGGTGTGCGCGTTGCTGGCTGGTGGTGGCTACGCCGAACAGGTGGTGGTGCCGGTCGGTCAGCTGCTGCCCGTCCCTGCCGGCGTGTCGCTGGTGGAGGCCGCAGCGCTGCCGGAGGTCGTCTGCACCGTCTGGTCGAACATCGAGATGACCGCCCATCTGGCCGACGGCGAAGTCTTCCTGCAGCACGGCGGGTCGAGCGGGATCGGCACGATGTCCATCCAGATTGCCCGCAGCCTCGGGGCACGGGTGGCAGTCACGGCCGGGTCGGCCGCAAAACTTGAGCGCTGCCGGGAATTGGGGGCCGAGATTCTTATCGACTATCACGAGCAGGATTTCGTCGAAGAGATCCGGCGGGCCACCGACGGGCGCGGAGCTGACGTGATCCTCGATGTCATCGGCGCGAAATACCTGGACCGCAACATCGACGCGCTCGCTCCCGATGGCCGACTGGTGATCATCGGCATGCAAGGCGGCGCGAAGGCCGACCTCAATATCGGCAAACTGCTGGCCAAGCGCGCATCCCTGACGGCGACCTCATTGCGCGGCCGCGACCGGGCCGACAAGGCGCGCGTCGTGCAGTCCGCCCGGGAACATGTCTGGCCGCTGATCGAAGCTGGTCGCATCAAGCCGGTCGTGGACCGCACCTTCCCGCTCGACCAGGTCGCCGCGGCCCACAAGCTGTTGGACGAGTCGTCCCACATCGGAAAGGTGCTGCTGACCACCTGATTCGGGGAAAAGTGGGTGGCCGCGCGAGCAACCCCGGTGGTGGACTGAGGCCATGACTTCCTTCGTGTCCCACACCGCTGTTGATTCCCTCGATGCCTACGCGCAATCGGAGTTCTGGAAGAAGGTGCTCGGCTACATCGATGTGCCGGACGACCCGAACGAGCCGGGCCACCAGGAATGCATGATCCTCGACCCCGGCACCGGCCACCACCTGTTGTTCATCGAGGTGCCGGACGCAAAGTCCGTCAAGAACCGGCTGCACCTCGACCTGCGTCCGCGCAGTGGCACCCGTGACGAGGAAGCCGATCGCCTCGTCGGGCTCGGCGCCACCGTGGTCGCGGACCGGCGCAACATCCATGGGCCTGGCATCGGCTGGTTCACCCTCGCCGACCCCGAAGGCAACGAGTTCTGTGTGTTGCGATCAGAGGAAGAACGTGCCGCCGCGGCTCAGTGAGCTTCGGGTAGTCAGCGGCGCGCCCAGCCGCCGACTGAGCGCATCGGCGGTCGCCGTCACCTCGCGGGCCAACTCGACTCGCGCCGCCGTGTCAAGGTCGGCGGTGAAGGTGCAGGCGACGGCCGCCGCCGGCAGCCGCGTGTGGTCCCACACGCAGGCGGCCACCGAGGCGAGACCCGCTGTGACAGAGCCGTTCTCGACGGCGTAGCCGCGCGCTCGCACCTGCGACAACTCGGCTCGCAGGGCGGGTAATGAGGTGGGGCCGACACCGTGGCGTTGCACGAACTGGTCACGGCCCGGAAAGAGTGCCCGAACCTGCACGTACGGCAGCTCGGCCAACATCGCCAGTCCGGAGGCGGTGAGTGTTGCGGGCAGCCGCACTCCGACGTCGGTGATCAGCAGCGGACGCCCGGGCGCCCGCTCCTCCAACACGTAGAGAACATCGGTGCTGTGCAGGACCGCGAGGTGCGCGTTGTGTCCGGTGCGGTCAACCAACCCACGGACGGAGGGCAGCGCCACGCGCTGCAAGGGGGCCTGTCGCGTGTAGGCCGAACCGAGTTCGTACGCCGCCACGCCAAGACCCCAGCGGCGGTCCTCCTCGTCATGGCTGACGAATCCGGCGTTCCGCAGAACACCCAGCAATCTGTACGTCGTCGACCGAGGCAGATTCAATTCGCGCGCCAGAGATGCGCCCGGCTGCGGAGTGCCTTTGCGGGCGAGCAGTTGCAGCAGGGCGATCGCGTCAGCGGCGGCGGCCATGCCCAACTGTCCCAGATGTGGGACAGAAAGCGCTAGAGGTGTCTTCTGTCCAAGGCCCGGAGGCTGTGCAATGGATCACATGCCAGACACCAAGCACCCGCAGACCGTCACGGTCGGCATCGGCCCCCTGTCGATTGATGACGTGGTGGCCGTCGCCCGGTTCGACGCACCGATCGAGCTCAGCGACGACTCGCGCGCCGAGGTGGCCAAGTCGCGCAAGATCATCGAGGGTCTCGCGAGCGACCCGATTCCGCACTACGGCGTCAGCACCGGATTCGGTGCCTTGGCCAACACCCACATTCCGCTGGAGAAGCGTCAGCAACTACAGCGTTCGTTGGTTGCCTCGCACGCCGCCGGTTCGGGCCCCTTGGTCGAGCGCGAGGTCGTACGAGCCCTGATGCTTCTGCGCATCTCGACCCTCGCCACGGGGCGTACGGGCATTCGGCCCGAGACCCTAGAGACGTACGTCGCACTGCTGAACGCGGGCATCACCCCATGTGTTCGTGAATACGGCTCGCTCGGTTGCTCCGGTGACCTCGCCCCGTTGGCCCACTGCGCGCTCGCCCTGATGGGCGGAGGCGACGTGTCGCTGCCGGACGGAACGGTCGTTGAGGCGGCCGACGCGCTGGCTCAACACGACATCACCCCGGTGGTGCTGCAGGAGAAGGAGGGGCTGGCCCTCATCAACGGGACCGACGGCATGCTCGGGATGCTCTGTCTGGCAGTCCACGACCTGCGGATGCTGCTGGCGACCGCCGACCTCACCTGCGCGATGAGCATCGATGGTCTGCTCGGAACCGACGACGTGTTTGCCGCCGACTTGCAGGCACTGCGGCCCCACCCGGGCCAGGCCATCTCGGCCGAGAATCTACGGAACATCATGCGGGACAGCGGAATTCGCGAAAGCCATCGTGACCCCAGCGCTTGCACCCGGGTGCAGGACGCCTACTCGATGCGCTGCACCCCGCAGGTCAATGGCGCCGCCCGCGACACCCTTGACCACGCAGTCGCTGTTGCCGAGCGCGAACTCGCCGCCGCCGTCGACAACCCGGTGATCACCTTGGACGGCCGGGTTGAGAGCAACGGCAACTTCCACGGCGCCCCGGTCGCGTACGTGCTCGACTTCCTCGCAATCGTCATCGCCGATGTCGCGAGCATGAGCGAGCGCCGCACCGACCGCGCTTTGGACGTCGCCCGCAGCAACGGACTGCCGCCGTTCCTGGCCGACGACCCGGGCACCGACTCGGGCCACATGATCGCCCAGTACACCGCCGCCGGCATCGTCTCGGAGATGAAGCGCCTTGCGGCACCAGCAAGCGTGGACTCCATCCCCAGCAGCGCCATGCAGGAGGACCACGTGTCCATGGGGTGGGCCGCCGGACGCAAACTGCGCCGCAGTGTCGACGGATTGCAGCGCGTGCTGGCCGTCGAACTGCTCACTGCTGCTCGCGCCATCCGGCTTCGCGCCCCCTTGCAGCCTTCGCCCGCCGTACGCGGTGTGTTGGCTGTTCTCGACGCCGGCCACCCCGGTCCGGATCGATTCCTGGCCCCCGAGATCCAGACCGCATTCGACCTCATCACCGCCGGCAGCGCGATCAGCGCGACCGGTCTCGACCTGAAGTAAGGAGACCCCCATGGAAGGTGCACGCCCCGTACGCGCCCCCCGAGGCACCGAGCTGTCTGCCAAGTCCTGGCAGACCGAGGCGCCGCTGCGCATGCTGATGAACAACCTTGACCCCGAGGTCGCCGAGCGCCCTGACGACCTGGTCGTCTACGGCGGCACCGGCCGCGCAGCGCGCAGCTGGGAAGCGTTCGACGCGATCGTCGAAACGCTGCGAGACCTCGAGCCGAACGAGACCCTGCTGGTGCAGTCCGGCAAGCCGGTCGGTGTTGTCACCACCAACGAGTGGGCCCCGCGGGTGCTCATCGCCAACTCCCACCTGGTTCCGGACTGGGCCACCTGGCCCGAATTCCGTCGGCTCGAGGCTGAGGGTCTGATGATGTACGGCCAGATGACGGCCGGCTCGTGGATCTACATCGCTACCCAGGGCATCCTGCAGGGCACCTACGAGACCTTCGCTGCCGTCGGCGTGAAGCGCTTTGGTGGAACCCTCGCCGGGACCATCACCCTCACCGGTGGATGTGGCGGCATGGGCGGCGCGCAGCCGCTCGCGGTGACCCTCAACGGCGGCGTCTGCCTGATCGCTGACGTCGACCGCACCCGTCTGGAGCGTCGTGTTGCCAAGCGCTACCTGACTGAAATCGCCGACGACCTTGACGACGCGATCGCCCGCGCCAACAAGGCCCGCGACGAGAAGCGCGCGGTCTCGATCGGCATCGTCGGCAACGCGGCAGAGGTCTTCCCGCAGCTGCTCGAACGGCACAAGGCCGGCGACATCCACATCGACATCGTCACCGACCAGACGTCGGCGCATGATCCGTTGTCCTACCTGCCGACCGAGGTGTCGGTCGAGGAATGGCAGCGCGAGGCCGAGGGCGACCCGACCGGCTTCACCAAGAAGTCGCGCGAGTCGATGGCCGCGCAGGTTCAGGCGATGGTCGAGTTCCAGGACGCTGGCGCCGAGGTCTTCGACTACGGCAACTCGATCCGCGACGAGGCGCGCACCGCGGGCTACGACCGCGCGTTCGCCTTTCCCGGGTTCGTTCCGGCCTACATCCGACCGCTGTTCTGCGAGGGCCTCGGCCCGTTCCGTTGGGTGGCCCTGTCGGGTGACCCGAAGGACATCGAGGTCACCGACGCCGCACTGAAGGAACTCTTCCCCGAGAACGAGCACCTGCACCGTTGGCTCGACGCAGCTGGTGAGTTCGTGGAGTTCGAGGGCCTCCCGGCCCGCATCTGCTGGCTCGGCTACGGCGAACGACACAAGGCCGGTCAGCTGTTCAACCAGCTGGTCAAGGACGGCAAAGTCTCGGCGCCGATCGTCATCGGTCGTGACCACCTCGACTCCGGCTCCGTGGCCTCGCCCTATCGCGAGACCGAGGGCATGCTCGACGGCTCCGACGCGATCGCGGACTGGCCGCTGCTCAACGCCCTGACGGCCACCAGCTCCGGCGCCACCTGGGTGTCGCTGCACCACGGTGGTGGCGTCGGAATCGGTCGCTCCATCCACGCGGGCCAGGTCGGCCTCGCGGATGGCACCGATCTCGCAGCAGCCAAGCTGACCGCACTGCTGACCAACGACCCCGCAATGGGCGTCTTCCGCCACGTCGACGCCGGCTATCAGCGCGCCGTCGACGTTGCGAAGGAGCGCGGCGCGCGGATTCCGATGACGCCGAACGTTCGCGATGCCGGCGACGCGGCGGCTGCCCAGCGGGCAGCCACCGAGAAGGCCGCCAGCTCGAAGGCACCGAAGTCGGGAGCCTGATGTCATGACCGTTGGTCGGCCGCCGCACCCACCCCGTGGGGCGGCCGACCGCGGGTCATCCGATGGAGGACACCTCGGGCACCACCAGCTGCCCCACCTCATCGGGATTCCAACAGATCTCCCACGGCACGCCGTCCGGATCTGTGAAGTAACCGGAATAGCCGCCCCACACCCGATCCGCCGGTTCGGAAACGACGGCGCCAGCGGCTCGGGCAGTCGCCAGCACACGATCGACAGAGGTCTTGTCGATCACGTTGTGGGCCAGGGTGATCGGCGGCGTTCCGGTGGCCGGCTCGGCCCCTACTTCCGCGGCGAAGGCGGCGCGATCCCAGAACGACAGGATCACGCGGTCGGCGACGCGGAACATCACCACCTCGTGTCCGTCATCGAACACGGGGGACCAGCCCAAACCGTCGAGATAGAACGCCCGAGTGGCCGCCACGTCCCGCACGGCAAGTGTCACAAAGCTCATCCGCTGTTCCATCTCCCCAGAGTGGCAGCAACCACTGACATCCGCTCATCACAATGACCGGGTCCTCGGGACCCACGACATCGGAAGGGGCTTCCCATGGCCTCCACCACACAGGTCGAGCAGCGCAGCATCGACTACGTCCCCGCCGCGGAACGCCACGGCAGCGCCACTAACCAGTTCACTCTCTGGTTCGGCGCCAACATGCAGATCACGGCCGTCGTCGACGGCGCTCTTGCGGTCGTCTTCGGCGCGGACGCGCTCTGGGCGATCGTCGGGCTGTTCATCGGCAACCTGCTCGGTGGCGCCGTCATGGCGCTGCACTCCGCGCAGGGCCCCAAGCTCGGCCTTCCGCAGATGATCTCCAGCCGCGCTCAGTTCGGGGTGATCGGCGCCGCGCTTCCGCTGGTGATGGTCATCCTGATGTACCTCGGCTTCGCCGCGACCGGCACCGTGTTGTCCGGGCAAGCGATCAACAAGATCCTGCACGTCCACGCCACCTGGATCGGCATCGTGATCTTCGGATTGCTGACCTTCGTGGTCGCGGCCTTCGGTTACCGGTGGATCCACGCATTGGGTCGCGTCGCGACCGTCGTTGGCATCCTCGGCTTCGCCTGGATCACCATCCGGATCTTCACCAACTACGACGGCGCCCACCTGCTGAGCAACCCGACGTTCGGTTTCGTGCCGTTCCTGTTGGCGATCTCCCTGGGCGCCGGCTGGCAGCTGACGTTCGGCCCGTACGTCGCTGACTACTCCCGCTACCTGCCAGTCGACACCGCGGCCACCACCACGTTCGGTGCGACCCTTGCCGGTTCGGTGCTCGGTTCGATGTGGTCGATGACGATCGGCGCGTTGCTGGCTTCGATCCCGAAGTCAAGCTTCCTGGACAACCAGGTCGGCTTCGTCGGTGACCTGGCAGGTGGCGGCGCGATCGCGATCGTCATCTACTTCGTCATCGTGACCGGCAAGCTGACCGTCAACACCTTGAACGCGTACGGCGGTGCGATGACGATGCTGACCACCGTCACCGGTTTCTCCCGCAAGACGGTCATCAAGCCAGCCATGCGCTTGGTGTTCGTGTTCGTGTTCCTCGCACTCTCGGTGGTCATCGCCCTGGCGGCCTCGGCGGACTTCCTGAGCAACTTCAAGAACTTCGTCCTGCTGCTGCTGATGGTCTTCACCCCGTGGAGCGCGATCAACCTGGTCGACTACTACCTGGTGTCCAAGGAGCGCGTCGACATCCCGGCGCTCTACGACCCGAGCGGTCGCTACGGCGCGTTCAACGTCCCGGCTCTGGTCACGTACGTCATCGGTGTTCTGATTCAGATCCCGTTCCTGGCTCAGACGCTCTACACCGGTCCGCTGACCGACGCCCTCGGCGGCGCGGACATCAGCTGGATCATTGGTCTGATCGTTCCCGCAGTGATCTTCTACTTCTGGGGTCGGGCCACCAGCCGTGCGCCGGAGCAGACGATCTTCCCGGAATCGACATTCCCGGCATCGACCGAACAGGTCGACGCGTAAGGATGGCGGGCGGCGCCGTCGACCGTTGTCGTCGGTGCCGCCCGGCTCTCACTCTTAAGGCGCCAGTTGGCGTCGAAACCGCTTTGGAAGGGCGCCCTCGATGACCTCGACCGACTACTTCGACAGCCGCTGGGCAGACCTGCTGCCAGTGGGTCGCGACGGCGGGTCCGGTGGCTACCGCCGCTTCGCGTGGACTCGCGAGGACCACACCCTGCGGGAGTGGTTCGCGGGGGAGTGCGCCGCGCTCGGGCTTGACCTGACGCAGGACCGGATGGGCAACCAGTGGGCCTGGTGGGGCAATCCCGATCAGACACCCGGCGTCGTCATCGGGTCCCACCTCGACTCCGTCCCGGACGGTGGGGCGTACGACGGACCGCTCGGCGTGGTCTCCGCCCTCGCCACGGTGAAGGCACTGCAAGACAGTGGCTTTGCGCCGACCACTCCGATTGGCGTGGTGAACTTCGGCGATGAGGAAGGCGCCCGATTCGGCGTCGCCTGCGCGGGTTCGCGCGTCATCTCAGGGGCGATGACGGCCGAACGAGCGCTCGGTCTCACCGATGCCGATGGGGTCACGATGGCCCAGGCGCTGCAGACGGCTGGCCGGTCGATCGACATTGGCCCCGACCCACAGACCCTCGCCCGGATCGGTTCATTCGTCGAACTGCACGTCGAGCAGGGCAAGGCCCTCGCCCTGATGGATCCGGCGACCTCCGCGGTCGCGGTCGGCACCGACATCTGGCCCCATGGTCGCTGGCGCGCTGACTTCTCCGGTCGCGCCGATCACGCCGGCACCACGGCCCTCGGCGACCGCCAGGACGCGATGCTTGACGCAGCCCGGTTCGCTCTCGCCGCACGCGAGGCGGCTGCCCAGCGCGACGGTGAACACCGTTGTGTCGCAACGGTTGGCAAGCTCGACATCGTCCCGGGCGGGGTCAACGCGATTCCCTCCCACGTGACCGCGTGGCTAGATGCTCGTTCGTCGGAGGAATCGCTGGTCCGCGGCGTCATTGAGGACCTCAAGGGGCTGTTTCCTGAGGCTTTGCGTGAAGAATCCTGGACCCCGACCACCCGCTTCGACGAGGCGCTGACCCTGCGAGTGCGCGATGCCCTCGGCCCGAACACCCCGATGCTCGGAACCGGCGCCGGCCACGACGCGGGCATCCTGGCCAACGCCGGGGTTCCGACCACGATGTTGTTCGTCCGCAACCCCACCGGGTCGTCCCACACGCCTGAAGAGTTTGCCGAGGCGCGGGACTGCCACGCCGGCGTCGACGCCCTGACCACCGTCGTACGGGATCTGGCGGGCTGATGCGCATCTGGTCGATACACCCCGCGCAGCTGGACCGGGCCGCGCTGGTCTCCTGTTGGCGCGAGACTCTGCTCGCGCAGGCGGTGCTGGCCGGGCGCACCAAGGGCTACCGCCAGCATCCACAATTGCAGCGGTGGCGGGCGCTGAACGACCCGCTCGCCGGGATCATCGCCTACCTGCACCTCGTCGCCGACGAAGCTGATCGGCGTGGTTACCGATTCGATCGGGGACGGGTCGATGCGCCGGCTCCGGTCGAGGTCGAGCCGATGCGAGTGACGACCGGGCAACTGAGTTACGAATGGGATCACCTGCTGGCGAAGGTGCGTCATCGCGACGAGACGTGGGTCGCGGTGATCGACGGCCTGCAGCCGCGGCCACACCCGATGATGACGGTGGTCGAGGGACCGATCGAGATTTGGGAGGTCGTGAAATGACGACATTTTGGTGTGAACACGCTTTCTTGCCAGGCGGATTGGCGTCTGGGGTGCGGTTGGTGGTGGACGCCGAGGGGCGCTTCTCCGCGATCGAGCAGGTGCCCCGCGCCGACGGCGACGTCATCCTGCGCGGGGTCACCATGCCCGGGTTCGCCAACACCCACAGCCACGCGTTCCACCGGGCCCTGCGCGGCCGTACGCACGACAACGGCGGCACCTTCTGGACCTGGCGCGAGCGGATGTATCACGTTGCCGCTCAACTGAACCCGGACAACTATCTGGCGCTAGCCAAGGCGACATACGCGGAGATGGCTCTCGCCGGGGTCACCACCGTCGGCGAGTTCCACTACGTCCACCACCAGCCGGGCGGAACGCCCTACGCCGACCCGAACGAAATGGGCCGTGCGCTGCAGCAAGCCGCGGCCGAGGCCGGGATCGGGCTGACCCTGCTGGACACCTGCTATCTGGCCGGCGGTCTCGGCAAAGACGGACACGTTCCGCTGAACGATGAACAACTGCGCTTCGGTGACGGCGACGCGGCCAGCTGGGGTGACCGGGTCTCTCGGCTTGATAGCGCGGATGGTTTCCGGGTCGGAACGGCTATGCACTCGGTGCGCGCGGTGCCCTTTGACCAGCTGAAGGCGGCCGCGACAATCGCCAGCCACGTCTGCGACACCCCGTTCTCGAACGACCCGCTGCACGTCCACGTCAGCGAGCAACCGGCCGAGAACCAGGCCTGCTTGGACTTCTATGGCCGCACCCCGGTGCAATTGCTGGCCGATGCCGGACTGCTCGACGGCAATCTGAGCGCGGTCCATGCCACCCACCTGACCGACGAGGACATCCGACTACTGGGTGCCGCGGGTGCGTGGGCGAGCTTCTGCCCGACCACCGAGCGGGACCTCGCCGACGGCATCGGCCCCGCAAAAGCGTTGCAGGAGGCCGGAGCTCGCATTTCGCTTGGCAGTGACCAGCACGCCGTGATCGACCTGATCGAGGAAGCTCGTGCGGTCGAAATGCACGAGCGACTCGTTACCAATCAGCGTGGCCGGTTCACCCCGCGGGCGCTGCTGGGGATGGCCACCGAACACGCCAGTATTGGCTGGGCCGACACAGGTCGGCTCGAAGTCGGACTGCGCGCCGACTTCGTGACCGTCGGGCTCGACTCAGTTCGTACGGCTGGGTCCGACCCTGCCCAGATCCTGCTGTCGGCGAGCGCGGCCGACGTGCACACCCTCGTACGCGGCGGTGAGACGGTTGTCTCCGACGGCCACCACCGCCTGGGCGACGTCGGTCGCCTGTTGAACGAAGCCATCGCACCGCTGTGGGAGAACGCATGACAACGACACTGATCACCGGCATCGCCGAACTCGTTACCTGCGACGAGACCCGCGAAGGAGAACTCGGCATCGTGCAGGACGCCGCGCTCGTCATCGACGGCTCCACGATCGCGTGGGTCGGTGCCGCGGCGGATGCCCCGGACGCCGACGAACGACAAGACCTGGGTGGCCGAGCTGTCCTGCCGGGCTTCGTCGACTCCCACACTCACCTAGTCTTCGCCGGCGATCGCAGCGCGGAGTTCACCGCTCGGATGACCGGGGAGCCGTACGACGGCGGCGGCATCGCGGTATCGATGGCCGCCACCCGCGGTGCGAGCGACAATGAGCTGCGCTCGCTGATCGCGGCCCGGTTGGCGCAGGCCCGGGCACAGGGAACGACTAGCTGGGAGATCAAGTCCGGCTACGGTCTCGACGTCGAACACGAGGCGCGCAGCCTGCGGATCGCGCGGGAGTTCACGCCGGAGACAACTTTCCTCGGCGCCCACGTGGTGCCGCCGGAAGCGCGCGACGACCGGGCGGCGTACGTCGATCTGGTGGTCGGCGAGATGCTCGACGCGTGCGCGCCACATGCGAAGTGGATCGACGTGTTCTGCGAGCCCAACAGCGCCTTCGCGTTCACCGGGGAGGAGTCGCGCCGGGTGCTTGAGGCGGGCAAGGCAAAGGGGCTCGGACTGCGAGTCCACGGCAACCAGCTCGGTCATGGGCCCGGCGCTGCGTTGGCTGTCGAGCTTGGCGCCGCGAGTGTCGACCACTGCACCTTCCTGGACGATGCAGATGTCGAGGCGCTGGCGGCTGGTGACACGGTGGCGACCTTGCTGCCCGGCGTCGAGTTCTCCACTCGGATGCCTTACCCGCGCGGCCGCGATCTGATCGACGCGGGCGCCACGGTCGCCTTGGCCAGCGACTGCAACCCGGGAACCTGCTACTCCAATTCAATACCGTTCGTCATCGCGCTCGCGGTCCGCGAGATGCACCTGACGCCGGCGGAGGCAGTGTGGGCAGCAACCCGCGGCGCGGCGATGTCGTTGCAGCGCAGCGATATCGGAGTCGTGAAGGTGGGAGCGCGGGCCGATCTTGCGGTGCTCGACGCACCGTCGCACCTGCACCTCGCCTACCGACCGGGGGTGCCGATCGCTTCGGCTCTCTGACCGCGAGCGAGACTGGTCGCTATAACAACGAAAATCCTTTACTACGGCTGTAGTGGGCCCGCCCACTACAGCCGTAGTAAAGGATTTCGGTCGTTATAGCGACCACTTTCGTGGTCCTATGGGTTGGTCAGCCCTTAGAAATCGTGTAGTTGACGGTCTTGCCCTCGACCGTCTTCACGGTGGCCTTGAACTTCTGCTTGGTGCCGTTGACCTTGCCCTCGCAGGTGGTGGTGGCGCCAACCTTGGCCTTGAGGTTGTCATCGCACTTCATGTCCGAGACCTTCTCGCCAGTGGCGCTGACCTTCTGGCTGATCTGCTTGGCGACATCTGACTTCTTGACGGCGGCCTCGCTGCTGCAGGCAGTGACACCGCCGGCAAGCAGGACGGCGGCAACGGACACGGCGGCGCCGCGGCGAACGATGGTGCTCATGCTGGTTCCTCCCAGTGGGGTTTCGATCCGGCTCGAATCCTACGCAGCAGCTGTGGACCCGTGGGGTCCGCGTGGCCACGAGCCGCGCTCAGCTGTCGGCGAGCAGTCGCAACGGTCGCTCGACGGCATCGGCGACAAAGCGCAGGAAGCCGCCGGCCGAGCCCCCATCGCAGACTCGGTGATCGAAGGTAAGGCCCAGCTGGGTCACCCTGCGCACGGTCAACGCGCCGTCGACGACCCAGGGGCGCTCGATGATCCGGCCAACGCCGAGCATGGCCGCCTCCGGGTGATTCAGGATCGGGGTTGATCCGTCGACTCCGAAGACGCCGTAGTTGTTCAGCGTGAAGGTGCCGCCGGCGAGGTCGCTCGGGGAGAGGTCGCCGGTGCGCGCCCGGGCCGTGAGGTCCGCCAGCGCCGCGCCGAGTTCGCGGGTCGTGAGGGATCCGGCGTCCTTGATGACCGGCACCACGAGGCCACGCGGCGACTGCGCTGCGAACCCGAGGTTGATCCGGCCATGCCGCACGATCTCGTTTCCCTCGACCGAGGCGTTCAGCTCCGGGTAGTTCTTGAGCGCCGCAACGCAGAATCGGGCCATGAGGGCAAGGACACCGACGTTCTCGATCCCACTGTCGCGCAACTGGTTTCGCGCTTCGATGAGGCCGGTGGCGTCGACGTCGACCCAGGTGGTGGCGTGCGGGATCTCGCGCCGAGAGGTGGAGAGCTTCTCGGCGATGGCCCGGCGGACGCCAGTCAGCGGGATGCGTACGTCGTCGACTGAAGCCGGTAGGACGGGCTGGGCTGCAGCCGATGCGGCGTTGTGTACGGCGGTGGGTGCGCTGGTCTGTACGGCGGCGGCCGGGGCTGACGTAGCGGCAGCCTCCACATCGGCGCGACGGATCACCGTTCCACTCGCCGGAGTGATCGAGCGCAGGTCGACCCCGCGCTCCTGAGCCAGGCGTCGGACGATCGGGGAGATGACGCGGGGGGCTTGTGGTTCCACCGGAGGTTTCGACACGTCACTCGTACCTCGCGAAGGCTCAACCGACGGGGGGCTGGCCGAGTCGTGTTGCGGCCCGGCGACACCCGCGCCTTGCCGGCCCGCGCGCTGGCGCCGCCCATTCCCGCCGTGTCCGGTGCCGTAGCCGATCAACACCGCACCCGACCCCTCATCGGAGGACACCGTGATCAAGGGCGAGCCGACGGCCACCACATCGCCGGGCTTGCCGTGGCGCGTCGCGACGGTGCCTGCGTACGGCACCGGCACCTCGACCGTTGCCTTCGCAGTCTCGACCGTGACCACGACGTCGTCGATTCCGACAGTCGCGCCATCCTCGACCGACCACTCGACGATTTCGGCCTCGGTCAGACCCTCGCCAAGGTCGGGGAGGTTGAAGGTGCGGTTGCTCATCGGCGGCCTCCAAGTTCCGGGGTCCCCGCGAAGTATCGAAGCGACGAAGGAGCGGAGAACTTCGTGGGGTGTAGGTCGGGCAGGTTGAAGGTGCGGTTGCTCATCGGCGGCCACCTTCGAACGGCTGGTCGTCCCACTGCAGTCGCTCGATCGCGTCCAGGATCCGGTCGACACCGGGCAGGTAGGTGTGTTCGAGCATCGGCGCTGGATAGGGCACGGGCAGCCCACTGACCCGCAGCACAGGCGCGGCAAGTGAGTGGAAACACTGCTCGCTGATCCGCGCGGCCAACTCGCCGGCAACTCCGGCGAACCCTTGGGCCTCGCTGACGACGACGCATCGTCCGGTGCGCTGCACCGATCGCAGGACCGTCTCATCGTCGAGGGGGGCGATCGAGCGCAGGTCGATGACCTCCACGTCGTAGCCGACCTCAGCCGCAGCCTCGGCTGCCTGCAACGACGTCGCCAACGACGGCCCGTAGGTCACCAGGGTGACCTCAGATCCCTCCCGACGGATCGCGGCGGTTCCGTAGCCGGCGGCCGGGGTGGCGACGTCGACCTCGCCCTTGGACCAGTAGGAAACCTTCGGCTCGAAGAAGATCACCGGGTCGGGGTCGTCGATCGCCTCGCGCAGCATCCAGTAGGCGTCTTCCGGCGTGGCGGGGGTGAACACCTTCAGTCCGGGGGTATGGGCGTAGTAGCCCTCGCTGGAATCGCAGTGGTGTTCCACGCCGCCGATACCGCCGGCGTAAGGGATCCGAATGACCATCGGCAGGTTCACCGCACCGTTCGTACGGTTACGCATCTTGGCGACGTGTGAGGTGATCTGCTCGAACGCGGGATAGGCGAAGGCGTCGAACTGCATCTCGACAACGGGGCGGAATCCGGTAAGGCACAAACCGATTGCGAAGCCGACGATGCCGCTCTCGGCCAGCGGGGTATCGAAGCAGCGGTCCTCGCCGAACTCCCGGGTGAGGCCGTCGGTGATCCGGAAGACGCCGCCGAGAGTGCCGACGTCTTCGCCGAACACCAACACGTTGTCGTCGGCAGTGAGCGCATCACGCAGCGCGTTGTTCAGCGCCTTGGCGAAGGTCAGGGTCTGGGTGGTCGCGGGTGCGGTGGTGGTGGTCATCGGCTCTGCTCCTGGCTTGCTGCAATCTCGGCCGAGACCATCGTGCGGGCCTGATCGACCTGCGCGGTGGGGCGGGCAAAGACGTTGTCGAACAACGACATCGGGTCGGTGCTGGGGTCGAGGTTCATCCGGTCTCGCAGATCCGCAGCCAACGCTTCGGCCTCCTGTCGTACGGCATTTGCCTGGTCGTCGTTGAGCAAGTTGTGGCCGCGCAGGTACGCCTCGAGGCGGGCGATCGGGTCGCGTTCGAGCCACGCCGTGACCTCGTCGCCGGAGCGATAGCGCGTCGCGTCGTCGGCATTGGTGTGGGCGTCCATCCGGTAGGTGTGGGCCTCGATCAGGAACGGGCCCTTTCCGGATAGGCAGTGCTCGCGGGCGACGTCCATCACCGCGAGAACGGCGGCGGGGTCGTTCCCATCAACCTGCTCGCTCGCGACGCCATAGCCAATTCCTTTGTAGGCCAACGCCGGCGCCTTGGTCTGCTTCTCCAGTGGCACGCTGATCGCATATTTATTGTTTTGTACGAAGAAGATCGCCGGCGCCTCGAACACTGCCGCAAAGTTCATGGCCTCGTGGAAGTCGCCCTCGCTGGTGGCGCCGTCGCCGATGAACCCCAGGGCGACGCCCTGCTCGCCGCGCCGCTTCATCCCGTAGGCCGCGCCGGCGCAGTGGATCAGTTGGGTCGCCAGCGGCGTGCACTGAGCCGCCGTTCGATGCGCCATCGGGTCGTAGCCGCAATGGGCCGATCCGCGCAGCAGGGTCAAGACCTCAACCGGGTCAATCCCGCGGCTGACCAGCGCCATGGACTCACGGTAGGTCGGGAACATCCAGTCGGTTGCGGTGAGCGAGGCGATGGCGCCGACCTGGCAGGCCTCCTGGCCGCGCGAGCTCGGATAAACCGCCAGCCGACCCTGTTTGGTCAACGCCGTTGCCTGCAGATCGAATCGGCGCCCCAGCACCATCCGACGCCAGAGGTCCTGCAGCCGGTCAGCCGAGGGCATCGGATAATCGCGGCGAGTGCCCTGCTGCTCGACCTCGAGGCCGGTCGGATCGAGCAACTGCACCGGCCGCGGTGACGGCAGGAGGGCCTCGACGGCGGACATCTCAGATGTGGGCTGCATCACACCATCGTGACAAAATCCGCACGAATGGCTCAAGTCGGCCGCAACTTGGTGGACGATTGGTCTATGGAAGCACCTCACGATGGCCGTTCGTCCAAATCGAATGGCGCGGAGAACCCGCCGAGTGGACGATCACCCGAGCCACTCGACGCCGTCGATCGCCAGATCCTCGGTGAGCTCGAGCGGGACTCGCGGGTCTCGGTCCGCACGCTGGCCGAACGGCTGCACCTGAGCCGGGCGGGTGCCTATGCCCGGATCGACCGGTTGCGCGAGCGCGGGGTGATCACCGGCTGGACGGTCCGGATTGATCGGCGTCGCGCCGGGTTGCACACGATCGCCTACATCGCGCTGAACATTGAGCAGAACACGTGGCGCGCGGTGAGTGCGGCGCTCGCCGAACTGCCCTACCTCGACACGATCGCGCTGATGGGCTCGGAGTTCGACGTGCTGGTGCAGTTGCACGCGCCGGACAACGAAACGCTGCGCTCGATGGTGCTGGAGCGGATCCAAGCGATCCCCGGGGTGCTCGGGACGCGTACGTGGTTGGTGTTCGAGGAACTTAAGGGCGCGGGCACGCCGTGGGTGCCGTGAGGCATCAGCGGCAACGTAGGCAACCAACAACGTCCGCAAAAAGAGCGAGTGGAGGCGATTCCACGTCGCCGTGACGTGGAGTCGCATCCACTCGGATGCCGCAGCTCACGCTGCGGCAAAGCCCTCAGGCAAACGAACAGCCGTGCCCTTAGGCGCTCTTCTCGACTGCCTTCTGCTGCTGCTTCACGACGGCCTTCGGTGGGTGGCCGGCCGACTTGGTGTAGTAGTCGGCGGCCTTGCGCTCGGCGAACGCCTTGACCGCGCCGGCGGCGGCGGTCGAGATGAGCATGAACAGCGCCGTCTGCTTGGCGCTGTAGTTCGGGTCGTGCTTGTTCACCGGGGCTGCCTGACCGGTGGTTGCCTTCCATCCGGAGTTGGTCGCCTTCTTGGCGACCTTGCTTGCCACGACGCCGCTGGCGATGGCCATGACCTTCCAGACCACATTGCCCATGTGAATAAGCCTCCTTGAACGGGGTCGCGACATCGCGACCCACTTGACGCAAAAGTATCGGTTCGAGCCTGCCATGTTCGGCCGGTGGGGGTAACGGTGTAGCGTCGGAGACCGGAAACGACAGGGGAGCGCAAGTTGCGCTGAGAGTGCGGTCACCAGGCCGCAGACCCTCGAACCTGATGCGGCTAGTACCGCTGTAGGAAGTCGAGCCCCTCCTTGATATGAGGAGGATTCCGTTGTCCCGCATTGCTATTGCTGTATCCACCGCCACCGCGTTGATGTTCGTCGCTGGCTGCTCGGGGTCTGAAACCGCGCCCACGAAAACGACGTCCACGGACACCAAACAGACCGTCGTGAAGCTCGTCACGCACGACTCCTGGGTGGCGCCGAAGCCGTTGTTGGCCGAGTTCACCAAGGCGACCGGCTACGAGGTCAAGGTTGTCGCCAGCGGTGACGCCGGCAAGTTGGCCAACTCGATCGTGCTCACCAAGGGCAACCCGGTCGGTGACGTCACCTTCGGCATCGACAACACCTTCGCCACCCGGGTCTCCGGCTCGGGCGCGTTGACGCCATACGCCGCAAAGCTGCCTGCGGGAGCCGACAAATACGCGTTGACCGACGCGAAGGCGGCCAAGGATCTGACCCCGATCGACTTCGGTGACGTGTGTGTCAACGTCGACGACACATGGTTCACCAAGCACAAGGTGACCCCGCCGGCCTCGCTCGACGACCTGATCAAGCCCGCGTACAAGGGCCTTTTCGTCACCCCGGGCGCCGCGACGTCCTCGCCCGGCATGGCCTTCCTGCTCGCCACCATCGCGAAGTACGGCGAGTCGGGTTGGCAGGGCTACTGGACAAAGCTGATGGCCAACGGCGCCAAGATCACCTCGGGCTGGAGCGACGCGTGGAGCGTCGACTACACCGCCGGCGGCGGCAACGGCGCTCGCCCGATCGTCCTGTCCTACGACAGCAGCCCCGCCGACACCAAAACGAAGTCGTCGGCGCTGTTGAACACCTGCTTGCGCTCCGTCGAATACGCGGGCGTCCTGCAGGGCGCGAAGAACCCCGCCGGCGCCAAGGCGTTCATCGACTTCATGCTCGGCAAGAGCTTCCAGAGCGCCCTCCCGGCGAACATGTACGTCTTTCCGGTCGACCCCACGGTTGGCCTCCCGGCGGAGTGGAAGACCGCGGTCAAGGTGCCGAGCAAGCCGCTGAACGTCGACCCCGCCACGATCACCGCCAAGCGCGACGGCTGGCTGCGGCAGTGGCAGGACGTCACCACCCACTGAGATGCGCGTCGTGAAGTGGGGCCGCGTCGGGACGGTGATCGGGGCGTTGATCCCGATCGCCTTCCTGGCGGTCTTCTTCCTCCTGCCGGTCTCGGCGATGGTCGCCCGCGGGCTCCACGCCGACGGTCAGTGGAGCCTCGGCGCGGTCACCGAGGTGCTCGGCAGACCTCGGACCCGGCGGGTCGTCTGGTTCACCCTGTGGAGTTCGGGCCTGGCGACCGCGATCACTGTTGTCGTCGGCCTGCCGATCGCGTATGTCACCTACCGGCTGAAACTCCCCCTTGCCACCCTCGTACGAGGTCTGCTGGTGATGCCGTTCGTGTTGCCGACCGTCGTGGTCGGCGTCGCTTTCCGCACCCTGCTCGCGCCCGGCGGACCGCTGGCGTTCCTGGGTTGGGACGGATCGCGGCAGGCGATCGTGGCCGCGCTGGTCTTCTTCAACTTGGCCGTCGTGGTGCGCTCGGTGGGCAGCCGCTGGGCGGCGCTCGATTCGCGCCAGGAGGAAGTGGCAGCGACACTCGGCGCGTCACCGTTCGCCGTGTTCCGGACCGTCACGCTGCCGGCCCTGGGGCCGGCGATCCTGTCGTCGGCGAGCGTCATTTTTCTGTTCTGCGCGGGCTCGTTCGGCGTGGTGCTCACCCTCGGTGGCCTGCGCTACTCCAGTGTCGAGACCGAGATCTACCTGCTGACCACCAATTTCCTCGACCTGCGCGCGGCCGCCGCGCTCAGCCTGGTCCAGGCGGTCGCGGTGATCTCGCTGCTGCTGATCACCGAGTGGGCGACCCACCGAGCCGGGAGCGTTCGACTACGCAGCGGCATCGGCGGACGGCGTCGGATTCGTCGCAGCGATACGCCACATCTCGTCGTGACCGCGCTCGCGCTTGCCTTCGTCGTGACCCCGATCGGCAGCCTGGTTTGGCGCTCGCTGCGCGTGGGTGACGCCTGGAGCCTGGCCAACTACCGCAACCTGATGCACGTCTCCGGCGACGATCCGGTGTTGCAGGTGACGGTCTTGCAGGCTCTGGTCACCTCGTTGCGCGCCGCGGTCGACGCCACGTTGATCGCGGTGGTCCTCGGGTTGATGGTGGCGGTCGTGGTGACCCGCCGCCCGCGTACGCGGTCGGGCCGACGAGCGCTCTCGGTGCTCGACGCAGTGTTCATGCTGCCGCTGGGGATCTCGGCGGTCACCGTCGGATTCGGCTTCCTGATCGCACTCGACAAGCCGCCGGTGGATTTCCGGGACTCGCCCTGGTTGGTGCCGGTGGCGCAGGCGTTGGTGGCGCTCCCGCTGGTCGTTCGTACGATCGGCCCTGCCTTGCGCTCGGTCGATCCGCGGCAGCGCGAGGCGGCCTCGATGCTGGGGGCGGCGCCGTGGCGGGTCTGGTGGGACATCGACCGGCGGGTGCTGTGGCGTCCTTTGTTGGCTGCGATCGGTTTCGCGTATGCGGTCGCACTAGGCGAATTCGGGGCGACCAGTTTCCTGGCGCGACCCGACCACCCGACACTTCCGGTCGTGATCTACCAACTGGTCGGCCATCCCGGGGCGCGCTACTTCGGCATGGCGCTCGCCGCCTCCGTGGTGCTGGCCGCGGTGACGGCGGCGGTGATGACCGTGGTGGAGCAGTTGAAGGTCGACTCGACAGGAGCATTTTGATGAGCGGTCTGTCGGTGCAGCAGGCGAGCGTGCGTTTCGGCTCGGCGCTCGCCCTCGATCATGTCGACCTCGAGGTTGCCAAAGGCGAGATCGTCGCGGTGTTGGGCGCCTCCGGCAGCGGGAAATCGACGCTGCTGCGCGTGATCGCCGGGCTGCAGGACCTCGACTCGGGCAGCGTCTTTTTCGCTGGTCACGACGTCACCCGCGAGCCGGTGCACCGCCGCCACTTCGGCCTGATGTTCCAGGACGGCCAGCTCTTCGCCCACCTCGACGTCGCCGAAAACATCGCGTATCCGCTTCGCCGGCAACGTGTTTCGGCGATCGAGCGCAAGCAGCGGGTCACCGAACTGCTCGAGCTGGTTGGACTGGGCGGCTTCGGCGACCGCCCCGTGACGACTCTGTCGGGTGGGCAGCAGCAACGCGTCGCGCTGGCCCGGGCGCTCGCCTCGTCGCCGCGACTGATGCTGCTCGACGAACCACTGTCGGCGCTCGACCGCGACCTGCGCGAACGCCTCGCGGTGGATCTGCGCGAGATCCTGCAGACCACCGGCACCACCGCCCTGCTGGTGACCCACGACCGGGAAGAAGCGAGCGTCATTGCCGACCGCACGGTGATGATGGAGTCCGGCACCTTACGCTGACCGGCGTGAGCAGCTACTACCGCCGCACCGGAGACGACACCTTCGAGCCGACCCTGCACGTTCAGGGTGCCTGGCAGGAGAACGAGCAACACATGGCGCCGATCAGCGCGTTGATGACGCACCTGATCGACACCCATGACCCGCGGCCCGACCTGCAGATCGGGCGGATCACCTTCGAGATTCTCGGGATGATCCCCTTGGCCGAAAGCCAGATCACCGTTGAGACGATCCGCCCCGGCCGCACCATCGACCTGCTGGAGTCGACGCTGGTCATCGGCGACCGGCCGATCATCCGCGCGCGGGCCTGGCGGGTGGCGGTGAACGACACGAGTTCGTACGCGGGCAACGAGCTGCGGGTGATCGACGGGCCCGAGGCGGCGCGTCCCATCGACCCGACGACCGAATGGCCGGGCGGCTATATCGCCTCCCTGGAGATGCGGGAACTGCCCGGTGGGCGCGACGGGCGCCGCGCGGTGTGGCTGCGCGCTAAACCCGATCTGATCGAAGGAGAGCGGGCGACTGCGTTGGCATCGTTGATGACTCGGGTCGATACCGCGAATGGTGTTGCCACCCGGATGCGACCCAACGAGCTGATGTTTCCCAACGTCGAGTTGTCGTTGCATCTGCTGCGGCGTCCGGACCCGGAGTGGGTTGGCTTGGACACCCGAGTCAGCTTCGGGTCGACCGGGCTCGGGCTGACCTCCTCGACCATCCATGACGGCAACGGGCCACTCGGGCGGGTCGAGCAATGCCTGACGGTGCGCGAGTTCACCCCACAACGCCCGTAGTAAAGGAATCTGGTCGCTATAACGACCACGTGGCAGGGTGAACCCATGCTTCCGGACCCCGTGAAGACCGTCACCACGCGACACCTCGAGCAACTGCAGCAGCGACTGCCGGGCTATCTGGAGGGCCTCTATCTGCATGGTTCGCTCTGTTGGGGCGAATTCTTCCCAGGCAGCGACATCGACTTCGTCGCCGCGACCTCTCGGCGCCCCAATGAGACGGATCTGGCTGTGCTGCAACAGATCCACCGCGAGCTCGATACCGATGGTCGCGACTACGACGGCTTCTACCTGCCCACCGACCAACTCGCCCAAGACCCGTCGCTGCTGGCGGTGGTGCCCGGCAACCTGCACGTCACCTACCAGGTCGACCACCACCCCGACGCGACCCTGATCACCTGGCACGAACTCGCCGAGCGTGGCATCACCGTCTTCGGTCCGCCTGCCCGCAGCGCGGAGATCTTCACCGACGAGGCGGTGCTGGAAATCAACACCCGCACCAACTTGCACTCCTATTGGGCTCCGACCGCGGACCGCGTTCGAGCGGCAGATCCGGCGACGGTGACTCCCAAGCTGGCCGCCTGGTGCGTGCTGGGCATCCTGCGACTCCACCATCTGCTGAGCGAACACGCGATCACCGCCAAATCGGCGGCGGGCCGGTGGGGACTCGAGCGCCTCCCACACCACCGCGCGGTGATTGAGGAAGCACTTGCCTGGCGAGAACAGTGCACCATCACCGGGGCGTACGGCGACCCGGCCGACCTGCAGTCGGCGGTCGTGGCGCTGTTGGATGAGGTGCTCGACGAATACGACATCCATCACGGGTGAAACCGGCAGCCGCGCGCTGCCGTCAGGATCCGTGGCCACTACGCTGAGCAGTCGTTCGAGGGGAGTGCGATGACCGCGATCAATCGCGTGGGGAACCGCTATGAGCTGCGCTCTCGGATTGCCGGCGGCGGCATGGGCGAGGTCTGGAATGCCCACGATGAAGTGCTCGATCGCCCGGTCGCGGTCAAGATGTTGCATGCCGGGCTGTCGGACGACCCGGGCTTCCTGGAGCGGTTCCGTGGCGAGGCGCGCAACGCAGCCAAGCTCGCCCACGGCAACATCGCCCAGGTTCACGACTACGGCGAGGACGACGGCGCCGCCTACCTGGTGATGGAACTGGTCGAGGGCGAGCCGCTGTCGGCGATCATCCGGCGCCGAGCCCCGCTGACCGCGGTCGAGTCGATCGAGCTGCTTGAGCAGGCTGTGGCCGCGCTGGAGGCGGCTCACCGCAAGGGGA
The DNA here is from genome assembly GCF_054778835.1 of Calidifontibacter terrae. Classification (NCBI taxonomy): domain Bacteria; kingdom Bacillati; phylum Actinomycetota; class Actinomycetes; order Micrococcales; family Dermacoccaceae; genus Calidifontibacter; species Calidifontibacter terrae. The sequence continues at coordinate 446,174 of NZ_BAAGZF010000002.1, forward strand.
TCATCCACCGCGACGTGAAGCCGGCGAACATCGTCGTGACGCCCGAAGGGGTCGCGAAGCTGACCGATTTCGGCATCGCCCGCGCGCTCGGCTCTGCCGGGATGACCCGAGCCGGTGAGGTGCTCGGCACCCCGCAATACCTGCCTCCCGAGGCTGCCCTCGGCAAGGAGGTCGGGCCGCAGGCCGACGTCTATTCGCTCGCCGTGGTCGCCTTCGAAATGCTCAGTGGCAGTTGGCCTTTCCACGCCGACACCGCGGTCGGCCTGGCGATGGCGCACATTCAGCAGCCGCCTCCGCCACTGCCGGGTGGGGTGCCCGCGCAGATCTCTGCGGTCGTACACCGCGGTCTGGCGAAAGACCCGAGCGATCGTTTCGCCACCGCGGCAGCGTTCGCCGAGGCGCTGGGGGCGGCCTTGGCTCAGACCCCGGTCGCCCTCGCCGAACGAGACATCACTGCGGCTACGACAACCGTGGTGCCGGTCGCGTCGCCCGCCGCGCAGCTCGCTGCGCCGCCCAGCGCTGGACCGGTCGCTGAGCCCGCGTCACCCGCTTCCCTCTCCGATGCCTGGGCCGACGCCCTGCCGCAACCGACCTCCCCACTGGCGACCATCCACCCGGAATCAACGGCTGGACCTGTACGACTGCGGCCAGGACAGAATGCCGCTCTCGTCAGCGGGGTGGTCGAGGTGATCTGCACTGTCGGCGCGGGCAGCGGTGAGCCGCTCGACCCAATGGCCTTCGAGGTCGATGTGAACGGCAAGGTGTTGCAGGACGATTCGTTCGTTTTCTACAACAACCCGCGCTCGGGTTCCGGGGCGATCGAGCTCACGACCGACGGCGTCCGAGTCGATCTGGACCGTCTGCCGCAGGAGTGCGCCGCGGTGAACGTGGCGGTCGCCGATGATCACCAGTTGGGCGACCAGCAGCTGACCGTGACGGTCCGCACCGGCGAGAACGACATCGCCTTCGACACCGACCCAGTTGACCAGGAGCGAGCGCTCATCGTGGCTCGGATCTACCGCCGTGACGGTGTCTGGAAGCTGCGCAACGTGATGGCGGGCTGGGCTGATGGGTTGGAGCCGATGGTGCAGGACTTCGGGCTGGAGATCGAGGACTGACCTTCCAACGGCGCGGCCGCAACCCTTGACCGCCCCCACGCAACCTCTTAAAGTTCCACTATACGTAACACGAGTTCCACAATGCGGAATATGTGTCGGAATCAACGGGAAGCCAGGAGTCCATGAGCTACGTCCTCGGACCGAACCAGTACGGCAAGGCGGAGAACCGCGTCGTGCGCATCTATCGCGACACCGACCGCCACGAGATCAAAGACCTCAACGTCTCGACCGCGCTGCGCGGCGACTTCTCGGCCGCCCATGCAAGTGGCGATCAGGCCGAGGTATTGCCGACCGACACCCAGAAGAACACCGCATTCGTGTGGGCCAAGAAGCACGGCGTCACCTCGCCCGAGGATTACGCGCTCGCCCTCGGCGCGCGACTGATCGAGGCCTGCCCGAACGCTGACGCGGCGCGCATCGAGGTCGACGAATACGTCTGGGACCGCATCGTGGTCGACGGCAAGGAACACGACCACTCGTTCGTACGGCGTGGTGGTGAGACCCGCGGCACGATCGTCACGCGGGGCCGGGACGGCAGCCAATGGGTCGTTTCCGGGTTGAAGGACCTGGTCGTTCTGAAGTCGACCGGTTCGGAGTTCAAAGGTTTCTTGAAGGACGAATACACCACGCTCGCCGAGGCCGACGACCGCATCATGGCCACCTCGTTGGTCGCCCGTTGGCGCTATGACGGTGTCGACGTCGACTGGAATGCGGCCTACGACAGCATCAAGGCGATCCTGCTTGCCACCTTCGCGACGAAATACAGCCGCGCACTGCAGGAGACGCTCTACGCGATGGGCGAGGCGGTCCTGGAAGCCCACCCGGAGGTCGCCGAAATCAAGTTCTCGGCGCCGAACAAGCACCACTTCCTCTACGACTTCGCGCGGTTCGCCGACGACGTCGAGAACAACGGCGAGGTCTTCCACGCAGCCGATCGTCCGTACGGACTCATCGAGGCGACCGTTCAGCGGTCCGACATGAGCGACGCCGGTGACGCTTGGCTGACCGTTCCGGCGTTCGTCTGAGATGGGTCTCGCTGACTTCAACACATTGGCCGATGGCGACGCCCGTGAGGTGCTGAGGATCTGCCTACCGGTTGATCGCTGGGTCGAGCAGGTGGCGAACGGCCGCCCGTACGACACCCCAGCCGCTGCGCTGGCGACCGCCGCCGACGCGGCAGCGGAACTCGACGACTCGGAGTTGAGCGCGGCCCTGGCCGGTCATCCGCGGATCGGGGAGCGGGCGTCGTCACCGGCGCATGCAGCGGAGCAGTCCGGTGCGGAGCAAGCCGGAGTCGACCGGTCGGATGCCGCCCTGATGCAGCGACTGGTCGAGGGGAATCACGCCTACGAGGACCGGTTCGACCGGGTCTTCCTGATCCGGGCGAAAGGGCGAGATGCGCGCGAAATCCTCGCTGAGCTCGACCGGCGGCTACAGAATGACGACGCGGCCGAACGAGCCGAGACCGTGACGCAGCTGCGCGAGATCGCGTTGCTGCGGTTGCAGGAAGTGGTGGAGTGATGGGCACTTTGAGCACCCACGTGTTGGACACGAGCCGCGGGAAGCCGGCGCAGGGAGTGCGGATCTCCTTGGAGACATTGGCCGGTGACGCCCTTGATGCGGGTGTGACCGATGCCGATGGTCGGGTCGGACAGATCGGCGCCGATGTGTTGCCCGCGGGCGACTACCGGTTGGTGTTCGCCGCCAAGGACTACTTCGCCGAGCTCGGCGTCGAGTCGTTCTATCCGCAGATCGCCGTGGCCTTCACGATCGCGGACTCCACCCAGCACTATCACGTGCCAATCCTGTTGAACCCCTTCGGTTTTTCGACCTATCGCGGCAGCTGACTGTGCCGCGGATCGTCATCGCCCCGGACAAGTTCAAGGGCACCCTCACCGCGGCGCAGGTCGCCCAGGCGGTGGCCCGCGGGATTCGCCGGATGGTGCCCGAGGCCGACTGCGTGAGCGTTCCGGTGGCCGACGGCGGTGACGGAACGCTCGCCGCGGCTGAACACGCGGGGTTCAAGAGCGTACGGCTGCAGGCGGCGGATCCGCTCGGCGTGCGTGTCGCCACTCGATTCATGCGTCGCGGTGACGAGGCCGTGATCGAGATGGCCGAGGTCAGCGGGTTGGCGATGCTCGGCGAACGGCGAGATCCGTTGCATGCCTCGAGTCGTGGGCTCGGCGAAGTCATCGCCGCGGCGCTCGACGCCGGCTGTCGGCGGATTGTCGTCGGGATCGGCGGAAGCGCGTCGACCGACGGCGGAGCCGGAATGGCAGCCGCCTTGGGAGCGCGCTTCGACGTGGCGGGGGATGGCGGTGCGGCGCTCGCCGCGGTTGATCGGATCGATCTTTCGTTCCTTCACCCCGGCCTGGACGACGCTCAACTACTCATCGCCTGCGACGTCGACAATCCGTTGACCGGCCCGCAGGGCGCCGCCACGATCTATGGCCCGCAAAAGGGCGCCACCGCGGCCGATGTCGACCGACTGGACGCTGCCCTCTCGCACTGGGCCGATGTCATCGCCGAGGCGAGTGGTCAGGACCACCGGGATGCGCCGGGGGCTGGAGCCGCGGGCGGTGTCGGATTCGCGGCGATCGCGCTGCTCGGCGGCAGCCTGCAACCCGGCGCATCGCTCGTTTTCGAACTGGTCGGACTGCCGGCGGCCATCGCCGGCGCGGACCTCGTGATCACCGGTGAGGGAGCGCTCGACCGGCAGACCTTGCATGGCAAGGCGCCTGCCGCCGTTGCCGAACTGGCTGGCGCCCAAGGAATTCCGACGGTGGCAGTCGCTGGTATCTGTGAGTTGGACGAGGCCGGGCTGCAGCAACTCGGGGTGCTGGCGGCGTACGACTTGATGTCGGTCGCGACGGATCGCGCCGAAGCAATGCGCGAGGGTGAGCGGCTGCTGGAACAGCTGGGCGAGCGCATCGCTAGGGACCACCTGTGATGGCTCAAGCGCCACAGACGGTGAGGTCGCTCCAGACCGCTCGGTGGTCGGAGCCGCGGATGGTCACCGCGGCCGCCGCGGAACTGCCGAGACCGCGCACCATGATGTGGTCCAGTGGCTCGAACGGCGGAACTTTCGAGGCGTTCGGCCAGGTCGGAGTTTGGAAGCCCAGGGTTGTTGGCCCAGCCGAATCCATCCCGCGGACGGCCTCGCGGAATCCGGGATGTCCCCAGGAAGCGTTGAAGTCGCCAGCCATGACCACCGGGCCGCGATGCGTCCGCTGCCACTCGCCGAGACCGGTCAACGTCCGGCGCCAGGCATCGGCCTTGCGGTCGGTCGGCGGAAACGGGTGGACGGCCTGCACCACAACAGTCTTCGAGCCGACGGTGATCTCAGCGGCCGGCTGTTCGAAGCGCAACGCAGCTCCGGCGTACCCCGCACCCGTCGTCTGTTTCAGGGGGAGCCTGGACAGGATCGTTCCCCCGGTCGAGGCATCGGTGGATGTTCCGGTGGTGCGCCGCGAGAAGCGTTGTCCGCCAGGCGTCCTGAGGAAGTGCTCCACAAAGTTCTCGTTCGCTTCGACCAGGACGATCGTGTCAACGTTGTGTTTGATCACCGCATCGCTCAGGGAGTCGACTGAGGCGGTAGACACATATGCGTTGAACGACATCAGTGACATCCGCGAACCCGCGCAAGCCTCGGCCGTCCGCCATTGCCACATCGGCAGGGCAGCGAGGACGATCGCGACCACTGCCGCGGCAGCCGCAATGCGGTGGCGCAACGCCGCGGCGACGATCAGCGCGACAACGCCCGCGAGCACCGTCATGAACGGCAGTGCTTGCAAGACCGTCCAGCGCAATTGGCCAACCCCGGCCGTCGAGTCGACCAGCGGGATGGCGGTTGCCAGCGCCACGACTGCCGATAGTGCGAGCGGCAGCCACCATCGCCAATTTCTGCTCATGAATCCCCCTGTTGCGCGGTCCAGTTCAGTCCACGAATGCGACCGATGGATAGTTTCGGCCACGAATCACCGATTGCGAAGGAACTCAGGATGAATAGCTATTTCGTGCCGCGCGGCGGACTGCCCGACCAGACCGATCTGACCACCGACCGCGCGGTCTTCACCGAGGCCTACGCGGTGTTGCCGCGGGGAACCATGCGCGACATCGTCACCAGCAACCTGCCGTTCTGGACCAACACAAGGCTGTGGGTGATCGCTCGGCCGCTGTCTGGGTTCGCGGAGACCTTCTCCCAATACATCGTCGAGGTCTCGCCCGGTGGTGGCTCTGACCAGCCCGAACTCGACTCCGCTGCCGAGGGCGTGCTCTTCGTCGTTGACGGGTCGTTGGCGTTGTCGCTGGCTGGCAACCATCACGAGCTACGTTCCGGCAGTTACGTTTTCCTGCCGCCAGGCACCGACTGGACCCTGAAGAACACCAGTGCGGCCACTGCGACCTTCCACTGGATTCGGAAGGCCTACCAGCGGGTCGACGGGATCGAGGTCCCTGAAGCGTTCGTGACCCATGAGGACGACGTTCCCGGTGGGGCGATGCCTGGCACCAACGGCGCCTGGACGACACAGCGGTTCGTCGACCCCACCGACGTACGCCACGACATGCACGTCAACATCGTGAATTTCGAGCCGGGCGGGGTCATCCCGTTCCCGGAGACGCACGTGATGGAACACGGGCTGTACGTCCTGGAGGGCAAGGCGGTCTATCTGCTCAACAAGGACTGGGTGGAAGTTCAGGAGGGCGATTTCATGTGGCTGCGCGCGTTCTGTCCGCAGGCTTGTTACTCCGGTGGACCGGGTCGATTCCGCTACCTGCTTTACAAGGACGTCAACCGCCACGTCGCGCTCAGCCGTCAGTTCGTCTGAGGCTGATGTCCAAGATTCCGGCCAGAAACGGTCCGGACGCGTAGGGTGAAGGTGCGTGTCGTTTGCATGGAAAACCGGGGCGCGGAGGCAGTTCCCAACCATGCACCAGGTGGAAGGGATTCGTTCCCAACCATGCTCGTGGTGGAAGGGGTGCGATGAGCAGTCGACCGGAATTGACCTTGAATGGACGCGCGCAGTCGATGGAGGGCGTCGACCCAGCCAGTAATGCGCTCGACCTGATCCGCAATGCGGGTTTCACCGGCGCCAAAGAGGGTTGTGCCGAGGGGGAGTGTGGCGCCTGTTCGGTGATGGTGCTGCGCCCCGACGGCGAGGGTTCGCGGTGGACCGCGATCAACGCCTGCCTGATCCCCGCGCTGAGCCTGGACGGTCAGGAAGTGGTGACCGCAGAGGGCCTCGGCTCGCCCGCTGAGCTGCACCCTGTCCAGCGGGAGATGGCGGTCCGCGGCGGGTCTCAATGTGGATACTGCACACCGGGATTCGTCTGCTCGATGGCTGCTGAGTACTACCGTCCCGACCGCGTCGCCGGCGAAGCCCGCGCCGAACGCGGCGCCAACGGGTTCGACCTACACGCGCTCTCCGGAAATCTGTGCCGGTGCACGGGATACAGGCCGATCCGCGACGCGGCGTACGCCCTCGGTGTAGTCGGAGACGACGAACGAGCCGGGCGTTGTGCACACCCTGCGCCCGAGGCCGCAGAAACCGAGGTCGACGGTTACCACCGGCCGGCGGATCTCGCGACCGCGCTGCAACTGCTCGCCGAAGACCCCGAGATGACCGTGGTCGCCGGCTCGACCGACTGGGGCGTCGAGGTGAACATCAAGGGCGTGCGCGCCCGCCGGGTCGTGGCGATCGACCGCCTTCCTGAACTGCGCACCTTCGAGTTCGCCGACGATCACGTCGAGATCGGGGCCGCGCTCACCTTGAGTGAGGTTGAGCGGTTGCTCGATGGCCGGATTCCATTGTTGGACAAGCTGTTCTCGCAGTTCGCCTCCCGGCTGATCCGCAATGGCGCGACCTTCGGTGGCAACCTCGGAACCGGATCGCCGATCGGTGACACCCCTCCGGTGTTGCTCGCCCTGGACGCGGAGTTGGTGCTCGCCTGCGTGGGTGGGGAGCGCGTGGTGCCGCTGGACGACTACTTCACCGGTTATCGGCAGAGCGTTCGTGACGCTGGCGAGCTGATCCGCGCGATCCGTTTTCCGCGGCCCGCCCCGGGAGCGCTCACCGAGTTCCACAAGATCGCCAAGCGGCGGTTCGACGACATCAGCAGTGTCGCCGTCGCGGTGGTCATCGAGGTCGAGAACGGCCTGGTTGCTCGGGCCCGCATCGGGCTCGGAGGGGTGGCCGCCACTCCGATCCGCGCGATAGCCACCGAAGCCGCGCTGCAGGGTCAACCCTGGAATGCCGAGACGATCGACGCGGCCGCCGCGCTGCTCGCCGCCGAGGGCACCCCGCTGGACGACCACCGCGCCAGTGCCCGCTATCGCTCAGCGATGTTGGGAACCAGCCTGCGCAGACTGTTCGCCGACCAGCAGGGGGTTTCACGATGAGTGTCCTTTCCCAGCGGCCGACGAACGCCGTTGTCGGACAAGAGATTCCCCACGAGTCCGCGGCGTTGCATGTGACCGGTCAAGCGCTCTACACCGACGACCTCGTTGGCAGGACGCACGGCGTTCTCCACGCCCACCCGGTGCAGGCGACGATTGCCCACGGCTGGGTGCGCTGGATGGACGTCGCTCCCGCGTACGACATTCCGGGTGTGGTGCGTGTTCTCACCGCCGACGACGTTCCGGGGGTCAACGACGCCGGCATCAAACACGACGAACCGCTGTTCCCGACCGAGGTGATGTTCCACGGCCATGCGATCGCGTGGGTTTTGGGGGAGACCCTCGAAGCGGCGCGCCTCGGGGCCTCAGCCGTGAGCGTGACCTACGACGAACTGCCGTCGCTGATCAAGGTCACCGATGCGATCGAGGCTGACAGCTTTCAAGGCGCTCAGCCGCGGATGGTGCGCGGTGATGTTGAGGCCGGGCTGGCAGGGGCGGACCGTGTCTTCGAGGGCGTGTTCGAGTTCGCCGGACAAGAGCACTTTTATCTGGAGACCCACGCCTCGCTGGCGCAGGTCGACGAGAACGGCCAGATCTTCGTGCAGTGCTCAACGCAGCACCCCACCGAGACCCAAGACATCGTCAGCCACGTGCTCGGGCTCGACGCTCACCACGTGACGGTGCAGTGCCTGCGGATGGGTGGCGGCTTCGGCGGCAAGGAGATGCAGCCCCATGGTTTCGCGGCCATTGCCGCCCTCGGCGCGACGCTGACCGGTCGCCCCGTACGCCTGCGATTGACGCGCAATCAGGACATGACGATGTCCGGCAAGCGGCACGGTTTTCACGCCTCGTGGAAGGTCGGATTCTCCACCGACGGCCTGTTGCAGGCGCTCGACGTGGTGTTGACCGCCGACGGTGGGTGGAGTCTCGACCTCTCCGAACCAGTGCTGGCTCGCGCGCTCTGCCACGTCGACAACGCTTACTGGATTCCGAACGTACGCGTGCATGGTCGCGTTGCCCGCACCCACAAGACATCGCAGACCGCGTTCCGCGGATTCGGTGGTCCGCAGGGGATGTTGGTGATCGAGGACATCATCGGTCGGGTCGCACCGCAGCTCGGCCTCGAGGCCCACGACCTGCGCCGACGCAACTTCTACGTCGACGGGCAGGAGACGCCGTACGGGCAGCCGGTGCGCCACCCGGAGCGGATCGCCGCCTGTTGGGAGGGTGTTGAGCGTGGCGGTGAACTCGATCGGCGCCGGCAGGAGGTGGCCGAGTTCAACGCGACTCACGCGGACCGCAAGCGCGGGCTGGCGATCACCCCGGTGAAATTCGGCATCTCGTTCAACTTCACCTCCTTCAATCAGGCGGGTGCGCTGGTCCACGTCTACAAGGACGGGTCGGTGTTGATCAACCACGGCGGCACCGAGATGGGTCAGGGGCTGCACACCAAGATGTTGCAGGTCGCCGCGACGACCCTGCAGGTTCCGCTCGATCGGATCCGGCTCGCCCCGACCCGAACCGACAAGGTGCCGAACACCTCCGCGACAGCGGCGAGTTCGGGCGCCGACCTCAACGGTGGCGCGGTCAAGGATGCCTGCGAGCAGATCCTGCAGCGACTCGAAAAGGTGAAGGCCGACGCCGCCGACGACCTCGACTGGGAATCGGTCGTCAAGAAGGCCTACTTCGACCGGGTGCAACTGTGGGCGGCGGGCTACTACAGAACCGAGGGTCTGCACTGGGACGCCTCGATCATGCACGGCTCGCCGTTCAAATATTTCGCGTACGGCGCCGCTGCCACCGAGGTTGAGGTCGACGGGTTCACCGGGGCTTACACGACTCGCCGGGTCGACATCGTTCACGACGTCGGCGATTCGCTGTCGCCGCTAGTCGACATCGGCCAGATCGAGGGCGGGTTCGTGCAGGGCGCCGGGTGGCTCACCTTGGAGGACCTGCGCTGGGACGAATCCGATCGGCCGAGCCGTGGCCGGTTGGCGACGCAGGCCGCCTCGACGTACAAGCTGCCGAGTTTCTCGGAGATGCCGCAGCAGTTCAACGTCTCCCTGCTTGACCATGCCCACGAAGACGGGGTCGTCTACGGCTCGAAGGCGGTGGGGGAGCCGCCGCTGATGTTGGCTTTCTCCGTACGCGAGGCCCTGCGCCAGGCGGCGGCGGCCTTTGGTCCAAGCGGCGTCAGCGTCGAACTTGCCTCTCCCGCAACGCCGGAGGCGGTCTACTGGGCGCTTGAATCCGCCCGCTCAGCGGGCTGACATGCACTGGATCGAGGCGATTTCCCGACTGCGCGAGCAGCGGGTGGCGGCGGTGTTGGTGACGTTGACCGACGTACGCGGTCATGCCCCGCGCGCGGCCGGCGCGAAGATGGTTGTCACCGCCACCGATGTCCACGGCTCTGTCGGTGGCGGCAATCTGGAAGAAACTGCCGTGCAGGTCGCCCGGGCCATGCTCGCCGACGGCGACCAAGCCACCACGCAACGTCGCTTCTCGCTCAGTGAACACGCTGCTGCCGACTACGGGGTGCAGTGCTGCGGCGGCGAGGTCGGGGTGTTGTTCGAGCCGTTGCCTGTCCGGCCGGCGGTTGCGATCTTCGGCATGGGCCACGTCGGCCAGGAGCTCGGGCTCATCCTGTCGCGCCACGACCTCGACCTGCATCTCATTGACTCTCGGCGCGACCAGGTGGAGGGATTGCGGATCGAGGATTCGATCGCGACCGTTCATCGACACCACTCGCCGGTTCCCGAACTTGCACTCGGTGAGATCCCGGCGGGCAGCCATGTTCTGGTGATGACCCACGACCACGCCGAGGATGCCGCGCTCTGCGACACGGCGCTGCGTTGTGGCCACCTCGGGTCCATCGGGCTGATCGGTTCGCGGGCGAAGTGGCGGCGATTCGAGAAGCTGCTGGCGCAACAAGGGCATTCGCCCGAACAGATCGGCCGGATCCGGTGTCCCATCGGGGTGGCGATGATCAGGGGCAAGGAGCCTGCGGTGATCGCGGTATCGGTCGCGGCAGAACTGTTGTCGATGTTCGCAACGGCGACGGTCGAGGTGCAGGGGTGACGGTCTATCTCGCGACCGTCCTGGACACCCCGGACAGTCCCTTCGACGGTGCCCCGCTCCGGGCGGCCGAACAGTTCGCGTTGCGGGTTGTCGACGGCGTCATCACCCATCGCGACACCCCGGCCGCAATCGATGCCCTCTTTCCCGGCGAAGAGCGAGTGGATCTCGCCGGCGGTGTCCTGCTGCCAGGGATGGTCGACACCCACGTGCACTACCCGCAGCTGCGGGTCATCGGCGCGCTCGGCATGCCGTTGCTGGACTGGCTCGACCGCGCGGCGCTGCCCGAGGAACTGAAGATGGCCGACGCGGAACAGGCGGAACTGGTGGCGCGGGGGTTCCTGCGCGGGCTGCGGGAGGCCGGCACCACCACCGCGTTGGTCTTCGGCTCCCATTTCGCCTCGGCGATGGATGTCTTCTTCACCCAGGCTCGCGCCAGCCGGCTGCGGATCACCAGTGGTCTGGTTCTCAGCGATCGAATCCTGCCGGCGGGTCTGCTGACCACGCCGGAGCGGGCGTACGCCGAATCGATCGACCTCGTCGATCGGTGGCATGGCGTCGACCGGCTGCGCTACGCCGTCACTCCGCGCTTCTCGTTGTCGGCCGGCGACGAGATGCTTCGGGCGTGCGGTGAGGTCCTGCGTGACCGGGACGGGTTGTTCTTCACCTCCCACCTGAACGAGAACACCCGCGAGATCGCTGAGGTGGAGCAGTTGTTCGGCGGCCGCAGCTACGTGCAGACCTATGCCAGCCACGGGCTGCTGTCCGAGCGGGCCGTGCTCGCTCACAATGTCCATCCCAGCGACGCGGAGCTGGCCGACCTCGCGGCATCGAAGACCACGGTGGCCCACTGTCCGACCAGCAATTCAGCGCTCGGCAGCGGACTTTTTCCGATGAAACGGCATGTGGCGCAAGGAGTTCGGGTCGCCCTTGGCAGCGATGTCGGCGCTGGTTCGGGCTATTGCCTGTTCAAGGAGGGGCTGCAGTCCTACTTCGCCCAGCAGTTGCTTGGCGACGACGGGCTTCCATTGACGGCCGCTCACCTGCTCTATCTCGCCACCCGCGCCGGGGCGATCGGGCTCGGGCTGGGTGACCGGGTCGGCGACCTGAGTGTCGGCAAGGAGTTCGATGCGATCTGGGTGAAGCCGGCCGAGGGAAACCCCCTCGACCTGGGGATCAATCACGCGCAGAACTCTGAGGATGTGCTGGCCAAGATCTTCACGCTCGCTACGACGACCGACATCCAGGCCGTCTGGGTCGGCGGCGAACAGCTGTGACCGAGCCAGGCGGCGTACGCTCCCTCGCCCGAGCCTTCGGGCTGCTCGAGTTGATTGCCGACGAGGGTGGCTCGGCGACGGTTTCGCGGCTGTCCGAGCTGGCCGGCCTGCCGCTCGGCACCGCGCACCGGATGCTGCGCACGCTGGTCGACCTGGGTTATGCCCGGCAGGAGCCGACGAAGGAATACTCGCTCGGCCCGCGCCTGGTGCGCCTTGGCGATGTTGCGACCCAGTCGATTGCGCGCTGGGCGCGACCGGCGATGCAGCAGGTGGTGCGGATGACGGGGGAGTCGGTGAATATCGCCGCACTCGACGGGGACCAGATCGTCTACCTCGGACAGGTGATGCCGTCGAACAATTCAATGCGGATGTTCACCGAGGTCGGGCGCCGGGTTCTGCCCCACACCACCGCCGTCGGGAAGGCGATCATGGCGCGGATGGAGCCGGTCGACGTCCGAGCGTTGCTCGATCGCACCGGGATGGCCCAACTCACCCCGCATACCTACGGCGACATCGAATCGTTCGCCCAGGAGCTGACCCGCACGCGCCATCGCGGCTACGCGCTGGACGAGCAGGAGCAGGAGATCGGCGTACGGTGCGTCGCCGTTGCCGTGCCCGCGGCCCAACAGCGTCTCGCGCTGTCGATGTCGGGGCCGACGACTCGGATGACCGACGAGGTGATCGGCGCGGCGATTGGGCCGTTGCGGCAAGCGGCCGGGCGGGTCGCGGCGGAGCTGGAATGATTTGGTGAATAGTTGACCGATGCAATAATCTGACCGACAAATGCCTGCCACGATGATCCCCGCCACCATGCCCGCCGCTCGGCATCGCGCGTCCGCCGGACGCCCCGCCTCGCTCATTACCGCCGTACTGGCCATCACCGGAACGCTCGTCGCGCTCCAGCAGACGCTCGTCGTTCCGCTGCTGCCCGAAGTGCCGGCGCTGCTGCACACCTCGGCTGACAACGGTTCGTGGCTGGTGACCTCGACGCTGCTCACCTCGGCGGTCGCGACCCCGATCGTGTCGCGTTGCGCCGATATGTACGGCAAGCGCCGGATGATGGTGGTGTCACTGGTCACGATGATGATCGGGTCGGTGATCGGCGCACTGGGCGACCAGCTGTGGATTGTCATTGTTGGCCGCTCACTGCAGGGTTTCGCGGCAGCTTTGGTGCCGGTCGGCATCTCGATCATGCGGGACGAACTGCCGCGCGAGAAGGTCGGCGGCGCGGTCGCGCTGATGTCGGCAACGTTGGGCATCGGCGCCGCAATCGGTCTGCCGCTGTCGGGCTACATCTACGCCAACTTCGACTGGCACGCGCTGTTCTGGGTGAGCGCTGCCGGCGCACTGGTGATGCTCATCGCGATCCTGGTGATCGTGCCGGAGTCGAGCATCCGGGCACCGGGTCGCTTCGACATGGTCGGCGCGTTGCTGCTGTCGGCCGCGCTCGTCTGCTTCCTGCTCGCGGTTTCCAAGGGCGGCGACTGGGGTTGGGCCAGCGAGACCACGATGCTTTCCTTCGTTGCTGCAGCCGTGTTCGTGGCGCTGTGGCTGCCCTGGGAACTGCGCACCTCCAACCCGATGGTTGACCTGCGCACGGCGAGTCGCCGGCCGATCCTGCTGACGAACATCGCGTCGGTCCTTATCGGTCTGTCGATGTTCGTGAACCTCATCTCGACGACCCAACTGCTCCAGTTGCCCAAGGGGACCGGCTACGGGTTCGGCCTGAGCGTGCTCGACGCCGGCCTGTGTGTCCTCCCCGCCGGCCTGATGATGGTTCTGATGTCGCCCGTCACGGCGGCGATCACCCGTCGGTGGGGTGGGAAGTATTCGCTGCTGATCGGTGCCGCCGTGTTGGGTGGCAGTTACATCGTGCGGGTCTTCCTCACCGGTTCGGTGTGGCAGGTCGCGCTCGGTTCGGTGCTGAGCAGCACCGGAACCGCCATCGCCTACGCCGCGATGCCGAACATCATCATGGCCAACTCACCGATCAGCGAGACGGCGGCGGCCAACGGCTTCAACGCCCTGCTCCGCGCGGTCGGCACATCCACTTCCAGCGCCGTTGTCGCGGCCGTGTTGTCCACGGTGGTCATCGACTTCCACGGTCAGGCGCTGCCCACCATCGAGGCATTCCAGTACATCTTCTGGATCGCGGCCGCTGCCGGGCTCGCCTCCGCGCTGGTGGCGGTGTTCATCCCCTCCGGGCGCACCGTTGAACCGGTCGCGGCCAAGGCCGGCGATGACGTGATGATCCATGGGTTTGCGCGCAGTGCGAACGGCAATGTCGCCCGCAACGCGGTGGTCACCCTGCTGACCGACGCCGGCGACAAGGTCGACTGGTCGCGCGTGGAGCCCGACGGGTCGTACTCCCTGGTCCTGCCGGGTGCCGGTGTCTACCAACGGATTACCAACGCCGACGGATATCTGCCACGGGCCGACCTGGTCAGCATCACCGGAGACGGCGCCTACGACGTCGAACTCGGCGAGCGTCTGGAACTGCACGGTCGCGCGTTGCTGAACGGCACCCCGGTCGCGGGGGCACTCATCACCGTGACCTCACCCACCGGCGAGGTTGAGCACACCGCGGTGACCGACCAATCAGGTCGATTCTCGATTCCGCTGGCGATCACCGGTCGCCACGTGGTGAGCGCCATCGACCCCGCCACTGGCGCCTCGGCGTCGCGTCACACGGTCGTGTTGGGCACGATCGAGCCGATCACCCTGGCACTCCAGAAGCACTGACCCGCACTTCGGACTGCAGTTCGCCGTCGGTCGACGAACTGCAGCCCCGAGCCGGGAGTCACCGACTGAGCATCGGGCGGCCTCCTGCGGCCCCGCCACAGCTCGGCAGACCGAAGTTGGCCGGGCCCTTCATGAACACGTTGTTCACGTAGCCGTGCAGCTCCGGCGAATACGACCACAGGTCGTTGCTCCAGGCGCCGTCGGTGACCGTTTGTCCGCGCTTCTGGCAGGTGAATCCGTGACTGGACGGCTGCACCTTGCCCATCGCCGTACTCCGGGAAGTGGCATCCTTGCGGACGTTTACGTCGGTGGCCCAGATGGTGAGCCTCTTGGCCGCCGGCGCTTTCGCTGTCGGTGCCTTCGGCGCAGGGGCCTTCGGTGCCGGTGTCTTGGCCGCGCCACAGGCTGGCAACCGGTAGTCGGAGGGGCCGCTCATGAACACGTTCGCGATGTAGCCCCGCAACTCCGGCGAGTAGGACCAGAGCGCGTTGGTATAGCCGTGGGCGGAGACCTGCTGGCCACGCTTCTGGCAGGTGAACCATTGCTTCGAGGGGTTGATCGTTCCCATTCGCGCGCTCGCGGAGGTGGCATCCCGGCGTACGTTGACCGACGTTGCGTAGATCGAGATCTGCTTGGCACCCTTGACCGGCGCGGGCGGCGGGTTGTGGGTACTGCCGGACTTACCTTGGTAGCGGTAGACACCGACCACCTTGCGAGTGGAGTTGTACCAGGAACGGTCGAGCGTGGTGGTCCGCAGTGGGATCCCGGTTGCGGGTGCTTCGACGATGCGGCCGGCACCGATGTACATCACGGTGTGTCCGGACCCGTCCGGGTGGCGGTAGACGATGACATCGCCCGCCTGCAGAGCTGACTTGTCGAGGGCAACGGACGCGAATCCTTTGCTCGTCAGCGCCGACATTTCGCCGGTGGAGAGGTTCCCCCAGTCTGTACCGGTCGCTTTGTACCACGCGTAGCGCAAGAGTCCCGAGCAGTCGAAACCGTTGCCGGTCATGCCGGGCGAGTCACCGTGGCCGCCGCCCCAAACGTACGGCGTCTCCTTGTGGACCTCGTTGCAGGCGGTGCGGATCGCGGTCTTCACCGCGGCACTGGCGTCGCTCGGCGCGACGCAGAGTGTGTCGGCGTGGGCCGGCGAACTTAGTTGGGTGGCGAGGGTCATTCCACCGAAGACCGTGGCGGTCCCGAATGCGCCCGCCGTGGCGATGGTGGCGATCTTCTTGTTCTTCAACATGGCGTGGATTCCTTCGGATCTTCGGCCCAACGCCCAGTGCGTCGAGCCGGGCATCCGATGGTCCGAATCACGCTGCGGGTCCGGGCAGATGTACCCACCCGACGCCCGGACCTTCGACATAGCATGCGCCGCCGTACGGTGGAGACATGGACTTTCCCGCGATCGGTTTCGGCACCTACCCACTGCGCGATGAGGAAGGCATCGAGGCGATGGTCTCGGCGCTGGAGGTTGGCTATCGCTACCTCGACACGGCCGTGAACTACGAGAATGAGCGCGAGGTCGGCGAAGCGCTGCGGCGAAGTGGTGTGTCGCGCGATGAGGTGCAGATCGCGACCAAGATTCCCGGTCGGTTCCACCACAAGGACCTTGCCCTTCAGTCGTTGCGTGACTCCGCGCGGCGGCTCGGCGTCGAACGGATCGACATCGGCCTGATCCACTGGCCCAACCCGAGCGTCGATCTCTATGTCGAGGCGTGGCAGGCCCTGATCGAAGCGCAGCGGGAGGGCTTGGTCGAGACCATCGGCGTCTCCAACTTCACCGCCGAGCACCTCTCGCGGATCGTCGACGAGACCGGCGTTCGGCCAGCGGTCAACCAGCTGGAGATTCACCCGTACTTCCCGCAGCAGGAGATGCTCGAGATCAACGGGTCCTACAACATTCACACCCAGGCGTGGAGCCCGCTGGGCAAGCGGGCGATGCCGCACCAGGAACAGGCCGTCGTCGACATCGCGCGGGCGCATGACGTGACGCCGGCGCAGGTGGTGTTGCGGTGGCATATCCACCGCGGCGTGATGCCGTTGCCGAAGTCGGCCACGTCGTCGCGCCAGCGGGAGAACCTCGAGGTGCTCGGCTTCGAACTCACCGCTGCGGAGATCGCGGCGGTGACCGCGCTCGGCAAGCCCGACGGACGCCTGTTCGGCGGAGATCCGAACACCCACGAGGAACAGTAGGGAAACTCGTTGGCGCCGTTGACGGTCGAGCCGTCAGGATCGCCTGCATGACGACTCGCGAACGCCCGCCTTTCGACGCCGACGAACGCACCAACCTGATGGGTTGGTATCAACTCCAGCGCGATGTTGTGCTGATGAAGTGCGAGGGGATCTCGCACGAAGACGCCCACCGGGTGGTGATTCCGACGTCGCCGCTGATGACGGTGGCCGGGCTGATCTCGCACCTCCGCTGGACCGAACACACCTGGTTCGAGGTGGCCTTCACGGGAACCGCTCCGACCGGTAGCCCGGCCTTCTCACAACGCACGGACGACCTGGACTTCATGGTCGCCGACCGTGAGATGGACCAGCTGCTGCGCGAATACCGGCGGCAATGCGACCGATCCGATCAGGTGATAGCTGGTGCGGAACTGGACGACCTCGGCGCTTTCGACGGGTTCCCCGCCGGCCACGCGTCGCTGCGCTGGATGATCGTCCACATGATTGAGGAGACCGCGCGCCACGCCGGCCAGCTCGACGTCATCCGCGAACTGCTCGACGGCGAGACTGGCTACTTCTGAGCCGCCGGAGCCACTCGTACGCCGCCCTGACCACTGCGCTCTAGGGAGTCGGCGACGAAGCCGTTGGCCTTCAGTTCCTCGACCGTACGATGCACGAACTGTGCCGTCTGCGCCGAAACACCCTTGCTGACCGCGACCGCCTGCCGGATCTGCATGAAGGCTTCTTCGATCAGTCGATGGCCGGCGTGGTCCGCGACGAACTGCGTTGCCGGCTGGCGAATTCCGGCTCCGACCTCCAGCGAGTCCGCGAGATAGACGGTGGTGCCGTCGACCCCTCGTACGAGCTCCGCATGCTGCAGGTTCCGGGAGAGGAAGAGGTCGTAGGCCGACCCCTCCTTCACCCCGATGCGCACCCCGGTGGTGTCGACATCCGCGACGCTGGCCAGCGGGCTGTCGGAGGGCACGACATAGACCCCCTCGATGAGTGCGTACGGGGCGCTGAAGGTCACTTCTTTCGCCCGTTGCGGCTCGGCGGCTAGGAAGCCCACGCCCGCGCGACCGTCGATCAGCGCGGCGAAGGAGTCCTTGGCCGCGGTGAAGCAGAGGAACTCCACGGGGACCCCGATCCGGGTGGCGAGTTCCCGGGCGAGGTCGACGGTGACGCCCCGCGGTTCCCGCGGATCGCCTTGGGCCAGAACCGGATTGCCGAGGTTGATCGAGGCGATGAGGGTGCCGGAGGGCGCCAGTTCCTGAGCAAGATCCATGCGCCCAGCCTACGAGGATGTGATCAGGCCGACGGGAGTGTTGCACCCTGGTTGCGCGTCGACCCGTAAGACTGGAGCCCATGACCGAGATGGACCTGCAGATCAATGGCCTGCCCGAAACACTCTCCGTTAGGACCCCCGACGAGAACGACGTTCCCGCTGTTGCAGCGCTCATGAGCGAATATCAACGGCTTGGCCGAGGTTCAGGGGTCGTTAACGAGGAGGCGATCTCGGCGCAAACCATCGGCATGGGGTCGTGGACGCGGCGGCAAGTGTTGGTCGAGCGGGCAGGCAAAGCCGTTGCGTTTCTGTCCGTGCACGACCGCGCCGCCGGCCGTACGGTCGTCGAGCCGGTCGTGGCCGCCGACCTTGACCCAGAGATCGCTGACCCGCTGGTGCACTGCCTGCTCGACGCAGCGCAGCGGTGGGCGCTGGAGATCGGCCGGATGCGGCGCTTGCGCGGCACCCTGCTCGACGGCTGGTCGTATGCCGGCGACGAACGGCAGCGTGGCTGGCTGTCGGCGGCTGGCTATGAGGACGTACGCACCTGGTGGCATATGTCCCGGCCGGTGAAACCCGTTGAGGAGCAGGAACTTCCGTTGCCGCGCGCCGGGGTCACCGTACGACGGGTAGAGACGCACGACGACGGACTGCCGGTCGCCCAGGACCTGCAAATCTTGCACCGACTGCTCGAGGAGTCATTCCAGGACCACTTCAGTTCCTATCGGGAGAGCTTCCCGGAGTTTGTGATGCGGCTGCGCGAGGATCCGGGGCACCGATGGGATCACTGGTGGTTGGCGACGATCGAGGTCGACGGGCAGGAGATGCCGGCCGGCGCCGTCGTGTCGTCGGTCAGCCCCGCGGATGCCGAGGGCGTCGAGGGCACGTACATCGACTACATCGGGGTCCACCGTCGGGCGCGCGGTCACGGGGTGGCCAAGGCGCTCATCTACGCGGTGATCTCCGACGCGGCGCAGCGCGGGCGGAACCGGGTTGGCTTGGAGGTCGATGCGGACTCGCCGACTGGTGCGAATGGGCTCTACGAATCGATGGGCTGGAAGACGACGTACGTCACCCAGTCGTGGCACAAGGACCTCGACGTCCCTCGCTGACCTCAGTCGTCGTCAGGCCCACCAGCCGCGGCCGAAACCGAGACCGTCGAAGCCGGTGGGGTCGTGCGGCAGGTCGCTACGTGAGTTGAGGAACGACCCGACCACCGCGGAGCCGAGGTCGTCGAGGTCAGGGGTGACGACGCGGCCGTCGACCGAGCGGGCCAGGTCGCGCAGGAACCCGCCGAGGCCGGGGTCTTCGCCCAGCTGGAAGAAGGTGGTCTGCGCGCCCAGTCGGCCGGCGGCCTGCAGCTCGGCCGAGGTGACCGCGATGGTGAACGGGTGGGGCGGGTAGTCGAAGAACGATTGCCCGTCGCGCTCCAGGTGAGCTGTCGGCTCGCCGTCGGTCACGATCAGCAGGACCGGCTGAGCGCTCGGATGGCGCCGGAAGAACCGGTTCGCCAGCAGCAGCCCGTGATGCAGGTTGGTGCCCTTGAACTGCATCCCGGACAACCCGGTGAGCTCCTCGATGTCCATCACCTCGGCGTGCCGGCCGAAGCCGATCAGCTGCAGGTGGTCGCCGCGGAATCGAGTGGAGATCAGTTGATGGAGCGCCAGAGCGGTGCGCTTCATCGGCACCCAGCGCCCGGCCCGAATCATCGAATAGGACGTGTCGACGAGCAGGGCCACCGCGGCCTGGGTGCGAGCCTCAGTCTCGACGACCTCGATGTCTTCCATCTGGATTCGTACGCCACCGGCAGCGGATCGGCCATCGACCGAGGTCCGTCGTACGGCGTTGGTGATCGTTCGTGTCACGTCCCACGACTGGGTGTCGCCGAACTCCCACTCCCTGGTCGACCCGGTGAACTCGCCGGCTCCGCCTGCTCGGTGCATGTCACGTTGGCCGGCGCGCCCGGACATCCGGTCGGCGACGTCCTTCAGCAGCGTCTTTCCCAGCTGGCGCATCGCTCGCGGCGAAAGGCGCAGCGCGCCGTCGGAGCCCTTGGTGAGGTAGCCGCGCTCTCTCAGTTCCCGCTCGAGTTGGGACAGGGTGCGGGCGTCGACCGCCGCTTCGGGGCCGAGCTGTCGGGTGAGCGCGTCGAGGTCAATGTCGGAAAGGTCGGCGCCGGCCCGCTCCTGGTCGAGTTGTTCGGTCAGGCGGTCGAGCTCGGCGAGGTCCTGCAACGCGCCCGTGCCGTCGCCGAGACCGAGACCCTCCTGGCCGTCGAATTGCTCTGAGCCACCCCAATCCTCGCCGGGGCGCAGTGCTTGCACCTGTTGATCCAGCTGGCCCAGTTGCTCCATGAGCTCCGGCGACCCGAACGCCTGCGCCGACAGTTGCATCAGCTCCTCGCGCTGCTCGGGCGTCATCGAATTGAGCATCCGTTGGGCGGCCGCGGAGCGGGCCGCGAGGGCGTCGAGCAGTTCGTCGAGCGTTTGCGGGTTCTCCGGGAAGAACTCGCCATGTTCTGCCATGAAGTCGGCGAAATCAGCGGGCGTGTCATCACCGCGAGATCGCTTCTCCAACAACGAATTCAGGTCCTTCAGCATGTCGGTAACAGCGGCGCGGTCCTCATCGGTGGCCGATTCGAGGGCCCGCTTCATCCCGGCGAATCGCTGCTCAAGTAGCTCCCGGCCCAGCAGGTCTTTGATCTGGTCGTATGCCTCCCGCGCGTCCGAGGAGCGCCACTTGTAGTCCGACAGATCCGAAACGGCCTGCGCCGGCGAGGAGGGCAGGTTCTCCATCCGCATTTCACCGAAGCGGGCGTCGTCGTCGAGGTCCCGCGCCAACTGTTTCCGCTCGGAGAGCACAGCCTTGTCGAGCAGCTCCTTGATTTGCTGCATCGTGCCGTTCAGGTTGTGCCGGGCGAGGATGTCATCGCGCCGCTGCGAAATCCGCTGGCTGAGGTCGTCGAGGCCGCGCTGGCGGTCCCCACCTCGGCGCAGGTATTCGCGCATTGCATGTTCGGGGGAGTAGCCAGCCATGACGTCCTCGCCGATCGACGCCAGCGCGTCGGCCAGGTCGATCGGCGGCGCCAGCGGATCAGGACCACCGTCGTAGCGGGTGTATCGGGCGCGGGACGACATCAGCCGTAGACCGTCTCACCATCGCCGGTCTGCTTGGCAATCCGGCGTACGAGGTAGAGCCCTTCCAATGCGAGTTCGATCGCGCAGGCTCGCTCGCCGTCGGTGGTCGCCGACAGGCGAGCCGCGAGGTCGTCATAGACGGTGGAGCCGCCCAGCTCGGGCAGGCTCTTGAGAACCGCGGTGGCCGCGACCCGCTCGCCGGTGGTCACCATCGAGCCACTCTCGAATGCTTCGACTAACGGAGCGAGGTCGATTCCGGCGAACAGGCTTCGTACGGTGTCGGCCGTCGCCTGTCGCAGGAGATGGTCGAGAACCGCGCGTTCACGCCCCTCCTCGCCGACCTCGAACTCGATCTTGCCGCCGAGAACGTCGACCGCTGTGCTGAGGTCGACCAGGCGCGCGACAGCCTCGGGTTCACCCTCAATCACCTTGCGGTGCAACGCTGCTGCTGCCACGGTCTCTGCGCCAGCGATGGAGAATCGAGCTGAGACACCGGAGCGTTGGTCGACCGCCGACGATTCCCGCAGCGCGCGGGTGAAGCGCGCGAGGATTTCCAGCAAGGGGCTCGGGACCTCCGCCACGAGATGGGCTTCCTGCTGGATCACCGCTATCTCGTCGGCGAGTTCAAGCGGGTAGTGGGTGCGGATCTCGGCGCCGAAGCGGTCTTTCAGCGGGGTGATGATGCGGCCGCGGTTGGTGTAGTCCTCCGGGTTCGCGCTGGCAAACACCAGGACGTCGAGCGGCAGCCGTAGCAGGTAGCCGCGGATCTGGATGTCGCGCTCTTCCATCACGTTGAGCATCGCGACCTGGATCCGCTCGGCGAGGTCGGGCAGCTCGTTGATCGCCACGATGCCGCGGTGGGCCCGCGGAATCAGCCCGAAATGGATGGTCTCCGGGTCGCCCAGACTGCGGCCTTCGGCCACCTTCATCGGGTCGACATCGCCGATCAGGTCGGCGACCGAGGTGTCGGGCGTCGCGAGTTTCTCGGCGTAGCGCTCGTCGCGGTGTCGCCAGGTGATCGGCAGGTCGTCGCCCAGTTCGGCAGCGCGCCGCTTCGCGGCATGGGTGATGGGGTCGAACGGGTGCTCGCCCAGTTCGGACCCTTCGATCACCGGAGACCACTCGTCCAGGAGTCCGACCAGCGTACGCAGGATCCGCGTCTTGCCTTGCCCGCGTTCGCCCAGCAGCACCACGTCATGGCCGGCGATCAGCGCGCGTTCCAGCTGCGGGATGACGGTGTCGCCGAGGCCGTGCAGGCCTGGCCAAGGGTCGCGGCCCTCGCCGAGGGCGGACAGCAGGTTGTCGCGGATTTCCCGGCGCAGGCTCTTGAGTTCGTGTCCGGAGGCGCGTAGTTGACCGAGGGTAGTGGCGGTGGGAGGTGTGCTCACTGCTTCACGCTACGTCGCGGACCGGCAGGTTGCCAGGGGTGGTCCATCCCGTCAGCCCAATGGGACGATGACGCACATGGCGACTCAAACCCCGATGGATCTGTTCGGCATCGATGCGCTCCTGCAACCGGATGAGCGCGACATGACTGCGTCCGTACGCGCGTTGCTCGACGAACACGTTCGTCCAAACCTGCCGGATTGGTTTGAGGCAGGCACCGTTCCGGTGCGCGAGATCGCCCCCTTGTTCGGTCAACTCGGGCTGCTCGGCATGCACCTGGAGGGATACGGCTGCGCCGGCACCTCGGCGACCGCGTACGGACTTGCCTGCCTCGAACTGGAAGCCGCCGACTCCGGCATTCGGTCGTTGGTGTCGGTGCAGGGCTCGCTGGCGATGTTCGCGATCTATCGCTGGGGCAGCGAGGAGCAGAAGCAGCAGTGGCTGCCGCGGATGGCGGCGGGCGAGGCCATCGGCTGTTTTGGGCTGACCGAGCCGGACTTCGGGTCGGACCCGGGCGGCATGCGCACCCGCGCGCGGAGCGACGGTGATGACTGGGTTCTGAACGGCACCAAGATGTGGATCACGAATGCTCCCGTCGCCGATGTCGCGGTCGTGTGGGCGCAAACCACCGACTCCAGTAAGGGGATCCGCGGGTTTGTGGTTCCGACCGACACCCCCGGTTTCAGCGCGCCGGAGATCAAGAAGAAGCTGTCGCTGCGAGCGTCGGTCACCGGCGAGCTGGTGTTGGAGGACGTCCGCCTGCCCGCTTCCGCGATGCTCCCTGACGCTGCCGGACTCTCGGGGCCGCTCAGCTGCCTGAACGAGGCGCGCTTCGGGATCATCTTCGGTGCGGTCGGCGCAGCTCGGGATTGCCTCGAGACGACGCTGTCGTACGCCGGCGACCGGCAGATTTTCGGCAAGCCACTGGCTGGCTATCAGCTGACACAGGCCAAGGTCGCGGACATGAGTCTGGAGCTGGGGAAAGCGATGCTGCTCGCCCTGCACCTCGGTCGGCTGAAGGATGCCGGTGGCGTCCGGCCCGAGCAGGTCAGCCTTGGCAAGCTGAACAACGTACGCGAGGCGATCAAGATTGCGCGCGAGTGTCGAACTTTGTTGGGCGCCAACGGAATCACGCTCGAATATCCGGTTCTGCGCCATGCGAACAACCTGGAGTCGGTGTTGACCTATGAGGGGACATCCGAGGTGCACCAGCTGATGATCGGGCAGGCACTGACAGGGGTGTCAGCCTTCCGCTGAGCGTCTCCGCGGATCCGCGACCCTTGACGGCGTCGCGGTCGATCGGTGGGTTGTCTTCACGCCGGGTTGTCTTCACGCCGGGTTGTCTTCACGCCACGTGTCGCCCTGCCGGTTGTTGCCCTGCCGGTTGTTGCCCTGCTGGCTCGCCTGCTGGCCGGCGATTTGGGCGGATATCCAGAGGATGCCGCCGCCTGCTGAGGTGATCGGGACGAGGTTGTCGCGATGGACGATGGTGTGGTGGGCGCAGCAGAGGGGGAAGCCGTTTTCGGCGTTCGTTTTGCCGCCTTTGGCCCAGGGGATGGCGTGGTGGATTTCGGTCCAGTCGGCGGGTCTTGTGCAGTCTTGGTAGGTGCAGCCGCCGTACTTTTGCAAGATTGCATGACGTAGGGCGCCGGTGTAGAGGCGTTGGGTTCGGCCGACGTCGAGGGGTTGGCTGGACGAGGCGAGGATCATCGGGATGATGGCGGCGTCGCAAGCGATTTGTCGGGCGGTAGTGGGGCTGAGAGTCAGGCCCTCGCGGGTGGTCGCGGCACCTGTTCCGCCGGTGCTGCGGATTTTTTCGGCGAGCATGTCGTAGTCGAGGGTGACGACCATCTGGGCGGGGCCGTTGGTGGCGATGGTGGGGTCGCCGTCGAGCCAGCGGGCGACGCGGTGCAGGAGCATCATGAGGGCGTCGATCCGTCGCTTTTCGGGGGTGCGGTCGTCGTCGGCGAGGCGGATGAGTTCGGCACGTTCCTGGAAGGTGTCCCCGGCTTCGCTGGCGGTCTTGCTCGGGCCAGCTGCTTCGCCGGACGTCTTGCTCGTGGCCGCCGCTTCGCCTGCTGCCTTACTCTCGCCAGCTGCTTTGCTCGCGCCGGTCTGGCCAGCGTCAACAGGCTTCCCGATGTGGCGGTGGTGGGGGTCGTTGCAGCAGGAGGTCTTGGGTGACGGGGCGGAGAGGGCATTGATGAGGTGTTTGAACTCGGCCGCGTGGTCGCCGGCGAGCAGGCCTTCGAAGCCAGTCATGCCGTCGTTGTCGTCCCAGATGCGTAGGTATTCGAGGCGTTCTTGTTCGGCCTCTTGATCATCAAGAGTGGAGCCTGTTTCGGGGGTGCCGTGTTCGGCGATGATCCGGCGAGTTAGTTCGTTGATCCCGGCTCGGCCGAGGGTGGCGGGAACGGACAAGAACCAGGCATGGATCTCATCGGTGGTCGCGGTCGGCAGGATCGCGGAGATGCGGCCGAGGTGTTCGAGGGCGGTTTTGGCAACGCTGGTCGAGGCATGACCTTCTTGTACGGCGACGGCCATGACGCGGTGGGCGGGGTGTCGGGAGGCTTGGGCGAGCTTCGCGATCCGAGTCGCGTGGGCTGGTTCGATCCCGGGGACTTGGAATGCGGCAGCAGCCGGCGATGCAGCCGAGGCCGCTGCAGGGTCGAGGGCCACCCCGGACTCATGACTACTGCTGGCGGCGTCGCCGGTTGAAGGGTCGGCAACTGTGTCGGGCGTCAGCGGTCCGGCGTTTCGGATGGCTTCGGCGGTGATGAGGTCGGTGGATCCTTGCCCGAGGGCGACGCGAGTGACCCATTGGGCGGGGCCCGCCGCGGTGGAGTTTGTGATGACGCCGCGGTCGATCGCGTCGGCGGTGATCACCACGAGGGCGGCCTCGGCGCGTTGCATGGCGATTGCCAACACGCGGGCGGCGTCGGTCAGTTCGGGCTCCGTCAGTTGGGTGCACGCGTCCGCCAAGACGGCTAGTTGCGGGATGACTGCGGTCACGTGGGCCAGGGCGTCGGGTCCGGAACCGGGCTCGAGCAGTCGCGCGTCGCCACAGGGTGGTGTGTCGGTCGGCGGGGTGTCCAGGGGGCGGTGACTGGCCGGGAGCGGCATGGTGAGTGTTGCGTTACTCATGCTCGACCCCCTTCGGTTTCGCGTTCGCCACTTCCCCATGTGATGTATTGATCGTACGCCTGTTCGAATCGCGATTCAAGGTTATGTATGAATGAATTGCGTTTATCCACAACCCAATTGGTACTGATCGGTATCCACAGGGGTGGGTCTTGGAGTTGACTTTGGGGTTGGACCAGCCGGGGTTTCGACTCGTCGTTCGTTCCTTGCGACGGCTCAACCAACGGGGGGAGGGGTCGCGACGGCTCAGCCAACGGAGGCTTCGCGACGGCTCAGCCAACGGAGGCTTCGCGACGGCTCAACCAGTGGAGCGTTCGTGACGGCTCAGCCGGCCGAGAAGCGGGCGGCCCAGTCGGCCAGCGCCTCCCGTACGGACGGCGAAGCCTCCTCGATCTCGAACGGCACCCCGGCCATGGCGAGTCCGAACAGTGCCCAGCCGGGGCTACTGGCATCAATCCTGACTCGGGACGTCGCGTCGTCGACCGGATCGACATCGCCGTAGCGACCCCATCGCTGCGCCATCTCTGCCGCGGGCGCGTGCAGCAGCGCTGTCGCCGTGGGGGTCTCGCCGCCGCTGATGCCGGCGCGCACCTAGGCAGCCGGATCTGCGCCTGGCACCTCGCGCGGGCGAAAGTTTGCCCTCGTTCCCGCTGCATCGGCGAGCGTGGCGAGGGTTGAGGCATCCACGGCGGGCGCAGAGCCGAACGGAACATCAACGGTGACGGCTCTTACGGCCTTCGCGCGACGGCGCAGTGGTGCGGGCAACGCCTGCATCACCTTGGACAACACAGACAGCGTCGCATCGCCCATTTCTCCGCCGGCGTGCGCGCTGCCGAGGGCCACGACGAGGGCGATCGCTTCCTGTTCGTCAACCACCAGCGGTGGCATCGTCGCGCCAGCCGCGAACCGGTAGCCACCCTCGGTTCGGGCGCGCTCACCACAGGCGTGGCCGCGGGCGGCAACGGCCTAGCCACAGGCGCGGCGGACCGGTGGCCACAGCCAGATACCCTGGAGCCTCCCGCCTTGCCGCTCCAGGAGAACCCTTGCCCATGGCTCTGTCGCACCTCGTGCTGACCCACGTTCCGGGCGGCTCCGCCCTCTCCGACTTCCGCGCAACCGCCCTGCTGCGCCGATTGCAGGCTGTCGCGCCGGGCGTAACCGGCGTTTCGGCTCGATATGTCCACTGGGTCGCTTCGGCCGCCGAGCCCGACGTGGCCGCCCGCGAAACACTGACCCGACTGCTGACGTACGGCGATCCGTACGACGGTCCGAGCGACGGGACGCTCGTGGTCGTCACCCCGCGGTTGGGCACGATCTCGCCCTGGGCGTCGAAGGCCACCGACATCGCCCATAACTGCGGTATCGATTTGCACCGCGTCGAGCGGGCGACCGAATACGTCATTGCCGGTGAGGTCGAAGACTGGGATGCGGTCGCGGCTCAGCTGCACGACCGGATGACCGAGTCGGCCTTCCCCGGCCACAACGGCGCGAGCCGACTATTCGACGATCGCGTCGCCGAGCCGATGGAGCGCGTCGACGTTCTGGGCCGCGGCAAGGTCGCCCTCGACGAGGCGAACGCGACCTTCGGGCTGGCGCTTTCTGAGGACGAGATCGACTACCTGGCCGAGTCCTTCACCGGTCTGGCTCGCAACCCGAGTGACGTCGAGCTGATGATGTTCGCCCAAGCCAACTCCGAACACTGCCGCCACAAGATCTTCAATGCCGACTTCATCGTCGACGACGAGGTGCAGGCCCGGTCACTGTTCGGCATGATCAGATACACCGAAGAGGTGAACGGCGAGGGCACTGTCGTTGCGTACAAGGACAACGCCTCGATCATGGCCGGCGGCCCGATCACCCGGTGGCTCCCCCAGCAGACTGCCGAGCCGAGCCCGTACGCCGCCCGGGAGCAGGACGTCCACGTTCTGATGAAGGTCGAGACTCACAACCACCCGACCGCGATCAGTCCGTTCGCGGGCGCAGCCACCGGCGCCGGCGGCGAGATCCGCGACGAAGGTGCGACCGGTCGCGGTTCGCAGCCGAAGGCCGGGCTGACCGGCTTCATGGTCTCGAACCTCAACCTTCCCGGAACCGACGAGCCGTGGGAGACAACCGAATACGGCTCTCCCGATCACATCGCGAGCCCGCTCGACATCATGCTCGACGGTCCGATCGGCGCCGCCGCGTTCAACAACGAGTTCGGTCGGCCCGGGCTAGGCGGCTTCTTTCGGGTCTACGAGCAGACCGTTGACGGGGTTCGTCGCGGCTATCACAAGCCGATCATGAGCGCCGGCGGGTTGGGCGCGATCGACGCAGACCAGACGGAGAAGGTGCTGTTCACCGCGGGCACCCTGCTGGTGCAACTCGGTGGCCCGGGCATGCGCATCGGGATGGGTGGTGGCGCCGCGTCCTCGATGGCCAGTGGCACCAATGCGGCCGAGCTCGACTTCGACTCGGTGCAGCGAGGCAACCCCGAGATTGAACGTCGCGCCCAGGAAGTCATCAACCACTGCTGGTCGCTCGGGGCGCAGAACCCGATCCTCGCCGTCCACGACGTGGGCGCCGGTGGCTTGTCGAACGCCTTCCCCGAGTTGGTCAACGATGCCGGCAAGGGCGCGATCTTCGACCTGTCGAAGGTGCCGCTCGAGGAGTCCGGTCTCGCTCCCAAGGAGATCTGGTGCAATGAGTCGCAGGAGCGCTATGTCATTGCGCTGCAGGCAGACTCGCTGGATCAGTTCGCCGCCCTTTGCGCCCGGGAGCGGTGCCCGTTCGCCGTCGTCGGCGTCACCACCGACCGTGGCCAACTGGAACTTTCCGACGAGCAGACGGCGACCGACAAGCCGATCGACATGCCGCTGGAGGTCCTGCTCGGCAAGCCGCCGCGGATGACCCGCGATGTCGCGCGCATCCAGCGGTCGTCGGCCGACTTCGACGTCGAGGGCATCGACCTGCGCGAGGCCGCCTATGCGGTGCTGCGCCACCCGAGCGTCGCCTCGAAGCGTTTCCTGATCACCATCGGTGACCGCACGGTCGGCGGACTCACCCACCGCGACCAAATGGTCGGCCCGTGGCAGGTGCCTGTCGCGGACGTCGCGGTCACCCTGAGCGACCTGGTTGGCCGAGCCGGCCAGGCGATGAGCAGTGGCGAACGCACCCCGATCGCCGCGGTTGACGGTCCCGCGTCGGGCCGGATGGCGGTCGGTGAGGCGATCACCAACCTGGTCGCCGCCCCGATCGAGCTGCCCGGCGTGAAGCTCTCCTGCAACTGGATGGCCGCCTGTGGTGAACCCGGTGAAGACGCAGCGCTGTTCGACACCGTTCACGCCGTGGCGATGGAACTGTGTCCCGCCCTGGGGATCAGTGTTCCGGTCGGCAAGGACTCGCTGTCGATGCGCACCAAGTGGGACGACAAGCAGGTCACCTCGCCGGTCTCGCTGGTCGTCACCGCGTTCGCCTCGTTGCCGAGCGTCGAAGGCACCCTCACCCCGCAGCTGATCGAGGGCGACACCGCACTTCTGTTGGTCGACCTCGGCGCGGGCAAGAACCGCCTCGGCGGCTCGATCCTCGCCCAGGTCAGCGACCAGTTCGGCGGCGTCACACCCGACCTCGACGACCCGGAGCGCCTCGTACGCTTCGTTGCCGCGGTGAACTCGTTGCGCGACAACGGCATTGCGCTGGCCTACCACGACCGGTCCGACGGTGGACTCTGGGCGGCGGCCTGCGAGATGGCCTTCGCCGGCAACCTCGGCATCGACTTGTCGGTCGACTCCCTCGCCGCCCTGTTCAGCGAGGAACTGGGCGCCCTCCTGCAGGTTCCCGCCGACCGGGTCGACGAGGCGCTCGCCGCTTTCGACGGCGCCGCGAGCGTGGTGGGTCGGAGCAACCACTCCCGCCGCGTACGGGTCGATGCCGGTTCGCGCCGCATCGAAGAGCCGCTGGACGACCTGTTCGCGGCCTGGGACGAGGTCTCGTGGCGGATCAGCGCCCTGCGTGACAACCCCGAGTGTGCGGACGAGGAGCACGCAGCGGTGGGTCGCGCCGGCGGCGGCCTGGTCGTCGCGCCGAGTTTCGACCCGGCCGACGACATCACCGCGCCCTATCTGAACAAGGGCGCCCGGCCCAAGGTCGCGATCCTGCGCGAGCAGGGCGTCAACTCCCACATCGAGACCGCGTTCGCCTTCGACCGGGCCGGCTTCGAGGCCTACGACGTGCACATGACCGACCTACAGTCGGGCCGCTTCGACCTGGCCGATGCGGTCGGGCTGGTCGCCTGCGGTGGCTTCTCCTACGGAGACACCCTCGGAGCGGGTGAGGGCTGGGCTCGCTCGGTGCTCTTCAATCCCGTTCTCACCGAGGCGTTTTCCGCGTTCTTCCACCGCCCGGACACCTTTGGACTCGGGATCTGCAACGGCTGCCAGATGTTCGCCGCGCTGGCAGACCTAATTCCCGGCGCCGAGGCTTGGCCGCGGTTCACCCGCAACCGGTCGGAGCAATACGAGGCACGCCTCTCCCAGGTCGAGATCCTCGACAACCCGTCGATCTTCTTCGCCGGGATGGCCGGCTCGAAGCTGCCGATCGCCGTCGCCCACGGTGAGGGCTTCGCGAACTTCACGGCGCGCGGCGACGCGGCCACCGTCGTACGAGCCGCTCGTTATGTCGACGCGGCCGGCTCGCCGGCGATCGCCTACCCCGCCAACCCGAACGGTTCACCCGAGGGTCTGACCGCGGTGACCACCGCTGACGGCCGGTTCACCGCGATGATGCCCCACCCGGAGCGGGTGCAGCGCAACGTTCAGATGAGTTGGACCGACGGCCCGATCGCGGAACCGAGCCCGTGGTTGCGCATGTTCCGCAATGCGCGAGTGTGGGTGGACTGAACAGGCACGCCGCGCGCGTGTCAGCATGATCGGGTGACCACGACCCGCACCACCCGCTGGACGCTCGACGACGCCACCGTCACCGGCCTCGATGAGGGAACCGTGTGGCGGGCCACCGGGATTCGTTATGCGACCGCCGCGCGTTTTGCGCGGCCAACGGTCGCGTCACCCCGCGGTGAGATCGACGCGACCCGGCCCGCGCCCGGCTGCCCTCAGGTGTCGTTCCCGCTGATCGATGAGGTGCTCGACCAGGTCGCCACGGACATGACCTACGACGAGGATTGCCACTTCCTGTCGGTCACGGTCCCGGCCGGAACGATCAACGCCGACAGGCTGCCGGTCATGGTCTGGTTGCACGGTGGTTCGTATGTCACCGGCGCCGGCGACCTGCCGATCTACGACCCGACGGCGCTGGTCGAGGAACACCGCGTGATTGTCGTCAACGTCACCTACCGACTCGGCCTGTTCGGTTACCTTGCGCGACCGGGGGTGCCCGGCAACCTTGGCCTGCTCGATCAACGCGCCGCACTGTCCTGGGTGAACCGACACATCGCCGCGTTCGGTGGAGACCCAGCCAATGTCACGGTCTTTGGTGAATCGGCGGGCGCCGACTCGGTCGCCCACTTGATGATTACTCCGGACGCCCAGTCGCTGATGCGCCGCGCGATCATGATGAGCGCCCCGCTGGGGCTGATGCACCGCCGCGATCGGATGTACGCGGCGATGGCAACTACGGCCAGCGAACTCCCGGTGGGTGCATCGGTCGAGCAGGTGCTGGCCCTCACCAACCGCCTCGAACGAATGGGCCTGCGCTACGGATTGCGCGCCGGCATGCCGTTCGGCCCGCAGTACGGCCTGGACCCGCTGCCGCCGGAAGCGCAGGCTCCGGCCGCGTGGTCGGCGGTCGCGCCGCAGATCGACCTGCTGATCGGCCACACCGACCGCGAGGCGGCGCTCTTCGTTCCGCCGACGATCAGTGGCAAGCGGCTGCCGAAATCGTTGTGGGACAAACTCGTACGCCGTCTGACGAACCGCATCTACGGAACCGACGCGCTCCGATTCGCGCGCCGTCATGAGGCCGCCGGCGGTGATGGCGGGGCTTACGTCATCACCCACGGGCAGCGTACGGGTGGAGATCTCGCCGGCGCCCACACCACGGACCTGCCGCTGATCTTTCCCGGGCCGGCCTGGGACGCGGTGGCCGAGGCCTCCGGGGCGGCCTGGCGGGTCAGCCCCGAGGCAGGCGTGGCGATGCGCGCCGTACTGGCCGACTTCGCTCGCAACGGCAAGGTCCCCGCACGAAGCGGGGACCCAGTGACCGTCCGACCGTTCGGTTAGTTCGTTGTCGCCGTTCCCAAGGTGACGGTTGCGGTGTGGCTTGCGCCGTTGGCGTCGACCCAGCCGACGGAGACCTGCTGACCGGGGTAGTAGCGGTTGATCAGGTCGCCGAGCGAGCCGCCGTCGGCGACCTGCTTGCCGCCGAGCGAAATGATCGTGTCGCCGGCGGTGATCCCCGCCTTCTGGGCCGCGCTTCCGGTGGTCACCTGCATGACCGCGGCGCCCGTTGACTGCTGCGTCTGGGTGGAGATGCCGACGCCGAGCGCCGCTCGGCTACCGAGGTGGTTGCTGGTCGTCTTGGTGCCGCTGGTGATCAGGTTGGCGTAGGAAAGCGCGTTCGCGGAGGTGATCGCGTAGCCGGTGATCGGGGTAGAGCTGGATGCCGCGGTGTCCATGCCGATGACCTCACCCTGCGCGTCGAACAGCGGGCCACCGGAGTATCCGGGCACGATCTGCGCGTTCGTCTGCAGCAGACCGGTGAGGGTTTCGGAGTTCGAACCGCTGCTGTCGTCGCTGGCGGTGATCTGCTGGTTGCTGGCGGTGACGCTGCCCGAGGTCTTGTAGAGCGAACCGAGTCCACCGCCCTGGCCGACCGCGGTGACGGATTCACCGACCGTCGGGGTGGTGTCGAACTTCGCCGCGGTCAGGTTGGTGGCGCCGGAGATTTTCACCACCGCAATGTCGTGGGCCTCATCGAAGCCGACGACCTTTCCGGTGTACGTCTTGCCGTCGGCGGCCGTGACCCGGATCGAGGTCGAGTCGGCGACGACGTGGTAGTTCGTCAGGATGGTTCCGTTGCTGTTCAACACGATTCCGGTTCCCGCGCCCTCACCACCGTTCAACACGGTGTCGATCATCACGACGCCCTGCTGGGAGGAGACCGCCGTTCCTGAGGTCGTGGCGCCCGCGGAACTGCTGCCGTTGCTGCCCTGGCCACCGTTCTGACCCCACCAGCCGCCGCCGTACTGCGGGACCTGCGAGCCGTCCTGACCGCTGGAGCCGCTCGAACCGCTGGACGAACCGCTGGAGCCGTTGGAAGTCGACGGTGTCGGTTGGGCTGGCGCGGCCGCGACGGTGACGTGGTAGTTGTTCCACGGTTGGGCGTAGGCAACCGCTCCGGCCGGGACGACGGCCAGGGCGGTGGCGGCTGAGATGGCGACGACTGCGGTCTTCATGGCGGGCTCCTTGATGGGATCGATGTAGTAATCACACCGCGGCCGCCAACGCGTGGCCTTGGCCATTCCTTTGCGGAAGCTGTGAGCGTCAGTCGACGACCGTCACCACCGGCTCGAGGTCGATCTGCGTCGCAAGGCTGTTCGCAATGAAGCACTCGCGGTGTGCGACCTCCAGCAGGTGCTCTATCCGCTGCTGGGTGGCGCGAGCTCCCGCGCGCACCGTCACCTGCGGGCGCAACACAATGCGAGTGATCCGCATCGGAACCGGTTCGGGCGGCATCTCGGCGCTCGCGTCGTCGGCATAGGACACCACGTCGACACGGGCTCGCGCCGCCACCGCGAGGAAGGAGAGCAGCTGACACGACGACGCGGCGGCCAGCAACAGCTGTTCTGGGTTGAGCAGTGCAGGGTCGCCACCGAAGGTCGGGTCGGCGGTCAGGGAGAGCGCGGGGGCGCCGCTCGCAGCAACCTGGTGCGTGCGGTCGTACGCCTCGTAGCCGGCGCCGGTCGAGCCGGTCCACTGCAGGGTGGTCGCGTAACGATGGGTCATGCAGTGAGCCTAGGAGGCGCCGCGCGATGGGCTGCGTGAGAATAGGCAGGCTCTACGTCACCATCGGAGGAAGCCCTGTCCAAAGTTCGCGGCATGCTCGCCGACACCCGCCCGCTGCGCGTTCCGGCCTATCGCCGGCTGTGGTGGACCAACATCGTCACCCTGATCGGCGCGCAGCTGACCGTGGTGGCCGTTCCGGCGCAGATCTATCAGCTGACCGGCAGCTCGGCATATGTCGGGCTGACGGGGCTGTTCGGCCTGCTTCCGCTGATCATCTTCGGGTTGTACGGGGGAGCGCTCGCCGACGCGATGGACCGTCGGCGCCTGCTGTCGATCACCACGGTCGGGTTGATCGTGATGAGCGGACTGTTCTGGGCGCAGGCTGCGCTCGGCAACACCAACGTGTGGCTGATCCTGGTGCTCTTCGCCGTCCAGCAAGGTTTCTTCGCGGTCAACCAGCCGACCCGCTCGGCGATCTATCCGCGACTCGTCCCGCTCGACCAGTTGCCGGCCGCCAACTCCCTGAACATGACAGTCATGCAGTTCGGAGCGATCGCCGGACCGATGGTCGGCGGCATCCTGATCCCGGTCTTGGGCTATTCGTGGCTCTACCTGGCCGACACTCTGTCGCTGTTCGTGACGTTGTGGGCCGTCGTCGGCTTGCCCGCGATGCCGCCGATTGGCGAGGTTCGGCGAGCCGGGTTCCGTTCTGTCATTGACGGATTCGTCTATCTCCGGTCCCACCGGGTGCTGCTGATGTCGTTCGTCGTCGACATCATCGCGATGGTCTTCGGCATGCCGCGCGCGCTGTTCCCGCAGATCGCCCACCTCGACTTCGGCGGCCCCGTCGATGGCGGACTGGCGTTCGCGCTGCTCTTCGCCGCGATCCCGGCGGGCGCGGTTCTGGGTGGAGTGTTGTCCGGTTGGGTGTCGCGCGTCGAGCGGCAGGGCGTCGCGGTCGTCGCGTCGATCGTGGTGTGGGGACTTGCGATGGTCGCGTTCGGCCTCTGCGTCGCGCTCGGTGGCGGCCACGCTGGCTTCCCGTTGGTGCTCGCGGTGATCGCATTGATGGTCGGTGGGGCGGCCGACATGGCGTCGGCTGCGTTCCGCACGACGATGCTGCAGGAGGCGGCGGCCGACGACGTACGAGGTCGGTTGCAGGGTGTCTTCACCGTGGTCGTCGCGGGTGGGCCGCGGGTCTCCGACGTCGCCCACGGCGCGGTGGCGGCCTCGATCGGCACCGCGTGGACCGCGGCGGGTGGTGGCGTACTGGTCGTGGTGTTGGTCGTGGTTGCCGCCCTGCTCGCGCCGGTGTTCGTGCGCTACCGGGTGGTCCGCAAGGTCGCTGCCCTAGACTGACCGGCGGGCGATGGATCCCGCCCGGACCTCGGTCCGAACCGCGACGTGCTGATGGTTCCTGCTCCGTCCTTGACGGGCAGGTCGCGCTGCCCTTCGCCGATCTGGAGGTTTGATGGCAGACCACACTCCACCCCAGCCCCACCCTGACCGAATCGCCGATTTCGGTGGTCGCCCGGTTGTGGTCGGCGTGGTCCCTGGCCAACCGCCGGTTGTAGCGCTGACCGCTCTCTCCCTCGCCCGAGCAACCGGAGCGCCCTGCCTTTACTTCGGCTACGTCGACACCGACCGGTTCGCCGAGCAGGAGTTTGCCGACGGCACCGTCCGCCACGCCCCCATCAGTCCCGACGATGTCGGCGACGACTGGCTGCAGACGCGCGACGCGTTGAGGGCGCAGGTGAGCGCGGTCGTCGGCGATTTCCCATGGGAGCTGCGCTACCTGGCCGGTCGACCGGACCGGGCGCTCACCCACCTTGCCCGCGCCGTCGACGCGAGTTGTTTCGTGATCGGCACTCGCCGCGGGGCTCGCCGGATGCACGATTTGCTTGGCGGGTCGGTGTCCATGCGGCTGAGTCACCACCAGCATCGTCCGGTCCTGGTGGTTCCGCTCGAGGTCGTCGACTGGTCCGGGAAGCTGCCGTGGGAGTGACTGCGCCACACCGGGATCCGCGGCTCCTTGGGGTTGTCTTCGTCGGCGGTTGCGTCGGCACATTCCTGCGCTCATCGCTGTCCACGGCCTTCGAGCAGCCCCGCGGCTCCTTCCCCTGGACCACCCTGCTGATCAACCTGGTCGGGGCGTACTTGCTCGGCGTGCTGCTGGAGACGCTCGCGTCGCGCGGATCCGATGACGGCGTACGGCGGCTGTTGCGGCTCGGCGTCGGAACAGGGGTGCTCGGCGGCTTCACGACCTACAGCACTTTCATGGTGGAAACGACCGGCCTGCGAATCCCAGCGGCCGTGGCCTACGTCGTCGGAACGGTGGTCCTTGGCCTGGCGGCCGCGACCTTGGGTCTGCGATCGGCCCGGTGGGTGGCTTCCGTTGAGGTGGCCCGATGATCCCGTTGATGATCGCGCTCGCTGGTGGCTGCGGGGCGACCGCCCGCTTTGTGTTCGACGGCGCTGTGGACCGGCGGATCCGGTGGCAGTTTCCGGCTGGCACCTTTCTGATCAACGTGCTCGGGTCGTTCCTGCTCGGGCTGCTGACCGGCCTGGTCACCCATCACGGCGCGCCGACGGATCTGAAAGCCGTGCTCGGAACAGGCTTCTGCGGCGGGTTCACCACGTTCAGCACCGCATCGGTCGAGACCAGCCGTTTGTGGAGCGCCGAAGGCCCGGCGGTAGCAGCCCGCTACGCGTCGACCACCGTCGTAGCCGCACTCCTCGCGGCGTTCCTGGGGTTGTGGCTCGCGCGTGTTGGGTGAGGGGCGGTCACCTCTGAACTTGGTCAGTGCATCCCGGATTCGTGGGTCAGGTGCGAGGTCGGCTCGGGTTGCAGGGTGCAGTGATCGACGTCGAAGTCGTGGCGCAACACCTCCAGAGCCTGATCGAGCAGTTGCGGAACGTGGTCGTCGGTGAAGCAGCCGTCGTCGATCACGAGGTGCGCGCTCAGCGCCGGTTGGCCACTGGTCACGCTCCAGACGTGCAGGTCATGGACGTCGCGCACGTGATCGAGTTCGAGCAGTCGACCGCGGATCGCGGCAAGGTCGGTTCCCTCGGGCGCCGCCTCGAGCAAGACACGTCCGGCCGCGGTGACCAGTCGCCAGCCAGCGATCAGCATCAGCCCGACGACAACGAGGGTGGCGATCGCGTCGGCGCGCATCCAGCCAGTGGTGAGGATGACGATTGCGGCGATGACCGTGCCGATGAAGCCATAGAGGTCCGTGACGATGTGCTGGTAGGCGCCTTCGACGTTGAGCGAGGTGCGGTTCGCCTTGGCGATCAGCCAAGCGGCGATGACGTTGACCACAACCCCGGCCAGCGCGATGGCGAGAACAGGCCCCGCCTCGACGCTCGGCGGGTGGAGCAGACGGCGTACGGCTTCGAAGGCCAACAATGTGGCCAACACCAGGAGCGTGACACCGTTGGCCAGCGCGGAGAGGATCTCCGCGCGCTTGAGGCCGAACGTCCAGCGGCCCTGTGCCGGTCGACCGGCGAGGTGGGAGGCCCAGAGGGCCAGCGCGATCGATGCGGCGTCGGTGAACATGTGGGCGGCGTCGGATAGCAGCGCCAGTGAGCCGGTCCAGAGCGCGACGACCAGCTCGGCGATGAGATAACCGACCAACAGCACCAACGCGGCGGTCAGCGGTCGCCGGTCGGCGCTGCCGTCAATCGCGTGATCGTGATCGTGGCCCATGCGTCGATCCTCTCAGGTGGCCCCAGCGGAGGGATTTTCGACCAGAGATGGGAAATGTGGCTCGTCCTCGCGAAAAACCCTCCTCTCAGCGGCAGGGTGGACTCATGAACACACCGAAGAACATCGTGGTCGTCGGCGGCGGCCTCGCCGGCGCAAAGACCGTCGAAGCGTTGCGCGAGAAGGGCTACGACGGAGCTCTCACGCTGATCGCCGGGGAGAATGAATTGCCCTACGAGCGGCCGCCCATGTCGAAGGGCTATCTGGCCGGCGATGACGCCTTCGACGACGCCGTTGTGCACTCGCAGGCCTGGTATGCCGAGCATGACGTCGACCTGCGCATCGGCACCACGGTCACCGCGATCGACCGCACCGCCCACACGGTGACGCTCGACAAGGGCGAACCGCTCGCCTACGACAAGCTGGTGCTCGCCACCGGCTCGCAGCCGAGACACCTTCCGATCGATGGCGCCGACGCTGGAGGCGTTCACTATCTGCGGACGAGGGCCGACTCCGACGCGCTGCGCGAACAGTTCGGCCCCGACAAGGCGCTGGTGATCATCGGTGCCGGGTGGATCGGGCTCGAGGTCGCGGCCGCCGCGCGCGGCAAGGACACTGCGGTCACCGTTCTCGAAGGCGCTGCGCAACCGCTGCTGGCGGTGCTCGGCCCGGAGATTGCTCCGGTCTTCGCCCAGTTGCACCGCGACAACGGCGTCGATCTGCGGCTCGAAGTCAAGGTCGACGGAATCGAGGTGCGCGATGGCCAGGCAACCGGCGTACGGCTGGTCGGCGGGGAGGTCGTCGCTGCGGATGCAGTGGTGATCGGGGTGGGCGCTGCGCCGAACCTCGACCTGGCGAAGGCCGCAGGCCTTGACGTCGACGGCGGTGTGTTGGTCGATGCGACGCTGCGCAGCAGCGACCCCGACATCTACGCGGTCGGTGACATTGCCAGTCACGATCACCCCGTTCTGGGTCGCCGGATTCGTGTCGAGCACTGGGCGACCGCCCTCAACCAGCCGGCCGCGGCAGCCGCGGCGATCCTGGGCGAGGGCGGGGCGTACGAGGAGTTGCCCTACTTCTTCAGCGATCAGTACGACCTGGGGATGGAATACATCGGCAACGCACCGTCCTACGACCAGGTCGTGGTGCGCGGCGACAAGGACGCGCGCGAATTCGTGGCATTTTGGCTGGACGATCAACGGCGGATCGTGGCCGCGATGAACGTCAACGTGTGGGACGTGATCGACGAGATCAAGCCGCTCATCCTTGACGCGGTGGTGGTGGACCCGGTGAAGCTGGCCGACCCCGACGTCGCCTATGGCGACCTGCGATGAGTGAACCGATTCGCTGGAGCGACGTCGAGCCGACGCCGTGGCGTAACGGCGGCGGGGTGACTCGCGAGATCGCCGCTTCGCCGCCCGACACGACCGACTTCGACTGGCGGGTGAGCATCGCCGACGTCGACCGGCCCGGACAGTTCTCGGAGTTCGCCGGGATAGATCGGGTGATCACGTTGCTCGAAGGCGAGGAGATGGTTCTCACCTCGCCGACAGGGGAGAAGCGGTTGGAACCGTTGCAGCCCTACGTCTTTGGTGGTGAGGAGCCGATCGACTGCACCTTGCCGTCGGGTCCAACCCGCGACTTCAATGTGATGACACGGCGGGGCCGCTGCGCCGCGACCGTACGGGTGCACCCCGCCGGACCCGTCGATCTCCCGGCGGCCGACCGATTGCTCGTCGCGCTTGGATCTGTACGGGTTGGTGAGTGGCAGTTGGAGCGCTACGACTCGTTGCCGGTGGAGGGCGCCGTCACCGTCGACGGCCCGTTCCTCGAAGTGGCCCTGACGACAACGGACTGAGCCTCCCAAGGAGGCTCAGTCCGTTGTGGTCAAACGACTGGTGTGAAGCTGGTCAGCGGGTCGTGCTCGGCCGGCTGGCGCGACGCGGACCGCCGCTGCGACCGGCGGGGGCTGACTCGCTGGTGTAACTGCGACCGGCCGAACCCGACGACTGGCGGTTGCCGCCACCGGCGGAGGTGGAGCGGCCACGGCCGGCGCCGGAGCGGTTGCCGCCGGCGGGACGACCGCCACCGGAGCGCTGCTGCGGGCGCTGGCCCGAACCGCCGCGACCGGAACCACGGTTCTGCTGCTGCGCAGCGGCCTGAACCGGCGGCGCCTCAACAAATACGCGCTCGCCCGGGGCGAGGGTGGCGAGCAGGTCGCTCTGCGGGTCGACCCGGGTGGTGGTCGGCTTGATGCCGGCTGCCTTGGTCAGGGCGCGCACGTCGCGCTGCTGCTCGTCGAGCATCAGGGTGACGACGGTGCCGGAGGCGCCAGCGCGAGCCGTACGGCCCGAGCGGTGCAAGTAGGCCTTGTGCTCGGCCGGCGGGTCGGCGTGGATGACCAGGCTGACGTCGTCGACGTGAATGCCGCGGGCCGCGATGTCGGTGGCGACCAGGGTGCGCACCGCGCCGCTGTGGAACGCGTCCATGTTGCGGACCCGGGCGTTCTGACTGAGGTTGCCATGCAGGTCGACAGCCGGAACACCTTGCGAGACAAGCTGCTTGGCCAACTTCTTGGCGCCGTGCTTGGTGCGGGTGAACACGACCGTACGGCCGGGGGCAGCGGTCAGGTCGACGAGGACCGGCAGGCGGTCGTCCTTGGCGACATGCAACACGTGGTGGTCCATCGACGAGACCGGCGACTGGGCGCTGTCGGCGTGGTGGGTGACCGGGTTGCTGAGGTAGCGCTTGACCAGAACGTCGATGCCGCGGTCGAGCGTCGCGGAGAAGAGCAGTCGCTGACCGTCACGCGGGGTGCGGTCCAGGATGCGCTTCACGACGGGCAGGAAGCCGAGGTCGGCCATGTGGTCGGCCTCGTCAAGAACGGTTACCTCGACCGCGCTGAGGTCGCAGAGTCCCTGGGAGACAAGGTCCTCCAGCCGGCCTGGGCAGGCGACGAGAACGTCGATGCCACGAGCCAACGCGGCAGCCTGCGGGTTCTGGCTGACCCCACCGAAGACGGTGTGGAAGCGCAGTCCGGCCGACTCGGCCAGCGGCTTGAGCGCTTCCGCGATCTGGCCAGCGAGCTCGCGGGTCGGAGCAAGGATCAGCGCACGCGGACGCTTCGGGGCGGGACGTCCACCGGACTGCTGCAGGCGGGCGACCACCGGGAGCAGGAAGGCGTAGGTCTTGCCCGAGCCGGTGCGGCCGCGGCCGAGCACGTCGCGCCCGGACAACGAGTCGGGCAGGGTGACTGCCTGGATCGGGGTGGGTTCGGTGATGCCGCGGTCGGCGAGCACACGGCTCAGGCCTGCGGGCACACCGATGGATTCAAAACTGCTGGAAGACAAGGAGATTCCTCAAACTGGCGGGGCGTCTCGCCGGGCCGCGCCCGGGTCACGAGGTTCATTGCGAACTCGGATGTCGGGCGACGCATGAAGGGCTCTTCCGAAATGGACGGCCGCTTCACATCGCCATGCGGCCCGAGGCAAGACTGGGCGGACCGCTGCAGCTTCAACCCTAGGGGCTCTGACCTGGATCGCCTATTCGGTGTCGCGCTTGGCAAGATCTGACTCATGTCGATGAAAGCCCTGAGCGCGCGCCGCCTGGCCACCCTGAACGCTGCGCAATTGTCCTACCCGGCCGGCCTCGACATCGATCAACCTGGGCCGGGCTGGACCTCGTTCCAAGAGTCAGCTCTATTGCAGCGCAACGACTTTGAGACGTTGACTGCGGAGTTGCTCGGCTGGCAGGTGCACGAACGGGCTGGCCTTCGACTGGCGGTTTCCGACGTCCCGCTGCAGCTCGGGTCGGTGGTCGAGATGCGGATGAGGGTTGGGCCGGTGCCGGTCCGTGCCCCGTGTCGTGTGGTCGAGATCACTGCGGAGTGGGACCGT
The DNA here is from genome assembly GCF_054778835.1 of Calidifontibacter terrae. Lineage (NCBI taxonomy): Bacteria > Bacillati > Actinomycetota > Actinomycetes > Micrococcales > Dermacoccaceae > Calidifontibacter > Calidifontibacter terrae. The sequence goes on from NZ_BAAGZF010000002.1 coordinate 487,452, forward strand.
CGAGGTTTTTCCTATGGCACCCTGCCTGGTCACCCGGAGGTCGGGATGGAGCGATTCGAACTGCGGCGCGCCAGTGATGGCACGGTCACCTTCCAGATCACCGCAATCTCCCGCCCGGCCTCTGTGGTGGGGTTTGTGGCTGGCTCGATCCACCGCCGGATCCAACGCCAAATCACCGAGCGTTATCTGCAGGCTCTGCAGTGACCTCGACGGCGATCTTGCCGCGTACGTGTCCGCTCTGGCTGAGCTCATAGGCCTGAGCAGCGTTTTCGAGGGTGAAGACCTTAGCGACTGGAACGGTGAGCTTGCCGGCGTCGGCAAGGTCGGCAAGCGCCTGCAGGTCTGTCGCATTCGGGCGCACCCACATCGAGATGCCGCCTTCGTCGGCGACCGCTCCGTCGGTGATGGAGCCGTGACGGCCACCCTCCTTCAGGACCGCCAGGGTCGTCTCCAGGACGCCGCCCACGAGGTCTACGACCACGTCGACGCCATCGGGCGCGAGTTCGCGGACGCGCTCGGCAAGTCCGTCACCGTAGGTCACCGGCTCGGCGCCCAGTTCGCGCAGGAAATCGTGGTTGCTTTCCGAAGCCGTGCCGATGACCCGTGCGCCGAATGCCTTCGCGATCTGCACGGCCAGCAGACCGACCCCACCGGCAGCGGCGTGGATCAGGACCGTGTCGCCGTTGGTCGTCTTGAGCCGGGTGAGGAGTTGGTAGGCCGTGAGCCCAGCCAGCGGCAGGCCTCCGGCTTGGTGCCAGTCGAGGCTGCGCGGCTTGCGGGCGACGGTGCGCACCGGCGCTGAAACCAGCTCGGCGAAGGTGCCGTGTTGCACCCAGTCCTTGCGGGCGTACGCAATGACCTCGTCGCCGACGGCGAATTCAGGAGTATCAAGGCCGACCGCCTCGACGACGCCGGCAACGTCCCAGCCCGGGATCGCCGGGAAGTCGACCTGCATGAGGCTGTCGAGATAGCCCGCCATGACCTTCCAGTCAACGGGGTTGACGGAGACGCTGCGCACCCGGATCAGGACCTCGCCGGGGCCGACCTTGGGGTCGGGGAGGTCGCTCAGCGTGAGGGTGTCGGGGCTGCCGTATTGGCTGTAGGTCATAGCTCGCATGTCCAGACCAACGCCCCGACGACCCCCGCGCATTCCGGAGACGCGCATCACTGCGCGAGTTGGTCCCGCCGCCTGGCCAGGTAGGCGCGTTCGGCTGGGTTGCCGGTCAACTCGATCGCCCGGTCGTACGCCGCTCGCGACTCCGAGCTGTGCCCGAGCCGTCGCAGCAGGTCGGCCCGGGCGGCGTGAAGCGCGTGATATCCGTCGAGTTCCGTTGCAACCCGGTCGATCTCGGCCAATCCGACAAGCGGACCATCAAGTTCCGCGACGGCCACCGCCCGGTTCAGGCGGACGATCGGCGACGGGTCGATGGCGGCCAGTTGGCCGTAGAGCGTCACGATCTGCGACCAGTCCGTGTCGCGCGCCGAGGGCGCGACGGTATGAACCGCGTTGATCGCGGCGAGCAGTTGGTAACGGCCCGGCCGCACCCCGGTCGCAATGCGCTCGCGGACGAGGTCATGGCCCTCACGAATCAGATCGCGGTCCCACGACCCGCGGTCCTGGTCATCGAGCGTGACCAACTCACCCGTACGAGAAACGCGGGCCGCTCGACGTGCGTCGATCAGCAGCATCAGGGCCAGCAGCCCGGCGACCTCGCCGTCGGCCGGTTGCAAGGTCCGCAGCAACCGGGCGAGCCGGATGGCTTCGTCGGTCAGGTCCTGTCGCAGTGGGTCCTCGCCGGCGCCGGCCAGATAGCCCTCGTTGAAGACCAGAAAAATGACGGCCAGAACGCCACTGAGCCGCTCGCGAATGTCGACCTCGGACGGCACCCGGTAAGGAATGTGGGCAGCCTTGATCTTGCCCTTGGCGCGGGTAATCCGCTGGGCCATTGTCGTTTCCGGAACCAGGAAAGCGCGGGCGATCTCGGCGACGGTGAGACCGGCGACCAAGCGGAGGGTGAGCGCCACGCGGGCCTCCATCGCCAGCGCCGGGTGGGAACAGGTGAACACCAGCCGCAGCCGGTCGTCCTCGACCGCACCGGTCGATGAGGCAGGGGAGTCGTCGATCAACATCTGCGCCGCCTGGTGCTTGTCGTCGCGGTGTGACTCGCGGCGGATCCGATCGATGGCCTTGCGGGCCGCGGTGGTGGTGAGCCAGCCGCCCGGGTTGGGTGGGACTCCGTCCAGCGGCCAGCGCTCGACCGCGGTGGCGAACGCCTCCGCGGCGGCGTCCTCGGCCACATCAAGGTCCCCGAAGCGCCGGGCGAGGCCGGCGACCACCCGCGCCCACTCCGTACGGTGGGCTCGGGCGATCGCGTCGGCCGTGTCGGTCACGAGTCGAGCAGGCCCTCGATGGACTCCGCGGTCTGGAACGGGCGAACCTCGATCTTGCCGCGACAGGCCTTGGAGCCTTCGGCCGCCAGCGCGAGCGCCTCGTCCAGGTCCGCCGCCTCGATTATCCAGAAGCCGCCGAGGTATTCCTTGGTCTCCAGGTAGGGGCCATCGGTGAAGACCGGCTTGTCGCCTCGCCCGTCGACGGTCGTGGCGGTGGTCGCCTGCGCGAGACCGTCGGCGAAGACGAAGTGGGCATCGCGCTCCAACTTCTCGTTGAATGCGCCGGTGTCAGCGAAGGCCTGCAACATGGCCTCCTTGGAGGGGTAGTCGCCGAACTCGTTGCGCTCGGCGGCGCCGTAGACGGACATCATGTAACGAGCCATGGTCACTCACTCTCCTTGTTCTGACGGTCGATGACTTCGGTGACACCAGAGGGGAACCGGTGGACTTCCTGGGGCCAGTCGAGCGACGCGGTGATCCGCCCGGCCCAATAGCGGGCGGCCTCGTCGTCGGCGACGTCGATCACGGTGAAGCCGCCAAGGTGTTCCTTGGTTTCGGTGTACGGCCCGTCGGTGAAAACCGGTTCGCCATCCTTGAGCTCAACACTGCAGAGGGCGGTCGAGGCGTCGATGCCGCCGTCGGCGAACACGAACACACCGGCTTGGCGCATCTCATCGAGCACGGCTCGCGAACTGGCGCTCTTGGTGCGGAGTTCCTCCGGGGTTTGATCCGGCACCCACTCGTCGTTGAAAGCGATCAGGTACTGCGCCATTGCTGTCTCCTCTCGGGCGGCCCGAGTGGCCGCTTCACATACTCCACGAACGGGAGCGAGCGGATACGACAACCTCGGCAGATGAAAATTTCGGGGAGCCACAAATCCGCGCGCCTTGTCCACATCTGCCCGTCCTATAGGGGGCGCAGATGTCGATAAGGCGCGCGGATTCTCGGTTGACCGCGCCCAAGTCAGTACGCCCCGCCGCCGCCGGGGCTCGTGGTCACCTTCGCGCCGGCCGCGGTGAGCACCCACCAGATCCCTTGGATCCCCTGGCCACCGACGTCGCCGGCGGCTTGGTCACCGGCGTAGTAGTAGAGCGGCCAGCCGTTGAGGGTCATCTGCTGCTTGCCGTCGGCGGTCGCGATGGTGCCGACCTTGCCGGTGACGCCGGAGACCTTCGGGCTGCCGCTGACGACGACCGGTGGCCACGCCGCCAGGCAAGCGCCACTGCAGGCACTCTTGCCAGATCCTTGAGTGTCCTTGTCGAACTGATACACCGTACGACCGTCCGGGCCGGCGACGACCGAGCCCAGCTTCGTCGAAGCGACGCTCAGCGATGTGCCAGCGGCTGCGGTAGAGGTCGCTGAAGCCGAGGTCGCAGACCCCGCAGTCGTGGTGGAGGACCCGCCGGTCGACGCGGAGGACCCCGAGGTCGAGGATCCGCAGGCCGCCGCAGTTGTCAGCAGGACCGCCACCGCGAGTCCTCGTGTTGAACGCTTGATCATTGCCGTCTCACTCTCCTGGTCGGATGCCATGGACACGAGAGCGGCCGGGTGATCGGTTCAGTCCGGGCTTGCCGACAGCAACACGGCCCCGTCGGGGGCGCGCACCTGCAGGTGCGCGATGTCGGCGCGCGGAACCGCGGTCGCGGCCGTCAGCTTCGACGTCGTCCCCGGTCCGGCCGACCAGGTCGAGACGGAGCTGGCGTGACCGGAGACATCGATGACGTAGAGCGCGTAGACCGCTTTGCTGCTCCACTGGGTCGACGGCGGATAGGTGCAGGTCATGTCGATCTGGGTGCCCCACGCCTTGTCGGAGAGGTGCAGCGTCGCGGTGAGCGGGTTCGTACGGACTTGGCTCATGGCGACCCTGACACCGGGCGTGGCGCTGCGCTGCTGTGACCAGATGCCTCCGCCGACGAGGAGGATCGCGGCGGCGACCGCGCCGATCAGCGCCACGCGCCACCGCTTGCGGCCGGTTACCTCGCGGTGAGCGGCGCTGCGGGTGCGGGCCAACAGGTCGATGGGCAAGGGGGGCGCAGGTTCCCCGATTTCGTCGGGCGACACCTTCGCGAGCAGCCCAGGCACACCTGCGAGATCTCGGACGGCGGCAGCGCATTCGGGGCACTGCGCGAGGTGTTCCTCGTACGCCGCCCGGTCGTTGGTCGACAACGCACCGAACACGTAGGCCGCATCCCACTCGGCGAACTCCTCGTGGTTCATCGCGTCACCCCTCGTTCTTGTAGTGCCAGTCGCAACGCACGCATGCCGTAGTGCAGTCGGGATTTCACCGTTCCGCGCGGGACTGCGAGGTCGGCCGCGATCTCGGTCACTGTCGCGCGGCCGTAATAAGCGCGCACCACCACCTCGCGGTGCTGCGAACTCAGCGATCGCAGCGCGTCGACGATCATCGCCGCGTCGAAAACGGCATCGACCTGGTCGGCGGTCTGCGTCTCGGGCAACTCCGCCGCGACGAACTCCCGACGATGGCGGGCGGAACGGGCGTCGTCGATCACCAGCCGGCGGGCGACGGTGAACAGCCAAGCCCGCGCCGAGGTGGCGCTGGTATCGGAACGGTCGGTGATGCCCGATCGCCAAGCGCGCAGCATCGTTTCCTGCACGACGTCCTGAGCGAACGCGCGGTCGCCAGTGAGACGAACGACGTAGGCCCACAGCGCAGTTGCGTGGTCGCGATGCAGTTGGTCGAGCACCTGTGGGTCGGTGACCATCACCACCTCCATCACTGACACGAGATAGATACCGAAAAGGTTCGGTCGGCTCATGCAGCGTCGTACGCCGACGCGTTGTTGCGCAACTGAATGGCGGATCTGCAGGGCCGTGGATCGCTGGCCATGGGGAGGTCTACCCATGGCCAGCCAGCCCGAGCGCCGCCATGCTCGCGTGCGGTGCTCGGCGTCCGGCCGGCCTTCATGCCCACGAAAGGGAGCAGTCGGCGTGCGACAGCGCGACATATCCACAAGATTCAGCTGCCGGCAGGGGCATCGCCGATGAAGCTGATCCCCATCGGCACCCTCATGTCGGTGCTGGTGGTGCTGATCGGGACCCGCTATTACATCGAGATCGCCAAACGCCGGGGCTGGGGCCAGTTCGTCCGGGACGACGGGCCCACCACCCACCACACCAAGAAGGGCACCCCACAGATGGGTGGTCTGGTGATCATTGGCGGCACCGTCGCCAGCTACGCCGCGGCGCATCTGCTCACCTGGACCGCACCGACCGTCTCCGGTCTGCTCGTTCTGTTTCTGATGAGCGGCATCGGGTTGGTCGGATTCCTGGACGACTGGGCCAAGATCACCCACGAACGGTCGCTGGGGCTGACCGCGCGGCAGAAGCTGGTCGGGCAGACCGCGGTGGCAGTCGCCTTCGCCGTCCTGGCCATGCGCTTTTCGCGCAACGGAGTGGCCCCGGCGTCGTTCCGAATTTCTTTCGTACGAGACACCTGGATCAACCTCGCCTTCGGCGGAACCGTGGTCGGGATCATCCTCTTCGTCCTCTGGGCGAACGTGATGATCGCCGGCGCCAGCAACGGCGTGAACCTCACCGACGGCTTGGACGGCCAAGCCGCGGGGGCATGCGCGATGGTGTTCGCGGCGTACGTCCTGATCGGGGTGTGGCAGTTCAACCAGAACTGCAACCCCGTCGGCGCGGCGAAGTGCTACGTGGTGCGGGATCCGCTTGACCTAGCCCTGGTGGCCGCCTGCGTGATGGGTGCCTGCTTCGGCTTCCTGTGGTGGAACGCCTCCCCGGCCAAGATCTTCATGGGAGATACCGGATCGCTGGGTCTCGGGGCGGCGCTCGCCGGCCTGGCGATCATGACTCGGACCGAGTTGCTGATGATCGTCCTCGGCGGCCTGTTCGTCTTCGAGACGATGTCGGTGATCCTTCAGATGAGCTATTTCAAGGCCACGAAGCGTCGCAACGGCGGGGTCGGTAAGCGCTTGTTCAAGATCACCCCGATCCACCACCACTTCGAGATGCTGGACTGGCCGCAGGTCACCGTCACGATCCGGTTCTGGATCATCTGCGGGGTTTGCGTGGCCGCCGGGCTCGGACTGTTCTACACCGAGTGGGTGGGTGTCTGAGCTGGCAACCCACCGGCATTCCGAGCTCGGTGAGATGTACGTTCCGGCGCGAACTGTCACCTGCGCAGTGCTCTGACCTGCGGCGCGACAAGTTAGGGAGACGAGTGCCTTCCCATTAACTTGTCCAAATCCTCAGACCGTCGCCGCCGGCGACAGCCATCGGGCTCTGGCCAAAACGATGGGCATCGCCTCGGCCAGCATCTACGCCTGCTTCGGGAGCAAGGCGGACCTATTTCGCCTCGTCATGGAGCGCTACGGCACGACATACGGTGGGCCGCCCAAACGTGCGCTGATCGAGCACCCGACTGCCCGCGGCGCGGTCGAGGCCATGCTCCACGCCACTATCGACCAGATCACCCGTCCCGACGCGCCGCACTACTGCATGCTGATCCTCGCCGCACCCACTGGCGCGGTCGAGAACCACGAAGTCAGAGAGTTTCTGGCTGATATCCGACGATCGCAATTCACAGCCATCAAGGAGCGCCTCGGGCAGGGTGTCGCCGACGGTGACCCCACACTTCCGGGCGACGTCGTTGAGGCGGTCGCTCGCTACTACGCGACGGTGGTGCAAGGACTCTCCGTCCAAGCCCGCGATGGCGCTACCCGAAAAGACCTTGAAGCCGTGATCTACTGCGCGATGGCTGCCTGGGACGCCCTCACCTCGGCCGCAACGAATACAGCGCTTACGCACGGATGACTCGGACGTCTCGACTGGAGACGACCAGCGGCTGCCGCGACGCCGACTCGCCGATCCGAGTGGAGCCCCTTTCTGCATCATCAGCACAACTGCGTGACCCGGACGTCGATCGTTGGCGGACGTCCGAGGGTGGGTGTTCGTGCTCGGATGTCACGATGCCGTGGTGAGTGAACCGACCGTGGGGATCTACACCCCGCAGGATCAGCCGGCATTCGCTGACCTGGTCAACAATGTCCATGCCGAGTTCGGGTTCGGCTACGATCCCGAGCTCGACGCCGACCTGGAGAACCCGACTGCCTATTACCAGCACCTGTGGCTTCTCCGCTTCGACCGAGCCGTCATCGGCTGGCTGCTCTGACTGCACCAGAGAATGGTGTAGCCACGCTGAAACGCATGTACCTGATCCCGGGCATCGCGGGCGTGGCCATGGCCGACAGCTACTCAATGTCGCCATCGCAACGGCTGCCCACGATGGCTGCCAGCAGATCATCCTTGACACCAGCGACCGCCAGCACGACGCCATCCGACTCTACGAAGGAGCCGGATTCAACCTGCACCACACGTCCGGAATCACGCGGTACTACACGCTCGACCTCAGCCGGCCGTAGATCGGTAGCGTCCGTGACACGATGGGCTTTCGGCACCTCGCCCTGGGTTCCTCGCCGGGGGGGGGTGAAGAACCGGTCGAATGCCGAGCGGGTCCCGCGCCGCGGAGTGTCCGACGTCGGCACGCGCGGCGGAGTCTGACAAAGTACCCCCGACGCCAATTAGCCCACAATCTGCAGGAGTACCTCTATGCCGTTGCCCATCAGGTCTTTGCTCGTGATTCCTTCGGTCGCGCTGCTCGCTGCGTGCGGGTCCAGTGGTGGTGGCGGGCAGAGCAGCACGGCCAGTGCCGGGCCTGCGGCGACCGGCACCACCACCACCACCGCAGCACCCGCCACCAGTGGTAGTGCTGCCTCGAAGCCGACGACCTCAAGGACCGCAACAGCTACCCGCGTCAACGATCCGACGGCCGGTGGAACGGCGAAGGCCACGGTCACGACCTGTGCCCCCAAGAACGCGATGACCTTCCGCGCTCTCGTCAAGCTCACTAACACCTCCTCGGCGGCGCATACCTACGTCATCAACATCGACGTCAAGGCCGCGGGCCAGCCAACCAGCACCGCAGATGCGATCGCGGAGAATCTCGCGCCCGGTGCGACCACCACAGTCGAAGGGCTGACCATGGACGCCCCGTCCAAGGGGAAATGCACGATCAGGGACATCACACCCAGTACCCCACACTCATGATCTGGGTGGATGCGCCGGCCATCCACACCTGACACAACCTTGCCCCTCGCGTCTCACTTGAGGATCGTCTTGTGGCACGCTCCGCGTGCCGATCCTCAACTGGAACCGGATGCCGTCGTCGTGACCCGGTAGATGAGGTGAACGAACTGTCCGTCACGATCCACTGCGGTAAGGCTCAGATTCGATGCCAGGAGTTGCCGCGGCAACAGCGGGGCACCGTGCCCGAGCGTCACAGGAGCCAGCTGTAGGTGGATCTCGTCCAATAGGCCTTGGTCGGCGAATTGGCCAGCCAGAGTCCGGCCAGATAATGGGCGCGACAGATCTGCTGTCAGGACCCCGGTCCACAACAATCTGAACAGCGCCGGCCGCACATCTGCTTGCGACAACCCACGCTCAGCTGCGTCACTCTCCACCCGGTCCCACCTGGTGGGCTCCGTCACGAGCATGGTGACAGCTTCCAGACACGAGGGGGTGCACGCGAATGCGTGCCGACCGGCCGCGACCATCCGAATGTTGCGCATCAGCAAGTTGGGCGCGCCGGTGAACACTTCGTACCGCCACCCCTTCGCCTGGCAAAGGTCAGAGGTCCAGGCGAACTGCTCCTGGACCTCTGGTCGCGCGAGCCGTTTCGCCGCCTTGACGTCGACTACCGTGCAAGTGCCGTCAACATGCGTCAGGAACAGGTCGGGCACGCGTCGGCGCACCACTGCTCCGTCCAAGCCGGTCAGATGCATCGGCTGCGCGGCGATCCCGACGACGTCCTGGTCGAAGTCCGCGAGCCAGAGCCTCTCCAACTCCAGCAGACTCTCGTACACCAAAGAGTGACCAGTCGTTGCCGACCAGAACACTCCCGGGTAATGCCGCTGACCAGCATGTGACGGGGGCAGACGAACCGCATCCACGTCCGTGAGATCCGCGCCGCTCACTCGATCAAGCGACGACACGATCACCTCGGCGCCATCGCGACGAAGAAATCGCACCCCGAACCTGCTCAGGTCCACGACCTCGAGCCTGCACCCGTTGACACGAAACCAGGAACGTTGACACGCCGTTGGCACGAAACCGGGAAATTGTCACTTTAATCAGGAACCCACAAGAAGTGCAGCGACACCGCCGTTGCGGGCCGGGAATGAATTCTCAGACCCAAGAGTTGAGTCAACCAGACGCAAGATTGCAGAGCGCCAGCTTGACACCGTACGACGTGGAGAGTTGAGTCGGCTGTAGTCAATCGAACTCGGACAACATCCGATGAAAAGGAGATCAACCATGGCTCGTGCGGTAGGTATCGACCTCGGCACCACCAACTCCGCCGTCGCTGTCCTGGAGGGCAACGACTCGGAAATCATCGCGAACGCCGAAGGCGGACGCACCACCCCGTCGGTCGTCGCGTTCGCCAAGAACAACGACGTTCTCGTCGGTGAGATCGCCAAGCGACAGGCGGTCACCAACGTCGACCGCACCATCCGCTCGGTCAAGCGCCACATGGGCACCGACTGGAACACCGAGATCGACGGGAAGAAGTACACCCCGCAGGAGATCTCGGCCCGCATCCTGATGAAGCTGAAGCGCGACGCCGAGTCCTACCTCGGCGAAGACGTCACCGACGCGGTTATCACCGTCCCCGCCTACTTCGACGACGCCGAGCGTCAGGCCACCAAGGAAGCCGGTGAGATCGCCGGTCTGAACGTCCTGCGCATCGTCAACGAGCCGACCGCGGCGGCGCTGGCGTACGGCCTCGACAAGGGCAAGGAAGACGAACTCATCCTCGTTTTCGACCTCGGTGGCGGAACCTTCGACGTCTCGCTCCTCGAGGTTGGCAAGGACCCGGAGGACGGTTTCTCGACCATTCAGGTCCGCGCGACCAGCGGTGACAACAAGCTCGGTGGTGACGACTGGGACCAGCGGATCGTCGAGCACCTGCTGACCACCGTCAAGAACCAGACCGGTGTTGACCTGGCCAAGGACAAGATCGCGATGCAGCGTCTGCGTGACGCGGCGGAGCAGGCCAAGAAGGAACTCTCCTCCTCGACCAGCACCAACCTGTCGCTGCAGTACCTCAGCATGGGTGAGAACGGCCCGATCCACCTGGACGAGACCATCACCCGCGCGCAGTTCGAGCAGATGACCAAGGATCTGTTGGAGCGCACAAAGGCGCCCTTCAACAACGTCATCAAGGACGCCGGTGTGAAGGTCGGCGACATCGACCACATCGTGCTGGTCGGTGGCTCCACCCGTATGCCCGCGGTCGCCGAGGTCGTCAAGGAACTGACCGGCGGCAAGGAGCCCAACAAGGGCGTCAACCCCGACGAGGTCGTTGCGGTCGGAGCTGCGCTGCAGGCTGGCGTTCTCAAGGGTGAGCGCAAGGACGTCCTGCTGATCGACGTGACCCCGCTGTCGCTGGGCATCGAGACCAAGGGTGGTCTGTTCACCAAGCTGATCGAGCGCAACTCCGCGATCCCGACCAAGCGGACCGAGGTCTTCTCGACGGCGGAGGACAATCAGCCGTCGGTCGACATCCAGGTGTTCCAGGGTGAGCGCGAAGTGGCCAAGATGAACAAGCCGCTGGGCAACTTCGAACTGTCCGGCATCGCGCCCGCCCCGCGCGGCGTGCCGCAGATCGAGGTCACCTTCGACATCGACGCCAACGGCATCGTCCACGTGTCCGCCAAGGACCGCGGAACGGGCAAGGAAGCCCGGATCCAGATCACCGGTGGTTCGGCGTTGTCCAAGGACGACATCGAGCGGATGATCAAGGAAGCCGAGGAGCACGCTGCCGAGGACGCCAAGCGGCGCGAGGCGACCGAGGCGCGCAACACCGCCGAAGGCCTCGTCTACTCGACCGAGAAGTTCTTGGGCGACAACAGCGACAAGATCCCGGACGACACCAAGTCCGAGGTCCAGACCGCGCTCGATGACCTGAAGGCAGCGCTCAAGGACGAGACCACCTCCCAGGAGGACCTCGAAGCCAAGAGCAAGACGCTGTCCGATGCTTCGCAGAAGATGGGTGCGGCGATGTACGCAGCCGGCGCCGAAGGTGCCGACGGCGCGACCGCCGAGGGCGAGGCTCCGAAGGCCGAGCAGTCCGGCGACGACGTCGTTGACGCTGAAGTCGTTGACGACGAGTCGGACAACAAGTGACCGATCACCAGCCGGTGGGCTCCGCGCAGGAGCCCACCGGGCCGGTGATCCGCGACAAGCGGAGAATCGATCCGCAGACAGGTCGACTGCGCACCGACGACGCGAAGGAGTTCCCGATGACCGATGACACACCAGCCGGACAGGAAACCCCCGGCAGTGACAGCGGCTTTGCCGGTTCGGTCGGCGAGGACCTGCCCGGCAACGACGACCAGGCGACGGAGTCGGTCAACGACGACCAGGCGACGGAGTCGGGCAACGACGACCAGACGACGGAGTCGGTCAACGACGACGCGCAGCAGGTTCCGGTCGCCGAACCGCAGGAGCCGGAGGTCCACCCCGACACCGCGCTCGCGGCCGAACGGCTCTCGGACCTGCAGCGGGTTCAGGCCGAATACGTCAACTACAAGCGCCGCGTCGACCGCGACCGCGAAGCCGCCAAGGGAATTGCCCTGGTTGGGTTCGTCGAATCGCTGCTGCCGGTGCTCGACGAGATTCACCTGGCTCGCCAACACGGCGACCTCGCTGACGGAACCCCGTTCGCGAAGATCGCCGACAAGCTCGACGGCGTACTGGCCAAATACGGCTTGAGCAGTTTTGGTGAGGCGGGCGACGAGTTCGACCCGAACCACCACGAGGCGCTCATGCACGTGCAGGCCGAGTTGCCACAAGACGCGACGGCGACCACCGTCGTACAAGTCATGCAGCCCGGCTACAAGATTGGTGAGCGGGTCGTGCGCCCGGCGCGCGTCTCGGTGGCCGACCCCCAGTAATTCCTCGTTCCCGGACGAACCACGCCTGGTGCGACGATTTGATCAGGCGTGGTTCGTCCGGTGAGCAGGGCAAGGAGAGAGCATGGCGAGTCAGGACTGGCTGGACAAGGACTTCTACAACATCCTCGGTGTCCCACAGGACGCATCCGAGGCCGACATCAAGAAGGCCTATCGCAAGCTGGCCCGCAAGTGGCATCCCGATCAGAACCCGGGTGACGCGGCGGCCGAGCAGACCTTCAAAGACATCGGCGAGGCCCACCAGGTCTTGGCCGACCCGAAGTCGCGCCAGGAATACGACCAGTTGCGCGCAATGGTTGGCGGCGGCGCCCGGTTTGGTGGCGGTTCGGGTGGCAACGGCGGCTTCGAGGACCTCTTTTCCACCTTCGGTGGGGCCGGCGGTGGCGGTTTCACCGGCGCCGGTGGCGGCGGTCAGACGTTCAACCTGGAGGACATCCTGGGCCAGTTCGGTGGCGGCTTCGGCGGCCAATCTCCTTACGGCGGTGGCGGATTCGGTCGAGCGACCGGGGCTGACACCCGCGCCCGTACGACGTTGACCTTCCGGCAGGCGGTTGAGGGTGACACCCTCACGCTCAACGCCGGTGGTGGCCGCACGCTCAAGACGCGCATTCCCGCGGGCGTCAAGGACGGTCAAACGATCCGCCTGGCCGGCAAGGGCGAGCCGGGGCCGGGCGGCAACGGCGACCTGTTGTTGGAGGTCTCGGTGGCTAAACACCCGGTGTTCGGCCGCGAGGGTAACAACCTCACGATCGACCTGCCGGTGACCTTCGCCGAGGCGACCCTCGGCGCGACGGTCAGCGTTCCGACCCTCGACGGCAAGAGCGTCAAGGTGAAGGTCGCAGCGGGCACCCCCTCCGGGCGGGTGCTGCGAATCAAGGGTCGCGGGGTGCCGGCCCGCGCCGGTGCTGGCGACTTGCTGGCCAAGGTCCAGGTTGTGGTTCCGACCGCACTGTCCGACGACGCGAAAGCGGCCGTCGCGACCATCGCGGCCGAGCAAGCCGACCCGCGCGCTGACCTGGTGAGCAAGGCCGCGCAATGATTCCGGGCGGCGTGCACGACGAGGACACGCCGGTCTATGTCATCTCGGTCGCAGCCCAATTGGCCGGGATGCACGCTCAAACACTGCGTCAGTACGACCGCCTCGGCATCGTGACCCCCTCTCGTACCAGAGGTGGCGGGCGCCGCTACAGCGCGCATGACATCGAGACCCTGCGCGAGGTGCAGCGCCTCTCCCAGGAGGAGGGCGTCAGCCTGGCTGGGATCGCGCGGATCATGCAGTTGGAGTCGCAGGTCGACGCGTTGCAGGCCCGTGTGGGTGAGTTGCAGGCGCAGTTGCGACAAGCGGCCGGTGGCCGGGTGTTCGCGGCCGGGCGTGACGGCCAGATCGTGGCGTTGCGGCCGGGCGAACGGATGCCGCGCCGGGCGCCGGGCAGCTCGCTGGTCGTGTGGCGCCCGCAGCGCTGACCGCAGGAGACAAGAAATGGCCCGTCCGATCGGACGGGCCACTTCTGTCTGCGGTCCTTGTTCGCCGACGACGGCAGGTGGTCAGCGGGGGAAGTTTCGCAAATTCGACCGCGCCATCGAAACCGCTTCTCCCGCACCGCCGTTCAACACAATCTTGCTCATCGCCGTGGCGAACCCGAACACCTGAGCCGACTTGATCTTCGGCGGCACAGAGAGCGCGAGCGGGTCGGTGACCACGTCGATCAGCGACGGTCCAGGGTGGGCGAATGCCTCCCGATAGGCGGCCTCGAGCTGCGTCGGATCCTCCACCCGTACGGCGTGCCACCCCAGCGCGGCGGCCACCGCGGCGTAGTTGACCGGCGGAACATCGACTCCGAAGTCGGGCAGTGAGTCGACCAGCATCTCCAGCTTCACCATCCCGAGGGTCGAGTTGTTGAAGACCACGACGTTGATCGGCAGCTTGTGGGTGGCGGCCGTGATCAGCTCGCCGAGCAGCATCGACAGCCCGCCATCGCCGGACATAGAGATCACCTGACGGTCCGGATAGGCGAACTGCGCACCGATCGCGTGCGGCAGCGCGTTGGCCATCGAGCCGTGCAGGAACGAGCCGATCAACCGGCGGGTGCCGAGCGGGTTGATGTAGCGCGCACTCCACACGTTGCACATCCCGGTGTCGGCGGTGAAGATCGCATCCTTCGCCGCCACCTGGTCTAGAACTGACGCGGCGTATTCGGGGTGGATCGGCCGCTTGTTCTCCACCTTGCGGGTGTAGGCGCCGACCGCCTTGTTCATGAGGTCATCGTGGCGCTTGAGCGTCTTCTCCAGGAACTTGCGGTTCTTCTTGCGCTCAAGCAGCGGGATCAGCGCGCGCAGGGTCGCGCCGACGTCGCCGTGCACCGGCAGATCCACCGACGTACGCCGTCCGATGATGCTCGCGTCGCGATCCACCTGGGCGGTGACCACATCGGGCAGGAATTGGTCGTAAGGGAAGTCGGTGCCGAGCATCAGGAGCAGGTCGGCGTCGTCCATGCCGGCGGCCGCGGCGCCATAGCCCAGCAGACCGGTCATGCCGACGTCGTACGGGTTGTCGAACTGGATGTGTTCCTTGCCGCGTAGCGAGTGCCCGATCGGCGCCCCGATCAGGTCGGAGAGTTCGACGACCGCGGCGTGTTCGCCAGCGGTTCCGGCGCCGGCGAAGATCGCGACCTTCTCGGCCCGGTTGATCGCGTCGGCGAGGGCGCGCACAGTCTCGTTGGAGGGCACCAGTTCGGCTCGCGGCACTGGCACGAACTTCGGGGCCGGCGCGGCGACGGGCTCGTCGGCGATGTCACCGGGCAGGGTCACAACCGCAACGCCCGGCGCGGAGACCGCGTGGCGCAGGGCAGCCGCCATGACGCGCGGCGCCTGTTGGGCGGTGGAGATCATCTCGGAGTAGACCGAGCATTCGTTGAAGATGCGGTCGGGATGGGTCTCCTGGAAGTAGCCCTGACCGATTTGCACACTCGGAATATGGCTGGCGATGGCCAGCACTGGCGCGTGGTTGCGGTTGGCGTCGTAGAGCCCATTGATGAGGTGCAGGTTGCCGGGGCCGCAGGATCCCGCGCAGGCCACCAGCTCGCCGGTCAGTTCCGCGTCGGCGCCGGCCGCGAATGCGGCAGCTTCTTCGTGCCGTACGTGGATCCAGTCGATGCCACCGCGGGCGGACCCGCCGGTGCGGCGAACGGCGTCGACGATCGGATTGAGGCTGTCGCCCACGATTCCGTAAATCCGGCGAATGCCGGCTTCGAGCATCTGGGCGACCAACTGTTCTGCGACTTTGTCTGCCATGGGTCCATTGAAGCGCCGGCGACCCGCGAAGGTGCGGGAAGGGCTGCTTGCGAGACGCCGAAACGGGCCACCTCTGGCACCTGCGGCGTGGCAAGGTGGCGGCCATGACTGCCAACCGTCGGGTGATTCACACCGGTCAAGCCCTCGTCGACCTCGTCACCGAGGTGCCGAATCTCCCCTCCCGAGGTGGCAACGTCATGGCTACCGCCGAGCAGCGATACGCCGGTGGCGCGGTGAACATCCTTGTCGCGGCGGCTCGTACGGGTGCGGCAGCTGTGCTTGCCGGTGCCCACGGCACCGGCCCGAACGGCGACCTCATTCGTTCGGCTCTGCAGGACGAGGGCGTGACTGTGTCGGCCGACCCGGTGCAGAACGAGGACACCGCGATCTGTGTCGTTCTGGTCGAGCCAAGCGCCGAGCGCACCTTCGTGACTGCCGCCGGGGCTGAGCGTCGGATCAGTCCGGAGTCGTTGCAAACCTCCGACCCGCAGCCGGGTGATCTGGTCTGCGTCTCGGGCTATGCCCTGCTCGGACCCACCCGTGAGCCGTTGCTTACCTGGCTGGACTCGCTCCCGTCTGGTGTTGACGTGGTGCTCGATCCCGGAGCGGTTTTCGCCGCGCTTACGCCGGATTTGCGCGACCACGTTCTGCGCCTGACGACGGTCTGGACCTCCAACGCCGAGGAGGCGACCGGGCTCAGCGGGGTCATCGATCCGCGCGCAGCCTGTGGTGCGGTGGCCGCCCTGCTTCCACCGGGCGCGGTCTCGATCGTCCGCGACGGACCGCTGGGGTGTTGGGTTCATGCCGACGGCTCGACCTCGTACGTCGCTGGGTTTCCGCAGGAGCCGGTCGACACCAACGGCGCGGGCGACGCTCACACCGGGGTCCTTTGCGGCGAGATCGTGGCCGGAACCGACTGGATCGTCGCGGCCCGACGGGCCAACGCCGGCGGGGCGATCAAGGTGACCCGGCGCGGTCCCGCGACGGCACCCACCCGCGCGGAAGTCGATGAGTTCCTCGCGCAGCAGGGCGGAACACGGTCGCTATAACGACCAAATTCCTTTACTACGGCTGTAGGGAGCGTTCGTGGACCAGCTGCGCGTCGCCGCTGCGCCCGCGCGCCAGACGTTTCATCCCGTCGGACGGCCGAACCAACTCCGGCCACTTCGGGGTGAGCGAGTCGCCCTCCCGGACGCCCTTCATTCGGCGCTGGAAGAGCGGGATCACCTCATGGCGAACCCAGGAACTCTCGGCGCGTACGGTCTCGCGCCAGGGGCGCTGTTCGAAAGGCGGTAGCTCGGGCACCTTCAGGGTGTGCGGGATGCCGAGGGTCTTCAACACTTCGGCGGCCAGCACCTTGTGGCCGGGCCGCGCCATGTGGATCCGATCGGGACTCCACATCCGCCGGTCGCGGAAGGCGCCGAGGCGAGTGTGGTCGACCAGGATCGCGCCGTACGCCGTCGACAGCTCGCGGACGGCGTTGTTGTAGAACAGGATCCGTCGCCGAACAGGCTCCAACACCGGTGACGTGGTGGAGTCGAAGGTCGTGAACACGACCACGTCCTCGACATGCGCGACCAACTCGCGCAAGGCCGCTTCGTAGCGTTCCATGACCGCGAACATGTCGACCCGCAGCGAGAGGATGTCGTTGCCGCCCGCGTAAAACGAGGCGAGGGTCGGCCGCAGGGCCAATGCGGGGGCGAGCTGCTCCTCGACGACCTCGTCCAGCAATTTGCTGCGGATCGCCAGGTTGGCATAGCGCCATCGATCGTCATGCCGGCCCAGTTGCCGCGCCATGCGGTCAGCCCAGCCGCGAACACCGTTGGGGTAGAGGATGTTCGGGTCACCCACCCCTTCAGTGAAGGAGTCCCCGATCGCCACGAATCGCCGTCCCATCGCTGCGGACGCTAGAGGTTGGAAGCAACACGCAGGTGACGGGCAAGGGAAGTTTGGGCCCTGAATGGCAGGCTGGACCCGTGACCGAATACCTCCTGGTTTTTCCTGAACGTGACGATGCCGAGGAAGTGGCCGAGGAACTGCGTGACGAGTTCGACGGCGTCCGTGTCATCCGCGAGGCCCTCGCTGGTGAGGACGACTCCGAAGCCCACGACTGGGCAGTCCACGTGAATGTTCCGACCATCGACGACCCCACCTCGGCCGTTGGGAAGGCGCTCACCGAACGGTTCGAACAGATCTGCGGCGAGCGTGACGGCTGGGTCGACGACGACGTACGCGGTCGGGGTTGAGCGTTCGCCCGTCCCGTCGCGCCGCGCTGCTGATTGGCGCCACGACGCTGGCGGGTTGCGGGGGCGCGACGCCGCGGACGCCCGCGAGGTCTTCCTCGGGGCCCTCGACCAAAACGTCGACGAAGTCCGCTGTTCCCGCCGGCGGCGTCAGCACTGGCTCGTTCCACTCCGCGCAGCGGCGCAGCCGGGTGAACTTCCGCGTCGCAACCCCCGCCGGGCACCCCACGACCGGCCTCCCGGTGGTGGTCGGGCTGCACGGTCTCGGCGGTGACGCGCGCAGCCTGATGGATCTGGGCTTCCCCGGCCGACTCAACGACGCGGTACGCGCCGGCGCCGCACCCTTCGCCTATGTCACCGTCGATGGTGGTCCGAAGTCCTACTACCACCGCCGCTCCGACGGCAGCGACGCCGGTGCGATGGTGCTCGACGAACTCCTCCCGGTCCTGCGCCAGCGGGGGTTGAACATTCGCAAGATCGGTTTGCACGGCTTCTCGATGGGCGGCTACGGGGCGATGCTGCTCGCCACTGCGCGACCCTCGATCGTCGCGGCAGTTGCCGTGGTCGCTCCGGCACTCTGGGACCGCTACGGCGACACCCCGGCGGTCGCCTACGACTCGGCTGCCGACTTCGCAGCCCACGACCTCTTCACGAGAACTGCCGTGTTGCAACGGATTCCGTTGCGTATCGATGTGGGCGACAAGGATCCGTTTCGCCCCGCCGTACGCCGGTTTCGATCGAAGTTCAAGACGTCACCAGCGGGTGGCGTCGAGTCGGGCGGGCACAGCTACGACTTCGTCGCAGACCGGTTCGCCGATCAGTTCGCTTTCTTGGGCCAGCACCTGCGCTGAGGGCGACCGGAACGGTCGCGAACCGCGGCAGTGGGTCAAGGTTGAGCGGAATACGCTCAACCTTGAACGAGTTGACATCGGTAGCCGGCTCACCGCGCGTAGGTTGGAACTCGCGCGGCGTGCCACCAGACATGCATCGACGAACAAGGAGACTTCACCGGTGGATCTTCAGTTGACCACGAAGGCGCAGGAAGCGCTGTCCGCTGCGACCAGGGCGGCCATCACGGCCGGCAACCCGCAGGTCGAGCCCGCCCACCTCCTGGCCGCCCTCACCGAGCAGACCGAAACCACGACCGCGCCCCTGCTGGAAGCGGTCGGCACCACGATTGGCGCTGTCAAGGGCGTTGCCGCGCAAGTACTTTCCAGTCTTCCGGCGGCCGCGGGTTCGTCGGTCGGGCAGCCCTCGATGTCGCGTTCGTTGGCGAACGTGCTGGAACAAGCGCGTCAGGCGATGACCGCGATGGGCGACACCTTCGTCTCGACCGACCACCTGTTGCTGGCGTTGGCCCGCACCGGCCAGTTCAGCCTCGACGCCGACGCGATCGCCACGGCGATTCCGACCACCCGTGGCGGCGCGAAGGTCACCGGCCCGGAGCCGGAGGGCCAGTTCGACGCGCTGGAGAAGTACGGCACCGACCTCACCGCGGTCGCCCGCGAGGGCAAGCTCGACCCGGTCATCGGTCGAGACTCCGAGATTCGTCGCGTCATTCAGGTGCTTTCCCGCCGTACGAAGAACAACCCGGTGTTGATCGGCGAACCCGGCGTCGGCAAGACCGCCGTGGTCGAGGGTCTTGCTCAGCGCATCGTGGCCGGCGACGTTCCGGAATCGTTGCGGGACAAGCGATTGATCAGCCTCGACCTCGGCGCCATGATCGCCGGTGCCAAGTTCCGCGGCGAGTTCGAAGAGCGCCTCAAGGCGGTGCTGGAGGAGATCAAGAACTCCGGCGGTCAGGTCGTCACCTTCATCGACGAACTGCACACCGTTGTCGGCGCTGGTGCGTCTGGCGACAGCGCGATGGACGCGGGCAACATGCTCAAACCGATGCTGGCCCGCGGTGAACTGCGCCTGGTCGGCGCCACCACGCTCGACGAATATCGCGAGCACATCGAGAAGGACCCCGCTCTGGAGCGTCGGTTCCAGCAGGTCTACGTCGGTGAGCCCTCGGTCGAAGACACGATCGCCATCCTGCGCGGACTGAAGGAGCGCTACGAAGCCCACCACAAGGTGGCCATTGCCGACTCCGCGTTGGTTGCCGCGGCGTCGCTGTCGGACCGCTACATCACCAGCCGCCAGCTGCCGGACAAGGCGATCGACCTGATCGACGAGGCCGCCTCGCGCCTGCGGATGGAAATCGACTCCAGCCCCGTCGAGATCGACGAACTGCGCCGAGCGGTCGACCGGTTGAAGATGGAAGAGCTGCACCTGCAGAACGAGACCGACGACGCGTCAAAGGACCGGTTGGCCCGACTTCGCTCCGACTTGGCCGACAAGCAGGAGCAGTTGGCCGCGTTGAACGCGCGCTGGGACGCCGAGAAGAACTCGCTCAACAAGGTCGGTGACCTGAAGGCGCAGATCGACGAATTGCGGACTCAGGCAGACAAATTGGCGCGCGAAGGTGACCTCGGTGGCGCGTCCCGGATCAACTACGGTGACCTGCCTGCGTTGGAGCGACAGCTCGAGGAAGCCCAGGCTGCCGAGGCCACCTCCAGCACCGCCGGGGGAGCCGGCCCGATGGTCAAGGACGAGGTCGGCGCAGACGACATCGCCGACGTGATCAGCGCCTGGACCGGGATTCCGGCCGGCCGGCTGCTGGAAGGCGAGACCGAGAAGCTGCTGCGGATGGAGGACTTCATCGGCGAGCGGTTGATCGGTCAGACCGCCGCCGTCGAGGCCGTCTCCGACGCCGTACGCCGATCGCGGGCCGGAATCGCCGACCCCAACCGGCCCACCGGTTCGTTCCTGTTCCTCGGCCCGACGGGTGTGGGCAAGACCGAGCTGGCGAAGTCGTTGGCCGACTTCCTGTTCGACGACGAACGCGCGATGGTGCGCATCGACATGTCCGAATACTCCGAGCGTCACTCGGTGGCCCGGCTGATCGGTGCCCCTCCGGGCTACATCGGCTACGAAGAGGGCGGGCAGCTGACCGAGGCCGTACGTCGTCGTCCGTACAGCGTCGTGTTGCTGGACGAGGTCGAGAAGGCCCACCCGGAGACGTTCGACATCCTTCTTCAGGTGCTCGACGACGGGCGGCTGACCGACGGTCAGGGCCGCACGATCGATTTCCGCAACGTGATCTTGGTGCTCACCAGCAACCTGGGGTCGCAGTTCCTGATCAACCCGGCGCTCTCGCCGGAGCAGAAGCGGGAGTCGGTGATGACCGCCGTACGCGCCTCGTTCAAGCCGGAGTTCCTGAACCGGCTCGACGAGACGGTGATCTTCGACCCGCTGAGCAGGGCCGACCTCGCCCACATCGTCGACCTGCAGGTCGCCTCGCTGGCCGACCGGCTGAAGGACCGCCGCATCACCCTGTCGGTGACCGACGCCGCCCGAACCTGGCTCGCCGATGAGGGCTACGACCCGGCGTACGGCGCCCGTCCGCTGCGCCGTTTGGTGCAGAAGGAGATCGGCGACCGGCTCGCGAAGGCGCTGTTGGCCGGCGAGGTGCGCGACGGTTCGCAGGTCACGGTCGACAAGAACGACGGCGGCCTGGTCCTGGCCTGAAGTTGAGATAACTGGTCCGGGTTCACCCACCGCGAAATTTCGAGGTAAGTGAAACCGGACCAGTTATTTCGATCGGGTCAGTTGACCCGTGGCGCCGACAGCCGGGTGTTGATCGCCTCGACCACGGCGGACGGCTCCTCCAGCGGAACCAGGTGGCCGCGCCCGTCCAGAACCTGCAATTGCGCGCTGGGCAGGGCGTCGTGCATCCGGCCGGCGAGCACCCGCGGGGTCAGCTTGTCGTGCGTGCCAACCAGGATCGTGGTGGGCGTTTCGGCCAACTTCGCCAGCGCCGCGGTCTTGTCGTGGAGCATCATCGCGCCGTAAAACGCGCCGTAGGTCACCAAGCGGGTGCCGCCGGTGAGCTCGGTGGTCAGCGAAACATCCTCCGCCGACGCCTCGTTTCCGAACACGTAGGCGCGCTGGCGCTTTTCCTGGACCAAGCGACCGATCCGGGTGCGGGTGGGTAAACGGGCCAACGTACGCATGATGCGCGCCTCGCCGGGCAGGCCGGCCCCACGCAGATCGGCGGCCGCCGTCGAACAGAGCACGACGCCGCGCAAGCGCTGCAGTTCTGCGGGCGAGGCCTCGGCGACATACGCCAAAACCGTCATACCGCCCATTGAATGACCAGCGAGCAGCAGCGGTGCGGCGTCGGGGACCAACGCTCGGATCACCTCGCGCAGGTCCTCGCCAAGGCGCTCGATCGACTCGCCACGACTGCGGTGGGTGCCCCCGGCCAGCGTCGAATCGCCGTGACCGCGCTGATCCCACAGCACAATTCGCAGATCGGGGCCGAGGGCGTCGACCACTTTGTGCCACACCCGATGGGTGTTGGTCCAGCCGTGGGCGAGGACAACGGTCGGCGCGTCGTCGCGGCCGCCCGGCCGAACGTACGCAGCCAGGCGGGCGCCATCGGACGTCAGGACGGTGTGGTGGTTGAACATGTGACCAACTAAAGCAGACGGTGAACCAAGTCCAGACCGGTGTCGTCTGATGGTTCGCGCCCACCGGCGTCGGATCCAGCAGATAGGTTTGCACCCATGCGCTCACGCAGAATGACCACCGCGGTAGGCACCGCCGCCTTGGCCGCCACCCTCGCCCTTTCCGGATGCAGCAGCACCAGCGGCAAGAAGTCCACAGCTTCGAGCTCGGCTGCCACGATGACGGCGGCAGACCGGCTCGGAGCCGCGAAGAAGTCGATCGACGCCACCAGCGGCTATCACTTCAAGTTGCAGGGCACCGACGTTCCCAAGAGTTCCTCGGGGGTGCTCAGCGGGGAAGGTGACGTCAACGACAAGCCCGCATTCAAGGGCACCCTGAACGTGCAGGCCGGCTCATTGGCCGCATCGGTGCCGGTCGTCGCGCTCGGCGGCAAGACCTACGCCAAGTTGCCGTTCGCCTCGGCGATGACGGTGATCAACCCGAACCAATACGGCGCGCCCGACCCGAACAAGCTGTTCTCGAAGGACAAGGGCATCTCGTCCCTGCTGCCGCAGACCCAGAACCCGAAGGCTGGCGGTCAGCTGCGCGACGGCAGCGACGTCGTCACCAGCATCAGCGGGACCCTGCCCGGCTCGGCCATCAAGGACGTCCTGTTCATGGGCGACGGCAGTGGCACCTTCACGGTGCAATACAACCTGACCGACAACAATCAGTTGCGCAGCGCAACCGTGGTCGGCCCGTTCTACAAGGGTGCCGCCAAGTCGACCTACGACCTCGACTTCACCGAATTCGGGAAGACGGTTGACATCCAGGCGCCCTAGGGCGCTGCTCGCGACGGCGTCCGTCGCGGTGGCCTTGGCCGCCGCCGACACCTACGTCGTGGTGCTCGCGTTGCCCGACATGATGAAGGGCGTCGGTCTCGGGATCGACGCCCTGCAGAAGGCGACCCCGATCGTGTCGGGTTTCCTGCTCGGCTACATCGCGGTCCTCCCGCTGATCGGTCGACTGGCTGACCTGCGTGATCGGCAGCGGATCCTGTTGTGGTGCTTGGCGTTGTTCGGCGTCGGCTCCACCATCACCGCGATCAGCGTCGACCTGGACGTGCTGGTGGCCGGTCGAGTTCTGCAGGGGATCGGCGGTGGCGGCCTGGTTCCGGCAACCCTCGCGATCGTCGCCTCGCTCTGGGCGCCAGGGGAGCGCGGCACCGCGTTCGGCGTGGTGGGCGCCGTTCAAGAGATCGGCAGCGTGCTCGGACCGTTGCTCGGCGCGCTGATTCTGCACGTCTGGGATTGGCGGGCGATCTTCTGGGTGAACGCGGCCGGCGCCCTCGCGCTGGCGATTCTGATCCGGGTCACCGGCGGGCCGACGGCCCGCAAGGAAGGCCCGGTGATCTCCCGATGGTGGCTCGCTCTCACCGCCCTCGTTGGCTTGGTGACGGTGGTGTTGTTGGGTCTCGCTCTGATCGCGCCCTCGGCGTTGACGACGTCGATCGCCTACGGCGACCCCTTCGTTCCGTACGCGGGACACAACGCACGCTTGATGACCCCGATCGGCCTGTGGGGCCTCGGCGCACTCGCCGCCCTGGTGGCCGTGTCCGCCCGCTACTGGTGGCCGACATTGCGCCGGGCCGACCTGGTGGGTGCGCTGCTGATTGCGATCGCCCTCGGCTGCTTGGTGTTGACCTTCTCCTCGGCGAACCCCGAGACGCAGGTCGTCGGGCCGATGGGGCTGTGGCTGCTGCCGCTGGGGGCGGTCGCCGTGGCGGTCTACTGGTGGTGGCACCGCCGAGCGCAGGAACCGCTGATCGCGCGCGGCACGGTCGTCGGTCGGGTGCTGCCGGCGCTGGTTGTCTCGTTGTTGGTCGGCACCTCGATCGTGGCGATCGTGGTCGACATCCCGATCTTGGCCCGACTGACGGTCACCGATTCACAGACCGAAGCGGCGGTGATCCTGGTGCGCTTCCTGGTCGCCGTCCCGGTCGGCGCGCTGGTCGGCGGACGGTTGTTGCGGCGTACGGGTCCGGGTGTCGTTGCCGGTATCGGCCTGGCCGCCGCTGCCCTCGGACTGTTCGCAATGTCGCGCTGGAGCGGCAACGCCCTCGATACCGTGGCGGCCACCATCGTGTTGATCGTGGTCGGTCTGGGCGTCGGTCTGGCGATCGCGCCGGTCAACGACGCGGCGCTGCACGACGCCCGCGAATCGGACCACGGCGTGACCTCGGCGTTGATCGTCGTGGCGCGCATGGTCGGGATGGTCGTCGGTCTCGCGCTGCTCACCGCGATCGGACTACACCAGTACTACTCAGAGATCTCCGGCCTCGCCAAGCCGACCGAAGCCGCCTACCGCGCCGCGGGCGTCCACCAGGTCAACACGGTGTTCCTGGGCGCCGCGATCGCGGCGACGGTCGCGGCAGGCACGGCGCTGCTGCTCGGCCGCCACGCTGTTCGGGCGACTCAGCCCGCCGAAACGCTGGTGAACTCGAAGTCGATGTAGTCCGGCTCGCGCACGCGCCGTTCGTATTCACCGACCGAGCCGGGCCAGAGCGTGCGGTTGCGGCCTTGCTCGTCGAGATACCAGCTGCGGCAACCGCCTTGCTGCCAGACCGATTTCGCGCTGCGTTCGTCGATCTCGCGCATGTGGGCCGGAACGACCTGAGGTCGTACGGACACCAGGTCCGCGCCCCGGCGATCGCGCTCGGCCATCAACTTCACGACCATCTCGACCTGGGCCTCCATCATCAGCAACACCGAGGTATGGCCGAGTTCGGAGTTCGGGCCGAGCAACAAGAACATGTTCGGGAAAGCGGGGACGGTGACGCCGAAGTAGGAGTCAATGCCGGCGTCCCAGGCCGCGGTGAGTGACCGGTGGTTTTCGCCGAAGACGTTGACCGCCTTCCATGACGCGGACGGGTCGAAACCGGTCGCCAGAACAAGCAGATCGAGCGCGTGGTGTTTGCCGTCGGCGGTCACGATTCCGGTGGCGTCGGCACTGGTGATCGCGCCGGTCACAACGCGTACATTCTTACGAATGAGCGCCTCGTAGTAGTTGTCGGACAACGGGATTCGCTTGCAGCCCATCGTGTAGTCCGGGGTCAGCTGCTCGCGCAGGACCGGATCCTTGACGACCGACTTCAGATAGTGGCGCGAGCGCAGCGAGACCGCGGACAGCAGTGCGGGGTGCTTGGTGAACGCCACTGCGCGCGTCTCGTTGGCGGCCCGGATCTTCTGCCGCTTGGCCTGCATGAGGGCCGGTCGCCGCTCGAAGCGTTCCGAGGTCGACTCCGGGATTTCGCGGTCATTCTTGGGCAGCACCCAGCTCGGAGTGCGCTGGAAAACGGTCAGCGCCGCGGCATCCTCCGCCAGTGGCGGGATGACCTGGATCGCGCTCGCGCCGGTTCCGATGACGCCCACCCGCTTGCCGTGGGAGGTGGTGCCGGCGACCCAGTCGGCGGTGTGCATCACCTCGCCGCGGAACAATTCCAGTCCCGGGATCGGTGGGGTGACCGGAGTCTGTAGCGATCCAACAGCGACGACCAGATCGCGGCAGGTGACGGTCTCCAACAGGCCGGTAGGGGTGGCGAAGGCGACCTCCCAATGGCCGGTCTCCTGGACGAACCAGGCCTGCTGCACCCGCGCACCGAAGCGAACGTGACGCCGTACGTCGTAGTGCTCGACGACGTAGAGCAGGTAGTCCTGGATCTCATCGCCCGGGGCGTAGTCGCGCGACCAGTCGGGGTTCAACTCAAAGCTGTAGGAGTAGAGATGGCTCTCGACATCGCAGGCGACGCCCGGGTAGCGGTTGTCGCGCCAGGTGCCGCCGATCTCCTCGGCTTGTTCCAAGATCAGGACCTCACGGCCGGCCGCCTTGGCGGCAATCGTCATGGCGATCCCTGAGAACCCGGCGCCGATGACGACCAGGTCATGATCGAGTCGCATCATGAACCTGCGGCGGCGACGACGATCACAACCACGACGAGGACCATCACCAGCGCGCTGATGACGAGCCCAACGATCGACATGACGCGGGCGCTGGAGTTGTTCTCCTTGTTCGCCTTCGACAGGCCGATGAACCCGCAGATCAGGCCGGGGATCGCGGTGATGCCGCAGACCAAGGCCAGCAGGCCACACACCAGCGCGGCGATGGCCACACCCTGGCTGCTGTTCTGCGGGGCGTAGATCTGGCCCTGGGCGGGATACCCGGTGAAGGGCGCCTGGCCGTAGTTCTGCGGGTAGTTGCCGGGTGGCGGGCTGCCGTAGGGACTGCCCCACTGGTTGCCGGCGGGATTGCCCGCTTGCTGGTTTGGGTCGTAGGAGCCATAGCCCGCCGACGGCTGCTGCGGCTGGCCATATGGCTGCTGCTGTGACGCGTAGGGGTCACCTGTGTAGGGCGGCTGGCCATAAGACTGCTGCTGTGACGCGTAGGGGTCACCTGGGTAGGACTGCTGGGGCGGCTCGCCGTAGGAGGGCTGCTGCGGTTGTTGTGCTTGTGGGGACGCGTAGGGGTCGCTCGTGAAGGGCTGATCACTATCGACCCGGGGCATCGCCCGGGTCTCGGCGTCGTGGTCCTGGCGGGCGTACGGGTCATCCGGCGAGCTCATGGGGCGACCCTAACGCGCTCAGCCAAGGGTGACGATGACCGGCGCGTGGTCGGAGGCGCCCTTGCCCTTGCGCTCCTCGCGATCGATCATCGCGTGGGTGACCCGGTCGGCGAGCGCCTTCGAGGCCAGCGCGAAGTCGATCCGCATGCCCTGCTTCTTGGGGAAGCGCAGCTGGGTGTAGTCCCAGTAGGTGAAGGTGCGCGGCTCGGAGGTATAGGGGCGCACGACGTCGATGAACCCCGCGTCGAGGACGTCCTGGAATGCCTTGCGCTCGGGTGCGGTGACGTGGGTCTTGCCGGCGAAGAACTCGATGTCCCAGACGTCGTCGTCCTGGGGGGCGATGTTCCAGTCGCCGGCCAGCAGCACCTGCGCCTGCGGGTCGGCGGCCAGCCAGCCCGCGGCGTCGTCGCGCAGTTTGCCCAGCCAGTCGAGCTTGTAGTGGTAGTGGGCGTGGTCGATCTCGCGACCGTTGGGGACGTAGAGCGACCACACCCGTACACCGGCGCAGGTGGCGCCCAGCGCCCGCGCCTCGGCGGCGATCGGATCGCCGAAACCGGGCATCGAGGGGAAGCCGACCTCGACGTCGTCGAGACCGACGCGCGAGATCACGGCGACACCGTTCCACTGGTTGAGGCCGTGGTGGGCCACCTCGTAGCCGGCGGCGGCCAGACCCTCCATCGGGAACTGGTCGTCGCGGCACTTGGTCTCCTGCAGCAGCAGGACGTCGAGGTCGTGGCGCTCGAGCACCCCCAGCACCCGCTCGATCCGGCTCCGTACGGAGTTGACGTTCCAGGTCGCGATACGCACGGCGCCAGCCTAGACGGGGACACCGACAGGCCCTGCCGCCTCCTATTCTTGGGGCGTGACCGACAAGCTGACCGACATCGCTGCCGACCGTGACCGCCTGCTCGAACTCATCAAGGGGAACGCCGTGGTGCACGGCAGGGTGACCCTGTCGTCCGGCAAGGAGGCCGACTACTACGTCGATCTGCGCCGCATCTCACTGTCCGGTGAGGCGGCTCCGCTGGTCGGTCGGGTCATGCGCGACCTCACCCGGGAGCTGTCCTACGAGGCGGTCGGCGGCCTGACCCTGGGTGCCGACCCGGTCGCCACGTCGATGCTGCACGCCGCAGCTGCGGCGGGTGAGCGGTTGGACGCGTTCGTCGTCCGCAAGCAGGGCAAGGCCCACGGCTTGCAGCAGCGGATCGAGGGCCCGTCCATCGCCGGGCGACGTGTCGTGGTCGTCGAGGACACCACCACGACCGGTGCCTCGCCGCTGGAGGCGGTCAAGGCGGCGCGCGAGATCGGCGCCGAGGTGGTGGCCGTCGCGACCATCGCCGACCGCGCGACCGGCGCCCAGCAGATCATCGAGCAGGAGGCCGGGGTGCCCTACCTCGCCGCGTTCTCGATGGCCGACCTCGGCCTGGCCTGAGCCGGTTCGTCCGCCACCTCGGTGGCGTGGCGCGACCGGAGTGGCGGACGAGTGGCGAACGAGTGGACGGTGTGACGCACCTCTCACCGCCGTCGTACCCCGGTGCCGTAGGAACGTCGTCGCAGGTCAGCGACGTACGAACCAGGACTTCTCACCGCCCGCCGAACGGACGGTGAGCCACTGGTGACGTCGGCGTTACCGCAACGCGTCGTCGGCTGAAACACCCGCTGCCTAGCTTTCCGGCCACCAGCCCACCGTCCGGGTGGGCCCGGCCGCCGGAGGCGCCATGGCCATCACCGCTGCAGCACCCGTCGAGGACCTTGCCCCACCGATCACCCGCCGCCCGGGCCGGTGGATCGACGACTGGGAGCCGGAGGACGCCGCGCAGTGGGCGGCCGGCGGACGTACGACCGCACACCGGAACCTGTGGCTGTCGGTCGCCGCCGAGTTCCTCGGCTTCGGGGTGTTCGCGATCTGGGGGATCGTGGTCCCCCAACTGGCCGCGTACGGCTACAGCTTCTCGGACAGCCAGCAGCTGTGGCTGCTGTCGGTGCCGACGCTGGTCGGCGCGACGCTGCGCCTGCCGTACACCTTCGCGGTGCCGCGCTTCGGTGGCCGCAACTGGACGATCGTCTCGGCGTTGCTGCTGTTGCTGCCGAGCGTGGGGCTCGCCCTCGCCCTGCGTGCGCACGCCGGGTTCGGGACGTTGCTGGTGGTGGCGGCGCTCGCCGGGGTCGGCGGCGGCAACTTCGCGTCGTCGATGACGAACATCTCCTTCTTCTTCCCGGCCGCCGAGAAGGGGCGGGCCCTCGGGCTGAACGCCGCCGGAGGCAACCTCGGCACCGCGGCCGTGCAGTTCGCCATCCCGTTCGTGGTGGTGTGGGGCTCGGCGACGGTCAGCGATCCGGACCTGCCGCTGGCCGGCTGGGTGTTCGTGCCGCTCTGCCTGCTCGCCGCGCTGGCCGCCTGGCGGTTCATGGACAACCTCAGCACCGCGACCTCCGACAAGCGCTCGTTCCTGCGGGCCGCCCACCGGAAGCACACCTGGCTGCTCGCGGTGCTCTACCTCGGCACCTTCGGCTCGTTCATCGGGTTCGCTGGGGTCTTCCCCAAGCTGCTGCACGACGCCTTCCCGCAGCACGGCCTGAAGCTCGCCTTCCTCGGCGCGCTGGTCGGCTCCCTGTCGCGGCCGTTCGGCGGCTGGATCGCCGACCGGCTCGGCGGCTGGGTCGTGACCGTCGGCTCGCTGGTGGCGATGGCGATCGGCGCGGCCGGTGCCGTCCAGGCCCTCGGCGGCAAGAACTTCACGTTGTTCCTGCTCAGCTTCCTGTGGCTGTTCGTCTTCACCGGCGTCGGCAACGGCTCGATCTACCGGATGATCCCGGCGGTCTTCGACGCGACCACCCCGGACCGCTCGGTCGAGGGGCTGGCCGCGTCGCGCCGGCTGGCCGCGGGCGCCATCGGCATCGTCGGCGCGATCGGGGCGTACGGCGGATTCCTGGTGCCGCAGGCGTTCTCGCTGTCCAAGGCGCGGGCCGGTTCGATCGTCCCGGCGCTGTGGGCGATCCTCACGGTCTACCTGGCGATGGCACTGCTGACCTGGGCCGTGTACGGGCGGCGCGGTGCGGCCCTGCAGCGGCACGCGGTCTGAGCCGCTGATGCACACTCAGGCCGATACCCACTGCCCGTACTGCGCGATGCAGTGTGCGATGACCCTCCGGCGAGGCGACGACGGCGCGGTCACCGTGACCCCGCGGGACTTCCCGACCAACCGTGGCGGGCTGTGCCAGAAGGGCTGGACCAGCGCCGAACTGCTGACCACGCCCGACCGGCTCACCGAGCCGCTGCTGCGCGGCACCGACGGCGAGCTGCACCCGGCGAGCTGGGAGGAGGCGTACGCCCGGATCGTCACCGGGGTACGAGCCGCGCAGGGCGCGGGCGGCTCGGACGCGGTGGCGGTGTTCGGCGGTGGCGGCCTGACCAACGAGAAGGCCTACACGATCGGCAAGTTCGCCCGGATCGCGTTGGGCACCAGCCTGATCGACTACAACGGCCGGTTCTGCATGTCGTCGGCGGCGGCCGCCGGCAACCGGGCGTTCGGACTCGATCGTGGGCTGCCCTTCCCACTGGCCGATCTCGGTGGCGCCGACGTGGTGCTGCTGGTCGGCAGCAACCTCGCCGAGACGATGCCTCCGGCGGTGCAGCACCTCGGCGAGGTGCGCGACCGGGGCGGTCTCGTGGTCGTCGACCCGCGGGTCTCGGCCACTGCCGCGCTGACCGCGGACGGGCACGGCGTGCACCTGCGCAACCAGCCGGGCACCGACGTCGTGCTGCTGCTCGGGCTGCTGCACGCGGTGATCGGCGCCGAGGGGTCGGACTCGGCGTACCTCGAGCAGCGGGTGACGGGGTGGGAGGAGGTGGCCCGGGAAGCGGCGCAGTGGTGGCCGGAGCGTGTCGAGACCGTCACCGGGGTGCCCGCGCAGCAGCTGCGCCGGGTCGCCGAGCTGCTGGTCGCCGCGTCGCCGGCACGCGGCGGCCGGGGCGCGTACGTGCTCACCGGACGGGGCGCGGAACAGCACGCCCACGGCACCGCCACCGTCACCGCGGCCATCGACCTGGCGCTCGGCCTGGGCCTGCCCGGCCGGGTGGGCAGCGGCTACGGCTGCATCACCGGCCAGGGCAACGGGCAGGGCGGCCGCGAGCACGGGCAGAAGTGCGACCAACTGCCCGGCTACCGCTCGATCACCGATCCCGCGGCGCGGGCCCACGTCGCCGGCGTGTGGGGCGTCGACCCGTCCGTCATCCCCGGGCCGGGACGGCCTGCCGTCGAACTGCTCCGGTCGCTGGGCGTCGACGGAGGACCGCGGGTGCTCTTCGTGCACGGCGCGAACCCCGCGGTGTCCGCGCCCGACGCGGGCCGCGTACGGGCCGGGCTGGCGGCGCTGGACCTGCTGGTGGTCGCCGACTTCGTGCTCTCGGAGACCGCGGCGCTCGCCGACGTGGTGCTGCCAGTGCCGCAGTGGGCCGAGGAGCGCGGCACGATGACCTCGCTCGAGGGACGTGTGCTGCGCCGCCGTCCTGTCATGGATCCACCGACACAGGTACGTGACGAGCTGCGGATCTGGGCCGATCTGGCCGAGCTGCTCGGTGCGCCGGTGCCGTTCGTCACCGACCCCGACGCGGTGTTGCGCGAGCTGAACCGGGCCAGCGCCGGCGGCATCGCCGACTACGGCGACGTCACTCCCGAGCGCGTCGAGTCCGGTGCCGAGATCTTCTGGCCGGCCCCGGTCGGCGCCGACCACACGCCGCGCCTCTTCCTCGAGCGCTTTCCCACCCCCGACGGCCGGGCGCGGGCGATCGTGCCCGCCGTCGCCGGTGTGGCCGACGACCTGCGCGACGACGCGCCGATGTACCTGCTGACCGGGCGGGTGCTGCGGCAGTACCAGTCCGGCGCGCAGACGCGGCGCATCCCGGCGCTGGGTCGACCCGGTGACCACGCGTACGCGCAACTGCACCCGCTCACCGCCCGCCGCCTCGGGATCGAGGAGGGCACGGGAGTGGAGGTGAGCTCGGCCCGAGGCACGGTCGTCGTACGAGCCGTGCTGACCGAGGCCGTCGACCGGGACAGCGTGTTCGTGCCCTTCCACCACGACGGCGCTGTGGTCGTCAACGACCTCACCAACCCCGCGGTCGACCCGGTCAGCGGGATGCCCGAGTTCAAGGTCTGTGCGGTCAGCGTCCGCCCGGCCGGGCCGGGGGCGGCGTGAAGCGCGTCGTCGTCATCGGCCACGGGATGGTGGCGGCCCGCTTCCTGCAGGACCTCGACCGGATCGCGCGCGAGGCCGGGCACGCCATCGAGATGACGGTGCTCGGCGACGAGCCGCACGAGCCGTACAACCGCCTGTTGCTCTCGGAGGTGATCGCCGGGCGGGCGTCCCTCGGCGGGCTCACCCTGCCTGCTCCGCCGGCCGGAACACGGGTGCTGCGCGACATCGCCGCCGTACGGGTCGATCGCGCGCGGCGCGTGGTCGTCGACGCGATCGGTGGCGAGTACCCGTACGACACGGTCGTGTTCGCTACCGGTGCCCGGCCGCGGATCCCGCTTCCTCGGGGCGACCTGCGCGGGATCCGCGCGCTGCGCACGCTCGACGACTGCCGTGATCTGCTCGCCTCCGCCGTTCCCGGGCGGAGGGTGGCCGTCGTCGGCGGTGGCCTGCTCGGCCTCGAGTTGGCCTGCGGGCTGCGCGGTCGCGGAGTCGAGGTCGTGGTCCTGCACCGGTCGGCGACGCTGATGGAACGGCAACTCGACGACCCGGCCGCGGAAGTCGTACGGGCAAGCCTGCAGGACAACGGGATCGACATCGAGCTCGACGCCCGGATCGCGCAGCTGCAGGAGCGGCACGGCCACGTCTCGGCCGTACGGCTGGACGACGGACGCACGCTGCCGGTCGATCTGGTGGTCGTCAGCGCCGGGGTGGAGCCGAACGCCCAGCTGGCCCGGGAGGCCGGGCTGCCGGTGGACCACGGCATCGTGGTCGGCGCCGATCTGCGCTCACCGGCGGATGCCGCCGTCGCCGCGATCGGTGACTGTGCCGAAGTAGAGGGCCGCTGGACCGGGCTGCTCGCCCCGGGCTGGGACCAGGCCGCCCGATTGGCCGCAGAACTGTGTGGGCAGGACCCGGACAGACGTGAGACCGCTGTCGACATCGTGAAGCTCAAGGCGGTCGGCCTCAGTGTCGTCGCGCTCGGAACGATCGACCCCGAACACCGCGTGGTGAGGCTGAGCGATCACGCCGGCCGCCGGTCGCTGGCGGTGTCGGTCGCGCACGGCCGGGTCACGGGCGCGGTGTGTGTCGGGGACGCCGCAGTCGCGGCCGCCCTGACCACGGCGTACGAACGGCGCAGCGCGGTGCCGGACGACCCTGCCTTCCTGCTGCTCGGCGCCTTGCCCGGAGCCGCCGCCGAGGCGACCACGCCGCAGGCGATGCCCGGTTCCGCGACCGTCTGCCGGTGCAACGGGGTCACCAAGAAGACCGTCGTCGAGGCCCATCTGGCCGGCGCGCGCACCGTCGAGGCCGTGGCGCGGACGACCCGCGCGACCACCGGATGCGGCGGCTGCCGCGACGTGGTGTGTGGGTTGCTGGGGTGGATGGACGAGGTCGATCCGCCGGAGTCCGCGACCGCACCCGTGACCGGATCTCACCGTGCGGTGGCGGCCGAATGAGACAGATGTTTCACGCCCGAAATATTCGGCGCGGGCCACCGAAACACCCGATTCCTAGCGTCGTCCCAGGCGCGACACCCCCGCAATCGCCCGTAGATCTCCCGTCATCGCCCGTAATCGTCAGGAGCACGACATGACCGACACCCACGTAGTCGTCGTCGGCGGCGGCATGGTCGCCCATCGGTTCGTGGAGGCGCTGCGGTCCCGCGACCCGCAGCGCACCCACCGGGTGACGGTGCTGGCCGAGGAGCCGCGCCCGCCGTACGACCGCGTCGGCCTCACGACGTACTTCACCGGCCGCGACCCCGAGGACCTCAACCTCGGCGACGAGCAGTTGTGGAGCGACCCGTCGGTGCGGCTGCGCAAGGGCGTCGCGGCGCTGTCGGTGGACCGCGGGCAGAAGACCGTGCGACTGAGCACCGGCGAGACCCTCGCGTACGACCACCTCGTGCTGGCCACCGGCTCGTACGCCGCGGTGCCCCCAGTCGCCGGCAACGACCTGCGGGGCTGCTTCGTCTACCGCACGATCGACGACGTCGCCGACCTGCGCGCGTACGTCGAGAAGCTGCGCGCGGACCACCCGGACCGGCCGGTCCGCGGCGCCGTCGTCGGCGGCGGGCTGCTCGGGCTCGAGGCCGCCGGGGCCTTGCAGGCGCTCGGCGCGGAGTCGACCGTGGTCGAGTTCGCACCGCGGCTCATGCCGCTGCAGGTCGACGAGGGCGGCGGCGCCCAGCTCGAGCGGATGATCGAGGCGCTCGGGGTGCGGGTGCGCACCGGCACCGCCACCGAGCGGGTGCTGGACCGCAAGAGCGGCCGCGTACGGGGCATGCGGTTCGCGGGCGGGGACACCATCGACGTCGAGGTGGTCGTCTTCGCCACCGGCGTCCGGCCGCGCGACGAACTCGCCCGGGACGCAGCGCTGCCGGTCGGTGAGCGCGGTGGCGTGGTGATCGACGACCGATGCCTGACCGAGGATCCGTCGATCAGCGCCGTCGGCGAGGTGGCCTGCCTCGACGGCCGCGTCTGGGGCCTGGTCGCGCCGGGGTACGCGATGGCCGAGGTGACGGTCGACCGACTGCTCGGCGGCGCGGCGACCGTCCCCGCGCCGGACGCCTCCACCAAGCTCAAGCTGCTCGGTGTCGACGTCGCCTCGTTCGGCGACGCCTTCGGCACCACGCCGGG
The DNA here is from genome assembly GCF_054778835.1 of Calidifontibacter terrae. Lineage (NCBI taxonomy): Bacteria > Bacillati > Actinomycetota > Actinomycetes > Micrococcales > Dermacoccaceae > Calidifontibacter > Calidifontibacter terrae. The sequence goes on from NZ_BAAGZF010000002.1 coordinate 522,340, forward strand.
ATGCCTGGAGGTGGCGTACACCGACGCGGTCAACGGGGTCTACAAGAAGCTCGTCGTCTCCGACGACGCGCGCACCCTGCTCGGCGGGATCCTGGTCGGCGACGCCACGCCGTACGCGACCCTGCGGCCGCTGGTCGGCCGCCCGCTCAGCGCCGACCCGGCGGCCCTGATCGCCCCGGAGGGCGGAGCCGCCGTGAGCGTCGAACTGCCCGACGACGCCTCGGTCTGCTCGTGCAACAACGTGGCCGCCGGACAGATCCGGGCCGCCGTCACCGAAGGCGGCTGCTGCTCGGTCGGAGAGGTGAAGGCCTGCACCAAGGCCGGAACGAGCTGCGGGTCCTGCCTGCCGCTGGTCAAGAAGCTCACCGAGACCGAGCTGGCCAAGAGCGGGGTGGCGGTCAGCAAGGCGTTGTGCGAGCACTTCGCGATGAGCCGCGCAGAGCTGTTCCAGATCGTCCAGGTCACCGGGTTGCGGACCTTCTCGGAGATCGTCGGGCGGCACGGATCCGGACACGGGTGCGACATCTGCAAGCCGACCGTCGCCTCGATTCTCGCCAGCACCAGCGCGGATCACATCCTCGACGGCGAGCGGGGCTCGTTGCAGGACACCAACGACCACATGCTCGCCAACCTGCAGAAGGACGGCAGCTACTCGGTGGTGCCGCGCATCGCCGGCGGCGAGATCACACCCGAGGGCCTGATCGCGATCGGCGCCGTGGCCCGCGACTTCGACCTCTACACCAAGATCACCGGCGGTCAACGGATCGACATGTTCGGCGCCCGGGTCGACCAGCTGCCGGCCATCTGGCGCCGATTGGTCGACGCCGGCTTCGAGTCCGGCCACGCGTACGGCAAGTCGCTGCGCACGGTGAAGTCCTGCGTCGGGCGTACCTGGTGTCGCTACGGCGTGCAGGACTCCGTACGGATGGCCATCGACCTGGAACTGCGGTACCGCGGGCTGCGCTCGCCGCACAAGATCAAGCTGGGGGTCTCCGGCTGCGCCCGCGAATGCGCCGAGGCCCGCGGCAAGGACGTCGGGGTGATCGCCACCGAGTCCGGCTGGAACCTGTACGTCGGTGGCAACGGGGGCTTCACCCCGCGGCACGCGCAGCTGTTCGCCGAGGATCTGGACGACGCGGGACTGGTGCGGGCGATCGACCGCTTCCTCATGTACTACGTGCGCACCGCGGACCGGTTGCAGCGCACCGCGCCGTGGCTGGAGGAGATCGAGGGCGGCATCGACCACGTACGCGCCGTCGTGCTGGACGACGCGCTCGGCATCGCCGCCGATCTCGACGCCGCGATGGCCCGGCACGTCGAGTCCTACTCCGACGAGTGGAGCGACGTGCTGGAGGACCCGGCCAAGCTCGCCCGCTTCGCCGCCTTCGTCAACGACGACCGCCCCGACGACCTGCCGTACGTCCGCGAACGCGGGCAGCGCCGCCCGGCCGACGAGTCCGAACGAGACGATCCGGCGGTGCTGATCGCCGGCCCGAGACTGGAGGTGCGCGCATGACGTGGACGACCGTGGCGCGATGGGACGACCTGCCGCCCGAGCGGGCCGTGGCGGCCCGGGTGGGCGATGCCCAGGTCGCCGTCGTGCGCACCGCGCAGGACACGGTGCACGCGGTGGGCAACCTGGACCCGTACAGCGGGGCGCAGGTGATGTCGCGCGGCATCGTGGGATCGATCCGGGTCGACGGGGCGCAACGCCGTACGATTGCCTCTCCGATGTACAAGCAGGCATTCGACCTCGAGACCGGTCGCTGCACCACCGATCCCCGGGTGAATCTCGGCGTGTGGCAGGTGCAGGTCAGGTCGGGGTCTGTCGAGATCGGTGCCCCGGTGACCGAGCCGGCGGCGCCCCAGGAGGACCCGGAATGAGCACGGCCTTCGATCTCGACCTGTCCGGTCGCCGCGTCCTGGTCGTGGGTGGCGGACCCGTCGCCGCCCTCCGGGTCGCCGACCTGCGGGCCGAGGGAGCCGAGGTCGTCGTCCACGCCGAGACGATCTGCGAGGACCTGCGGGACGCGTACGCCGACGGCGCGATCCGCTGGTCACCGGTCGAACCCGACGAGTCGGCTGTGGCCGAGGCCTGGCTGATCAGCCTGCAGGACGGGATCGACGACGACGTACGCACCCGGGTCGCGGCGCTCGCCCACGCCCACCGCGTCTGGTGCGAGGGAGCCGATGCCCGGGTCTACGACGGCGTCGACCTCGACGCCTTCGTCGCGGAGAACGACCTGTCGCTGCGCCCGGCCCCGCACGACGGCCGCGTGGTGCTGGTCGGCGGCGGACCGGGCGCCGACGACCTGATCACCGTCCGTGGGCGCCGCGAGCTGGCCAAGGCCGACGTCGTCGTCACCGACCGGCTCGCGCCGCTGGGACTCGTGCGCCGGCTGGCCGCCCACGCCGAGATCATCGACGTCGGCAAGACGCCATACCACCACCCCGTGCCGCAGCACGAGATCAACGCGATCCTGGTCGACCGTGCGCGCCGGGGTCAGTACGTCGTACGTCTCAAGGGTGGCGACCCGTTCGTGCTCGGTCGGGGCGGCGAGGAGTGGCTCGCGTGTCGGGACGCTGGGATCGAGGTCGAGGTGGTGCCGGGCATCAGCTCCGCGTTCGCCGCGCCGTTGGCCGGGCTGATTCCGGTGACTCATCGAGGCGTGGCCAGCGGGGTGTTGACCATCTCTGGCCACGACGAGGTGTCGCCGGAGTTGCTCGCGCAGTGGCCACACACCATCGTGGTGCTGATGGGCATGGGCCGGCTCGCCGAGTTGTGCGCCAACCTCATCCGAGCCGGCAAGAGCCCCATGACCGCGGTCGCCGTGGTCCACCGGGCCTACTCAGACCAGCAATTGATCGTGCGCGGCACCCTCGGTGACATCACGGCGCAGGTGCTGGCCGCTCAGATGGGCAACCCATCGGTCATCGTCATCGGTGACGTCGTCGGTCAGTTGTCCTGATGGCGATTCCAGATCTTGCCGGCCAGTTGACCGGCGCCCGGATCGTGGTCACCGCGCAGCGCCGCAGCGCCGAGCTGGGCGCCGCCCTTGAACGGCGCGGCGCTCGGATTGACCACGCACCCGCGCTCAGCGTCATCCCTCACGTCGACGATGAAGCCCTCGTCGCTCAGACCCGCGCGTTGATCCAGCAGCCGCCAGACATCGTGGTGGTCACGACCGGTGTTGGGTTCACCGGTTGGATGGAGGCAGCCGACGCCGCCGGACTGTCTGGACCGCTGACCGCTGTTCTCGGCTCTGCCCGGCTCATCGCCCGCGGGCCGAAATCGCGGGGCGCGATCCAAGCCGCTGGGTTCATCCCCGACTGGGTGGCGGAGTCTGAGACGAACGCCGAGGTGCAGGAGTTTCTGCTCTCCGAAGGAGTCGCAGCCAGTCGAATTGCGGTGCAACACCATGGTTCTGGCGCCGACGGCATCGATGAAGCGTTGGCCCAGGCCGGAGCTGACGTGGTGTCCCTGGTCGTCTACCGCTGGGGTCCGGCCCCCGATCAACGGGCGGTCGAACGTGCCATCACCACGCTGGCTCGGCGCGAGTGCGACGCGATCGTCTTTACCTCGGCGCCTGGGGTGGTCGCCTTCCTGGCCGCCGCCCGGGAAGCCGATCTGGAAGCGGAGTGCATCGCGGCGCTGCGCGATCCACGCGGGGTAGTCGCCGCCGTTGTCGGTGATATCACGGCCGCTCCGCTGCGGGCCGTCGGGGTCGAGCCGTTGGTGCCCGATCGGTTCCGGCTCGGTGCCCTGGTTCGCGTGTTGGTCGTCGAATTGGCCGGTCGGCGCTCGCTGGCCGTGGCCACGACGGCCGGCGAACTGCGGGTCCTGCGTAATGCAGCCCTGCTCGACGGTCACCCGCTCGCGCTGCCCCCAGCTGGGCTGATCGTGCTCCGCCTGCTGGCCGAGGCCGGTGGGGCGGTTGTCACCCGCGATCAGATCCTCGCCGCCCTGCCCGGGGCCGGTGATGCCCATGCGGCCGAGGTGGCGGTAGCGCGACTGCGCGATGCGGTGCCCTGTCGCGACCTGGTGACCACGGTGGTGAAGCGGGGCTATCGGCTCGCCGTCGCGCTGTGAGCGACGCCCTTGTCGTCTGCGCCCACGGCACCGACGATCCCGCTGGCCAACTGGTGGTTGCGCAACTGACAGCGCTCGTCGCGGCGCGCTTGCCGCAGGTTCAGGTCGTCGCGGCGTACGTCGATGTGCAGCAGCCCGAGCTCGCGCAGCTCGTTGATCGGCTTGTCGGACACCATGATTCGGTCACCGTCGTGCCGTTGTTGTTGTCGTACGGCTTCCACTTGGAGGTCGATGTCGCCGCGGCGATTGCTCCCCACCCGAACGCCCGATCGACCGGCCAACTGGGGCCACATCCGGTATTGGCCGACGTCTTGGCCGACCGGTTGACCGAGGCGGGAGCGCGCAGCGGTGAGCCGGTCGTGCTGGCCGTTGCCGGATCGTCTCGGCCGGCTGCCCGCCACGACGCCGAGCAGATGCGGCAACTGTTGAGCAGTCGGTGGGGTGGCTCGGTCGGCCTGGGGTTCTTGTCGGCAGTCACTCCCACGGTGGCAGACGCCTTGCTCGACTCACCAGCGGCAGCCGTGGCGGCGTACCTCATCGGGCCTGGCTTCTTCCAGCGCAAGTTGGCGCAGGTCGCAGCGGAGGTGGGCACGGCGTGCATCGCGCAGCCGCTGGGCGCGGACCCTCGGCTGGCCGATCTCGTCGTGGCGGCCTACCGCGCCGGTTAGGGTTGTCAGCAGTCAGCCAATCGGAGGGAAACAACCGCCATGCTGTGGTTCCTGCTCGCCATTCTCGTGATCATCGTGTTGCTCGTCGTCTGGGGCATCTCGATGTATAACGGGCTCGTCAAACTGCGCAACCAGGTGCAGGAGGCTTGGCATCAGATCGACGTTGAGCTCAAGCGCCGCCATGACCTGATCCCGAACCTGATCGAGACGGTCAAGGGTTATGCCCAACACGAGCGGCAGACCCTTGATGAGGTGTTGCGGGCGCGCAGCGCGGCGATCAGCGGCGGCAACAACCCGGCCGCGGCGGCCGCCAACGAGGGCCAGTTGACTCAGGCGCTGGGCCGATTGATGGCCATCGCCGAGGCCTACCCCGACTTGAAGTCGAACACCAACTTCCTTGGCCTGCAACAGGAATTGTCGTCGACCGAAGACCGGATCGCCTCTGGCCGCCGGTATTACAACGCCGTGGTGCGGGAGCTGAACACCAAGATCGAGTCGATTCCGACCAAGTTCCTGGCCGGGCCGGCTGGTGTCGCTCGGGCCGAATACTTCGAGGCCGACGGGGCTGAGCGCAATGCGCCAAGCGTCAACTTCGGCACCGGCCCTGGCGGAACCGCAGGTGGGCCTGGCGGGTTCAACATGCCCGACCCGGCCAGCCCGGTCGAGCCGCAGTCGACGGCCTACCCGCAGCTCGAACAGCAACAGCAGGCGCCGAATCCGCTTCCCGGGCAGGGTTATCCGCAGCAGCAGGGCCAGCCGCAGTATCCGACTCAGAATCAGCAGTCGGCTCCGCAGAACTACCCGCAGCAGGGCGGCCCGCAGGGTTATCCGGGTCAGTAGGGGCAAACTCGCAGGTTCAGTTCACCTGCTGTTCGTCCGCTGGGGGCAGGGTGGTCACTCGTGTTCCCAGATCGCCCCACCGTGGCCCGCGCGCGCTGGCTGCCAACGCTCACGGCCGGGTTGCTCGGCGCCGCTCTCGTCGCTGGCTGCACCGATAGCCCCGCCCAGTCGAGTCGATCCGCCGCTGGGGCGAGTTCCTCGGCCGCCGGGGTCGCCGCGGCGCCTCAGGTCTCGGTGGATGCCTCGGTCGACAGTTGTGGCCGCGGCTGGACCACCGGTCACGCCGGACAACAGACGATATCGGTGCACAACACCGACAGCCGCGGCGGCGAGGTCTATCTGACCGATCCGGCCGGCAAGGTCTATGCCGAGATCGACAACCTGGCGGCGGGCACCACGAGCGCCTTCTCCATCGAGCTCGGCCCGGGGTCCTATCTGTTCCACTGTGCGATGGAAGACGAGGCGACGGTCGCCGGCCGACCGGTCACCGTCACCGGAACCACCGCGCATCCCGCGGTGGGGGTGTTGCCGGTCAGTCAAGCCGACCTGTTGCCTGCCACGTTGGGCTACCAGAAGTACGTCACCGGAGCCTTGCCCGCCCTGATCACTCAGGTCACTGCCCTGCAGACCGACGTTCGTAGTGGCAATCGTGCTGCGGCAAAACGCGACTGGCTCACCGCCCACTTGTCGTACGAACGGCTGGGGGCGGCGTACGGCGCATTCGGCGATGCCGACACGAAGATCAACGGCCTCCCGTACGGACTGCCAAAGGGCACCGCCGATCCAGCCTGGACCGGCTTCCACGCGATCGAGAAGAGGTTGTGGAGCGGCGGCGACGCGCAGCAGCTGGTCGACACCTTGGTGACTGATGTACGAGCACTGCCAGCACAGTTCGCCAGCGAGCAGATCGACCCTCTTGAGGTCACTCTGCGGGCCCACGAGATCGTCGAAAACACGGTGCAATTTGAGCTGACTGGCAAGACCGACTTCGGCAGCCACTCGGGCTTGGCCACCGCGAGAGCCAACCTCGATGGCACCACCACGGTGCTGAACCTCCTCAAGCCGTTGCTGTCGACCCGGGGAGTCGACGTGGCCGGCTTGGAACGACAAGTCGGGACGGCACGCGCGGCGCTGGCCGGAACTGACCAGACGGCGCTCGCGGCGTTGCCTCGGCCCAAACGGCAAGCGATCAACGCCTCCATGAGTGCGCTGGCTGAGGCGCTGGCGCCGATTGCTTCCATCCTCGAACCCCGACTGTCGGAGCTGAAGTGACCATCGAACGACGCGCTCTCTTGCGCGGCGGCGCCCTCAGCGCCGGAGCAGCCGCCCTCACTGGAACCGGAGTGCTCGGGTTAGCGGCTGCCGACGGGGCCACGAACCCTCCGCAAGCGCCGGTGGCCTTCCACGGCGCCCACCAGGCAGGCGTGCTTGAGGCGCCACAACTGGCCTCGACCTTCCTCGCGCTCGACGTCACCGCGGCGAATCGCGCCGATCTCAGCGCGCTGCTGCACACCCTCACCGATCGCGCCCGCTTCCTGACGGCTGGCGGCACCCCACCGCAACTGGGCATCGCCGGGCCGCCCTCAGACAGCGGGATTCTGGGCCCGGTGGTGCCCGGCGACGGGCTGACCGTGACGGTCGGCGTCGGGTCGACCCTGTTCGATGACCGGTTTGGCTTGGCCGGGCGCAAGCCACTGCGCTTGCGCCCGATGGACACCTTCCCCGACGACGATCTCGACCCGGCGCGCTGCGGCGGAGACCTGGTCGTGCAGTTGGCCGCCCCGCACCGCGACACGATCGTGCACGCGATGCGTGACCTGCTGCGGCACACCCGAGGCGCGCTTCAGGTCCGGTGGCGGATCGACGGGTTCAGCAATCCGCCACGTCCCACCGGCGCGCCGCGCAACCTGCTCGGATTCCACGACGGCATCTCCAACCCGGCGGCCCGCGAGGCCGACACGCTCGTCTGGGCGAACGGTGGCGGCGAACCGGCATGGACGACGGGCGGCAGTTACCAGGTGGTCCGGGTGATCCGCATGCTGGTGGAGTTCTGGGATCGAGTGACCATCTCCGAGCAGGAGCGGATCATCGGCCGGCGGCGCGACAGCGGCGCCCCGCTGTCCGGCTCGAAGCTGAGCGACACTCCCGACTACGCCGACGACCCCAAGGGCCAGGCGATCCCGCTCGACGCCCACATCCGCCGCGCCAACCCGCGTACGGCGCAGACGGCACACGAGCGCATCCTGCGCCGGGCGTACAACTACGACCTGGGAGTCGACGACAACGGCAACCTGGACATGGGACTGATCTTCACCTGTTTCCAGCGTGACCTCGACCGTCAGTTCGTCGCCACGCAGAAGCGGTTGGCGGGGGAGCAACTGGCCGACTACATCTCGCCGGTCGGCGGCGGGTACTTCTTCACCCTGCCCGGCGTCACTAGCACATCCGACTACTACGGACGAGCCCTTCTGCAGGATTGACAGGGAACTGGCAGGTCCCGTTCCCCGGCTGGTCACTCGAACGCCGTACGCCGGTCGGGCAGATGACCGGAGGACGTAGCCAGGAACGAGGAGAGTGGACGGGCTCGATTCCCCCATCCCGTCCCGGAAGGTACGCACGTGCGTCTCTCATCCTCCTTGTTGCGCGTAGCCACTGCCGGAGTCGCCGGTGTGGCGCTGGTCGGCGGCGTCACCGCCGCCGCTGCGCATGCCGAACACTCCCCGCAGGCTCCGTCCGGCGCTCACGGCCGGCAGGACCGGCCGAACGCCACCCCGATCAAGCACGTCGTCGTGATCTTCGGGGAGAACGTCTCCTACGACCACTACTTCGGCACCTACCCGAAGGCCGCCAACACCGACGGCACGACGTTCACCGCGGCGCACAACACGCCCAGGAACGACAACCTCGTCACGTCCGGCGCGTTGACCCACAATCCGAACCTGTACGCCCCCTCGCGGCTGTCGCCGTCGCAGGCCATGACCTGCGACCAGAACCACGCGTACGGCCCGGAGCAGTCCGCGGTCGACAGCGGGAAGATGGACAAGTTCGTGCAGAGCGTGTCCGTCGACAGCTGTACCGGTCTGTACGGTGCGCCCGGTCTGGCGATGAAGTACTACGACGGCAACACCGTCACCGGGTTGTGGAACTACGCGCAGCACTACGCGATGAGCGACAACTCGTGGGACGCCACCTTCGGTCCCTCCACCCCCGGCGCGCTCAATCTGATCTCCGGTCAGACGCACGGCTTCAAGGAGTACGACTCGAAGACCGGCCAGCAGGTGGCGACGCCCGGCTCGTACGTGCTGGCTTCGCCGAACGCCCAGGGCGTCGGCACGGTCATCAACGACCCCGACCCGGTCTACGACGACTGCTCCGACAAGAACCACACGTCGAGCAACACCCTCGCCGGTGGCGACGGCAAGAACGTCGGCGACCTGATGAACGCCAAGGGCGTCACCTGGGGCTGGTTCCAGGGCGGCTTCAAACCGACGACCGCCGCCGGCGGCACGACGACGTACGCGCAATGCGGTGCCGCGCACACCAATGTGGGTGGCGCTTCGGTGGTCGACTACAGCCCCCACCACAACCCGTTCGCTTACTACCAGTCGACGTCGAACCCGCACCACTTGCCGCCGACCTCGGTCAGCAAGATTGGGCAGACAGACCAGGCGAACCACCAGTACGACATGAGCGACTTCGACACCGCTCTGCAGAACGGCGTGATGCCTCAGGTCAGCTTCCTGAAGGCGCCGGAATACCAGGACGGCCACGCCGCCTACTCCGACCCGATCGATGAGCAGCACTTCATCGTCAACGAGATCAACGCGATCCAGAAGTCGAAGTTCTGGAAGGACACCGCGATCGTGGTGGCCTACGACGACTCCGACGGTTGGTATGACCACGTCGCGCCGAAGATCACCAACGGTTCGACGGACGCGGTTGCCGACAAGGCGACCTGCACCACCGCGTCGGCCCCGGCGCTGGGTGGCTATCAGGACCGTTGCGGTCCGAGCCAGCGACTGCCGCTGGTTGTTGTCAGCCCCTACGCCAAGACGAACTTCATCAGCCACACCAAGACCACTCAGCCCTCGATCTTGAAGTTCGTCGAGGACAACTGGGGCCTGGGGCGGATCGGTGACTCCTCGTTCGATGCGTCGGCTGGATCGCTGAGCGACATGTTCAACTTCCACCACGCCGGTGCGAAGCAGGTTCTGCTGAACGCCGACGGTTCTGTCGCTTCGGTGAGCCGCAAGCCGCAAAGCAACTGATTGCAGTGTCGTGAGTGGCCGGGGAGTTTCTCCCCGGCCACTTCGCGCTGTCTGGTCCTTCAGTTCTCCCGGCCCTTATGGTTCCCGGGTGAGCACAGCGACGCTGGAACGCGACACCTCGGGCACCCTGCCGCTGTGGCGGGCCGCCCAGGTCTTCCGCTTTGCCTCGCTGCTTTATGCCGGAGCGGTGCAGTGGACGGTCAGCCCGAAATACGACCGTCAGCTGCTGAGCTGGGCCGTTTTCGCGGTGTTGCTGTTGTGGTCCGGGATCGCCGGAACTCTGCTGTCGTTCGGCCACCGGCACCGGGCGCTGATCGTCGGGATCGAACATGTCCTGACGCTGGGACTGATGTCGATGACGCTCGTCATCGGCCCCGCGTCGTACTTCGCCCGTCACCAGACCGTCCCCACTACTTTCTGGGCCGCGAATGCGGTGGTCTCGGCTGCGATCCTGCTCGGCCCCTGGTGGGGCGGGCTCTCCGCCGCGGTCGTCGGGCTGTCCGCGCTGGCCATCTGCGATCAACTCGACAATCTGCGCTTCGATGCGACCCTGCCGATCCTGCTCACCGTCGGGCTGGCGGTCGGCTTCGGTGCGCAGGTCGTACGCCGCGCCCGAGCCCAGATCGACCGCGCCGTACGGCTTGAGGCGGCGACCGCCGAGCGGGAACGGCTGGCCCGTGAGGTCCACGACACGACGCTGCAGGTGTTGGCGTACGTCCGTCGCGAGGGACTGCGGATCGGCGGCGCAACCGAGAAACTTGCGGTGATGGCCGGCGAACAGGAAGACGCACTGCGCCGGTTGCTCTCCCGGCAGGCAACGGCCAGTGTCGCCGTCGGCGACCTGCGGGCTCGACTAGAGGTAGCTGTTCCCGATACCTCGATCTCCGCCCCTGAACAACCGATCGAACTGCCGGGGGCGGTCACCGACGAACTGGTCGCCGTCGTCCGGGCGATCGTCGACAACACCACGAAACACGCTGGCCCGCAGGCCCGTTCGTACGCCCTGCTGGAGGATCTCGGCGACGAACTGGTGGTGACGGTGCGCGATGACGGCGTCGGAACCGATCTGTCTCGCTTCGCCGAGGCCGCGGGTGAAGGCAGGATGGGCGTCAGCAAGTCCATCGTCGGGCGGATGCGGGCGCTCGGCGGAAGCGCCGACTGTTACAGCGAGCCCGGCGAGGGCACCGAGTGGGAACTGCGCCTGCCGCAGATTCGAGCAGGGGAGGGAACCTGATGACGACGATCATGGTGGTCGACGACCACCCGATGTGGCGCGACGGCGTGAGCCGCGACCTCACCGACGCCGGCTACGACGTGGTGGCGACGGCGGATTCTGTTGTCGCGGCAGGCAATCGGGCGGGGGCCACCACGCCCGACGTGGTCCTGATGGACATGCACCTGCTGGATGGAACCGGCGCCCAGGCGACCGCCGCGGTGTTGGAGAAGTCACCGAACTCCCACGTTCTGGTGTTGTCCGCATCGTCCGAGCGCGAGGACGTTCTGGAAGCGGTGAAGGCCGGCGCCAGTGGCTACCTGGTGAAGTCTGCCTCGGCGCAGGAACTGCGCGACGCGGTCGAGGCGACCGCCGCCGGGCAGGCCGTGTTCACCCCCGAGCTGGCCGGGCTGGTGTTGGGCGAGTATCGCCGGGTCGCAACCGCGAGCCCCGACCCGGAGCTGCCGACGCTGACCGAGCGCGAGACCGAAGTGTTGCGCCACGTCGCAAAAGGGTTGAGCGCCAAGCAAATTGCGACGCGGCTCGGCGTTTCGCATAGAACCGTCGAGAACCACGTTCAGTCGTCGCTGCGCAAGCTGCAGTTGCGCAACCGGGTCGAGTTGGCGCGGTATGCGATGGAACACGGGCTGGAATGAGAACGCCGGGGCGGCCTGCTCGGCATCAACCTGAGTAGCCCTTCCCCTCAGGAAGTACCCATGCCCGCTGAGTATCGCTACTCATGTTCGAAACCCGCGCCGCGGCGAGGGTTGAGACATGAACACGACACAGCGGCCGCAGAGCCCGAACCAGCCTCAGAACCCGTACGCGACGTACGCCTCGCCGTCCGGCCCTCGGGCCGCGTACGCCTACCCGCAGCCGGCGACTCCGTGGTGGGAGCGCGACGGCGTGGTCGGCAAGATCCTCGCCGGCGCCGGAGTGCTCGTCACTCTCGTCGGCGTCGTGATGCTCCTGGTCATCGCCGCCAAGGCCGGCCTGTTGCGCCCGGAGATTCGCGTCGGCGGCGGCGCACTGCTGTCCGCCGGCCTGATCGCCGCAGCAACGGCGCTGAGTCGTCGCCCTGGCGGCCGGATCGGTGCCGTGGCACTTTCCGCTACGGGCGCCGGCGGCCTGTTCCTGTGTGACGTCGCCGCCACGATCGGCTACGACTGGATCGCCCCCGGTGCAGGCTTGGCCGTAGCCGGCTTCATCGGCGCCGCGGTTGTCGCCCTTGCGATGCGCTGGAATTCCCAGCCGCTGGCGGCCCTGATGATCGGCTGCGTCGGCGTTCTCGCCCCGGCCTTCACCCGTGGCGAGGTGACGCCCGCCCTGGTCGGCTTCCTGACCCTGCTGCTGGTCGTCGGCTGTGTTCCGGAGTTCACCAAGGAGTGGCCGGCCATCGCGGTTGCCCGTACGCTCCCGGCCGCCGTCGCCGCCTTGGTCTTCGTGGCCTTCGAGCCTGCCGACTACTGGGCGCAAATCAACGCCTACCTCGTCGCGACTGTTGCCCTCTGCACCGCGCTCGTCGCCTCGAACCGTCGCACCGAGGCGATCACCGCCGTGACCTACTTGGCGGCGAACGCGGCGATGATCTTCGGCATCACGCAACTGCAGCCGTACGTCGCGGCGGTTGCCGGTGCTGCCGTCGCCGTGGTCACGATGGTGTCGCTGGTCGTCGCTCGCCCGGTTGGCCCGGCCACCTCGGCGATGGGAACGGTCGTCAGCGGTTTCGCGCTGCTGGTCGCTGCGGTCACCGTCACCACCGGTGACTGGCTGCCGGTCATGTTGCTGGTCATCGCGGTCGCCTTCATGGCTGCGCTGCACACCGTGCGCAACCACTTCTACCTCGGCCTGTCCGCAGTGTTCGGCGTCGCCGGAATCGCCCGACTGCTGGGCGTACGCGGCCTGTTCGACAGCTCGTACGGCCAGAGCGTGACTGTCGCGACCGCGGTCGCCGCTGTGTTGGCCACCGCGTGGGTGGCGCTGGCCGCATACGTCTTGATCCGCCGCTACCAGCTCGACGCCGACCTCGCGATGGTCTTCACCCCGGCCGCCCTAATGGGCACGACCTACCTGACCTGGACCGCGACCGCCGTGGCCGCGCAGGGCGCCGCAGGTTTCAACACGGCCCACCTGCTGGTGACCGTCAGCTGGATGATCATCGGCCTGGTGATGCTGGCGCTGAGCCTGCGCGTCGAGACGGCGATGGGCTCCGCGGTGACCACCGGTCTTGTCATCGTGGCGGTGTCGATCGGCAAGCTCTTCCTGAACGACCTGGCGGCGCTGTCCGGGATGGTCCGGGCCGGCGGGTTCCTGGTGATCGGTCTGCTGCTGCTGGCCGCGGGCGCGGCCTACGCCCCGCAGTTGACCAAGCGGATGGCGCAGCGTCGAGCGCAGCAGGACCGCGCCTGACCCAGCAAGGCAAACGGCCCGTCACCCCAGGGGGAGTGACGGGCCGTTTGCTGCGCTCGGTGATCAGTCGTCGAGGTCCTCGGCGGCCTTGGCCACCTCGCCGGCCATCGCATTGGCTTGCTTGCGGTGCTTGAGGTATTCGTAAACCATCGGCAGCAGGGACAGCACCACCACGACCATGATCGCGATGTCGATGTTCTTGCCCAGGCCCGGGAACGCCTTGCCGAGGGACGCGCCGGCGGCCACCACAACCAACACCCAGAGCACCGCGCCGACCGCGGACCAGGTGAAGAACCGCTTGCGGTCCATCCGGGAAACGCCGGCAACGATGGTGATGAACGTTCGTACGATCGGAACGAACCGACCGATGACCAGGGCCTTGTTGCCGTGCTTGTCGAAGAAGGCGTTGGTCTGGTCGAAGTACTTCTTCTTGATGATCCGGCCGTCACGCTCGTAGAGCGGAGCACCGATGGCTCGGCCGATCTCATAGCCGACGACGTTGCCGGCGAACGCGGCGATCATCAGCGCCGGGATGCTGAGGTAGAGCGGAACGTCGAACCCGCTGGTGGTGACCGAGAACAGGCCGATCGAGAACAGCAGCGAGTCGCCGGGCAGGAGCGGGAAGAACAGTCCGCACTCAATGAAGACGATGGCCAGCGAAATCCAGAAGAAGGCGCCGCCGTACTGGTGCAACAACCAGTTGGGGTCCATGAAGTTCGGGCCGAGGGCAACGGGGGCAAGGGCGTGGATCACGATCTCGAGGGTACGGCAGCATTGCTGAGGGGACGTTGAGCCGCCGCCGTGGAGGGGATGGCAGGCTGCGGGGGTGGATGAGCAGGAGCAGCAGCAAGCAGTGGTCGGTGTCGGACCGTGGCAGGGGCCTTGGCCCACCGCGCCGGAATACGACCAGGAACTGTTGCGCGACGGCGATCGGCGCAATGTCGAGGACCGCTACCGCTATTGGAGCCTCGAGGCGATCATCGCCGACCTTGACCGAACCCGACACGACTTCCACATCGCGGTCGAGAACTGGGAACACGACTTCAACATCGGTTCGGTGATCCGTACGGCGAATGCGTTCAACGCCAAGGCATTTCACATTGTTGGCAAGCGCCGCTGGAACCGGCGCGGGGCGATGGTCACCGACCGCTACCAGCACGAGTTCCATCACCCGAGCGTCGACGACCTGGTCGCGTACGCCGGGGAGAACGGTTTGGCGCTGATCGGCATCGACAACGTGCCCGGGTCGGTGGCGATCGAGCCGTACGACCTCCCGCGCGACTGCGTCCTGGTCTTCGGCCAGGAGGGGCCGGGCCTCAGCCCGGCGATGCGCGAGGCCTGCGCGGTGATCCTGCACATCGAGCAGTACGGCTCCACGCGCTCGATCAACGCCGGCGCCGCCGCCGCGGTCGCGATGCACGCCTGGGTGCGTCGACACGTCTGGGACCAGACGCCGCACTGACGCGAGTGCGGAACCGCATCGGGAACGACGTGGAATTGCATCCACTCAGCTCCCGCCGAGTAGGCCGTCGTACGGTTCCGGCATGAGCAATCGCAATGGAATGAGCCTGCTGCCCGCCACCGAGGTCCACACCGCGCCGGTGGTGGCGCTCGGGTTGGTCGGCGGCTTCCTGGTCGCCCGCGAGAGTGGCATCCGCCCGCTTGGCGGCGTTCTGCTGGCCGGCTGCGGCGCGCTGGCCGGCCGCACCTGGTTGGCCAAGGGCGGCCCGGTGACCGCGGGCGCGCTCAGCGCTCTCTACCTCGGCGGCTTCGGCGGGTCCCACCCGCTGGCCAAGAAGATCGGCCCTTGGCCGTCGGTCGCCGCGGTGACGGCGCTCGCGGCCGGTGCTGCGTACGTCGCTTCGGACCGCCGCTGAATCAGACGATCGCGCTGCAGGACCAGAAGTCCCAGCGCTCCGGGGTGGCCTCGGCCGACCGGTTCCACAGCGTGAGGTAGGTCGCGACGACGGGTTCGTTGACGACCACGTCGGCATCGACCGGCGCGACCAGCCGGGTCGTACGCGGTGGTTCCTCGTCGATCTCGACCAACCACGCGGCGTCGATGTCGGACGGCGCGACCAGCAGGCGTACGGGTTCCTCGCTCCGCAGCTTCGAGCGTTTGCGCGGCAGGAAACCGGTCAACAGTTCATCGATGCCGTCCTGCGCAATGGCTGGGGTCAGCCACGGCAGATCGGCGGCTTCGATCGGCCGACCGAGCTGCGCCGCCTTGGCGTCGGCCGCGTGGATCGACGTCTCGTGGCACTGGCGACGCGCCCAGAACTGCTTCGCTGCAGGCGCGTCCTGCAAGAAGCGCCGCGCCTCCAGGTCATCGGGCGCGGCCGCGATCGCCATGACGAGCTCGATCACCCCGTCGCGCAACCACTCGCCGGGATCGGGGGAGCGCCGCCCCTGCTGCTTCACGGCGTCGTCGTCGATGCTGCGCCCGGTCAGGCTGGCAGTCGCCCATCGGTGCACCATCCCCTGATGGGCGACCAAATCGATCGTCTTCCAGCCCGGGCAAGTCGGAACCTGCGCGTCCTTGCCGATCCGGTCGATGGTGTCGGCGAACGGCACCGACGCCGCCCGAAGGCCCTCGAGGTGGTCGGTCAGGGGCAGATCGGTGCGCGCCACATCCATGTCGCCGATTCTGGCAGAGAAGTTTTTTGGCGTTGCTGTCGATCGCGGGGCGTCTCGTTCGTCATGGTGGTGTCAGAGCAACCGAAACCATCCAAGACAAGGAGAACAACGATGACTGAATACACCGTTCTGATCGTCGGGGACGCCGACCGCTGGTGGACCACGATGACCCCGGAGGAACGCAGCCACGGATATGAGGAGTACTCCCGCTTCGGTCGGGAACTCGGCGAACGCGGCCACCGGATCACCGGCGGCGCCGAACTGCACCGGTCGAGCGAAGCAAAGCGGATTGCGCCTGGCGCGACGACCGTGACCGAGGGCCCGTACGCGGAATCGACCGAGCAAGTCGGTGGCTACTACCAGGTCGAGACCGATGACCTGGATGACCTGTTGGACTGCTGCACGATCATCACCGCCCTCGGTGATGGCATCGAAGTCCGCCGTGTCGTCACCGATGAGGAGCGCGCGTCATGAGCAAGCGCTACCTGGTCTTGTTGCCTGCCCCGGAAGCCGAGTGGGCGAAGCTCCCGCCGGAAGAACACGAAAAGGGCATGCGCGCCCACGAGCGGTTCGCCCGGGAGCTGGCTGAGGGCGGCCATCGGGTCATCACCGCGAGCCCGCTGACCGACTCAGCCAACGCGGTGTCGATGCGCCCGGACGGGCAGGGTGGCACCACCATCACCGACGGCCCGTTCACCGAGTCGACCGAACAGATCGTCGGGTTCTATCTGATCGAGTCCGATGACCGAGCAGCGTTGTTGAAGATCTGCGCTCAACTCTCCTCGACCGGTGATCTGATCGAGTTCCGGGATCTGGAAAGCGACGACGGCCCTCATCCCGCTGGTGATGACCACTGATGTCTCGTCCGCAGGAGGAGTCATGAAGTATTTCGTGCTGATCGCCTACAGCCCAGATGTCTGGAACGCTGCGACCTCGCAACAGCAGCAGGCATGGCACCAGGACCACGTGCGGTTCCACCGGGAGGTAGGTGAGCATCTGCTGGGCGGGGAAGCCCTCGATGGTGCATCGACCGCGACCACCCTGCGCCGCGAGCAGGGTCGGTCGTTGCTCACCGACGGGCCGTTCGCGGAGACCACCGAGATGATCGGCGGCTTCTACCTGATCGAAGCCACCGATCTCGACCAGGCCGTGCAGTGGTGTGAATTGCTGCCCGACTGCTACGCCCTGGAGATCCGGCCGTGCATCGACATCGAGGTCTCTGCCTAGATGAGTCTCGCCGAGATTCACCGCGACGAGTGGGGCCGGTTATTGGCCCTGCTCGTCGCGCACAGCCGCCGCCTCGACCTCGCCGAGGACGCCCTGGCTGAGGCCTTCGAGCAGGCGGCCCGGCTCTGGTCGGACGGGCAGCCGGACAACCCCGCGGCGTGGTTGATGACCACCGCCAAGCGCCGCATCACCGATCGCCTGCGGGCGGAGGCGATGGCCGCGCGCAAGCAGCCCTTGGTGGCGATAGACGAGCGGAATCGGATGCGCGACAACGAGATCGGCGACGACCTGCTGAGGCTGGTCCTGCTCGCCGCGCACCCCGCACTCGCACCAGAGGCGGGTTCCGCCTTGACCCTCCGGTTGGTGCTCGGCATCGCGACCGCTGACATCGCCAAACTCTTCTTGGTCAGCGAAGCAACCATGGCGGCTCGGTTGACCCGAGCTCGCAAGAAGGTCGTCGCGGCAGGAATCCCGCTGACGCTGCCCAGCGACGAGGTCCTCCCGCAGCGCCTCGACACCGTCGCCCAGGTTGCCTATCTCGCGTTCACCGCAGGTTATGCGCCGGGCAGTGGCCCCGACGTCGTACGGGTGGAGCTGGCGGGAGAAGCGATTCGCCTCGTACGCCTGGTGTTGGCCAGTAGCGTTGCGGCGCAGCGCAGTCCGTCCCTCCACGCGCTGTTGGCGCTGATGTTGCTGCAGCACTCCCGACGTGACGCACGGGTCAGAGGCGGGCGCCCGGTCCTCTTGCCCGACCAAGACCGGAGCCAGTGGCGCAAGGCCGAGATCGAGGAGGGCCTGAGCGTCCTCGCCGACGTCATCCGGGTTCCGGCCTACGACAGCCAGGTCGCCGCGTCGTACGTTCTGCAGGCTCTGATCGCGGCCGAACATGCCCGGGCAGCAACCGTGGAAGACACCGATTGGCTGACCATCGCCGACCTCTATCGGCAGCTCGAAGAGCTGACCGGGTCGCCGGTCGTGCGCCTCAATCGGGCCGTGGCGGTCGCTGAAGCCGGCGATCTGGTCGCCGCGCAATCGCTCCTGCAGGGACTGGGCGACGCCCTGCCGAGCAACCATCGGCTGCCGGCCGTACGAGCCGAGCTGTTGCAGCGCGCCGGCCAGCTCGACGCCGCTCGCCACCAGTACGACCGGGCGATCGCATTGTGCGACAACCAGGCCGAGCGCGACCTGCTGTTAGAACGACGAGGCCGCACTCCGGACGGCAGTTCGTGACCGGTTGACTCGCGCGGTCGCGTTGTTCCGCGGTGGGCGCTCCCAGCGAACGGCGAACTGCAGTCCGAGATGCGGGTGCCATCGCAAACACCGGGCTGGCAGACTCGTGTCAGCAGCAGACCAACCAAGGGAGACCCCATGCCCATCGCAACACCTGACGTGTACGCCGACATGCTCGACCGCGCCAAGCGTGACGGCTATGCCTACCCCGCGATCAATGTCAGCAGCAGCCAGACCCTGAACGCCGCGCTGCGCGGGTTTGCCGACGCGGGCAGCGACGGCATCATCCAGGTGTCGACCGGTGGCGCGGAGTATCTCTCCGGCGCGAGCATCAAGGACATGGTCACCGGGTCCCTGGCCTTCGCCGCCTACGCCCAGGAAGTCGCGAAGAACTTCGATGTGAACATCGCGCTGCACACCGACCACTGCCCGAAGGACAAGCTGGACGGCTTCGTACGCCCGCTGCTGGCCGCTTCGACCGAGCGCGTCAAGCAGGGTGGGTTGCCCTACTTCCAGTCGCACATGTGGGACGGCTCGGCCGTTCCGCTGGAAGAGAACCTGACGATCGCCCGCGAACTGCTGGACCTCTGCAAGGCCGCGAAGGTGGTCCTGGAGGTCGAGGTCGGTGTTGTCGGTGGTGAGGAAGACGGCGTCGCCCACGAGATCAACGACAAGCTCTACTCCACCCCGCAGGATGCGATCGCCACGGCCAAGGCGCTCGGCACCGGCGAAAACGGCTATTTCATGACCGCGCTGACCTTCGGCAACGTCCACGGTGTCTACAAGCCGGGCAACGTGAAGCTGCGTCCGAAGGTCTTGAAGGACGCCCAGGACGCCGTCCACGCCGAGTTCAAGACCGCCGATGACAAGCCGTTCCACCTCGTCTTCCATGGCGGGTCGGGCTCCTCGGCCGAGGACATCGCCGAGGCCGTCTCCTATGGCGTCGTGAAGATGAACATCGACACCGACACCCAATACGCTTTCACGCGTCCGATCGCCGGGTGGATGTTGGCGAACTACGAGGGTGTGCTCAAGGTTGACGGCGACGTCGGCAACAAGAAGTTCTATGACCCGCGCGCCTGGGGCAAGGCCGCCGAGGCCGGCATGTCCGCGCGCGTCGTCGAGGCCTGCCAGCACCTCGGCTCCGCCGGCAAACACTGACCACTGACCCACCTGACGGAGATTTCATGACACCGGAGAACCTGCTCGGCGTTCCGAGCACCGAACTACCCGTCGACCCGGCGGCCGCCAAGCTCGACGATGGCGTCGACGCTCGCGACGTGGCCCGCGCCTACCCGGCGTCGTCCTTGGTCTGGGCAACGCTCGCGGAGGACTCGCTCGCCGACGGTGAGGTCATCGAGGCCTACGCCTTTGCTCGTACGGGATATCACCGCGGCTTGGACTCGTTGCGTCGCGCCGGCTGGCGGGGTCAGGGGCCGGTGCCGTGGGAACACGAGCCGAACCGTGGCTTCCTGCGCTCGCTGGCCGCGCTGTCGAAGGCGGCCGGTGACATCGGCGAAGTCGAGGAGCAGAGCCGCTGCTCCGACTTTTTGCGCGACAGTTCGGCCACCGGAGCGCGCGAGCTCGGCCTCTGACAAAGCGGGACGAACCGCAGAACGACGAATGCGGGTCTGGAAGGGCGAAGTGCCCTTCCAGACCCGCATTCTTGTTCTGGCGGAGCGGCGGGTCAGAACCCGGCGACGCCGTTCGGGGTGCCGAGGCCGGTCGGGCCGTCCCAGCCGGTCTTGCTCGAGCACCAGCTGGCGCAGGTGCCGTTGCTGCCCGAGGTGACGTCGAACAGGCTGCCCGCGCGGGCGTACGGCGTGGCGTTCGCGTAGCCGGCGGTGTTGCCGGACAGCGCGTAGACCGAAGCGACCAGCGGCGACGACAGGGAGGTGCCGCCGTACTGCGACCACGAGGAGCTCTTCGTGGTGGTCGGGGCGTAGACCGCGAGCCCGGTGTTCGGGTCGGCGACGGCCGAGACATCTGCCATCGCGCGACCGTTACAACCGGTGACCGACGAGCTCTGCCCGACCGGGGCCTGGTTGCTGGTCGAGCAGCCGGAGCCGGATCCGGACCAAGCCGCCTCGGTCCAGCCGCGGGCGTTGGCCGCGGTGTTCAGCGAGGTGCCGCCGACGGCCGTGACGTAGCCGGAGGAAGCCGGGTAGCTCGCGCCCTGATAGCCGTTGTCACCGGTCGAAGCGGTCACCGCGATTCCCGGGTGGTTGTAGTAGGAACCGTAGGTGGCGTCGGCCGAGTCCCCACCGCCGTAGCTGTTCGAGATCGCCACGACGCCGGCGTGCTTGGACGCCGTGTTCACCGCGGTGCCGAGGTCGGCCATGCTCGCCGAACTCGCCTGCACCAGCAGGATTTTGCAGTCCGGGCAAGCAGCGGAGACCGCGTCGAGGTCGAGCGCCTGCTCCTGGCTCCAGCCAACGTTGGCGCGGGGAGCAGTGGTGCCGCCGCTCTGGTTGAGGATGGTGAGGCAGCCGTTGGCCTTGGTGCAGGAGCTGAGGCCGAACTGGCTGCGGTAGACACCCAGGTCGCGTTCAGCGTTCGCGTAGCCGTAGGCATCCACGATCGCGACGGTGCGGCCGCCGGACGTCAGGCCGGCGAGCTTGTAGGCGCTCTGGATGTCGGTCGGGGTCTTGCCCGAGATCGCGGACGGCGTGATCGGCTTGCCGACCGGGGACACCGGTGCACCAGTGCTGCTGACGAGTTCGATCGCGTTACACGACGCCTTGCCCGCGGCTGGGGTGGCGCAGACGTGACGTTGATGAACCCCGTTGCCCGGGGTGGCGAAGGCACTGGTCGGGGCGGTCCCTACCAGGGCCGCCAGGGATGCGGCAGCGGTGGCGAGCAGGGAGATCTTGCGCATGGAGGTGCTCCTGTCTTCGGCGGAGGGGGTTCTCACCGAGGAGACCATCTCGGCACCGTCCGGGCCGTCGCGCCAGTAGATCGGGCAAAAGCTGACGCCTGCTTTACCGAACTCACAGGTTGCGCTCAGCTTCGGTGTGCGACAGCGAAATTCACTGCCACTGCAGCCACGCCCCGTGTGGGTGCACCCGACCGATCAGCTGCGCTTGCGCGGACTGCCCGCCGCGCCAGCGTTGCATGCCGACGTCGGTGCCGGTGAGGCGGTCGGGGACCTCCGTCGCGGGAGTTGGCAGGCCGGGAACGCATCCGGGCGGCTCGGCGGTGACCAGGCTGACCGGCCCGTCGGTGGCGGCAGCACTGAGGGCTCCCAACAGGGCTGGCCGGCGGTGTCGCGCGAGGTAGGTGATCGCCCAGGAGGAGTAGGCGACCAGGTGACTGTCGGCGGCGCGCACCTGGTCGATTGCTGCGGGCAACACCTCGACCATGTCGCCGCCGATCAGGACCGGCGGGTGGTCGCGCAGAACGCGGACGGCGGCGTCGAATCGGCCCAAGCGGTCGGGCATTTCCGGCCAGAGGCAGGCGCGCAACCAGCGCAGATCGTCGGTGTCGTCAGGGCCGATCGGGAACAGGTCGATCCCGGCGCGGGACGCGAGAGGTGGCAGGGCCAGCGAAGGTTGCGCCCCGCGTACGGCGGTGGTGGCGTGGACTGGCGAATCGGCGGGGCCGATCGTGTCTTTCCCGACGCTGACTCGGTAACGGTCCAGGTTGAGCAGCAGACCGGCCGAGGCGCCGAGTTCCAGCAGGGTTACAGGTGTATTGGGAAGGTCAGCACACGCCGCCGCCACCATGGCGATGACGTAACCGGCGCGGTTCACCTCGTTGGTCTGAGTTGCCCGGGTCGCGATCACCGATCGCAGCTCGTCGGCGTGAGACGAGAGGGTCAGCCGAACATCCGGCCATGGATCACCTTGCGGCACAACCTGTTCCGGACCATCGGGGAACCAGCGGGCGGCGGGTGTTTCGGGCCGTCGCATCACCAGATCGTGCAAGGCCGCCAGCAGCAGGACGGGGCGGGCCTGACCAGGGGCGGCGCAGCGCAACAGTTCGATGGCGTCGTCGTCGGCCGAGGCCGCGTCGGCGATTCGCGCGTACATCGGCACCTCGGGGTGGCTCACCGAGAAGTCCCGACACCGCTGTCGGACGACGTCGGCAGGGTCCGCGTCGTCGGGCACCGACCCGGCCGGCAGCCAGGTCATCCGCCGGCCACCTCCAGCAGCACCTTGCCCATCGCCTGGCGCTGCTCGATCGTCGTTAGCGCGTCGACGATGCCCTCCAGGCCGAAGCGCGCGCCGATCGGAGCGGACAAACCGTTCGGGAAGAGTTCGAGCAGCGAGTCCCACTGCTGGCGAACGACCTCGACCCGATCGGCCATCCAGAATGCACCCCAGCCGACCCCGCGGACATCAACGTTGTTGAGCAGCAGGCGATTCACCTTGACCTGCGGGATCGACCCCTCGGTGAATCCGATCACCAACAGCCGCCCGAGCGGCGCCAGGCCGCGCAGCGAGTCGGTGAACCGGTCGCCACCCACCGGGTCGACGACGACGTCGACGCCGCGACCGCCGGTCAGCTCCTTGACCGCATCCTTGAAACCATCGGCGAGCACGACATCGTCAGCGCCCGCAGCGCGCGCGACCTCGCCCTTCTCGGGCGTCGAGACGACCGCGATGGTGCGGGCACCGACTGCCCGAGCGATCTGGATTGCGGCGGTTCCGATGCCCCCGGCGGCGCCCTGGACCAGCACGCTTTCCCCGGCCTGAAGGCCGCCGCGCTCCAGCAGCGCAAAGACGGTGGTCAAGTAGTTCAACGGAACGGCCGCGCCCTGATCGAGCCCCACGCCATCGGGCAGCGGAAGCACCAGTGGGACGGGCACACTCACCTGTTCGGCAAATCCGCCGAAGCCCGGGAACGCCGAAACCCGTTGACCCACAGTGAGACCCGATCCCTCGGGTGCCTCGACCACGACTCCCGAGACCTCGGCACCGGGAATGTACGGTGTCGGCGGCTGGATCTGATACTCGCCCTTGCTCTGCAGAACGTCGGGGAAGGAAACCCCCGCGTAGGCCACGTCGATCAGCACTTCGTGCGGCTTGCGGACGGGGGCTGCGACGTCGGCGACGATCGCGTCGCTGGGGCCGTTCGTTGACCGGAACTGGACGGCGCGCATGGTGGCTCCTGGGGGCTGCGGGGTCGGGGCGCTCCATGTGTATCACCGGCCACTAGGTTGGCGCGGGTGGAGGGTCGACTGAGCGTGCTCGGCGTCGGCAGCGCGGGTGAGGCGCTGTATCGGCAGATTCTGCGCGCTCAAGGCCAGACCCTCGCGACGCACATCGGGGAGCTTGCTCTCGGCGACGACGAGGCGAGCGAGGCGCTCGCCCAACTGCGCACCCACCGGCTGGTGCGGGTCGCCGATGACGGTGGACTGACCGCCGACCACCCGCGCGCGTCACTCGAACGCGTGGTCAGCGCCGAAGAAGCGCGCCTGGCCACGCGGCGCCAGGACCTCGCGCGGCTGCGCGACGCCATCGACCAGTTCGTCACCGATCACCGTGTCGGCCAGGAGTTGTCGGCGCAAACACCGCCGCTGCGCGAACGGGTCGACCTGGCGGTGTTGGCCTCGGTCCACGAGCAACTCGCGGCCGCGAGCGTCGGTCCGATTCGGCGTACGCGGGCAGTCTCAGCGGCGGCCGATCCGCGTGACCATGCCACGACCGTCTCCCAGGTGGAGGCCGGCCGATCACTGCGCGGGCTCTACCTTGCCTCGGTTTACGATGCAGGCGGAGATTGGATGCGTGAGTGGGCGGCCCTCGGCGAGGAGCAGCGGATCGTGTCGCATGTCCCGTCGGAGTTCGTCTGCTTCGGAGACGATGCCGCCCTCGCGACAACCCGGTGGGGCCGGTTCGAGGGCGACTGGGTGGTGCTGCGCGACCCGATGGTGGTCGCCGCGTTCGTCGAACTGTTCGACCGGATGTGGGAGAGTGCGGCCGCCGCGCCAGCGGGGCTGGACCAAGGGCGCGACCTCCTGTCCCTGATGCAACAGGGCCTCAAAGACGAGGCGATCGCGCGGGCGCTCGGCGTCTCACTGCGTACGGTCCGGCGCCGGGTCGCGGAGTTGATGACGGCGTACGGCGTCGAGACTCGTTTCCAGTTGGCCCTCAAGATCGGCGATCAACTTCCGTGAACGCCGCGCGACCCCGCACCAACTGGTCCGGGGTCGCACGACGGTTCACACAAGAGGGCGCGGCTTACCGCTTCTTCGGGGCCAGGATGTATTGCATTCCGGAGACGTCGGTGACGGTGCGCGTGGTGTAGGTCCACTTGTTCGGCCAGTTCATCTCGACGATGTCGATCGTGTTGCCGTGGACCGCTTTGACCCAGGCGACGTGGCCGTACGTGCGGTTGGCGCCGTGGACACCGGGCTGGAAGACGACCATCGAGTTGGCCTGCGGGGCGTATGTCACCGTCCAGTGGTGGGCCCGGGCGTTGGCCGCCATGTCCTTGGCGTTGCCCCCGATCAGCGGGTAGACCCCGGAGTAGGCCTTGAACTTCGCGTAGGCGCCGTAGGTGCACTGGCCGGCGGCACCTGTGTTGTGGTCGGTGACATCGCCCCACGCGCGGTTACCCTGAGCTGGTGCCGGCGGGGTCTTGGTCCCACACAACGGAGCGACGCGGTTGTCGGAGCCGGTGTAGACGTAGGCATCCGAGACGTAGCGGCCGGCGCCGATCTTGTCCCACCAGACCGACGAGCCGTAGGTCCCGTTGACTCGGGAGCCCTTGGTCTGGCAGGTGATGTTGACCTTCGCGCCCTTGCGCAGGGTGCCGACCTTGGCCGATCCGGTCGAGGGTCCGGACCGAACGGTGAGCGAGCTGCTGGCGGTGTGGACGGTGCCGGGTGCGGCGTTCGACTGGCTCGCGCCGACGGCGACGCCGGTGCCGGCGAGGACCGAAACGGTGAGCGCGGCGAGACCGATGTTGCGGGACTTCGTGTTCATGACGGTGTCTCCTACAGGTGGGATGCCGTTAGGCGGTCGGGCGGACGACGGTCTGCAGCGGGCTGCCGGGCGAGTAGACCGACGTGATCCGGATGCTGTTCTTGTCGCGCGGCGGAGCGGCCTCGATGATCTTGTTGTTGCCGAGGTAGATCGCGACGTGGGTGGTCGAGCCGAGACCGCCACCCCAGAAGACAAGGTCGCCGGCCTTGCGCTGGCTGAACGGGTAGTGCTTGCCCGACCCGACCTGAGCGCCGCTGTAACCACCGATGCTCTTGTGGGCGCCCTGCCAGAACGCAAATTCGGTCAGCCCGGAGCAGTCGTAGCCGTAGCGCTTGGCATCGTTGTAGCCCGAGGGCGAGGTGGACCCGTAAGACGGGCCCGACTTTCCGCCGCCGCCCCAGGAGTAGAGGTAGCCCTTGCCCATCTGCGACTTCGCCGCGGCAATAACGGCCTTCGCCGAGCCGGAGGTCTGGGTTCCTCCGCCACCGCCCGGGCTCTTGCAGAGCGGGGCGACCCGGCCGTCGGAGCCGGTGAGGACGTAGGCGTCGCTCACGTAACGGCCGGTGCCGATCTTGTCCCACCAGGTCGAGGAACCGTAGGTCCCGTTGACCCGGGTCCCCTGGATCTGGCAGCTGATCGCGACCTTGCTGCCCTTTCGCAACGAGCCGACCGCAGCGGCCGACGAGGAGGGACCGGAGCGGACGGTGAGGTTGGCGGACTTCGTGTGAACGGTGCCCGGGTGGGTGGTTGCGGCCTGGCTCATTGCCGCGTGTCCACCGAAGGCGGCGACGCCGGCGATCGTGGCGCCGATGGCGGTGTAAGCGACGCTTTTGCGCTGGATGGTGCTCATTGGGTCCTCCTGGCGAGTGGTGTGGCGCCCCGGTCGGCCGGAACGATCGAACGGTGCTCCGAGGCGCTCAACCCGCTGTCAGACCCGTGTCAGGGGGAGCGGAAGACGGGTTTCTGACGTCAGAACGCCCGTTGACATACCCCGATGGCACGAGAGTGAGTCCCCCAGATGCCTCCCACAGCCCTGGATCGACAGGTCCACGTCGAACAGTTCGCGCGCACGCTGTCAGACCTGCGTCAGGCAGCGGGGTGTCCGAGTTTTCGTCAGATGGCCGCGACGTCGGGCTGCATCTCCCATGCGACGCTGCACGAAGCCACTCGCGGCAAGCGGTTGCCCACGTGGGAAACCACCGAACAGTTCCTGCTCGCCTGCTCCACGGACCCGCGGCAATGGCGGCAGGAGTGGTTGCGCGCGGACCGGCTGGTGAACCGTACGGTGGCCGAGTCGGCGTTCGCACCGGTCGCCGAGCCCGCCCCCGAGCCCACCCCAGTTCCCGCGCTCGCGCGAGAACTGGGGCCCGCGGAGCCCCACAACACACTCCTCGAACCTTTGCCGTCCGAGAGGAAACGTGATGGCGCCCTCAACATCGCCCGTGGGCGCGGTCTCTGGTGGATGGCGGCGCCACTGGCCGTGGTTCTAGTGCTCGGCGCAGTCTTCGTGGTCGCGCGCTGGGGCGCAGACGCGGCGCGGCGTACGGCGGTGATGCCCGGAGCAGCGCCGTCGACTGCCGCAGCAACGGCCGTTCCGTCGGCAGCCACCGCTCCGTCCAAGGCAGTGAATGTGAATGACGCGATCTCGTGCCCCGGACCGGGGGAGCGGATCGAGCACCAGTGGACCTCTAGCGTCATACGCAGGGGTGGGATGACTTTTCGCGACGGACGGCTCGGCGAGTGTTCGATCGTGCGCCCTGACTCCGCTGTTCAGAAGGGCTTCTCGCTCGAGAACTCTGGAACTGTCGCGTGGGCCGGTTGGCGGATGCACAGGGTCAGCGCCAGCGGCCCCTGCACCATCGATGCCGCCGACTTCGCTCTGCCGTCGATCGCGCCCGGCCACACGTTCATGATGAGCGTTCAATTCCACACGGCAGTGGGCACCGGAATCTGCAGGGCGGAGTGGGAGATTCGCGACTCGGCTGGCCGCGAGGTCTTTCCCGGGGCGTCCCGGATCCCACTGACAGTGATGGTCGCCACAGGCTGACGGTGGCTGCCGGTATCGTGAGCGCGTCGACCGATCGGTCGGCTTCCGCGAACTGAGGATCCATCAGCCATGCCAGCAATCGTGCTTATCGGTGCCCAGTGGGGCGACGAGGGCAAGGGCAAAGCGACCGACCTTTTGGGCAGTCGCATCGACTACGTCGTGAAGTTCAACGGTGGCAACAACGCCGGCCACACCGTGGTCATTGAGCAGCCCGACGGCAGCCGCGAGAAATACGCGCTGCACCTGCTGCCGAGCGGCATCCTGACCGAAGGTGTCACCCCTGTCATCGCCAACGGCGTGGTGATCGACCTCGGCGTGCTCTTCCAAGAGCTCGAGGGTCTGACCGCGCGCGGCATCGACTGCAGCCGGCTGCAGATCAGCGGCAACGCCCACGTCATCGCGTCCTACAACAAGGTCCTCGACAAGGTCACCGAACGATTCCTGGGCGACCGACGGATCGGCACCACCGGCCGCGGCATCGGCCCGACCTACGCCGACAAGATGAACCGCATCGGCATTCGGGTGCAAGACCTGTTCGACCCCTCGATTCTGCGCCAGAAGGTCACCGCCGCGCTCGACGTCAAGAACGAGCTGCTGGTCAAGAAATACAACCGCCGCGCGGTCGAGGTCGAGGAGGTTCTGGCTGACCTGCTGCAATACGTCGAGCGGTTGCGCCCGATGGTCGTCGACTCCTCGCTGGAGCTGAGCAAGGCACTCGACCGAGGCGACGTGGTGCTCTGTGAAGCCGGGCAGGCCACGCTGCTCGACGTCGACCATGGCACCTACCCCTATGTCACGTCCTCGAACGCGATTTCCGCCGGAGCCTGCACCGGCGCGGGTATCCCGCCCACCCGAGTAGACCGGGTCATCGCTGTCTTCAAGGCCTACACGACCCGTGTCGGTGAGGGCCCGTTCCCGACGGAACTGCTCGACGACAAGGGCGAGTTCCTCCGCAAACAGGGCGCTGAGTTCGGCACCACCACCGGCCGACCGCGCCGTTGTGGCTGGGTCGACACGGTGATCGGTCGCTATGCGACCCGGGTCAACGGGGTCACCGACTTCGTGCTCACCAAACTCGACGTCTTGACCGGCCTGGAGACCGTCCCGGTCTGTGTCGCGTATGACGTCGACGGCACCCGCTTTGACGAGATGCCGATGAGTCAGAGCGACTTCCACCACGCCCAACCGGTCTACGAAAACTTGCCCGGTTGGTTCGAGGACATCTCCCACTGCCGCAGTTGGGAAGAGCTTCCGCAGAACTGCCGCGACTACGTCGAGTTCGTCGAGACCCGCATCGGCGCCCGCATCTCGGTCATCGGAGTGGGTCCGGGGCGCGATGAGGTCATCGTGCGCCACGACCTGCTCGCCGACTGATGCTGGCCCGCGCGGCATCCGGCAACGCGGCGCCCACCTGGTTCGTGATCACCCTCTGGGTGATCACGGTCCTGCTGATCGCGGGCTCGCTCACCGCGTTCTACGGCGCATGGTCCCGGCGCGGCGAATCGCCCACCGAAGGGCGGCGCGCGCAGGCCAGTTGCCTGGCCGTCTTCGCAGTGCCGACCCTGCTGGTCGGGTTGTTCTTCTTGAGCTGGGCTGTCGGGATCAGCTGACAGTCAGAAGGCCGACGAGCGGAGCCCCGCGCTGCCCGTAAACTGTGCTCCCGTGACTGAGCAGCAGCTTGACGACTGGGTGTCCCGACTGGCCGACGACGTGATTGCCGACGCGAAGAGCCGCGGCATCGCGGTGATTTGCGCCTCGGGTATCTCGCCGTCCGGGCCGATCCACCTGGGCAACCTGCGTGAGGTCATGACGCCCCATTTGGTTGCCGACGAGGTGCGTCGCCGCGGCATCGATGCCGAACACATCATCAGCTGGGACGACTTCGACCGCTTCCGCAAGGTGCCGAACGGCATCGAGGGCGTTGATGAGTCATGGGCCGAACACATTGGCAAGCCGCTGACCGCGGTGCCTGCGCCAGCGGGTTCGCCCCATGCGAACTGGGCCGAACACTTCCGCAGCCAACTCGAGAACGCGCTGACCGAGCTCGGCGTCGACTATCGCGGGATCAGCCAGACCGCGAAATACACCGCCGGCGACTACGTCGAACGGGTTCTGTTCGCGATGTCGCAGCGCACCGAGATCGACAAGGTGCTCGACCAATACCGCACTCTTGAACGCGCCGCGCAGCAGCCCAAGGGCCAACAGAAGCTGGACGAGCAGGAGCAGGCCGCCGCCGCTGAGGCGCAGGAGGGTTCCGGCGCGGCCGACGAAGACGACGGTTCGTCGGCGGGCGGCTACTACCCGTACAAGCCCTATTGCACCTCGTGCAACACCGACTTCACCACGGTGACGGCCTACGACGACGCGACCCACGAGCTGACTTACCTCTGCGGTCACTGCGGTCACCAGGAAACCGTCGACCTGGCCACCTTCCACCACGGCAAGTTGGTGTGGAAGGTCGACTGGCCGATGCGGTGGGGCTACGAACACGTCGTCTTCGAGCCGTCCGGGGTCGATCACCAGTCACCCGGTTCGTCCTATGCCGTCGGCAAGGAGCTCGCCCCGATCTTCGGGTGGGAGCGCCCGATCGGTCCGATGTATGCCTTCGTCGGCATCAAGGGCATGGCGAAGATGAGCTCGTCGAAGGGTGGGGTTCCGGTTCCGGCCGACGCGCTGAAGATCATGGAGCCCGCCTTGCTGCGTTGGCTCTACGCGCGTCGCAAGCCGAACCAGGCCTTCAACGTTGCCTTCGACTCCGAGATCCAGCGGATGTACGACGAATGGGATTCGTTGTCCCGCAAGGTTGCTGATGGAAAGGGACAGGCCGGAGACATGGCCGCCCACACCCGGGCATCGTCGGTTGCGGGTCATGAACTGCCCACGACGCCGCGCCCGGTGGCCTACCGCACCCTCGCCTCGATCGTCGACATCACGGCCGGCGACCAGGAGCAGCTGCTGCGGATTGTCGGCGGTCTGGAGACCGATCCGATCACTTCCACCGAGCAGCTGCGGCCGCGGCTGGACTGTGTCGAGCACTGGGTGGCCACCCAGATGCCGGAGCAGGAGAAGACGGTCGTACGCGACGCGCCGGCCGCTGACCGGCTCGCGTCGCTGTCGGACCAGGAACGCTCCTCGATTGCCACCTTGCTCGACGGCAAGGGCGAGCTGGGCGCGATCGAAGCGAACTGGACGCTGGAGGGGCTGACCCACCAGGTCTATGCGGTGCCGAAGGTCGAGCAGGGCAAGAGCCCTGACTACCGACCCGATCGCAAGGCCGAACCGGAGGTCGCCGCGGCGCTGGGTGGGGCGCAGCGCGAGTTCTTCACGCTGCTCTACAACCTGTTGGTCGACAAAGACACCGGCCCGCGGCTGCCTACCTTGTTGCTGGCGATTGGTGCCGAGCGGGTGCGCGCGCTGCTGGGCAGCTGAGTCAGCTAGTCGCCGGCGACGTCGTCTCGGATCCGCTCGTGGTGGTGGATCACCTCGTCGATCACGAACCGCAAGAACTTCTCGCTGAACTCGGGGTCAAGTTGTGAGGCCGTCGCTAACGCCCGCAGCCGGCTGATCTGGCGTTCCTCGCGGGAGGGGTCGGCCGGCGGAAGGTCATGCTCCGCCTTGTAACGACCGACCGCCTGGGTGATCTTGAATCGCTCGGCGAGCAGGTGGATCAGCGCCGCATCGATGTTGTCGATCGACTGGCGAAAGGCAACCAGATGAGGGTCGCCGGTCGTGGCGTTCTCGGTCGACCCGGCCAGATCGACGGCTGCGTCCTGCGGCTGTTCGCTCATGCATCCATTGTGTTCACAGCTGTCCGCCTGACGGAATGGGTGTCTGGACTGCGGACGGTTCAGGCGGTGGGTTCGACGACGCTCATGCGATGGGCTGCTCGAGTTAGCGCCACGTAGAGCACCCGCGCCCCACCCGGGGACTCGGCGGTGATCTCGTCGGGGTCAACGACCACCGTCGCGTCGTATTCGAGGCCCTTGGTCGACATCGGGTCGATGACCAAGATGCGCTTTGACGCACCCTCGAGAGCCGCCGTGAGGGCGTCGAACCAGCGCGCGGGCGTGATGACGGCGACCAGGCCGTCAACCTCAGTGGTCAACGAATCTGCCTGGCGGAGAACGGATTCCACCATGTCGGTGGGTGCGACGGACAGCTCCGTCGGGAAGATCCCGGTCTCACGCACGGCCTGCGGGATGTCTGCGTCGGGAACGTAGCGGCGTACGACCTTCTCGGCGTAGTCGAAGATCTCGCGAGCGTTGCGGTAGTTCGTCGTCATGTGGAAGGTGCGGCGTTCCTTGGACCCGAACGCTTCCTCGCGCGCCTCCGCAGACTCTGCGAGGTCGGGCCACGAGGCCTGCGCGGCGTCGCCGACCACGGTCCACGAGGCATAGCGCCCACGTCGACCGACCATCCGCCACTGCATGGGGGAGAGGTCTTGAGCCTCGTCAACCAAGACGTGGGCGTATTCGGCCCACCGGCCGATGCGGCCGAGCAACAACCGCTCGCGCGCGTCGGTCGGATTGCGGCGGTAGGACACCTGATCGGCGCCCAGCGGGGTTCCGGCGGTGCGCACTTCCTGAACGCCGAAGTCGGCTGTGTCGTCCATCAGCTCGATCTCGTAGAAACCGCGCTCTTCCTTCGGCTTCTCCGCGATGAGACCGAGACGAGCTGAAAGATCATCGACCAGGGCGGCGTCCGCGACGCTCCAGGTTCCGGTGGCCAGCGCGGTCGAGAAGGACTCGCCGAACGCTCGCGCATCCTCGGGCGACAACAGCCCGTCGGTGTAGCGACGGAGCCTGTTGGCGTCGGTGAACCAGAGCAAGACCTCGCGCGGGTCGATCGGTGCCCACCAGCTGTTCAGGAACGCCTCGACCTCGAGGTGATCGGCGAACTGATCGACAAACTCCGACTTCTCCAGGTTCTTCACCTGCGAGCGGACCTGCGACCAAGATGCCTCGGCCAGAGCCAGCCGGGCAGCGTCATAGCCGGTGTTGTGTTGGGTGCGACCCAACACCTGTCGGCGGATCGAGCGCAGCTGATGGGCGTCGATGTTCACCGGGTTGCCGGCCACCATCGCGCGGAACCGGTCAGGAGCCTCCGGCGAGACGTCGCCCGCGGCGCGGGCCAGCACCCGGCGGATGCCGAGCGAACCCTTCACCGCAGCGGCGGCCGGTGGGTCGAGTCGAGTGGCCGTCATGCCCTCGATCACGTCGCCGAGCGAGCGCAACGTCACGGTGTCTTCGCCAAGAGAGGGCAGAACCCGCTCGATGTATGCGGTGTACGCGGCCGAAGGGCCGACCACCAAGATGCCGCCAGCTTCGTATTTGCGACGCTGCGAGTAGAGCAGGTAGGCGGCGCGGTGCAGCGCGACGACGGTCTTGCCGGTTCCGGGGCCGCCGGTGATCTCGGTGACTCCGCGGGCCTCGGCGCGGATCGCCTGGTCTTGGTGTTGCTGGATGGTGGCGACGATGTCGCGCATCTGGCCACCACGGCTGCGGGTGAGTGCGGCCATGAGTGCGCCGTCGCCAACCACCACTAGGTCGTCCGGCGCCTCCGGCACCATCAGGTCGTCCTCGACACCGATCACCTGCACGTCGCGGCAGCGCAGCACCCGCCGCCGGATCACGTTCTTCGGGTCGGACGGCGTGGCTTGGTAGAACGGCGCGGCGGCCGGAGCGCGCCAGTCGATGACCAGCGGGTCGTAGTTGTCGTCGCGCACCCCGAGGCGGCCGACATAGCGCACCTCACGGGTTTCGCCGTTCGGGTCGGGCCGCGGGTGGTCGAGGTCGAGTCGACCGAAGACGAGTCCTTCGTATTGCGTCTCGAGCGAGCGGCGGCGTCGACCAGCGTTGAATACCAACGCATCTCGCTCGAACAGGCCGGTGATCTCTTCCTCGCGGACTTCGCCCGTACGAGATGAGCGACCCCGCGCGAGACCTTCGGCCTCGACCAAGGCGGCGCGGTCACCTGCCTTGTGCAGTTCGCGGTAAACACGATCGACGTGAGCCTGCTCGTGGGCGATCTCCTGCTCCACCGTCGCTGACGTGACGTCAGCCGCAGACGACTCGGTCGCACTCATTGAACCCCCAGCAGTCGCGAGAACCCGAACAAGCGCAAGAGTCTACGCGGATCCGGATGGTGGTTCAGATCAGCCCACGCTTCGCCGCCACGACGCCGGCCTGGAAGCGGGTGCTGCTGCCGAGGGTCTCCATCAGGTTCCGCACCCGGCGCTCGATGGTGCGTTGCGAGACGTTCATGCTGCGGGCGATCGTCGAGTCGGTGGCGCCCCCGGCCAGCATCTGCAAGATCTGTCGATCGCGGTCGTCGCGGTTGTGGGCGCCGGGCACCCGTTCCCAGGAATTCCCCGAGCGCCAGACCGTCTCGATCAGCGTCATCGTGGCGCGAGCGACATGGGGCTCGGTGACCGAAAGGCCGACGATCTCGTCGGCGTCCGGACTTTCGGAGAAGTCGAGCACCGCATGGCCGCGGTCGTTGGCGAACGCGGTGAACGGCAGGCCCGAACTGATGCGGTGGCCCTCGCCGGCCTGTGAGCGAGCATCCAGCACCTCGGTCAGCCCCGGGATGGTGAGCAGTTCGACGTCGAGCGTGGCGCGGGCATCCATCTGATCGCCGGCGTAGTTGCGCATTTCCAGGTGGTGATACGGGTCGGGCAGGCCCACCAGCCAACGGGTGTACGGGGTGTCGGCGCAGAACGCAACAACCTTCGCTCCCGCGCTGCCGATCAGTTCGCGGGTCGCGTAGGCGATGGCGTCGACACTGGTCAGGCGTTGGAAGTCGTTGGTCTCACCAGGCGCACCGACCGAATTGCTGGCGTAGACCCGCGAGAGCGCCGGCGCCGAGCGCCGAATCGTCCGCGCGTATTCCTCCAGCCGGGTGGCGAAAGCGGGCAACGCCAAGTCCGGAGGCTGGGCTTGCCAGGTGCTGTGGCCGATTCGTCGGGCGATGCCCCGCTCCAACATCAGGTCCATCGCGCGCTCGATGAAGTCCTTGGAGAACCCGTGGTGCAGAAGTTCTTTGGTGGTGACAGTCGGCGACTCAAGCAGCGCGAGGTAGATCGCCGTGTTGTTGTCGTTGACCTCGAGATCGTGAATGTTCAGCGACTCGGGGTCGACGGAGTCCGTATGGGCCGGTGATTCGCTGGCGGACGAGCTCTTTTTTGGCATCGGTGGCGCCTCCCTGATCGGCCGGTGGGGACCAGTATTGCCGAAAATGGCGGATGTCCGTCATTGGCAAGAACCCGTCGTGGCTGAGTTGGACACTGCGGACTCGGGTGGGTAATAGTTGAGCCAACAACCTTCGGGTTGTTCGAGCTGCCTGGAGCGTCGCTGGATCCCCCATCCGGTCGACCCCGGTGCTCGAAGCGGGTTCTCCCGAGAGACCTCCCCCCTGACTTTCGGGAGAGCCCGCTGCCTTCAACTCCTCCCCACCCCTAGGCTCGCACCGTGAAGATTCTGGTGATCGGTTCCGGCGGTCGGGAACATGCCCTCGTACGCTCGCTTGCTGCGGATCCCGACGTGGAAGCGCTGATCGCGGCTCCAGGGAACCCCGGTATGAAGACTCAGGCCCGCTGTGTGCCGGTCGACGCGACCTCTGGGTCGGCGGTGGTTGCTCTTGCCCGCGCGGAGAACGTCGATCTGGTGGTGATCGGCCCCGAAGCTCCACTCGTGGCGGGAGTGGCAGATGCCCTGCGGGACAACGGATTCGATACCTTCGGCCCCTCCGCCGAGGCCGCCCGACTAGAGGGCAGCAAAGCGTTCGCCAAGCAGGTGATGGCCGCGGCTGGGGTTCCCACCGCGATGAGTTGGGTCTGCACGAACGAGGACGAAACCCGAGACGCGCTCGATGCGAGTGGCGCTCCGTACGTCGTCAAAGACGACGGTCTCGCAGCCGGCAAGGGCGTCGTGGTCACCGACGATCTCGAGGAAGCGGTCGCTCACGCACTGGCCTGTTTCGCCGCCGGCGGATCGGTCGTGATCGAGGAGTTCCTCGACGGGCCCGAGGTCTCCCTCTTCTGCCTGACCGACGGACAGTCGGTGGTCCCACTGTCGCCGGCGCAGGACTTCAAGCGCGTGGGTGATGACGATGCCGGCCCGAACACGGGTGGGATGGGCGCCTACTCACCGCTGGACTGGGCGCCGGACGGCCTGGTCGACGACGTCGTACGAACCGTCGCGCAGCCAACGATCGAGGAGATGGCTCGCCGCGGCACCCCGTTCGCTGGCGTCCTCTACGTCGGACTCGCGCTCACCTCGCGTGGCCTGCGGGTGATTGAATTCAACGCCCGCTTCGGCGACCCGGAGACCCAGGTCGTGTTGGCCCGATTGGCAACGCCGCTGGCCGGGGTTCTGCGCTCAGCCGCGCGCGGTGAACTCGACCGACTCGAACCGTTGCGCTGGCGCTCGCAGAGCGCGGTCACCGTGGTGCTGGCCAGCGAGGGCTACCCCGCCGCGCCCACCACCGGTGATCCGATCACCGGCCTGCCGACCGACGGCGGCGCGTTCGTTCTCCAGGCGGGAACCGCCGAGGTTGATGGCCAGTTGGTCTCGTCCGGTGGGCGCGTCCTGGCCGTGACAGCCCTCGGCGAAGACCTTGCTGGGGCCAGAGCAACGGCGTACGACGCGATCGAGCGGATCTCCCTGCGCGGCAGCCACTTCCGCAGCGACATCGCCCTGAAAGCCGAACGCGGCCAACTTCACCCGTAGTAAGGGATTTTGGTCGCTATAGCGACCATTTTCACCGATGGCGAAGACCGCAGGACAGCGACGAGGGTCGCCACCGGCGTCGGTGACGACCCTCGCTGTAGTTGGCCGGTCAGTTGCCGGTCAAGCCGTCTTTGAGGTCGCTCGCAGCGTCCTTGACGTGTTCGCCGGCCTGCTTGCCCTTGGCCTCAGCCTGGTTGGCCTCGCCCTCGGCCTGCTGGCTCTGGTCGCCACGGGCGTCGCCGAGCGACTCCTGGGCCTTGCCCTTCAACTCTTCGGCCTTGTTGCTGATCTTGTCGCCGATTCCCATGGGGTTCTCCTTCGTTTTGCGAACGTTGGTCCTTCGATACTGCCTCGGCCGGCGCTCGGATGGGCCATTACGCGACAATGTTCCGTATGACACTCGAGTTGCCTGGCTACACCCATGTTTACTCCGGGAAGGTCCGCGACCTCTACACCCCTCGGGAGGGCGAGGGTCAACTGCTGTTGGTGGCCTCTGACCGGATTTCTGCGTTCGACTTCGTGCTTGACACCCCGATCCCGGACAAGGGGAAGGTGCTGACCCAGCTGTCGCTGTGGTGGTTCGAGCAGTTGCAGGACTTGTTGCCCCATCACGTGATCTCCACTGATGTGCCGCCGGAGGTTGAGGGTCGGGCGGTGCTGGTCGAGAAGCTGGAGATGGTGCCGGTCGAGTGTGTGGCTCGCGCCTATCTCACCGGTGGCGGCCTGGCCGACTACAACGCCACCGGGGTCGTTTCCGGCGTACGCTTGCCGGAGGGCCTCGTCGACGCCTCGCAATTGCCCGAGCCGATCTTCACGCCCTCGACCAAAGCTCCGGTGGGCGAACACGATGAGCCGATCTCCTATGCCGAGGTGGCCGCTCAGATCGGCGAGCCGTTGGCCGCTCAGGTTCGCGACCTCACCATCGCAATCCTGAAGCGCGGCAACGAGATTGCTGCCGAGCGCGGGATCTTGCTGGCAGACACCAAGGTCGAGTTTGGTCGCCGAGCCGACGGCACTTTGGTGTTGGCCGACGAGGTGCTCACTCCCGATTCCTCGCGGTTCTGGCCGGCGGATCTTTACGCCCCCGGTCATCCGCAGCCGTCGTTCGACAAGCAATACGTCCGCGACTGGCTGACCTCCCCGGCCTCCGGCTGGGATCGCAGCTCCGAGCAGCCGCCGCCCGCACTGCCGGCCGAGGTTGTTGAACAGACACGGGCGAAATATGTCGAGGCCTACGAGCGGCTGACCGGTCGCACCTTCGTCTGACGCTCCTTGGGCAGCAACAAGGGCCGGCACTCCGTGAAGTGCCGGCCCTTGTTGGCGGTTTGCGACTTACTTGAACGTGCGGATGAACTTCATCCCGTTCGGTGAGCCGACGCCGGTGACGTTGTCCCAGCCCCTGGCCGAGACGAGGTTCTCCGGCTTTGCGTCGAAGGCGACGACCTCCGGGCCCCAGACCGACGACTTGAAGTAGACGCCGGCCCGGTCAGCCTGGTTGATGTCGGTGATCGCGGCCGAGTGCCGCATCGAGTAGAGCTTCGGCGCGGCCAACCCGATGGTCGAGTTGTTGTAGGACTTTGCCAGCCCGATGATCGCGGCGGTGATCGGCGAAGCCAGCGAGGTTCCGCCGTACGTCGCGAAGGAAACCGCCGAAGCCGTCGGGTTGCCGTTCTGGTCGAGGTTGTAGCTGCGGAAGCGGATCGTGTAGCCGGTGTACGGGTCGGCGAGAGCCGCGACGTCAGGCACCGCGCGCATCGTCGACGACGTGGTCACGACACCCTTCTGCCACGACGGCTGGGCCGAGACGGCGCTGACGCCGCCGCCCGCGCCGTAGATGGAGTGGTTGGTGATCTCCGTGAACGACGCCTTGGTCGGGTCGGCTTGGTTGAAGAACTTGTCCTCCCAGCCGGCGTTGACCGGGTTGGAGCCGTCCTGCAGCATGCCTACCGAGGTTCCGCCAACCGCGGTCGTGTAGGCGCTGGAGGCGGGGTAACCGATGTGCGGCAGGCCGTCCGGAGCGCCACCGGCGCCGAGGTCGTTGGCGGTGGAGTTGTTGCCCGAGTCACCGCTGGAGGCGAAGGTTGAGATACCCGTCAGCGCTGCCTGCTGCATCGGGCGGTCCCAAGCAGCCATGTCGGACGCGGTCATGCCGTCGTCGTAGGGCATGCCGAAGGACATCGAGATGGTCGTCACCTGGTGGGCGTCGATCATCTTCTGCATCTCGGAGGTGAGGTCGGCGTCGTAACAGGACGCGGCGCCGTAGGGTCGCCCCAGTAGTTGGCGCAGGCGGTCGAGCCGTCGGAGGAGGTGCCGCCCTTTGCGGGAGTCAGCGTGGAGCGGGTGCTGTTCTCCTGAGCCGCGTTATTGGCCGTGACGTGGTGAACGGTGTTCAAGCCGGCAATACCGGTGATGCCGAGGTCGGCCGGGACGCTCGGCGACTTGTCGACAGCGAGTCCCTTCACGCCGTGCAGGGCAGCGTGGTGCATCGTGACACCGAACGTCTTGTTCACCTTCGCGACGTTGCCGGAGACAACGACCTGCGCACCGGAAACGCTGGAGAACTTGACCGAGAAGCCCTGGGATTTGGCCCAAGCGGCGACCTTTGACACCGACGCGGCGCTGGGCGCGAACTTCGCGGCGTACTCAGCCGGCGACACGCTCTCGCCACGGGCGAGCATCGCCTGAGCGACGGCGGCGTTGCGCAGCGGAAGCTGGAGCGTGACCGTCATCGGCGTCGCGCCTGCGGCCGATCCATCGACCTGGAGGGCAGAGCTGGTGAGCTTGCCCGAGTTGTTCAACACCGACTTGCCGTTGCCGGTGGCGTGAGCGGGCATGGCCGGCATAACGGCCACCGTCGAAAGGGCCGCGATCGCGGCCAGAGTGGAACGACGTTTCAGGAAAGGAACTCCCTGGAGGGTGAGAGGAGTCCGGGAAGGTTCGCACGCGGCGACACCCGGATCCTCAAAAACTAGGATTCCGGTGAGGTCCATGGGGATTTCCAACAGAACTGCCAGCACATTCCCAGGTTTCCCCGGATTTTCCCAGGTTCGAGATTCGATCAGCGAAGCCGGAAATTGCCCGGATCCGGCGGGGGTGGCGCGATCGCGTCGGCGGTGTCGATGACCCTTCCTTGACGCCCCCACGAGGCGGTCTGAGCCGCGTCGACCAGCGAGGTGGGGAACGCCGCCCGCGCGATCGCTCGGCGCAGGAGGTCGATCGGGAGGGGTGCTGCCGAGGCGACCACCACGTAGTTTCCGAACCGCTTCCGCTTCATGACCTCGGTGGTGGTGATCACCAAGACGTGCTCGAAATGCGTTGTGGCAGTAGCGATCACGCTCGCCAAGAACTTTCGGTCGGGGCGGTCGGCGATGTTGGCGAGCAGGACCCCGTGCCCCGCCAGGATACGGCGGTAGGCCGCGAAGGCGGCGGTCGTCACCAGCGGCACCGGCACCATCCCGGCATCGAAGGCGTCGATGGCGATGGCGTCGGCAGCGCCGTCCGTGAGATCGGCCAAACCGTCTTGGCCGGCGACCGGTCGCACCCGGATCCGGTGGCCACGCGGCAGCGGCAACTCTCGGCGGACGGCGTCGGTCAGGGGTGCGTCGGGTTCCAGCACGATCTGCGGCGAACCGGGTCGCGTGTGCTGTACATAGCGGGGGAGGGTGAGGCCGGCGCCACCGATGTGGGTGACGGCGAGGCGTCCCTCGGGCAAGAGATCCAGCACCGTCGCGAAATGTTGGACATATTCGAAGACCAGCAGACCTGGGTCGTCCGGGTCGACGTACGACTGCGGGTGGCCGTCGCGCATGACCACCACGCCGCCGCGCTCGTCGCTGCGGAATTCGAGGTGGTCGGTCATGGTGAGAGCCTAGGAGGACCACCCGATCGGAAGGACACCATGCCCGCGCGACGCATTGACCCGACCGCCGGCCGCGCGGCCGTGCTTGCTTGGGCGGTCGACCCCCAGCAGCCGCGACCCGTCGTCGCGACCGCAGTTCGCTACACGCTGGAAGAACTGGCGCTGCAGGCGCCGGGCCGATCGGTCGAGGTGCGCGTTCCGCCGTACGGCGCCGTGCAGGTCGTTGAGGGGCCGACCCACCGCCGCGGCACC
The DNA here is from genome assembly GCF_054778835.1 of Calidifontibacter terrae. NCBI lineage: Bacteria > Bacillati > Actinomycetota > Actinomycetes > Micrococcales > Dermacoccaceae > Calidifontibacter > Calidifontibacter terrae. The sequence goes on from NZ_BAAGZF010000002.1 coordinate 562,738, forward strand.
CCGGCGAACGTGGTTGAGATGGACGCCGTCACCTGGCTGGGGCTGGTGGTCGGTGACCTCACCTGGACGGTCGTCGAGGCTGACGGACTGCTGCGTGCGTCCGGCGGGCGGGCCGATCTCAGCGCCTATCTGCCGCTGCTGCGTCGGGCTGAGTAGCGGCTCGAACCGACATAAGAAGTGGCCCTCCCGAACAAACCCGGGAGGGCCACTTTTTGCGGACGGGCTGGTCAACGCTTGGACGCGTCCCAGTGGCGGAAGCCCGCCGCGGCGGCCGACTCCTCGTCCTTGAAGTAGATCTCTGCTTCCGTACGCCCGTAGTGCGGCGACGCCGGACCGTGGAAGAGCATCGAGTCGGCGTTGCCCTTGACCCAACCTTCGGGTCCCGAGCCGTCGTCGCTGGGCATCACCGAGCCGGGGAAGCTGCCCTCTTCGAAGCCCGAGCCGTCGGCGACCGCCGAGTCGGTGGCGGCGGGCTTGGGTGCTTCTTCAGCCGCCGGTTTCGCGTCGGTCACCTGGCGGTGCGGCGGCTCGGCCGGTGCGGTGGTGCCGCCTTCTTCCGGCGTACGCGCGGGGCTGGATTTCGTCGGACCCCCGGTCGTGGTCGTGGGTGCGTCATGGAAGTCGCCCAGGGGTAGCGGCGGCGTCGACCAGTCGTCGCCCGAGCTTGCCGGGGCGGGTGTTGCGGCGGATGCCGTCGGTGTCGCGGGTGCGGCGGGTCCCGCCGATTCGGGTTCGGCGGCCTTGGGCTCTGACTTTTCTGCTGACGCGGGCTCGGGCTCAGCCGGCTTCTCGGCCTCGACGGGTGCGGTCGCTGCCTCAGGTGCGGTGGCCGGGCTGTCGTCCAGCGGCGGGGGCGGGGTGGCCCAGTCGTCGCCGGAAGCTGCCGGAGCGGGTGTCGCAGCGGCTGCTGGTGCTGTCGCGGGTGCGGCCGCTGGTGCTGTCGCGGGTGCGGCCGCCGGTTCAGACGGTGTTTCTGGCTGCGGGGCTGCCGCTGGTTCGGTCGCCGATTCGGGTTCAGCGGCCTCGGGCTCCGAGGTTTCTGTCGGCTTGGTTGCGGGTTCAGCTGGCTTCTCGGCCTCGACGGGTGCGGTCGCTGCCTCAGGTGCGGTGGCCGGGCTGTCGTCCAGCGGCGGGGGTGGGGTGGCCCAGTCGTCGCCACCGGAACTCGCGGGTGCCGCGGGTGCGGGAGTCTCGGCGGCAGGCGCTGCGGCCTTGTCGGCGACCGGTGCCGGTTCGGTGTCCCAGTCGTCGGTAGCGGGTGCCGCGGGTGCGGCCTCGGGTGTCTCGGCGGCCTTGTCGGCGACCGGTGCCGGTTCGGTGTCCCAGTCGTCACCCGATGTGGCGGGTGCTGCAGGGGCTGCAGCCTTGTCGGCGACCGGTGCCGGTGCGGTGTCCCAGTCGTCGGCAGCGGGTGCTGCGGGTGCCGCGGGTGCGGGTGTCTCGGCTGCAGGGGCTGCAGTCTTCTCAGCGACCGGTGCCGGTGCGGTGTCCCAGTCGTCGGCAGCGGGTGCTGCGGGTGCCGCGGGTGCGGGTGTCTCGGCGGCAGGCGCTGCAGTCTTGTCGGCGACCGGTGCCGGTTCGGTGTCCCAGTCGTCGGCAGCGGGTGCTGCGGGTGCGGGTGTCTCGGCGGCAGGGGCTGCAGTCTTCTCAGCGACCGGTGCCGGTTCGGCATCCCAGTCGTCGGCAGCGGGAGTCGAAGGCGCAGCAGCATCCGGCTCACTAGCGGCCGGCTTCTCGGTCGTACGGTCGGATGCGGCAACGGCCGCAACACCCGCAGCGCCACCAGCTGCCCCGGCGACGGCGGCCGTCTTGCCGGCGCTCGACTTCGTCTCCGCCGGCGGCGAGGCGGGCGAACCAGACGAACCAGACGAACCAGACGAATCAGTCGACGAAGCGGAAACATCGGGAGCAGGGGAGATGGGGCCAACGGCCGGAGTCTCGACCTCCTGCGGCTCCTCGCCGCGGCCGACCTTCCGTTTGCCGTTGACGCCGTTGATGCCGACCGACCCACCGCGCTGCGGGTCCCGCAGCACGATGATCGCGAGCAACGCAAAGATGATCAGGACAAGAACGAGCACGACCCACTTCATGGGATCTCCTTGATCGCAGGGGCAGGACCTTGCCCGCAACCCTAACGATCGCGTCGCTTACCGTAGGAGCGTGTCAACCACCAATTCCGAGGGCCCGAACGTGCAGCAGCCCACCCGCCGTCCCGTGAAGCGCCGTCCGCGCATGGCGCCGTTCTTGGTGACCGGCACCGTTCTCGGCATCATCGCTGCCGTGATCGTCTGCAACCTCCCGGCCAACACCCAGGGCGACTACTCCACCGGCACCTCCGTCGCCTACCTCGGTGCGATCTTCGGTGGCCTCGGCGCGCTGCTGGGAGCGTTTGCTTTCCTGGCCGCCGACCGCCGTTCGGGCCACTGAACGGCGTGCCGCTCCCGACGTGGGAGGATTGATCCGTGGCCCGCGCTGATGGACGACTGACCCACGACCTCAATCCCGGTGAAAAAGCCCCGCAGGACGCCTGCGGTGTCTTCGGTGTGTGGGCTCCCGGTGAAGACGTCGCCAAACTCACCTACTTCGGTCTCTACGCCCTGCAACACCGCGGGCAAGAGTCGGCCGGCATCGCGACGAGCGATGGCGAAAGCATCCTGGTTTACAAAGACATGGGCCTGGTCTCACAGGTTTTCGACGAGTCGAGCCTGGGGAGCCTGCGCGGTCACATCGCGATCGGCCACACCCGCTACTCCACCACCGGCGGCAGCACCTGGGAGAACGCCCAGCCCACGCTCGGCGGTCACGCCGGTGGAACCGTCGCGCTCGCCCACAACGGCAACCTGATCAACACCGTCGAGTTGCGCGAAATGGTCGAGGCCCGCAGCGCCGTACGCGGCGAAATCGCCCGCGGCAACACCAGCGACACCGCTCTGGTGACTGCCCTCCTCGCCTCGGACGAATCCAAGTCGCTGGAAGAAGCTGCGCTGGAAGTTCTGCCGATGCTCAAGGGCGCCTTCTGCTTCGTGTTCATGGACGAACACACCCTGTACGCCGCCCGCGACCCCCACGGCGTACGTCCGTTGGCCCTCGGCCGGCTCGAGCGCGGGTGGGTGGTCGCCTCCGAGACCGCCGCCTTGCAGACCATCGGGGCCAGTGTCGTACGCGAGATCGAACCCGGCGAGATCGTCGCGATCGACGAGAACGGGCTGCGCTCCCATCGGTTTGCGGAGGCCACGCCCAAGGGCTGCGTCTTCGAATACGTCTACCTCGCCCGCCCTGACGCGGTGATCAACGACCGGGTCGTCCACGACGCTCGCGTCGAGATGGGCCGCGAATTGGCTCGGGAACACCCCGTTGACGCCGACATGGTCATCGGAGTTCCGGAGTCGGGCGTTCCGGCCGCCACCGGCTACGCCGCGGAGAGCGGTATCCCGTTCGGGCAAGGATTTGTCAAGAACGCCTACGTCGGGCGCACCTTCATCCAGCCCAGTCAGACGCTGCGTCAGCTGGGCATCAGGCTCAAACTGAACCCCCTCGAACACAGCATTCGGGGCAAGCGAATCGTGGTCATCGACGACTCGATCGTTCGCGGCAACACTCAGCGGGCCCAGATCCGGATGCTGCGCGAAGCCGGCGCCCTGGAGGTTCACGTTCGAATCTCCAGCCCGCCGGTTCAGTGGCCCTGCTTCTACGGCATCGACTTCGCTTCGCGCGCCGAACTGATCGCCACCGGGTTGAAGGTGGAGGAGATCCGCGCTTCGATCGGCGCCGATTCGCTGGGCTACATCTCGCTCGAGGGCATGATCACCGCCACGGAGCAGAAGCCGGAACAACTCTGCACCGCTTGCTTCTCCGGCCAATACCCGATCGAGTTGCCCGAGGATGGCCGGATCGGCAAGCACGTGCTCGAGACGCTGCCGCTCAACGTCGCCACTGGCCATGACCGGTCGATCCCGGTGTTGCCGCAGGACGACGCGGCCGCGCACCGCCCCGACGCAGAGGGTGTGACGACCGGATTCTCCCTGGGTGGTTCGGGCGCCCTCGACCACCCCTGATCCATCCGAGACGAAGGCCAGCATGACCGACCAGACCCCGACCACTTATGCCGCTGCCGGCGTCGACGTCCACGCCGGTGACAAGGCCGTCGAGCTGATGAAGGAGTCCGTACGAAGGGCTCAGCGCCCCGAGGTGATGGGCGGCCTGGGCGGTTTCGCCGGCATGTTCGACGCATCGGCGCTCGCGCGGATGAGCCACCCGGTGCTCGCGACCTCCACCGACGGGGTCGGCACCAAGGTCGCAATTGCCCAGCAGATGGATGTGCACGACACCATCGGGTTCGACCTGGTCGGGATGGTCGTCGACGACATCGTGGTGTGTGGCGCTGAACCGCTGTTCATGACCGACTACATCGCCACCGGCAAGGTTGTTCCGGAGCGGATCGCAGCGATCGTCAGTGGCATCGCTGGTGGCTGTCGGGCGGCGAACGTGGCCCTCGTCGGCGGCGAGACCGCCGAACACCCCGGGCTGCTCGACCCTGATGAATACGACGTGGCCGGAGCTGCGACCGGGGTCGTCGAGCGCGATGCGATCCTCGGCCCGCAGCGGGTCGCCGAGGGCGATGTGCTGCTGGGAATTGCTTCCTCAGGCCTGCACTCCAACGGCTACTCCCTGGTCCGCAAGGTCGTCGCCGATGCCGGCTGGGGTTGGGACCGTGACGTGCCGGAGTTCGGCCGCACGCTCGGCGAGGAATTGCTGACGCCGACCCGCGTCTACGCCGCCGATCTGCTGAGGCTGATCCGCACCGATGGGGTGAACCTGCACGCGTTGTCCCACGTCACCGGTGGCGGACTTGCCGCAAACGTCGCGCGGGTCCTGCCGCAGGACGTCGTCGGTGTCATCGAGCGGGCGTCCTGGACTCCGCCGCCGGTGTTCCAAGTCATCGGTCAACTGGGTCGGGTTCCCCAGCTCGACCTTGAAGCCACGCTGAACATGGGTGTCGGCTTCGTGGCGGCTCTGCCCGCGGCCAGCGCCGATACCGCGTTGGCGGTGCTGGCCGACCTCGGCCTGCCGTCGTGGCGGATCGGTGAGGTCGTCGGCGCGCAGCATGTCGACACGTCCGCGGCGCCGGTGATCAGCGGGGCGAAGGGTGTCGACGCCGGCGGCTGCCAGGTGATCGGAACGTACGCACGCTGAACCACGTCGCCGACCGGGCGCCGTGCGGCGGCCCGGTCGGACGAAGGTGGTTCAAACCCGTGAGGGACGGGTGTCAGTGACGGTGTGACGCCCAGTCGGCGTAGTCGTCATCGACTCCGTCAACACCATCAGCTCCGACGTCGCTGTCATCGCTGTCATCAGCGGTGTCAACGACCTCGGGCTCCTCGGACTCACGATGCGACGTCGAAGCGCGCAACTCGCGCTCGAGTGCGTTCAGGTCGGTGTCGGGAGAGAAATACTTCAACTCCCGGGCAACCTTGGTCTGCTTGGCTTTGGCCCGGCCGCGCCCCATGGCGAGACCCCCTCATGTGTATTGCCGGGGCGTCCAAAGCGGTCAGCCCGGTGGCACTGCCATCGGAACAACGCGCCGCGGAAGGCCCCGGGATCTTTGCGTGTCTGTCGTGGGGTCAACGGTACATCAGCGACACGCCCACTTCTGAATCAGTCGGTCGAGTCCGAGTCCGAATCGTGGCCATTGCGCTCATTTTTGCCGTTTGCGGGCGCGTCGTCGCGCAACCGGGTGCGGGCATAGGCCGCTCCGCCACCGATCAGCAGCAGCGCAATCACCACGGCCGCCCCGATCAACAGGGGCTCGTTGTCGGTTGACGTCGTGGGAGTCTGCTTGGCCGGCGGAGTCACTTCGGAGCTGGTGGGCGACGTCGGCGCCGAGCTGGTGGGCGCCGTCGGCGCCGCTGTTGACTGGCTGATGCCGGGCAGGCCCGCCGTGGGTGGGGCCGCGGTGGCGTTCGCCGCCACGCTGAATGTGAAGGTGCCGGAGACCGGGTGCCCATCGCCCGACACCGCGCGCCAGGTGACCGTGTAGGAACCCCCCACCAGCGGCGTACGCAGCGGTTGGGTGACCGCCGCAGCGGCCACCTTCGCGTCGCCCTGGCTGGCGTTGGCGCCGTCCGGACCAATCACGCGTACGGCGGTGCCTGTGGCGATCATCGGGCCGCTGAAGGTCAGCGTCACCTCGCTCGGTGCGGAGACCTGAGCGCCTGCCGCTGGCACGCTCGACAGCAGCTGCTCGTGGGCCTGAGCGGTCGCCATCCCCAGCAACATCATCGGGAGGAAGAGCATGGCTGACAGAAGCGCGCGCAGGGCGCCAGGTCGGGTAGGCATAGGTCCATCTTGGACTGCCCAACTGCGCGGCATGCCGACAGGTCGGGTGGGGGAGAAAGAACAAGGAAGCCCGCCGGCGAATCGGCGGGCTTCCTTTGCGAACTGTGGCCAGAGACGGGGTCGAACCGCCGACCTAGCGATTTTCAGTCGCTCGCTCTACCAACTGAGCTATCTGGCCATCGGTTTGGTGCGATGACCAAACTGGCGACCCCGACGGGACTCGAACCCGCGACCTCCGCCGTGACAGGGCGGCGCGCTAACCAACTGCGCTACGGGGCCTTGTTTGCACAAGACCGTGCTGTATCCCCAACGGGATTCGAACCCGTGCCGTCGCCGTGAAAGGGCGATGTCCTAGGCCGCTAGACGATGGGGACCTGTCCTTGACAGGGCCGCGCCGAGCGGACTGGGCCGGATCCGTTGAGGACCTGCGTAACTATAGGGGAGTTCTAGACCGAACACCAAAACGGGGTCGCCTGCGCCACCGAAAAGCACATCTGCGCAGGTCAGCGGGCTGCGGCCCATGCGAGGAGTCGGTCTTCTGCCCAGGTGTTCACAATTCGATCCAGCGGGATGTCCAACTGTTCGGCGCGCACACAGCCGAATTGCAACAGGTCGAGTTGGCCGGGTGCGTGGGCATCGGAGTCGATCGAGAACAGGCAGCCGAGGTCGCGGGCCATCGTCAACAGCTCATCGGGCGGGTCGCATCGCTCGGGCCGGCTGTTGATCTCCACCGCGACGCCATGCTCGGCGCACGCCTCGAAGACGGCGCGGGCGTCGAAGGCGGACTGTCCGCGAGTGCCGCGTGAACCACCGGTGAGGCGCCCGGTGCAGTGGCCCAGGACGTTGGTCCTCGGGTTGCGCACCGCCGCGATCATCCGCCGCGTCATCGGAGCGGATGCCATGGCCAGTTTGGAGTGGACCGAGGCGACGCGCAGGTCGAGTCGCTCCAGCATCTCCTCGCTTTGATCGAGCTCGCCATCGTCCAAGATGTCGACCTCGATGCCCTTGAGCAGGGTGAAACCGTCGACGTGCTGGTTGATCACCTCGATGACCTTCAACTGCTCCTGCAGGCGGGCCGCGCTCAGCCCGTTCGCGACGCGCAAGCGGGGCGAGTGGTCGGTCAACACCAGGTAGTCGTGGCCGAGTTCCAGTGCGCTGGCGACCATTTCGGGGATCGGCGACCCGCCATCGCTCCAATCGGAGTGGCTGTGGCAGTCGCCGCGCAATGCGTTGCGTACGGCCTGGCCGCCCTCAACCATCTGATCGGGATACTTCGCTTCGACGGTGTCGAGATAGTCCGGTCGCTGCCCGGCCAGCGCCTGGCGGATCACGACCTCGGTCGACTTGCCGATGCCCGGCAGGTCGCCGAGGGTGCCGTCGGCAGCCCGCCGCTCCAACTCCTCGCGGGGGGTCGAGACGACCGTCGCAGCAGCGCCACGGAAGGCCTTCACGCGGTATTCGCCGGCTCGGGCGCGCTCCAAGACGAAGGCGATCCGGCGAAGGGCATCCAGCGGCTCGATCATGGTTGGCAAGCGTACGGCGGCAGGAGCCGTAGGGTGCAGGGCGTGAAGGTATGGCTGGTGCCCGTGCTGCTCGTGACGGCGATCGCGTGGATGCTGTGGGCGCAGTCGCGGCTGCAACGAAACGTGCTGGAGTTCCTCGTGGCGCGTGCCGGTGGAAGCGCCCGGCGCGGCGCGGCCTGGACCCACGCCACCCAGGGCGGGGCGGCCGCCCTCGCGGTGCTGGCCATCGCGGCAGCGATCACCGTCGAGCTCCGCGGCGGGCTGGTTCCCGTCCGGGTCGTTCTGATGGTCGCGGTGCTGGGGGCGTACGTGCCGTTCGCGGCGACGCTCGGACGCACCAAACTGCGCAAACTTCGTACGCCGGTCGAGCGCCGCCTCATGCAAGCGGGCGCCCCGTCGGACGTCGCTCTCGCGATAGCCCGGGCGGGACGCCCGTGGAGCCTGGTCGGCTCGTTGCTGATGTTGGCTGCGGTGCTAGTTCTTTGCTGGCACCACCTGAAGGGTCAGTCCTGAGCGTCGTCCGGGGCCGGCTGGTCGACGTCGGCGACCTCAGTCTGAGCCAACTGCTGCTCGAACAGTGACGGCTTGGTACCCGAACCAGCTTGTGCCTGCTGCGAGTTCGCTGAATCAGCCGATGCGTCGGTTCCGTTGCCTGCCTGGGTGACGTCGGTCCACGAGCTGTCCGCGCTGCCTGCAGCCGGGGCGCCGGGGGCGTCGGCGGGCGTCTGCGGATCGCTGGTCGACGCGGTGGAAGGGTTCCGCGCGGCCGCCGTCGAACCGCTGAAACCGGCGCGGACCGCGTCGTAAGTCGGCGTTGTTGAGGTCGCGTCGGATTCGTTGCCCGAAGCGGTGTCGTTGCCCTTGGCCGAACCAGGGTCGGTGCCCTTGGCTGAACCAGCGTCGTTGCCCTTGACCGAAGCGGCGCCGGAGGTGGCGCTCGCGTCAGCCGGGTCGACGGATGCCGTGGCAGCGTCAGTGGAAGTCGCCGCGACCGGGGCGGTCTTCGCCTTGGGCGACTTGGCCGGCTTCTCGGCGACCGAGGCCCGCGAGGGCGGCACCTTTGCGCCGGCCGGCGACTGCTGCTGCGCCTTCGCGGCGAGCTTCTTGGCGGCGTCCTCGGTCTTCTTGGTTGCGACGTCCTGGACGGACTTGATCACGAACACCAGGCCGACGGCGCCGATCGCCATCCACCAGCGGGGGTGCTTCACGCCGCGGTTCAACAGGTAGGTCTCGGCCTTGGTGTCGAGCTTGAGACCGATTCCGGAGGTGAGCAGGCCGATGCCGCCCGTCGCGGCAGCGAGCGCCGAACCGGCCGAGGCCGCGGTGTTCTTGGCGCCGGTCACCGGCTTGATTCCGAGGGCGCCACCGGTGGAGGCGTCGTCCTTGGACATGAACAGTGAGCCGGCGGTGCCGGCCGTGTTGGCAACGGTCAGGCCGCGACGCAGCCAGGTGGGGACCCTGGCCGGCCGCGCGAGCACAGTGGCCCCGGTGACGGCGGCCGCGAGCAGATTCTGGGCGGCTGGAGAACGCAGAGCAGCAGTGTTCTTGGGCATGCGGCAACTCTAGAACGCGGTGGTCGGTCCTGGGGCGGGGGAGCGCACTTGTCCGTCACTTTGCTGCGGTCATCCGGCGTGTTTGGCGGACAAGTCAGGAGGGGGCGAGGATCACCACTCCGTCGGGCTCGATCACGACGTCGCCGCCGGCGTCCATCGATGCGTCGAAGGCGGCCGCGACGACGCGCGCCGGCCCCACCCGTACGGCGGTCTGGCCCAGGTTGGCGATGATGCGGTAGTCGCCGCGGTGCACCGTCACGACCTCGCCGTCGCGCGCGATCGAACTGGAGCGCAGATCGGGGTCGCGCAGCTGCGGGACGTCGCGACGCAACGCGATCAGGGTGCGGTACCAGTCGTAGACCTGCCGGTGGACGGGTTGATCCAGTTCGGTCCAACGCAACACCGAAGCGTCGCGGGTCGATGCCTGCTGCGGGTCGGGCACCTCGTCGGTCCAGCCGTGTTCGGCGAACTCGGCACGGCGCCCCTGGGAGACGGCCGCCGCCAGGTCGGGCTCCTCGTGATCGGTGAAATAGGCCCACTTCGTCGCGGCGCCCCACTCCTCGCCCATGAACAGCATCGGGGTGTACGGCGAGGTGAGCATCAGCGCGGCCCCAATCGCCAGCCGGCCGGTGGAGACCAGGTGGCTCAGGCGGTCGCCGGTGGCGCGGTTGCCGATCTGGTCGTGGGTCTGCAGGGAGACCACGAACCGATGGCCGGGTGTCGTCGGATCGACGGGACGGCCGTGGTGTCGCCCGCGGAAACTCGACCAGGTTCCGTCGTGGAAGAACGGGCTTCGGCCGGCCTTGATCAGGGCGTCGGGTTCGGCGAAATCGGCGTAGTAACCCTGTGTCTCGCCGGTGAGCAGGACATGCCAGGTGTGGTGCACGTCGTCGGCCCACTGGGCGGCCAGGCCCTGGCCGCCGGTGCCGTCGACCGCGCGCGGCGCGACCGTCGCGGGATCGTTGCGGTCCGACTCCGCGATCAGCAGCAGCGGCCGACCGAGCGCATGGGCGAGCGCGTCGGTGTGGGCGGCGAGCTCCTCCAGGAAGTGCATCGCCCGGTCGTCCATCAGCGCGTGAACCGCGTCGAGGCGTAGCGCATCGAGGTGGAAGTCGCGCAGCCACAGCGTTGCGTTGTCGATGAGGTAGCGGCGCACCTCGTCGCTGCCGGGACCGTCCAGGTTGACCGCCCAGCCCCATGGCGTGTGGTGCTGGTCGGTGAAATAAGGACCGAACACCGGCAGGTAGTTGCCGCTGGGTCCGAGGTGGTTGTAGACGACGTCGAGGCAGACTCCCAGACCCTTCGCGTGGGCCGCGTCGACGAAGCGCTGCAGTGCGAGTGCTCCGCCGTAGGCGTCGTGCACGGCGTAGGGGCACACGCCGTCGTAGCCCCAGCCGCGCTGGCCGGGGAAGGACGCCAACGGCATCAGCTCGATCAGCGTGATGCCGAGCTCGACCAGGTGGTCCAGTCGCTCGATCGCGCTGTCCAGGGTGCCCTGCTCGGTGAAGGTTCCGACATGCAGTTCGTAGATCACTGCGTCGGAAAGCGGCACGCCACGCCAGGCCGGGTCCGTCCACTCGAAGGTGTCCAGATCAACGACGGCGGAGCGGCCGTGCGGCCCCTCCGGCTGTGCCAATGAGCGGGGGTCGGGGCGGGGATCCTGGTCGTCGACGGCATAGGCGTACCGGGAACCGGGGGCTGCCGGGGCATCGACCGTCCACCAACCGTCGCCGCCTGCGGCCATCTCGACAACGGTGTCGTCGAGATGCAGGCGTACGGCCTCGCCTGCGTTGGGCGCCCAGACATCGAAGGTATGCGTCGCGGTGTTCATGATGCCTTCCTCGTCGCGAATGGTGATGCGGTCACTGACGTTCCAGCAAGGCGACCGGACCGGCCGCGTACATCTCGGTGCACGGAACCAGGCCGCCGGCGAAGGTTCGGCCGCTCAGCAGGTCGGTCCACTGCCCATCGGGCAACGTCACGGTTGTGTCGGCCCACCCGCCGTCCCGCGCGAGTCGGTCGCCGGCGCGGATCGCCAAGACGGCATACGCAGTCGGCTTGTCGCGGCGCAGCACCCCGGAAAGGCCGCCATGCGAGTGACCGCGAACGAACCCGATGACGTGGGCGGAGTCGGTCTCGATCGATTCGTACGTCGCATGTGCACCGAAGGCCTCCGGTGCGTTCCGGCGGGCCTGCAACACCGTTCGTACGAGGTGTTGTTTGCGGGCCGACAGGTCATCGCCCGGGTGCAGAAGACCGGTGGCGCGGGCCGCGTAGTCGACCGGACGCCGGTTGTCGGGATCGACCAAGGACAGATCCACGAACTCGGTGCCCTGATAGCTGTCCGCGACACCGGGCAGGGTGAGCTGAATCAGCTTGGCACCCAACGTGACTGCGGCGATGGATCCAGCGACTTGCGCCTCAGCGCGCTCGACCAGCGCGCGGTGGTCGGGGTCGTCGCGCAGGTCCTTGGCGTAGGAGATCACCGCGTCTTCGTAGTCGCTGTCGCCATCGACCCAGGCGGTGTGTTCCTTGCCTTCGCGCAGCGCCTTGCGCAGGTAGTCGGCGAGCCGATCATCGTCGATGGCGCTGACACCGAAGAGCGTCTGCCACACGAGGTGGGCCGTCGGGCCATCGATCCGGCCCTCGGCGAACCGGTGGGCGGATGCGGCCAATGAGCGCCAGGCCTGCGGGCTCTCGGCCAGGGCCAGCAGCCGGGCGCGTACGTCCTCGCTGCGTTTCGTGTCGTGGGTCGACAGCGTGGTGAGAGTGCGAGGCCATTCCTTCTGTTGATGGGTTGCCCACTCGTGCAACAGATCTGGGCTAGCCCCGGCGACCAGCGTCGGGTCCGAGCCAACCTCGTTCAGGGCGACCAGTCGGTGATAGCGGTAGAACGTGGTGTCCTCGATGCCCTTGGCCATCACCGGGCCCCAGGTCTGCTGGAGCCGGATACCGAAGTCGGTCGCGGAGGCTTCGTCATCCTGCAGCGCGGTCAGCGGGGCCAGCGCATCCAGCTCGGCTGCCAGGTCGGGGCGAGCGTCACCCGCGCGCTCGAACGCCTCGGTCAATCGGCCTCGGTCCTGTGCCGTCAGGCGGTGGTCGGGTCGGACGTAGGCCCGATAGACCTCGCCGCCGACCAGCAGTTCGACGATGGCCTCGCGCAGTCGGTCACCGTCGGAGTCCGGCAGCGCCTCGCGGGCTCGGCGGGTCAGGCGGTCTACTTCGGGGGCCAGTGAGTGTTCGACGACCCAGCGCTTCGAGGTCTCCACGATGGCGGGGAAATCGGGGTTTCCGCCGGCCGCCGCCCATGCCTCGTCGAGCACCTCGCTGCTGGCGTCGTCGGTGAACGCGGCCTGCACGACCCGCAGCGCGTCGTAGCCGGTGGTTCCGGCGCAATGCCACGAGGAGGGCAGCCGTTCCTCGCCCTCGAGGATCTTCTCCGCCCAGATCGGAGTGTCCTTGCGGCAGGCCGCGGTGAGCCGCGCGAGGTAGGCGGTCGGGTCGGCCAGTCCGTCCGGGTGGTCGATCCGGAAGGCATCGATGAGCCCCTCGTGATGCAGTCGCAGCAGCAATTCGTGGGTGGCGTCGAAGACCTCGGGCAGTTCCACCCGGATGGCGATCAGCCCGTCGACCTCGAAGAAGCGTCGGTAGTTGAGAACCTCGGCCTTGTCGCGCCAGCTCGCCAATCGGTAGTGCTGCCGGTCGAGGATCTCAGCGATGTCGCCGCCGGTGTCGGTGCCGAGCGCCACCGGCCAGACGTGGTTGAAGTAGCGCAGAACGGGTTCTTCGCCGCTGCTGTCCAACGTCAGTTCGCCGTCGGCAATGACCTCGGCGAGCGGCTTGCCCAGCACCGGCAGCCCGATCCGGCCGCCGCCGACCTTCCAGTCGATGTCGAACCACTGCCCGGTCTCGGCGTCGCGACCGTCCTTCAGTACCTGCCACAACGGCCGGTTCAGGGTCTCGGGAGCAACGAATGCCATGTGGTTGGGCACCACGTCGACGACGATCCCCAGCCCGCGTCCGTGAGCAGCCGCGACCAACGCCCGGAAACCGTCCTCGCCACCCAGTTCGGGAGCGATCCGGGTGTGGTCGACCACGTCATAGCCGTGCATCGATCCCGGAACCGCGGTCAGGATCGGGGAGAGGTAGAGGTGACTCGCACCCAGGTCGGCCAGGTAGCCGACCTGGGCAGCGGCGTCGGCGAAGGTGAAGTCTGCGTGCAACTGCAGTCGGTAGGTGCTCTGGAACTCAGTCGGCATGGGTCCATCTTGGTCGATGAGCGCGGCCTAGTGGTCGGGCCCCGGTATGGGCTCGCCCACGCCGGGCGACAAAAGGGCCGCGACACCCGAGGTGTCGCGGCCCTTCGTACGAAGTGGTGCTCAGGCGTTCTCGTCGCCGCCGCCGTCACCAAGACGGTCCTTGGCGAAGTCCTGGCCCTGGTCGACCTTGTCCGAGTACTTGCCACCGGTCTTGTCGTCGACGAAGTCGCCGCCCTTGTCGACGCCTTCGCCGATCTTGTCAGCGTTGTCGCCTGCGAGGTCCTTGGCCTTGTCGCCCAAGCCACCAACGTTGTCCATCAAGCCCATGAGGAATCTCCCTTGTTTCTTGTGGTACTTGTCGAGCGCGAGCTCGCAAGCCGTACAACAAACAGGCAACCACATTCGGTGGGGTCGATTGGGCCGCTCGAACCTGCGAGTTTCCTGAAGGTCAAACCTCGGAGATCGTGGTAGCGGACAGCCGTCGGGCCGCAACCGCGACACCACCGGCGAGGCAGATGAGCGCGGCAACGACGCCGAACCACACGGGCGGGTGGACCTTCTCGTGCACGTCAGCGACTGCGTGCAACACGCTCGATCCCCATGCCCGCGCGGACAACCAGGCGGCCGGGGAGATCAACGAGGTCAGCGACGCTTCCCACACCAACCAGTAGACGAGACAGCCGACCAGACTGCGGTTGAACAGGGTTGCCAAGACGGTGAAGATGCCCGCGTAGGCCGCCGAAGAGGTCAGTCCGCCAAGCAGGGCGCCAAGCCAGAGGTCGTCGCGAGTTCCGACGAGCACCAACGCAGCGGCCGCCATCGGCAGGACCGCGAACAGAAGAGTGCTCGCCAACACGACGACCGCTTTGCTGGCGATGATCGACAGCCGAGACAGCGGTTTGGTCAACAGATAGATGATTGAGCCGTCGTCGAACTCGGAGTTGATCAAGGTCGTGGTCGCGGTCAGCGCGACGACGGGAACGACGATGCCGATGCCGAAGGTGCGGACCAACACCAGCGGTCCTTCGTTCACCGCCACCTCGCCCGATGCGGTGAGCCGAATGATCACGGCCAGCACCAGCAGCACGATCGGGAAGGCGACGAGCATCATCACGCGGGCTCGCCCGAACAGCGAGCGGATGGCCAGTTTCAGGATCGGAAGATTCATCTGCCCACCAGGTAGCTGAAGACGCTTTCCAGCGATTCGTCGGTCGGGGTCAGTTCGAGCAGTCGAATGCCGTTGCTGCGCGCGATGCGGGGGACGACCTGGGCGAAGCGGCCGAAGTCGTCTGCTTCGAGCTCGATGGCCTTCTCGCCGCGCAGGCGCACCCCACGGACGGTCGGATCGGCCAGCAGCAGCGTTGCCAGTCGGCGGTTGTCGCTGCTGCGGATGCGGTATTGGTTCGGTCGGTCGGTCATCAGCCGGCGGATCGCGGCGAAGTCGCCGGAGGCAGCGTGGCGGCCCGAGACCATCACCTCGACCTGGCGGGCCAACTGCTCGACCTCTTCCAGGATGTGGGAGGAGAAAACGATCGTTCGACCCTCGGCGGCGAAGTTGCTCAGCAGCCCCATCATCGCGCGGCGCTGGATCGGGTCCATGCCGTTGAACGGCTCGTCGAGCAGCAGCACCCGCGGGTCATGAACCAGCGCGGCGGCCACCTTGATCCGCTGCCGCATGCCCTTGCTGTACGTCGAGATCTTCCGGTCTGCGGCCGCCGCGAGGTCGACCTGGCTGATCGCGCGGTCTGTGGCGGGACCGGGGTGCGGCAGCCGGTGCAGATCGGCGTTGAGCCGAACGAACTGGCGGCCGGTGAGGAAGTCGTACATCGACTCTTGAACCGGGACCAGGCCGATGTGGCGATACATCCCGACGTCGCCCCGGACGGGTCGTTCGTCGAGGGTGACACTGCCGGCGGAGGGGGCCAGCAGGCCCGCCATCATCGACAGCAAGGTCGATTTGCCGGCGCCGTTCGGGCCGAGCAACCCGGTGATCCCAGGCTGGATCCGCATCGTGACGTCGTTGACGGCCACGACGTTGCCATACCAACGCGAGACCGATTGCAGTCGAAGATCACTCACAGTGAGGCCGCCTTCCGCATCCGGGCGATCAAAGCAATCACCGGCAGCACTACCCAAACGACGCAGACGAGGATGGCTGCCACGGCCCTGATGCCGTCGGGGCGGGGGAGCGTCTCGATCGGCGGATCCTGATGAACCAACCCGACCACCATCTCGGCCACCGCGGTGAAGGGGTTCAGCGATGCAGCTACCTGGCCCCAGCCGGAATGTCCGGAGTTGTAGGTGATGCCCAATGCCGTGGTGACGATGCCGGAGGTGACCATCAGCACGATGATGACCGCGGCGACGGCGAGCCCAGAGCGGGTCGTGAGGGTGCAGACAAGGGCAGCGATCGCCGCCAACACCAGCGCCAACACGACGGCGCCGAGCAGGCCGGCGAAGTAGTGACGGGTGTGTTCGGACTTGTCCATCTTCGAACTCAGGGCGACCCCGAACCACAGGGTCATCGGCACCGCGATGATCAAGAAGATCGCGGTGGTGAGCGCGGCCAGCCGGGTCAGCACGAACATGGTGCGCGACACCGGTCGGGCGAAATAGAGCACCACGCTTCGATAACGCAGATCACGGGCGAAGAGCACCGGCGCTTGGGTCGCCACGAACACAGTGATCAGCAACTGCGTCCAGAACGGGAAGCCGAAGTAATTGCTCAGCGGCCCGAACAGGTCGGCCTGATCAGTCAGTGACATCTTGTCGAGCTGCACGATCAGACCGGCCAAGACGATCGCCGGGATCGCGATGATCAGCGCCACCAGCCACGGCATGATCTTCGACTTCCCCGCCCGTCCGATCCCGAAAGCGTGGGCAAGAGAGCTGCGATAGAGCTCGGTGAGGATCGCGCGGTTGCTGACCCGCTTTCCCTGGAATCCGCGATAGCCGAGGTCGTGGATGACGCCGCGGCTGCCGGTGTTGCTCACGCTGTCGCTCCCTGTTGCTGGAAGACCTCTTCGAGGGTGTGGTGCAGTTCCTGCACCCGTACGAGCCCGAGGCCGAGGTCGACCGCGGCGTCACGGACGATGTCGAGGGCTTCGGGGCGTTCGATCCGCACCTGGATTCGCTCGCCTTGCGGCCACGCCTGCAGGCCGCGTTCGATCAGTGCTTGTCCGTATGCCCGATCGCAGCCCGCGGGCCCCATCACCTCGACCAGCACAGTGCCGGTGGTGTGAGTCAGGTCTGCGGTCGACGATGCGCGCAGCAGCCGGCCGCCGTCGATCACCACGATGTGATCGGCGGTTCGTTCCAGCTCACCCAGCAGGTGGCTGGTGACCGCAACCGAGATGCCGAAGTCACTGCCCACCCGGGCGATGAGGTCGAGCATGTCGTCGCGGGCGCGCGGGTCGAGACCGTTGGTCGGTTCGTCGAGGAACACCAGGCGCGGGTCGTGGACGATCGCCTGGGCGAGCTTGGCGCGCTGCTTCATGCCGGTCGAGTAACCACCCATCGCGCGGTGGCGCTCCTCGTCGAGACCGACGTGGCGCAACACCTCCGAGGTGCGTTCCCGGGCGGCGGTGCGCGGCAGACCCGACATCATCGCCATATGCAGGGTGAAGTCGGCGGCGCTGACATCGGCTGGGAGACAGTCGTGTTCGGGCATGTAGCCGACGATCGCGCGGATCTGGCTGCCTTGCGTGGCGGGGTCGAGACCCAATACCCGCGCCGAGCCGGAGGTGACGGGCAACAACCCGAGCAGCACCTTGATCAGGGTGGATTTGCCGGCGCCGTTGACTCCGACAACGCCGGTGATCCCGGCCGGAATGCGCAGCGACAGAGCGTCGAGCGCGCGGACGCCGGGATACTGCTTGGTCAGTTCCTGGGTTTCAACGACGAAACCCTTGGTGTCCTCGGCCACCGCCACCCCTCACTGTTGCTGCGCTCAGCGTAGGTGAGATTCGGGCGGCGCGGCGGGACACCGGCGCGAGTGTTGATAACTCACGGAAGGTGGTGGGCCCCCCGGGGCTCGAACCCGGAACCAATGGATTAAAAGTCCACTGCTCTGCCAATTGAGCTAGGGGCCCACGCCCGTACGAGGCGGGCCCGGACAGCGTACTCAGCGCCGTGGCGCCGGAGAAATCAGGAGGCCTGAGACGATGGGGCGGCCATGACGACGTTGACCGAACGCATCCCGAAAAAACCCGACAGCGATTCCCTCTTTGAGGCGTTCGCGGGGTGGGTCGACGACAGAGGACTGACCCTCTACCCGCATCAGGACGATGCGTTCATCGAACTGCTCGGTGGGGCGAACGTCATCCTCGCGACCCCGACCGGGTCGGGGAAGTCGCTCGTCGCCGTTGCAGCCCACTTCGCGGCGCTCGCCGACGACCGCGTCAGCTTCTACACCGCACCGATCAAGGCCTTGGTCTCGGAAAAGTTCTTCGCGCTCTGCGAGATCTTCGGGGCCGACAACGTGGGGATGCTGACCGGGGACGCCTCGGTCAACCCGGACGCCCCGATCATCTGCTGTACCGCCGAAATTCTGGCGAATGTTGCTCTGCGCGAAGGCGATTCGGCTGATATTGGGCTCGTCGTGATGGACGAATTCCACTTCTACTCCGAACCCGAGCGCGGCTGGGCGTGGCAGGTTCCGCTGCTGGAACTGCCGCAGGCGCAGTTCCTGTTGATGTCGGCGACCCTCGGCGACACCAGCTTCTTCGCCGAAGACCTCACCCGGCGTACGGGGCGGGCGACGGCGACCGTCGCCGGCGCCGAGCGGCCGGTGCCGTTGTCGTTCGAATGGGCGATGGCTCCGCTGCACGAGACGCTCGAAGAACTGCTCACCACCCACCAAGCGCCGGTCTACGTCGTCCATTTCACGCAGGCTGCCGCGCTGGAACGGGCGCAGACACTGCTCTCGTTGAAGGTGCTCACCGCCGAGGAACGCGCCCAGGTCGCCGACGCCATCGGCGCCTTCCGCTTCTCCGCCGGGTTCGGCAAAGTCCTCAGCCGCCTCGTACGCCACGGGATCGGGGTTCACCACGCCGGGATGCTGCCCAAATACCGCCGCCTGGTTGAGACGCTTGCGCAGCGCGGGCTGCTCAAGGTCATCTGCGGGACCGACACCCTGGGTGTCGGGATCAACGTGCCGATCCGCACTGTCGTATTCACCTCGCTGACCAAGTTCGACGGAACCCGGCAGCGGGTCTTGAAGGCGCGCGAGTTCCACCAGATCGCCGGCCGCGCCGGCCGCGCGGGGTTCGACACCAGCGGGACCGTCGTCGTACAAGCTCCGGATCACCTGATCGAGAACGAACGCGCGCTGGCGAAGGCGGGCGACGACCCGAAGAAGCGCCGCAAGGTGCAGCGCAAGAAGCCACCGGAGGGCTTCATCAACTACACCGAGGAGACCTTCGACAAGCTCGTCGCCGCGGACCCGGAGGTGCTCCGCTCTCGCATGCGCGTCACTCACTCGATGGTCCTCAATGTTGTTGCGCGCGAAGGTGATCCGTTCACTGCGATGCGCCGCCTGCTGCGCGAGAACCACGAGGACGTGCGCCAACAGCGGCGATTGTCCAAGAAGGCAATCACGCTCTATCGCGAACTGCTGGCGGCCGGGGTCGTACGCCGGTTGGACGCGCCGCTGGCTGATGGTCGGCAGATCGAGTTGGTCGACGATCTGCAGGCCGGGTTCGCGCTCAATCAGCCGCTGGCTCCCTTCGCACTGGCGGTGTTGGAGGTGCTGGATCCGCAGTCGCCGACCTACGCCCTGGAGGTCGTGTCGGTGATCGAGGCGATCCTGGAGGACCCTTTCCCGATCATGCGCGCCCAGCTTTACAAGGCCAAGGGTGAGGCCGTCGCGCAGATGAAGGCGGACGGGATCGAATACGACGAACGGATGGAACTGCTCGAGGAGGTCACCTGGCCGCAACCGCTGGGTGAACTGCTGCGCGCGACCTTCGAGACCTATCGCAGTCGCCAACCGTGGGTTCCTGAAACGGCACTGTCGCCGAAGTCCGTGGTCCGTGAGATGTACGAAAACGCCTGGACCTTCGGCGAATTGGTGCGCCAATACGAGCTGTCCCGCAGCGAGGGTGTGGTGTTGCGCTACCTCACCGACGCCTATCGGACCCTGCGGCAAACGGTCCCCGACTCCCGCAAGGACGAGGAGTTGGACGACCTCATCGAGTGGCTCGGCGAGGTCATTCGGCAGACCGACTCCAGCCTGTTGGACGAATGGGAGGAGCTGATCAATCCCACGGAAGCAGGCGCTGTGGCGCTGCCGCCGATGCCGCGGGCCATCACCCGCAACGAGCGAGCCCTGCGCGTGCAGATCCGCAATGCGATGTTCCAGCGGGTGCTGCTGGCCTCGACTAGGCGGGTGGACAAGCTGGCCGCGCTGGACCGGGCGGTCGCCGCGGCGACGGAGCCGGCCACCCCGATCGTGATGGACGAGGCCGCCTGGGCCGAGGACATCGCGCTCTATTTCCAGGACCACGACGAGATGGTGCTCGGCCCCGATTCTCGAGGTCCGCAGCATCTGCGGATCGATCACGAGAAGGAACTGTGGCGGGTCCGGCAGGTCATCGTCGATCCGGATGGCGACCTCGACTGGGGGATCGACGCCGAGGTGCCCCTGGCCGCCTCGGACGAGGCGGGGGAGCCGCTGATCGTGGTGCTGGGTCTGAACCGGCTCGACTGATCGAGCCGCCGCGCCGCGTACGCTCGCTGGGTGGATCCTGACCGCAAGCCCCGCCGCCCGCAGCCATTTCGGCCCGAACAACTCGACAGCTTTGCCGCCGGGATCGATCCGGCGCGGGTGAGCGAGATCGCCCACGAAAGCGCCGCGGTGTTGGTTCACACCGGGCGCGCGAGCGACGACCCGGAGCTGACCGAACGGCTGGTGAACCTAGTCTCTGAACTAGGCATCTCGACCCTGGCCGAGCTGTGGTCACAGCAACCGGCGGTCAGTCTGCCGGGCGCCTTGTGGCGGCTCTACGCCTTGCGCGAGTGGATTTCGCGGGACTCGGTCGGCGCGGCCGCTGACTACGCCGAAGGACGCATCCGGGCGGACGTCGCGTCGGTGATCGCCGGCTCTGCGGAGCCGCCTTCCCCGACCGCCATGCGCGACCTGGGCAATGCGATTCTGACCGGCGTTTACGAGGGTGACTTCGGAACCGCGCTCGACCGCGCCGCTGCGTTCTGCCTGGTCATCTCGGCTGGCCGGGTGCATCGGGCCGACCAAGAGGACGGCCGTGACGACCCCCGCGCCGCTTCACTGACCACCTCGGCCGCCGCGATGCGGACGACCGGCGTGGACCTCGAGCGGTGCGCCCGTCAGTGGCGATCCGGCGACCTCGACTGACTGGACCGGGGTGCGTCGGACCGGGAGCGCCTCACGGCGCGTGGCCGCTCGTAGCGGCTGATGTTGGGACCCGGGGCTGCCGCGGTCCGACGCACGAAGAAGCCTAACGCGACCGAGGCTGATGTTGTTCCAGCCTCAGCAGTGTGTGCAGAAGGTCACTTTTTGAGGTGGCCCTCGGCGACGACCGCCTTGCCCTTGCCTGGGCAGTGGTCGACGTGATGGCTGACGTCGTCGCGCGCCTTGGCCCGTGACCGGCGGCCGGGCCCGCGCCAGTCGCAACTTCGGCAGTAGCCGAAGGTGAAGCTGCCAACGTCCTCGATGAGGTGCTCGGGCTTGACCTCGACAGTGAGATTCTTGGTGTCTTTGAGGCCGCGCACACGCAGCTTGGTGGGAACCCGCTTCGGCTTTTTGTCCGCTTTGGCCACGCGCAAAGGCTACCCCCGCACGGGTGGGGTCTCAGCGGCGGTCGGGATGTAGCGGGAGCCGACGCGAAAGGCCCCCAGCACGAGAGCCTGCCGGGGGCCTGAACGGCGGTGAAGCGCGCGAACGCGGGGGATCGATCAGCCGAAGCGCCCCGAGATGTAGTCCTCGGTGGCTTTCTCGGACGGGTTGTTGAAGATGGTCGTGGTGTCGTCCATCTCGACCAGACGGCCCGGCTTGCCGGTGGCTGCCAGGTTGAAGAACGCCGTACGGTCCGAAACGCGGCCGGCCTGCTGCATGTTGTGCGTGACGATGACGATCGTGAACTCGTCCTTGAGTTCGGTGATCAGGTCCTCGATGGCCAGCGTCGAGATCGGATCGAGCGCAGAGCACGGCTCGTCCATCAACAGCACCTGCGGGCGCACAGCGATTGCGCGGGCGATGCAGAGGCGCTGCTGCTGGCCACCGGACAGACCGGCACCCGGCTTGTCGAGGCGGTCCTTGACCTCGTCCCAGAGGTTCGCGCCGCGCAGCGCTTTCTCGGTGCGTTCGGCGAGTTCGTTCTTGTTCTTCAGACCATTCAGGCGCAGACCGGCGGTGACGTTGTCACCGATCGACATGGTCGGGAACGGGTTCGGACGCTGGAAGACCATGCCGACCGTACGTCGCACGCCGACCGGGTCGACGCCGGGCGCGTAGAGGTCCTGGTCATCAAGCATGACCCTGCCCTCAACGCGTCCGCCCGGGATGACCTCGTGCATCCGGTTGAGGGTCCGCAAGAAGGTGGACTTACCGCAGCCCGACGGGCCGATGAAGGCGGTGACGGTGCGCGGCTCGATGGTCATCGAGACGTCCTCGACGGCGAGGAAGTTGGTGTAGTAGACGTGCAGGTTCTGCACGTCGATGCGCTTACCCATGAGTGGTTCGTTTCTTCCTTGTCGAGGAGGTGTTACTTCTTCACGCTGGTCAACCGGCCGAGCAGGCGGCCCAGCAAGTTGATGGCGAGGACGATCAGGATCAGGGTGCAGGCAGCGCCCCAAACGCGGTCGGCGCTGGTCGGGTCACCGGCCATGTTCGCCACATTCTGGTTGATCAGGGTAGGCAGGGCGGCCATGCCGAGGTCGCCGTTGCCCAGGTTGTAGTTCAAGAACTGGGTGTACGACGCGAGGATGAGCAGCGGCGCCGTCTCACCGGCGACGCGGGCGAACCCGAGCAGCGAACCGGTGATGATGCCGGACATCGAGGTCGGCAACACGATGCGAACGATCGTCTTCCACTTGGGCACACCGAGCGCGTACGACGCCTCACGCAACTCATTCGGAACGAGCTTGAGCATCTCCTCGGTGGACCGAGTGACGACCGGAATCATCAGGAGCACCAGCGCCAGCGAGGCGCAGACCGGCATCAGGCGCAGACCGAAGACACCGACCCAGGCGGCCAGGATGAACAGGGCGGCGACGATGGACGGAACACCCGACAGGATGTCGACCATGAAGCTGACGATGCGAGCCTGCAGTCCGCGCCCGTATTCGACCAGGTAGACCGCGGTCATGATCGCGATCGGGATCGCGATCACGGAGGTGGCCAGGGCCATTTCCAGGGTTCCGATGATTGCATGCCGGGCACCTCGGACGTTGTGGTCGAAGCCCGGGGCTCCGACGCCTGACTGGTCCTTGAGCCACCAGTTGGCGTGCAGGATCGGGCCGAGTCCCTTGGACAGGACCATCCACATGATCCAGACCAGGGGAATCAGGGCAACCAGGAAGGCAAGCCAGACCAGGGTGGTCGCCGCGTGGTTCTTGATCTTGCGGCCGGTGGACTCACCGGCCTGTACGGCGCTCTGCTGGGTGGGGGCGACGGTGGCGGTCATTCGGTGAAGGCCTTCCTGCGCTCGATGATGACTCGGGCGATGGCGTTGACGATGAAGGTCAGAACGAACAGCACCAAGCCCGCGGCGATGTAGGCGCCAGTGCCGGCCCCGGACAGTTCCGAGGAGTCGCTGGCGATCTTCGAGGCGAAGGTGTAGCCACCGTTGAACAGCGACCAGCTCCACTTCGTGTTGTCGGCCAGCGAGCTGAGGATGTACATCACGGCGATCGTCTCGCCGAGCGCGCGGCCGAGGCCGAGCATCGAGGCGCTGATGATGCCGGGCTTGCCGAACGGCAACACGGTGGTGCGGATCATTTCCCACTTGGTGGCGCCGAGTGCGAGCGCGGCTTCCTTGTGGGCGGCCGGGGTCTGGGCGAAGATTTCACGGACCAGCGCGGTGATGATCGGCAGGATCATGATCGCCAGGACGATACCGACGAAGAAGATGTTCGACTGGCTGTCGCCGATGGCGGTCTTGTTGCTGAACAGCGGAATCCAGCCGAGCACGTCGCTCAGGAAATGTTGCACCGGCGCGAACATCTTGCTGTTCTGGAAGAGCGCGATCCCCCACAAGCCGTAGACGATCGAGGGCACTGCCGACAGTAGGTCGATCAGAACGGCGGCCGGGCGAGCGAGCCACGGCGGGCTGTACTGCGTCAGGAACAGGCCGAGAGCGATCGCGAAGGGCACTGCGAAGAAGAGCGCGACGAGCGAGGAAGCCACGGTCGTCCACAACATCTGCACGATGCCGAAATGCATCGGATCGCTGACGTTCCAGTCCCGCGAGGTGAGGAAGTTGGCGTGGTCGTCGGCAACAGCCGGAATGGCCTTCGCGACCAAGAAGACGCCGACGAGGATGACCAGCAGGATGACGAACAGGCCGGAGCCGGTCGCCATGCCGAAGAAGATCTTGTCGGCGGTGCGGCCGCTGCTGGCGTTGTCACCCTCCAGGGGTGGCTTGCCGTCGGGGCCGGGTGTCTCGTCGGCGAACGATGCGCCGGTGGACGAAGTCATGTGTTCCTCGCAGGGAGACGGAGCTGAGAATGCTGACGGTAGCGAAAAGTCGGCCGCAGGATGTCGGGGACGAGGCCCTGACGACCCGCGGCCGACCTTTGACGCCGTGTGTCAGGAAATGCTGTTGACCGCGGCCTGGACCTTGGTCTGGATCGACTTCGGCAACGGAGCCGAGCCAACCTTGGTGAGGGTGCTCTGGAACTCGTCCGAAGCCATGAAGTTCAAGAAGGCCTTGACGTTCTTGCCCTTGGTGGCGTCGGGGTACTTCGAGCAGACGATTTCGTAGGTGACCAGCAGCAGCGGGTAAGCACCAGCGGTGGTCGGCTTGTAGTCCAAGCTCAGCGACAGGTCGTTGCCCGAGCCCGAGATCTTGGCGGACTCGACGCCCTTGCCGGCCGACTCAGCGCTCAGCGCGACAGCGCCGGCACCCGAGTCGAGCTGAGCCATCTGCAGCTGGTTCTGGACCGCGAAGGACCACTCGACGTAGCTGATGCCACCGTCGGTGGACTTCACCGCGGAAGCGACACCGGCCGAGTGGGCCTTGCCCTGACCGACGCTGCCCTTCCAGGCCTTGTCGTTCTTCTGCGTCCAGACCGTCGGAGCGGTCTTATTCATGAACTTGGTGAAGTTGTCCGTGGTGCCCGAGGAGTCAGAGCGGAAGAAGACGGTGATCGCCTTGGCCGGGATCGTGACGCCCTTGTTGGCGGCAGCGATGGCCGGGTCGTTCCACTTGGTGATCTTGCCCGCGAAGATCTTGGCGATCAGGTCGGGGGTCAGGACCAGCTTGTCGACACCCTTGAGGTTGTACGACACGGCGATCGGGCCGGTGACCATCGGCAGGTCGAGGGCGTCGGAGCCACAGGCGGTCTTGGCCTTGGCCGGCTCACCCTTGTCGGGCTTCAACGCCGAGTCAGAACCGGCGAAGTCGGCCTGCTTGGTGGTGAAGGCGGTGATTCCCGCGCCCGAGCCGGTGCCGTTGTAGGACACCTTCGCGCCGGAGCACTTCGCCTGGTAAGCGGCGATGGCCTGGGTGATGGCGTTCTGCTGAGCGGTCGAACCCTCGGCCTTCAGCGAGCCGCTGAAGCAGTCCGAGGCGCCAGCGGCCGCGCCGCTGCTGCTTGTCGAGCCGCCGGTGCTGCTGCTGCTGGCGTCGTTGTTGCTCGAGCTACCGCAGCCGGCCAGCGCGATGGAAGCGACCAGCGCGACGCTCGCGGTGCGGCCGATGTGGTTGATCTTCACGGGGTACCTCTCGGAAAGGGATGTCTAGGGCGCCGGGTAAGGACCCCGACAAGTCGTGAAGGTAGGCACCACGGATGACTGACCGGTCGTCGGCGGGTGAACGGGTGGTGAACGCAGAGCAAGAGTTTGGTCAGGGACTTGCTGGTGGAGCAAGGCCTGCCGATGGATTGTGCTACTTGCGCGTGAGCGACGTCATGCCCTACTCACGGTCGGTGTCGCTCGATCGACACGATGCGCGCAGAGTCGCCGATGCCGGCGACTTGGCAGGCGATGACCTCGCCCTTTTCGAGCCCTGACGCGGCCAGTCCCTGCAACGTCGTGGCCGACAGCGACCCGGGCACCGCGTGGCCGGCTGCCTGCAACAGCATGGTCGGCAACAGCGGCCGATGGCTGCACAACACGGTCGGTTCGGCCGCCTCGAAAACTTTTGCCATCCGGCGTACGACCTTGCGCGGGTCCTGCGCAAAGCCCTCCTCCGAGATCGCAAACTTCAGGCTCGGGGCGATGCCGGCAGCCGCGGCGTACGGGCCGATGGTGTCGGTGCAGCGCACCGCCGGCGAAGTGATCAGGCGCGTGGGCGCGTAGGCGGCGAGCAGCCCGGCGACCTCTTCGGCGCGGGTGGCGCCCGCCTGGGACAACGGGCGGGTCCGGTCGTCGCAGTCCCATTCGCTGCGGGCGACCGCATCGGCGTGGCGAACGATCAGCAGTGGCCAGGTGTCGAGCAGCCCTTGCCGGTCGGCGTCGAGGACGGCCTGCAACTGCACGCTGTCGCGGACGTACGAGAGGCGCTCGTGGGCTTCGCCGGCCGAGAGCCAGGCAACCTGGTCGATCTCGTTTTCCAGGACTCCAGAGCCACCGACCGGTCGCCCGGCCCAGTACTTCACCTGCTTCAGATCGCCATTGCGCAGCGGATAACTCGAGTCGGGCAACGGGATGCCGACCCGGCCGCGCAGGCCGGTCTCCTCCGTGACCTCGCGGACGGCGGCCTGCATCCAGTCCTCGCCCGGATCGAGCTTGCCCTTCGGCCAGGCCCAGTCGTTGTACTTCGGGCGGTGCACCAGCAGCACCTGCAGGGTGCTGCGCTGCCGGCGCCAGAGCACCATGCCGCTGGCCGCCACCGTGGTCTCCTGCGGAACGGTCACCGGCGAGCGGCCTTGACGCGGCGCCGGGAGTAGGCCTCGATCAAGGAAGCCTGCACGTCGATCAACGAGCCGCCGTCGGCATCGCGGGCGTGGCGCTCCCAGTGGCCGTCGCTCTGCAGATGCCAGGACGAGGACGTGTCTGACATGCCGAGAGCGAGCAGATCGGTCAGGGCGGCGACGTGGTGCTTGTCGACGATCTGCACCAAGGCCTCGACCCGTCGGTCCAGGTTGCGATGCATCATGTCGGCGCTGCCGATGTAGATCACGTCGCTCTCGCCCTCCACCGCGAACCGGAATATGCGCGAGTGTTCCAGGAACCGGCCCATGACCGAGCGCACCCGGATGTTGTCCGACAGTCCCGGGACGCCCGGGCGCAGCGCGCAGATCCCCCGCACCCAGACATCGACTGCGACACCGGCCTGGGAGGCGCGATAGAGCGCGTCGATGATCTTCTCGTCGACCATCGAGTTGACCTTGATCTGCACCGCAGCGTGACGACCGTCCTGGGCCGCTTCGAGCGCTCGGTCAATCTGGGTCACCAGGCCCTTGCGGACCGATCGGGGAGCGACCAGTAGCCGCTTGAACCGGGCCCGCGGCGCCATTCCAGACAGCTGGTTGAACAGGCGGGTGATGTCCTCGGCGACCACCGGGTCGGTGGTGAGCAGGCCGATGTCTTCATACAGTCGCGCCGTCTTGGGGTTGTAGTTCCCGGTGCCGACATGGCAGTAACGGCGGATCGAGTCACCCTCCTGGCGCACCACCAGACACAACTTCGCATGCGTCTTCAGCCCGACCAGCCCGTAGACGACGTGGACGCCGGCCCGCTCCAGTTTGCGGGCCCACGTGATGTTGTTCTCTTCGTCGAACCGCGCCTTGATCTCGACGACGGCCAACACCTGCTTGCCCGCTTCGGCGGCCTCGATCAGCGCCTCGATGATGGGGCTGTCACCACTGGTGCGATACAACGTCTGCTTGATCGCCAGCACCTGCGGGTCTGCCGCGGCCTGCTCGATGAAGGCCTGCACAGACGTGGAGAACGAGTCGTACGGGTGGTGCAACAACACGTCCGACTGACGCATCTCGGACAACACATCGGCCTGCGAGGAACGTTCGACGGGCGACAACGCAGGGTGTGCCTTGGCGACGAATGCCGGCCAGCGCAACTCCGTACGGCTCAGGTCGGCGATGGCGTTCAAGCCACGCAGGTCAAGCGGTTCTGGCAGACGGTAGACCTCGCTGCCGCGGATACCGAGTTCGCGCACCAGCATGTCGAGCACGTGGTTATCCATGTCGTCGGCGACCTCGAGCCGAACGGCTGCGCCGAAGCGGCGACGGGTCAGCTCCTTCTCCAACGCGGTGAGCAGGTTCTCCGCGTCGTCTTCTTCGACCTCAAGGTCCTCGTTACGAGTGACCCGGAAGGTGAAGTGCTCGCGGACCTCCATGCCCGGGAAGAGATGGCCGATGTTGTCGGCGATGACGTCTTCCAACGAGACGAACCGGTCCTGGTAGAGGTTCTCTTCGTCGTCGGGGTCAGGCAGGTGGATGAACCGGGGCAGCGACGGCGGCACCTTCACCCGCGCGAAATGCTCGCGCCCGGTGGTCGGGTTGCCGAGCAGGACGGCGAGGTTGAGCGACAGGCCGGAGATGTACGGGAACGGGTGGGCCGGGTCGACCGCCAGCGGGGTCAGCACCGGATAGACCCGGCTGGTGAAGAAGGCGGTGCAGTGTTCGCGCTCGGCCTCGGTGAGTTGCTCCGGGCGCAGCAGGTCGATGTTTTCCTGCTCCAGCGCCGGCCGGATCACACCGTGGAAGGCGTGAGCGTGTTGGTCCATCAGTTCATGCGCGGCGTGCGACACCGCGTCGAGCACCTCGCGCGGTTCGAGGCCGGAGGCCGAGCGTACGGCGATGCCAGCCGCGATCCGGCGCTTCAGTCCGGCGACCCGGACCATGAAGAACTCATCCAGGTTGCTGGCGAAGATCGCCAGAAAGCGCGCGCGCTCCAGCAGCGGGATCTCCGGATCGTTGGCCATCTCAAGGACCCGCTCGTTGAACTGCAGCCACGAGACTTCGCGGTCCAGGAACCGGTCGTCGGGCAGCACCTCGCCATCGAGTGGCGCGATGGTGCCGTCGGCGGATCGGATGAAGCGCCCGTTGGAGCCGCGCGCCCGCTGGGCGCGCTCGGCCATGCGTGCGAGGGCAACGTCGCTCGCGGTCGGCTGCGGCGATTCGGTGGGGGCCTCGGGGCGTGAGGAGTTGGTCGTCTCCGCTGGATCCATGGTCCTATCGTGGCAGGCCCGCCCCGCGTCTGTCAGCGGCCCCGCTGGTACATCACGTGGCGGCCTGTGCGGGTGAATCCCCACCGCCGGTAGGTCGCGATGGCCGGCTCGTTGTCGCCTTCGACGTAGAGCTCGATGGTCTGCAGGCCACGGCTGGCCAGATGGGCCAGGCCCAGCGCCGTCACCGCGTTGCCGAGACCGCGACCCTGATAATTCGGGTCAACCGCCACGACGTAAACCTCGCCGACACCGCTGTCGGGTTCGGCGACCTTGGTCCAGTGGCTCGCCGCGACCGCCCCGGAGGCGTCGTCGATGATGAACAACAAGCCAGCCGGTTCCCACCACGGTTCGGCCATCCGGGCATCCAGGTCAGCCCGAGTCATCCGCCCTTGCTCGGGGTGATGGGCGAACGCTCGCGCGTTGACCGTCAGCCAGGATTCCTCATCGCCCGGCTCGAAGTTTCTTGCCGAAAATCCTTCCGGCAGAACGGGTTCGGTGATTGCCGGCGTCGCGTCGGTTGCGCGGGACATCACCCATAGATCGCGTACGGCGACCAGCCCCTCGCGCTGCGCCAGCCCTCGGGCGGCCGGCAGATCGCCGTGGGCCCAGACGCGTACGTCGTCGTGTTCGTCCTGCACCAGACCCAAAAACATCGCGCCGAGACCCCTGCCGCGATGGTTGGGATGAACCGCGAGTTCGGCCCACGACGACCCGTCGTCCTCGGTGTGGACGTGGGCGTAGGCCTCCAGCGCGCCGTTCTCGTCGGAGGTCGACAGGTCTACGTCGGCATCGGCGTTGCCGCCCAACGCCAGCAGGGTGGCCTCGGAGAACGGCTCGACGCCGTCGGTCTGGCGGGCGGCCTCGGCCAGGGCGCGGATCTGCTGCTGTTCGTCAGGGGTCACCCCTGGAGTCTGGCATCCCGGCGACCCGGAGAGGGTGCGGCTGCGGCTCAGCCGGTCACGTCGGTGTCGGCGAGTTCGCGGGTGCTGGCGAACCGATAGCCGACGTTGCGGACGGTTCCGATGAAGCTCTCGTTTTCGGGGCCGAGCTTGGCGCGCAACCGACGCACGTGGACGTCGACGGTGCGGGTTCCGCCGAAGTAGTCGTAGCCCCACACCTCCTGCAGCAGCTGGGCCCTGGTGAAGACACGGCCCGGATAGCTGGCGAGGTGTTTGAGCAGCTCGAACTCCTTGTAGGTGAGGTCGAGCATGCGGCCCTCGATCTTTGCGGTGTAGGCCTGCTCATCGATCACCAAGTCGCCGGCAACGATGTTGCTCGCGTCGGGGTCGTCGTCATCGTCGGGGCGGGTCATCGCCAGCCGCAGCCGCGCCTCGACCTCCGCCGGTCCGGCGGTCTCGAGCAAAACGTCATCGAATCCCCATTCGGTCGTCAAGACCGTGAGGCCGCCCTCCGTGAAGACACCCAGCAGTGGAACAGTCAGGCCGCCGCCTCGAATGAGTCGGGCGAGTTGGCGGACGCTGCCCAGATCGCGCCGACAATCCAACAACACGGCGTCACACGGTGGGGGATCGACCAGCAGGTCCGGCTCGGCCGGCAACACCCGTACGCGGTGGGTCAAGAGGGCCAGAGCCGGCAGCACCTCAACGCTCGCCCCGCGGGCGTCGGTGAGCAACAGCAGACTGGCCATGCCTGCAGAGAATACGGCGCTCGCCGGTTCCGGTGTGTGACGTTCCGTCGTTTGGTGACGCATCTGACAGCGCGACTCGAGGCGCCGACGCGGGCGGCTACGGTGAACGCCATGTCGACCGTTCGTTACTGGGCCGGGGCCAAAGCCGCCGCCGGAGTGGCTGAGGAAGCCGTGGAGGCGTCGTCGGTCGGCGCCGCGATCGCCCTGGCCGTCGAGCGTCATCCCGCGTTGAGCCAGGTCGTCCCGCTCTGCGCGCTGCTGATCGACGGCCGCCGCGTCGATGCCGCCACCGAATTGCCGGCGCAGGCCGTCCTGGAGATCCTCCCGCCGTTCGCGGGCGGGTAATGCGAGGATGTCCGCCGTGTCCGCCGACGAACTCCCGTTGCCACTGCCCGCCGGACCGGGGGCGGTGGGCGCCGTCGTCGGCGTGGTCGGCGCCGCTGCGGTAGCCGCCGGTGCCTGGGCTGGGGCCCTCCCGCTGGCGATCGTCCTGATTGCGCTCGGAGTCGTCGTCTCTTTCGGAGCTCCGCGCCTGTTGAACCTGCCCCATCCCACCGGCTCGACCCGCACTCTGCTGCTCGGCACCACCTGCGTCGCCGTGGTGGAGTTGCTGGCTGATCGCGCGGGCAATCTGCGCTGGTTGGGAACGGCGTTGGCGATCGGGCTGATGATTTCGTTCTTAGCCGAGATGCTGCGCCGTGATGGGCGACCTCGGCTCACCGAGTCGATCGCCGGCACGGCGTTGGTGCTCGCGATCTTGGCCACTGGCGCGTTCTATCTGCCCACCCTGATCGAGTTCCGCGGCGCCTACGCGACCGGCGCTGCCTGCGCCGGGGTCGCGATCGGTCTGCTGGCCGACCTGCTTGCCCACGCGCGTACGTCGGCCCACGAGTGGTCCTTGCCGGTCGGTTTGCTGGTCTCGGCCGTTGCCGGGTGGGGCATCGGGATCGGCAGCGACCGGCCGTGGAACATCTCGATGCTCACCGCGTTGGTCGCGTGCGGGGTGTCCTACGCGTTGCGAATCGTCCTACGGCGCGCGGCGCACCCGACCGAGCAAGCCGCGTTGGGTGCGGCGAGTGTGCTCGTGGCCGGGATTGCGCCGTACGCACTGCTGTGGGTTTTCGCCCGCTGATCAGTCGTTCGCGACCCGCTTGAGCTGCGCCGAGAGGTGGCTCTGTAGCGGTTGACCCATGGCGGCCATGTCCATGGTCCACATCAGATCGCTGTTGACGTAGCCATACATCCGCGCGCCCGCGGAGTATTCCTTGGCGCTGGGACTGCGCAAGACGCCGTCGGTGCGCAACTCGACCTTCGCCGGTGAGGTGCGGCCGTAATACATCTCGACCACCCCGGTCGGGTGTGTGAGCAGGAACTCGACCTCCCCGTCGGGCAGCGGACGCCAGAAGCCGAGCTCGGTAGCCAGCGGGCGAACCTTGTTGCCTTCGGCGTCAAGGAGCCAGGTGCGGGAGTGCCACTCCAGGAACGGGCGACCGTCGTGGAAGCAGTGCACCTCTTGGCCGAATTGGACGGAGTCGATCGTCGGGTAACCCACAACGCCGGCACCCTCCCAGCGGCCGATGAGCCAGGCCAGGGGCGCCAGCTCGCGGGGCATGTCGATATCGAGTTCGATGGGCATTCGCTACCTTCCGATGGGTTCAGGTGTTACTGCAACGCGTTTTTCGCGCCGGTGTAGTTGCTGAAATCGTCGATGCGCAGCGCGGTTCCGAGGGTCTTCATCTTCGCCTCGTCCACGACGTCGATGTCGCCGGCGGTGGGGTTCTTGGCGAAGCCGGTGAACGGCGCGGTGTAGAAGCTGACATTGCTCATCCGCAGACTGCGCATCTGCCAGCCCAGACCCTTCAGGTCGAGGTTCTTGTCGACGGTCAGGTTGCCGTCAGCGGTGACGTCGTCGACGACCTGCGACAGCTTGAGCGGGTTGAGCAGGGTGCCGGCCTGCAAGGTCTTCGACAACACCGCCTTGATCCAGCGCTGCTGGTTGCGGCCGCGGTCGATGTCGCCCTCGGCGAGTTGGTGACGTTCGCGCACGAAAGCCAGCGCCTGCGCACCGTTCATGTGGTGCACCCCGACGCTCCAGGTCCCGAACCCGGGCTCGTTGTAGGCCTGGGGGACGAAGAGGTCGACACCGCCAACGGTGTTGGTCAATTTCGAGAAGCCGTCGAAGCCGATGATCGCGGCGCTGTCGATCTTCACGCCGAGCAGGTTCTGGATGGTCTGCACCAGCAGTGGGACCTTGCCATAGGCGTACGCGGCGTTGATCTTGTTCTTTCCATGGCCCGGAATCGCGACATAGAGGTCGCGCGGGAAATGGATGATCTGCACGGTCTTGTGATCGTTGGAGATGTGGACCAACTGGATCACGTCGGACCGGCTGCCGTCGGTCACGTCCTTTGACCGGGAGTCCGATCCGAGCAACAGGATGTTCTGCGAATCGCCGGCCTGCGCGTCGCGGGTCGGGCCCGATCCGGTGGGCAGCAGGGCCTGCTTGTTGATGTTGTGGTCGAACTTGTAGTTCAGATAGGCGGCGAATCCGCCGACGGCCAGAATGGTGATGAGGGCCATCGCCAGCAGCGTGATGCAGCCAACCTTGAAACAACCGGCCCGCTTCTTCTCGTCCTCTTCGCCGCCGTTGTCGTCGAAGTCATCGCCGTTGTCATCGACGCCGCCCGGGTTGTGAGCTCGTCCTTCGTCGAGGCGCGGATCCTCGGCCGGCTTGCCCGCAGCGGGCAACGGCGAGGCCTCCGGGTCGGGTGCGGCGGCCGTGTGGTCGTCGGGCTCGTTCGGGTCCGTCATGGGCGCCAGTGTAGGTGGCGCCGATCGGACGTAGCCTGGACTTGTGTCCAACGTTGTCGATGTCGCCTCCTCGCCCCTGCTCCAGCGTCCGCGCGCCGTCGCGGCGTCCGGTCTCGACGCGGGCGTCGCGTGGCACTACGGCGATCCATTGCGTGAGACCAAGGCGTTGGCGGCAGGTTCGGCACTGGTCGATTTGTCGAATCGTGGAATCGTCACGATCAGCGGGCCTGATCGGTTGACCTGGTTGAACTCGATGACCACCCAGAAGCTCGATGACCTCGCGCCGGGAGTCTCGACCGAGTCGCTCGTGTTGAGTCCTCACGGCCACGTCGAACACGACCTGCACCTGCAGGACGACGGCGAAACGTTGTGGATCACCCTGGAACCGGGCACCTCGGGCGCGCTGGTCGAGTGGCTCGAGAAGATGCGCTTCATGCTCCGGGTGGAGATCGCCGACCGATCAGCCGACTTCGCGGTGCTGGGGGAGGCCTCCGACGCCCCGCTGCCCGACGGCGTACGAGGGTGGGTCGACCCGTGGCCGAACGTCGGGCCCGACACCGCCACTTACGGTGCGGTCGCACACCCGGCCGAGGGCCGGGTCTGGCGGGAGGTACTGGTCCCCCGCGAGCAGCTCACCGAATTCGTCGCTGATCGCACCCTGGCCGGAACCTGGGCCGCCGAGGCACTGCGGGTCGCGGCCTGGCGACCGAGGCTGTTGCTCGACACCGACCACCGCACCATTCCGCATGAGCTGGACTGGCTGCGTACGGCGGTCCACCTGCACAAGGGCTGTTACCGCGGCCAGGAGACCATCGCCCGGGTGCACAACCTGGGTCGGCCACCGCGTCGCCTGGTGTTCCTGCACCTCGACGGTTCGGGCCACGTCTTGCCGGAGGCGGGGGCGCCGTTGCTGGCGCCGGCGAACGATCGGCCGATCGGCCGGATCACCTCGGTGGCTCAGCACTTCGAGGAGGGCCCGATCGCTCTGGCCGTCATCAAGCGGAATGTGCCGGTCGAAGCGGTGCTGCGTGCGGGCGAAGTGGCTACCGCGCAGACCGTGGTTGTGGAGCCCTGAGCAGGACCGTCCGTGCGGTGTGACACACCTCACGCTGCCTTCGGCTTGCAAAGTGCTAACTGTAGTTAGCATAATGAAGCCGTGACAAAGAACCCGGTCAGTGATCTGGGCGGCTACCTCAAAGAGCAGCGCGAACAAGCGCAACTCTCAATGCGGCAGCTCGCCGAACGTTCCGGCATCTCCAATCCGTATCTCTCGCAGATCGAGCGCGGTTTGAAGCGGCCGAGTGCGGAGATCCTGCAGGCGCTGGCCAAGGGTTTGCGGATCTCGGCGGAGCAGCTTTATGTGCGCGCCGGGTTCCTCGACGAAGCAGCAGGCGACGCGACGATCGACACCCGCATGGTGATCGCCGCGGATCCACTGCTCACGCCGAAGCAACGACGGATGTTGCTCGACCTCTACAGCTCGTATGTCGACAACTGACGCGCCCCTGACCAGACGAATGTTTCCATCACCCCAATCGAAGGGAGTGGCCATGGCCACCAAGATCGACTTCACCCCCATCTACGCTGCCGTCGGCGTCGCCGACACCGCCCTCACCACCGTGCGTGACCGCGCGTTCAGCGCTTACGCCGAGGGCAACGAGCGCGTGCAGACCCTGCGCGCCGAGCTCAAGCCGTCCACCGTTCAGGCCCGCTTCACCAAGAGCCTGACCGAGGCTCGCACCCAGATCGAGGCCATTCCGGCCACCGCGACCTCGCGCATCGAGGCCGTCACCGCTGAGGCCGGCGACCAGTACGTCGCTTACGCCGAGCGTGGCGCGCAGGTCGTCAAGGGTGTCCGCAAGCAGGTTGAGGGCATCGAGACCACCACCAAGAAGCAGGCCGCTCAGACCCGCAAGGACGCGACCGCTCGCTTCAGCGCTGGTCGCAAGGACGCTGCGAAGCTCGTTGCTGGTGTTGCTGGCACGGTTGAGAAGGAAGCCCGCCAGGAGGTTCGCTCCGCTGCCGCCAAGGAAGGCGCCGCGACCCGTCCGGCTCGCAAGACCGTGGCCCGCAAGGCGACCGCCAAGAAGGCTCCGGCCAAGAAGGCGACCCCGGCCAAGGCAACCGTGAAGGCCACCCCGGCCAAGACCGCTGCGACCACCCCGGCCGCTGCGACCACGGCGCCGAAGACTGACGCCTGAACACTCCCGCTGGTCTTTTGACCGGTCTGCACAGCCGCCGCACCCTTCTCGGGTGTGGCGGCTGTGTGCTTTACGCGGTGCCCTATCGTCGGCCGGGTGATTGATCCCCGCGCTGCCCTTTCCCATGCACCCGTGGTCGCCTTTGTCGACCGCAGCGGCTTCGTCGAGTCTGCCCATCACGGCATTGCCGTGGCCACAGCTGCTGACGGCGAGGTCTTGCTCGCCCGCGGCGACGTTGACGCGCCAATCTTTCCGCGCTCATCCAACAAGCCGTTGCAGGCGCTGGCCATGGTGCGCGCCGGTCTCGACCTGCCGCCGGACCTCCTGGCGCTCGCCTGCGCCAGCCACTCCGGGGAGGATTTCCACCTCGAGGGCGTCCGTCGAATCCTGGCGACCGCTGACCTGCCGTTGAGCGCTCTGCAGAACACCCCCGACCTGCCCTATGACGACCAGGAGCGCCGCGCCTGGCTGCGCGCGGGCAAGGAACCGGAGTCGATCGCGCAGAACTGTTCCGGCAAACACGCCGGAATGGTGGTGACCTGCGCGGTCAACGGTTGGGACCTGGCGACCTACCGCGACCCGCAGCATCCGTTGCAGCAGGCCATGAACGCCACCTTGGCCGAGCTCGCCGGCGAGCCGGTCGCGGCCACCGGAATCGACGGCTGCGGTGCACCGGTGATGGCGATCAGCTCCGCCGGACTCGCCCGCGCGTTCGGCCGTCTCGCCGCGGCCCCCGATGGTCCCGAGAAGCGAATCGCCGACGCGATTCGGCAGCACCCCGAGTTCCTCGGCGGAACCCGCCGCGATGTCACCGCCTTGATTCGTGGCGTTGATGGCCTGATCGCCAAGGACGGCGCCGAGGCGGTCTACGCCGTCGGCCTGCCCGATGGTCGGGGCATCTCGGTGAAGATCGTCGACGGCAGCCAGCGGGCCCGTACGGTCGTGACGGCGGCCGTCCTGCGCGCCCTTGGTGTCGACGCACCGGTGGTCGCCGACCTGGAGGACTCGCCGATACTGGGTCACGGTGACCCGGTTGGTGCGGTTCGCTCGACCGGTTTCTGAGCAGTGCGCGCGGTCCTCGCCCGGGTCGCCGAGGCTTCGGTGACGGTCGACGGCGAAGTCATCGCAGCGATTGATCGACCCGGACTGCTCGCTTTGGTCGGGGTCACTCACACCGACGGCGAACAGCAGGCGCTCGAGCTCGCTCGCAAGATCAGCGAGCTGCGGATCCTCGACGGCGAACGCTCGGCCCTGGACGAGGGGGCGCCGGTTCTGGTCGTCTCCCAGTTCACGCTCTACGGATCCACCCGCAGGGGTCGGCGCCCCTCGTGGTCCGAAGCGGCGCCGGGGCCGGTGGCCGAACCGCTGGTCGATCGGGTCGTCGCCGGCCTGCGCGAGCTGGGCCTGGAGGTCGCCACCGGGCGGTTCGGGGCAAAGATGAAGGTCTCGTCGGTGAACGACGGCCCCTTTACTCTCAGCCTTGAGGTTTAGGCTCAGCCCATGCTCCAACCCCTGTGGAACCTGCAGACCACCGTCGCCCTCCTGCTGGGAGTGGTATTGCTCGGTGGGTGCGTGTTCGCCTTTGTCGACTCACTGTTGCGGCGGCCCGACGCCTATGTCGCCGCCGGCAAGTTGACCAAGGTCAAGTGGGCGGCCATCACCGGGGTCGGCGCGTTGTTCGCGCTGTTGGTAGTGCAAAGCCCGCTGGGTCTGTTCGGAATCCTCGCGGCCGTGTCTGCGGGGGTCTACTTCGCCGACGTACGACCCGCGCTGCGGGCGGTTGAATCGCGCCGCGGTGGTGGCCGCGGTCGCACCAACCCTCCGTGGTGACGGTCGACAGCGAGCCGGCGCAGGGGGCAAATTTCATGTTTCGTCTCGATCCACGCATTCGCCACTACGCGTGGGGCTCCGATCGCGCCCTGGCCCAATTGTCGGCGCGCCCATTTCCAACGCCGCAGCTGGAAGCCGAACTGTGGATGGGTGCGCATGAAGGCGACCCCGCAGGGGTGGTCGTCGATGGTTCGGTCACCACGCTCGACGCCCTGATCGCGAGCAACCCGCAGCAGATGCTCGGCGAGGCCGCGGTGGCCCGCTTCGGACATCGCCTGCCCTATCTGTTGAAGGTTCTCGCCCCGGCCCGACCGTTGTCGCTGCAAGCCCACCCGGCCGAGCATCATCTGGCGAGCGCCGACCCCGGAACCTACGGTGACGACCGACCTAAACCCGAGGCGTTGCTTACGCTGAGCGACTACGAGCTGTTCGCCGGCAGTCTGAGCCTCGACCAGGTTGCCCAGCGGGCCCGTGCCTTGGGTGTCGGGGCGCTCATCGACCGGGTCGAATCGGCCACCAGTTGTCACGAACTACTCGGTGGCCTGCTCGGTCTACCAGTCGGCGAGCAGCGGACCCTTTGCGACACGGTCGTTAAGGCATGCGTCGAACGGCGCACTGCCGCACCCGAATTCGATGCGATTGCGCGAGTCTCTGCGGAGTTCCCGGGTGATTTCGGTGTTGTGGTCCTGTTGACGATGGGCTACCACCACCTTCCGGCCGGACACTACGTCCGCGTTCCGGCGGGCGCCTTGCACACTTCCGTACGTGGGTTGACCGTCGAGGTTCAGGCCAACTCCGACAACGTCGTACGAGCGGGCCTGACACCCAAGGAGACGAACGTCGCCGAGTTGCTGCGGATCGTCGACACGGAGGTGCCGATCAGCGCCCACCCGCTGAACGACTTCGTACGGGTCCAGAGCCTGCCGGCCGACACCGCCTGGTTCGGGCTCCACCGGATCTTGCCCGGCGATGACCCGGTGGACCTACCGGCGCCAGCCACCCCGCGGATCGTGCTGGCGATTGGCGGAAGTCTCACGCTGCGTTCCGGCGACCAGAGCCTGACGCTCGGACCGGCCTGCTCCGCCTTCGTGCCGGCCTGCGCGCCCGCGGTCACCTGCTCTGGGGACGCGACCGCCTACGTCGCCACGACCGGCAACCTCTGATCGAAGTCAGTCCGCCAGCGGCGCCACCGCGGACCACGCGACGGTGAGTTCGCCCAGCCGCCAACGCCGTTGATCGCCGATGATCGGCCACCCCTCGTCCTTCAGGGTCGCCGCCATGGCGAGGAACCGGGAGCGGGCACCGTACGACGCATACGGGCCGGCGTGAGCCCACGCGCGCCCCAGCGCGGTGAGGAATGCATGGATGGGCTCGCCGGGGATGTTGCGGTGGATGAGCGCCTTAGGCAACCGCTGCGCGATCTGTGTCGGGTCGACCAACCCAGCCAGGCGCCATGAGCAGGTCAGCGTCTGCGGGCCCAGGCGGTCCAGCGCGATCCAGGTGGCAAGCCGCCCGATCTCGTCGCAGGTGCCGTCGATGAACAGGCCGTTGGGCGCCAGGCGGCCGACCACCTGGTCCCAGGCCGCCGGCACTTGATTCTCGTCGTACTGGCGCAGGACGTTGAACGCGCGCACCACCGTTGCCGATCCGGCGACCGGCACCTCGAATCCGCCGAGCCGAAACTCCAAACCGTCGCCGGCCAAGGGCTGTGCCGCCCGCACCCGCGCGGGATCGATCTCCAACCCCACGACGCGAACATCGGGCCGCAGAGGTAGCAGCCGGGAGCGCAGTTCCACGGCGGTGACCGGGGAAGCGCCGTAGCCCAGGTCGACGACCAGGGGAGCGGCTCTGGGGGCAAGCAGTCGCTCGCGTTGGGTGGCGACCAACCATCGGTCGCAGCGACGCAGCCGGTTGGGTCCGGTGGTGCCGCGGGTGATCGCGCCCACCGGTCCCTTGCTGCTCACCGGGTCATCGTAGGTGGGTGCGACACTGGAGGGTATGACCGATTCGAGCGGATGCCCGGTGCGCCGAGTGGCGATGATCAGCGTTCACACCTCCCCGCTCGACCAACCCGGAACCGGCGACGCCGGTGGCCTGAACGTCTACGTCGTCGAGACGGCCAAACGGCTGGGCCGTCGCGGGGTCGAGGTCGAGATCTTCACCCGGCGCACCTCCCGGGATCAGGACGACGTCGTCGAGCTCGCGCCGAATGTGATCGTCCGCCACATCGATGCCGGCCCATACGAAGGGTTGGTGAAGGAAGATCTGCCCGGCCAGCTGTGCGCCTTCGCGGCTGGCGTGATGCGGTTCGTGGCCACCAGCCCCGAGGGCTATTACGACCTGGTTCATTCGCACTACTGGCTCTCGGGCCAGGTCGGCTGGCTCGCTGCCGACCGGTGGAACGTGCCTCTGGTGCACACCATGCACACCATGAGCAAGGTGAAGAACCAGGCACTCGCCGAGGGCGACCGGCCCGAGCCGAAGGGGCGCGAGATCGGCGAGGAACAGGTCGTCCGCGTCGCCAGTTGGCTGACCGCCAACACCGACACCGAAGCCCACGAGCTGATCGACCTCTACGACGCCGACCCCGACCGCGTACGAGTAGTGCCCCCAGGTGTCGACCTGGAGGTGCTGCATCCCGCCGATCGCGCGCAGACGCGGGCGGCGCTCGGTCTGCCGCCCGAGGGTGAGGTGTTGCTGTTCGTCGGTCGAATCCAGCCGCTGAAGGCCCCGGACGTCTTGATCCGGGCCGTGGCGGAATTGGTGCGGCGGCAGCCGGAGCGGCGCGACCGGCTCACCGTTGCGATCCTCGGCGGCCCCAGCGGCACCGGTTTGGAGCGCCCCCGTTCGTTGCAGGCTCTGGCCAAGGAGCTGGGCATCGACGACATCGTGCAGTTCGTCCCGCCTGCCGACCGCGCGCGGTTGGCCCGCTGGTTCGTCGCCGCCGATCTGACCGTGGTGCCGTCGTATTCAGAGTCGTTCGGGTTGGTCGCCATTGAGTCAATGGCTTGTGGCACACCGGTATTGGCTGCGCGCGTGGGTGGTCTGCCGACCGCGGTCGGCGATGGCGGTGTGTTGGTGGATGGTCACGACCCCGTGCTGTGGGCCGACGCGATCGCGAACCTGCTGGATGATCCCGCGCAGCGGGAACGGCTGGGGCAGAACGCCGCCCGCCGGGCGCAACTGTTCTCCTGGGATGCCACGACCGATGCCCTTTTCGAGGTCTACCGCCATGCTTGTGAGGTGAAACCACCGGCGAACACGGTCGCGGCAGGGTTTGCGCAGGTGCCAACGGCGGTAGTGCCGTGAGCGTTATTGGGCAGTTGATCGAGAAGGTGGCGACCGACGCCGACCTCGAATGGGAGGGCGGGGTCAACGAGGGCGAATACGTCGTCACCTTGCCGGGGGAGCGCAAGCTGAAGACGGTGGTGTCACTGGTGGTGGGGCGCCACGATCTGGCGGCCACCGCGTTCGTGATTCGCAAGCCGGATGAGAACCACCTGGAGTTCTATCGCTGGCTGTTGCGGCGCAATCTGCGGCTGCGCGGCCTGGCCTATTCGATCGACGCCAGCGGCGATGTCTACGTCGGCGGCCGGGTGCCGTTGGCTGCGGTCGATGAGACCTATTTGGACCAGTTGTTCGGCGTGCTGCTCGAGGCAGCCGACGAGCCGTTCAACGACCTGCTGGTGATTGGATTCCGCAGTTCGATGCAGAAAGAGTGGGACTGGCGGATCTCACGCGGGGAATCGACTCGCAATCTGGAAGCTTTCCGCCACTTGCTCAGCGGTGAATAGGCTGGGGGCATGACCTACACACTCGTGCTGCTGCGTCACGGCGAATCGGATTGGAACGCCAAGAACCTCTTCACCGGATGGGTCGATGTTGACCTCACCGAGAAGGGTCGCGGCGAGGCCGCCCATGGCGGAGAACTGTTGAAGGAAGCGGGCGTGCTGCCCGACGTCGTCCACACCTCGCTGCTGCGTCGGGCGATCACCACCGCCCACCTCGCGCTCGATGTCGCTGACCGTCACTGGATCCCGGTCAAGCGGTCGTGGCGCCTGAACGAGCGTCACTATGGCGCGCTGCAGGGCAAGGACAAGAAGGCCACGCTGGAGGAGTTCGGCGAAGAGCAGTTCATGACCTGGCGCCGCTCGTTCGACGTCCCGCCGCCGCCGATCGAGGATGGATCGCAGTTCGCTCAGGACAGCGACCCGCGCTATGCCGACTTGGGCGACGAGGCGCCGCGCACCGAATGCCTCAAGGACGTCGTCGCTCGGTTCCTGCCCTACTGGGAAGAGTCGATCGTGCCCGACTTGGTGGCCGGCAAGACGGTGCTCGTCGCGGCCCACGGGAACAGTCTGCGCGCCATGGTCAAGCACCTCGACGGCATCTCCGACGACGACATCGTCGCGCTCAACATCCCGACCGGCATGCCGCTGGTCTACCGCCTCGACGACGACCTGCGCCCCACCGTCCGGGGAGGGGAATACCTCGATCCCGAGGCTGCAAAGACGGCTGCCGCTGCAGTCGCGAACCAGGGCCGATAGAAACTCTGAAAGGGCCGCCCGGACTGCCAGTGGTGACAACCGGGTGACCGCCGGAAAACGCGTGAACCCCCCGACGTCAGAGTCGGGGGGTTCACGCGTTGAGGGAGCGGAAGGTGATCAGTCTTCTTCGGCGTAGCGGCCCGTCACCAGGTAGACGATGCGGTCCGCAACGGCGACCGCGTGGTCGCCGAAGCGCTCGAAGTAGCGAGACAGCAGGGTGACGTCGACGGCGGTCTCGGTCGGCTTGTCCCAGGCGGGATCGACCATCGCGGCGAAGATGTCGCGGTGCAGTTCGTCCATCTTGTCGTCGGCGCGGGAGATGTCGGCGGCCGCGCGAACGTCCTTGGAATCGATGGCCACGCCGGTCATCCGAGCCAGCTCGATCGCGCACTCGGACATTGCGGTGATCTTCGGGCGGACGTTGTCGGGCAGGGCGCTGGCGGGGTAGCGCATCCGCGCCACCTTGGCGATGTGCCGCGCGAGGTCGCCCATGCGTTCGATGTCGGAAGCCATGTGCATCGCGGTCACCACCATGCGCAGGTCTGTGGCGACGGGCTGCTGGCGGGCCAGGAGGTCGACGGCGAGGTCGTCGACCTCGCGGCGCACGGCGTCGATGTCGTCGTCGGCAGCGATCACGCTCTCAGCGAGAGCGAGGTCGGCGTCGACGAGGGCCTTCGTCGCGCGCTGCATCGCGGTGCCGACGAGATCGGTCATGTGGACCAGTTGGTCCGAGACTCGGTCGAGGTCATCGTGGAAGGCGTTGCGCATGCTGGGGTGGTCCTTGATCTTTCGACGTGGCAGTTGGCGCCGCGCGCGACGCGTGCTGAGGGTCGCAGGGCCCGGTGAACTCCGCAATTCTACTCGGTGAACGGCCGATGGACCCCAGTCGTACGGCGCTCACCAGCGTGAATGCACCGCGAATCCACCGCGGCGCTGCGGTTACATTGGGCCCGTGCTCCCGTATGTCGTGGCTCTCCTGGCCCTCGCTGTCGGTGTGGCGATCGGCCTGAGCTTGGCCGCGTCGCGTCGACGTAGCGAGCATTCCGGCGTTGTCCAGGCGGCCCCCGCGGTAGCGCCGGTCGGACCGGCGGTCCACCCAAAGGTGGGCGAGGTCCTCGACGTCCTGCGGTCCGCCTCCTTGGTTGTTGACCCCAGCGATCGGGTGATTCGTGCATCGGCATCAGCGACACAGTTGGGCCTGGTGCGCGGGTCGGAGGTTGCCCACGAGCAGGTCCGCACCCTGGTGCGCTCAGCTCGACGCGATCACGACTTGCACGAAGTTGAACTCGATGTGGCGCGCGGCTTCAATGCCGGCGGCCGGTTGGTCCTCGGGGTGCGAGTCGCTGCGTTGGGAGACAACGTTCTGGTGCTGGCCGACGACCGAACCCATTCGCGGCGGGTCGAGGAGACCCGGCGCGATTTCGTGGTCAACGTCAGTCATGAACTCAAGACACCCGTGGCCGGGCTGAGTCTGCTGGCCGAGGCGGTGCTCGACGCTGCCGATGATCCTGAGGCCGTACGACGGTTCAGCGGCCGGATGCGCGGC
Organism: Calidifontibacter terrae; assembly: GCF_054778835.1. Taxonomy (NCBI): domain Bacteria; kingdom Bacillati; phylum Actinomycetota; class Actinomycetes; order Micrococcales; family Dermacoccaceae; genus Calidifontibacter; species Calidifontibacter terrae. The sequence goes on from NZ_BAAGZF010000002.1 coordinate 606,324, forward strand.
GAGACCGATCGGCTGACCCGGTTGGTGCAGGAGATCGTGCAGTTGTCGCGTCTGCAGGTCGCCGACACCCTCGATGATCCGAAACGGATCGACGTACGAGCCTGCGCCCGAGACGCCGTCGACCACCTCCGACTACTGGCCGAGGATCGCAACATCTCGCTGGTCACCGATCTGGGGTCCGCCCCGGCTGAGGTGTTCGGGGATCCGAATCTGATCACCACCGCGATCCGAAACCTGGTCGAGAACGCGGTGAACTACAGCGGGCCCAACACCAAGGTCGCGCTGACCGTCGTGGGAACAACCGACCTGATCACCATCTCGGTGAAGGATCAAGGCAGCGGCATCCCGGCGATCGACCTGGAGCGGATCTTCGAGCGGTTCTACCGTGTCGACGCAGCCCGCTCCCGGCGTACGGGGGGCACAGGCCTGGGCCTGGCCATCGTGAAACACGTGAGTGCGAACCACGGTGGCGAGGTCACCGTGTGGTCCGAAGAGGGCCACGGATCCACCTTCACCATTCGACTTCCTGCGGCCGCACCGTTGCCCGCAGCCGAACCTGACGCCGACCGAAAGGCCCCCGAATGACCCGCATCCTCTTGGTCGAGGACGAGGAATCGCTCTCGGACCCGTTGACCTACCTGCTCGGCAAGGAGGGCTACGAGGTGGCTCTCGCCGAGACCGGACCCGATGCACTGCTCGACTTCGATCGGGGTGGCGCGGATCTGGTGTTGCTCGACCTGATGCTGCCGGGCATGTCTGGCGTCGACGTCTGTCGAGTGATCCGCCAGAAGTCGAATGTGCCGATCATCATGCTGACCGCCAAAGACAGCGAGGTCGACAAGGTGGTCGGGCTCGAGATCGGCGCCGACGACTACGTCACCAAGCCCTACAGCTCGCGTGAGTTGCTCGCCCGGATCAAGGCGGTGCTGCGCCGTGGGCAGGAACCCGACGATTTGATGCCGGCGACGCTGCAGAGCGGTCCGGTTCGGATGGACGTGGAACGCCACACCGTCACGGTGTCGGGTCAGCCGGTCGCGTTGCCGCTCAAGGAGTTTGAGCTGCTGGAGATGTTGCTGCGCAATGCTGGTCGGGTGTTGACCCGGGGCCAGCTGATCGACCGGGTGTGGGGCAGCGACTACGTCGGTGACACCAAGACCCTCGACGTCCACGTCAAGCGGTTGCGCGCCAAGATCGAACAGGACCCGAGCAACCCGGCCATCATCGTCACGGTGCGCGGTTTGGGTTACAAGTACGAAGGGTCCTGACCGGCGCCGAACGCGCGAAGGGGCGGAGCCGATTCGGCTCCGCCCCTTCGCGTAGGTAGGTGTGTGTCAGCCCTCGGCCGCGGGCTCGGAGACTTTGGCGCTGCCGTAGGGCGCCTGGTCGAGCAGCACCGGAACGTTGGCGGAGTCCTGGCCGCCGGATGCAGTGGCGAAGACGATCCGCATCTGCGCACCGGGGGCGACCGGGGTGGTGGCGACAGCGATCGCGTTAGTCTTCGCGCTGCCGTTGCCGTTCGCCTTGCCGTCGAGGCGCACCGACGTCATCGGCGGGATCGACACCTTCGCGGCGGTTCCACCCTGCGGGGTGACCGTCAGTTCGACCGCCTGGTCGCTGTTGTTCGTTGCCAGGCCCTGAACGCTGCCCTTGGCACCCTTGGCGGTGGTGACCACCAAGACGTTGCTCAACTGCACACTGCCGACGTTGCTGATCGTGCCGTCGGAAGGGACGTAGTGGGCATCGGTCTGCGCGTCGGAGAAATACATGCAGCCACTCATCGACATGGTGACGCCGGCGGCAGCCAGGGTCGCAAGAGCGCCGCGGCGGGCGGCCGGGACGGAGGTCAGTCGTCGCATCACAGGCCGCATCTTACCGGCAAACGGCCGTGCGGCGTCGGGCGGTCCCGCCGATGGGTGTTCGGGCGCGCGTGGCCACCGCAATCAGCCAGGCGCAGACGGTCATCAGCCGGGCGCAGGCGCGCGCGTGAAACACGTGGACCGGCCGTTGTCAAGGGTGTGACGCGCCGCTGTGGATCGCGCGCTGGTGCGCTGACCTGCGCAAACGTTGCTGTGACCGCCGCCACCCGTGGTATCCTTGACCTCGCGAAAGGGGCACAACACACATGGTTTTCAAGGTCGGCGAGACGGTCGTTTATCCGCACCACGGGGCGGCTCTCATCGAAGCAATCAAAGTCCGCACGATCAAGGGCGAGGACAAGCAATACCTCGTTCTGAAGGTCGCTCAAGGCGACCTCACCATCGAGGTCCCGGCAGAGAACTGCGACCTGGTCGGTGTCCGCGATGTTGTCGGCAAGGAGGGCCTCACCCGTGTGTTCGAGGTGCTGCGCGCCGAACACACCGAGGAGCCCACGAACTGGTCGCGTCGTTACAAGGCGAACCTCGAAAAGCTCGCCTCCGGTGACGTGATCAAGGTGGCCGAGGTCGTCCGCGATCTCTGGCGCCGCGACCAAGACCGCGGCCTGTCCGCGGGGGAGAAGCGGATGCTGGCCAAGGCTCGGCAGATCCTCGTCTCCGAGCTTGCGCTCGCCGAACAGACCAACGAGGACAAGGCCGAGGCCACCCTCGACGAGGTCCTCGCCTCCTGACGCAGCAACAGTTCATGAGCGACGCCCACGATCTCCCGATCGTGGGCGTTGTCGTCGTTGCCGCTGGGATGGGCACCCGTCTGGGCGCCGGCATCCCGAAGGCGTTGGTTGCGGTCGACGGTGAACCGTTGGTGGTTCACGCGATGCGCGCGATCGGCGCGATGGCGCATCCACACGAGGTGGTCGTGGTGGTGCCCCCAACTCACCGAGCGCAGTTCGCCCAGGCCCTGTCCGGCGCCCGGCTGGTCGACGGTGGCGCAGAACGCACCGACTCGGTCGCGGCCGGACTGGCCGCCCTCGGGCCTGCGGTGCAGATCGTGCTGGTCCACGACGCCGCCCGCGCTTTCGCTCCAGCCGCCCTCTTCGACAGGGTGGTCGCGGCCGTTGGTGAAGGTGCCGACGCCGTGGTGCCCGGGCTGCCGGTGGTCGACACGATCAAGGAAGTCGACGGTGACGACGTCGTCACCGCCACTGCGGATCGAGCGCGGTTGCGCGCGGTTCAGACGCCGCAGGGTTTTCGTCGGGCGGCCCTTGAAAAAGCCCACGCTGGTGGCGCGTCGGCCACCGACGACGCCGCGTTGGTCGAGCGGGCCGGCGGGAGCGTACGAGTTGTGCCCGGGGATCCGTTGGCCCACAAGGTCACGACTCCGGCCGACCTCGAACGCTTGCAGGTCCCGGCGGCGACACCTGAGCTGATCGTTCTCGCCGGTCTGCCCGGCGTCGGGAAGTCGACGATCGCGCGGGCGCTGGCCACCCGGCTGCGGGCGGCGTACGTCCGGGTCGACACCATCGAACAGGCGATGCGCGATTCCGGTGAGATCGAGCGCCCCTCCGTTGGCGGCTATGCCGTCGGCTACGCGGTGACTGCTGACCAGCTCTCTTGCGGGGTGAGCGTTGTCGCGGACTCGGTCAACCCGTTGGAGGTCACCCGCTCTGCCTGGCGCCAGGTGGCCGACCACGCCGGCGCGCGGGTGCTCGAGGTGGAGATCGTCTGCTCCGACGAGACCGAACACGAACGCCGCGTTACCGACCGCATCGCCGACATCGCCGGGCTGGTGCCGCCGACCTGGGGGCAAGTAATGGACCACGGCTACGCCGACCACGAACCCGACCTGCAGATCGACAGCGCTGCGTCCGGCGTGGCCGAATCGGTCGATCAGATCTGTGCTGCTTTGAGGAGAACACGCCGATGACCCCCCTGCCGCGCACCGGGATCGGTGTCGACGTCCACGCCTATGCCACCGACGACCGGCCGCTCTCGCTCGCCTGTTTGTCATGGCCGGGGGAGCGCGGCATCGAGGGTCACTCCGATGGTGACGTCGCGGTTCACGCGATCTGTGACGCGTTGTTGTCAGCCGCCGCGCTCGGCGATCTGGGCACCCAGTTCGGGGTGGACCGCCCGGAGATGAAGGGCGCCACCGGTGCGGCGATGCTCGCCGACGTGCTGCAGACCGTGACCGCCGCCGGGTTCGTGATCGGCAACGTCGCGGTGCAGATCGTTGGCAACCGGCCGAAGGTCGGCCCGCGTCGGGCGGAGGCGCAGAGCGCGATCTCAGCCGCGCTCGGCGGGGCAGCCGTGTCGGTGTCGGCAACGACCACCGACCACCTCGGCTTCCTCGGTCGCGGCGAGGGCGTCGGCGCGTTCGCGACCGCGCTGGTCATCCACGAACCTGCCTGATTCCGAGCCCTGACCCATCCACTCGTAGCGCCCGAAGCCGATCGCGTAAGTTCGGAGCGGAGCCGAGCGAAGGAGTGGTCATGTCCCAGACCGTCAAGGGTGTCATCGCGCGCAGCAAGGGTGCGCCGGTCGAACTGGTCGACATCGTGGTGCCCGATCCGGGCCCGGGCGAAGCAGTGGTGAAGATCGAGGCGTGCGGTGTCTGCCACACCGACCTGCACTACCGCGAGGGCGGGATCAACGACGAGTTCCCGTTCCTGCTCGGCCACGAGGCTGCGGGCCGGGTCGAGGCGGTCGGCGAGGGCGTCACCGACGTTCAGCCGGGCGACTTCGTGATCCTCAACTGGCGGGCCGTCTGCGGTCAGTGCCGCGCCTGCGCCAAGGGCAAGCCGTGGTACTGCTTCAACACCGCCAACGCGCAGCAGAAGATGACCCTGACCGACGGCACCGAGCTCAGCCCGGCGCTCGGCATCGGCGCGTTCATCGAGAAGACCCTCGTCGCCGCCGGGCAGTGCACCAAGGTCGATGAGAAAGCCTCTGCCGCGGCAGCCGGTCTGCTCGGCTGCGGAGTGATGGCCGGCTTCGGCGCGGCGGTCAACACCGGAAACGTCGGACGCGGCGACTCGGTGGCCGTCATCGGCTGCGGTGGTGTGGGCAACGCCGCCATTGCCGGCGCGAAGATCGCCGGCGCCACCACGATCATCGCCGTCGACGTCGATGACACGAAGCTGGCCACGGCCCAACACTTCGGCGCCACCCACACGGTGAACTCACGCGAACACGATGCGGTCGAGAAGATCCGCGAACTGACCGGTGGCTTCGGCGCCGATGTCGTGGTGGAAGCGGTCGGCCGGCCGGAAACGTACGAGCAGGCGTTCTTCGCCCGCGATCTGGCCGGCACCGTCGTGCTGGTCGGGGTGCCGACGCCGGACATGAAGATCGAATTGCCGTTGATCGAGGTCTTCGGTCGCGGCGGTGCGCTCAAGTCGAGTTGGTACGGCGACTGCCTCCCCTCGCGCGACTTCCCGATGCTGATCGACCTTTACCAGCAGGGCCGGTTCGACCTCGACGCCTTCATCACCGAGCGAATCGGGCTGGGCGACGTCGAGGCCGCGTTCGAGAAGATGCACACCGGCGACGTGTTGCGCAGCGTCGTGGAGATCGACGGGGCTTCGTCGTGACCAATGTTGTTGCCGCGCAGGGGAACACCCGCATCGAGCGGGTCGTCACCTCGGGCACCTTCAGCTTGGACGGTGGAACCTGGGACGTCGACAACAACGTGTGGATCATCGGTGACGACACCGAGTGCGTGGTGGTCGATGCAGCCCACGACGCTGCAGCGATCCTCGCTGCCGTTGGCGAACGCAAGCTCGTCGCGGTCCTGCTCACCCACGCCCACGACGACCACATCGACGCGGCCGGTGACCTGGTGGCTGCGACCGCCGCGCCGACCCACCTGCACCCAGCCGATCGTGAACTGTGGAACCGCGTCTACTCCGCAGCGCCCGACAAGGAGCTTTCCGACGGCCAGCAGATCCCGGTCGCCGGGGTGACCGTCGAGGTGTTGCACACCCCGGGTCACTGCCAGGGGGCTTGCTCTTTCCGGGTGGCTGACCTGGGCGTGGTGCTGACCGGCGACACCCTCTTCCAGGGTGGTCCGGGTGCCACCGGAGGCCGCAGTTTCAGCGATTACGACCAGATCACCGACTCCATCCGTACGAAGTTGTTCGCATATCCGCCCGAAACGGTGGTGCTCACCGGACATGGCGACAACACCACGATCGGCGCGGAGATCGAGCGCGAACCGCAGTGGGAACGACCGGCCGGCGCCTGACCTAGACTTCACGGGTGCCTTTGCAGATTTTCGACACCGCCACCCGTGAGTTGCGCGACTTCGAGCCGCGCCGACCCGGCCAGGTGGGAATCTACATTTGTGGGCTCACCACGCAGGGGTCTCCGCATATCGGCCACGTTCGGTTCACCGTGGCGTTCGACATCTTGCGCCGCTGGCTGACGACCGGCCATGGCTATCACGTCACGTTGGTGCGCAACGTCACCGATATCGACGACAAGATCCTGAACAAGTCGGCCGACCACGGCGTGCCGTGGCAGGAATGGTCCTACACCCACGAGCGCGAGACCAACGACGCGCTCGATCTGCTGGGAGTGCAACGGCCTTCGTACGAACCGCGCGCCACCGGCCACGTCACCGACATGGTCGACCTGATGAACGTCCTGATCGAAAAGGGCCACGCCTACCCAGCCGCCGATGGCAGTGGCGACGTCTATTTCGACGTGCAGTCCTGGGACGACTACGGCAGCCTGACCCGGCAGAAGCTCGATGACATGGAGCCGGCCGGTGACGCCGATCCGCGCGGCAAGCGCGATCCGCGGGATTTCGCCCTCTGGAAGGGCCACAAGGCCGGGGAACCGGAGTCGGCCGCCTGGCCGACGCCGTACGGCAGTGGTCGCCCCGGCTGGCACCTCGAGTGCTCCGCCATGGCCCGCCGCTGGCTCGGCGATGAGTTCGACATCCACGGCGGTGGCATAGACCTGCGCTTCCCGCACCACGAGAACGAGCAGGCGCAATCGCGGGCGGCCGGGCTGGGCTTCGCCCGGTATTGGATGCACAACGGGTGGGTGACTCTCGGCGGCGAGAAGATGAGCAAGTCACTGGGCAACACCCTCGCCGTCGGTGAGATCACCAAGTCCGTCCGCCCGTTGGTGCTGCGCTATTACCTCGGCAGCGTCCACTACCGCGCAACGATCGAATATCACGAGGGTTCGCTCGACGAGGCGGCTGCCGCGGTCGACCGGATCGAAGGATTCCTGGGTCGGGCTCTACCCCAGGGGCCGAATGAGTCCCTCGAGGTGCCAACGGAATTCGCGGCTGCGATGGACGACGACCTCAACGTATCCGGTGCGCTGGCGGTGGTCTTCGAGGCCATTCGCGAGGGCAACACCGCGCTCGACGAGGGCGACGACGACCGCGCCGAACGCAAGGCGCTGGAGGTCGTGGCGATGACCGCGGTCCTCGGCGTGAACCCCTTCGACCCGCAGTGGGCCAACGGCGGTGACACTGGTGCAACCGACTCGTTGGGCGCCGTCGTCGAGCTGCTTCTCGGCCACCGCAAACAGGCCCGGGCGAGCCGTGATTTCGCCGCAGCAGACGCGATCCGCGACCAGCTGGCCGACGCCGGCATCGCGGTCGAAGACACCACAGACGGTGCGCGCTGGTCGTTGATGACGACCGCCGAACGCACCGCTCGAACGAAGGACTGACACATGCCCGGCAATTCCCAGCGTCGCGGAGCCGTCCGCAAGACGGGCTCCAAGAAGGGCCAGGTCGTCGGCAGCGGCGGCCAGCGTCGTCGCGGTCTCGAGGGCAAGGGCCCCACGCCCAAGGCCAGCGATCGCCCCTATCACAAGGCCCACAAGAGCGCCGAGCGCGCGTCGAAGTCGGCACCCCGCAAGGCAGCCAACGCGCGCCGCGGCAAGGCGTCGTCGGAGGTCATCGCCGGCCGCAACTCGGTCGTCGAGGCGCTGCGCGAGCACGTTCCAGCAACGACCCTCTATGTCGCCGGGCGGATCGATTCCGACGACCGGGTCAGGGAGTCGCTGAAGTTGGCGGCCGATCGGGGAATTCCGATCTTGGAGACCCCGCGCGGTGAGCTCGACCGGCTGACCGATGACGCCGTACACCAGGGTCTTGCCTTGCAGATCCCGCCGTACGAATACGCCCACCCCTCCGACCTGATCGACCCCGAAACACCCGGCGTTCCGCTGATCGTTGCGCTCGACGGCATCACTGATCCGCGCAACCTCGGCGCGATCATCCGCTCCGTCGGCGCGTTCGGCGGCCACGGTGTGGTTGTGCCCGAACGGCGTTCGGCCGGCATGACGGCCGCGGCGTGGAAGACCTCGGCCGGCGCGGCCGCGCGGGTTCCGGTGGCCAAGGCCGGAAACTTGACCCGGGCGCTGGAGGAATACCGCAAGGCGGGCTTCTTCGTTATCGGCCTCGACATGGATGGTGACGTCGAATTGCCCTCGCTGGAACTGGCCAACGAGCCGCTCGTGGTCGTTGTCGGGTCCGAGGGCAAGGGTCTGTCGCGATTGGTCGCGCAGACCTGTGATCAGATCGTGTCGGTGCCGATGAGCTCGGCGACCGAGTCGTTGAACGCCGGTATCGCGGCCTCGGTGACGCTCTACCAGATCGCCACGAAGCGCGCCGCCCGCTGAATCGGGCCGTGCCGATCACCCGCGCGAGGTTCGGGCTTTCCTAAGCTGGGGTCAACACGCCGGGGCTCACCGGTGGGACACACGGCGATACGTCGCCGCCAGGAGGGAAAAATGAGTAACTACGGTTCGCCGCAGGACCCGAATCAGCCGTACGACCCCAACCAGCCCTACGGTCAGCCGCAGCAAGGTGGCGAATACGGCCAGCAGCAGCCCGGCCAGTACGGCCAGCCGGACTACGGCCAGCAGGGTGGCGACTACGGCAAGCCGCAGCAGGGTGGCCAATATGGCGCTGCCCCGCAGTACGACCCGTCGCAGGCCGGCTACCAGGGCCAGGTCCCGGTGCAGGAAAACCAGAAGGCCAAGATCGGCTTCTACCTGAGCATTGCCGGCATCTGCTGCGGCATCCTGGCCATCGCCGGGATCGTGCTCGGTGTGATGGCCAAGTCCGAGATCAAGGCGTCCAACGGCCAGCAGACCGGTGAGAAGAAGGCCAACCAGGCCATCATCATCGGCGTGGTCATGTTGGTGCTCGGCGTCATCGGCAACATCGTGTACTACACCTCGCGCTGACCCAGCAGAACCACGAAGCGCCCGGTCCATCGGACCGGGCGCTTCGGCTATCTGTCAACAGCTCACGGGGCGAGCGCAGCCCCGAACGGCAGGTTGCGCACCACGGTGAAGACCAGCACGACGACCAGGATCGCGATGTCCAGACGGTGCCCCGGCGCGTACGACAGCCACGCTCGTTGCGACCCGCGAATCCGATCGCGCATGACTGAACACCACCAGAGAACTAGCACCGGCAACAGCACCAGACTCAAGGCGTTGCTTGATGCCGCGGCGGAGAAATGGAAGTTGGTCAGGTCGTTCACTCCGCGCAACCCACCACACAGCGGGCAGTAGACGCCGAACAGCAGCAGCGAGGGACATTTGCCCCAACTTCCGCTCTGATGTGGGTCGTGCAGGTGCAGCGCAAGGGTGCTCGTGGCGACAATGCCGCCGAGCAGCAACGAGGGTCCCACCCGGCGTGACAGGGGTCGGGGGTCGCGCACCTCGTCGTGGTGCGTCGGACGTTCGATGGTCGTCACCACTCCAGAGTAGGTGGGATCATGAGCGCGACACACCGAAGGAGGACGATGACCGTGGATCAGCCACCCCGGGCCGCCCGGCCGCGCGCGGGCGTCTTCGTGGTCCACTCCGATGTCGACGCGGGATGGTCGCCGAGTCAGTCTCGCGGGCGTCGGATGATCAGGCCGACCACCATCGGTGCCGGGATCGTCGGTGCAAGTTTGTTGCTTCATGCCGTGGATCCGCGGTCGCCGGGGCACTACCCGACCTGCCCCTTCCTCGCGCTGACCGGCTTCTACTGCCCCGGTTGCGGCGCGCTGCGCGCAATCGCGTCGCTGACCCACGGCGACCTGCCGGCCGCGGCCGGTTTCAACCCGATGGCCGTCGTGGCGATCGCCGGTCTGCTCGTGGTGTTCGGGCGCTGGACGCTTCGGCAATGGCGTGGGGAACCGAAGCGCACCCTGGCTCGTCCATGGGTGACCAGCGCGCTGGCGCTGGTGATTCTTGTGTTCTGGGTGGCGCGCAACATCCCGGGGTGGACTTGGTTGTCCCCAGCCTGACCTCCGGCGCCCACTTAGAATCGTCCGACCGTCCACAATCGCAGGGGAATCATCCAGATGAGTACCAACGATCCCTACGGGTCGCCGCAGTACGGCCAGAACGATCCGTACGGCCAGAAGCCGGAGACCGATCCGTACGGTCCGACGCAGTCGTACGGCCAGCAGGGGCAGCCGGAATACGGTCAGCCGCAGTACGGCCAGCAATATGGTCAGCCGCAGTACGGCCAGCAGGCGCCCTACGGCCAACAGCAGCAGCCCTATTACGGACAGTCCAGCCCGTACGGCTATCCGAAAACGCCCGCCGGTCCGCCGCCGAACAACTACTTGGTGTGGGCGATCTTGTCGACCGTGCTGTGTTGTTTGCCGTTGGGGATCGTCTCGGTGGTGTTCTCGACGCAGGTCAATTCGAAGTGGTCCCTGGGCGATGTGCAGGGCGCCCATGAATCCGCCCGTAAGGCGAAGTTGTGGGCCATCGCCTCGGCAATCGTTTCGCTGGTAGTGGGCGTGCTCTACGTCGGCATCCTGCTCATCATCGCCACCAACTCTTCCTCCAGCTCGACCTACTGAACCCGAAGGAATCGACAATGTCTCAGGACTACCCGCAGGACAACAACCAGGGCTACGACCCGAAGCAGGCCTACGACCAGCAGCAGGGTTACGACCAGCAGCAGGGTTACGACCAGCAGCAGGGTTACGACCCGATGCAGCAGCCGCAGGAGAACTACGGCTCCGGCCCGCAGAACGACAGCTTCTTCATCAACACGATGGGCACCGAGCAGGGCCCGGTCAGCTACGGCCAGTTGCAGCAGATGGCCTCCGCCGGTCAGCTCAAGCCGGAGACCCTGGTGCGTTCCGCCAGCGGCGGCAACCCGTTCCAGGCCAAGCAGGTTCCCGGCGTCTTCTCCGACAAGGAGTGGATGATGGCGCTGATCCTGTCGCTGGTGCTGGGTGGGCTCGGTGTCGACCGCTTCTACCTCGGCTACACCGGCCTCGGGGTGCTGAAGCTGATCACCCTCGGCGGCTGTGGCATCTGGTCGCTCATTGACCTCATTCTGATCGCCATGCGCAAGCTGCCCGACGCCGACGGTCGGGCCCTGAGCTGACCGTTACCGCGGCGCGCGCGCCCGCCCCGGCCCTCATGCAGGCTGCCGGGGCGGGCGTCCTGCTGTCCGCAGCACTCTGGTTGCGACCCGGCGCGGTGATGCACGGACCCACGACCTGCCCCTTCCTCCTGCTCACCGGTTTGCCCTGCCCGACCTGCGGAATGACTCGCGCCTGGACTTTGATCGGTCACGGCCGCTTCACCGAAGCGATGACGTTCAACCCGCTGACCCCGCTGGTGATGGCGCTCGCCGCCCTGTGGTGCGTCGCCGCCGGGGTCGCCTGGGCGCGCGGGGAGTCGCCGCCGCGATGGTTGCGGCGCGTGGCGTTCCCAGTGGCGGCCATCATTGTTGGCGTCTACGGCGTCATCCGGATCGTGCTGGTGGCGACCGGCCGCTGGCAGTGGGTGGGTTAGCCGCGAAAGTGGTTGCTATCGCGACCAAAAACGTTGACTACGGGTGTGGTTGGGCGCGGACCGGAAGTTCCTGAGTGTCGACGCCGACCACCGATTTCTCATCAGGTTTGGCGGGCAGCACGTGGTCGACGTAGTCCTTGGCAGCGACCTCGATGGTGACGTCGTGTTGGGCCCGTTCAGACATGTACCAACGGTGTTCGAGCACCTCGTGGAACAGCTCGGCCGGCTCGAGTTTGGCGCGCATCGCCGGGGGCACCGACCGGGTGATCGGCTCGTAGATCCGGGTCAGCCAGTCGTGGGCCACCACGTCTTCGTCATCGTTCTGCCGGTCCTGGCTGGCGCGGAAGGAGTCGAGGTCGTTCAGCAGGCGGCGCGCCTGATTGTCCTCGACCTCCAGACCGGTCAGGCGCAGCATGCGCCGACTGTGGTGGCCGGCGTCGACCACCTTCGGCTGAATCGAAACGCTGGTGCCGTCGAAGTCGGTGGTGATGTCGAGTTCGCCGACATCGAAACCGAGCTCGTTGAGGGTTCGGATGCGCTCCTCGACTCGCCACCGTTGGTCCATCTGGAAACTCTCGAGCTCCGTCAGCGCGCCCCACAGGTCGTCGTAGCGGCGCAGGATCTGCTCGGACAACTCGACAGGATCCAGTTCTTCGTCCAGGTAGCCGCCGGCCTGCAGGTCCATCAGTTCGCCGGCGATGTTCACTCGCGCAATATCGAGGTCGTGATCGCGTTGGCCGCGGCTGAGTTCGTTGCGAAGTTCACCGGTCTCGGCGTCGACCAGGTAGGCGGCGAACGAGCCCGCATTCCGTTTGAACAGGGTGTTCGACAACGACACATCACCCCACCAGAACCCCACGAGGTGCAGGCGTACGAGCAGGATCGCCAGCGCATCCACCAAGCGGGTGACCGACTCCTCGCTCAATGTCTGACTCAGCATCGCGCGATAGGGCAACGAGAATTGCAGGTGGCGGGTCAGCAGGCAGGCGTCCAGCGGGGTGCCGTCGGCGGCGGTCCGGCCGCTGACGACCCCGACGGCCTCGACGCAGGGCTGGTCGAGGCGGCGCAGCGCGCGCAGCATGTCGTATTCGCGGCGGGCGATGTCAGCCTTGATTTCCTTGACCGCGATGATCCGGCCCTCGAGGCGTACGAAGCGCACGACGTGGCGCGAAATGCCGCGCGGCAGCGCCGCGAGCAAGTCGTCCGGCCACTCTTCCAGTGGGGTCGACCACGGCAGATCCAACAGTGCCGGCCACGGGCGTCCCGCGGTGATGTCGAGTGCCATTCCTTCATCGTGGCAGAACTGCGGCGGTCTCCCAAGGTCTTCACACGACGACGCCGCCGCCCAGTTGGGCGACGGCGTCGTGGGCGGTGTTGCGTCAGTCGTTGATCCGGTCGCCCGAGGTGACGTCGAACAGGTGGATGTGTTCCTGCTTCGGGGTGAAGTGGATGGTCTCACCCTTCATCGGAACGTTGCGGCCGTCGACGCGTGCGACGATCGGCCGGTCGGTGGCCGACGGGTTGGTTCCGGCGAGGTGGCCGTAGATGTAGGCGTCAGCGCCGAGTTCCTCGACGACGTCGACCTCGACACCCAGACCCTCGTTGGTGCTCGACGGAACAAGATCCTCCGGGCGAACGCCGACGGTCACCTTGCTGCCCGAAGACTTGGCCAGCGTGTCGCGGTCGATCGGGTGGATCGCGCTACCGAACTTCACGCCGTCGTCAACGACGTCCATGTCGACCAGGTTCATCGACGGCGAGCCGATGAAGCCGGCGACGAACACGTTGTCCGGGTGGTCGTACATCCGCCGCGGGGTGTCGACCTGCTGCAAGAGACCGTCCTTGAGGACCGCAACGCGGTCACCCATCGTCATGGCCTCGACCTGGTCGTGGGTCACGTAGACGGTGGTGGTGCCCAGTCGGCGCTGCAACGAGGCGATCTGGGTGCGGGTCTGCACGCGCAGCTTCGCGTCCAGGTTCGACAACGGCTCATCCATCAAGAAGACCTGGGGGGAGCGGACGATCGCACGACCCATGGCGACGCGCTGCCGCTGACCACCCGAGAGTGCCTTCGGCTTGCGGTCGAGGTATTGCTCGAGGTCCAGGATCTTCGCGGCCTCGGCGACACGCTTCTTGATCTCGTCCTTGGAGATACCGGCGATCTTGAGGGCGAAGCCCATGTTGTCGCCGACGGTCATGTGCGGGTAGAGCGCGTAGTTCTGGAAGACCATGGCGACGTCGCGGTCCTTGGGGGACAGGTTCGTGACGTCTTTGTCACCGATCAGGATTCTGCCGGAGTTGACCTCTTCGAGCCCGGCGAGCATCCGCAGCGAGGTGGACTTTCCGCAGCCGGACGGGCCGACCAACACCAGGAACTCGCCGTCGGCGATGTCGATGTTCAGCGAGTCGACGCTGGGGGTAGTGGCGCCCGGGTAAACACGGGTTGCCTTGTCAAAAGTGACCGTAGCCATGGTGAATCTCCTCCACCGGCAGGAACGTGCCGGACGATCCGTTGTAAAGGGGGTGAACAGCAGGACGACAGCAGGTTGCTGTTGCCCACGTCACATCATGCCCCACCGCGCGCTCGGTTGAGAACGTCTCCCCAGCCCGTTAGATGACGTTCCTGTCACGGAGCTTGCAAGTTCTTGCATAATCTGTGGCGGGACTGTCATAGTGGCGAACATCACAGTTGGGGTCATCGTCGATCCCGAACCCAAGGAGACACTTTGATGAAGCGCACCCTCACCGTCGCCCTGGCCGGCTCGGCCCTGGTCCTGTCCGGTTGTGGTGGTGGCTCGAGCAACAGTTCGAGCTCGACCAACACGTCGTCCACCTCAGGTGCGACCGGCAGCAGCACCTCCGCGTCGACCTCGGCCGCTGCCGCAACGACCCTGAGCACCGACAAGCCGCAGCGCGACGCCAACGCCGACCTGGTCATCTGGGCCGACGGCACCACCGCTCCGGTCGTCCAGAAGCTGGCCGACCAGTTCGCCACCAAGAACGGCGTCAAGGTGTCGGTGCAGATCGCCACCGACGTGCGTGGGCAGTTCAACACCGCGTTCAAGGCCAACCAGGCGCCCGACGTCATCATCGGCGCCCACGACTGGATGGGTGAGCTCGTCGCCAACGGCTCGATCGCCCCGCTCCAGGTTCCCGCCGCCGTGAAGGCCGGCTTCAACAAGAACGCCGTCGCGGCCACCGAGTTCAACGGCCAGACCTACGCCGTTCCCTACGGCGTGGAGAACCTCGCGCTGGTGCGCAACACAGCGCTGGCGCCGACCGCGCCGAAGACCCTCGATGACCTGATCAAGGACGGCACCGCCTGTGTGACCGCCAAGAAGTGCTCGGTCATTCTGAGCAACCAGGTGGGCAAGAAGGGCAACGCCTACAACGCCTACCCGTTCCTCTCGGCGTTCGGTGGTGGCTACTTCGGCACCAAGGCCAACGGCGACTACGACCCGAACAAGCTGACCGTCGACTCGCCCCAGTCGCTCAAGGGCGCCGAGCTGCTCGCGAAGCTGGGCAAGGACAAGGTCCTGTCGACCAACATCGACGACACCAACTCCGACACCCTGTTCGCCTCGGGCAAGACCGCCTTCGAGATCACCGGCCCGTGGTCGATCCCGGCGTTCAAGAAGGCCGGCATCAAGTACTCCGTCGACCCGCTGCCCACCGTCACCGGTGGCGGCGCGATGGTGCCCTTCCTCGGTGTCCAGCAGTTCTACGTTTCGTCCAAGGCCAAGAACGCCACGGTCGCCCAGCAGTTCGTCACGAACTTCATGACGACCAAGGACGCTCAGGTTGCGATGTTCCAGGTTGGCCAGCGTCCGCCGGCACTGACCGCTGCGTACGACCAGGTCGTCGGCACCGATGCCGACGTCAAGGCGTGGGCCGCTGCGGGCAAGGACGGCAAGCTCATGCCGAACATCCCGGCGATGAACGCTGTATGGGGTCCGCTGGGCCAGGCCGAGGCCGACGTGGTCTCGGGCAAGTCCCAGCCGGGCGCTCGGTTCAAGCAGGCCGCGACCGAGATCGCGACCGCGATCAAATCCGGTTCCTGATCCGCAAAAGTTGATCGCGCACAAGCGCTGATCACCGATGGTGGGTCCCGAGACCGGGACCCACCATCGGCCGCCGGCGGCAGGATCGGCCGCGTCGTACCCCCGTTTCGTCCGCTCCCTCGGAGGCTGCCTTGCCGACAACGTCGTCGACCCCCGATCTGGATTCGACCGTCACTTCGAACCCGATCAGCCTGCAAACGTCCACCCCCTGGTGGGCCCACACGATCAAGTGGGGGCTGATCGCGGCCACCGTGCTGCTGTGTGTGTACGTCTCCACCAAGCTCGCCGACCAGGGCTACACCGCGTGGGTCGTTGTCGTCGCGTTCATGGCGCTGATCGTGCTGGCGGTCTACGGCACCAAACGTGCGGTTCCGCTGAAATACCTGCTGCCCGGTCTCGTACTGCTGCTCGGTCTGCAGGTCTGGCCGATCGTCTACACCGCGGCGACTGCGTTCACCAACTACGGGCAGGGTCACATCGCCTCCAAAGAGGACGCGACGGCGCAAGACATCGCCTACTCGGTCAAGCAGGTTGCCGGCTCCAAGCCGTACGGTCTGGCCGTCGCGGTCAAACAGGGCGAACCGCTGACCACCGGACCCCTGCTGTTCCTGCTGACCGACCCCCAGGGCAAGAACTTCGTCGGCGATGCCAACGGACTCAAGCCGCTGACCGGCGATGTCAAGGTCGAGCTGGGCTCGATCAGTTCTGCGCCGGGCTACACCATCTTGAATTTGAAGCAGGCAAACCAGCGCAGCAAGGAGCTGAACCAGCTCGCGGTGCCCACGGCCAACGGTGGCGGCATCAAGGCCAGCGGCATCTCGCTGGCATTCGAGGGCCGTCCCACCCTGGTGTGGGACAAGAAGGCCAACACGATGACCGATTCCGACACCAAGAAGGTCTACGTCGTCAAGAACGCCGAGTGGGTCCCGAAGGACGGCAAGGGTGACTCGCTGCCGGTGGGGTGGAAGGAAAACGTCGGTTTCAAGAACTTCCAGACCGTCATCAACGACCCGACCTATCGGACCGGCTTCCTGAAGACCTTCGTCTGGAACGTCTTGTTCGCCGCCGGTTCGGTGATCAGCACCTTCTTGATGGGCATGCTGCTCGCGCTCCTGCTCAACGATGCGCGGATCAAGGGGCGCAGCTTTTATCGATCGCTGTTGATCCTTCCCTACGCGATCCCGGTGTTCGTTTCTGCGCTGGTCTGGGCCTCGATGTTCAACCAGCAGTTCGGGCTGATCAACAACCTGACCGGGCTGAACATCGACTGGTTCGGAACCACCTGGGGCGCGCGCACGGCGGTATTGCTCACCAACCTCTGGCTTGGTTTCCCCTACATGTTCATCGTCTGCACCGGCGCGTTGCAGTCGATTCCGGGCGATGTACTGGAAGCGGCGAAGATCGACGGCGCGGGCCCGATCCGAACCCTGCGGTCGATCATCATGCCGCTGCTGCTGGTGGCCGTCGGGCCGCTGCTGATCGCATCGTTCGCGTTCAACTTCAACAACTTCGGACTGATCTATCTGCTCACCGGTGGTGGGCCGTTCAACTCCGGCAACGCGCAATTCGGGTCGACCGACTTGCTGATCAACCTCGCCTACCGGTTCGCGATCAACGGGTCGCGCCCCGACTACGGCCTCGCGTCGGCGCTGGCGATCATCATCTTCTTCATCGTCGCGCTCATCAACATTCCCGGATTCATGCGCTCAAAGGCCCTTGAGGAGGTCAACTGATGACTGCGATCCCCGGCTCCGGTGGAATCATCCCGCCGGCGGAAGGCGTTGAACCCGAAGCGTTCGCCGACGCCCCCAAGGCTCCGCGTCGCGCAGGCGGCTTCGGCAAAGTGTGGTGGCGTCACGCGCTGGCCTTGCTGGCGCTGTTCTTCGCGATCTTCCCGATCCTGTTCGTGCTGTCCGCCGCCTTGAACCCGTCAGGGTCGCTGTCGACCACCACGCTCATTCCGCGCGGAGCGACCTTCGACAACTTCCGTACGTTGTTGAACGACCCGTCGCGTCCGTTCGGCCACTGGTACAAGAACTCGCTGTTCATCGGCCTGGTGGCGGCCTTCGCCTCGACCTTCATCGGCGCGCTCGCGGCGTATGTCTTCTCCCGGATGCGGTTCCGCGGGCGCCGCGCAGGGCTGATGGCGTTGCTGCTGCTGCAGATGTTCCCGGCCCTGCTGGCCTTCGTCGGTCTCTACATCACCTTCGCCAAGGTCGGCGAGATCATGTCGCCGTTCGGGTTGAACACCGCCGGCGGCCTGATCCTGGTCTACCTGGGTGGCGCGATGGGCGGCAACGTGTGGCTCTTCAAGGGCTACTTCGACACCATCCCTAAGGAGCTCGACGAGGCGGCGCTGGTCGATGGCGCCTCGCACGCCCGCATCTTCTTCACGATGACGCTGCGTCTGGTCATGCCGATCCTCGTCACGGTCTTCATGACCGCGTTCGTGGGCGTCTTCGGCGAGTTCATGCTGGCCAGCATCTTCCTGACCGACGCCAACTCCCAGACCCTCGCCGTCGGGCTCTACCAAATGACCCAGGGCAACACGAAGAACGCGTTGTTCGGTGAGTTCGCGGCCGGCGCGTTGCTGTCGGCGTTGCCGGTTGCGGTGCTCTACCTGGTGTTCCAGCGTCAGCTGGTTGGTGGGTTGACGCAGGGCTCGGTCAAGTAGTGCGAGCTGGCTACGAGCCCATCGAACGGCAGGCGCGATGGCCAAACTGACCGAGATCGCGGCGCATGCCGGGGTCAGCGAGGCCACGGTCAGCCGAGTGTTGAACGACAAGGGCAATGTGTCGGAGACGACGCGTGCCTCTGTCCTGACCTCGGTCGACGTCCTCGGCTACGACCGGCCAGCCAAGCTGCGCCGGCGGACCGTGGGGATGATCGGGATCGTCGTCCCGGAACTGACCAACCCGGTGTTCCCTGTCATGGCGCAGGCGCTCCAATCCCGGTTCGCCGCCAACGGCTACGCCTCGGTGATCTGCACCCAAGCTCCCGGGGGAACCCAGGAGGAGGACTACGTCGAGCTGCTCCAGGAGCGCGGCGTCGCCGGCCTGGTGTTCGTCAGCGGTCGCCACGCCGACCTGAGCGCCGACACCGCGATGTATCAGGAACTGGTCGATCGCGGCCTTCCGCTCGTGACGATCAACGGGCCGCGCGACGAGCTCCTGGTGCCGTCGATCGCGACCAACGAACAGGCCGCCGTACGAATGGCGTTGGGTCATTTGCGTCAGCTCGGCCACGAACGCATCGGGTTGGCGACCGGCCAGTCCCGGTATGTCCCGAGTCGCTCCAAGCTCGCCGCATTCCGCGACCAGATCACCGAAGCCGGGCTGACGTCATACGTCGAGCAGACCTGGTTCTCTCTCGAGGGTGGCGAACTCGCCGGCCGCCGGCTGGTCGATCGTGGCGTGACGGCGGTGATCTGCGGGTCCGACCTGATGGCGTTGGGCGTCGTACGAGGCGCGGAGCAAGCTGGACTGGTGGTGCCGACCGACCTTTCGGTGATCGGCTACGACGGGTCGTTCCTGGCCCAATACGCCTCGCCGGCGCTGACGACTGTGCGGCAGAACATCGAAGGAATCACCGAAGCGACCGTTAACGCGCTCACCGAGCAGATCACCAGCCACCGCACCCCACCCGGTGAACTGCTGTTCGACCCGGAGCTGGTGGTGCGCGCGTCCACCGGGCCCGCAGCGACCGGTTCCTGATCCGCCACTGTGGCGCGGCTGTGCGATCGGTACAGCTTTCCCACTTAACGTGGGGGTATGAACGGCGACCCGCAGGACCCCACCCAGACGACGACCGGCACCCATCGGCTGCCTGTCGCGCGGGGGCGGCTGCCGCGGGCGGCCGACCCGACGGAGGTCGTTCCGCAGCAGGTCCGGCTCGGTCCGTACGTGTTGTTGGAGCAGTTGGGCGAGGGCGGCATGGGTGTCGTCCACCTCGCAAAGGCACCCAACGGTGACGATGTCGCGATCAAGGTGCTGCGCTCCCACGTCGCCTACGACTCCAAGGCCCGAGACCGGCTGCGCCGCGAGGTCGAGACCCTCTCCCGGGTGCGTGCGCCGGGGATCGCCCAGGTCGTCGACGCCGACGTCGACGGGGACCACCCCTATCTGGTCACCCAATATGTTCCGGGGCCGCCGCTCGACGAGGTCATCGACGGGCGCGGGCCGTTGGACCCTCGCCAACTTGCCGCGCTCGGTCGCGGACTGGCCGAGGCCCTGCGCGCCATCCACCGCTCCGGGGTCGTCCACCGCGATGTGAAGCCGGGCAATGTGTTGATGGTCGGTGACGAACCGGTGCTGATCGACTTCGGCATCGCCCACATCGCCGACGAATCCCGCCTGACCCAGACCGGCTTGGTGATGGGCACCCCCGGCTACTTGTCACCGGAAATCATCGACGGCGCCGACGTCGGGGCCGCCACTGACTGGTGGGGATGGGCGGCAACGCTGGCCTACGCGGCCTCAGGCCGAGCCCCGTTCGGGAAGGGCCCGATGCCGGTCGTGCTCGACCGCGTGGCTCGCGGACAGGCCGACCTCAGTGGGGTCGACTCACGGATCCGGCCGTTGCTCGGCGCCGCCCTCTCGCCCGAGCCTGGCGATCGGCCGACCTCGGCGGAGATCCTGCAGGAGCTCGACGTGTTTGCCCGCGGCGGCACCACCGGTGCCATCGTGCAGCGCCGGGTGCCCCACCCCGCCACCACACCCTTGCACCGCAAGGCCGTACCCGTACGCCCACAGCAGCCGCCGACCGACCACCTCGCCGCTCCGGCGCAGCCAGGATGGGATCAGGGTGTTGTCGGTCGTCCGCGCGACCCACGGATCGGGCAGCCGGCCCGCAGCTGGACGTTGCTCTGCCTCGCTTTGGCCGGCGCTGGATTGGCCACGATCCTGCCGATCGTGGCCTGGGTGATGGCGTTGGGTTGGGTCTTCGCCGCGCGGTGGAACGACAAGACGATTACCTCGATGGTGTTGCGGCAGTACGCCGCTGGCAAGCGCCGCTCGGACACCGCGATCGCGTGGGCGCTGTCGCCCTGGCACGCCGTCGTGGCGGCCTTCTCGACTCTGTTGGTCGTCATTGTTCCGGCGTTCCTGGGCGCAGTCGCGGGGGTACTGACCGCCATCGCCGAGGCCGTGGGCGGGCTGACCGCGTCGGTTTATGACCGGCCACTGGCCATCGGTGTCGGCACCCTCGTCGCGCTGTGGGCATCGTGGTGGGGTCCCGGAGGCACCGCCACCCGGCGCGGGTCGCGCACCCTCGTACGAGCTATTTCGCCGAACCGGCAGATTGCGACAGGACTGGTCATCGGGTTGGCAGCGGTCGCCGTGTTGACCGCGCTGTTGGCGTTCTCCCACCTGGACTCGCCGCTGAACTGGTGGCCGTATTCCAGCGGCAACCAGGTGCCCGGAAGTGATCTGATTCCGAGCATGCCGTCGGGCTGGTGACCAAATCTTTGTTGAACAGTTGTCCACAGGGGGTTGGCCGCCCCCTCGTTCACCGGTAACGTATCGGCAGCCTCACCGGAAGCCGACACACCGATTTCCGGATAACTTCACACATTCCGTCAAATCGTTTGTGTCCAGATGCCGAGCCTCAGGACACAACCCGCAACCGCGGGTGAGGGCGGGGGACCCACTACTGACCCACCGTGGTCTTGGGGTGAAGCCGGAACCAACCGGCCGGACACCTTTCCGTCCGAACCCGACAGCTAACCCCGCAGGCATCGTCTGGAAAGGACACCCCCTTGGCATACACCCCCCGACATTCAGCTGTCCGACAGTCCATTGCGGGCCGCCGCGTTGCCGGCGTGATGATGCTCTCCGCCGCAACCGTCGGCACCGGGGCCGCCACAGCGCACTCAAGCGCCGACGCGACCACCGTCATCAAGACCGCGACCCCGTGGAACGTCTGGGACCGCGTCGCCACCTGCGAGTCGACCAACAACTGGTCGATCAACACCGGCAACAGCTTCTACGGCGGTCTGCAGTTCACCCGCTCGACCTGGACCGAGTTCGGCGGCGGCCGCTACGCCGCCCGCGCCGACCTCGCCTCCCGTGAGCAGCAGATCCTCATCGCCCAGAACGTGCTGCGGGTGCAGGGTCCGGGCGCTTGGCCGGTCTGCTCCAAGCGTGCCGGTCTGACCGTGGCCAACGGCCTCGCGGTGCAGATCGGTGGCGGTGGCAGCAGCACCCCGCCGCCCACCACGACCCAGCCGCCGACCACCACCCAGCCGCCGTCGCGTAGCACCACCCGTGGTCTGGCCGTTGACGGTGTCTTCGGTCCGAACACCACCCGCGCGGTGCAGAAGTGGGTCGGCACAGCGCAGGATGGTGCTTTCGGTCCGATCACCACCCGTGCGCTGCAGCGCAAGGTCGGGGCCTACCAGGACGGTTGGATCGGTCGCTACGCCGTGGCCAAGATCCAGACCGTGGTCGGCGCTCCGCACAACAACGCGAGCTACCTCGACCCGACGACGGTGAAGTACCTCCAGCGTTACCTCAACGCTCACGTGATGTAAGTCCGGCAAATCTTTACCGGCTCTCGCGGCTGAAACCCCCGGCGCAATCGCCGGGGGTTTCACGCATTCCGGGTGGTCAACGTGGGAGGCGAACTCGGTGGCTGCGTCGCAGCCGGCGTTTGGTGAGCGTCTCCGGGCGGCGCAAGCGGCCAGGCAGAGAGCCGAGGGTGACCCCGGAAGCGATCGACAGACCCACCAGCACCGCGCCGAACAGCGTGGAACCGCCCCGGGTCGGGTCGCTCTTGTAGGCCACCAACTCAAAGACGCCGCGGTAGACCAGCAGACCCGGCAGCAGCGGCACGATCGCCGACGTCGCCAGGGCCAATGACGGCACCCGTTGGCGGATGCCGAACAGGGTCGCGAGCGCACCGATCACCAGGGCCGCGAACATTGCCGCCCACTGCGCCGAGATGTTGTGGTCGACCAGCGTGGAGTTCACTACCCAGGCGAGCATCGACACAATGGTGGCGATGACGACCGTACGAGGGCCTGCGTAGGCAGAGACCGCGAATGCGAAGGTGATCGCTCCCGCACAAAGGACGCCGACGGCCGGGTTGCTGGAGAACTGCAGGCTCGGGGTGATCTGCATGTCGACACCGAGTTGTTCGGCGAGCGCCAGGACCCCGAGAACCCCCGCCACGATGCCGCCGGACAGCAGCAACACTTCGAACGTTCGACCGGCAGCGGTGATGTAGAACCCGTCGATGGTGTCTTGCGCCGCACCCACCGCGGCGAGCCCGGCCAGCAGCGCGACCACCCCCGAGGCCACCACGACGGAGGGTTTCATCTCCTTGAACGCATCGATCCCCAAGTTGTTGGCGAGCAGGTTGATGATCACCGCCGCGAGGGTGGGCAGAGCGGCGCCCGCGGCCTGGGCGAAGAACGCCGGCACGTTAGCGCGAGTCAGTTGGCGCACCAGCAGGTGTACGCCGGTCGTGGTGAATGCGGACAGCAGGATGAGTGGCCATTCCCCGGCCAGCAGGGCGGCAATCGCCGCGCCCATCACCGCGGAGGCGAACAACAAGATGGCCCGCGAATAGGGGTGCGGCATGTCGATGATCGAGTCGAGCCGCTCGTGGGCGGAGCCGAGCTCAAGATCACCGGTCTCTGCCTCTCGTACGAGGCGCTGCAGCTGCTCGAGGCGGGTGAAGTCCTGCTGCATCACCGCCGCGATGCGCATCACCGTGATCGGGTCGCGCTGCACTCCGCGGTGGTGGGAGATGGTGATCGAGGAGTAGGTGATGTCGACGTGGATCGACCGGACGCCGTACGCGTGGGTAAGGCGGAGTACCGCGGCGGTGACGTCGGCGGCGGAGGCACCCGTCGAGAGCATGGCTTCACCGACGCGCAGTCCCAGGTCGATGACCAGACGGACCAGGTTGTCTTCCGGGCCGCCCTCCTGGCCGCGCAGGCCGATCGGCACGGTGGGCCGGCCACCAGCGATGGCTCGCCGCGCTCGGGCGGAGAACTGACGGGGCTGCTGAGGATTGATCGGGAGCGGGCGGCGACCACCGGGGTCGGGGAACTGCTGATCGGTCACCGGCCAACTCTCCCATCGCGAACTGTGTCGCGTTCACCGGGCACGCACAGCGCAGATACATTTCCAGCGTGATCGATGCTTACCTCACCGGCCTGCTGACCGGGCTCGGCCTGATCGTGGCGATCGGAGCCCAGAACGCGTTCGTATTGCGGCAAGGCGTCCATCGTGAACACGTAGGCGTTGTGGTGGTCATCTGCGCGGTCAGCGACGCGGTGTTGATTGCGCTCGGTGTCGCAGGCGTCGGCGCGGTGGTGGCCAGTCACCCGACCGTGTTGACTGTTCTGAAGTGGCTCGGCGCCGCGTACCTGGTCTGGTTCGCCATCGGCGCGTTCCGCTCGGCGCTGCACCCCAGCGGTCTGGAAACCGGTGTCGAGCGCAAGTCGCTCACGGTTCGCTCCGTCGCGCTCACGGCGCTCGCGTTGACCTATCTCAACCCACACGTCTACCTCGACACCGTGCTGATGCTCGGCAACTTGGCCAACCAGCACGGCCACAGCGGGCGATGGTGGTTCGCCGGCGGCGCCGCAACGGGGAGCGTTTTGTGGTTCAGCGGGCTTGGCTTCGGTGCGCGCGCTGTCGCGCCGTGGATGGCGCGGCCAGGGGTGTGGCGGGCGCTCGACGTGGTGATCGGCTGCGCGATGCTGCTGGTGGCGACCCTGCTGGTTCTCGGCTGAGTTCTCCACAAGCGCCCGCTCGCGCGGCCCACGGCGGGCGCCGAACTGGCACAGTCAGGGCGTGCCGTACGCCGTCGCCCTCGCCGCCCTGACCGGGCTGGTGGTGGGCGTGCTCGTGCGGCGCCACCTAGCGGGCGGGCTCCATCGCCGGCCGGCAGACCTTGCTGTCGTTCCTCGATTTCGTTGGGTGCCAGTGGCGTTCGCCGTTGCCCTACCGGTGGTGGTGTGGCGAGTCGCGACCCTGACCTGGTGGGCTGTTCCGGCGTACGCAGTTTTAACCGTCGTCGCGGTGGCGCTCGCGGCTGTCGACAGCGATGTCCATCGCTTGCCGGATCGGCTCACCCTCGGATCGATGCCGGTGGTTGCCGCGCTGCTCATGGTGGGCTCCGCGGCAACCGGGCAGTGGACGCGGCTGGCTGTCGCGGCGGTCAGCGGCCTGGCGGTCGGTGGCCTGTTCCTGTTGCTGGCACTGGCAGCGCCCTCGGGCCTGGGTCTCGGCGACGTGAAACTCGCTGCCCTGCTCGGGGGAGCGCTCGGCTGGTTGGGCGCGCTCACCGTGGTCGCCTGGCTCTTCCAAGGATTCCTGTTCGGCGGACTCTGGGCTCTGCTGCTGGTGGTGACCCGTCGGGCGACACGACACACGCACATCGCCTTTGGCCCACCGCTGTTGCTGGGCGCAGTCACGGGCATTCTGACCGGGTGAGCACTACGGGTAAGATCGTGCCTCGGCCCCAGGGCCACTGCCGGTGTAGCTCAGTTGGTAGAGCGCCTCATTTGTAATGAGGATGTCGCGGGTTCGACTCCTGTCTCCGGCTCCACAGCCTTACCCCTCATAGGGCTTCGGCTCGGCGAGCACCTGATTCAGCGCTTCGGTGCTTGAGGGATGGGTCCAGATGCCGTTCAGCAACTGCGGGGTCCGGTGAATCAGGCGTGGCCCTTGAATCAGGCGTGGCCCTCGAGCAGGGTCGCCTTGCCCCAACCGATCACGAGTAGGTCGACGGACAGCGGCGATTCAGGCATCGGATCTCCCAGGAGCCGGTGGTGACCAGCATGTCGTGTGGTTCTGGCAACGCCCTGCGCGGGACGCCGTCCGGCTATCGTGACCTGCGTGTCGTCGATGATTCGAGTTGGAGCTGCCGGCGCGGTCGTCACCGGCGCCGGCCGCGGTCTCGGCAAACAGATCGCCCGACTGCTGGTTGAGCGCGGCCACCTGGTGTTGGTCACCGACATCGATGCCGCCGCGGCCGCCACGACGGCTGCGGAACTGGGGGAGAACGCGTTTGCCCGGGCGCTCGACGTACGCGATGCAGCCGCGGTTGAGGCGGCGCGGGACGAGACTGTGCAGCGCGCCGGCCGCCTCGACGTTTGGGTGAACAACGCCGGTGTTCTGATCACCGGCCCCGCGTGGGAACAGACGGCCGAAGCGCGGCGAACGATGATCGAGATCAATGCGCTCGGCACGATCAACGGCACAGTCGCCGCGATCGAGGCGATGCGTGATCGCGGCGGTCACATCGTGAACATCGTGTCGCTGGCCGGCTTGAGCGCTGTGCCCGGCGAGGCGGTTTATGCGGCGTCGAAGCATGCGGCGATCGGCTTCAGCCTCAGCACTTTGTCGGATCTGCGCCTGGCCGGCATCCGCAACATCGACATCTCCTGTGTCTGCCCGGACGGCATCTGGACCCCGATGCTCCATGACAAGCTCGGCGACCCGGCCTCTGCCTTGTCGTTCTCCGGCAAGCTGCTGCAGCCCGAGGAGGTTGTGGCGGTCGTGGCGAAGGTCCTCGACAAGCCGCGTCCGGTGACCAGCGTTCCGCGCTGGCGAGGAGCCCAGGTTCGTTTTGGCGACACGTTTCCGCGCATCGCGTTGGCCGCCATCCCGTCGGTGGTTCGCCAGGGGCGGCGCGTGCAGCGCAAGATGTTGAAGCGAGGCGGGTCGACCGATGGCTCGAGCGCGGCGCCGACCGACGGCTCGAGCGCAGGAGAACTGCTCACCACAGACGGTAATTCCACTCACGCCTGATCGAGGCTGCGACGAAGCTCTGGGCGCTGGTCGCCGCAGCGGTCGCGCTGTTCGGTGCAGGGGCCGGTGAGCTGGCGCGCCCGCGCCGGCCGTTTGGTTGAGGGGTCAGTGCGTGACGAACTGGCCGGCGGGTGACTCGATCGTCGCTTCGACACCCCGCAGCCAGGTCCGGCGCGCGCGGCCGGTGAGCCGGAGCCCGTCGTACGCGGAGATTTTGTTGCGGTGTTCCAGTTCCGCGACCACGACAGTCCAGGCGTCGTCGGGGGCAAAGGTGACCAGGTCGGCGCTGTTGCCGGTCTCGATCAGGCCTTTCCCGCGCATCCCGACGATCTGAGCTGGGCGGGTGCACATCCAGCGCACGACGTCGGCGATCTCGAACCCGCGCTCCCGGGCCGCCGTCCAGACTGCGGTGAACGCCACTTGGATCGAGGAGATCCCACCCCACGCGGTGGCGAAATCGCCGACCTCCACCTGCTTGAGTTCGGCGGTGCTCGGCGAGTGGTCGCTGACAACACAGTCGATGGTTTCGTCACGCAGCGCCTCCCAAAGGAGGTCCTGGTTGGCCTGGGAGCGGATCGGTGGGCAGCACTTATGCGCCGTCGAACCGTCGTGGATCGTCTCGGCGGCGAACGACAGGTAATGCGGGCAGGTTTCGACGGTGAGCGGCAGTCCCTCGGCTTTGGCCGCGCGAATCTCGGGCAGCGCCTCGGCTGAGGAGAGGTGCAGGATGTGGGCGCGAGCGCCGGTGGCTCGGACCGCATCGATCACCGTCCGGATCGCGCTGACCTCCGATTCATCCGGGCGTGAGGCGAGGAAATTGCGGTAGGCCCGCCCGCCGATCTGTGGTGCTGACAACAACACAGAGGGGTCCTCGGCGTGGATGATCATCAGCGAGCCAAGCCGGGCGACCTCGGTGAGGTGTTCGGTCAACTGATCCGCGTCGAGCGGGGGAAACTCCGGAACACCCGAGTCGGCCAGGAAGCACTTGAAGCCGAAGACGCCGGCGTCATGCAGCGGCTGCAGTTCGGCCACGTTGCCCGGGATCGCGCCGCCCCAGAAGCCCATGTCGACGAAGCAGTTTCCTTGCGCGGCAGCCTTCTTCGCTTCGAGCGCGAGAAGATTTACGGTCGGCGGCAGGCTGTTCAGGGGCATGTCGACCAAGGTGGTGTAGCCCCCACGCAGCGCGGCCCTGGTCGCCGTTGCGAACCCCTCCCACTCAGCGCGACCAGGGTCGTTGATGTGCACGTGGGTATCGACCAGTCCGGGCAGCAGGATCTCGTCGCTGGGCACCTGCACCTGCGCGGTTCCGGTCCACAAGGCATCGCCGGCGACCTGCGCGATCAACCCATCGCGTACGCCGATCACCGCCGGTCGCAGCGCGCCGTCGACCAGCGCCCGCTCCGCGCGGATGACGAGGTCGAACTGGTTGTTGTTCAAGGCGATTCCTATCGGGTCAGGTCCACCAGGTGGTCCACGGTGATGCCGGCTGAAGCCTCAATCTCGGCCGGATCGATCGCGCCGCAGTGCGCACCGCGCAGCAACGCCGTCGCCAGCATCCGAGCCGTGGCCGGTTCATCCATCACATCACCCGCCGTGCGGTTCAGGTAGGCCGACAGGCGGGCGCAGGCGGTGGGCATCGCGCGCCGGAAGAACAGCATGTTCGCCAGGAAGCGGGTCGGCAGGTGACCAGGGTGCATGTCCCAGCCCTGGTAGATCCCGCGGACCAACGATCGCTCGACGAGTCCGGCATGGAGCCGCCAGGTTGCGTGGGCCTGGTCTCGGTCGCCGAACGCCACGACGTTGGTCGATCCGTCGCTCATGCGGACCCCGGTTTGGGCGGCGCTGACCTGCATCACGTTCTTCGCGTGGTCGGCTACCGGGTGGTCGAGCGCCTGAAAAGGCGCCGCGATGCCGAGGCCGGCGCTGTAGTCGAAGGTGCCGTAATGCAGCGAGGTCACCCGGCCGCGACCGGCGCGAATCATCGGGGCGAGCGGCGCCAACCCGGAGCCGGCCATGATCGCCTGCGCCGTCTCGACCTGGATCTCGAAGCCGAGTGATCCGTGGGGCAGGCCGAGCGCCTGTTCGATGGTGTCGCAGGCATGGACCATCGCGTCGACCTGGGCGACGGAGGTCACCTTGGGCAGGGTGAGGGTCAGTCCGTCGCCGATGTTGTTGCGTACGGAGTCGACGAATGACGCGAGCGTGCGCAGCCCTCGTTCGCGAGTCGGCGCCTCGAACGCCTTGAACCGGATACCCCACCAGGTAGGACGTTCGGGTCGGGTGAGCAACTGGCGGATCGCCTCGGTCGCCGCGGCGACGTGGGCATCCTCGGTCTCGTCGGGGCGGCGGCCGTAGCCGTCCTCGAAATCGATGCGCAGGTCTTGGATCGGGCCGTCCTGCAATACCTTTTGCAACCGCCCGTAGACCTGCTCGACCTCGGCGATCGGCGCGCCCACAGCATCGGCGAGGGTCGTGGTGTCAGGCGCAAAGTCCTCGAGCAGCTGCAGCGCCCGGTCGCCCCACTCGCGGGTGGTCTCGGCCGTGAAGACGTCGCCGGGAACGTAGACCGTGTGAATCGGCCCGCGGTCGGTCCGGTCGCCGGGGTAATGCTCCGCGAGATCGTGATCGGCGGCGGCGAGCTGCTCGTCGAGGCGCCGGGCGAGGTCGGGGACGAACGAGGGTGTGGTCATCCGGACTCCTGTGTCGTGACGTTCTGCTTCGTGGAGGATATGTTCCGTATGTCGGAATAGGAACCCCGATCTCAACAAGGAGCAACCATGGCGGAACCACGGGCAGGCGTGCAGTCGGTCGGCCGCGCGCTGGAGATTCTCGAACTGGTCGAAGCGGCCGGTGGAGACCTCGCCCTGGTGGAGTTGAGCGCGGCGTCGGGCCTTCCGGCACCCACCATTCACCGTCTCGTACGAACCCTGGTCGACCGTTCGTACCTTCGCCAGTTGCCCAACCGGCGCTATGCGCTCGGCGCGCGGTTGATTCCGCTGGGCAACACCGCCCGTACGGTGTTCGGGGCTTCGTCTGGCCCTCACCTCGCGGCCGTGGTCGAGGAACTTGGCGAGACCGTGAACCTCGCGACGCTCGACGGCGACATGGTCGTTTATGTCGCCCAGGTGCCGTCGCCACATGCGATGCGGATGTTCACCGAGCTCGGCCGCCACGTGCATCCGCACTGTCGTGCCGCCGGAAAAGTGTTGCTCTCCGGCCTGAGCGATCAGGAGGTGCGCGACCTGCTGGTCCGAACCGGGATGCCGGCCCGCACCTCTCGCACGATCACCGACCCGGAGGTGCTGATCGCGCAGTTGGCGCGGGTGCGCGCCGACGCCGTCGCCACCGAGATCGAGGAGATGGAGGTCGGCGTGCAGTGTGTCTCGGTTCCGGTTCCCACCACCGTCAGTCCACTGGCGATCTCGATCTCCGCGCCCACGGCGCGAATGAGCGACCACCTGCGGGACCGGGGAACCACCCTGCTGCGCGCCGCGGCCCGACGGATCGCCGACGACATCGCCGGAGCGCGGTCACCGAGCGAATCAGCGTGAAACCCTTGACCCTCGCGAGAGTGTGCGACAGAGTTCGCTATACGAAATAGCGATTCCGCATTGCGGAACACTGGCCAAGGAAGTGAGGGCCGGCCGATGACGACCGACCACGAGATCGAAACCAGGCACCCCGTCGACACCCCGATGCGGCCGGGCCCATCGCTGCTCTACGGCCTGCAACACGTTCTGTCGATGTACGCCGGCGTCGTCGCTGTTCCGCTGGTGATGGGTGGGGCCCTTCACCTGAGCGCGGGCGACCAGTTCTACCTCGTCTCCGCGGCGCTGTTCGCTGCCGGCATCGCCACGCTGTTGCAGACGATCGGCTTCTGGCGGATCGGCGCGCGTCAGCCGATCGTGCAGGGCACCTCGTTCGTCGCGGTGTCGAGCATGCTCGCGATCGCCGGAAAACATCAGGGTCACGACGGACTTCAGATCATTTATGGCGCCCTGATCGTCGCGGGTATTGCCGGATTCCTGCTCGCTCCGGTGTTCACCCAGCTGCTGCGCTTCTTCCCTGATGTCGTGACGGGCTCGTTGATCACGATGATCGGTTTGACCCTGGTTCCGGTCGGCGTCGACTGGGCAGCCGGCGGTGTCGGGTCGAAGACCTATGGCGACCCGAAGAACTGGCTGCTGGCATTCATCACCCTCGCGTTGGTGGTGTTGATCTACCGCTTCCTGCCCGGCTTCTTCGGCCGCATCGCGATCATCCTCGGGATGGTGCTCGGCACCCTGGTGGCGATCCCGCTGGGCATGACCGACTTCTCCGGCTTCGGCGACGCGCGCTGGGTGCAGGTGCCAACCCCGTTCCACTTCGGCGCCCCGCAGTTCGACATCGGCGCGATTCTGGCGCTGGTCATCTGCATGCTGGTGATCATGGTGGAGGCGACGGCCGACATCCTTGCCCTTGGTGAGGTGACGGAGAAGCCGGCAGATCGCCGTACGGTGACCAACGGCTTGCGCGCTGACACCGCCGGAACCGCGTTTGCCGGCGTGTTCAATGGCTTCTCGCTCAGCGCCTTCGCGCAGAACGTCGGGCTGGTGGCGGTCACCGGTATTCGCAGCCGGTGGGTGGTCGCCTATGGCGGCGGGATTCTGATCGTCCTGGGTCTGCTGCCCAAGCTCGGCGCGATCGTCGGTGCAGTGCCCTCGCCGGTTCTCGGTGGAGCCGGGATCGTGCTGTTCGGAACCGTGTCAGCCAGCGGGATCCGGACCCTGAAGACGGTCGACTTCAGCGGCAACGCGAACATCGTGATCGTCGCGGTCTCGCTGTCGGCCGGACTGCTGCCGGTCGTACGCCCGGCGGCTTACGCCAAGTTCCCCGAGTGGTTCCAGACCATCTTCGGTTCCGGCATCACCGCGGCCGCAGTCTTCGCGGTGTTGTTGAACGTCCTGTTCAACATCGTCGGTCGCCACGGTCAGGAAGGGCCCGTCTTCGCCCACTCACCGGGCATCGGAGCCATTTCTGACGAAGACGAGGAGCGCCTTTACCAGCGCCGCAGCAGCGTCGACTGAGTCAGTCTCAGTAGTACAACCGCAGCGCCAGCGGACTGATCCCGATCGTCACCGGAAGGGTGGCGATCGGGTCTCCGTCTGCGTAGACCGGCATCGGCCGGCTGCCATAACTGCGCGCGTCGACGGTGAGCGACGTGGCCTGCCACGAGTCGACCATCGGCAGCCTGACGTGGTTGCCGCCGCGCTCGAGCAGCGCCGATCCGGCCAGCCCGACGAACGATCGTCCGCGGGTGATGACGACCTCGAGCAGCCCATCGGACAGATCGGCGCCTGGGGTTGCAGTCAGCCCGCCGCCATGCCGCCCGGAATTGCCGATATTGAGGCTCCAACCGTCGGTCTCGAGTTGGCGGTGGCCGTCGGGTCCCTCGCTGGTGATCCGGAACGAGATCGGCTTCATCGTCAACGCCGTACGGATGCCGGCGGCGGTGTAGACCACCGCGCCGCGGAATCGGCGGATCGCGTTGGCTCGCTCATTGGCGACCGCGTTGAAGCCGACGGTGAGGGTGCCGATGAAGATCCGGTCATCCACGGTGCCGACATCGACGCGGTGTTCGGTGGCTGTCGACAGTGCCCGGGTCACCGCGAGGGTGTCGCGAGGTAGGCCAAGCCCGCGGACGAAGTCGTTGCCGCGGCCGGCCGGCAAGGGAGTCAGCAGAGCGCCGGAGTGTACGCAGCCCTCAGCCACCCGGGCGATCATCCCGTCGCCGCCCAGCGGCAGCAGCAGATCGGTCGGCCCGGCGGCCGCGCCGAGTTCGGTGGCGTGTTCGGCGCTCTGCGTGGCGACGCAGGTGGGGTCGAAGCCGAGGCTGCGCAAGATGGCCACGACGGTGTCGGCGCGGCTGCTGGCGCTGCCGCCACCGGCCGCCGGGTTCACCAAAACGGTTGCGCGGCCCGAGAGTTCGGTCATGGAGCTGACTCCGTGGAGGTTGGGATCAGAACACCGGGGTTCATCACGTTGTGCGGGTCGAGTTCATTCTTCACTGCCCGCAGGATGCGGACACCGGTCTGGCCGATCTCGGCTGCGAGATACCTGCGGTGGTCGCGACCGACCGCGTGGTGGTGGGTGATGGTGCCACCGGCGGTGACGATGGCCTGACTGGCGGCGGTTTTGGCGGCCATCCACTGGGCAAACGGGTCGGCCGCTTCGCGCGCCACGAAGGTGAAGTAGAGCGAGGCGCCCGACTCGTAGACGTGGGAGATGTGGCATTGCACGACCCCCGGGGTGCCCTGGGCTTCCAGTGCGCTTTCGATCGCGCCACCCACCGCGGCTTTGAGGGCGTTCAGGTTCGACCAGTGGGTCGCGGTCTCCAGCGTCTCTACGAAGACCCTGCGGCCGAGCAATTCGTCGCGCAAATAGGGCGACCCGAAGCGGCCGTGTTCCCACCCGCGGGCGATCTTGCCGGGCAAGGTGACTGCGCCGGCCGATTTGAGGATGCGCTTCGCCTGCTTCATCCGGGCTCGCGCGCTGTCTTCGTCCTGGTCGTCCCAGAGCAGGATCGCCAGACATGGCTCGGCCAGGTGGCGCGCCCGCAGGTAGCGCGAAAGTGTGGACCCCGCGCGTCCGGCGAGCGCGAGGGAGATCTCCGTCTCGGTGGCGTCGGAGACGCGGGTGACGTCGGGCTGCGCGTCATGACCGAGTTGCTGCACCATCGCGCGCAGCGCTCCCGCCGCAGTGGGGAAGTCAGGGAAGGCGACAGCGAGATGGTGAACCACCTTGCGAACAGGGCGGATTCGCAGCGTGGCCTCGGTGATGACGCCGAAGGCGCCTTCGCTGCCGACCATCACGTCGCGCAGCGCGGGACCGGCTGCCGATGCCGGTGACTGCGCGCCGAACGCGACATCGCCGATCGGGGTGGCGACGCGTACGCCTTCGACCATGTCGTCGATCCGGCCGTATCCGCTGGAAGACTGGCCGGCGCTGCGGGTGGCGACAAAGCCGCCGATCGTGGCCTGCTGGTAACTCTGCGGGAAGTGTCCGAGGGTGAATCCACGCTCGTGCAAGGCGTTCTCGGCGGCGGGCGCCATGGTTCCGGCGCGGAAGGTGGCCGTGTGGTCGGTCTCGTCGAGATCGATCAAACCTGCCAGCCGGCGCAGGTCGAGGCTGATGATCGGGCGATCGTCGGCCTCCGGCGTGAGGCCGCCGACGACGCTGGTTCCGCCGCCGAAGGGAACGACCGCCAGGCCGTGGTCAACAGCGAGGCGCAGCAGGGCGGCCACCTGGTCGTGGTCGGCAGGAAAAGCGACGGCATCGGGGGCGTAGCCGAGCCGGCCCGTCCGGGCGCGCAACAGATCGACATAGCTCTTGCCGCCGGCGTGTTCGACCCGAGCGAGACGCTCGGTGGAGAGGTGATCGTCGCCGAGCAGCGCGGTCAGGGCCGCGGTCGCGTCGCTGCCTAGGCGAGAGTCGGGCAGCGTGACGTCGATCAGGGCCACCGGCGGGCGGGTGGAATCCAGATCGGCGCCCAGCAGACCAGCCAGCATGCGGCGGGCACTGGCTGGCAACGGCTTCGCCTGAGCGGGGTCGCCCCAGCCCCACCAGACCGATCTGCTGACGTTCTGCAACGTGACATCCATGCGTGACAGTGTGACACAAGATGTAACATCGAACCATGAGTCAGCTGAATGAGTCGGTCGATGACGCGCTGTGGCGCGCGGTGCGGGCGGAGATCGTTGCCTACGGCGTTTCCCGGGCCACCGTGACCTCGATCGCCGAACGGGCAGGCGTCTCCCGGATGACCGTCTACCGGCGCGCGGGTGGCATCCAACAGCTTGTTCTTGACGCGTTGGCTCACGAACTCGGTTCTGTGGCAACGACGGTCGACGTCTCCGGAGTCGACGACCCGGCCGCTGCTGTCGCCGACGTTGCCTGCGAGGTGATCGAACGGTTGCGCGCATCGGAGTTGCTCGGCGCCCTTCGTCGCCACGATCCTGATCTGTTGTTGCCCTACCTGGGTGGCCACTTCGGACGCGGTCAGCGCAGCCTCACCGCCATGCTTGCCCTCGGGCTTGAGCAGGCGCGAAGCCGGGCGGTCGAGCTCGGCGAACCGCTACGTGATGTGGTGTCCACGCAGTTGCAGGCGCGCTTCCTGATGCAGTCGCTGCAGACGTTTGTTCTCGCTCCCGACGACGAGGCGCTCCCGCCCGCGGTTGTTCACACCGAGGTTCGCCACCTCCTAGAGTCCTACTTGCGCCGATGATCCAGCCAGGAATTCTGAACGCCGCCACGCGACGAACCGCGTTGCAGGAGTTGCGAACTGAGACCTTCGACCTGATCGTGATCGGCGGGGGAGTGACCGGCGCTGGGGTGGCGTTGGACGCTGCCTCGCGCGGGCTTCGTACGGCGTTGGTTGAGCAAGTCGACCTCGCGGCGGGAACCTCGCGCTGGAGTTCGAAGCTGGCCCATGGCGGGTTGCGCTACATCGCCCAGGGGCGGCTCGGCATCGCCGTCGAGAGCGCTCGCGAGCGGCAGCTGTTGATGACCACCATCGCCCCACACTTGGTGCGCCCAGCCAGCAATGTGCTGCCGCTCACCGCAGATGTTTCTGCGTTCGCCGGGGTGGCTGCTCAGGCCGGGATCGGGGTCGCGGACCTGCTGCGGCGCGCGGCGCACACCTCCGCGGGACAGTTGCCGCCGCCGCGTCGGGTCGGAGCCGAACGCGCTCACGCGCTGGCCCCCGCCGTACGAACTGATGGGCTGCGCGGCGCAATCACCTTCTGGGACGGGCAGTTCGAGGACGACGCGCGGTTTGTGGTCGCCCTCGCACGCACCGCGGCCGCGCAGGGTGCCCGCATCGCCACCCATGCCTCCGCCGAGATCGTTGACGATCACACGCTGCGGTTGACCGATCACCTCGGCGGCGAGGAGTTCGTTGCCCGCGCTCAGGTCGTCGTGAACGCCACCGGTGTCTGGGCCGATCAGCTCGACGACCGGATTCGGCTGCGGCCCAGCCGCGGCACCCACCTCGTTGTCGAGAGCGCGTGCTTGGCGAACCAGACCTCGATCGTGAATCTGCCCGTGCCCGGGAAATTCGGCCGCTATGTCTTCACCATCCCGGCGCCGGACGGGCTGACCTACATCGGCCTCACCGATGAGGATGCTCCTGGCGCTGATGGGCACGCGCCGGAGGTCCCCGAGAAGGACGTCGCGTTCCTGCTCGGCGTCGTCAATCGGCGACTCGCGCAACCACTCTCAGCGAGCGATGTGGTCGGCAGCTTTGCCGGGCTGCGCCCTTTGGTCGACGGCCACGGCGCGTCAAGCGACGTCTCGCGCGCGCACCTGCTGGTCGATGAGCCGGGCCGCCCGCTGGTCATCGTGGGCGGGAAGTTCACCACCTATCGGCTGATGGCCCAGCAGACCGTCGATGCCGCGGCTCGCCGCATGCCGAGCAACGTCCGTCCCGGGCTGACACACCTGCTGCCACTGATCGGCGCGGCATCGGCGACTGCCCTCGCTGGCCTTGCGGCCCCGGCGCGACTGGTCCGTCGTTATGGCAAGGAGGCGCTCGCCGTGACGGCGCTCGTCGCGCAGCGACCCGAGCTGGCCGATCGCGTCGTGCCCGAATCGGCGACCACCCGCGCGGAACTGGTCCACGCCATCCGCGCCGAGGGCGCGCTGACCGTCGAGGACCTGATCGAGCGCCGCAGCCGCCTCACCCTGCGTGCGGCCGCGCGAGGGCCGGCGGAGCAGGTGGCCGCCGAACTACTCGCGACCGAATCGGTCGAAGGGCCAACCCTGTTCGATCGAACCTGACCGGCCGGGTTCGATCAACCACTCGGTTCCGAACCACGCCGCGAACACCTCCGGTGGCAGGCCGAGCATCATCCCGATGTCGGAGGTCTGGCTGGAGTGAGCCTGCATCGCGGCCCGCTTCTGTGTCAGGAATTCCGACACATCGACCTGCCAATGGATTTCGCTTTGCGGGGTTCCGAACGGGTTGCCGTCGTCCATCCCCTGGTCGGGGTCGAAATCGAGTTCCTCACCGGCTGCCCGAGCCGCTGCGTTGAACTCGCGCATCTGGTCGCGGCTCATCGTCGATTCGAACAGCACGGGGCGACGCGAGGCAAGGTCGGCCGCGCGGTGGGCAACCTGGTGGGCCTTCACGTGATCGGGGTGGCCGTAGCCGCCATGCCAGTCGTAGGTGATGAGGGCGTCGGCGTCTTCTTCGTCAAGGAGGATCGCGAGGCGCCGAGCGGCCTCGTCGAGGTCAGCCTGGTGGAAATTGGCCGGGTCGTTGTTCTGCTCCCAGCCGGTCATTCCCGAATCGCTGTAGCCCAGCCAGCCGATCCGCGCGGTGCCGAGCGCTTGCGCGGAGCCCGCGGCCTCCGTACGCCGTCGGTCGACGACGCTCTCTCCGGGCGCGAGGTCTGCGGCCGCCTCGCCGTGGTCGCCGTTGGTGCCGTAGACCACGACCACCCGGTGGCCCTCTCGCGCAGCGCGCGCCATCATGCCGGCGGTCTGGGACGCCTCGTCATCGGGGTGGGCGTGGAAAAAGACGAAGTTGCTCACCGGCCCATCGTGGCAGGGCAGAAGTGCCCATGGTCAACGGGTCCGGACCAGAGCAGACTCGGAAGTGCAGGGGGCTTTATCCACAGCACATCTGTCATGTCGCGACGCGATTGTCGCGGCGGGCGACACTGAACCACCGGTCGGCCGGGGGCCGACCGTCTTATCTCTATCGGGGGAAACATCATGTCCGCAGACCTTTCACGTCGCGTTGTCCTGCTCGGCGGGGGCGCCGCCATGGCGGCCGCATCGATTCCGTTTGTCGCCAGCCGGGCCGAGGCCACCACGGTGCCCTTTCCAGGGCGCCTCCAACTTGGCTCTCGCGGCGCAGCCGTGACGACCTTGCAGGCCGCGCTTGGCGGTGCGGGTCTCTGGTTGGGAAGTTACGACGGCAGCTTCGGACCGATGACTCAGCAAGCCGTTCTTGCGATCCAGAAGGTGCACGGTCTCGCGCGCACCGGCGCGGTCGACGAAACCACTTGGAACTCAGCAATGCTGCGTGTTCGGCCGACACCGCGGTATCCCTCATCGGTCGGTCTCGAAGTCGATCTGAATCGGCAATTGCTGATGGTGGTCGGCGGCGGCCTCGCCCAGATGACGATCAACACCAGCACCGGCAGCGGCGCCTATTTCTATTCCGGCGGCCGGCGACTGCGCGCGATCACTCCGACCGGCACCTTCAAGATCTACCGTAAGTCGACCAATGAGGGTTCCAGCGGTTGGGTGAACGGCACCCTCGGCGCGATGTATCGGCCGCGCTTCTTCACCACGGTGGGCCACGCTATCCACGGTTCAACGAGCATCCCGGCCTACCCGGCCTCGCATGGTTGCTGTCGCGTCAGCGTGCAGGCGCAGGACAAGATGCTCTCGACGAACGAGGTGGGCATCGGTCGTTACGTGCGGATCTACTGACGCCGCGACAACCGTTAGCGCTCGCCGCGCAGGTGGCGTGAGATCACGAGTCGCTGGATTTGGTTGGTGCCCTCGAAGATCTGGGTGATCTTCGCCTCGCGGAAGTAGCGTTCCACGGGGAAGTCTTGGGTATAACCGGCCCCACCGAAGACCTGCACTGCGTCAGTCGTGACCCGCATCGCGGCGTCGGTGGCCACCAGTTTGGCTACCGCCGCCGCCTTGCTGAACGGGCGGCCGGCGTCTTTGAGGCGGGCGGCATGCAGATAGGTCGCCCGCGCTGAGCTGACCGCCGCTTCCATGTCGGCCAGTAGGAAGGCGAGGCCCTGGTTATCGGCGATCGGCCGTCCGAACTGCACCCGGCCCTGGGCGTACGAGATCGAGTCGTCGAGGGCGGCCTGAGCCAGTCCGGTAGCGGCAGCGGCGATTCCAAGTCGTCCGGCATCCAGCGCGCTGAGCGCAATGGTCATGCCTTGGCCCCGCTGGCCGAGCAGCGCGTCGGCCGGCAGGTCGACGTCGTAGATCACCTCGGCCACCGGGTCGCCATGCAGTCCCATCTTGCGTTCCGGGCTGCCGAAACTGAGCCCGTCGATGTCAGCAGGAACATGGAAGCAGGAGAGTCCGCGGCCGCCGGTGTCGTCCGTACGGGCGAATGTTGTGTAGTAGTCGGCATGCGCGGCGTGCGAGATCCACGCCTTGGTGCCGCGCAGCGACCAACCGTCATCGGTCGCGGTCGCGCGGGTGCGCATGCTGGCGATGTCGCTGCCGGCTTCCCGTTCGGACAGTCCGTAGGCGCCGAGTCGGCCGCCACCGAGCATGCCGGGCAGGAGGGCTTCACGCTGCGCGTCGCTGCCGAAGGTCGCGACCGGGTAGGCCGACAGGGAGTGCACGCTGACGCCGATGGCCACCGACATCCACGCCTGGGCGAGCTCCTCGACGACCTGGAGATAGACCTCGTAGGGCTGCCCGAACCCGCCGTACTGCTCGGGGTAAGGCAGCGCGAGCAAGCCAGCAGCACCGAGGGTGCGGAACACTTCGCGCGGCGGGGTGGCGCTCGCCTCTGCCTCAGCGGCGCGTGGTCGAAGCTCCTTGTCGGCGAGGTCTCGAGCCAGCGCGAGCAGATCGTGTGCGTCGTCGGAGGGCAGGAGGCGGTCGACGGGCATGGGAAAAGGATACTGAGCCGTTTGGCGGGTGTGACGCGGGCCACCCCCGGTTGGATTTCCGCAATATTTCCTGTCGATCATGGAGATCGCCGAAAAAACTTCACTCGGAGGTGAATCATGGGCGCATTCCCGAAGGTCCTGGTCGACCAAGCCCACAGCAGCGCCTGGTCATTGGACCGGGCCACCGCAGAGCGGATGAATCCCGCCAACCCGGCCGACGCGAGCCTGCAACTGGCCGCCGATGCGCTGCGCGCGCGCGGATTCGAGGTTGCTGCCCACCGCAAGGGCGAGTTCGACGCGGCGGCGCTTGTTGACGCCGACGTCCTGGTCATCGATCACCCGGCTGAAGCGCGCTCCGAGCGGGTCACCGGCGATCTGCCACCGGTGCTCACCGTCGCCGAGATCGACGCCGTCACCGAGTTCGTACGCGCCGGTGGTGGCCTGGTGGTTTTCGCCGAATGTGAGCAGGACACCTACGGCAACAACGTCAACGACCTGTTGGCCCGGTTCGGCCTCTCGGTCACCAGCACCCTGGTCCACGAGTCCGCCGACGGCGGCCGGCGCCACCATTCCAACGCCACCTGGGTCCTCGCGGAGATCGGCGACGGCCATGGCCAGGGCATCCTCGCGGGCGTCGACGAGCTGTGCTTCTACCGCGCTGGTGTCATCGACACCTCTGCCAACGCTGATGCGCAGGTCCTCGCCCGCACCAGCGCGAGCGCGGATCCGGCTGGGCAGCCGTTGGCGGTTGCCACGACGTACGGCGCCGGTCGTGTGGTCGTCTTCGCCGACTCCGACCTGGTCGGCGACGACTCGATCGACGAGTTGGACCACCGCCGCCTCTGGACCAACGTGGTCACCTGGGCGTCGGCTGGGTCACCAGCATCGCGCGCGGTTGCGCCGATCGCAGCCGGGTCGTCGACCGCGACCCTTCCGGAATGGCTGCGGCTGAAGGATGCGGTGCTGGAGCTGCGGGCGATGCAGGCCAAGGACGGTTCGATCGACGGCTCGACCCAGGACCACGCGCGCGCTCGCGAACTGGTCGAGACGATGATCGCGGCCATCGCCGATCTTGCGCCGCGCTTCTCGCACGACGCCGATTACCTCGCGGCACTCCCCACCGACCTTCGTCGCTGGGTCGAGGGTGGCTTCGAGGTTCCCGATTTCCTTGACTCCCTGCTGCTGTTCCGTCCCGACCAGCACAGGGTCGACGGGATCGAACACCTTGTCCTCTTCCCGATGTACACCCAGAACGGCAACCCCGATCGCGTCTTCGAAGCGTTGTTGATCAGCGTGCCGTGGCCGCAGTGGCTGGCCGAGGTCGAGCAGGCCTACGTCAACCCGGCGTTCGTGCCGGTCAACTTCGTGGACTTCACTCCCGGCTACGACACCAACTCGGCGGTGCTGTTCCCCGAGACCGTCGCCGTACGCGAGGTGCCGAAGTTCCACTGGGGCGCGATCTTCTGCGACCGCGAAGCCGCCCGTTTCCGCCGGGTGACCGAGTCGGCCGCTGACCTGTTGCGCCTGCAGTTGCCGCCGGACGCCGAGCGCCTGGTCGCCTCGCAGGACCTCGCGCAGTCGACGTTTGCGATGTGGGATCTCATCCACGACCGCACCCACAGTCACGGGGACCTGCCGTTCGACCCGTTCATGATCAAGCAGCGGATGCCCTTCTGGATGTACGCGCTCGAGGAGTTGCGCTGCGACCTGACCACCTTCCGTGAGGCGGTGAAGCTCGAGCAGGAGGGCCAGCCATATGCCCGCTCGGTGCAATTGGCGATCCTGTTCGATCGGCTGTTCCGCTTCCCGATCACCGGTGACCGGGTGCGCAACTATGACGGCCTCGGCGGTCAGCTGATGTTCGCCTACCTGCACAAGAACGACGCCTTGCGGTGGACCGACAACAAGCTGTCGTTCGATTGGCGGCGGGTGCCGGAAGTCGTGGTCGAGCTCTGCGAGAAGGTCGAGGTGCTCTATCGCAGCGGCATCGACCGCTCGCGCGTTGCCCACTGGCTGGCGGCGTACGAATTCGTCACCACCTACGTTCAACCGCACCCCGCGTCGACCTGGGCCAAGGGCGCGCAGGCGCTCCCGCTGGACGGGCCGGTCAAGGGGCTGACCGATCTGGTGCAGCCGGACGAGTTCCCGCTGAACGTCTTCTATGAGGCGCTGCGCAAGAAGCTCACCGGCGTCATCGAGTCGACCCGCGGCATGCAGGCAGCATGAGCGCGCGCCGGGTAGTCATTGTCACCGGTGCCGCTGGCGACCTCGGGCGGGCGGTGACCGATCTGCTGGTCGCGCGCGGCTCGACCGTGGTGGCCGTCGGTCGATCCCTGGACCGACTGGGTGAGGCAACCGATCGCTATCTGCCGGTCGAGCTCGACCTGCTGGATGAATCGGCAACCTTGGCCTTCGGTCACGAAGTTGCCGAGGAACACGGCCGCGTCGACGGACTGTTCCACCTGGTCGGTGGCTGGCGGGGCGGCAAGGGGATCGTCGAATCGGATCTGGCCGACTGGGACTTCCTGCACGACAACATCATCCGCACCCTGCAACACGCAACGCGAGCCTTGCACGATCCGCTGGTCGCCTCAGGGGGGCGACTAGCGATCGTCTCCTCGACCGGGGTGGCGAAGCCGACAGCGAAGAACGCGGCGTACGTCGCAGCCAAGGCAGCCGCGGAGGCCTGGACCCTCGCGGTGGCCGACTCGTTCAAGGGGTCCGACGCGGCGGCGGTGATCCTGCGGGTGATGGCGCTCGGCGACCGCAAGGGGTTCACCCCGTTGGCCACGGTGGCCACCGAGCTCGCCGGGCTCTGGGACGAACCGGTGGCGGAGTTGAACGGCCGGATAGTCGCACTTCCGACTGCAGTTCCCGCGTGACGCGGGTCGCGTAGCCCGGAAACTCGCGGAATGTTGCTGAAGGGCGAGGTGAACTGCAGTCCGAAATGCGGTGTTGAGAGGATGGCCCGGTGAGCGAACTTAACCCCCTGCACGACCCGACCGACCGCGGCTTCGCCAGCGACAACTACTCCGGCATCCACCCGGAGGTGCTCGCCGCGATCGTCCGCGCAAACGGGGGACACCAGACCTCCTACGGCGACGACGTCTACACCGAGCACCTCCAGCAGGTGTTCGCCGAACACTTCGGTGCGGGCGTCGAGGCCTACCCCGTCTTCAACGGAACTGGCGCGAATGTCGTTGCGCTGCAGTCGGTCACCGAGCGGTGGGAGTCGGTGGTCTGCACCGCGAGCGCCCACATCCACATCGACGAGTGCGCGGCCCCCGAGCGAATGGGTGGGTTGAAGCTGATGACGGTGCCGACTCCCGACGGCAAGCTCACCCCCGAGTTGCTCGACACCGTGTCGGTGCGCAAGGGCGACGAGCACCACGCGCAGCCCCGCGTCGTGTCGATCACCCAGACCACTGAGCTCGGCACCGCCTACACGGTCGAGGAGATCGGCGCCCTGGTGCAGTCGGCCCATGACAAGGATTGGGTGGTCCACGTCGACGGTTCCCGCCTCTCCAACGCGGCGGCCACCCTCGGAGTCAGCTTCAAGGAGATGATCACCGACACCGGTGTCGACATCGTCTCCTTCGGCGGCACCAAGAATGGGCTGATGGTTGGTGAAGCTGTGCTGGTCCTCAACAAGGACGCGGTGCGCGGGATGAAATACCTGCGCAAGCAGTCGATGCAACTGGCGTCCAAGATGCGCTTCGTCTCCACTCAGCTCGAGGCACTGCTGACCGACGAGCTTTACCTGCGCAACGCCGGCCATGCCAACCAGATGGCACAGCGCTTGGCTGATGCCGTACGAGACCTGCCGGGTCTGACCATCCCGCGTCCGGTGCAGGCGAACGCCGTTTTCGCGGTGCTGCCCAAGAACGTGTCGCTGAAGTTGATGGAGACCTTCCACTTCTACTTCTGGGACGAGGGCACCGGCGAGGTGCGCTGGATGTGCAGTTGGGACACCACCGAAGCCGACATCGACCGGTTCGCTGCGGCCATCAAGGCTGAACTGGGGTGACGACGGCGGCGAAGGCCTGGCGGGTGGGGGTCCTGCTCGCTTTCGTCGCCGCGCTGCTGGCTGGCACTTTTCGCGGCAATGACCGCTGGTGGCCGATT
This sequence comes from Calidifontibacter terrae, assembly GCF_054778835.1. Taxonomy (NCBI): domain Bacteria; kingdom Bacillati; phylum Actinomycetota; class Actinomycetes; order Micrococcales; family Dermacoccaceae; genus Calidifontibacter; species Calidifontibacter terrae. The sequence goes on from NZ_BAAGZF010000002.1 coordinate 649,583, forward strand.
GGTCCGATGGTGATGTTCGCGTTCAGCGTGAATCCCGACGGCGAGGTGCACTCGCTCGGCTTGGAAGCTGACACGGTCGCGGGCGAGCATGTCGTGGTGCCTCTTGGCGCGGGCGGAATCGGCTTGGAACGAGCGGAGATTGAGGGTCAGGCGACCCGGATCATTGCTCAACCGCGGCGGCTGCAGGGCGTTGCCGTTGCCGCATCCCGTTCGTTGCCGAAGCCGCGCTATCGCACGATCTACCTCGTCGACACGGTCAGCCAACTGCGGAACGGTGAGGTCGTCGGATCAGCGCGCCGGGTCATCCAAGCCCGGTGGCAGGTCGTTGATCCCGACCACCCGAAGGACCTGTCATGAACTGGTTCTTCCCGTCGGTTCCCACCGAACGAGTGGTCTGGCTGCGCCGCTTCGTCTACTCCGTGGTGCTGCTCGACGTCTACCTGTTCACGGTCTTCCCGATCGGCCATGGCAACGTTCCCGCCGACCTCTACCAACCGTTGCCCTTCCGCGAGTTCTTGCCGCAGCCGAGCCCGGCGTACGTGCAGGTCCTGCGCATCGTCATCACGATGGCCGCGCTCGTCGCCATCAGCGGCCGACTCCCGCGCCTGTCGGGATGGGTGTGTGCGCTCGGGATGCTCGACTGGGTGAGCAACGCCTACTCGTACAGCAAGATCAACCACGACCACCTCGCGCTGTTGATCGCGCTCTGCGTGTTGCCGCTGGCCGCGAGCAGCGGACGAAACGCAGAACATGATCGCCGGCGCAACGGTTGGTCACTGCGGATGATTCAGATCGCGGTGGTGGCGACCTACTTCCTGGCAGCCGTCTCCAAGGTCCGCGAAGCCGGCTGGGGTTGGGCGAGCTCGGCGGTGCTGATCTGGGCGATCACCCGGCGCGGTTCGGTGCTGGGTGACCTCGTTGCCCATGTTCCGGCGCTGACCTACGTGTTCCAATGGATCGTGCTGGCGGCGGAGTTCTGCGCGCCGCTGATGCTTTGGTTGCGCGGCCGGGCCCTGAGCGCGTACGTCGTATTTTGGCTTCTCTTCCACCTCAGCACGGCGCTGCTGCTCGGGATTCACTTCATCCCAACAGCGGTGTGTCTGCTGGCTTTCCTGCCGCTGGAGCGGATCGCGGATAGGTGTCGATCTCGGTTGCTTTCACGGTGGCCCACACGCTCGACCCGACCTGTAGCCCCAGGTCGTTGAGAGCGCCGACGGTCACCTCGGCGACCATCGGAAAACCAGCGTCGAGGCCGATCCGCATGGTCTGACCGACCAGTTCCACTCGGGTGACGGTGCAGGCCCAGGTGTTGCGCGGCGACCCCGCGGGCTGCTGCGGCCACAGCGACACGGCCGCCGGGCGGATCGCCACCCACAGTGGCCCGCGATCGATGCTGGTGACGAAAATCGGCCGACCGTCGACGAGCACGCCGCGCTCTGACCCGACTCCGGGCAGCAGGTTCAGGCCCACCAGCCGGGCGGCGTACGACGACATCGGCCGCGCGACGATCTGCGCGGGCGTCTGTGGCGGGCTGAGGGTGCCGGCCTCCATCAACTGGATGTGATCGGCCAGAGTCAGGGCATCGAGCGGGTCGTGGGTCACCAGCAGTGTGTACCCCTCGAACTGCGACAGTCGCTGCGCCAGCCCGGCGCGTACGGTGGCCCGCGTCTCCGGGTCGATCGCGGCGAGTGGTTCGTCGAGCAACAACACGGACGGGTCGGTGGCGAGGGCTCGGGCCAGGGCGACCCGCGCGGCCTGCCCGCTGGACAGCGACGCGGGCCGGTCACCGGCGCGATCGGCCAACCCGACGGCATCCAGTTCGCTCAGGGCTCGCGAGCGCGCGGCGGTTGCAGAAACCCCGCGGGACCGGGGACCGTAGGCGATGTTGTCGGCGACGCTCATCCGCGGAAAGAGCGTGGGGGCCGCGAGCATCAGTCCCACCGAACGGCGGTGGGTTGGCAGCGAGGATCCGCCTGTCTGCCAACGGTTTCCGTCGACCTCGACCGATCCGGACGACAGCGGCGTGAGCCCAGCAATCGCGCGCAACAGGGTGGTTTTGCCCGTGCCATTGGGGCCGAGGACGGCCGCGGTGGTGCCGGGCGGGACCTCGAGGCGGAACTCTGCGTTGAACGATCCGCGGGTCACCGAGCCGTCGACCGACAGGCTCACCGCAGCCAACTTCCGCGCAGCAGTGCGAGAACGGCCACGCAGATCAGCAGCATCACCGCGGCGAGGGCCGTGGCGGCATCGATGGACACGTCGAGGGCTTGATAGACCGCCAGCGGACCCGTCTGGGTTGTTCCGGGAAACGACCCGGCGAAGGTGATGGTGGCGCCGAACTCGCCGAGCGAGCGGGCCCATGCCAGGGTCATTCCGCTCAGGATTCCGGGTAGTGCCAGCGGTAGGGCGATGGTTCGCAAGCGGCGCCCTGGGGTCGCGCCGAGCGTGGCCGCCAGTTCGTCGTACGACGGGTCGACGGTGCGCAGCGCGCCTTCGACCGCCAGAACGAAGAACGGTAGCGACACGAACGTCTCGGCGATGATCACCCGGACCGCGTTGTAGGGGAGGGTGAATCCGAACCAGTCGTGCAGCGGCCCGCCGACGACGCCCGTACGCCCCCAGGCCATCAGCAGCGCAACGCCGCCCACGACCGGCGGCAACACCAGCGGAACGGTCACGATTGCGCGCAAGACAGCGATCGCGCGGCCCTCGGACCGGGCCAGGAACCAGGCCAGCGGGGTGCCGAGCAGGGCGCAGATCAGGGTGCTGGACGTTGTGGTCATCAGCGACAGCCGTAGCGCCTGGCCGGCGCCAGCCGTCGTCAGGTCGCGGCCGAGGTGGGTCCACGAGACCCGGCTGAGCAAGGCGATCAGCGGGAAAACGAGGAGGGCGGCGGCAAGCGTCGCGACGGCCTTCAGGCCGAGCGCTTCACCGGCCCGCCCGCGGATCACGGGGTGCCGAAACCGGCGTCCTTCAGCACCTTCGCGAAGGCGGCCGAGCCGACCGCGGCGTAGAACTCCTTGGCCGCGTCGCTGCCGGACAGGTCGTAGATCGGCAGCTTGGTGATGGTGTTCTCGGCGACCGGGATGTCAACGCCGTGAACCTTGGAGCCGGCCGCCTTCACGTCGGTGACATAGACGATCGCCGCGTCCGCGTCGCCGAGCGACACCTTCGCCAGGGTCGCCTTCACGTTGGCTTCATAGGAGATGACGTGGGCCTTGACCCCGGCCTTCTTCAACACGGCGTCGGCGGCGCGGCCACAGGGCACCTGCACCGCACACAACACGGTGTCGACCGAGCCCGACGAAAGCGTCTTCAGCGACGTCACGTGGCCCGGGTTGGCTGCCGGGGTGGCGATCTGCAGTCGGTTGGTGGCGAACAGCCGGTGGGATATGCCGGTGGCCTTCAACGAGGTGGCGCTCTTCTCGTCAGCGAGCGCGACGATGTCGGCGTCGAAGCCGTTGTTGAGCTGGGTGACCAGCGTCGAGCTGGCGCCGAACGACAGCTTGACCTCCAGGCCCGGGTCGTTGGCTTCGAGCGTCTTCTTCAGCGCGGTGAAGGACTCCGTCAGCGACGACGCTGCGAGCACCGTGAGGGTGCGCTTCTGCTGCGGTTGGCTGCTGGAGGTCCCGGAGGTGGTGTCGCTCGATGAGGAGCAGCCGGCCAGCAGGACGGCGCCGGCCAGAGCGCCGGCGGCAAGGCGAGTCCCGGTCATGGTCACTCCAGTTCGTCATCGATCGGTGAGACCACCGGTCGTTTCGCTGTGATGCTATCGCCGGAGCTGGTGCCCCGCAGGCGTCGTTGCACCCACGGACCGACGTAGTCGCGCGCCCACAGCGCGTTCGCGGCCAAGGACTCGCGCCGACTCAGCGGATCGGCCGCGGGAAGCGGTTGGTCCCAGCTGCGCTCGCTGGCGCGGTCGCCGAGAGCCCAGAGCGCTTGAGCGGCGACTCGCTGGTGGCCCTGGGTCGACAAGTGAATGCGGTCAGAGCCGAACATGCGCGGGTCGCGCAGCGAGCGCATCGACCACAGATCGAGAACGTACGCACCCTGTCGTTGGGCGATGCCCCAGACGTTGGCGTTGTGCACCGCACAGCGCGGGCGTACGTGGCGCAGCAGGGCCGCGTCGCCGGGGTCAGCGCTGGTGGCGAGCAGAACGTCGATGCCGCGCTGGCGCAGCCGCGCGACGGCGGCTTCGAGCTGGTCGGCGACCGCGTCGAGATCGGCCTTCGGGCGCAGGATGTCGTTGCCGCCACCGACCATCGACACCAAGTCGGGGTCGAGCTCGAGCGCCGCCTCCAACTGCGGTCCGACGACATCGGCCAACAGTCGCCCGCGGATCGCCAGGTTGGCATAACCGAACGGCGCTTCCTCGTCACGATTGCGCGCGGCCAGCGCCGCCGCCAGCCGGTCGGCCCACCCGATGTAGGCGTCGTTCGTCGTGGGGTGCGGGTCGACCATCCCTTCGGTGAACGAGTCGCCGATCGCGACATAACGGGTCCAGAGCTTCATGGAAGCCTCCAATCGATGGGGTCTGCGCCCAGGTCCACGAGCAACTCGTTGACCCGACTGAACGGCCGCGATCCGAAGAAACCGCGGTGGGCGGACAGTGGAGAGGGGTGGGCGCTTTCGACGTACGGAGTGTCACCCAGGTGGGGCACGAGGTCGCGGGCATCGCGACCCCACAGGATCGCCACGAGCGGCCCGCCGCGGGCGACCAGAGCGCTGATGGCGGCGGCGGTGACGGCCTCCCACCCGCGGCCGCGATGGCTGGCAGGCGCGCCCGGGCGCACCGTCAAAACCCGGTTCAGCAGGAGGACCCCCCGTTCGCTCCACGGGCTCAGGTCGCCGGTCGTGGGGCGCGGGAGGCCGAGGTCGGACTCCAACTCGGTGAAGATGTTCGCCAGGCTGCGCGGGACAGGTTGGACCTGCGGCGCAACGGAAAACGACAGCCCGACCGCATGACCCGGCGTCGGGTAGGGGTCCTGCCCGACGACAAGCACTCGTACGGTGTCCATCGGCTGCGCGAAAGCGCGCAGCACGTTCTCGGGTGCGGGGAGGTAGGGGCGCCCCGCAGCCACCTCCGTACGGAGGAAGTTGCCGCACTCAGCGAGTGCGGCTGCCGCGGGCGTGAGGGCTTCGGCCCAACTGGGATGGACCAGTTCGGACAGCGGCGCGGGCATATGGCCAACCTAAACCCGGCCTCCGGAACACCGCGCGAGGGCCCGGCGTTCACCCACCGTGCACTCCCATTTCAACGGCCTGAAAACGGCCCTGCTGTTCGGCGCCATCTGGGCGCTGCTGCTCGGGGTGGGCTCACTGATCGGCGGCGGCCGGTTCATTTGGGTGTTCGCGCTGATCGGTTTGGCGACCACCTTCTACAGCTACTGGAACAGCGACAAGATCGCGCTGCGATCGATGCAGGCCTACCCGGTCAGCGAGATCCAGGCGCCGGCGATGTATCGCATCGTGCGAGAGCTGTCGACGGGTGCCGGCAAGCCGATGCCGCGCCTGTATATCTCGCCGACGCAGGCGCCGAACGCCTTCGCGACCGGGCGTAGTCCCAGTCACGCGGCGGTCTGTTGCACCGAGGGGATCCTCGGGTTGCTCGACGAGCGCGAGTTGCGCGGGGTGCTCGGCCACGAACTGATGCACGTCTACAACCGCGACATCCTGACCGCCTCGGTTGCGGCGGCGCTCGCCGGGATCATCACCTCGGTCGCCCAGATGATGATGTTCTTCGGCGGCGGGTTCGGCTCCCGCGACGAGAATCGCCCCAATCCGATCGCGATGCTGCTGATGGCTTTCCTTGCTCCGTTGGCTGCGGCGCTGATCCAGATGTCGATCAGCCGCACCCGCGAATACGACGCCGACGAAGATGGCTCGAAGCTCACCGGCGATCCGCTGGCGCTCGCGTCGGCGTTGGCCAAGCTGGAGAACGGCACAGCGCGCGCCCCGCTGGCGCCGACCCCTCGGGTGGTCAACGCGAGCCACATGATGATCGCGAATCCGTTTCGGGCGCAGGACATCTCGCGCATGATGTCGACCCATCCGCCGACCGCTGAGCGAATCGCGCGGCTGCAGGCGATGGCCGAAAGACCACGGCCGTAGGTATAGAGAACGTAAATTCTTCGCGCCGTTCAGGGGAACATAGCGGCGTTCATCGCCTGAGGGCGCGGTTGAGGCGGCAAGCTAGCCGGAGTCCGATGCACGGGGGTGTTTCGGGCCACCGTCACCCTTTCAAGGAGCCACCATGCTGCCCTCCCGCCTCCTCGGCGGTTCGGCGGTCTGCGCGCTCACGTTCGCCATCACTGCGCCCTCGGCGCAGGCGGCGACGAACGTCGGCACCGGACCGATCGATCCCGCGCTCACCACCGTGAGCCTGCTCAACACCAACGACTTCCACGGTCATTTCACCAAGGATTTCGCCTGCACGGTCACCACCGCGCAGAACCAACTCGGCGCCGCCTTCCTGTCCGCCGGCGACAACATCGGCGGATCGCCGTTCGCGTCAGCCGCACAGCAGGACAACCCGAGCATCGACTACCTCAACGCGCTCGGCCTGCAGGCTTCCGCCGTCGGCAACCACGAGTTCGACAAGGGTTTCGCCGACCTCACCGGTCGGGTTGCCTCGCGCGCCCAGTGGACCTACCTCGGCGCGAACGTCTACAAGGCCGGAACCACCACCCCGGCGCTGCCGGAATACAAGGTGATCACCGTCAACGGCGTCAAGGTCGGTGTCGTGGGTGCGGTCACCCAGGAGGTGCCGTCGCTGGTCGCGAAGAGCGGGATCGATGGTCTGGAGTTCGGTGATCCGGTCGCCGCTGTGAACAGGGTGGCCAAGCAGCTCAAGGATGGCAACGCCGCCAACGGGGAGGCCGACATCGTCATCGCCGAGTATCACGAGGGTGCCCCGGAGGGTGCGGGTGTGACGCTGGCGAAGGCCGAGTCTGATAGCCCGGTCTTCAAGCACATCGCGGCCGACACCACCCAAGACGTCTCCGCGATCTTTACCGGCCACACCCACCAGCTCTACTCCTGGGATGGCCCGGCGACGACCGGCACCCGCCCGGTGATTCAGACCGACTTCTATGCGGCGTACCTCGGCGTTTTGAAGTTGGGCTACGACCCGGCGACCAAGACCGTCAAGCAATATTCGTTGGAGAACCGGGCGGTCACCGCGCCGACCGCTGCCTGCGCGGCTGACAGCAAGTACCTCTCCGCCGCGAGCATCGTCGACACCGCGAACGCGCGGGCCGACGTGATTGGCGCCCAGCCGATCGGCAAGACCGCTGCCGACATCACCACGGCCTACTCCGCGGATGGCTCGCGCGACGACCGGACGCGTGAGTCGACGCTGTCGAACATGATCTCGCAGAGCTACGTCGACGCGATCAATGCGCCCGGCCGCTCCGGCGGGGTGCAGATCGGGGTGATGAACCCCGGCGGTGTACGCGCGGAGTTGCTGAAGGGTTCCGACGGCACCATCACGTACGCCGACGCGGCGGCGATCATGCCGTTCAACAACACCATCGTCACCAAAGACCTCACCGGTGCGCAGTTCCAGAAGGTGTTGGAGGAGCAGTGGCAGCCGGCAGCCGCTTCGCGACCGTTCCTGAAGCTGGGTCTCAGCAAGAACGTGACCTACACCTATGACCCGAACGCGGCGAATGGCTCCCACATCACCTCGGTGACGGTCGACGGCAAGCCGCTGGATCCGAAGGGGATCTACAAGATTGCCTCGAACTCGTTCCTGATGGACGGGGGCGACAACTTCGCCACCTTCGCTGAGGGCAGCAACAAGGCCGACTCGGGGCTGATCGACCAGTCCCAGTTCATGGAGTGGATCAAGGCGAACAGCCCGCTGGCGCCGAGTTTCGCCAAGAACGGCGTGGCCGTCGAGAACCAGCCGACCACGCTTGAGGCCGGCAAGGACTCGTCGTTCACCATCTCCGGGATCGATCTGACCAGCCTCGGCGCGCCGACCACCACCTCGGTCGAGGTCTTCCTGGACGGCAAGTCGTTGGGCAGTTTTCCGGTGACCAAGAGCCTGTCCGCGACCCCGCCGGTCCCGACCCGCAATGAGTCGGCGGCCATCACGATCAAGGTCCCGGCCGATGTCGCTTCGGGTGCTGGAGTGCTGACCGTCAAGGCTTCGCAGACCGGCACCGTCGTCACGATGCCGGTGCAGTTGGTCGGTTCCGGAGCGACGACAACCCCGACCGCGACCTCGACTTCGACCTCGACGGGCACCTCGACGGGCACGGCGACGGGCACCTCGACGGACGTGACCGGCCCGCCGGTCGTGACCGACGGTGACCAGGGCTCGACCGGCGCCAACGACCGCCTCGCCCTTGTCGGCGGCGCCGGTCTGCTGGCGCTCCTCGGCGGCGCATGGGTGCTGGGTCGTCGACTGAGCTGACCCCAACCCCGCAGCAGACGCTGCACTACGCGACGGACGCTGCAGGCACCCCTGCAGCGTCCGTCCGTACGTGCAGCGTGTGCGGGCCGGGCGACCACCGACCGCCCGGATGGCAGAGTGAGCGCATGCCCGTTCTTCTGCAGACTGAAGCCGTCACGCGTGCGGCCCTGGTGACCGTCAATTCCTACGAGGTCGATCTCGACCTGACCACCGGTGATGAACTGTTCGGTTCGAGATGCCAGGTGCAGTTCTCGGCTGCCACCGTCGGTGCCTCGACCTTCTTGGACCTGAAGGCCCATTCGGTCGAGTCGATCACCCTCAACGGTCGGCCGATCGATCCTGCCTCGGTCACCGACGGGCGAGTCGAACTGCCCGACCTGGCGCAGGACAACACGGTGATCGTGGCCTCGACGATGGCCTATTCACACGACGGGCAGGGGCTGCACCGCGCGGTGGACCCGGCCGACGGCGAGGCCTACGTCTATGGCATGAGCTTCCTGGACGCCGCACCGCAGGTGTTCGCCTGCTTCGACCAGCCCGACCTGAAGGCGCCCTACAACGTGTCGGTGAAGGCCCCTGATCACTGGCTGGTCATCGGCAATGGTGCTGAGCGGCAGGAAGGTTCGGTCTGGCATCTGGCAACGACCAAGCCGCTGTCGACCTACTTCTGGACAATCTGCGCGGGACCCTACGCGGTGGTCCGCGACGAATACGCGGGGGTGCCGCTGGGGGTCTTCGGTCGTGCGTCGCTGCGCACCGAGCTGGAGCGCCACGCGCCGCAGATGCTCGAAGTCACCAAGGCGGGCATCGACTTCTACAACGACCTGTTCGGCATCGACTACCCGTGGGGGAAGTACGACCAGGTGTTCGTTCCGGAGTTCAACGCCGGCGCGATGGAGAACCCCGGCTGCGTGACCTTCCGCGATCAGATGCTCTTTCGCGGAACGCCTTCTCGCGCCGAGTTGCTCAGCCGCACCAACACAATCCTGCACGAGATGGCCCACATGTGGTTCGGCGATCTGGTGAGCATGAAGTGGTGGGACGACCTGTGGCTCAACGAGTCATTCGCCGAATACATGGCGCACCGATCCTGCTCCGCAGCAACGGAGTTCGACAACGCGTGGGTCGACTTCGGCGCCCTGCGCAAGAACTGGGGATACCAAGCAGACCGCGCCCCGTCGACCCACCCGATCGCCGGCAACGCCGCGGCTGACAGTGACTCCGCCTTGGCCAACTTCGACGGGATCTCCTACGCGAAGGGTTGCTCGGCGCTGCGCCAACTGGCGGCGTACGTGGGGGATGAGGCGTTCGTCGCCGGGGTCCGTGACTACCTGACGAAGCATTCGTACGGCAACGCGACGCTGGCCGATTTCCTCGCCGCGATCGCGGGCCACACCGACCGGGACCTCGCCGCGTGGTCCGCGGTGTGGCTGGAGACTTCGGGCACCGATGTGTTCGCGGTCGAGGTGGCCGGCGACCCGATCCAGCGGGCCGAGGTCAGAGTGACTCCCGCCCACGATGGCGATGTTCGGCCACACGTCACCGACGTGGCCGGCTTCACCGATGGGGAACAGGTCTGGCGCACAGACCTTTTCGAGCTATCCGTGAACGCCCCGCAGATTCCGGTCACCGGGCGTCCGGCCGCCAAGCTGGTGGTCCCGAATGCCTCCGACCTCACGTGGGCGATCGCGTCCTTCGACGCCGACTCACTGGCGGCGATCCCGGAGCAGTTGCCGCAGATCGGCGACGCGGGGGTGCGCGGTGTTGTCTGGAGTGCCCTTCTGAACGGTGCCTTCCTGGCGACCGTCGACCCGCGACGCGTCATCGACACCTTCACCCGGGCGTGGCCGCGCGAGTCCGATGACTCCGTACGAAGTCTGATCCCGACCACGGTCGCCGGGCGGATCGTGCTGTTGCTGCCGCCGACCGAGCGAGCCGCCCAGCGCGCGCGGATCGCCGACACCGCTGAGGCTGTCTTGTCTGAGTCAACCGGAGCAGCACAGTTGGTTCCGGCCCGGTTGGTTGCCGGCACCACCACCGACGTCGACTTGTTGAGTTCCTGGGCCGACGGGTCGATGCTGCCGTCGATTCTCGACGGAGACTTGGAGTTCCGCTGGTTGGCGATGCAGCGGCTGGCCGAACTGGGTGCGGTGGACGACGCCGCCATCGACCAGTTCGGTCAGCAGGACCGGTCGATGGCCGGCGCGCGGAATGTGTTGACTGCCAAGGCATCTCGGCCCAACGCCGCGGCCAAGCAAGCGGCGTGGAAGCGGTTCGGCGAGGACGATTCGCTGTCGAACTATGAGGCAGCGGCTATTGCCCAAGGCTTGTTCGAGGCCGACGATCTCGACCTGGTCCGCCCCTACGTCGCGCGCTACTTCGAGGTGCTTCCCACGCTGGCGAAGCGCTTTGGTGAGTATGCCGCCCAGCGCGTCGCAACGGCGGCCTTCCCGCACGCCTTGACCGACGCCGACACACAGGCGCAGGCCCACGCGATGGTGCGAGGAACCAACGCCCTGTCGGCGAACGTACGCCGGTCGCTGGTGGATGAGACCGCCAAGCTCGACGAGGCGCTCCGCTCTCAAGAGGTGTTCGGCGGGTGATCCGCGGCGCGGTCCAGGTGGTCGATGGCTCGGGCGAGGAACTGTGGCGCGAGGGTGACGTCGACGAGGTTGGTCCCACCGCATCGGTCGGGAAGCTGCTCCTGCTCGCCGCAACGGCCGAGAAGCTCGATTCCGCCGAGATCGACGGGGCGCAGCCGCTGGCGAAGAACAGCGTTGCGCCCGTTGCGGATTCGGGTATCTGGTTCCACCTGGACCAACCGACGCTGAGCGTCCTGGATTGCTGCCGGCTGATCAGTGCGGTCAGCGACAACCACGCAACCAACGTGCTCCTGAACCGGATCGGACTGTCCGAGGTCGACCACTACACCGATCGGCTCGGGGTCGCCCCGATGCGCCTACTCGACCAAGTGCGCGATCACCGCGGACCGGGGATGCCGCAGACTTTGTCGTTGGCGAGCCCGCGATCGCTGGTCGGTTTCCTGCGGTTGCTCGACGACGGCACGGTGTCACCTCGGGTGCGCGACTGGATGCGGTTCAACACCGACCTGTCGATGGTGGCGTCGGCTTTCGGTCTCGACCCGCTCGCTCACATCGACGAGAAACCGTTGCTGCACAACAAGACTGGCTCGGACTCGGGCGTGCGAGTAGACGTCGGCACCCTCGCCGGCGACCGCCGTACGCTGCACTACGCCGCCGTCGCCCGCTGGTCGCCGGACGATCCGGACGCCCGCCCGGCGTTGGCCTGGATGCGGGGGATCGGCGAACGCATACGCGATCTGGTCTGAAACAACTGGTCCGGTCTCACCTACCTCCTGAAGGGGAGGCGGGTGAAACCGGACCAGTTAGTTCAAAGAGCGGGTCAGGGAACGATGACCGACAAGACCTCGGCCACGCAGGCCGGCTTGTCGTTGCCCTCGATCTCGATGACGGCCTTCGCCTTCACCGTGAAGCCCAGCGCCGACGGTTCGACGGAGAGCAACTCGAATCCACCGCGCACTCGGGAGCCGACCGGGACCGGGGTCGGGAACCGAACCTTGTCGGAGCCGTAGTTCACGCCCATCCGAACACCCTGGACGGTGTAGACCTGCCAGGCAAGCATCGGCAGGAGCGACAGGGTGAAGTAGCCGTGGGCGATGGTGCCGCCGAACGGGCCGCTCTTGGCCTTCTCGACGTCGACGTGGATCCACTGGTGGTCACCCGTGGCGTCGGCGAACTGGTTCACCGCTTCCTGGGTCACGGTCTGCCAGTCGCTGAAGCCGAGGTGTTCCCCGACGGCGGCCTGCAGTTCCTCGATGCCGTTGAAAGTCCGCACGATCAGTCCCGCGGCCCGCCGGCGACGTAAATGACCTGGCCGCTGACGAAGCCGGCACCTTCGCTGCAGAGGAACGACGCGGTGTGTGCGATGTCCTCCGGGCGACCCACTCGGGCCACCGGGATCTGCGAGGCGGCTGCCTTCTGGAACTCCTCGAAGTCCATGCCGACTCGCTCGGCGGTGGCGGCGGTCATGTCGGTGACGATGAAGCCGGGCGCGATCGCGTTCGCGGTGACACCGAACTTGCCGAGCTCGATCGCGAGGGTCTTGGTCAAGCCCTGCAGGCCCGCCTTGGCTGCGGCGTAGTTGGACTGGCCGCGGTTACCCAGCGCCGAAGTCGAGGAGAGGTTCACGATCCGGCCGTACTTCTCCTTGGTCATGTGCGCCTGAACCGCGCGCGACATCAGGAAGGACCCACGCAGGTGGACGTTCATGACGGTGTCCCAGTCGGAGACGCTCATCTTGAAGATCAGGTTGTCGCGCAGCACCCCGGCGTTGTTGACCAGTGCGGTCGGCGCGCCGAGTTCGGTCGCGACTCGCTCCACCGCTGCCGCCACGGCGTCCTCGTTCGACACATCGCAACCAACCGCGAGGGCCTTTCCGCCATCTGCAGTGATCTGGTCGGCGACCTGCTGGCAGGCGGCCTCATCGAGGTCGAGCACGGCCACCTGGAAGCCGTCTTTCGCCAAGCGCTGGGCGATCGCGGCTCCGATGCCGCGGGCGGCTCCGGTGACGATGGCGGTTCGGTTTTCGCTCACTGATTTCTCCTTCGTACGGGTCTTCGGAGCGTACGGGATGTGGTCGCTATTGCGACCACATCCCTTTACTACGGGTGTAGTTCAGAGGCCGAGGTCTCGGCCGATGAGCTCCTTCATAATCTCGTTGGTGCCGGCCCAGATCTTGTGGACGCGGGCATCGCGCCACGCGCGGGCGACGCGGTATTCGGCCATGAAGCCGTAGCCACCATGTAGTTGTACGCACTCGTCAAGCACAGCGCACTGGACCTCGGCGGCCCACCACTTCGCCTTCGCGGCATCGACCGCGGTGAGCTTGCCGTCGGCGTGTGCGGTGACGCAGTCGTCGACGTAGGCCTCGGTGACCTCGACCTTGGTGACCATCTCAGCGAGCTTGAACTTGTTGTGCTGGAAGGTGCCGATCGCGGCGCCGAACGCCTTGCGCTCCTTGGTGTATTCCAAGGTCTCCTCAAGGATCTGGCGCGCGTTGGCGATGTTCGCGATGGCGTTGCCGAGGCGCTCCTGCGGCAACTTCTGCATCATCGAGATGAAGCCCATGCCCTCGGGACCGAGCAGCCGGTCGGCGGGCAGCCGTACATCCTCGAAGAACAGCTCGGAGGTGTCGGACTCCAGCTGACCGATCTTGTCCAGCTTGTTGCCCTTGCTGAATCCCTTGTCATCCTTGTCCAGCACGAACAGGGAGATGCCCTTGGCGCCCTTGGCCGGGTCGGTGCGTACGGCGACAACCGCGAGGTCGCACTGGTGGCCGTTGGTGATGAATGTCTTGGAGCCGTTCAGGATCCAGTCATCGCCATCGCGTACGGCGGTGGTCTTCAGGGCGGCGAGGTCCGAACCGCCGGAGGGCTCGGTCATCCCGATCGCGAGGATCGACTCACCGGTGACGACGCCGGGCAGCCAACGTTCCTTCTGCTCCTGCGTTCCCAGCGCAACGATGTAGGGCGCGGTGATGTCGGAGTGGATCCCGAAACACGACGCGGTCGCTGCGTTGAACTTCGACAGTTCCTCAGCCAGCACCGCGTTGAAGCGGTAGTCCTCGACGCCGGCGCCACCGAACTCCTCCGGGACGGTCAGGCTGAAGAACCCCTGCTTTCCGGCCTCAAGCCAGATGTCGCGCGGGATTTCGTGCTTCTCCAGCATCTCCTCGGTGCGCGGCTTGAGCGAGCGCTCGACGAATTCGCGCACGGACGCGCGGAACGCCTCGTGGTCCTCGGTGTAGATGTTGCGGGGCATGGCTGCCTTCCGTCGGAGGGGGTTTCCTCCCATCGTAGGCGGCGACTTACCGGCCAGTAATAGAGCCCGTAGGTCGAAACAACTGGTCCGGTCCGAGGTCGCGCGAAAGTTCGCGTTCCCTCAGACCGGACCAGTTGTCTGCAATCTTTGCAGCGGTCAGGCCGACTGGGCCGCCTTCGCCTTCGCCTTGCGACGGTAAGCGTGCAGGATCGGTTCGGTGTAGCCGCTGGGCGACGTGGTGCCCTGCAGGATCAGATCGCGGGCTGCGCACCACGCCAGCGACTGCTCGAAGTCCGGCGCCATCGGCCGGTAGTTCGGGTCGCCGGCGTTCTGGCGGTCGACGACGGGCGCCATCCGCTGGAGCGCGTCGACCACGAAGGCCTCGTCAACCACGCCCTGCTCGATCCAGTTGGCGAGCAACTGGCTGGAGATTCGGCAGGTGGCGCGGTCTTCCATCAGGTCGACATCGTTGATGTCGGGCACCTTGGAGCAGCCGATTCCCTCATCGACCCAGCGCACCACGTAGCCCAGGATCGACTGGCAGGAGTTGTCGACCTCGGCCTTCTTGTCGGCGTCGGTCCAGTTCGGGTTCTCGGCCACCGGCACGGTCAGCAGCTGGTCGAGCGTCGCGCGACGACCGCCCTGGGCGATCTTCGCCTGCTCGGCCCGCGCGTCAACCCGGTGGTAGTGGGTGGCGTGCAGGGTCGCGCCGGTTGGCGACGGAACCCAGGCGGTGTTGGCGCCGGCCCTCGGGTGGCCGATCTTCTGCTCGAGCATCTCGGCCATGAGTTCGGTCATCGCCCACATGCCCTTGCCGATCTGAGCGTGGCCGGGCAGGCCGAGCGCAATGCCGGTGTCGACGTTCCAGTCTTCGTATGCCGTCATCCAGGTCGAGCCCTTCATCTCCGCCTTGCGGATCATCGGGCCGGCCTGCATCGAGGTGTGGATCTCGTCGCCGGTGCGGTCGAGGAAGCCGGTGTTGATGAAGATCACCCGGTCGAGTGTCTGGGCGATGCAGGCGCCGAGGTTGACCGTGGTGCGTCGCTCCTCGTCCATGATGCCGACCTTGAGGGTGAATTCCGGCAGTCCGAGCACCTTCTCGACCGCGCCGAACAGCTCGTTGGTGAAGGCGACCTCGTCGGGGCCGTGTTGCTTGGGCTTGACGATGTAGACCGAGCCGGTGCGCGAGTTGCGCTTCTCGTTCTTGGGGTCCATTCCCGGGATTGCGCCCAGGCCGGTGACCAGCGCGTCGAGGATGCCCTCGGGCAGTTCGTTGCCGTCGGCGTCGAGAACCGCTGGGGTCGTCATCAGGTGGCCGACGTTGCGGCAGAGCATCAGAACGCGGCCCGGCAGCCGCACCTCGTCGCCGCCCCGCCCGGTCCAGGTGCGGTCGGGGTTGAGGGTGCGGGTGACGGTCCTGCCGCCCTTGGTCAGCTCCTCGCTGGCGGTGCCGTCGTTGAGCAGCAGCCAGTTGCGGTAGCCGACGACCTTGTCGTCGCCGTCGACCGCGGCAACGGAGTCCTCGAAGTCCATGATCGCGGTGACCGCGGACTCCATGACGATGTCCTTGACGCCGGCTTTGTCTGTTTCGCCGATCGGCGAGGTCGGGTCGATCTGGATCTCGATGTGCAGACCGTTGTGTCCGAACAGAATTCCGGTGGGGGAGTTCGCGTCGCCGGAGTATCCGAGGTAGGCCGAGTCGTCGCGCAGGCCGACGGTCTCGCCGCTGGCGAGCGTGGCCGAGAAGCCTTCACCAGCGCCGTACGACGTCACATCGGCGTGGGAGCCGGAAGTGAGGGGCAGTGAGTCGTCCAGCAGTGCGCGACCCCAGGCGATCACCTGGTCGCCGCGGACGCGGTTGTACGACGAGCCCTTCTCGGCACCGTTCTCCTCGGAGATGGCGTTGGTGCCGTAGAGCGCGTCGTAGAGCGAACCCCAGCGCGCGTTGGCCGCGTTGATCGCGAAACGGCGGTTGAGGATCGGCACCACCAGCTGCGGCCCGGCGACCTCGCTGATCTCGGGGTCCACGTTCTGGGTGCGGGCCTGGGCGCCGGCGCCCGGCTCGTCGACCAGGTAGCCGATTTCCTTCAGGAAGGCGGTGTACGGCTCGATCTGCGGCGCCCCGGGGTGGTCGCGGTAGTAGCCGTCGAGTTGAGACTGCAGGTCATCGCGTCGGGTCAGCAGGTCGCGGTTGCGACCAGCGAAGTCGCCGAATACCTGAGCAAAGCCGGCCCAGAAGGTGTCGCGATCGACACCGGTCTTGGGGAGGGCTTCCTTGTCGATGAAGTCGACCAGGGTCTTGTCCACCTGGAGGCCGTTGAGCGTGACGTGCTCGGTCATGGGGACGTCCTTTCCGTACGCGATTGATCCGTGGTCCAGTGTTCCGCGAGTTCCGCAATGCGACAAACAGTTTCCAAACAACGGAAACAGTGATCAGTTGTTCAACTCGGAGCGACCTCAATGCTACTCACCGGTAGGGGTGGTGCGGGCGACTGGAGCACCGAACTTCTGCCCCGCCACTCGACCCCGGACGGCGGACGGATGCAGCGCGCAAGCACCGGAATCCGCTAGATTCCGGTGCGCTCACCGACCCGTCCGCGAAAGGTCCCGTGTGTCCCAAGTCGAGGCTCCCGCCAAGGAGCACCACAGCCCGCTGAACCGCGATCTCAAAGCCCGCCACCTGAACATGATCGCGATCGGTGGCGCGATCGGCACCGGCCTGTTTGTCGCCTCCGGCGGCACGATCAGTCAGGCCGGTCCGGGCGGTGCGCTGCTCGCGTACGGCCTCATCGGGATCATGGTCTTCCTGCTCATGCAGAGCCTGGGGGAGATGTCGACCTACCTGCCGTTGTCGGACTCGTTCCAGGCCTACGGCACCCGATTCGTCTCGAAATCCTTCGGGTTCGCGCAGGGGTGGAACTACTGGTTCAACTGGGCCATCACCGTGGCGGCGGAGCTGGTCGCGGCGGCCTTGGTCATGCAGTACTGGTGGCCCGACGTTCCGAGTTGGATCTGGTCGGCCAGCTTCCTGACGATCCTTTTCCTGCTGAACGCGATCACGGTGAAGGCGTTCGGCGAGGGCGAATTCTGGTTCTCCGCGGTCAAAGTCGTGACGGTCATCATCTTCCTGATCGTCGGACTGCTGATGATCCTGGGCGTGATGGGCGGCAAGTCGCCCGGCTTTTCCAACTGGACCAACGGCGACGCCCCGTTCGTCGGCGGACCCTCGGCGATCCTGGCGATCTTCATGATCGCCGGCTTCTCGTTCCAGGGCACCGAGATGGTCGCCGTCGCCTCCGGTGAAGCCGAGCATCCTGAGCGCACGATCCCGAAGGCGATCAAGGCCGTCTTCTGGCGGATCCTGCTGTTCTACATCGGCGCCATCGCGGTCATCGGTTTCCTGCTGCCCTACACCGACAAGCGACTGCTGTCCGCCTCGAACAATGGCGACATCACCGTCGCGCCGTTCACCCTCGTCTTCGAGCGGGCTGGCATCGCCGGCGCGGCCGCCGTGATGAATGCGGTGATCCTGACCGCGATCCTGTCGGCCGGAAACTCCGGGCTCTACGCCGCCACGCGGATGCTGCACAGCCTTGCTCGCCACGGCACCGCTCCCTCGTTCTTCGCCAAGATCACCTCCCGCGGGATCCCGCTGCCGGCCCTGCTGGCGACCACCGCCATTGGTGCGCTCTGCTTCTTGACGAGCCTGGCCGGCAACGGCACTGCGTACACCTGGCTGGTCAACGCCTCCGGTCTGGCCGGGTTCATCACCTGGTGTGGCATCGCGTGGAGCCACTACAAATTCCGCAGAGCGTATGTCGCGCAGGGCAACGACCTGGCGGATCTGCCGTTCCGCGCGCGCTGGTTCCCGCTCGGCCCGGTCGTCGCGTTGGTCATGTGTGCGGTGGTGATCGTCGGCCAGAACTACAACGCGTGGCTGACCTCGAACCCGGACATCAAGGGGCTGCTGTCGTCGTACATCGGACTGCCGCTGTTCCTTGGCCTCTGGTGGGGCCACAAGCTCGTCACCCGCGCCCCCTCGATCGAGCCGCGGGACGCCGACCTGCGGCGCGAGTGATCCAGTTTCATTGATGTGTCGTACGAAGGACTCCCGATGACCAACGAACGCTTCGTTCTCACGTTTTCCTGCCCCGACCAGCTGGGCATCGTCAGCGCTGTGTCCTCGGCCTTGTCACACCTCGGGTGCAACATCACTGATGCGCAGCAGTTCAACGACACGATCAGCGACGCCTTCTTCGCGCGGATCGAGTTCGAGCCCATCCGTCGCCCGTTGGCAAGGGAGGCAGTGGCGGCGGCGCTCGATCCGGTGCTGTCGACCTTCGGCGCGCAATTCACCGTGCGCTCGACCGCGCGCCGGCCCCGAGTGGTGATCCTGGTGTCGAAATTCGACCACTGCCTGGTCGACTTGCTCTACCGGCGGCGCACCGGTGAGCTCGACATGGACGTCGCCGCCGTCGTCTCGAATCATCCGCGCGAGGCGGTCGGTCCGGTCGACCTCGGTGACATCCCGTTCCACTATCTGCCGGTGACCGCAGCGACGAAGGCCGGTCAGGAACGGGCGTTGTTGGATCTGGTCGAGTCGCTCGACGTCGAGCTGGTCGTGTTGGCGCGCTACATGCAGATCCTCAGCGACGACCTGGCAAGGGCGCTGTCCGGCCGGTGCATCAACATCCACCACTCATTCCTGCCCGGGTTCAAGGGCGCCAAGCCCTATCACCAGGCTCATGCGCGTGGCGTGAAGCTGATCGGGGCGACGGCGCATTACGTCACCGGCGACCTCGACGAGGGGCCGATCATCGCGCAGGACGTAGAGCCGGCGACCCACCGCGACACCCCGGATGACCTGGTCCGCAAGGGCCGGGACATCGAACGCCGGGTGTTGGCGTCGGCCGTGGCCGACCACCTCGCCGGCCGGGTGTTGGTGAACGGCTCCACGACGGTGGTGTTCAGCGCGTAGCGTGTCGGGGGGGATCAGCGGTAGTTGGTGAACTGGACCGCGACGTCGAGGTCGGCGGCTTTCAGCAGGCGCTGGATCTCCTGCAGGTCGTCGCGCGACTTCGAGGTCACCCGCAGTTCGTCACCCTCGATCCGCGACTTCACCGTCTTGGGGCCCTCGTCGCGGATGATCTTGGAGATCTTCTTCGCGTTCTCCTGGGAGAGGCCCTCCTGCAGGTCGGCCTCCATCCGGTAGATCTTGCCGGACAGCCGGGGCACTCCCTCGTTGCTCAGATCGAGGGTCTTGAGGGACACATTCCGCTTGACCAACTTGGTCTGGAAAACGTCAAGGACGGCCAGGCAGCGCTCTTCGCTGTTGGCCTCCATCACGATCTGCTCGCCGCTCCACTCGATCTTCGCGTCGATGTTCTTGAAGTCGTAGCGCGTAGCGATCTCCTTCGCCGCCTGGTTCAGGGCGTTGCTGACCTCCTGCTTGTCGACCTTGCTGACAATGTCGAAGGAAGAATCGGCCATGGTGGGCTCCTTTGTCGGCGGGTGGGCTCGGCCAGCAGTATGCCCCAGACGGCGGCGCCACCAGCAGGTGTGGCACGTGCCACCCGGCTCGATTGGCGGGCCGCCCCCTGCACTTGCTAGCCTTGGCGGCGCACTCATGCCAGGTTGCCCGAGCGGCCAATGGGAGCGGACTGTAAATCCGTCGCGAAAGCTTCGAAGGTTCGAATCCTTCACCTGGCACCCCGTGTGGGGAAAGGCCCGCCCGTCCATCTGACGGGCGGGCCTTTCTCGTTACTCGGGCGCGAACCCGCTAGTAGCGATGCTGCGGGACAATGGTCACAGTTCCGTGACCAGGAGGAGTGAGCGATGAGCAAGAAGCCCACAGTGGTGGTTGTCGGTGGAGGGTTCGGCGGTCTTTCGGCAGTCCGCGCCCTGCGCAAGGCGGATGTCGACGTCGTCCTGATCGACCGACACACCTACAACACTTTCCAGCCACTGCTCTACCAGGTGGCGACCGCGACCCTGAACCCAGGTGAT
This sequence comes from Calidifontibacter terrae, assembly GCF_054778835.1. Classification (NCBI taxonomy): domain Bacteria; kingdom Bacillati; phylum Actinomycetota; class Actinomycetes; order Micrococcales; family Dermacoccaceae; genus Calidifontibacter; species Calidifontibacter terrae. The sequence continues at coordinate 669,872 of NZ_BAAGZF010000002.1, forward strand.
GTCACCTGGTTCCTGCGCGCCGTACGCGAACACAACCCGGCCGTGCGTTTCGTCAACGGCGATGTGGTCGGGATGGATCACGACCGTCGCGAGGTGCTGCTCGACGGCGGCGACACGATCGCCTACGACTACCTCGTCATCGCCACCGGCGTCACCGCGAACTACTTCGGCATTCCCGGCGCGGCCGAAAACAGTTTCCCGCTCTACACCCGCAGCCAGGCGCTGAAACTGCGCGACGCGATCTTCACGAACATCGAGTACGCAGCCGCTCGCCGGCCGAACGACGATCTGCGGATCGTCGTCGTCGGCGCCGGCCCGACCGGTGTCGAGACCGCCGGAGCGTTGGCCGAGATGCGCAACGTCGACATGGCGGTCACCTACCCGGAGCTGGACCCGAAGCGCGTTCACGTGACGCTGGTGGAGATGGCGCCGACCGTGCTCGGCGCGTTCCACGAGGACAGTCGCAACTACGTACGCAAATCGTTGGAGAAGCGCGGGGTCGACCTGCGGTTGTCGACCAAGGTCCACGAGGTCCGCAAGGACGGCGTCGTCATCGGCGACGACAAGGAGCTGCTGCCCGCCGGCATCGTCGTCTGGGGGAGCGGCGTCACCGCGCCCCAGATTGTCGGGAAGTGGGGCGTTCCGCAGGGCCGCGGCGGTCGTATCGAGATCGACGCACATCTGCGGGTCAAGGGCCTGGCGAACGTCTACGCCGTCGGCGATATTGCGGTCGGCGAGGGCGATCTCGCCCTGCCGCAGCTCGCGCAGCCGGCGCTGCAGGGCGGCAAGTACGTCGCCAAGGAGATCGCCGCGCTGGTCAAGGGCGAGGCCCAGGAGAAGCCGTTCAGCTATAAGGACAAGGGCATCCTGGCGACCGTCGGTCGCAGTTCGGCCGTGTCCGAGGCAACCCACATGCCGCGCCTGAGGGGCCTCCCGGCCTGGGCGATCTGGACCGGTGTCCACGTGTTCACCCTGCTCGGCAACCGCAACCGGGCAGCCGCGATGGTGAACCTCGGTTCCCGTTATCTGTTCTGGCGCAAGGGACACAACGCAATCGTCGGTGAGACCCCGATCGCCCGCTCGCAGCGCCGGCCGGAGAACCCTCGTCCGGAGGCTGTTGCTGCTGATGAGGTCGAGGGCCAGGCCCACCCGCAGGATTGACGCACCACCCCGCATCACCCCCAACGGCTGCACCTACCTGCAGACGCTGACGTTCTACTGCAGCATTTGCCGACTGGTGCGGCGGTTGGGCGTTCGGGGCCGCGTGGTTGCATGACCTGGTGGAAGCGGAGCGGATGACCAAGGGTCGGTTATGGGTGTTGCTGGTCGTGCTCGCCACGCTGTCGATGCTCGGTCCGTTCAGCATCGACACCCCCTTCCCGGCGTTTGGCCGGATGGGTCGGGAGTTCGCGGTCAGCACCGATCAGATGCAGTTGGTCGTGACGGCCTACATGCTCGCGTTCGCGGTGATGAGCCCCTTCCACGGACCACTGTCGGATTCGATCGGTCGCCGACCGGTGATGCTGGCCGGACTGTCCTGCTACGGCCTTGCCTCGATCGGGTGCGCGCTGTCGCAGTCGTTGCCGATGCTGCTGGTATTCCGTGTGCTGCAAGGCCTTTCGGCCGGCGGTGGGGTGATCGTCTCGCGTGCGGTGATCCGCGACCAGTTCGAGGGCGCGCAGGCGCAACAGCTGATGAGTCGGGTCACGATGATCTTCGGCATCGCTCCCGCGGTCGCCCCGGTGATCGGCGGCTGGCTGCTCAACGTCGGCTCATGGCGGGCAATTTTCTGGTTCCTGGTGGTGGTCTCAGTGGCGCTCACTGCGCTGGTGGTGTTCGTGCTGCCGGAGTCACACCCGGTCGAACGGCGCACTCCGTTCCGTCCGGCGTCCCTGCTGGCGGGCCTGATCCAAGCAGGGCGCTCGCCGGCTTTTCACCGGGTCTCCTGGGCAGCGTCGCTGAACTTCGCGGCCTATTTCCTTTATGTCGGGGCCGCCCCGATTTTCGTCGTTGACCTCCTCGGACGCGGGGAGGGCGATTTCTGGATGCTGTTCGTCCCCCTGATCGCCGGCATGGTCATCGGCTCGGGAATCTGTTCCTGGAGCAGCGGCCGCTTCTCGATCGACCGACTGGTCACGGCCGGCCTGATCTTCGCCTTCGGAGGGTCGCTGGTGAACCTCGCCCTGGCCTCCGTCGAGGCCACCGCACGACTGCCGTACGCCGTCGTCGGTCCCTTCCTGATCGGCATCGGAACCGGCGCCTGCTATCCGGCGCTGCAGCTGAAACTGCTCGACATGTTCCCGGGCAGCCGGGGCTCGACCGTCTCGCTGTTCACCTTCTTCACCCTCGTGATGAACGGACTGGTCGCCGGCTTCGTGGCGCCGCTGGTCACCGGTTCGCTGCGCACGATGGCGCTGTCGGCGCTCTGCGCCCAGATCGCCGGGCTGCTGATCTGGGGCAGCCACCTGCGCCATCGGACCAGCGGATGAGCTACCTGACGCTCGCGCCCGGCCCGGATCGGGTGGCCGAGATCGAGGTGAAGCGCTCGCGGTTCCGCGCGGTATTGCGGCGCGTCGACGACGAGCCCGCGGCGCGCGAACTGGTCGCCGAACTGCGTCGGACTCACCGCGACGCCCGTCACCATTGCACCGCGTTCATCCTCGGCCCGGAGCCACACATCGAGCGCTCCAACGATGACGGTGAACCGGCCGGCACTGCGGGTGGGCCGATGCTCGATGTGCTGCGCGGTCACGAGCTGTCCGACGTCAGTGCGGTGGTCGTACGGTGGTTCGGCGGAACGCTGCTCGGCGCCGGGGGCCTCGTCCGGGCCTACGGCGAGGCCGTCACGGCCGCGCTCGAGGGGGTCCCCCTCGTACGCCGGACGGAAGAGGAGCTCTTCGACCTGCCGGTTTCGCACACCGAAGCGGGGAAGGTTGAGGCGGATCTACGGGCGCGACAGGTGAATGTGCTCGGAGTGGACTACCTCGACCGAGCGGTGCTGCACCTCGCCGGGTCGCCCGCCGAACTCACCGCGCTCGTCGCCGACGTGACAGCCGGCCGCGGCTCGCTGGCGTCGGCGGGTTCGCAGTGGGTCGATCGCCCCGCCGCCTCGAGGTAACTCCTCCGGTCTCAAGCACCGCGAATTTCGGATGCCCTCGAACCGGACCGGTTATCGCAAGGTGAGGGGATCGGGGGTCGTACGGTGTGCCGGTGACCGACACCTTGCTGCGCCTGTCCGAACCCGCCGGCCGGCGGCTCCTGGCCACCGCGGTGACCGGATCGGGTTTGGTGTTTCTCGACGGCACCGTCGCCAACGTGGCCCTTCCGCGCATCGGTGCAGACCTCGGCGCGGAACTGGCCGGGCTGCAATGGGTGATCAACGCTTACACGCTGACCCTCGCGGCCCTGATCATCGTCGGTGGATCGCTGGGCGACCGCTTCGGTCGCAAACGGGTATTCGCCTGGGGGACAGCTGGCTTCGCCGTCGCTTCCGTTCTGGTGGCGCTGGCTCCGACGATCGGAACCCTGATCGGAGCCCGCGCGCTCCAGGGCATCGCCGCCGCGCTCTTGACGCCCGGCAGTCTGGCGATGCTGCAGGCCTCGTTCCACCCGGAGGACCGGATGAAGGCGATCGGCGCGTGGACCGGAACCCTCGGGATCGCGACCGCGGCCGGGCCCGTCCTGGGCGGATGGCTGGTCGGGATCGACTGGCGAATCGCCTTCTGGATCAACCTGCCGATCGCGCTGATCGTGTTGTGGTTGCTGCGCCCGGCACCCGAGACCTCCGACCCCGGTGCCGCGCGTCACATCGACCTGCCGGCTCTGATCCTCACTCCGCTGACGCTGGCCGCGCTCACCTGGGCGCTGACTGTTGGCGCGACGGCCTCGGGCCTGATCGCCGCGGTCGTTGCTGTCGTCGCGGCGATCGCCTTCATCGCGGCTGAGTTGCACGCTCGCCATCCGATGGTGCCGCCACGGCTGTTCCGCAGTCGGGTGTTCTGCGTCATCAACCTGGTGACGCTGTTCGTCTACGGCGCGCTCACCGGCAGCATGCTCTTCCTGGCGGTGTTCCTGCAGGTCAGCGCCGGGTGGTCACCGCTGGAGGCAGGCGCCGCGACGGTTCCGGTCTCGATCGCGATGTTGCTGCTCGCCTCCTGGTTCGGCGGGTTCGCGACCCGTCACGGCGCGCGGCTGCCGATGGTGGCCGGGATGGTGGTGCTGGCCACCGGGCTCGCGCTGCTGGCGTTCGCCCCGGAGCACCCTTCGTACGCCGTCCATATTCTGCCGGGCGTTGTTCTGCAGGGTCTGGGTCTGTCGATGCTAGTCGCGCCGCTCACCGGAACCGTGCTGGCGGCAGTTCCGGACAGTCAGTCCGGGGTGGCCAGCGGGATCAACAACGCCATCTCCCGTACGGCGGGCCTCATCGCGGTGGCCGCCTTGCCGACCGTCGTCGGTTTGTCGGGAGCTGCCTATCGGGATCCGGTGGCTGTCGCGCATGCCTACACCTCGGCGCTGTGGTGGTGTGTCGGGGCGGTTCTGATCGGCGCAATCCTGACCGCCGTCGGCCTCACTGCACGACAACCCAAGTAAGGACCCCGGCCGCTTGAGCGACCGGGATCCTTTACTACTGCTGCCGTCAGGCGTTGCTGGTGGAACGCCGACCGGTCGCGATCGGCGCGGTGATCAGCTGCTCCGGGATGCCCATTCCATCGACCAGGGTGCTGGCGTGCGGGCGCAACTCGGCGCAGAGGGAGTTCACCGTCGAACTCACCAGTCGCGAGCGGGTGGTGTTGAGCCGGCCGTGTTCAAGGAACCAGCCCTTGTCGTCCTCGATCGAGCTGAGGGCGTAGAGGCTGACGACCTTGCCCATCAGTTCCTTCGCTTCATCGTCACGCATGGCGTCCTGGGCCTCCAGCGCGGCTTCGAGGATGCAGCGGTCGATGTGGGTGCGCGCCGCGAACAACACGTGGTCCTGGGCCGCGTTGAACAGCTCGAAACCGTTGTCCTTGGTGGCCTTTCGCAGCCGCTTGCCCACCGTCTCCAGCGCGTGATCGGCGCGCTGCTCGAACATCGACAGCTGCCAACCGGCATCGTCCATGGCCGACTCGTTGTCGCGGCCCTTGGCCAGATCGCGCAACCGCTGCAGTCCGGCGCGACCGGTGGTGCGCTCCACCAGGCCCTCGGCGACCTGCTTGGTGACCAGACCGGCCAACTCGGCCATCGCAAGATCGCCGAACATCTCCTTGTATTCGGTCAGCAGGCCCTTGGCGACAAGCTGCAGCAACACCGTGTTGTCGCCCTCGAAGGTGGCGAACACGTCGACGTCGGCGCGGGCCTGAGTCAGCTGGTTCTCGGCGATGAACCCGGCGCCACCGCACGCCTCGCGGCAGATCTGCAGCGTCTGGACCGCAAAGTCGGTCGAGACGGCCTTCAACCCGGCGGCGCGGCTCTCCAATTCGCGGATTGCCTCCTTGGGGTGCTCCTGCCCGTCCGGCAGCGGGGTGCCGTGCAACTCCTGCAGCGTTTCAGTGAGCGCGTTCTGCGCGAACTGCAGCGCGTAGGCCTTCGCCAGCGGCGGCAGCAGCTTGCGCTGGTGGGCCCGGTAATCCAGGATCACCGTTTCCTGGGCCTGGCCGGGGGCGTCGAACTGGCGCCGGCGCTCGCCATAGCGAACCGCGATCGCCAGGCCCTTGCGGGCCGCGCTGACCGAGCCGCCGCCGACACAGATTCGGCCGCGTACGAGGGTCCCGATGGTGGTGAAGAAGCGTGCGTTCTCGCCGGCGATGTCGGAGACGTAGCGTCCTTCGTCGTCGATGTCCGCGAACTTGTTCAACAGCGCATCGCGCGGAATCCGTACGTCGGAGAAGGCGAAGGTGCCGTTGTCGACGCCCGGCAGACCACCCTTGACGCCGTTGTCTTCGATGGTGACGCCCGGCAGCGGGTTGCCCTGCGCATCTCGTACGTCCATCAGCACCGCGTGGACGCCCTGATCGCCTTCGGGGGTGATCAGCCGGCCGAAGATGACGGCCATCCGCGCGTCTTTGGCCGCGTTGCCGATGTAGGTCTTGGTGGCCGAGGGAACCGGGGTGTTGACGACCAGCTCGCGCGTCGCGTGGTCATAGGTGATCGTCGTCTCGAGCGCCTGAACGTTGCTGCCGTGGCCGATCTCGGTCATGCCGAACGAGCCGAGAATCTCGCCGTTCATGATGGCGCTGAGGTATCGATCGTGGTGCCGCTCGGTGCCCAAGCGGGCGACGGCGCCGCCGAAAAGACCGAACTGCACCCCGAGCTTGACCAGCAGCGACAGGTCGCCGTAGCCCTGCATCTCGAACAGCGCGACCGAGGAGCCGTAGTCGTAGGTGCCGCCGTATTGCTGCGGGAAGCCAACCTTGCCCTGACCCTGAGTGGCCAGCCGAACCAACTGGTTGGTGACTCGATCACGTTGTGCCGCAACGGATTCGCCGGGCGTTCCGAGCAAGTCGTCGGGGCTGACGCGGCCGTCAGCCAGTTGGGCGCGGAAGTCCTCGCGCAGGTCGTGCCAGTTGCCGTCGAGCGCTTGGCGCAGAGCAGAAGCGGTGTCGGTCATGACGTTCTCCGTTCGTGGTGATCGCTGGAGCGGTCGAGGCCGAAGACCCCGCTCAATCCGAGCGAAGCAAATTCGGCGAGGTGATCGACGACTTCCGCGCGGGGAAGTCGGGGGGAATCAGAAAGCCAGCGGTCCGCGGCTTCGCGGACGTAGCCGACCAGGGCGTGGCCCCAGGTGCGGGCCGGGGCGGGATCGCGGCCCTCGGCGACCAAGGCGATCTCGAAAATTTCGGTGAGCCGTCCGGCGATGGCGTCGGTCAGCCCGGCCACCGGATCGGACTCCGGGGGTAGATCCACCAACGGGCGGCGTACGACGAATCGGTAGAGCTCCGGGTCGTTCTCGACCAGCGAGAGGTAGCTGCCGATGACGGCGACGAGGACCCCGCGGGGGTCACCGGCCAGCGGTGAACCCTCGACGGGTGTGGACGAAGCACCATGAGTCAGCGCCTTGTCGAAGTCCTTGAGGATGATCGCGTCGACTCCCTCGCAGACCGCGAGGTAGAGCCCGAGCCGGTCGCCGAAGTGGCGGTAGATGACGGTCTTGCTGGTGCCGGCAACGGCGGCGATCTCGTCCATCCCGACCGTCGCGCCGTGCTTGCGCACAGCGCGAATCGCCGCCTCCACCAGCTGGCGTCGGCGGTCTGCTCGGTGTTGGGTCCAGCGCGCGTCGCGGCCGTCGACCCGATCGTTTTCGGAACTCATGATGATGGAACAGTATCCGAAACTAAACGTACCTGCTACTGTCGGTACCGGTAAATTTTGTGACGGACGAATTCCGTTGCCTCACCATCGAAACACGGGAGAAACCTCCATGCGTGACGTTTACGTCCTCGGCGGAAACCGCATTCCGTTCGCTCGCTCCGGCGGCAAATACCTCAAGGCCTCGAACCAGGACATGCTGACCGCCGTCATTGACGGTCTCGTGGCCCGTTTCGGCCTCGGCGGCGAGCGCCTGGGCGAAGTCGCCGCCGGCGCTGTCATCAAGCACAGCCGCGACTTCAACCTGACGCGCGAGTGCGTCCTGGGGTCACACCTGGACCCGACCACCCCCGCGTACGACGTGCAGCAGGCCTGCGGCACCGGCCTGCAGGCGGTCGTACAGGTTGCGAACAAGATCTCGCTCGGCCAGATCGACTCCGGCATCGCCGGTGGTAGCGACACCACCTCGGACGCGCCGCTGGCGGTCAACGACGACCTGCGCAAGACGCTGATGAAGCTCAACTACGCCAAGACCCCGCAGCAGCGGATCCAGGCGCTGCTCAAGGTTCGCCCGAACCAGCTCGCGCCGGAGCAGCCCAGGAACGCTGAGCCGCGCACCGGTCTGGCGATGGGTGACCACATGGCGATCACCGCCGCTGAGTGGGGCATTGCGCGTGAGGCGCAGGACGAGCTGACCGTCAAGAGCCACCAGAACCTCGCGGCCGCCTACGACCGTGGCTTCTTCGACGACTTGGTGACGCCCTACCTCGGTCTGACCAAGGACCAGAACCTGCGTCCCGACTCCAGCATGGAGAAGCTCGCCAAGCTCAAGCCGGTCTTCGGCAAGGGTGAGGGCGCCACGATGACGGCCGGGAACTCGACCCCGCTGACCGACGGTGCGTCGGCCGTGTTGCTGGGTTCGGCCGACTGGGCCGCAGCGCACAACCTGACCCCGCTGGCTCGTTTCGTCGACGCCGAGACCGCCGCCGTTGACTACGTGCACGGCGCCGAAGGTCTGCTGATGGCTCCGCCCTACGCGATCGCTCGACTGTTGCAGCGCAACAACCTCACGCTGCAGGACTTCGACTTCTACGAGATCCACGAGGCCTTCGCCTCGACCGTGCTCTGCCACCTGGCCGCCATGGAGTTGCCGGAGTTCTGCAAGGACAAGCTCGGCCTTGACGCCCCGCTCGGCTCGATCGACCGCAGCAAGCTCAACGTCAACGGTTCCTCGCTCGCCGCGGGCCACCCGTTCGCGGCCACCGGTGGCCGCATCACCGCTTCGCTGGCCAAGATGCTCCACGAAAAGGGCAACGGCGCTCGCGGACTGATTTCCATCTGTGCAGCCGGCGGCCAGGGCGTCGTCGCGATTCTGGAGGCATCGAAGTGACCGACGGTTTCACCAAATTCGTCAACCAGGGCTTTGGCAAGACCGTTGCCAAGAACCTCGGCTTGCCCCAGCCGGCCATCCTTCGCCGGTTCAAGGCCGGTCAGGACCTGTTGGAGGGATCGGCTGCGGTCGGCTCCGTCGCCGGCAGCCAGCTCGGCTCGGTCGTCAGTGACCTGATCACCGAATCGGGTGCGAAGGTCATTGAGGCCCAGGCAGATTCGTCGTACGGCGAGAAGCTTTCGGCAGTCGTTTTCGACGCCTCGGCCGCCACCACGATCGACCAGCTCCAGGAACTGCGCGCGACCATTGGTCCCGCGATGAAGGCCCTGGGCAAGAACGGCCGCATCGTGATCATCGGTGCCGTTCCGTCGGAGAAGAAGAACGTTGAGGCGGCAGCCACCCAGCAGGCGCTGGAGGGCATCGCCCGCAGCCTCGGCAAGGAGATGCGCGCTGGTGGCACCGCCAACCTGCTGCGCGTCGCCGAAGGTGCCTCGCCCGAGGCCGTACGCGGTCCGTTGCGGTTCTTCCTGTCCAGCCGGTCCGCGTATGTCTCGGGCCAGCCGGTCACCATCGTCGACACCGAGACGGTCAGCGTCGCCGACCTCGACCGCCCGTTGGCCGGCGAAGTCGCCGTGATCACCGGTGCCGCTCGCGGCATCGGCGCCGAGATCGCCAAAGTGTTCGCTCGTGCGGGCGCCAAGGTCATCGCCGTCGACATCCCGGCCGCCGGCGAGTCGTTGACGAAGGTCGCCAACCAGATCGGTGCGACTGCCCTGCAGCTCGACATCACCTCCCCCGACGCGGGGGAGCGGATCGCCAAGGCGGTCGCGCAGCATTCCGACAAGCTGGACATCATCGTCCACAACGCCGGCATCACCCGCGACAAGCTGTTCGTCAACACTGACGAATCCCGTTGGGGCAGTGTGCTCGACGTGAACCTGCAGTCGCAGTTCCGGATGAACGCTGTGCTGCTGGACCCGGCTGTCAAGGGTGGCCTGAAGGATGGTGGACGGATCGTGTCCGTCGCCTCCATCAGTGGCATCGGCGGCAACCGGGGTCAGTCGAACTACGCCGCCTCCAAGGCCGGTGTCATCGGCATGGTGCGCGAGTTGTCCCAGGAGCTGGCCGACCGCCGGATCACCGTCAACGCGGTGGCCCCCGGGTTCATCGAGACCGAGATGACCGCCAAGATTCCGGTGGCCACCCGCGAGGTGGGCCGCCGGTTGAACTCGCTGCTGCAGGGCGGCCAGCCGGTCGACGTCGGTGAGGCGATCGCGTTCTTCGCGGAGCCGACCTCCGGCGGCGTCACCGGCCAGGTCCTGCGGGTCTGCGGCCAGTCGCAGCTCGGCGCCTGATTCGTTTCGTCTTTGTCGAACCCCGCCGGGCCCCACCGCCCGGCGGGGCCGCCCCACAAGGCAAGGTTGTTATCAATGACCAGAACCATCGAGCTGTCCGCGACGCCGACCCTCGGTCCGATGCTCGCCAAAGCAGCCGCCACCGGATTCATCCGCAAGGGCCGCGCCCTGCCCGACGTACGCGTCGTGCAGCACGACCTGCGGATCGACCAGAACGCGCTCGCCGCCTACGACCAGGTGTGTGGCTTCCCGGTCACTCACCTGGTGTCCTCGACCTACCTGCACGTTCTTGTTTTCCCGTTGCAGGTCACGTTGATGGCCGACAAGGAGTTCCCCTTCCCGTTGCTGGGCAGCGTTCACCTCACCAACACGATCACCCAGCACCGCCGGGTGGACGCGCTGGAGGTGCTCGACCTGGAGGTGACCGTCGAGAACCTGCGTCCGCATTTCCGCGGTGCGCAGGCCGATCTGATCGGTCGTATTCGGGTCGGAGACGAGGTGGTGTGGGAGGAGGTCTCCACCTATCTCTTCCGTGGCCAGAAAGTCCCTGGCGAGGTGCCACCCAAGCCGCAGGAGGTCGAGCCGATCGACGGTCCGGGCATCGTGTGGCCGCTCACTGCAGACCTGGGACGTCGCTACGCGGCCGTCTCCGGCGACGTGAACCCGATCCACATGCACCCCCTGACCGCGAAGGCGTTGGGTTTCCCGACGACGATCGTGCACGGAATGTGGAGCAAGTCGCGGATGCTCGCGGCCGTCGAGAACCGACTGCCCGAGGCGTACACGATCCACGTCGAGTTCAAGAAGCCCGTGCTGATCCCCGGCAAGGTGCGCTTCATCGCCCGCGAAACGCCGGCCGGTGGCTGGGATTTGGCCCTGCGTGCGGCGCGCAAGGACAGCGTTCACGCAGTGGGAACCATCACACCTGGGTCGTGACCCGGGGGTCGATTTCAGATTTCGACGGGACCTCAGGTAATCTCGTCGCTGCGCTGCTGCGGAGGAAACTTCGCATCGGTGGCAGGCCCCTATAGCTCAGACGGTAGAGCGTCTCCATGGTAAGGAGAAGGTCAACGGTTCGATTCCGTTTGGGGGCTCTGGTTCACGTCATCGCCGGGAATGATCACCGGCGAGCAGGTGTTCCCCCTGGCGGGGTAGCTCAGCTGGTTAGAGCGCACGACTCATAATCGTGAGGTCGCGGGATCGAGCCCCGCTCCCGCTACCAAGCAGCACCACCCCGATCACATATCCGTTTTTCTCGAGAGCAGGTTGCCCCGTGGCTAGCAAGTCATCCGAAGTTCGTCCCAAGATCACCTTGGCGTGCGTTGACTGCAAGGAGCGCAACTACGTCACCAAGAAGAACCGCCGCAACAACCCCGACCGGTTGGAAATGGCCAAGTTCTGCCCGCGCTGCGGCAAGCACACCGCCCACCGCGAAACTCGCTGACTTCTGCGGCTCCTTCGCAGTCGAAACCCCCGGCCACTGGCCGGGGGTTTCGTGCGTTCTGCTGGGTTGCCCGCCCCCTACCCACCTTCTCGCCCCTACCCCCTGGAATCCACGCGGATTCCTGGGGCGGGCGGGGGCGGATAGGCTCGCGGGCATGCCAGTGAACCCCGCTGTCGAGGGCCGCACCTACCCGGCCACCCCGACCTATGTCGTCTCGCGCGCGAAGATCTCCGAGTTCGCCGCGGCGGTCGGTGCCACCGACCCGGTGCACTCCGATGTCGACCACGCCCGCAGCCTCGGCCACGCCGATCTGGTCGCGCCGCCGACTTTCGCGGTGATCGTCGCGCAGCAGGCTGAGGCCGCCGTGATGACCGACCCCGAGGCGGGCATCGACTTCTCCCGCCTGGTCCATGGCGAAGAGACATTCACCCACCACCGCCCGCTGGTCGCCGGCGACGAGGTCACCGCGGCCACCACCGTCGACCGCGTACGTTCGGCCGGCGGCCACTGGATGGTGACCCTGAAAACGGCGGTCACCGCGGCTGGCGAACCCGTCTGCGACGTCACCTGCGTCGTTGTGATCCGAGGAGAAGCATGAGCCACCCCGGCATGAGTCACCCCGGCATGAGCCTGCAGGCATCCCAGCTGACCGTCGGCGAGAGCATCGGCTCGGTCGAGATCCCGGTCGCGCGCGCCAACTTCGTGCGCTACGCCGGTGCGTCCGGCGACTTCAACCCGATCCACTGGGACGAACGCTTCGCCACCTCGGTCGGCCTGCCCGACGTGATCGGCCACGGCATGTGGACGATGGGCGCCGCCGTGCAACTGGCCGTCGACTGGGCCGGCGACGCCGCCCGGGTCACGGGCTACGGCGCCCGGTTCAGCGCGCCGGTGGTGGTGTCGTACGACGACGCCGCCCCGCTGAGCGTCAGCGGCACGGTCAAGAAGATCGACGGCGACACTGTCGTGGTCGAACTGGCCGCAACCCAGGGCGACACCAAGGTGCTCTCGCGCGCGCTGGTCACGGTCGACCTGTCGGCCCGATGAAAGAAGCCGAGGGCTTCCCGCTCGCATCGCTGACCACCATGCACGTCGGAGGTCCGGCTCGCCGGCTGGTGATCGCCGAATCGATCGACGAGATTGTCGACACCGTGCGTGAGGTCGACGACGCCGACGAGGAACTGCTGGTCATCTCCGGCGGCTCCAACCTGGTGATCGCCGACGCCGGGTTCGACGGCACCGTTCTGCGCATCGCCAACGAGGGCATCACCCTGGAGTCCGACGACGCCTGCGGGGGAGCGATGGTGCGGGTCGCGGCCGGCACCGAATGGGACGAGTTCGTCGAACACTGTTGTGCCCACCATTACTCAGGCGTCGAGTCGCTCTCGGGCATCCCCGGACTGGCTGGGGCGACCCCGGTTCAGAACGTGGGGGCCTACGGCCAGGAGGTGGCCCAGACCATCGCGCAGGTGCGGGTTTATGACCGCCACCGGCAGGAGGTCCGCACCTTCGCCAACGCCGACTGCCGGTTCACTTATCGCCACTCGATCTTCAAGGGCACCAGCCGCTTCGTGGTGCTCGACGTTCTCTTCCAACTGCGCACCACCGAGCTCTCGCAGCCGATCGCCTACGCGGACCTCGCCGCCGGTCTCGGCGTTGAACAGGGCGCGCGGGTCCCGCTGGCCGACGCCCGCGAGGCAGTGCTCGCGCAGCGCCGCAAGCGCGGGATGGTGCTCGACCCCGACGACCACGACACCTGGTCGTGCGGGTCGTTCTTCACCAACCCGATCCTGTCGCCCCAGCGTTTCGCGCGGTTCGAACAACAGGCGGCGCAGCGACTGGGCGCCGACGGGCCGACCCCGCCGAAGTTCCCCGGCAGTGACGGCAGCCTGAAGACCAGTGCCGCCTGGCTGATCGACAAGGCCGGCTTCGGCAAGGGCTATGGCATGCCGGGTCCGGCCGCGCTCTCGACAAAGCACACCCTCGCCATCACCAACCGGGGCAACGCGACCGCGAACGACATCGCTGTGCTGGCCCGCGAGGTTCAGGCCGGCGTACGCGATGCGTTCGGGATTGACCTGGTCAACGAACCGGTGTTCGTGGGTCACCAGCTGTAAGCCACTGGTCGATGTCGGCCGACATCGAACGCTTCACCTCATCGGGCGCCAAGCTGGCGCGTACGGACTGCCGGGCCAACTCGGCGAGCTCGAGGTCGCTGAAGCCATGGACGCTGCGCGCCGTTTCGTATTGATCCAGCAGCCGCGAGCCGAACAGCAAAGGGTCGTCCGCGCCCAGCGCGATCGTCGCGCCCGCGTCGAACAGCCGGCGCAGCGGAACGTCCTCGGGGCAGGCGTAGACCCCGAGCCCCACGTTCGACCCGGGGCAAAGCTCGAGCGCGATGTCGGTGTCGAGGATCCGTTGCAGGACCGGGTCGGATTCCGCCGCCCGTACGCCGTGGCCCAGGCGCTGCGGTCCGAGCGCGTCGATGGTCTCGCTGATCGCCTGCGGTCCGAGCAACTCCCCGGCGTGGGGGACAGCCGCCAAACCCGCTTGGTGGGCGATCCGGAAGGCGGGCGCGAAATCGGCGGTACGGCCGCGTCGTTCGTCGTTGGACAGGCCGAAGCCGATCACTTCGCCGGCGTGACGGGCGGCCAAGCGGGCGAGGGTACGGGCATCGAACGGGTGCCGGATGCGGGATGCCGCGACGAGCACCCCCACGCCGGTTCCCGTTGAGGCGCCGGCCGCGCGCGCTTCGTCGATGACGATCTCCAGCATCGGGGTCACGCCGCCGACGAACCCCGCGTACGACGTCGGGTCGACCTGGATCTCCAGCCAGCGCGAGCCCTCGCGGGCGTCGTCTTCGGCGGCCTCGCGGATGATCCGCCGCATGTCTGCCTCGTCGCGCACACAGGCGCGGGCGACGTCGTACAACTTCTGAAATCGGAACCAGCCGCGCTCATCGGCCGCGGACAGCTCCGGCGGCCAGTCCTGCTGCAGGGCCGCGGGCAGGCGCAGGCCATGCTTGGCTGCCATGTCTCGTACGGTCGTGATCCGCATCGAACCGGTGAAGTGCAGGTGCAGATGCGCCTTGGGCAGAGCCGCGAGGGGGCGGCGAACGTCAGGACCTGGCATGACGGAACCGTAGTCGTGGGTCTGGGGACGGCCGCGTGGGTGGGCTCAGTTGGCTTAACCCCGCGGTCCTGACGTAGACTCGTCCTTCGGTTGGCTGACCCCGACGTCGCTGCTGCGCGCCTTGTGGTGCAGATGGCGATGCAGGACCACGCCAACCGCTGTGCCGGACTCCAACCGTTCGGCATAGGGCACTAGCTCAATTGGTAGAGCACCGGTCTCCAAAACCGGGGGTTGGGGGTTCAAGTCCCTCGTGCCCTGCGTCGTACGTGATCACACCGATCAATATCAGGAGAAGAGGCAACGTGGCCCAGACGAGCACCAACAGCGCTCGCGACACGGAGTCAGCCTCGACGGGCTTCTTCGGCCGCATCCTGCTGTTCATCCGGCAGGTGATTGACGAGGTCCGCAAGACCGTCCGTCCCACCCGCGACGAGCTCTACCAGTACACCGTGGTGGTGGTCATCTTCATCGTGGCCATCATGCTCTACGTGATCGGCCTCGACCAGGTGTTCATCCGGGCCGTGGACTTTGTCTTCGGGTCCAACTGACCATCACGTCCACGACACGCATCACAACGACAGGAAGCAGGTCCATGACTGAGCAGCCGAACACCGACGCCGAGGTCGACACCCTCACCGGGGCCGACGTCTCGTACGAGTCGGACATCGCCGCTGACCAGGCCCGGGTCGCCGACGCCGAGGAGGAGGGCATGCCCGCTCCCGAGGACGACGCCGATGGTGAGGGCGCAGCTGCGCCGACCGACGCCGACTCGACCGACGCTGACTCGACCGACGCCGACTCGACCGACGCTGACTCGACCGACGCTGAGGCCACTCCCGCTGAGCCGGTCGACCCGCGCAAGGCCTTCATGGACGAGCTCAAGTGGCAGGCGGGCGACTGGTTCGTCATCCACACCTACGCCGGCTACGAGAAGAAGGTCAAGGTCAATCTGGAGAACCGCATCCAGAACCTGATGATGGAAGATTTCATCTTCCAGATTGAGGTGCCGACCGAGGACTTCACCGAGATCAAGAACGGCCAGAAGAAGTCCGGCAACCGCGTGCGGATGCCCGGCTACGTGCTGGTCCGGATGGACCTGACCGACGAGAGCTGGGGCGCCGTGCGCCACACCCCGGGTGTCACCGGGTTCGTCGGAAACGCCCACTCGCCGTCGCCGCTGAGCATCGACGAGGTCGTCACCATGCTGAACCCGGTCTTCGAAGAGGCCGGCGACGAAGGTGCGACCGGAACCTCGGGCTCGCAGGGTGGCGCCACCAAGAAGGCCGCCGCGACCGCCGAGGTCGACTTCACCATCGGCGAGTCGGTCACCGTCATGGAGGGCCCGTTCGAGACCCTCGATGCGACCATCTCCGAAATCAACGCCGACACCCAGAAGCTCAAGGTGTTGGTCTCCATCTTCGGCCGCGAAACGCCGGTCGAACTGGGCTTCAACCAGGTCACCAAGCTCTGAGTTGAACCCCGCCTCGCCCGGACCACGGGTGAGGATTGCAACCGGGTCATCGCCCACGGCGTAGGCCCAACCAACAGGAAAGAGGAAGGCAATGCCTCCCAAGAAGAAGGTCTCCGGCTTCATCAAGCTGCAGATCCAGGCCGGCGCCGCAACGCCGGCTCCGCCCGTCGGTCCCGCGCTGGGTCAGCACGGTGTCAACATCATGGAGTTCGTCAAGGCCTACAACGCCGCGACGGAGAGCCAGCGTGGCAACGTCATCCCGGTCGAGATCACGGTCTACGAAGACCGCTCGTTCACCTTCATCACCAAGACCCCGCCGGCCGCTGAGCTGATCAAGAAGGCTGCGGGCGTTGCGAAGGGTTCCGGCGAGCCGCACAAGACCAAGGTCGCCAAGCTGTCGGCCGAGCAGATCCGCTCGATCGCTGAGCAGAAGATGCCCGACCTGAACGCGAACGACCTCGAAATGGCCGAGCGCATCATCGCGGGCACCGCCCGCTCGATGGGCATCGAGACCCCGTAGTTCCCGTTGGTTGAGTCGACCGGGCCAAGCGCCCGGTCGACTCCCGCCAACCGGTCACCGTGGTAGGGCCGGCGCAGGTCCGTACAACCACAACTCCCATTCAGTAACAACACGAGGAGAACCTCATGCGCAGCAAGAGCTACCGCAACTCTGCGGAGAAGATCGACCCAGACGCCCTGTACGCACCGCTGCAGGCTGTCCGTCTGGCCAAGGAGTCGGCCACCACCAAGTACGACTCGACCGTTGAGGTCGCGTTCCGTCTCGGCGTTGACCCCCGCAAGGCCGACCAGATGGTGCGCGGCACCGTCAACCTGCCCAACGGCACCGGCAAGACCTCCCGCGTGTTGGTCTTCGCCAACGGTGACAAGGCTGCCGCCGCTGAGGCCGCTGGCGCTGACTACGTCGGCTCCGACGACCTCATCGCGAAGGTTGCCGGCGGTTGGACCGACTTCGACGCCGTTGTCGCCACGCCGGACCTGATGGGCAAGGTCGGTCGCCTCGGTAAGGTCCTCGGCCCCCGTGGTCTGATGCCGAACCCGAAGACCGGCACCGTCACGATGGACACCGCCAAGGCAGTCACCGAGATCAAGGGCGGAAAGATCGAGTTCCGCGTCGACAAGCACGCCAACCTGCACTTCATCATTGGCAAGGCCTCGTTCGACGAGACCAAGCTGGTGGAGAACTACTCGGCCGCGCTTGACGAGATCCTGCGTCTCAAGCCGGCCTCAGCCAAGGGTCGCTACATCGCCAAGGCGACCATGTCGACCACGATGGGCCCGGGCATCCCGCTGGACGCCAGCGTGACCCGCAACCTGCTGTCGGAAGACGCTTCGGCCGACCAGGCCTGAGCTTCGTACGTCGGAAACGGCCGCGCACCCCAGCCGGGGTGGGCGGCCGTTTCGCTGTTGAAGGTCACGGTTGCGCAAAGTGGCGTGCACGAAGGGCCTGTGAGTTCGTACGATTCCTGCAGCTTGGTCGCGCGAATGCGGCCACACATCCCGGGGGAAACCACACTTCATGCGTACGACCACTGCCGCCGTCTTGCTGTCCGCTGCCGCTATCTCGTTGGCGGGATGTGGCACCAAGGGTGGTGACACCGCGGGCAGCAGCTCAAAGGTCTCCACGACCACCAGCGCATCCTCGACCGTGTCGTCGACGGTCACCTCGACTGCTCCGAGCACCACCACGACCACGACCGAGGTGTCCGTGACCACTCCGGCGCCCGGAGCGTCAGTGAGCAGCAGCGCGCTCAGCGCCGAACTGGATGCCGCGCTGGCTGATGCGAAGTCGTTCGAGGTCACCACGAACCTGACCGACACGACGGCCACGTTGGCGTTCGTGACGGTGAGCCCGCAGCGGACGGACTACGTGATGAAGGACTCCGAGAGCGAGCTGCGGGTCGTCGACAACGTCGTCTACCTGCGTGACGGCGCCCGCAAATGGTCGAGGCTGAAGAGCTCCGACGACCTTCAATCGATGATGGCGATGGGGATGGGCGCGATGGCAGAGATGGCGTCGGCCAATACCCAGTCGGCCTTGATCGCCAAGGGGCGGTCGACCACCTTCGTGGGCGTGGAGAACGGCGAGCGGCACTATCGCACCGCAGTCCCGGGCACCGCTTATAACGAGGTGATGGCGCAGCGGATGGGGAAGCTCCCCGGGATGTCGGAGTCCGACAAGGCCGACATGACCAGCCAGGTGAGCAGCGACGACGCCAAGTATGCGAAGGCGACGCTCTACGTCGACACCTGGATCGGGGCGAACGGCCTGCCCAGTCACTTCAGCCTCGACGGCACCGAGTTGGCGAGCCTCGACACCGAGGCGGACGGCCCCGACGTGATCACCCTGCGCTATTCGAAGTGGAACAAGGTGCCGCCGATCGTCGCGCCGCCCGCCGCCCAGGTGACGACCATGCCGAACATGTCGGGTGATATGTCGGGTGATATGCCGAGTGACGGCGCGTCGCCCAGCTCGGCGAGCTGACCGGCGTACGCCCGCCGGCGCCCGTTGGCGGGCGTCGGCGCGATTTGGTCGGAACCGCAAGCGCCCCGTACGATGAAGACACCAATGACCGCCGGTCGGCAGCTGCGCAAGCAAATGCCCGAAGGTCCCGTTGAATCGGGCGTCCAGCGCAGGTGAGCTTCAAGACCTGACGTGCACTGCACCCAGAGCCTCGAGCGCATCTGCGCCGGGGCTCTTTTTCTGTGGACCGGACCGATCGGCAACCACGATCGAAGGAGGTCCGCATGGCGAAGCTCGACAAGAACGCCGCCATCGCCGAGCTCGCGGGCAAGTTCCGCGAGTCGGGTGCGGCCGTGCTGACGGAGTACCGCGGTTTGACCGTGGCGCACCTGACTCAGCTGCGCAGCGAACTGCGTGAGCACGCGACCTACGCCGTGGTGAAGAACACTCTTACCGAGCGTGCTGCGCAGGAAGCCGGCGTTACGGCTTTCGATGGCCAGCTCGTCGGACCTTCCGCCATCGCCTTCGTTACCGGTGACCCGGTCGAGGCGGCCAAGAAGCTGCGTGACTTCGCCAAGGCAAACCCGCTCCTCGTGATCAAGGGCGGCGTGCTTGACGGCAAGCCGCTCTCGGCCGAGGAGATCACCAAGCTGGCAAGCTTGGAATCCCGCGAGGTTCTGCTGGCCAAGTTGGCTGGCGCTATGAACGCATCGCTCAGCAAGGCGGTTTACCTCTTTGCTGCCCCGCTGTCGCAGACCGCACGTGTGGTCGACGCCCTGCGCGCCAAGGTCGAGACCGAAGGTCCGGCCGCGGAGAGCACCAACGACAGCACCCCCGACGTCGCCGAGGGTGGCGACGAGAACTGAGCACCCGCTCGGTTCGATTTCACTAAAAACGCCACTCACGGCAAGAAACGAAAGGAAGCCATCATGGCGAAGCTCAGCACCGACGAGCTCCTTGAGGCCTTCAAGGAAATGACCCTCATCGAGCTCTCGGAGTTCGTGAAGCAGTTCGAGGACACCTTTGGTGTCACCGCTGCTGCCCCGGTTGCGGTTGCCGCAGCCGGCGCGCCGGCCGGTGGCGGCGAGGCCGCTGCCGAAGAGCAGGACGAGTTCGACGTCGTCCTGGTTGCCGCTGGCGACAAGAAGATCGGCGTCATCAAGGAGGTCCGCGCGCTGACCTCCCTGGGTCTGAAGGAAGCCAAGGACCTGGTTGACGGCGCTCCGAAGCCCGTTCTGGAGAAGGTCGACAAGGCCACGGCCGAGAAGGCCAAGGACCAGCTTGAGGGCGCCGGCGCCACCGTCGAGCTCAAGTGAGTTCTGCCGCGTAAGCGGCACTCTCGACCAGCGGGTCGGACCGAAAGGTCCGGCCCGCTGTTCCGTTGCGTCCAAGTGAGCGAGGAAAATCGTTGGCGGGTTGTCGGTGGTGACCCGTAGCGTCTGTGAATGCCATGAGTGATACCAAAACCCCCTCCCCGTCCGTCGGTTCGCCCGAACGTCAGGTCAACTGGCGCCGCGTCCGAACCCCGGTCGCGGCTGTTGCGCTGGTCGCGTTGTGCATTGCCGCGCTCGGGCAATCCCTCGGAACTGTCGTGGCCGGCCGCTTGGCCGAGAACACCACCGCCGCCTTGATCTGGCTGCTGCTGGCGTGTGTCGTCGGTGGCGCCTTGCTCGACACGATCGGCCGGTTCCTCTGGGCTGGGGTGATCGACCGCGCCGAGGGCAAGCTGCGCGAAGACCTGCTTGACGCGGCTCTCCACCAGCCGCTGACCGCGCTCAGCGAACAGGCCGTCGGTGAGGTTCTCGACCGGGTCGATGACGACACCCACGAGGTGGGAACCCTTGTGCGGCAACAGTTGTGGATGGTTATGCGGGCTATGGCCTCGACCATTCCGCTCTGGGTGATCGCCAGCTTGACCTGGTGGCCGGGCTGGTTCGCTTTCCCGATCGTCGCGGTCGCGGTGGTGTTGGTGATGCGTCCGCTGTTGCCCTCGATCGCGACGAAGAAGGTCGTCGAAGAGGCCGCCTGGACCGACCACGCCGCAGCGCTGGAGGAGGGCATCGCGGGGCGTGACGACCTTCGTACGAGCCTGGGGCAGTCGTTCGCCATTCGTCGGGTCACCGAGTTGTCGGCGATCGTCCACGCCCGGTTCCGCGACGTCATCGCGCTGGAGCGGGCGGTCACTCTGCGATCGGCGATGGTGCTGCACTCGCTACTCGCTGCGGTCGTTATCGCCGGTGTCGCGCTGGTCTCCGATGGTGCGATGTCGCTGGCCCAGTTGGTCACTTTGTTCCTGGTCACCAGCATGTTTGTCGGGCTGATCGGCAACGTTGCCCACCAGCTGCCGGACCTTCAGGCCGGCCTCGGCGCGATCATCCGGTTGCGCCAGATGCTCTCGGTCGCCCCGGAGCCGATGGGTGGCAACGAGCTGCCCGCCGGCGGGCTCGACCTGGACTTCGACCAGCTCCACTTCGCCTACGGCGAGGGCACCTTCGCGCTGCGCGATGTGACTCTCCATGTCCCGAGCGGACAGACCATCGCATTGGTTGGCCGCACCGGATCGGGCAAATCGACCCTTGCGTCGTTGGTGTCGCGCGCGGTCGACCCCGAGCCGGGAGCCGTACGCCTGGGTGGGGTCGACGTCTTGAGTCTCGACCTGCACGCGCTGCGCGACGCCGTCGGCGTCGTCACCCAGCGCACCGAGATCGTCGCGGGAACTCTCCACGACAACATCACCCTGTTCGCAGAGCGTTCGCGCGCCGAGGTTGAGTCGGTCGTCGACGAGCTCGGCATCGCCGAGTGGGTCGCCGGCCTGCCCGAGGGCCTCGACACCGTCCTCGGCCCCGGCGGAACCTCCCTGTCGGCGGGGGAGGAGCAACTGCTGGCGTTCGCGCGCTTGCTGGTCCGCGACGTACGAGTGGTCGTGCTGGATGAGGCGACCGCACGAATGGACCCGCTGACTGAGTCCCGAGTGGTGGCGGCTTCCCACCGACTGCTCATCGGGCGCACCGGAATCCTGGTCGCCCACCGACTCTCGACTATTGCTCGCGCCGACTTGGTGGCTGTTCTCGACCGCGGTGAACTGGTGCAGTTCGGCCCGCGTGCCGACCTGGCCGCGGCCCCCGGCCGCTTCCGCGACCTGTTGGTCGCGGCCGATGTCGACCACGACTCCCAGGACGACCTCTCCGACGAGATCGTCGCTGTTGGCGCGGCCCGGCGCCGGGGAACACCCCCGGTGCGTCCCGCAACGGGAACTGGTCCGTCGTTAGCGAAGGGAACCTGGCGCGCGCTGTTGGTGCGTCCCAAGTGGGGAATGTTGTCGGTGGGGCTCTTCCTCGGCTTCTCGCTGGCCGGTCCGGTGGGTGCATTCACCGGTTTCCTCTGGGGCCACACGGTCGAAGACCTGCGCGCCGGGTCGGTCACCTGGTGGTGGCCGCTGGGCGTCGTGTTCAGCGTCATGGTTGGGCCGTGGCTGCTCGCCCAGGCGATTTCGCTCTACCCCCGCTGGTGGGTCGAGATATTGCTGCGGGTGCGCATGTCTGTGCTCGTCGGGCAAACCGGTCAGCGCCGGTTGGAGCCGACTCCGCCTGGTGAGGTCGTTGCCCGTGCGATGGATGCCGACCGCTACGCGCGCTACGCCGACCGCTGGGTCGACTTCACCAACGGTGTGGTCATCGCGGTTGTCACCTCGATCGCCGGTGGCACCTGGCTGGCCGGCGCTGTGCTCGGTGCGGTGATGGTTTCTTCTGCGCTGGCCTCGGCCATCGGACGACCCATCGCGGGTCGGTCGGCCACCGTCGCTTCGGCGGCGCGCGCCGGATTCGGTCGTGCCTTGGTCTCCGCGTTGGAGTCGGTCCGCACCATCAAGCTGGCCGGCCGAACCCCGGAGGTTCACCGCCACCTGCGTGAGGTCGACGGCGGTCGCGTCGATGCCGCTGTCAAGGAGCACCGCGTTCAGGCCGTCCTCGACGGCGTCCCGATCGTGATGGTCCAGCTCGGTGCGGTTGCCGCATGGGCTGGATTGCTCTGGGGCAGTTGGGGATTGGCCACCACGCTGCTGGTTGTCAACGCGGTGAACGGTTTCGACTGGTTCGGTCGAGTTGCCGGAGCTGTCGTCACTGAGGCTCCGGGAACGCGGTCGTGGCAGAAGGCGACCAGTGCGATGGCTGGCGGTCGCGACCTGATGGATCTGCCCGAGGGCATCGACCTCGTCAAGGGCATCGCGCCCGAGGCGGCCGAGGTTCCGCGCACCCGGTTGCAGGCCATTCGGCTGCGCGACCTGAGCGCGGTCCACGACGACGGAACGATCGGTGTCGAAGACGTCGACCTGACCATCGAACGCGGCGAACTGGTGTTGCTGCTGGGACAGGTCGGGTCAGGCAAGTCGAGCCTGCTCGGCGCGCTGGCCGGGCTGCTTGACCACACCGGGTCGATCACCTGGAACGGTGCGGAGATCGACGACGCGGAGGTCTTCCTGCGGCCGGGCCAGGTAGCCTACGTCGCTCAGGTCCCGCGGGTGCTCTCGGGCACCTTCGCCGACAACGTCCAGCTGGGTCACTCCCGTGACTTCGATCAGCCGGTCTCCGACGCGCGGCTCACGCCCGACGTCGAGACCGCCGGCGGTCCCCACGCGCTGATCGGACACCGCGGCGTACGGCTGTCTGGCGGCCAGGTGCAGCGTCTGGCCTTGGCCCGGGCGCTCGCCGCGGATGCCGAGTTGCTGTTGGCCGACGACGTCTCCAGTGCGCTCGACGCGACAACGGAGATCGAGTTGTGGCGGGCGCTGCGCGAGCGAGAGGCAACCGTCGTCGGTGCCACCAGCAAGCGGGCGGCGCTGGCGCAGGCCGACCGCGTGGTGGTGCTGGGCGACGGCAAGATCGTCGCGGTTGGCCCGTGGGCCTCGCTCAGCGAGGAGTGGGGCCACCTGGCCGGCTGATCCGGTCGAGCCGTTGCGTCGCGGGGCCCACGCGCCCTGTGACGCAACGGAGGGGCCGCGGCAGGCGGCTCAACACGGCTCACCGCAGGCGCCTCAGCGGAACATCACCGAGTTGAAGCTCGGCGGGTTCGACCCGCCGGTGTTGGAGCTCGCATAGGTCCGCAGCTGGGTTTCGCTGATCGTGTGCAATCGGTCGCTGGAGGCCGTGTTGAGACACAGCGGATCGGCGATGATGAAGTATCCGGCCGGCGTCCTTCCCAACACGGTCAGCCAGTGCGAGAGCCGGGAACCGGTTTTGACGTTCTGGGTATACGGCAACCGACCGGCGTCGCCTCCACAGATCGACGGCACCCCTTGGCGGGCCGCCGCGATGGTGTCGTTGATCCCGCCGTGCCAGGCGGTGATGCCGTAGGTCGCGAAGGCCTTCTGGAACTGCGAGAACTCGGTGCCCTGGCCGTCCTGGGCGGTGGTCATTCCCATCCGGATGTAGCGGAAATTCCGAACAGCTCCGCCATGTTGAGCGACGCCGTTGTAGAGGTAGGCGTTGCCCGTCCAAGCTGCCGGCTGGATGCCGCGGCTGAGCAGGATCGTCATCGCCGCGGTCGGCCCGCAGTTGTTCCACTGGGCCGACCCGGTGCCCTGCTGCAGCATCGGGTAGCCGGGAACCCGCACCGCCGGCCGGAACAGGGCCGTCCAGCTGGCTGCCTCGATCGGGTAGGTGCTGTAGCCCGCGCCGCGCATGATCCGGAACGACGTCAGGTCGCGCATCAGCTGGGTGTTGACGGTGGAGGTGCCGTAATAGGTGCCGGCCGCGCCACTGCTGTGGGTGTAGCCATGCTTGAACAGCAACACCCGCGCCGCGCTGGCGTGGTTGGAGGTGGTGCCGACCCGCACCGCTACCCGGCTGCCGAGATAAGCAGTGGTGGCGTCGTCGCCGCGGCCGGTTGCTGCCAGCCCATGGCTCTTCTGATAGGCGATCAGTTGCGCCGTGAACGTGCTGTCGAACGTGCCGTTCACCACAACGCTGCTGACCCCGGCGCCGCGCAGCAGGAGCTTGAGCGCCCGGATGTCGAGCGGGTTCGATCCTGGGCCGATGGAGACGGTGCTGGCCTCGGCTGAAGACAGTGAGGACGCTCCGAAGAGCAGGGCTCCTCCGGTGGCCGCCAGCATGGCCCGTCTGGATGCATACATGAAGTTCCCCTTGATGGACCGGCGGGCCGACCCCTCAACCCCTGCGACAACCTGAAAATTCGCTGGGCGACTTGCCCGCAGGAAACCTAGCGACCCTGGGGTGCATTGGCAATGCATGTTCCTCGGCCAACTTTGCACTCCGGACTGCGGTTCGCCTCCAGGCGCGCGCTGAGGGCCCGAAATTCCGGGGAAGTGAGCATGGCCGAGGGGCGAACTGCAGTCGGAAAAGCAGGTCTGGCGAACGACACGCCCGCAGGGGGCTTGACCGTCCCCGGTCGGGGGGTGCAATGTTTGGCGCGTCGAATCCTCCGGGGTGGGGGAGCTTATGCCCCGGATTGGACAATCGACCCTTCCGCATCTACAGTTGGTAGTTGCGCTGCCCTCTTTCGGCCAACCCATTCCTCCGTCCGGTGACGATGATGCTGCGTTCTGCCCGCTCTGCGGCTGGAACTACGCCTCGCGAAGCCGAGCGATCGATGGCGAAAGCTGGACAGCCAACCGACCGCCCACCGGCCTGTGGAAGGACCCTCCTTGGCTGCCTCGCGTACTGCGACACAATCATTGTCCTCGGCAAAGACGGCTTCTGGCCGTCTGTCGTTCGCGACTATTCGCGAACCCTTGGAAATGCCCGACTTGCTCGCTCCTCAGACGGAGAGTTTTGACTGGCTGCTCGGCAACGAGCGCTGGCAGACTCGCGTCGCTGAGGCGAAAGCGCAGGGTCGGGACGACCTGAACGAGCGCTCCGGTCTGGAGGAGATCTTCGAGGAGATCTCGCCGATCGAAGACTTCGCTCAGTCGATGAGCCTCTCGTTCCGGGACCACCGGTTCGAAGAGGTCAAGTACTCCATTGAGGAGTGCAAAGAGCGTGACATGACCTACTCGGCGCCGCTGTTCGTCACGGCCGAGTTCATGAACAACAACACCGGCGAGATCAAGAGCCAGACGGTCTTCATGGGCGACTTCCCGCTCATGACCGACCGCGGCACCTTCATCATCAACGGCACCGAGCGCGTCGTCGTCTCCCAGCTGGTTCGTTCGCCGGGTGTCTACTTCGAGCGTTCGATCGACAAGACGTCCGACAAGGACATCTACTCGGCGAAGATCATCCCGAGCCGCGGTGCGTGGCTCGAGTTCGAGATCGACAAGCGCGACATGGTCGGCGTGCGCGTCGACCGCAAGCGCAAGCAGTCCGTCACGGTGCTGCTGAAGGCGCTCGGCCTGTCCGAGGCTGCGATCCTCGAGGAGTTCGGTCAGTTCGACTCCATGCGTCAGACGCTGGAGAAGGACAACATCGCCACGCAGGACGAGGCGCTGGTCGACATCTACCGCAAGCTTCGTCCGGGCGAACCGCCGACGAAAGAAGCGGCAGAGAACCTGCTGAACTCGCTCTACTTCAATGGCAAGCGTTACGACATGGCGAAGGTCGGTCGTTACAAGGTCAACAAGAAGCTGGGCCTCGAAGGTCCGCTGAGCGACTCGACCCTGTCGGTCGACGACGTCGTCGCGACCATCAAATACATCGTTGCGCTGCATGACGGTCAGACGACCCTGCCGGGCCGTCGCGACGGTCATGACGTCGACATCCGCGTTGAGGTCGACGACATCGACCACTTCGGCAACCGCCGCCTGCGCAACGTCGGTGAGCTCATCCAGAACCAGGTCCGTACGGGTCTGTCCCGGATGGAGCGCGTCGTCCGCGAGCGCATGACGACTCAGGACGTCGAGGCGATCACGCCGCAGACGCTGATCAACATCCGGCCCGTCGTTGCCTCCATCAAGGAGTTCTTCGGCACCAGCCAGCTGTCGCAGTTCATGGACCAGAACAACCCGCTCGCGGGCTTGACGCACAAGCGTCGTCTGTCCGCGCTGGGCCCGGGTGGTCTGTCCCGTGACCGCGCCGGCATGGAGGTCCGCGACGTTCACCCGTCCCACTACGGCCGCATGTGCCCGATTGAGACGCCGGAAGGCCCGAACATCGGTCTGATCGGTTCGTTGGCGTCGTTCGGTCGGATCAACCCGTTCGGTTTCGTCGAGACCCCCTACCGCAAGGTCACCTCGGGTCAGGTCACCGACGAGGTGCACTACCTCTCGGCCGACGAAGAAGACGAATTCGTGATCGCTCAGGCCAACGCGCCGATCGACGCCGATGGTCACTTCGTCGAAGACCGCGTACTGGTGCGCGCCAAGGGCGGCGAAGCGCAGGACGTTCCGCGTGACGACGTCGACTACATGGACGTCTCCCCGCGCCAGATGGTGTCGGCGTCCACCGCGTTGATTCCGTTCCTCGAACACGACGACGCGTCGCGCGCCCTGATGGGTGCCGCTATGCAGCGTCAGGCCGTTCCGCTCGTCAAGGCCGAGGCTCCGCTGGTCGGAACCGGCATGGAGTTCCGCGCTGCGCTGGACTCCGGCGATGTCGTACGCGCTGAGAAGGCGGGTGTGGTGCAGGAGGTTTCGGCCGACCTGATCACCATGGCTGCCGACGACGGCACCTACAACACCTACCGCCTGGCCAAGTTCGATCGCTCGAACGCCGGCACCTGCTACAACCAGCGGGCTGTCGTCAACCAGGGCGACCGTGTCGAGGTCGGTGGCGTGCTCGCCGATGGTCCGTCGACCGACGGTGGCGAGATGGCCCTCGGGAAGAACCTGCTCGTGGCATTCATGCCGTGGGAGGGCTACAACTTCGAGGACGCCATCATCCTGAGCCAGCGCCTGGTGCAGGACGACGTTCTCTCCTCGATTCACATCGAGGAACACGAGATCGACGCTCGCGACACCAAGCTCGGCCCGGAGGAGATCACCCGGGACATCCCGAACGTCTCCGAAGAGCTGCTGGCCGACCTCGACGAGCGCGGCATCATCCGCATCGGTGCCGAGGTTCGTGACGGCGACCTGCTCGTCGGCAAGGTCACGCCCAAGGGTGAGACCGAGCTGACCCCGGAGGAGCGCCTGCTGCGCGCCATCTTCGGTGAGAAGGCCCGCGAGGTCCGCGACACGTCGATGAAGGTTCCCCACGGCGAGACCGGCACCGTCATCGGTGTCAAGGTCTTCGACCGCGACGAAGGCGACGAGTTGCCGCCGGGCGTGAACCAGCTGGTGCGTGTCTACGTCGCCAACAAGCGCAAGATCACCGACGGTGACAAGCTCGCCGGTCGCCACGGCAACAAGGGTGTTATCTCCCGGATCCTGCCCGTCGAGGACATGCCGTTCCTCGAGGACGGAACCCCGGTTGACGTCATCCTGAACCCGCACGGTGTTCCGCGACGCATGAACCTGGGCCAGATCCTGGAATTGCACCTCGGTTGGGCCGCTAGCCGCGGTTGGAAGATCGACGGCAACCCGGAGTGGGCCGCCCAGATCCCGAAGGACGCCTATGAAGCGCCTGCGGGTTCGCGGGTCGCGACGCCGGTGTTCGACGGTGCGTCCGAGGGTGTCATCACCGGTCTGCTCGGTTCGACCAACGCCACCCGCGACGGTGACAAGTTGGTCAGCCAGAGCGGCAAGGCGCGACTGTTCGACGGTCGTTCGGGTGAGCCGTTCCCGGAGCCGATCTCGGTCGGTTACATGTACATCTTGAAGCTGCACCACCTGGTTGACGACAAGATCCACGCTCGTTCGACCGGTCCGTACTCGATGATCACCCAGCAGCCGCTGGGTGGTAAGGCGCAGTTCGGTGGTCAGCGATTCGGTGAGATGGAGGTGTGGGCCCTGGAGGCGTACGGCGCTGCCTATGCGTTGCAGGAGCTGCTCACCATCAAGTCCGACGACGTGATCGGCCGCGTGAAGGTCTACGAGGCCATCGTCAAGGGTGAGAACATCCCGGAGCCGGGCATCCCGGAGTCCTTCAAGGTGCTCATCAAGGAGATGCAGTCCTTGTGTCTGAACGTCGAGGTCCTGTCTAGCGACGGCCAGACGATCGACCTGCGTGACGCGGACCAAGAAGTCTTCCGCGCCGCCGAGGAACTCGGTATCGACCTGTCCCGTCGCGAGCCGAGCTCGGTCGACGAAGTCTGATCCACGACCCTGCGGGGCCTCACCCGAGGCCCCGCAGGACCGCAGCGATCACACGAACCTTTCTGAGTTAGAACCGAAAGAAGGAAGCACCAAGTGCTCGACGTCAACTTCTTCGACGAGCTTCGCATCGGCCTGGCAACTGCGGATGACATCCGCCAGTGGAGCCACGGCGAGGTTAAGAAGCCCGAGACCATCAACTACCGCACCCTCAAGCCCGAGAAGGACGGACTCTTCTGCGAGAAGATCTTCGGTCCGACCCGCGACTGGGAGTGCTACTGCGGCAAGTACAAGCGCGTTCGCTTCAAGGGCATTATCTGTGAGCGCTGTGGCGTCGAGGTGACCCGCTCGGCCGTGCGCCGTGAGCGCATGGGCCACATCGAGCTGGCCGCTCCGGTCACCCACATCTGGTACTTCAAGGGCGTTCCGTCGCGCTTGGGCTACCTGCTCGACCTTGCCCCGAAGGACCTCGAGAAGGTCATCTACTTCGCGGCCTACATGATCACCTCTGTCGACGTCGACCAGCGCCACAAGGACCTTCCGTCCTTGGAAGCGCAGATCGAGGTTGAGAAGAAGGAGATCGAGAACCGTCGCGACGGTGACGTCAACACCCGCGCTGCCAAGCTCGAGGCCGACCTGGCCGAGCTGGAGAAGGAAGGCGCGAAGGCCGACGTACGTCGTAAGGTTCGCGACTCCGCTGAGCGTGAGATGACGCAGATCCGTAAGCGTTCGGACCTGCAGCTCGAGCGTCTGACGCAGGTCTGGGACCGGTTCAAGAACCTCAAGGTCCAGGACCTCGAGGGCGACGAGACCCTCTACCGCGAAATGCGTGACCGTTTCGGCCTCTACTTCGAGGGCGGCATGGGTGCTGCGGCGCTGCAGAAGCGACTGGAGAGCTTCGACCTCGAAGCTGAGTCCATCGCGCTGCGCGACATCATCACCAACGGCAAGGGCCAGCGCAAGACCCGTGCGCTGAAGCGTCTGCGCGTCGTCACGGCGTTCATCCAGACGACCAACAGCCCCGCTGGCATGGTCCTGGACTGCGTCCCGGTCATTCCGCCGGATCTGCGTCCGATGGTGCAGCTGGATGGTGGCCGCTTCGCGACCTCCGACCTGAACGACCTCTACCGTCGCGTGATCAACCGCAACAACCGACTCAAGCGTCTGCTTGACCTCGGTGCGCCGGAGATCATCGTCAACAACGAGAAGCGGATGCTGCAGGAGGCTGTTGACAGCCTCTTCGACAACGGCCGCCGTGGTCGTCCGGTGACCGGACCGGGCAACCGTCCGCTGAAGTCGCTGTCCGACATGCTCAAGGGCAAGCAGGGTCGCTTCCGTCAGAACCTGCTCGGCAAGCGCGTCGACTACTCCGGCCGTTCGGTCATCGTGGTCGGCCCGACCCTGAAGCTGCACCAGTGTGGTCTGCCCAAGCAGATGGCGCTGGAGCTGTTCAAGCCCTTCGTGATGAAGCGTCTGGTCGACCTCGACCACGCGCAGAACATCAAGTCGGCCAAGCGCATGGTGGAGCGTCAGCGCGCCGAGGTGTGGGACGTCCTCGAAGAGGTCATCACCGAACACCCCGTGCTGCTGAACCGCGCCCCCACCCTGCACCGTTTGGGTATCCAGGCATTCGAACCGCAGTTGGTCGAGGGCAAGGCTGTTCAGATCCACCCGTTGGTCTGCACCGCCTTCAACGCCGACTTCGACGGTGACCAGATGGCCGTACACGTGCCGTTGTCGACCGAGGCGCAGGCTGAGGCCCGCATCTTGATGCTCTCGAGCAACAACGTGTTGAAGCCGGCCGACGGTCGCCCCGTGACGATGCCGTCGCAGGACATGATCACCGGCATCTTCTTCCTCACCTCTGAGGACGGAGAGGTCAGCGCCGAGGGTGCCGAGAACGGCGAACTCCGGACCTTCTCGACCGCTTCCGAGGCCCGCATGGCCTTCGACCGTGGCGAGATCAAGCTGGGCTCGCTGGTCAACATCCGCCTGCGCGACCAGGTTCCGCCGGAGGGCTTCGAGCTCCCCGAGGGAATCGCTGTCGACGACATGGGCCGCGCGTCGGGCTACGTCGTGCCGACCACGCTGGGTCGCGTCGTCTTCAACGAGACCCTGCCGGAGGACTACCCGTTCCTGAACGTGCCGGTCGACAAGAAGGTCCTCGGCGCGATCGTCAACGACCTCGCTGAGCGCTACCCGAAGGTGCAGGTTGCTGCTTCCCTCGACGCGCTGAAGGCCGCCGGTTTCTACCACGCGACCCGCTCGGGCTGCACCGTCTCCATCGACGATGTGCAGACCCCGCCGCGCAAGCTGGAGATCCTGGCCGGCTACGAGACCAAGGCCGCCAAGGTCCAAGGTCAGTTCGAGCGTGGTCTGATCACCGACGACGAGCGCCGTCAGGAGCTCATCGAGATCTGGACCCAAGGCACCAACGAGGTTGCTGCAGAAATGCAGAAGAACTTCGACGCCAAGAACCCGATCTACCGCATGGTGTCCTCGGGCGCCGGTGGTAACTGGTTCCAGATCCGTCAGATCGCCGGTGCTCGTGGCCTCATGGCCAACCCGAAGGGCGAGATCATCCCGCGCCCGATCAAGTCCAACTTCCGCGAGGGCTTGTCGGTGCTGGAGTTCTTCATCTCCACCCACGGAACGCGCAAGGGTCTTGCCGACACCGCGCTGCGTACGGCCGACTCGGGTTACCTGACCCGTCGTCTGGTCGACGTGTCGCAGGACGTCATCATCCGCGAGGCCGACTGTGGCACCGACCGTGGTCTGGTGTTGCCGGTCGCTCAGCGTGGCGTCGACGGTTCGCTGATCGAGGACGAGAACGTCGAGTCTTCGGTTTACGCCCGCAACCTTGCGGTCGATGTCGAGAAGGACGGCGAGATCCTCGCCGCAGCCGGTTCCGACCTCGGTGACGTCAACCTCGACAAGCTGCTTTCGGCCGGTATCGAGAACGTCAAGGTCCGCTCGGTGCTCACCTGTGAGTCCCGCGTCGGCACCTGCGCGATGTGCTACGGCCGTTCGCTGGCCACCGGCAAGCTGGTCGACATCGGTGAGGCGGTCGGCATCATCGCCGCCCAGTCCATCGGTGAGCCCGGCACCCAGCTGACGATGCGTACGTTCCACACCGGTGGTGCGGCTGCGGCCGACGACATCACCCAGGGTCTGCCGCGCGTCGTGGAGCTCTTCGAGGCCCGTACGCCCAAGGGTGTCGCGCCGATCGCGGAGGCCACTGGCCGCATCGCGATCAACGACGACGACAAGGCTCGGACCCTCGTCCTCACCCCGGACGACGGCTCCGAGGAGCAGACCTACCCGGTCAGCAAGCGTGCGCGCCTGTTGATCGAGGACGGTCAGCACGTCGAGGTCGGTGCGCTGCTGGTGCAGGGTGCGATCGACCCCAAGCAGGTGCTGCGCATCCTGGGTGCCCGCGAGGTGCAGAAGCACCTGGTGGACGAGGTCCAGGGCGTTTACCGCCAGCAGGGTGTGTCGATTCACGACAAGCACATCGAGGTCATCGTGCGGCAGATGCTGCGTCGCGTGACGATCATCGAAGAGGGCGACACCAACCTGCTCCCGGGTGAGCTGGCCGAACGTGGCCGGTTCGAGGACGCGTCGCGCAAGGCTGTCGCCGAAGGCGGCCGTCCGGCGTCCGGTCGTCCCGAGCTCATGGGTATCACCAAGGCGTCGCTGGCCACCGAGTCGTGGCTGTCGGCGGCCTCCTTCCAGGAGACCACGCGAGTGCTCACCGAGGCAGCGATGCACGGTCGCAGCGACCCGCTGCTCGGCCTGAAGGAAAACGTGATCCTCGGAAAGCTGATCCCGGCCGGCACCGGTTTGAACCGCTACCGTAACCTTTCGGTCGAGCCGACCGAGGAAGCGAAGCAGGCTCTCTACGCCCTGCCGGACTACCAGCCCTACGACTACCCGGTCTTCGGCCCGGGCAGTGGCGAGGCGATCCGACTGGACGACGAGGCTCTCGGGTTCACCGACAACTGAGTCACTCCATAAAGGGCGCCCCCTCCCGTTCGCGGGAGGGGGCGCCTTCCTCTTTTCGCCGAGATAACTGGTTGCCGCTGATGTAACTCCCTGCAGGGAGTTACATCAGCGGCAACCAGTTATCTCGGCGGGAGGGTGAGGGGCGGATGCCCTTCGCGTGGAGGATGCGCAGCATCTCGCTGCCGTGTTGTTGGTATGCCGCGTTCCAACCCCATCGGGCGACCATGCTGACTTCGCGCAAGCGATCCTCGCGCTGCTTCTCCTGCCAGACCGCCTTGGAGGGGTCGCCGTCCTCAGCAAGGTCGGCGCCGTACTTCATCGCGCCATCGCATTCGCCGAGCACTCCGGGCCAACCGAAGTCGGATCGACCGAGGAACTCGTCGTTCGGGCCCAGTGTGATGACCTGCAGGTCTGGCTTGGGCAGCAAGTTCATGAACATCACGCCTCGGCTGAGGGATTCGAGCGGAGACTCTGCGCGCGGGTCGGCAAGGCAGGCGATCGTGCGTGCCATGGTGCGACCGCGTGCCCCCGGTCGCAGGTCCTGGGCAACCCGGAACATTTCCGTAGCGGTGAATGTCCGGTTCCGCACCGCGTGATCGGCGGCCGCGAGCGCGTACGGGATGGGGAGCGTACGAGCGAGGTCGAGGACCGTACGCAACGGGCTGGTGACTCGAAACCCGTTGAGCTCCACTGACTCTGGCATCTCGCCCGCGCGGTGAACCACCAGGGCGCCCTGGGTGGTTCGGGTGGGTGCGGGGGCGGTCACCTCAACCCCCTTCGGCATCGGGCCGACGATCGGAATTCCCCAGAGCGCGGCGGCGGAACGGTGCGACACGACGAGCTGGTCTTGCCACGCAGGGCCGCTGGCATGGATGAGCAGAGCATGCTTTTGGTCGCGCTGGCACTGAACCCATTGCGGGGTGGGGTAGTAGGCGCCCCTGCGGATCTTGGTGTAGCCCTTCGTCGTGAGGCCGCCGACCTCGCGCAGGCGCCGGTCGGTGAACAGGATCAGTTCGGGGTTCACGACCGAGAGGCTGCCAGGGTTTGGCTGGTGGTGTCGGAGGCCCTGTGGACAACTCGGCGAGACAACTACTTGCCGGTGAGCCAACTCCCTGCAGGTAGGTGCCTCACGGGTAAGTAGTTATCTCGGCGGGAGGGGGCGGGCGAGGGGAGCGGGCGGGCGCGGGCGCAGATCAGGCCGGGTAACCCTCTGGGTTGCCTGACTGCCAGCGCCAGGTGTCCGCGCACATGTCGTCGATGGACTTCTCTGTGCGCCAACCGAGTTCGGTGTTGGCACGGGTCGGGTCGGCCCAGTAGGCCGGGAGGTCGCCGGCGCGGCGGGGGCCGATTTCGTAGGGCAGCTCGTGGCCGACCGCGCGCTCGAAGGCGTGGAAGAGGTCGAGAACGGAGGTGCCGACGCCGGAGCCGAGGTTGAACGCGCGGACCGGGGTGGCCATCGACGAGAGGTGCTCGAGGGCGGCGAGGTGGCCGGCCGCAAGATCGACGACGTGGATGTAGTCGCGCTCGCAGGAGCCGTCAGCAGTGGGGTAGTCGCCGCCGTGCACCGTGAGCTTTTCGCGCCGGCCCACCGCGACCTGAGCGATGAACGGCATCAGGTTGTTCGGAATGCCCTGCGGGTCCTCGCCGATGCGGCCGCTCGGGTGGGCGCCGACCGGGTTGAAGTAGCGCAGCATCGCGATCCGCAGGTCGGGGGTCGCGGCGGCCACGTCGGTGAGGATGCGTTCGTTGATGACCTTGGTCCAGCCGTACGGCGAAGAGGAGGCGAGCGGCTCGTAGTCCTCGTGATAGGGCACCGGCGCGTTGTCGCCATAAACCGTCGCCGAGGAGGAGAACACCAGATTGTTGACCCCGTGGCGCGCCATCGCGCGGACCAGGCTGAAGGTGCTGTCGAGGTTGTTGCGGTAGTAGTCCAGCGGCTTATCGACGCTCTCGCCGACGGCCTTGAGTCCGGCGAAGTGGATCACCGCGTCGAACCGTTCCTCCGCAAACAACGCGTCGGTCTTGTCGGGGTCGCAGAGGTCGAACACATGCAGCGGGATGTGGCCGCCGGTCAGCTCCTCGACCCGGGCAACCGCGGTCACCTTGGCGTTGTCGAGGTTGTCGACGATCGTCACGTCGTGGCCCGCTTCGCGCAGCGCGACGACCGTGTGCGACCCGATGTAGCCGGCTCCACCGGCAACCAGAACATGCATGGCGGTCACTCTAGAGGTGGGACCACTACGCTTTCCTTGTGGCATCTCAGATCCTCACCGTCTGCACCGGCAACATCTGCCGATCCCCGTATCTCGAGCGCTCCCTTGCGGTCGCGCTCGACGGCAAGGACTACGTCGTACGCAGCGCTGGAACCCGCGCGCTGGTCGGCCACCCGATCGAGCCCGGAAGCCTGGATCTCTTGCAGCGCAAGGGAATTGACGACGGTGGTTTCCGATCTCGCCAGCTCACCCCGGAGATGATCGCCGGTGCGGACTTGATCCTCACCGCCACTCGCGGCCACCGGGCCGAGGTAGCGCAAATGAACCCGAAGGGGCTGAAGTACACCTTCGCCGTGGCCGATTTCAGCGACCTGGTTGCTGGAGTCACGCAGGTGCCGGAGTCCAAGGGCAGCTTCTTCGGACCGGCCGACGACTCCTATCTCGGCCGGCTGGTCGACTTCACCGGTCAGCGGCGAACAAGCATCCACCCGCGCGGGGAGGACGAGGCCGACATCGTCGACCCGTTCCGCCGCGCGCCGCAGGTTTTCGAGCAGATGGCGAGGCAGATCGAGGCCGTGCTGCCGTCGATCGTGCGCGCGTTGTTGTTGGAGAGCTAGATCGCGTAGTCGTCCTGGGTCTTGGTCCGGAGAACGGCGCGCTGCCGCAGCAACGCCCACGCGACGGGCGCGAGGATCAGCGCGGCGCCGCCGATGATGCCGACCGTGGTCGGTGGCACCTTCAACATGGTCAGACCGGTGAGGCTGAGCACGATCACAATGCCGCCCTTGATCACTGACGGCGCGATCACCCGGGAGAGTCGCGCGCCGAGGAATGTGCCGGGAGTGCCGCCGAGGATCAGCGGAATCAACACGCCCCAGTTGACGCCCTGCGAGGCGACGTGGGAAATCGCGGCGGCCAGAACCAGCGGGACCGCCTGGACAAGGTCGGTGCCGACCAGTCGCCGCGCGGAGAGCCCGGGATAGAGCATCACCAGGGCAACCATGATCAGCGATCCGCTGCCGACGCTGGTGATCCCGACGAGCAGTCCGCCGACGGCGCCGATGAGAACGGTCGGGAGGGCGCGGATGGTCACGGTCGACCCGGCCCGCCGACCAACCCGCCCGCTCGCGTCGAGGTAGACGCGCAGCGCATAGGTGGCGGCGGTCAGCAGCAAGGCGCCGCCGATGATCAGTTTGAGGTTGGCTTGTTGGGTTTCGCTGTCGCCGAGCAGGTGGACGATCTGCCCGCCGATCAGTGCGGTCGGGACGGATCCGATGACCAGCAGTTTCACCAGCCGCAGGTCTGGGGCGCCGGACTTCCAGTGCACGCTCGCGCCGACCGACTTGTTCACCGCGGAGGCGACCAGGTCGTTCGCGACCGCAGTCGTCGGCGGGACACCGAGGAAGATCAGCGCCGGCGTCATCAGGGCGCCGCCGCCCATCCCGGTCAGGCCGACGACGATGCCCACGCCGAACGCGACGGCGAGCAGGCTGGGGAACTGGTGGGAGAGGTTCACCGGGCGATCAGGTCTCGGACAGCTCGTACGGCCTCGGCCACCGGCACCTGCGCGGTGTCGATGCGCAGGTCGGCGTCGGTGGGCGCCTCGTACGGCGCGCTGATGCCGGTGAAGTCGGGGATCTCGCCGGCGCGGGCGCGGGCGTAGAGCCCCTTGCGATCGCGGCGCTCGCATTCCTGCAGCGAGGTCGCGATGTGCACCAGGATCATCCGTCCACCGGACTGCTCGACCATCGCTCGGACTTCTTGGCGGGTGGCGTCGTACGGCGCGATCGGGCAGGCGACCACCACCCCGCCGTGGGCGACGAGTTGGGCGCCGACCCAGCCGATCCGGCGGATATTGCGGTCGCGGTCGGCGGGCGAAAAGCTGAGCCCGGCGGACAGTTCGCGGCGGACTTGGTCGCCGTCGAGCAAGGTGACGGTCTCGCCGTCTCGTACGAGCGCCTCCCGCAGTCCGCGCGCGATGGTCGACTTCCCGGATCCGGACAGACCGGTCAGCAGAATGAAAGTTCCTGCAGGGGAAGGGGATTCGTGGGCGCTGAGGAGTGACGCGCTCAGGCCGTAGGCCCGCTCGATCTCCGCTCGGCGCTCGGGGTGGGCCTCGAGGTCGACCGGCACGGCGATGACCTCCAGCCCGCTGCGCAGCGCCGCCTGCAGTCGCTTGATTGCGGCGTGGCCGGGCTGGTGGCTGGGGGAGAGCGGGACCAGCAACACCGTGTTGGGGGATGCGCCCTCGGCGATGCGGTCGGAGGGGACGTCGACCCAGAGTGCTTGGGCGGGAGGTTTCGACACGGGCTCGGCTAGCGCCTCGCCCGGCTCACCCAACGGAGGCGCCTCGCCCGGCTCACCCA
Organism: Calidifontibacter terrae; assembly: GCF_054778835.1. NCBI lineage: Bacteria > Bacillati > Actinomycetota > Actinomycetes > Micrococcales > Dermacoccaceae > Calidifontibacter > Calidifontibacter terrae. Next base: position 707,155 of record NZ_BAAGZF010000002.1, read on the forward strand.
ACGGAGGCGCCTCGCCCGGCTCAACCAACGGAGGCGTCGACGCCCGATAGAGCTCCGCGAACGGCAGGGACTCATCCGGATGCCACTCGAACCCGCCGTCGACGACGGTTGCGTAGGGCGCGCCCTCGAGGTCGACCACCACATCCCCCGGGGAGAGTGGCGGCAACGAGGGCGAGGCGACCAAGCCCAGTCGCAGCAGGGCCAACTCGTCCAACTCGGAAGCCGACACCTGCACCTCGCGAGCAGTGTTCGTCACGGGGAAGTCTCCTTGGGGTTCTGCGATGTGGACGCACTCGGCATCTCAAAACGTTACCGATAACATAACTCTCGGTTTTGGAACTGCCCGCGAACACCAAGGAGTGAGACGTGACCGTCGACGCCCGCCGAACACAGCAGTCGGACGTGCAGCATGCGCTCACTGAGCTGGACGTGCTGGAGGCCGAATCGATCCACATCATCCGTGAGGTCGCTGCCGAGTTCGAGAAGCCGGTGTTGCTGTTCTCCGGCGGCAAGGACTCGATCGTCATGCTGCGCCTGGCGCAGAAGGCGTTCTACCCCGCCAAGATCCCCTTCCCGCTGTTGCAGGTCGACACCGGCTATGACTTCCCCGAGGTTCTGCAGACTCGCGACAACTGGGTCAACGACCTCGGCGTCAGGATGATCGTCGCCTCCGTGGAGCAGGCCATCGCCGACGGCATCGTGGTCGACGACGGCAAGACCAGCCGCAACCGGTTGCAGATCGGCACCCTCCTGCACGCCATCGAGGAGGGCGGCTTCACTGCCGCGTTCGGTGGCGGCCGGCGGGATGAGGAGAAGGCCCGCGCCAAGGAGCGCATCTTCTCTCATCGCGACGATTTCGGGCAGTGGGATCCCAAGAACCAGCGCCCGGAGCTGTGGTCGCTCTACAACGGGCGAATCCACCCGGGCGAACACATGCGGATCTTCCCGTTGAGCAACTGGACCGAGCTGGACATCTGGCATTACATCGCGCGCGAGCAGATCGAGATTCCGTCGATCTACTTCTCCCATCAGCGCAGCGTGTTTGAACGCGACGGGATGTTGTTGAGCGCGTCTGACCACAACCCGTTGCGGGAGGGGGAGCAGGCGCAGGAGCGGACCGTACGATTCCGCACCGTCGGCGACCTGACCCTCACCGGCTGCGTGGAAAGCGAAGCCGCCACCCTGCAGGAGATCGTCGATGAGGTGGCGGTCGCCCGGGTGACCGAGCGCGGCGCAACCCGCGGCGATGACCGCTTCTCCGAAGCTGCCATGGAGGACCGCAAGAAGGAAGGGTATTTCTGATGGACCTGTTGCGTTTCGCCACTGCCGGCTCGGTTGATGACGGGAAGTCCACGCTGATCGGCCGGCTGCTGTTGGACTCGAAGGCGATCTTCGAGGATCAGCTGGAGGCGGTCGAGCACACCTCGCGAACGAAGGGGTACGACTACACCGACCTCGCGCTGCTGACCGACGGGCTGCGCTCGGAGCGGGAGCAGGGCATCACCATCGATGTCGCCTACCGCTACTTCGCGACCCCGCGGCGCAAGTTCATCATCGCCGACACCCCGGGCCACGTTGAGTACACGCGCAACATGGTCACCGGCGCTTCCACCGCCGACCTCGGACTTGTGTTGGTCGATGCGAGACAGGGTCTGACGGAGCAGTCGCGTCGCCACGCGGTGTTGTTGTCGCTGTTGCGTGTTCCGGCGATCGTTCTGGCCGTGAACAAGATGGACCTGGTCGACTTCGACCAGGCGGTCTTCGACCGGATCGATGAGGAGTTCACCGCGTTTGCGGCGAAGCTCGACGTTCCGGGCATCCGCGTGATCCCGGTGTCGGCCCTGCAGGGCGACAACGTGGTTGACCGCTCGCCGAAAATGCCGTGGTACGAGGGGCCCTCGCTGCTCGAACACCTCGAGACGGTGGAGGTGCGGCGTGATGCGACCACAGCCGCGCGACTGCCGGTGCAATACGTCATCCGGCCGAAGTCCGAGGACCACCACGACTACCGGGGCTACGCCGGCCGGGTCACGGGTGGCACCTTCCGCGTCGGTGACGAGGTCGTCGTTCTGCCCAGCGGGCAGCGCACGACCGTCGAGGGCATCGACCTGTTCGACACCTCCCTGACTGAGGCGCCCGACCGCCTGTCGGTGACGCTGCGCCTGGCCGACGACGTCGACGTTTCGCGCGGCGACGTGATTGCCGCCGTTGGCAACGAGCCGAAGGTCGCCAAGCAGGTCGACGCGACGATCTGCTGGATGACCTCCGCGCCGCTACGGCAGGGCCAGAAGCTGGCCTTCAAGCAGACGACCCGTTCGGGTCGCGCGATCGTGGCGTCCCTGGCTCACCAGCTCGACGTGAACACCCTCGAACCGATCGGTTCGCCAGATTCGTTGGGGCTCAACGAAATCGGCCAGGTCAGCCTGAAGTTGTCGCAACCGTTCGTGGCTGATGCCTATGCCGACAACCGTACGACCGGCTCGTTCATCCTGATCGATGAGGCGACCGGGGCGACGGTGGGGGCCGGCCTGATCGGCTGACGGGTCTCGTTGCGCCTATGCGTCCAAGCTCCTCCGCAGAGATGGACGAGACCCCTCATGGCGCGAACTTGGCCGCCTGCGCTGAGTCGATGTACTGGGCCTACAAACGTGCCTCGGCGCGCGCACTGCGACGTCTACGTGGCGCGCACCACCGAGCGCTGACCCTCCAGGGCAACTACCGCACTCCGGTTGCCCGACCGTCCACCACGAGCGTGCCGATCGAGGCAACGGGTTGAGCCGATTCGCCCAGACAGCGGGCCTGCTGGTCGAAGGCGCCGACCAGGTAGACGCGCCGAACGAAGGTGCCCTTGCCGTGGGCGTTCGCATACGCACCAGTGCCGGAGACGATCACCCACGTGCCGGTGCCGAGGTTCTGCGCGGTGCAACTGTCACGGTCGATCTTCAGGCCGGCCTTCTCCACGGCCTGCAACTGCACCGTGCCGCCGGGGAAGGTCAGGACGGTCTTGATCACGGCGCCGTTCTTGGTTTCCTTCACGGGTGTGTTGAGCACCGTGCCTTCGCCGTGGATCGGGCCGGCAGCGGTGACCCGCACTGGTTCGTCGTGGTCGCCCACGGTGACGTAGCTCATCACGAACCGCTGTGATTTGGGCGCGGGCGAGTGGCTGTTCATCGCCATCGCGGGCACGCTTGCCCCGGCGGTGAGGGCGACTGCGGCGAGGGCGATGTTCAGACGCTTGGACATGTCGTTGCTCCTTGATTCGAAGTGGTGTGAACACTCATCAGCCTGTTCGTCGTCCACGCCGTCCGTCATCGCCTTGACGGCCTGACCTGGTCTGTCGGAAGTGGACGGTTGGTCTGCCGAAAGGCAGACGCGCGATGGTCCTGGGCGGAGCACACTCAGAGGATGAACGGTTTTTTCACCCGGTGGCAGACCAGTTGGGGCGATGTCGCGCTCGCGCTGGCGCTGCTGGTGCTGGCCCAGATCGACACCTGGTTCGGCACACAGAACAGCGGACCCCGCTGGGCGAACGCGGTGTTCGTGACGATCATGGCGACCGCGATGGCCTGGCGCTGCACTCATCCGTTGGCGGCGACGGTCGTGCTGCTCGGGGTGGGACTGCTGGGGCAGGCAGTGTTCCTCGGCGCCTCCGATTCACCGACCGAACTGGCGATGGTGGTGGTCCTCAGCTATTCGGTGGCCTCGTACGCCGCGCGGGCCTGGCCGCCGCTGGTGATGATCGTGCTGGCGCTTGCCGCCCACGACACTCTCGACCCGACCATTCACTCACTCGCCGACCGCACCTACGACCTCGCCGTCTGCGGGCTGGCCGCACTTTTCGGGCTGGCCACCAAACGCCGCGCTCACAAGTTGTTCCAGACGGAACTGGCATTGCGCACCGAGCAGGAGCGCCGCGCGCACTCGGCCAACGCGGCTGCGGCAGCCGAGCGGGCACGGATCGCCCGCGAGTTGCACGACATCGTTTCGCACGGGTTGGGCATCGTGGTGCTGCAGGCCGGGGCAGCCGATCAGATGCTGGAGCGCGACACGCAGCAGGCACGGCAGGCGCTGGGCGTCATCCGGTCCACCGGCCTGGAGGCGATCGAGGAGATGAGCCGGCTGCTCGGGGTGTTGCGCGGCGAAACGGGGGCGTCACGTTCGCCGCAACCTTCGCTGGCCGACCTGCCCGCTCTGCTGGACCAGTCGCGTGCGGTCGGGCTCGAAGTGACCTTGCAGACGGGCGGGGACCTGCGCGGCCTGCCCGCGCCGATCGACCTGTCGGCCTACCGGCTGATCCAGGAGGGCTTGACGAATGCGCGGCGCCACGCGCGCGCCAGCACGGGCACCCTACGGGTGGAGCGCACCGCGGACTGGTTGTCGATCGCGCTGCGAAATCCGCTCGGCCCGGACGAGGGACCAGGCGGCGGACGTGGCCTGCCGGGCATGCGGGAGAGGGTGAGCATCTTCGGCGGACGGTTCAGCGCAGGTCCGACCGGCACCGGTCAATGGGAGTTGATGGTCGACCTGCCGCTGACCCAGACTCGAGCACGGGCATGACCTTGCGGGTGGTGATCGTCGACGACCAGCCGGTGGTGCGCGGCGGCCTGGCGATGATCGTCGCCGCGAACGACGACCTCGAACTCGTCGGCGAGGCGGCCGACGGCCGGGCCGGCATCGAGTTGGTCGAGCGAGCCGCACCGCAGGTGGTGCTGATGGACATCCAGATGCCGGTGCTCGACGGCATCGAGGCGACCCGACAGTTGCACTCTCGTGGCAACGCGGCGCGGGTGCTGATCCTGACGACCTTCGGTCAGGAGGAGTACGTCTTCGACGCGTTCGAGGCGGGCGCCGCCGGGTTTCTGCTCAAGACGGCCGAACCGCGCGCGATCGTGGAGGGGATCCGCACCATTGCCGCGGGCGATTCACTGTTGGCCCCGCAGCTGACCGGGCAGATCATCGACTCCTACCTCGCCGGTCGGAAATCGGCTGCGTCGCCGCCGGAATACGACCGACTCACCGACCGTGAACGTGAGGTACTGCGGGCCTTGGCGGCCGGACTGTCGAACGCTGAGATCGCGAGGGCGCTGTTTATCGGTGAGGGCACCGTCAAGACGCACGTGGCCAGGATCCTCGACAAGCTCGGGCTGCGAGATCGGGTGCAGGCGGTGGTGTTCGCCCACCGGCACGGCCTCGTGGGGAGTTGATCTTGAGGCGCCCCAGCTCTACCCCTCGATCGTGAGGAGCCCGTTAAGTGGAGCGTCGCGCGGGGGTGGGCTCGGTCTGCACTTGGCTGGCCACCGGATCATCGCCTGACGAATAGTCATTAATTACTCGACCAAGACTCAGTCTGCGCTCTGTTCGGTGGGTGCTTTCGACACTATATTCGCGGTAGATCACCCGTTCACCCCGACGGGTGGCGCACCGTTGAAAGGTCCCCGCGATGAGAGTTATTCGTGCTCTATTTCTTGCGTTGATTTCGATGGCGGTGGTCGGGGTGGGAGCACCTGCGGCCACCGCCTCCGTGCCGCTAGTGACGGCGGCCGTGCCGTTGACTGATGTTGCGTACAACAGCTATGGGTACTCGACCTACATCTCAGGAGCGCTTGCCAGTAGCGGAATTAAATCTGGGTTTACTGGGTACAGCTCCGTGGGGTGCACGACGCAGGAGGGGGTGACGCACACCAACCAGTTGCCGAGCGCTAATCTCGGCGTTGCCACCGTCGGCGCGGTGACTAGCACAGCCAAGTCGGCCGGCAGCACGAGCAGCCGTACCGCGAGCGGGGCTACCTATGTAGGAGCGATTCGTCTTCTTTCCGGGCTAATTTCCGCAGACGCGGTGTGGACATCATCGACCTCCACCATCACTTCCACGGGTGTCGCCTCCGGTACGAACGCTTCAAAGCTGGTCAACCTCGTGGTCGGTGGCGTTGCGATCTCGGCGGCCACAGCACCGAACACCACGCTCAGCCTGAAGTTGAACGGTGTGGTTATTGGCCGCGTTGTTATCAATCAACAGAGCAAGGTGCTCGCCGGTGGGTACGTAATCACCGCTACCGACGCGCTCGACGTCACAATGACGGCGAACGCTCTTGGGCTTGGTGCCGGAGCCCGCGTAATTGTCGGCCGCAGCTACGCCGCTTTGGCGGCAGTGCCCGTCGGCTTCGCGGGCGGCACAGGGTACGGGCTGAAGGCGACAACTATCGATGGGACTGTAAAGGCTGGCCCACTGTCGCTCGCGAACGTGCCATGCTCTGGTGGCTCGGCTATCGGGAATGTCGCCGGGACGGCCGTCCCTGGGGTGCTGAGCATTGGGGCGATGAAAACTACCGCTTCTTCCGTAGCTGCTCCGACTCTCACTTCCTCGGTGACCAGCTCGGTTGCCGGGGTGAATGTGCTGTCTGGACTAATCACAGCAAATACAGTTACAGCTAGTTCTGGCACTTCTCGTGCCATGAAGGCAGGGCCAGTCACTGCGCTCGACCGCTCAACTTTTCTTGGCCTGAAGGTTCTAGGCTTCCCGCTCATCGGCGACTCCGTGGCCCCGAACACGAAGCTCGTATTACCTGGCCTCGGCACAGTGACCCTGCACAAGGTGACCCGAACGGCTACGAGCATCCGGGTGGTGATGGTTGAGGTCGTACTGAGCAAGGTTCTTGGAGCGCTGCCGACCGGCACGAAGATCGAGATCGGTGTGTCGGAGAGTTCGGTGCGATGAATTCCTGACACGGATGGGGGCGCCCACTCGGAACTCGGTTGGGCGCCCCTATTCGCTTCAGTTGTCGCCGATAGTTAGCGCAGAGTGTTTTGGTAGGCGATGCAGTCGTCGTAGTGGGGGAGCAGGCCGGCCTCGGTGGCTTGCTCGAGGGTGGGGGCGCCTTCGTCTTTGGGGGACAGGGTGGGGGTAAACCTGTCGGGGAGTTGCAGGCCGATGGCGGGATCGAGGGGGTGGATGCCGTGTTCGCGTTGTGGGTTGTAGACGGTGGAGCAGAGGTAGACGGCGGTGGTGTTTTCTTCGAGGGCGCAGAAGGCGTGGCCGAGGCCTTCGGCGAGGTAGACGGCTTTGCGGGTGTTGGAGTCGAGGAGCACGGAGTCCCAGTGGCCGAAGGTGGGTGAGCCGATGCGGATGTCGACGATGTAGTCGATGAGTGCGCCGCTGGTGGCGGTGATGTATTTGGCTTGGGAGGGTGGCATGTCGGCGAAGTGGATCCCGCGGACGGTGCCGGCGCTGGAGACGGAGATGTTGGTTTGGGCGACCCGCATCTGGTGGCCGGTGTGCTCGGCGAGTTTGTCGGCGCGGAAGCCTTCCATGAAAACGCCGCGGTCGTCGGGGAATTGGCGTGGGGTAATAACCCAGGCGCCGTCGATGGCCAGGGGTTCGATGTTCATACGAGGTCCTTCGGTGCCGGGCGCGGATCGTCTGCGATGCGGCTGAGGTAGACGCCGTAGCCGCTCTTCATCAACGGTGCGGCGAGGGTGCGTAACTCTTCGGTCGAGATCCAGCTGTTGTGCCAAGCGATCTCTTCGAGGCATCCGATCTTCAGGCCCTGCTGCTCCTCAATCACGTGCACAAACTGCGATGCGGACATCAGGCCTTCGAAGGTGCCGGTGTCGAACCACGCGGTGCCGCGCGGCAAGACCTCGACGGTCAGGCTTCCGTCACGCAGATACGACTCGTTGATCCCGGTGATCTCAAGTTCACCGCGGGCGCTCGGCTTCAGCGTCTTCGCGCGCTCGACGACGGTGCCGTCGTAGAAATAAAGACCGGGCACGGCATAGTCCGACTTGGGTGACGTTGGCTTCTCCTCGATCGACATCACCTGACCAGCGTCGTCGAACTCAACCACTCCATAGGCCGTCGGGTTCGGCACGTGGTAAGCGAACACAAGCCCGCCCGACTCTGGCAGACGGCGACGAAGGGCGGTGCCGAGGCCCGCACCGTGGAAGATGTTGTCACCGAGCACGAGACCGGCGCCGTCGCCAGCGAGGAAATTCTCACCAATAATGAACGCCTGAGCGAGGCCGTCGGGGGATTCCTGCACGGCGTAGGTCAGTTCGATGCCCCACTGCGACCCGTCGCCGAGGAGACGCTTGAACTGGTCAGCGTCGTGCGGGGTGGTGATGACCAGGATTTCGCGGATTCCGGCCATCATCAAGGTCGACAGCGGGTAGTAGATCATCGGCTTGTCGTAGATTGGCATCAGTTGCTTGCTGATCGCCCGGGTGATCGGGTGCAGGCGAGTGCCGGACCCTCCTGCAAGAATTATCCCTTTCACAGTCCGAGAGTCTAAGCCTACGCAACCGCTGGTGCTGCTCTGCGGCTCAGTTCCCAGCGGCAGCACTCGATCGGTAGGGTAATGACGGCGGTGCGCTTCGCGCTGCACGAAACTGGCAACTCGAAGGGGAATTTGTGCGGATCGTCGTCACCGGTGGAGCCGGTTTCATCGGGAGCAACTTCGTTCATCTGACTCGGGCAACTCGCCCTGAGGTCGAGATCACGGTGCTGGACAAGTTAACCTACGCGGGCTCGCTGGCGTCGTTGGAGGGTGTGATCGAAGATATTACGTTCGTCCAAGGCGATGTAGCTGACCGGGAGTTGGTGGACCGTTTGGTCGCAGACACGGACTTGGTGGTGCACTTCGCGGCTGAGTCGCACAACGACAACTCACTCGCCGATCCGTGGCCGTTCGTGGACACGAACGTGCTGGGGACAGTCGCTCTCCTAGAGGCCGTACGCAAGCACGGTGTGCGTTACCACCACATCTCGACCGATGAGGTCTACGGGGATTTGGAGTTGGACGACCTGGCCCGATTCACCGAGGCCACGCCGTATCGTCCGTCCTCACCATATTCCTCGACCAAGGGCGCCAGTGACTTACTAGTGCGGGCTTGGGTGCGTTCTTTCGGGGTGGCTGCGACGATCTCGAACTGCTCAAATAATTACGGGCCGCGCCAGCACGTGGAGAAGTTCATACCCCGCCAGATCACGAACTTGATCGACGGGTTGACTCCCAAGTTGTACGGCGATGGGTTGAACGTACGCGACTGGATACATGTCGATGACCACAACTCTGCGGTGTGGACGATCGTCGACCGGGGCCGGATCGGTGCGACATACTTGATCGGTGCCGATGGTGAAGAAAACAACCTGTCTGTAATGCGCGCCATTTTGTCCGCATTCGGACAACCGGAGGACGCGTTCGATCATGTGACTGACCGGGCCGGGCATGACCGCCGGTACGCGATCGATTCGACGTTGCTGCGTTCGGAGTTGGGGTGGATACCCAATTACACAGACTTCGCCGACGGCTTGGCCGCAACGATTGAGTGGTATCGCGACAACGAGGTGTGGTGGCGTCCGATGAAGGAAGCGGCGGAGAGCAGGTACGCCCATATGCAGCGAGTGATCGCCTCGGAACAGTTGGCTGGCGCGATGCGGGAGATGCCTAACTGATGTGGGTACTGCTCGGGGGGACCGGCATGTTGGGGCAGGACCTGCACGGGGTGCTGCGCTCGGAGGGTACCCGTGTTACGGCACTGAGTAGCGTCGACTGTGACATACGGGATCCGGACGCGGTGCGTGCCGCTCTCGACGGTGCCACTGTGGTCGTGAACTGCGCCGCTTGGACGGCGGTCGACGCGGCGGAAGAACACGAGGCGGAGGCTTTCGCTCTGAACGCTGTGGGCGCGCGTAACGCTGCCATCGCTGCGCGCGAAGTCGGGGCCCGATTCGTCCACATCTCGACCGATTACGTGTTCGACGGTCACGGTGAGGGGCCGTATTTGGAGACTGCGGCTCAATCACCGCAATCTGCGTACGGGCGCACGAAGGTGGCCGGAGAATGGGCCGTTCGTTCGGTCGATCCAGATGCGTATGTGGTGCGGACGGCTTGGCTCTACGGAGCTGGCGGAAAAAATTTTGTCAAGACAATGCTGAGACTGGCCGAGGAGCGGGACATTTTGAAAGTGGTCGCTGATCAGGTGGGGCAGCCGACCTGGACGGGTGACTTAGCCAACCTGATCGTTCGGCTGGTGACGTCCGGGGCACCGGGTGGTTATTACCATGGCACGAGTGCTGGCGAAACATCGTGGCATGGGTTTGCGAATGAGGTCTTCTCACTGACCGGGCTGGACCCTGAACGCATCCAGCCGATCAGCACGGCTGACTTTCCAACCCCCGCCGCCCGGCCTGCGAACAGCGTGCTCGGCCACGACGCGTTTGCCGCGATCGGTGTCGAACCCATCGGGCACTGGGGCGACCGGCTCAGACTCGCCCTCGACGTCATGTCGACTGAGCGATAACCGTGTATCAATCGGTTGGCGATGGCGCGATAGCGATGGCTGTCTTTCACCCCGACGAGTCATTGCTACGCGCGCAAATTTCCTCTCTGAAGCAACAGAGCCTGCGTCGTTGGACGTGTCACATGGTTATTGACGGTGCGGACGAGAGAACTGACTCGCTGCTGCGAGCCATCGTCGGGAGCGATGACCGGTTCAAAGTGCATCATATGCCGGAGAACGTCGGGTTCTATGCCAACTTCGAACGCGCGGTGCGACTAGCGCTTCCGGGCGCACAGTGGGTCGCACTTTCAGATCAGGACGACGTCTGGGATACGGACAAATTAGAGCGATTGGTCCCACTTATTCGTGGAAACGTTACCGGTGTGATGTGCCAAGCTCGCCTAGTTAACGTAGAAGGAGCCGTCACCGGTCGCACCGATCGTCGTATGAATCGCTTGCCGAGTCTTATCTTCGATAACCAGATCACCGGGTCGTTGAGTGTCTTCAGAAGTGACATCGTCGAAGCAGCACTGCCATTCCCGGCGCCGACGTCGTCGGCGTATCATGATCACTGGCTTGGGCTTGTCGCTGCTGTTCACGGGCGATTCGTCATCCTCGATGAGGTGCTGCAGAGCTATGTGCAACATGGGGGAAACGTGTTGGGCGAGGAGACTGGCGGGCGAATGCGTGCGCGCTTCACCAAGTTGGCAAGCGGTGGGTTTCGGCAGTCCCTCGATGTCTTGGCGATCGACCGTTGGGGGTGGCGAAAAACTATGGTCGATACCCTGGCGCAGAGATTTTCCGATTCTCAGTCGCCTGCCTTGAGCGAGGTGATACACGCAGCCTCAGGCGTGCATCCAGCGCTGAGCGCCGCCCGGGGAGTCATCGCCCACGAGATCCCTCCGCTTCGAGCCGCTGGATTGGTCGCCGGGTGGGGGATTACATGGGTGCGGTCCACCCAGAAAGGATTGAGCTGATGTCACCGTTGGATCTGCCCTCGGGGGTTATCACGAACAGCAGTTGCGAGCAACGCGAGCGTCGGTGACTTCGCGACCTCCTGGAGAGCGTGTCGACGCCGTTTCAGGTCAAAAATAATGGACTCCGATTGCTCGCGTCCAGAGGTCAGGGCGGCGATAATGTCATCCTTCGTCGCAGCGTTTACGTCTAAGCAGAGATCCTTTAGCCCAAGATATCCCGCAGCTTCGACCATTTTGTTCTCGTAGGCGAGCGCAACACACGGGACAGCAGCGTGCCCGGCAAGGACAAGACCGTGATAGCGCATGCTCAAGACGAGATCCGCATTGCATAGCGCCAACTTATAAGCGTTGGCAGACTCCGGCTGAGTAACCGAACAGGAAACTCCAGCATCGCACAATTCATCTCGCAGACTATTGAGCATATCGGCCTCGTCCTCAGGGCCGTATAGGTGTGCTAGCAGCTCAACTTGGTAATCGTACATCTTCGCGAATTGCTTCACGGCACCACCGATCTTGCCGTTGATGAGCGACGCGTCATCGCCACCGCGATGGTCGCGGTGCCAGGATGCAAGGTTCGTCGGGACAACTGTGAGAGTGCGCCCTTCATCACGCGTACGCACAGGGAACGGAGCTGCGAGCGCCGTGTCGACGCCAAGGACGCTGCGGATACCTTCACGCTGGAGATGCGCAGCGGATGCAGTCTCCCGCACATATACCTTGGAATTCGCAAGCACTCGATGCGCTATGCGGTCGAACAAGGATGAACCGCTGGCATGGATGGAGTTCTGACAGAATGTAAGTTGTACCCCGTTGCGGACGAGCAGATAGAGGGAGAGAAGGTACATCCAGTCCTTGTATATGCCCAAATTCGAACCGGCCGGAGACACGAAGACGTGGTCGCTTGCGCGACAGATCTCGACCATCTCCTGAATCTCCGGTGTCATCGCACCAAGACGCACACCAGACACGGCCGCCCTAGCAGCCCATTCCGGGCGACGTTCCTTGTCTCCGGAGAGGGCATTCAGCATATGATGCCGCGTTCCAGTTCCAGCGCCAGTCAGCGCTGAGCCACCGCGGTGCCAGATATAAAAAACGTCAATCTCGGCGTCCGGAAAAATTTCGCGAATCGAACCTATTAAAGCGAGTCCCGCTGCGTCGTCTCCAAAGTTGTTAGTGTGTTGATGAACAATGCTGATTCGGGGATTCATTGTGTTGTGGTCGTCCTCACTTGGTCGCGTCGCTTTGGAAGTTGACCCGTAGTCGGGCCTTTACTAAAAGCATAAGATATATCCAGTTTGCTGAGACGCGCAAAAGCCAGACAAGCCCTACCGCGACGACACCGTAGGGTGCGCTCAGCCACAAGGCGATGAGAAATGGCGGCAACATTGCAAGCTGGCCCAAGACAATCTCTCGGTGTCCTCCGGCTGCTTGAATCATTGCAATTTGCGCTTGGGAGGACCAGCTGAGAGCAGTGCCAACTAGAAGTGCTCCAGTCGCTGTGCGTGCACCCCATAAGTCCGCGCCTGTTATCCCGAACCAGTCGAAGTACCTGTCCGGGATGGCGAGTGCCGCTAGGACAAGAATGGTGCATGCAACGAGCGTGATAGACGGAAGAATTCGAGAGTAGGCACGCCTAACCTCATTCACTCCGTGGCTCAGGGCGCGCACTGTCCACGGAAAAATGGCCGCGATAATTGAGGTCGGCACGATGTACGAACGCAACAGCATTTCTGAAGTAGTCGTGTAATAGATCCAGATCTCGCGAGCACCTGGGCCGAGGGCGATGAACAAGCGGTCGGCGTAGAGAAATGCGGGACCGATCACGCTGCTCGCAGCTATCCAGCCAAAGTAGCTGGAATTGGGACGCGTGTTTGATTGATGTTCGCCCCGAGGCAAAGCTCCAAAGGTCCAGACTAGTGCAATGAGTCGGTACCCGACGATTACCCCGAGCCCGGCGATCAGGCCCACATCGCCTAGTAGAAGCGCGACTGCCGGGATGCCGTATGTAGCAACTGCGCTGAGGCTCTTGTTGGCAGCGACGACGCCGAACTGGCCAGACGCTTCCAGTGCACCCACGATTGGAAACTGCGCCAGCATAACGGGGGGGAGTAGGGCTAGCAGTGCGATCGCGAATGGCCGGTAGCTAAGAGCAGGGCCCGACAGCACAAGGAAGCCTACGAGTCCAATACTCACGGCACCACCGGACGCCACGGCGACGCGCGCTAGATCAGGTACAACATGGCGGGCAGGTTCACCAGACGACACACGCTGTGAGGCTGTCCGCATCAACCCGAGGTCAGAAAGCGTTAGGAACCCGATTACCGACCAGACGGCAAGGAGCGTGGCGAGGTTGCTCCCAGTTGCAAAAATATTCGAGGCAATGATCGACATAACGCCAATCGCTGCTGGCATCAGGGCGCCGAGGAGTGAGATCTGTATATGCCTGCGGGTGCCAGAACCAACGCTCATGTAGTCCTCGCGACACGCTTGGTCAGGGCGGGAGGAACACCACCCGGCGCCTGGTCGTGCTGCGTACCTCGTGCTCTCAATGCAGCCATAGCAGCTATGAGAACCTGGAGTGAAAGTGGCGAATAAGCAATCATGTTCTCGAAGAAACAAAAAAACAGCATCGTTATGAGTAGTGTCATGCCGACTGCTTGGATCGATGAATTAGCAAAAATACGCGCACCCACACCTCCGATCAGCAAAAGTGCCACAATCATAATTAACACGCCAAGGAGGCCCGCATAGCCGACTGCAGAGCCGAATACTGTGGATGCCGTGAGGTCCGCCTTTGGCAAGAATACCTTCTTGTCGAAGCGGCTCATCCCTAGTGCGGAGCCGAGCCTATCCCCGACAATGTCAGGCATCAGGGAATAAACAAGGATTCCTTCCGTGTCACAGTTTCTCCCACAGAATGCAGGACCTGAATAGTCGATCGCCGCAATGAGATTTGCGATTGGGGATGACAAGTATAGGTAGGCCCACATGAAAATGTCCGGAAGTCCGAGATCGAGAAAGCGCTGATTTGCTTCAGCGTACGAGAGGATCGCACCTTTTCCCGCCGTCGCGCCAGTGGACTGACTGATTTGGAAATTGAGTCGCTCGCTACCGAGGTAACCAAAAGCAGCCACAAACGATACGGCGATCACACTGAATGTGATGCCGCGCCGTATTGTTACGCGCCGTCTCATCAAATAGAGAACAAAACTGCCAAATGCGAGAAAAGACAGTGAACTTCGGCTGAATATCAGCAGTAGCATGAACACAATCGACATGTATGCCAACAGTGGTCCGCGAGTTCTTTCTTTGAGGTAAGAATCAAAGCAGCGCAGGCCATAGTAACCTGTGTACGAAAGTATTACGACGTGTAAATAGGGAATGCCAAACGAATATACGTCATAATTCCCGCCTTGCCTGATTAATAAGGCTGGTATTCCGCCGGCTCGTGCACAGCCAGCGACGTAGTACAGGCCCAGTCCGAGTAGGACCCGTCGGTTGATTGGAGGTGCGCTCGCCGGTGTAGGCATCCGTGGCTGGATAGCCGCGGCGCCAAGAAAAATGACGATTACGAGACCTACAACGGCTAGACCTCCACGAGCCTGATTTACGTAGAGATCGGACCATTGCAGAAGATACAGTGCGGTTGAGAGGGTTGCCCAGAGCGAGACGTAAAAGAATGGGGAGCGAATAGCTCCACCGAGTGATGAGGGCTCGGCTTCTCGTCCGAGCTCCTTTGGTCGGTGCCTGCGGGTCTCGCCATGTCCCCGGTTTGTTGGCCGTGCGGACGTCATCGGCGGTTGGCGCGGTGTTGTGCCCTGCGCCAGGCGTTCAGAGTCGATCCTGCTGCGAGCTTAGTGAGGCTGCGGGTGTATGCGAGGTTTCTACCGCTTGAGGTGGTCAAGGCGGGCAGGGCCCGTGCCGCCTTGGTTGCCTCCAAATATGAGCGGCCAGTGGCTGCATCCGGCTCAAGGTAAGCGGCTTCGGCCCATTCGTTCCATGCATTTATGAATACAAGCCCATCGGAACCGCGCTGGCTTTCCTCGTCGGCGAGGGCATGCGAGAGCCACTGTCGGTATAGCTCCGGAGTGTCGCCTACATATACGGTAGCGCTCGTCCCTCGGCGAGCCGTGTTATCCCATCGAGGCATGACGCCACGGTGGCGCGTAAAGGTGGGCTTTCCGCGTTGAGTAAATCGAGCCACGATGCGGGGATATGAAAGGAGGCGGCCGCGGAACTCTGCTTCGAGTCCAGGGGGTGCCGGGACCAGAGCGTTCTTCAAAGTATTGGAGCCAACTGGTGGGAATTCCGCGACTGCGTCGAACCCCAGCGGTGCTGGGGCGATATCAGTGATTGTTTCCGACGCTATAAGATATAGTCCTGGGAGTCCAGCCGCAGTGGCAAGCGCGCGCAATCGCGCGCTGAACTCTTTCGCTTTAGGAATCAAGTCGGCGCGGTGGACGAGAAGAATTGGCCTACCGTCCTGCCGAAGGTAGTGTGGTGCGCGAAGGTGCGGTAGTAATTCGTCGAACAGGCCAGTTTCGTAACCTGCGGGATAAGACTGGGGCATTAAGACGTCGTGGCTGCGCCCATCCCATCGGCGTGACCATGGCTCGTTCGCCCAGCACAGGCAGTAAGGCAGTAAGGAGCTATCGTTGCGCCAGATGTCGAGTGGCTTTTCTAGGAGGCGATGGCCCTCAAACCAGTAGAAGTACTTGCAGAAGGCATCAATTCCGTACTGGCGGGCAAGTAATGTCTGTTCACGGTGTATGCCGCCACCATCAGACAGGTCGTACTTCCCCAGGTCGGTAGGTTTGCGTGGATGATCATGGCCTACGAACAATGGTTTTGCTCGTTCAACGTTCACCCACTCGGTGAATCCTTCGCCCCACCATTCATCGTTCTCCGGAATCTGGTGAAATTGGGGCAGGTAAAATGCGACTGTTCG
The DNA here is from genome assembly GCF_054778835.1 of Calidifontibacter terrae. Lineage (NCBI taxonomy): Bacteria > Bacillati > Actinomycetota > Actinomycetes > Micrococcales > Dermacoccaceae > Calidifontibacter > Calidifontibacter terrae. The sequence goes on from NZ_BAAGZF010000002.1 coordinate 723,358, forward strand.
CGGAGCCATCAGAAGTGTCCTTCTGTCGTTCGATTGCGTGTAGGGCTGAAGGCGATAGCCAGTGCTGCGATGATGGAGTCGGTCTTGCGACGCCGGAAGTGATGGAGATTCCTAAAGATGGTGAGGTAAGAGTTGAAGCCTTCTTTGCTGATTGCCTTTAGGGGTGGAGCATTGGTTGCGCCGACGAATTTGGCGATCAGTAGGACCTGCTCAAGGTACCATCCAGACCGGAGCGCGACGAATCTCTGGCGAGCCGCGGCCACGCCGGAGTTGGCGCCGATTTGATTTCCGCTGTGTTGGCGGTAGGCCATGGTGCGGGCGTCGTCTATTACCCAACGCTGTCCTTGCTCGCGCACCCAGGCATAAACTAGCCAGTCGTGATAATCGATCGAGACTGCTTGGCTGAATTTTGTAGTCAAATCGTTTTGGAACGCACGGAATGCGTCGACTCTCATCACGTATGTGCATCCGGGGCCCGCTGAGCTGAAGAGATGGTCCCAAGGCGTCTGTGGTTGAGATTTCACGAGTGGGCGCATTGCACCCGTTTCGCTGTCCCACTCGTCGACGTCGGACGAATAGCCCCAGGCACCATGCATTTCGAGCGTTGTGGTGGCTTGGATCAACTTTCGGCGGTACCAGAGATCATCCTGATCTGCGAACGCGATGTGTGTGACGTCGGGGGCTACTGATGCGCAGCGTATAAGTTCGTAAAAATTGAGTGCTGCGCCGCGGGGTGAGTTCATGTCGTTATCGATAACGCTCAGCCGTGCGTCGTTGTCGGCGCGACGTGCGACCAGGCTATCTGTGCCATCTGTGCTCGGGTCGACGCGGATCAATACATGAACGTCGACCCCTTCCTGTTGAAGGATTGTATCGATCTGTTCCTCGATAAACACCGAACCGTTATACGCGGCCATGAGGACTAGTACATTCGGGCGGCTCACGCGTTTCTCCTCAGCTCGGGCCATAGCGGACTGCGTTCCGACAAGTCTGGTCGCACTTCGTCCAGCCATCCAGGTTCCTGCTCTTGGCCGAACCACATCATCTCGAGGCGACGTGCCTGGCCCGCTAATCCAGGTCGAAGTCTGCCGATCGCAGGTCGGCGGCCGGCGCCTGTAATTGCACCTGCGAGGCGAGGTGGAATGTGGCGGGGTGCGCGACCACCGAGTTGCTCAAGGATCGAGGTGACGGTGTGGCCACCCCATGGTTGGAGGGTGATGCTCGGCAGGTGCTCCGCTGAGAGCGCGAGGAAGCTGACTGCCTGGGCGACCTGGCTTACGTGGACCTGAGGTGTCGGACCATCTCCATTGCCGGCAACTGATGCCAGCGGCCCGCTCGCAATTGACGAGAGCTTCTGGGTGACGGCGCGGCCGGGTCCATGGACCGATGTCGCGCGGTGGATTACGGCCCCGGGCACGAAAAGTGAGAGAATAGCTTGCTCGCCTAGCGACTTGGAGTGCGCGTATGGCGAATGCGGCTGCCACAGGGGTTCTGCTGTCAGCACCCGTGCATACCCCTGAACTGCTGCGCTACTGATGTGAACCAAGCGTGGAACCGCCTCAGATCGCGCGCCAATGGCGAGTGCTGCCGGAAGGAGCGCATTTGCTCCATATAAGCCGTCAGTGTCGGAGGCGGTCGGTGATGCAGCGCCTGCGGCGTTGATGATGGCAGTTGTTCCCTCCGGGATCTCGAGATTGAGCTGGCAGGCATGCTCAAGGATCTGAGGGGCTGTTCGAGCGGCCGTGTGAAGTCTCGGCGCGTGCGTCGTGACAACGGTCACGTCGGTTCTGGTGAGTTCCTCGATGACGGCACGCCCGATAAAACCAGTTGCTCCGACGACGCATACGACTGGGCCGCTAATCGGGTCAGCCATTGTGGACCAGGTGGGACGCGGTTGACCGAGGTGCTGTGAGACGTGGCAATGCCATGTAAGCCGTGCAGACTGCAAGTGTGGCAACCGTGGCTCCGGCTGGGCGCAGTGTCCGCCAGGCCGCGACGATCAAGGATGCGCCGACTGTGTGAAGAGAAGCGACAGTTAAATGTGGCAGGCATGCGTCGTCCACGAGTTGCTGATAAATATGATCGCGGTGTGCAGCGGTAAGTTCCGCGCCTGCGCGCCTGCGGTGAGCGATCGCCTGCGCCACGTCGGCGACGTAAAGCGTCAGGGGTGCCCCTACGAGGGCTGCTTGGATAAAACCCTCGTGTTCCAAGGAGCATAGAATCCCCGCGGCCATTGCGCCACCCATTAGGTAGCTGCCTGCATCGCCAAGGAAGAGTCGCGCATCGGGAGAATTCCACGGTAAGAATCCAAGTCCGGCCCCTGCGAGAAGTGCGCCAAGAACTGCTGTGTCCTGGCAGCGAGACACCTGTGCAGCGTTGAGGCCCCAAATTATTGCTGTCATGCTGCTTATTCCGTTGATGCCATCCATAAAGTTGACGACGTTAACGACTCCAGGGATGGTGAGCATAGCGGAGATGGTTGTTTTTGGGTGCCGACCGCCGAAGAATGCCCCTGTGGCGACCTGCGTCCCGAGTCGGAATCTCGCAGGTAAGCCACCGCGATGGGATGAGTAATCGTCGACATACCCGATTGCCGACAGGGCGAGCACGGGAAACAGAACTTTGGTATTCGGTCGAGCTCCCGTCACTAAACCTGCCGAAGTCATTCCCGCGAGGAGGGCGAGCCCCCCGCCACGAGGAGTCGGTGTCTTGTGTGACGACCGTTCATTGGGGATATCAAGCGTGCCAAGACGCATCATCGCCCGTCGGACAGCTGGTGCTGATAGAAACGTAACGCCAGCCGAGACTACGAGTGCATCAAGTCGCATATTTATCAATCAAATTTCGGGGTGAAGGGATGGGTCGGTGTGGCCACCGCTCTCGCGCAGCATCCAGAGGAAGGCTTCGCCCGGCTCACCAAGGCTGGCCGACCGCACGATCGACTGCTCGATCGAGGGCACCTCGACGTGGTTGACGAGCGGGTGGGCTGACTTCTGGATGTCTTCACCGGGAGTGAAGAGTTCTTCGCTCATCTTCTCGCCCGGCCGCAGGCCGGTGTAAACGATGTCGACGTCTTGCTTGCCAGAGAGGTCGATGAGGGTCTTTGCCATCTCGACGATCTTCATCGGGGTGCCCATCTCGAGAACCATCACCTCTCCGTCCTTGCCGATCGCAGCCGCTTGGAGCACCAACTGGCAGGCCTCGGGGATGAGCATGAAGTAGCGCTCGACGTCGGGGTGAGTGATGGTGACCGGGCCACCGCGTTCGATCTGGGCGGTGAAGGCGGTGATCACCGAGCCGCGCGAGCCGAGCACATTCCCGAAACGCACGCTGACGTAAGTGCCGCTGTCGAGCGAGGCAAATCCGGCGGTGAGTCGTTCGGCGAGGCGCTTGCTGTAGCCCAACACGCACGAGGGGTTGGCGGCTTTGTCGGTGGAGATATTGACGAAGGTCTGCACGCTGACGGCATGCGCCGCAGTCAACACGTTGAGCGTGCCGAGCACGTTCGACTTCCAGCCCTCGAGCGGGTATTGCTCCAGCAGGGTCAAGTGCTTGAGCGCAGCCGCATGGAAGACGACCTCGGGTTGCTCCCGCGCAAAGACGCCGCGTAGCGCCTCCGGGTCGCGAATATCACACAGCGCGAGCGTTCCGTCGTCGAGGAGGGCTCGACCCGTCATGCTCATCTGAGCGGCGTGCAGCGCCGATTCATCGCGGTCGAGGAGGACCAGCTTGGCGGGCGAGAACTTCTGCAGTTGGCGGCAAAGCTCCGACCCGATCGAACCGCCGGCCCCAGTGACGAGCACCCGCTTGCCGGTGACCGCCTTCATGATCGCGTCGGTGTCGAGCTCGACGCGCCCGCGGCCGAGCAGGTCTTCGAGGTTGAGCCGGCGCAGATCGGCGGCGCTCGGCTTGCCGAGCAAACTGTCGAGGCGTGGCATGACCAGCAGGTCAAGGTTGGCCCGACGGGCGGCGTCACGCACGGCTGTGATCGTCTCGGCAGGGGCCGAAGGGATCGCAAGCACCACCTTTTGGGCACCGGTCTGCTGCGCGACTTCCTTCAGCCGAGAGCCGTTGCCGCGGATGCGCACGCCGTCGATCTTCAGCCGGCGCTTACGGGGGTCGTCGTCGAGGACGGCAACGGGCGCGTAGGGCTGCTCAGCGTTGCGTTCGGTTTGCAGCGCACGGATCAACTGGCGACCACCATCACCCGCACCGTAGACAATCACGGGCACGCTGTCGTCGGGCGCGGCGGTCTGCCCCCAACGGTAGGAGCGGATGATGAAACGGATGGCGAACATACCGCCGACGGCGAAGAACGGGGCGGTGAAGGGCAGGCTCCGCGGAATCGCGAGCCAGTGGAACGGCAAAATCGCCATCGCGAGCACGATGATGCTGAAGAGCCCGCCACGGGCGACATCGGCGGTCTCCTCGAAGGAGCCGCGTTTGTGGCCCACTCGGTAGGGGCCAACCAGGAAGCCGCCAATAAGGTGCACCACGATCGCGAGCGCGGCGAACTTCGCCAGAATGCCAACATTGGCATCCCGGATGTTGAGGTCGAACCGGATCCACGCGGCTAGGTAGACCCCGATCACAACGATGGACGAATCAATGGCCGCCCATCCGAGTTGCACCAGCCACTCGCGGTGGGAGCGACCCCCCTTGAGTCCGTTCATGTCAGGCGTCGGCCTTCCTGCCGATCAGGCGACGGTCCTTGCGCGAGGTGCTGAGGTCTTCGGGGGCATATTGGTAGCGGTAGTCGTAGTAGCGACCCCCGCGCTTGCGCGGGACCTTGTTCAGCACGATGCCGAGCGTCGTGGCGTTGACCCGCTCAAGCGAGTCGAGGGCCGTCTCCAGTTGGTCACCCGTGATCTCACCGCTGGCCGCAACGAGAACAGTCCCGTCGCAGATCGCCCCTAGGATCGCTGCGTCTGTCACCGGCAGTAGCGGCGGCGCATCAATGATCACGTAGTCGAAGTGGGTCTTGAGCTCCTCGAGCACCGCTCGCAATGCCTCCGACCCCAGCAACTCACTGGGGTTCGGGGGGATCTGGCCTGCACCGATCACGCCGAGATCGTGTTCGCCGAAGCGCTGCACGACGTCCTTCAGTTCAGCGCGCTCGATCAACACGTCGGTGAGGCCGACGGCGCCCTCCATGCCGAGGTAGCGAAGGAGGCGGGGGCGACGCAGGTCGCCTTCGATCAACACGACTTTCGCGCCCGACTCGGCCAAGGTGAGCGCCAAGTTGGCGGTGGTGGTGGTCTTGCCCTCACCAGCCAGCGAGGAGGTCATCACGATCACCCGAGGGTGCTTGGCTGCATTGACGAACTGCAGATTCGTGCGCAACGACCGGAAGGCCTCGCTGCGGGACGAGTGGGGGTCGGCCTGGACGATCAGCGGGTGGTTCGGCGCGTCCGAATCAAACGGAATGCCGCCCAGGACCGACAGGTCGGTGACGGTCTCGACGTCTTCCTGAGAGCGCACCCGGTTGTCGAAACGCTCACGCAACACCGCAAGTCCGAGACCGAGCAGCAAGCCAAGGACGAGCCCGAGGGCGATGTTGCGGGTCGGCTTGGGGTTGACCGGTGCAGTGTTGACGGTGGGGTCCTGCACCACGGTGACTTTGACGGGGCTGGGCTGGCTGGCCGACACGCGCTCGAGGTCCTGCACCGTTCCGGGGAACTGGCTTCCGATTTGCGCAGCGATCTGCTGGGCTCGCTCCGGCTTGCTGTCAGTCACCAAGACGTCGATCAACACGGTGTCGGGCGGAACCGAGGAGGCGACCTTGGTCGCCAGCGACTTCGCTGTTGCGCCGCCGCCCACCTTCTTCGCGACCGGGCCGAGCACCTTCGGCGCGGTGAGCAGCTGGGTGTAGGACTTCACCCGGGCCTGGGTGAAGGTGCTGCCCTGCGCGAGCTGGGCGTTGCCGGAGGCGTCTGACGTCGACACGAAGAACTCGACCTTCGACTGATACGTCTTGGGAGTCAGCAGCGTCATCAGTGCCGCGAGAGCCACGAAAACCAACGTTGTGACAGCGACGGTGCGCCAGCGCTTCCGAAGAACTCGGAGGTAACTTTGCAGATCCACTGGTGCCTCTCGATGACGATCTGAACTCCCAGAATTGGGACAACCCGCGTGACGTTACCTACCCCTACGGGGGAGCGTCCAATTTGCGCTGGCGCTTTACCTTGGCTTTACCTGGGCGCAAGGTTGGGCGGGTTTGGGGGTGAGCGTCGTTCTGCTCGTGGGGTTTCGACACGCTGCTCGTTCCTCGCGGCGGCTCAATCAACCCTCGCGGCGGTTCAACCAGCGGTGAGGCCTCGGCGGCCGTACGCGCGTGATTTGGTCGCGTTCCTTGCGGCCGGTAGTCTTGACGACTGTGCGTGGGCTCTGCCCTGCCCTTGACCCTGGCTCTCCGGCCGGCGTCGAAACACCAGGCCCACCACATCGCTCTCGCCGGGCAGCCACAGGAGTGTGGAAGTGCGGGGGAGAGCACCGGCACGACACACCCGAACTCGGGGGTCGCGCGGCGCCGGTATTCCAAGGAGTTCGGCTCACGCCGGACGACAAGACATTCGAACTCAGACGGAGACAACAGGTTGCCTACTATCAACCAGCTCGTCCGTAAGGGTCGGCAGGACAAGACCACCAAGGTCACCACGCCGGCACTTAAGGGCAGCCCCCAGCGACGCGGTGTTTGCACCCGCGTCTACACCACGACCCCGAAGAAGCCGAACTCGGCGCTGCGCAAGGTTGCGCGCGTGCGTTTGACCTCGGGCATCGAGGTCACCGCTTACATCCCGGGCGTCGGCCACAACCTGCAGGAGCACTCGATCGTGCTCGTGCGTGGCGGTCGTGTGAAGGACCTCCCCGGTGTGCGTTACAAGATCATCCGCGGCGCGCTCGACACCCAGGGTGTCAAGGGTCGCAACCAGGCTCGTTCCCGTTACGGCGCGAAGAAGGAGAAGAAGTAATGCCTCGTAAGGGCCCTGCTCCCAAGCGTCCGCTCGTCGTCGACCCGGTCTACGGATCGCCGGTCGTGACCCAGCTCGTCAACAAGATCCTGATGGACGGCAAGAAGTCCACCGCTGAGCGCATCGTCTACGGCGCCCTCGAAGGCTGCCGCGACAAGTCGGGCACCGACCCGGTCGTGCTGTTGAAGCGCGCTCTCGACAACATCAAGCCGAGCCTTGAGGTCAAGTCCCGCCGTGTCGGTGGCGCGACCTACCAGGTTCCGGTCGAGGTGAAGCCGGGTCGTGCGACCACGCTGTCGATGCGCTGGCTCGTCGGCTACAGCCGTCAGCGTCGTGAGAAGACCATGACCGAGCGTCTGATGAACGAAATCCTCGATGCATCCAACGGCCTCGGCGCCGCGGTGAAGCGTCGCGAGGACACCCACAAGATGGCCGAGTCGAACCGCGCCTTCGCGCACTACCGCTGGTGATCTTTCGCGTGCGGGGCGGGTTCGCCCGCTCCGCACGCGACACCGCCCCGGTCACCCGGGACAACAACCACTGAACTTTCACGAGACGAGGCAGACACCGTGGCACAGGACGTGCTGACCGACCTGAACAAGGTCCGCAACATCGGCATCATGGCGCACATCGACGCCGGCAAGACGACGACGACCGAGCGAATCCTGTTCTACACCGGCGTCAACCACAAGATCGGCGAGACCCACGACGGTGCCTCGACCACCGACTGGATGGAGCAGGAGAAGGAGCGTGGCATCACGATCACCTCCGCTGCTGTGACCTCCTTCTGGGACGGCAACCAGATCAACATCATCGACACCCCGGGCCACGTCGACTTCACCGTCGAGGTGGAGCGTTCGCTGCGCGTCCTCGACGGCGCCGTTGCTGTCTTCGACGGCAAGGAAGGTGTGGAGCCGCAGTCCGAGACTGTCTGGCGCCAGGCCGACAAGTACGACGTTCCCCGCATCGCGTTCGTCAACAAGATGGACAAGATGGGCGCCGACTTCTACTTCACCGTGCAGACGGTCAAGGACCGCCTGGGCGCGGAGCCGCTGGTGCTCCAGCTGCCGATCGGCTCCGAGAACGACTTCGTCGGCGTCGTCGACCTGGTCGAGATGCGTGCGCTGGTTTGGCCGGGTGACTCCAAGGGTGACGTCACCATGGGCGCGAAGTACGAAGTCCAGGAGATCCCGGCCGACCTCCAGGCCAAGGCCGACGAATACCGCCAGGCTCTGGTCGAGCGGGTCGCCGAAGCTGACGACGCGCTGATGGAGAAGTACCTCGACGGTGGCGAGCTGACGGTCGCCGAGATCAAGGGCGCGATCCGCAAGCTCACGGTCACCTCCGAGCTCTACCCGATGCTCTGTGGCTCCGCGTTCAAGAACCGCGGTGTGCAGCCGATGCTCGACGCCGTTGTCGACTACCTGCCCAGCCCGCTGGACGTTCCCCCGATGATCGGCCACAAGCCGAACCACGAGGACCAGGAGATCACCCGCGAGCCCAGCAAGGACGCTCCGTTCTCCGCGCTGGCCTTCAAGATCGCCAGCCACCCGTTCTTCGGTTCGCTGACCTTCATCCGCGTCTACTCCGGCCGCATCGCGGCGGGCTCGGCGGTCGTCAACTCGACCAAGGGTCGCAAGGAGCGCGTTGGCAAGCTCTTCCAGATGCACGCCAACAAGGAGAACCCGGTCGAAGAGGCCGTGGCGGGTCACATCTACGCCGCGATCGGTCTGAAGGACACCACCACCGGTGACACGCTCTGCGACCCCAACGACCAGATCGTTCTGGAGTCGATGACGTTCCCGGAGCCGGTCATCCACGTGGCCATCGAGCCGAAGACTAAGAGCGACCAGGAGAAGCTGGGAACAGCCATCCAGAAGCTCGCGCAGGAAGACCCGACGTTCACGGTCAGCCTGAACGAGGAAACTGGCCAGACCGTCATCGGCGGTATGGGCGAGCTCCACCTCGACATCCTGGTTGACCGGATGAAGCGTGAGTTCAAGGTTGAGGCCAACGTGGGCGCGCCCCAGGTTGCCTACCGCGAAACCATTCGCCGCGCGGTCGAGAAGTTCGACTACACCCACAAGAAGCAGACCGGTGGTTCGGGTCAGTTCGCGAAGATCCAGATCGCGCTGGCTCCGCTGGACACTTCCGAGGGCGAGCTCTACGAGTTCGAGAACGCCGTCACCGGTGGTCGCGTCCCGCGCGAATACATCCCGTCGGTCGACCACGGTATCCAGGAAGCGATGCAGCTCGGCATCCTCGCCGGCTACCCGCTGGTCGGCGTGAAGGCCACCCTGCTCGATGGTGCCTACCACGACGTCGACTCCTCGGAGATGGCGTTCAAGATCGCCGGTTCGATGGCATTCAAGGAGGCCGCTCGCAAGGCGGACCCCGCGCTGCTCGAACCGATGATGGCCGTTGAGGTGCGCACGCCCGAGGACTACATGGGCGACGTCATCGGCGACCTCAACAGCCGCCGTGGCCAGATTCAGGCCATGGAGGACATCAGTGGTGCGAAGGTCGTCAAGGCCCTGGTTCCGCTGAGCGAGATGTTCGGGTATGTCGGCGACCTGCGGTCCAAGACCCAGGGTCGTGCGAACTACACGATGCAGTTCGACTCCTACGCCGAGGTTCCCCGGAACGTCGCGGAAGAGATCATCAAGAAGGTCCGGGGCGAGTGATTCAGGGATTTGTTCCCTGATCGGTTGACCCGCTAGTTTCCACCAATAACCAACCGACGCCGCCCCGGCGTCAGCAAATCAAGTCCAACAGGAGGACTCGCAGTGGCTAAGGCCAAGTTTGAGCGGACCAAGCCGCACGTCAACATCGGCACCATTGGTCACATTGACCACGGTAAGACGACGCTGACGGCTGCGATCTCGAAGGTGCTGCACGACAAGTTCCCGGACGTGAACCCCGCTTTCGCGTTCGACGAGATCGACAAGGCTCCCGAAGAAAAGCAGCGCGGTATCACCATCTCGATCGCGCACATCGAGTACCAGACCGAGAAGCGTCACTACGCTCACGTCGACTGCCCCGGTCACGCTGACTACGTGAAGAACATGATCACCGGTGCGGCTCAGATGGACGGTGCGATCCTGGTCGTCGCCGCCACTGACGGCCCGATGCCGCAGACGAAGGAGCACGTCCTCCTGGCCCGCCAGGTCGGCGTTCCCTACATCGTCGTGGCGCTCAACAAGGCCGACATGGTCGACGACGAGGAAATCCTCGAACTCGTCGAGATGGAGGTCCGCGAGCTGCTGTCGGCTTACGAGTTCCCCGGCGACGACCTCCCGGTCGTCAAGGTCTCGGCGCTGAAGGCGCTCGAGGGCGACGAGGAGTGGGGCAAGACCGTTCTCGAGCTCATGGATGCGGTCGACGAGGCCATTCCGGAGCCGGAGCGCGACACCGACAAGCCGTTCCTGATGCCCGTTGAGGACGTCTTCACGATCACCGGTCGTGGAACCGTCGTCACCGGTCGTATCGAGCGCGGCGTCCTGAACATCAACGAAGAGGTCGAGATCGTTGGTCTGAAGCCGGGCGTTGCCCCGAAGACCACCGTGACCTCCATCGAGATGTTCAACAAGATGCTGGACAGCGGCCAGGCCGGCGACAACGCCGCCCTCCTGCTGCGCGGCATCAAGCGTGAGGACGTTGAGCGCGGTCAGGTCATTGCCAAGCCCGGCACGACCACCCCGCACACCAACTTCGAGGCTTCGGTCTACATCCTCTCGAAGGACGAAGGTGGCCGTCACACGCCGTTCTACGACAACTACCGTCCGCAGTTCTACTTCCGTACGACGGACGTCACGGGTGTCGTGAAGCTGCCGGAAGGCACCGAGATGGTCATGCCCGGTGACAACACCGAAATGTCGGTCGAGCTCATTGCTCCGATCGCCATGGACGAGGGTCTGCGTTTCGCGATCCGCGAGGGTGGCCGCACCGTCGGCGCCGGTCGCGTCGTCACCATCACGAAGTGATCGTTGCCCGCTAGGGCACTGAAGTAACCGAAGCCTCCCGCCTGATTTTCAGGTGGGAGGCTTCGTTCGTTCAGGAACTTCCTCTTGAGTTAGGATCCCGTCGACTCAGGGGGTTTTTTTATGCGTGCAATGCAACGGTTGCGTTCGCCTCAGGTTCTGGCCGTTGTGGCGATCGTGGGGACGATCATTCTGGCCAATGCGATCTATCTCTTCGGGATTCGCAGCAACGATCCACTGCTCTACGACTCCGGCCTCGGTTCGCCGGCCCGTGGTGTCACGAACCTGGCCTTCCAATACGGCCACGCACCACACACCATCGACGCCAACGAGGGCTGGACCGCGCAGGCATTGGGCCGCGCCGCCGCGCAGATGTGGGCGCATGGGAACGTTCCGCTCTGGAACCCGTACGAAGGGCTCGGCCAGCCCCTGGCCGGTGAGATGCAGTCGGCGGCGTTCTTCCTGCCGTTCGCGCTCCTGCAACTGCTGCCCAACGGCATCTTCGCGATGCATCTCGCGCTCGAACTGGTCGCCGGCATCGGCACCCTGCTCTTCCTGCGCTCCCTGCGTCTCAGCTGGGCAGCCGCCGCAGCTGGCGGCTGCCTGTTCGCGGTCAACGGCGCGTTCTCGGTGATGACCAACGCCCCGTTCAACCCGATCGCGTTTCTGCCGGTCGCGCTCTGGGGCGTCGAACTGGTGGCGCGCTCAACCCGTTCACGAGCCGGCCTCTGGGTGATCGCGTTGGCCATCGCCGCCATGCTGTTTGCCGGCTTTCCCGAGACTGCCTATCTCGAGGCGCTGTTCGTCGGCGTCTGGAGTTTGGTGCGTCTGGGGATGCTCCGCCGAACGGCTCGACTTCGGTTCGTCCTGCAGGTGGCTGCCGGGGGAGTGGCCGGTGTTCTGATCGCCGCTCCGGTTCTGGTCGCGTTCCTGCACTTCCTGAACTTCGGCGTGGTTTCGTATCACAACACGGCCGTGAACAACCTGTCCTACGACGTCAGGTTCAGCTACACCCTCGGCCTGAAATACATCACCGGCGCGCTCTACCTGAGCCCGATCGGCTCGGGCCAAGCCGGCTACGTGACGCTGTCGGCGTTGCTCGTCGCGTTCGTCGGCGCGCTTTGCGGCCGCCGCCACCGTGCGCTGCGGATCACCGCGGTCGTGGTGTTCTTCGTCTTCGTTCTGAATATGTACGGCTTCGGCCCCATCAAGGTCTTGTTGAACCTCATCCCGGGAATGAGCGGCATCCTCGGTTACAAATACGCGCTCGTCCTGATCGAGTTCAGCGTCGCGGTGCTGGCGGCCTATGGCATCGACGACCTGCGCCGGGCCGACGTACGAGGTCGCCGGGTGGCGCTGGCCGCGCTGGCCGCGGCGGCGTATGTCATCAGCGGTTTGATCTATCTGCACGGCAAGGGCGACCTAAAGCATGTGCACTGGACGATCGTGTTCGTCGCCTGGAGCGTGTTGATCTGCGCGCTGCTGGTTGCGGCGATGCTGCTCGTACGGGCCAAACCAGCGCGCGCCGGCCTGGTCGCAGTCTTTGCGGTCGGGTTGCTGGCCGTGGATGCCGGCGCGACCTACGCCGTCCCGCAGCTGTCGGCCAGCCCGCAGCGACCGGTCGACCTCGCCCCGGTGCACTACCTGCAAACCCACCTCGGCACCTCCCGCTTCTACTCGCTCGGCCCGATCCAGCCCAACTATGGGTCGTACTTCGGCATCGCCCAGATCAACGCCAACGACCTGCCGGTGCCCCGGCGCTACAGCAGTTATCTGCTGAGCCGCCTCAAACCCCACCAGGTGCGGCCGGGGGGCAACGGAGTCGGGCGAGCCTTCATTTCCTACGAACTCGCCCCGCTGAATTTCCCGGTCGCGACCCAGAAACGCCTGCTGGCGGCCTACGGCCAGCAACAGCGCTACTTCCGTGAGGCGTCGGTGCAATATCTGGTGATGTCCCCTGGTGTCGCGCAGCCCACAGACGGCGCGCGCTACGGACTAGTGCGGGTGTTCGCCGACCACAAGGCGGAGATCTGGCGCGACGCGCGGGCGACGCCGTATTACACAACCGCCGGCAATGCCTGCCGGGTCGAGCAGCAGAGCTACACCGCGGTGACCCTCAACTGCACCAAAGCCACTGTCCTGCAGCGCACTTCGCTGTCGACGCCGGGTTGGAGCGCAACGATCAACAACCGGACGGTCAAGATCCCCAGCGGAACTGACTACTTTCAGAGCCTGGTCGTCCCGGCCGGCCACTCGCGGATCAGCTTCGACTACCGGCCGCGGATGTTCGCTGAGGCCGTCGCGGTCTCGGTGGGGGTGCTGTTGCTCATGGTCGCGGACTGTTGCTGGCTGCTGGTGCGTCGTCGCCGGGGAAACCAGGGTTCGCTGTTAGGGTTCCGCTCGTGACTGATGCACCTGTCGGAGCTGCCTTTCCCGGACTGAAAATCGCGGCCATCGTTCCCTGCTACAACGAGGAAGTCGCCGTCGGCACGGTCGTCAAGGACCTGCTCGCAGCAGTGCCCGGAATGGTCGTCTACGTCTACGACAACAACTCCTCCGACAACACCGCGCAGGTCGCCGCTGAGGCGGGCGCGGTGGTGCGTCACGAGCCGCGCAAGGGCAAGGGCAACGTGGTCCGCCGCGCCTTCTCCGACATCGAGGCCGACGTCTATCTGATGATCGACGGCGACGACACCTACGACGCCGCCGCGGCGCCGAAGATGATCGAGACGCTGTTGTCCGGACCGTACGACCACGTCCTCGGCGTTCGCACCGAAGACTCCGACACCTCCGCCTACCGCCCGGGCCACGCGGCCGGCAACCGGATGTTCAACCGGCTGATCGGCAAGCTGTTCGGTGAAGAAGTCAACGACATGCTGTCGGGCTACCGAGTGTTCTCGCACCGCTTCGTGAAGTCGTTCCCCGCTCTGTCGCGCGAGTTCGAGATCGAAACCGAGCTGACCGTTCACGCGGTGAACCTGCGCATCCCGCAGGTCGAAGTCCCCGTCGGATTCAAGGACCGCCCCGCGGGCAGTGAGTCCAAGCTGCGCACCTATCACGACGGATTCCGCATCCTGCGCCTGATCGCTCAGCTGGTGCAGTACGAACGGCCGCTGGCGTTCTTCTCGATCATCGGGGCCTTCTTCTGGCTGATCGCGATCATCCTCGGCTTCCCGCTGTTCCTGACCTACCTCGACACCAATCAGGTGCCGCGATTCCCGACCGCGATTCTGGCCACCGGCCTGGTGCTCATCGGCATGCTGAGCATCATCGTCGGACTGGTGCTGAACGGCATCATGCGGTTGCGGCAGGAGACGGCTCGACTGTCCTACCTGCGCTTACCTTCCGTTACGTGGTCGGGCCGCTCGGCACGATGAGTTCGACGCGCGTCGCGGCCGCCCGGGCGAGGGTCGCGCGAACACCGGCCGGCATTGCCTCGGGCGTGGTGTTCTTGGTGGTTCTGCTGGCCAACGCGAGCTACCTGCTCGGCATCCGCAGCAACGACCCGCTGCTCTACCACTCGGGCCTCGGCTCGCCGGTTCGCGGTGTCTCCGGCGCTGCCATCGGCATCGGCCACGGCCCACACACCCTCGACGCGAACGACGGCTGGACCGCTCAGGCGCTCGGCCACCTCGCGGCCCAGATGTGGAGCCACGGAAACGTGCCGCTCTGGAACGTCTACGAAGGCCTCGGGCAACCACTGGCCGGCGAGATGCAATCGGCCGCGCTCTTCCTGCCGCTGGTCCTGTTGCAGCTGCTGCCCAACGGCATCTTCTGGCTTCACCTCGGCCTCGAACTGATCGCCGGCTTCAGCACCCTCCTGCTGCTGCGCCGCCTGAACATCGGCTGGATCGGCGCCACCACCGGTGCCTGCCTGTTCGCGCTGAACGGGTCGTTCTCGGTGATGACCAACGCGCCGTTCAACCCGATCGCGTTCCTGCCGCTCGCGCTGCTGGGCGTCGAACTGATCTTCACCGCGGGTGGGAAACGTTCGCGGCTCGGCTTCTGGGTCACCGCCTGGGCGATGGCGCTGATGCTCTTCTCCGGCTTCCCGGAGACCGCCTACGTGCAGGGTCTGTTCATCGGCGCCTGGGCGCTGGTCCGCACCTTCATGCTGCCGCAGCGGCGCCGGGCCTTCCTCGGCCACGTGGCGCTGGCCACCCTCGCCGGGGTGCTCATCGCGCTGCCCGTTCTGGTGGCGTTCCTGCACTTCCTCGGCTTCGGCTACGTCGGCTATCACAGCGGCCCGGTCAACAACGCGTCCTATGCAAAGAGCTTCATCCCGACCCTCGCGCTCAAATACATCGCGGCCCCGATGGGTCTGCCGGGGATCGGCGGCACCCAAGCCGGCTACGTCACCCTCCCGGCAGTCATCCTGGCGATCGTCGGGTTGATGGGTGCGCGGCACCGCGCGCTGAAGGTCCTCACCGGGCTCGCGTTCCTGCTCTTCGTTTTGAACATGTACGGCTTCGGCCCCGCCAAGACGGTGCTCAATCACGTTCCCGGGTTCTCCGGGATGCTCGGCCTCAAATACGCGCTGCCCGTGGTGATGTTCGCGGTCGCCCTGCTGGCGGCGTACGGGCTGGATGAGTTGGTCGGCGGGCGCTTGCGCGGCCGATGGGTCGCGCTGGCCACCGCGGTCGGTGGGGTCTATGGCATCGCCGCCGTTGCCTATTGCTATCGCAACGGGCTGTTCACCCACAGCCGTTGGTCGAAGGTCTACCTCACCTGGACTGTGCTGGCCTGCCTGGTGGTCGTCGTGGCCCTGCTGCTGACCCGGTTCGGGGGGCGGCGGATCGCGGCCGTGGGACTGATCGCCGCGGCGTTCGTGGTCGTGGACTCCAGCGGCACCTACGCGGTGCCACAGCTGTCGGCCAGCCCGGAGCGGCCGGTGAACCTGGGCCCGGTGCGCTTCCTGCAGCAGCATCTCGGCACCTCCCGCTTCTACACGCTCGGTCCGATCCAGGCGAATTACGGGTCCTACTTCGGGATCGCCCAACTGAACGCCAATGACCTGCCGGTGCCGAAGAAGTACAGCGATTTCGTCAGCCAGCAGCTGACTCCGAAGAAGGGCACCCCGGGCGCGCAGGGAACGGCTCGCGCGTTCTGGCCGTACGAGATCGTGCCGTTCAACTTCCCGAAGAAGATCCAGCAGACGCTGCTGGTCGCCTACGGCCAACAGCAGCAGCACTTCCGCGACGCGAGCGTCGAATATGTGGTGATGACCCGCGGCGTCGGCGACCCCGCCACGACCTCGAAGCTCGGTCTGTCGCTTGCCTATAGCGACTCGAAGGTCGAGATCTGGAAGGACGCGGCCGCCAAGCCCTACTACAGCAGCGCCGGAGGTCACTGCGCAGTGCAGCAGCAGACCTACTTCGCGGTGACCGTGAACTGCAGCGCCGCCGACACCCTGACCCGCCGCGCGGTGGCGACCCCCGGCTGGACCGCCGACTTCGGCAACCGCTCGGTCACCGTGGGCGACAACTCGGGCCTGTTCCAGACGGTGCCCGTTCCGGCCGGACGGTCCACCATCGAGTTCTCCTACCTGCCGAAGTTCTTCGTGGCAGCGACCGTCGGGTCGTTCCTCGTCATCGCCTGGATGCTCGCCGACATGGTGCTCTTCTGGCGCCGGCGCAAGCGTCCGGCTGCAGCCGGTTCCCGAGATGCGACCAGCGTCGCCGACGACGACGCGGCTCTGCGAAAATAGGCGCGGCAACCGCACCCTTTCCCTCAGGAGCCCACCCGTGTCCATCGCCGACATGCCCGCCGACGAACTTGCTGCTTTCATGCTCACGCAGAAGACCGCGTACGACGAACTCAAGGCGCGCGGGCTGAAGCTGGACGTCACTCGTGGCAAGCCGTCCTCGGCGCAGCTGGATCTGTCCGATGGCCTGCTGGCGTTGCCGACCACCACGAAGGCGGCTGACGGCACCGACACCCGCAATTACGGCGGCCTGATGGGTCTGCTGGAGCTGCGCGAGATCTTCGCCGAACTGCTCGGCGTTGACGTGAAGCAGCTGACGGCGCAAGGCAATTCGAGCCTGACCCTCATGCATCAGGTGCTCGTCGACGCGCTGCTGCACGGCGCTGTCGACAGCGAGCGCCCCTGGAGCCAGGAGGAGACGATCAAGTTCGTCTGCCCCGTTCCCGGCTATGACCGGCACTTCGCCCTGCTGGCGTCTTTCGGCATCGAGATGGTGACCGTTCCGATGCTCGATGACGGTCCCGACGCCGACGCGGTGGCTGCGCTGGTCAAGGACGATGCGTCCATCAAGGGCATCTGGATCGTGCCGACCTATGCCAACCCGAGCGGCCAGACGGTGAGCCAGGAGGTCGCCGCGAAGCTGGTGGCGATGCCGACTGCGGCGCCGGACTTCAAGATCTTCTGGGACAACGCCTACGCGCTGCACCACCTGACCGACGTCGAAACCAAGAGCGTCGACATCATTTCGCTGGCCTCGGCCTCGGGACACCCGAACCGCCCGGTGCTGTTCGCTTCGACGTCGAAGATCACCTATGCCGGCGCGGGCGTTGCCTTCCTGGCGGCCTCCACCGAGAACCTCGACTGGTATCTGAAGCACCTCGCCATCGGATCGATCGGCCCCGACAAGGTCAACCAGCTGCGCCACGCGCAGTTCTTCGGTGACGCCGACGGGGTGCGCGCCCACATGCGCAAGCACGCCGCGATCATCGGCCCCAAGTTCGCTGCGGTCGAGCGCATCCTCACCGGCCGGCTGGCCGAACACGACGTGGCCCACTGGAGCAAGCCGATCGGTGGCTACTTCGTGAACCTCGACGTGTTGCCCGGAACCGCCTCGCGGGTTGTCGAGCTGGCTAAAGAGGCCGGCATTGCGTTGACCCCGGCCGGCGCCAGCTTCCCGCTCGGCAACGACCCGCACGACGAGAACATCCGCCTCGCCCCGACCATGCCGCCGCTGGAAGAGGTCGAGGTCGCGATGGACGGCGTCGCCACCTGTGTGTTGCTGGCGGCGGGGGAGTACCTCTCGAAGCACTGACGACGCTCGGCTGGTGGGCTCGCGGCGGACCGCGACGCGAGCCCACCCAAGCTCCCGAATTGTGACGCTGGGTAAGACATCGCATGTATTGACAAACAGGGTTGGTGACGCGGCTCACCGCGGGTGTGGGATTGTTACGGTCATGACGGACCTGACCGCCGAGGCTGTGCCGGCGTTCTTTTTGGCCGGGGGCACCGGAATTTCCGCTGAAACTCTGGGCAACCTGATCTTGGCCCAGTTTCCCGACGTCGCCGTCGTGCGGCAAAAGGTTCCGTTCATCACCTCCGTCTCCGGGGCCCAGCAGGTTGTCGAGATGCTCGAAGCAGCCAAGACCGACACCATCACCCCGCTGGTCTTCTCGACCGTCGCCGACGAGGCGATCCGCGCCGAGCTGATGAAGACCACCTGCGCCTTCATCGACCTCTTCGGTTCGCAGCTTTCCGAGGTCGAGCAGGTGCTCCACCGCAACGCCGCCCACAGTGCAGTTTCCGCCCACGCCGTCACCGACCAGGTGCGTTACGACTCCCGGATGAAGGCCGTCGAATACGCGCTGGAGCATGACGACGGAGCCAGCCTGCGGGCGATCGACAAGGCCCAGGTGATCCTGCTCGCCCCCTCGCGCTGCGGCAAGACGCCGACCACGATGTATCTAGCGTTGCAACACAGTCTTTTTGTCGCGAACTACCCGCTGGTCGACGAGGACTACGACTCCGGCGACCTCCCCGGGCCCGTACGCGACCATGCCGACAAATGCTTCGGCATCGTCTCCACCCCGAGCAGGCTGAGTCAGGTGCGCGGCGAACGCCGCCCCAACTCGCGCTACTCATCCCAGGCGCAATGCCTCTACGAACTGCGGCGCGCGGAATCCATGTTCCGTACGCACCGGATCCCGTTCATCAACTCCGCCTCGATGTCGATCGAGGAGATGGCCGCGATCATCATGCAGACCCTGAAACTCAACACCGCTCACTGATTCGCATTACGCCCGGAAGGACGCCATGAGCAGCAACATTGAATGGTTCGAGGACCTCGGCATCAACGATGTCGAGAAAGTCGGCGGAAAGAACGCCTCACTGGGCGAGATGGTGCAGCACCTCTCGAAGGCCGGCGTGCGAGTTCCCACCGGCTTCGCCACCACCGCCGACGCCTACCGTCGCTTCTTGATCGAGTCCGGTCTGGCCAAGCGGATCGACGGCATGCTGACCACGCTCGACGTCGACGACGTACGCGAACTGGCGAAGGTCGGCGCCGAGATCCGCCAGGCGGTCGAGGACCAGCCGTTCCCGGCCGACCTCGAGCAGGAGATCCGCGACGCCTACATCAAGTTGGTCGGCGACCACGGCGACGACGTGAGCTGGGCCGTACGCTCCAGCGCCACCGCCGAGGACCTGCCCGACGCCTCGTTCGCCGGGCAGCAGGAGACCTTCCTGAACATCCACGGCATCGAGAACATCCTCCACGCGATCAAGCTCGTGTTCGCCTCGCTCTACAACGACCGCGCGATCGCCTACCGCGTTCACAACAACTTCGACCACGCGGTCGTCGCGCTATCGGCCGGCGTTCAGCGGATGGTCCGTTCCGACATCGGCTCGGCCGGTGTGATGTTCACCATCGACACCGAGTCCGGCTTCAAGGACACCGTCTTCATCACCTCGTCGTACGGCCTGGGCGAAGCAGTCGTGCAGGGCGCGGTCAACCCCGATGAGTTCTACGTCTACAAGCCGGCGCTCGCCGCCGGCAAGCCGGCAATCCTCAAGCGCGGGGTCGGCAGCAAGGCCATCAAGATGGTCTACACCGCCGACAAGTCGGTCGGCCGCACCATCGAGACCGTTGAGGTCGACCCGGCCGATTCGGCGAAGTTCTCGATCACCGACGCCGACGTCGAGGAACTGGCTCGCCACGCGGTCAAGATCGCCGAACACTACGGCCGTCCGATGGACATCGAGTGGGTCAAGGACGGCGACGACGGTCTGATCTACGTCGTTCAGGCTCGCCCCGAGACGGTCAAGTCGCGCGAATCCGGCTCCAAGCTGGAGCGCTACCGGATGAAGGGCAGCGGCCCCGTGGCGATCGAAGGCCGCGCGATCGGACAGAAGATCGGTGCCGGCGCCGTACGCAGCCTGAAGTCGATCGACGACATGGCGCAGTTCAAGGCCGGTGAGGTGCTCGTCGCCGACATGACCGACCCCGACTGGGAACCGATCATGAAGAAGGCCAGCGCGATCGTCACCAACCGTGGCGGCCGCACCTGCCACGCGGCGATCATCGCCCGCGAGCTGGGCATCCCGGCCGTCGTCGGAACCGGCAAGGCCACCTCGGTTCTCGAGGAGGGCCAGGAGGTCACCGTCTCCTGCGCCGAGGGTGACACCGGGTTCGTCTACGACGGCAAGGTCGACTTCGAGGTCAGCACCACCGCGCTCGATGAGATGCCCGAGCTCCCGGTCAAGATCATGATGAACGTCGGCACCCCCGACCAGGCCTTCGAGTTCTCCCGGCTGCCGAACAAGGGCATCGGTCTGGCGCGGCTGGAGTTCATCATCAACCGCCAGATCGGGATCCACCCCAAGGCGCTGCTTCACCTGGAGGACCAGGAGCCGGCCGTCAAGGAGCAGGTCACCGAGCTGATCGCGGCTTATGACAGCCCGCGCGAGTTCTTCGTCAAGCGCGTTGCCGAGGGTGTCTCGATGCTGGCCGCGGCGTTCGCGCCCGAACCGGTGATCGTGCGCATGTCGGACTTCAAGTCCAACGAGTACGCCGGTCTGCTCGGTGGCGAGAAGTACGAGCCGCACGAAGAGAACCCGATGATCGGCTACCGCGGCGCGGCCCGATACCTGTCGGAGGACTTCCGTGAGTGCTTCGAAATGGAGTGCGAGGCGCTGCGCTACGTCCGCGAGGACATGGGTCTGACCAACCTCAAGGTGATGATCCCGTTCGTCCGTACGGTCGAAGAGGCCAAGGGTGTCATCGACCTGCTCGCGGCCAACGGCCTCAAGCGCGGCGAGAACGGCCTGCAGGTCGTGATGATGTGTGAGGTTCCCTCGAACGCCGTCATCGCCGACCAGTTCCTGGAGCACTTCGACGGGTTCTCGATCGGCTCGAACGACATGACCCAGCTGACCCTCGGCCTCGACCGCGACTCCTCGCTGGTCGCCGGCTCTTTCGACGAGCGTGATCCCGCGGTCAAGGCGATGCTGTCGATGGCGATCAAGGCCTGCCGCGACGCGGGCAAATACGTCGGCATCTGTGGCCAGGGCCCCTCGGACCACCCGGATCTGGCGCAGTGGTTGCTCGACCAGGGCATCGAGTCGATGTCGCTGAACCCCGACACGGTCGTGGAGACCTGGTTGGCGTTGGCGAAGAAGGACTGACCTCCGTACGAAATTCGCGCGGGTTATCGACATCTGCTCGTCTTATAGGGCGCGCAAATGTAGATAACCCGCGCGGATCCTTTTCCACAGATGTCCGTACGCCGGTCCACGCCCCCCGCGGCGCCGCCATGGTGGGCGGATGGAACCGATCACCCGTCGCCAGGCCGAGCTGCGTGGCCTGAGCGAGCGAGACATCGAACGACTGGTCGCCGATGAGTCGTGGGTGCGGCTGCGTCGCGGCTGGTTCCTGACCCGGCCAGTCGCCGGCGAGCAGGACCGACACCTCCGACTGCTCGACACCTTCCTGGCTGACTACGACGGTCGAGCGGTGGCCGGCTACGGCTCCGCTGCGCTGCGCCACGGGTTGGCGCTGCACAACGAGGATCTCTCCACGGTCCACCTCTGCCGGCTCGGGAGGGGTCGATCGAAACGGGCCCTGGGCTTCCATCTGCACGCCGCGGCGAGGCGACTAGATCCGGTCGATGGCGTCGAACACCTCGCAACGACCGTGGTGCAGCTGGCGTCCGGTGACCTCGAGGCCGGGTTGGTGGCCGGCGATGACGCCTTGCACCGCCAGCTCATCAACCGGGAGCAGTTGGAGCGGGCCGCTCTGGCAAGTCGGTCCGCCACCGGCGCAGCCAAGGTCGCGCAACTTCTTCAGCGGGCCGACGGGCGCCACGAATCAGCGGGGGAGACCCTCGCAGCGATGCGCCTGCGCGAAGCCGGGATTGATCTCGAGGCGCAGTTCGCAGTACCCGGCAGCGCCAAGTGGACGCAGAGCGGGCAGGGCTATCGCACCGACTTCCGGGTGAGCGGCAGCCGACTGTTGATCGAGTTCGACGGCAAGCTCAAATACGCCAAACCCGAGGCTCTGTGGGAGGAGAAGAAACGGGAGGACCGTATCCGCTCGCTGGGCTGGATGGTCGTACGCCTGACTTGGGCTGACCTGTTCAATGGCCGGGCAGCGGCGAAGGTTCGGGCCGCGTTGGCGATGGCCGCATAAATCCGCGCGGGTTATCGACATCTGCTCGGCCTATAGGACGGGCGGATGTGGCCGAGGGGCGCAGATTCCCCCGGGCGTCAGCGCCAGGTGTCCTCGAGCATCTGCGGCCGGCTCACTCGCAAACCGGCCACCAACACCACCACGACGGTCACGGCGAGGAAGCCGAAGGGCACACCCCAGCCACCCGTACGGTCGTGCAGGACCCCGAAGACCACCGGGCCCGCGCAAGCCAGCAGATAGCCGAGTCCTTGCACGAAACCGGAGAGCGCGGAGGAGCCGGCCGCGGTCCGGGTACGCAGGTTGATCAAGGTGAGTGCCAGCGGGAAAGTGGTCGGGCCGAGCCCGGCCGCGATGACCCAGAGCAGAGTTGCCGATCCGGGCGCCCAGAACAGACCGCTGTAGCCGACCGTGAAGGCCACCACCGAACCGATCACGATCGGCGCGGGGCTGGAGAGCCGGGCCGCGAGCTGCGGCGCGAACAGCGACGACACCAGACCCATGCCCGCGAAGAGCGAAAGCATGGTTCCGCCGTACGCCGCGTTGTGTCCCGCCTCGGTGAGGATCTTCGGCAGCCAGGTGAACATCGCGTACGTGTTCAAGGAGGTCGCGCCGAACATGAGCGCGAGGGCCCACGCGACGGGGGAGCGGGAGACGCGGCCGCCGCCGTGGCTCGGGGCGAGCACCACGCGGGGGTCACTTTCGCGCTGACGCAGGATGACGATCAACCACGGAGCCAGCGCGGCCGCGGCCGCAATTGCCCAGATCCCCAACGAGACTCGCCATCCGTGGGCGTTCGCCAGCGGGACCGCGACAAGCGGCGGAATGAGGGTGCCGAGTTGCAAGACGGTGATGTAGGCAGTGCTCAGCGCCGCGACCCGCTCGGGGAAGAAGCGCTGGATGACCGGCGGGATGACCACGTTGCCGATGCCCATGCCGGCCAGCGCGCAGGCGGAGGTCAGCAGCAACGCCGGCACGTTCGTCGAGAAGCTGCGGGTCAGCAGGCCGAGGCCGGCCAGAACCATCGAGGCCAGCGCGACGTGTTCCAGGCCGAATCGGCGAATGAGCCGCGGGGTGAGGATGCCGGCGGCGCTGAACATCAAGGTCGGCACCATCCCGAGCACCCCGGCGACGGTGCTGCCGAAACGAACGTCGGCGGACACCTCGTCGAGCAACGGAGTAATAGAGGTGACCGCGGTGCGCAGCGAGAACGCGCTCAGCACCACTGCGACCAGCAGCACCAGCAGGGTCGAGTCACGGGTCGGGCGCACAGTCGTCGTCACCGGTGAATCATAGGATCATGGGATGAATTTAGAAAGCCGCGTAAGCTGGGCCTGTGACTCAACTGCGCCGCGCCGGCCTGCTCGACCAGGTCATCGCCGTCCTGCGCGCGAAGATCACCGGCGGAGTCTGGCCGGTCGGTTCCCGCATCCCGACCGAGCCTCGGCTGGTCGAGGAACTCGGCGCCTCACGCAACACCATCCGTGAGGCCGTGGGCGCGTTGGTTCAGGTCGGCCTGCTGGAGCGGCGGCAGGGGTCGGGCACCTACGTCATCTCCGACAGCGAAGTTGGCGAGGCCATCAACTCCCGGCTCACCGCGGCCGACCACCGCAACTGCCTCGAGCTGCGGCTCGCCATCGACGTGGTCGCGGCCGACCTGGCCGCCCGACGCCGTACGGACGAGGCCGCCGTCGAGCTGACGGAAGCGGTGCGGCTGCGCCAGACGGTCGCCGACGACCCGCCCGCGCTCGCCGCGGCGGACCTCGCACTGCACCGGGCCGTCGTACGAGCTAGCGGAAACCCGCTGCTGGTGTCGGTCTACGACTCCCTCGCCGGGATGCTCGAGTCGGCGATCACCGAGAACGTCACCGAACTGCCCAGCACGTACGACGATCAGCATGAAGCGCTCGTCGAGGCGATCGTTGGTCGAGACCCCGAGGGTGCGAGCAACGCGGCTCGAGCGTTCTTGGGCGCCATCCTGCAGGAGCGTTCGTAGCGCCACTCGCTTCGATTTGGTGCGTCCGCCGGGGTCATGGCACTATAGACAAGTTGCTTGCTGCGCGATGACGCATCAGTTCGACCGGTCCAACCCGGGAGAAATGCGGAATCGAGTTGAAACCACGGCGTTCTCGTCCGGTCGAAACAGCACAAGCCCCGGTCCTTCCGGACCGGCTCACACCCGCGACTCGGTGAAAACCAGTGCGCTGTGCTGCGAAGCACAGGCGACACACCCGACCGCGGGGGTCGGAGCCGGATCCCGTAAGGGGCGGCCAATTGACAGATATAGAAGAGTACGGCGAGAGGGACGCGACAGATGGCGGGACAGAAGATCCGCATCCGGCTGAAGTCGTATGACCACGAGGTCATCGACAGCTCGGCGCGCAAGATTGTCGACACAGTGACTCGTGCCGGCGCAACGGTGGTTGGCCCTGTGCCGCTCCCGACGGAGAAGAATGTCTTCTGCGTCATCCGTTCGCCGCACAAGTACAAGGACAGCCGCGAGCACTTCGAGATGCGCACACACAAGCGCCTCATCGACATTGTTGACCCGACGCCGAAGGCGGTGGACTCGCTCATGCGACTCGACCTCCCGGCTGACGTCAACATCGAAATCAAGCTCTGAAAGGCGGAGTGACTCACCATGACTGCAACAACTGAGCGCTCCGTCACGGGCGTGCTCGGCGAAAAGCTGGGCATGACGCAGGTCTGGGACGAGAACAACAAGCTCGTTCCGGTCACCGTCATCCAGGCCGGCCCCTGCGTGGTGTCGCAGGTCCGTGGCGACCAGGACGGCTACCACGCCGTTCAGATCGCTTACGGCGCCATCGACCCGCGCAAGGTCAACAAGCCGCTGACCGGTCACTTCGAGAAGGCCGGCGTTACGCCGCGCCGTCACCTCGTCGAGATCCGCACCAGCGACGCGGCGAGCTACGAGCTCGGCCAGGAGATCACCGTGGAGGCCTTTGAGGCCGGACAGGTGATCGACGTTGTCGGCCGCACCAAGGGCAAGGGTTTCGCGGGTGTGATGAAGCGTCACGGCTTCCACGGCGTGAGCTCCAGCCACGGTTCCCACAAGAACCACCGCAAGCCGGGCTCGATCGGTGGCTGCGCCACCCCGGGCCGTGTCTTCAAGGGCATGCGCATGGCCGGCCGTATGGGCGGCGATCGCCAGACCACCCAGAACCTCACGATCCACGCAGTGGACGCCGAGAAGGGCCTGCTGCTCGTCAAGGGCGCCGTCCCCGGCGCTCGCGGCCGCATCGTTCTGGTTCGCACCGCTGCGAAGGGAGCCTGACTCCAATGACTTCCGTTGATGTGTTGACTCCGTCCGGCTCGACGTCGGGCTCTGTTGAGCTCCCCGCCGAGATCTTCGACGTTGTTACCAACGTTCCGCTGATCCACCAGGTCGTTGTGGCCCAGCTGGCGGCTGCCCGCCAGGGGACCCACTCGACCAAGACCCGCGGCGAAGTCCGCGGTGGTGGTCGCAAGCCTTACCGTCAGAAGGGAACCGGCCGCGCCCGTCAGGGTTCGACCCGCGCCCCGCAGTTCGCTGGTGGTGGCGTTGTCCACGGCCCGCAGCCGCGTGACTACAGCCAGCGCACCCCCAAGAAGATGAAGGCAGCCGCCCTGCGCGGTGCCCTGTCTGACCGGGCGCGTCACGGCCGCATCCACGTGCTGTCCAGCCTGGTCGAGGGTGCAACCCCGTCGACCAAGGCGGCCGGCCAGCTGCTGAGCGGTCTGTCCGAGCGCAAGAACCTGCTCGTGGTGATGAGCCGCGACGACAGCGTTGGCAACCTCTCGGTGCGCAACCTGGCCGACGTGCACTCGTTGTTCGCCGACCAGCTGAACACCTACGACGTGCTCTGCGCCGACGACATCGTCTTCACCCAGGCTGCTCTGGAGAGCTTCCTGGCCGGTCCGACCCAGGCTGCCAAGCTCGACAAGGCTGCCGCTTCGGTCAAGACCGAGACTGTGAAGACCGAGACCGTCAAGACCGAGACCGTCAAGGCTGAAGCCCCCAAGGCTGACTCCAAGGCGACGCTGGTCGACGGTGGCTTCGGCGCCGACTCGGCCGCTCCGCTGGAGGATGGCTCGAGCCCCGACGCCGACACGTTCGTCGTCAAGGGCAACAAGGACTCGATGAAGTACCACGTGCCGGGTTCGCGTTGGTTTGACGCGACCGTCGCTGAGGTCTGGTTCACCACCGGCGAGGCTGCTGCCGCGGCCGGCTTCGAACCGGCCGGTGGCGCGAAGGCCCAGCAGGCGAAGGAGGACGACAAGTGAGCACTACTTCGTTCCAGGTTGGCAAGGACCCGCACGACGTCATCGTCGCGCCGGTGCTGACCGAGAAGTCGTACACGCTGCTGGACGAGGGCAAGTACACGTTCATCGTGGACCCCCGCTCCAACAAGAGCGAGATCAAGCTCGCCATCGAGCAGATCTTCGATGTGAAGGTCGCCTCGGTCCACACGCTGAACCGTCAGGGCAAGACACGCCGCACCCGTCTCGGGTTGGGCAAGCGCAAGAACACCAAGCGCGCCATCGTCTCCCTGCGTGAAGGCTCCATCGACATCTTCGGCTCGGCGAGCTGAACGACGGCGAGGACAGGTAACTGACATGGGTATTCGTAAGTACAAGCCGACGACGCCGGGACGTCGTGGCTCGAGCGTGGCCGACTTTGTCGAAATCACGCGCTCGACGCCGGAGAAGTCCCTGGTTCGTCCGCTCTCCAAGACCGGTGGCCGCAACGCCTCGGGTCGTATCACGACTCGCCACATCGGTGGCGGTCACAAGCGCGCCTACCGCGTGATCGACTTCCGTCGTCACGACAAGGACGGCATCCCGGCGAAGGTCGCTCACATCGAGTACGACCCGAACCGCACCGCCCGCATCGCGTTGCTGCACTACGCCGATGGCGAGAAGCGCTACATCATTGCGCCGAACCGCTTGTCGCAGGGTGACAGCATCGAGAACGGCCCGGGCGCCGACATCAAGCCGGGCAACAACCTGCCGCTGCGCAACATCCCGACCGGTACGGTCATCCACTGCATCGAGCTTCGGCCCGGTGGCGGTGCGAAGATCGCCCGCTCGGCTGGTGCCCGCGTGCAGCTGGTTGCCAAGGATGGCCCGTACGCGCAGTTGCGTATGCCGTCCGGTGAAATCCGCAACGTCGACGTCCGCTGCCGCGCGACTGTCGGCGAGGTGGGTAACGCCGAGCAGAGCAACATCAACTGGGGCAAGGCCGGCCGTATGCGTTGGAAGGGCAAGCGCCCGACCGTCCGCGGTGTCGCCATGAACCCGGTCGATCACCCGCACGGTGGTGGTGAAGGCAAGACCTCTGGTGGCCGTCACCCTGTGTCGCCGTGGGGCCAGAAGGAAGGCCGCACCCGCCGCCCGAACAAGAGCAGCGACAAGATGATCGTTCGCCGCCGTCGTACTGGAAAGAAGCGCTAAGAGATGCCTCGTAGCCTGAAGAAGGGTCCCTTCGTCGACGACCACCTCGCCAAGAAGGTCGAGGCCCAGAACGAAGCCGGCACCAAGAACGTCATCAAGACCTGGTCGCGTCGCTCGATGATCACCCCGGACATGCTCGGCCACACGCTGGCCGTGCACGACGGCCGCAAGCACGTCCCGGTGTTCGTCACCGAGTCGATGGTTGGCCACAAGTTGGGTGAGTTCGCCCCGACTCGGACCTTCAAGGGTCACGAGAAGGACGACAAGAAGGGTCGCCGCCGCTGACGCGGCGGCACCTGGTGAGAGTCGATATGACTGCAACTACCGAAAGCAAAGGGACAGCGATGGAAGCCAAGGCGCAGGCGCGGTATGTCCGTGTGACGCCGATGAAGGCCCGCCGCGTCGTGGACCTGATTCGTGGCAAGGACACCCAAGAGGCGATCCGCGTGCTCACCTTCGCGCCGCAAAGCGCGAGCGAGCCGGTGCTGAAGGTGCTGAACAGCGCCATCGCCAACGCTCGTGTGTTGGCTGACAAGCACTCCGTCGCCTTCGACGAGCGCAACCTCGTGGTCACTGCCGCATATGTGGACGAAGGTCCGACGATGAAGCGGTTCCGCCCGCGGGCTCAGGGCCGCGCGAGCCGCATCAACAAGCGCAGCAGCCACATCACCGTGTTCGTCGACAGCAAGGACGGAGGCCGCTAATCATGGGTCAGAAAATCCACCCGAACGGGTTCCGTCTCGGTATCACGACCGAGCACAAGAGCCGCTGGTTCGCAGACAGCACCAAGGCGGGTCAGCGTTACAGCGACTACGTCAAGGAAGACGTCGCGATCCGCAAGCTGATGGCCAAGGGCATGGAGCGCGCCGGTATCTCCCACGTGGAGATCGAGCGCACCCGTGACCGCGTACGCGTTGACATCCACACCGCGCGCCCGGGCATCGTCATCGGTCGCCGCGGCGCCGAGGCCGACCGCCTGCGCAGCTCGCTGGAGAAGTTGACCGGCAAGCAGGTCCAGCTGAACATCCTCGAGGTCAAGAACCCCGAGGCCAACGCTCAGCTGGTCGCCCAGGGTGTCGCCGAGCAGCTCGCTGCTCGTGTGAACTTCCGTCGTGCGACCCGCAAGAGCATCCAGTCCGCGCAGCGGGCCGGTGTCAAGGGCATCAAGGTGATGGTCGCCGGTCGTCTGAATGGCGCCGAGATGAGCCGCACCGAGTTCTACCGTGAAGGTCGTGTGCCGCTGCACACCCTGCGCGCCAACATCGACTACGGCTTCTACGAGGCTCGTACGACGTTCGGCCGCATCGGTGTCAAGGTCTGGATCTACAACGGTGACCTCACCGCCAAGGAGCTCGCTCGCGAGCAGGCCTCCGCGCCGTCCCGTCCGAACCGTCGTCGTGACGACCGTCCGGTGCGTGGCGACCGCGGTGGTGACCGTGGCGCCCGTGGTGGTCGTCGCGACCAGGCCCCCGCCGACGGTGCAGCTGAGGCCGCACCGCAGACCGCGCCGGCCGCTGTCGAAGCCGCTCCTGCTACCACTGAGGGAGGCGACGCCTGATGTTGATTCCGCGTCGAGTTAAGCACCGCAAGCAGCACCACCCGGGTCGCAGCGGAGCCGCCAAGGGCGGCACCGCGGTCTCGTTCGGTGACTTCGGCATCCAGGCTCTCGAGCCCGCCTACGTCACCAACCGGCAGATCGAGTCCGCTCGTATCGCCATGACCCGCTACATGAAGCGTGGCGGAAAGGTGTGGATCAACATCTACCCCGACCGTCCGCTGACGAAGAAGCCGGCCGAAACCCGCATGGGTTCCGGTAAGGGTTCGCCGGAGTGGTGGGTTGCCAATGTCAAGCCGGGTCGCGTCATGTTCGAGCTGTCCGGTGTATCCGAAGAGACCGCTCGCGAGGCCCTGCGCCTGGCGATGCACAAGTTGCCGATGAAGTGCCGCTTCGTCGCACGTGAAGGTGGTGACTTCTGATGGCTCTGGGTTCCCAGGACCTCGCCACGACCAAGCTGCGCGAGCTCGATAACGACGCTCTCGTCGCGTCGCTGGCCACATCGAAGCAGGAACTGTTCAACCTGCGATTCCAGTCGGCCACCGGCCAACTGGAGAACAACGCCCGGTTGCGCGCAGTCCGCAAGGACATCGCCCGCATCTACACCGAAATGCGTGAGCGCGAGCTCGGCATCGGTCGGGCGCCGTCCGCAAGCGATGAGAAGGTGAGCTGAACATGTCGCAGCAGACCGCACCCGAGTCCAACGAGCGCAACGACCGCAAGGCCCGCCAGGGCTTCGTCGTCAGCGACAAGATGGACAAGACCGTGGTGGTCGAGGTTGAGGACCGCGTCAAGCACGCCCTCTACGGCAAGGTCTTGAAGAAGGCCAGCCGTGTGAAGGCGCACGACGAGGACAACTCGGCCGGCGTTGGTGACCTCGTTCTGATCATGGAGACCCGACCGCTGTCGGCGCAGAAGCGCTGGCGTGTTGTCGAGATCCTCGAAAAGGCGAAGTAACAGCTCCACGGCTTTGCAATCGTTTCCGTGGTCGCGTCTTCGCGACGCGACCACGGATTTGGAGCCGTACGACGTCGGCCCGTAGACTGGACCGTCGCCGTATGGCGCCCACCACCTCGACATCCGAACGGATGTGCCAGCTCCGTGACAAATCACGGAGCTTCGGCATGACTAGCAATGGTCAGCCGTCGGACGTCGGGACGTACATGTATCCGTTCCGCAAGGCTCGGGCCCCCCGGGGCCGCGAGAACCAGTGAGACGACAGGAGAAGAACTGTGATCCAGCAGGAGTCGCGACTGCGCGTCGCCGACAACACCGGTGCGAAGGAAATCCTTTGCATCCGTGTTCTCGGTGGCTCTGGTCGTCGCTACGCCAGCATCGGTGACACCATCGTGGCCACCGTCAAGGACGCCATCCCCGGTGGCAACGTCAAGAAGGGCGACGTTGTCAAGGCGGTAATCGTCCGTACCCGTAAAGAGCGTCGTCGTCCCGACGGCAGCTACATCCGCTTCGACGAAAACGCCGCGGTGATCCTCAAGAACGACGGTGACCCTCGTGGCACCCGCATCTTCGGCCCCGTGGGTCGTGAGCTGCGTGAGAAGAAGTTCATGAAGATCATTTCGCTGGCTCCGGAGGTGCTCTGACCTCATGGCGAAGATCAAGATCAAGAAGAACGACCTGGTTCAGGTCATCAGCGGCCCCGACAAGGGCAAGCAGGGCAAGGTCATCTCGGTTAACCGGGAGACCGAGCGTGTGCTGGTCGAGGGCATCAACCGCGTGACCAAGCACCTGCGCGCCGGCCGGCCCGGCCAGGCCAGCGGTGGCATCCAGGTCGTCGAGGCGCCGATCCACGTTTCCAACGTGATGTTCGTCGACCCCGAGACCAAGAAGCCGACGCGCATCAAGACCCGCGTCGAGTCCGTCGAGCGTGACGGCAAGACCAAGACCGTACGGACCCGCGTGTCCGTTCGCTCGGGCAAGGACCTCTGATGAGCATCGAAACCACTGAAGGCACCGAGGCCACCGAGACCGCTGGTACAACCAGCGCTTCGGTCACCCCGCGGCTGAAGGCTCGCTACCACGCCGAGATCAAGCCGGCGTTGATGGAGGAGTTCTCCTTCGCCAACGTCATGCAGGTCCCGGGTGTCACCAAGGTCGTTGTGAACATGGGTGTCGGCGACGCTGCCCGCGACAGCAAGCTGATTGACGGCGCGGTCAAGGACTTGTCCCTGATCACCGGTCAGAAGCCGACCGTCACCAAGGCCCGCAAGTCGATCGCGCAGTTCAAGCTGCGCGAAGGCATGCCGATCGGTGCGCACACCACGCTGCGCGGCGACCGCATGTGGGAGTTCCTGGACCGTCTGGTCTCGGTTGCGCTGCCGCGTATCCGTGACTTCCGCGGTCTGTCGCCGAAGCAGTTCGACGGCAACGGCAACTACACCTTCGGTCTGAACGAGCAGTCGATGTTCCACGAGATCGACCAGGACAAGATCGACCGCGTGCGTGGCATGGACATCACCGTCGTGACCACTGCCGCCACCGACGATGAGGGTCGCGCGCTGCTTCGCCAGCTGGGCTTCCCGTTCAAGGAGAAGTGACATGGCGAAGAAAGCCCTGATCAACAAGGCGAACAAGAAGCCCAAGTTCGAGGTTCGTGCCTACACGCGCTGCCAGCGCTGCGGTCGCCCGCACTCGGTCTACCGCAAGTTCGGCCTGTGCCGTATTTGCTTGCGCGAGATGGCACACCGCGGCGAGCTGCCCGGCGTCACCAAGTCCAGCTGGTAGTCGCTGCGTCGCGACGCTCGTTCTCCGGAGCGTTGTCGCGACGGGCTTTACCCAGCACACCAGCTATTCATTCGTTAGTTCAGATCTACACCGCAGGTCGGCCACGAAACCTCGTGACTGAAACCGCGGTGAGGGAGGGCGGGACAGCCCAATGACCATGACCGACCCGATTGCGGACATGCTGACCCGAGTCCGGAACGCCAACTCGGCGCACCACGACTCGACGTCAATGCCGTATTCGAAGCTCAAGTCCCACATCGCCGAGATTCTGAAGTCCGAGGGTTACATCTCGGGTTTCCGCGTCGAAGACGCCACGGTGGGCAAGACCCTGATCGTTGACCTGAAGTACGGCCCGAACCGGGAGCGCTCCATTGCTGGAGTGCGCCGCGTCTCGAAGCCGGGCCTTCGGGTTTACGCCAAGTCCACGAACCTTCCGCGGGTTCTTGGTGGCTTGGGCGTTGCGATCCTTTCCACGTCTTCCGGTCTGTTGACCGACCGGCAGGCCGCGTCCAAGGGTGTAGGTGGGGAAGTCCTCGCCTACGTCTGGTAATCCGGGAACAAAGGAGGAATAGACAATGTCTCGTATCGGACGTCTTCCGGTTCCCGTGCCGAACGGTGTTGACATCACCATCGACGGCCAGAGCGTCGCTGTGAAGGGCCCCAAGGGTTCCCTCGCGCTGACCGTTCCGTCGCCGATCTCCGTCGCCAAGAGCGACGACGGCACCGTCGCGGTCACCCGCCCGAACGACGATCGTGAGGCGCGTTCGCGTCACGGTCTGACTCGCAGCCTGATCCACAACATGGTGATCGGGGTGACCGAGGGTTACACCAAGAAGTTGGAAATCCACGGCACCGGTTACCGCGTGACCGCCAAGGGCTCCGACCTGGAGTTCGCGCTCGGCTACAGCCACACCATTGTGGTCAAGGCTCCCGAGGGCATTTCGTTCACCGTCGAGAACCCGACCCGGTTCTCGGTGAGCGGCATCGACAAGCAGTTGGTCGGCGAGGTCTCTGCGAACATCCGCAAGTTGCGTCGCCCGGACCCGTACAAGGCCAAGGGCGTGCGCTACGAGGGTGAGCACATCCGCCGCAAGGTCGGAAAGGCCGGTAAGTAAGCCATGGCAAACGCACGTATCGTCAAGCGCTCGTCGAGCAAGTCGGCAGCCCGCGTACGCCGTCACACCCGTCTGCGCAAGCGCATCACCGGCACTGCCGAGCGCCCGCGTCTGGTTGTTTCGCGTAGCTCGCGTCACTTGTTCGTTCAGGTTGTCGACGACACCGTCGGCAAGACCGTTGTCTGCGTCTCCACGATGGAAGCGGACCTGCGCGCCCTGGACGGCGACAAGACCGCCAAGGCCAAGAAGGTCGGCGAGCTCGTGGCCGCCCGCGCGAAGGACCTCGGCATCGAGGCCGTCGTGTTCGACCGTGGTGGTAACCGCTACGCCGGTCGGGTTGCGGCCATTGCCGATGGCGCCCGTGAGGGTGGACTGACGCTGTGACCTACACCTACAACACTGTCGAGATGAGGAACCACTGATGGCTGGACCCCAGCGTCGAGGTGCTGCTGGCTCCACCCAGGGCCCCGAGAACACCGGCGACAACAACAACGACCGTCGCAACAACGGCCGCGGTGGCCGTGACGGCGGTCGCGACAACCGTCGCAACAACGCCAACGAGGACCGCAACCAGTTCCTGGAGCGCGTCGTCACCATCAACCGTGTCGCCAAGGTCGTCAAGGGTGGTCGTCGCTTCAGCTTCACCGCTCTGGTCGTCGTCGGCGATGGCGCAGGCACCGTCGGTGTCGGCTACGGCAAGGCGAAGGAAGTTCCGCTCGCTATCGCCAAGGCCGTCGAGGAGGCGAAGAAGAACTTCTTCCGCGTCCCGATGATCGGTGGCACCATTCCGCACCCGGTTCAGGGTGAGGCTGCTGCTGGTGTAGTGCTGCTGCGTCCGGCTGCTGCCGGTACCGGTGTCATCGCCGGTGGTCCGGTGCGCGCCGTCCTGGAGTGCGCCGGCGTCCACGACGTGCTGAGCAAGTCGCTCGGTTCGTCGAACGCGATCAACATCGTGCACGCCACCGTTGCCGCCCTGCAGGGGCTGGAGCGTCCGGAGGCCGTTGCGGCTCGTCGTGGCCTCCCGCTCGATGCGGTTGCCCCGGTTGCGATGCAGCGCGCTATGGCTGCGGCTACGGCCGAGAAGGCTGGTGCATGATGGCGACGTTCAAGGTGACCCAGATCCGTTCCGAGATCGGTGAGAAGCCGAAGGCTCGCGAGACCCTGCGTTCGCTCGGTCTCAAGCGCATCGGCCACACCGTCGAGAAGCAGGACCGCCCGGAACTTCGTGGCATGGTCCAGACGGTGCGCCACTTGGTGACCGTTGAGGAGATTGACTGATGGCTGAAAACACGCAGACCGAGAGCGGCGCTAAGACGCACGCTCTGAAGGTCCACCACCTGCGTCCTGCCCCCGGAGCTAAGACCGCCAAGACCCGTGTGGGTCGCGGTGAAGGCTCCAAGGGCAAGACCGCGGGCCGCGGTACCAAGGGCACCAAGGCTCGTTACCAGGTGCCGGCAGGTTTCGAGGGTGGTCAGACGCCGCTGCACATGCGTCTGCCCAAGCTGAAGGGGTTCAAGAACCCGTTCAAGGTGACCTTCCAGGTCGTCAACCTCGACAAGATCTCCTCCCTCTTCCCCGAGGGCGGCACCGTGACCGTCGAAGACCTCCTCGCCAAGGGCGCGGTCCGCAAGGGCCAGCCGGTGAAGGTCCTCGGCACCGGTGAGATCACCGTCAAGGTTGATCTCACCGTGCAGAAGTTCTCGGCCTCCGCCAAGGAGAAGATCGAAGCCGCTGGCGGCTCGATCACCGAGGCGTGAGCCTGCGACGCAACTGACGTTCGCCCCGGGGTGACCGGCTTCCTACGGGAACCGGTCGCCTCGGGGCGAAGTTGTTGCAGGTAGAGTTTTGATTCCGTGCCACCCGCTGTGTGGTGGCAGCCCTGACCTTTTCGGCCGTGTGGTCGAACGCCGCCCTGAGCGGCGTCCGTAGGAGGATCCGTTGCTGTCTTCATTTGGCCGGGCGTTCACCACGCCTGACCTGCGCAAGAAGATGCTGTTCACGCTGGCGATGATGGCGGTGTTCCGTCTCGGTTCCCACGTCCCGACGCCGGGGATCAGCTACACCGCGCTGACGCAGTGTCAGAAGAACGCCTCGGGTCAGCAGAGTCTGCTCGGTTTGGCGAACCTGTTCAGCGGTGGCGCCCTCCTGCAGTTCTCGATCTTCGCGCTGGGGATCATGCCCTACATCACGGCGAGCATCATCATTCAGCTGCTGACTGTGGTCATCCCGCGCTTCGAGCAGCTGAAGAAGGAGGGGCAGTCCGGTCAGACCAAGATGACGCAGTACACGCGTTATCTGACCATCGGCCTTGCCCTGCTGCAGTCCTCGACGCTGGTTGCCGGAGCCTCCGCCGCGCCTTCGCGCCTCATCGGTGGAACGGCCGCAACCTGCCCGACGATCACCACTGACGACAACATCCCGACGCTGGTGATCATGGTTCTGGTGTTGACCGCTGGAACCGGCTTGATCATGTGGCTCGGTGAGCAGGTGACCGAACGCGGCGTCGGCAACGGTATGTCGCTGCTGATCCTGACCGCCATCGCGGCGCAGGTTCCGGCCTCGATCTGGGCCATCCACGACCAGGGCTGGGGCAAGTTCGCCATGGTCTGCGTGATGGGCATCGTGATCACCATCGCCGTTGTGTTCGTCGAGAACACGATCCGACGGATCCCGGTTCAATACGCCAAGCGGATGATCGGCCGACGGATGTACGGCGGCACCTCCACCTACATCCCGCTGAAGCTCAACATGGCCAACGTGATCCCGATCATCTTCGCCTCGTCGCTGCTGTCGCTGCCGGTCATGGTGTCTACCTTCCTGGATCAGAGCGGCGGCTTCGCCCAGTTCGTCAACACGTATCTGGCCCGCGGTGACCACTGGACGTACATGGCGATCTACACCTTGTTGGTGCTGTTCTTCACCTTCTTCTACGTCTCGATCACCTACCAGCCGGACGAGGTGGCCGACAACCTGAAGCAGGGTGGCTCGTTCATCCCGGGTGTGCGCGCCGGTTCGGCGACCGCCAAATACATCGGCTACGTGTTGAACCGGATCACCGTGGTGGGCGCGCTCTACCTCGCGGTGTTGGCGCTGATCCCGTTGATCATGCTGGCGCTGGTGGGCGCAGGCTCGAACTTCCCGTTCGGCGGTGCCTCGATCCTGATCCTGGTCGGTGTCGGTCTGGAGACCGTCAAGCAGATCGACTCCAAGCTGCAGCAACACTCGTACGAAGGCTTCCTGAAGTAGTCGTCCCACCACGCAAACGCTGCATTTACGCACGCCCGCTGCAGGGATACCTGCTGGGTCCGTGGGCAAGTGCGGCGTTTGACGTAGTGGGTCGGTAGCCTGTGTCCAGTTTTCCTACCCTTGGAGGTTTCGCGCGATGCGACTGATCATTCTCGGCCCGCCCGGCGCGGGCAAAGGCACGCAGGCCGAGGGCCTGTGCGAGCGTCACGGCATCCCGCATATCTCCACGGGCGACATCTTCCGCGCGAACATCAAGAACGAGACCGAGCTCGGCAAGCAGGTGAAGTCGATCCTGGACGCCGGTGGCTACGTTCCCGATGAGGTCACCAACGCGATCGTTGCCGATCGCCTCCAGCAGGACGACGCGAAGGCCGGCTTCTTGCTTGACGGCTACCCGCGCACCCTGAACCAGGTGGCTGCCCTCGATGAGGTGCTCACCGCGCAGGGAACCGCGCTCGATGCGATCCTCGAGCTCGTGGTCGACAGCGAAGAGCTGATCCAGCGACTGCTGAAGCGCGCCGAGACCAGTGGCCGCACCGACGACACAGAAGAGATCATCCGCGACCGCCAGGAGATCTACATCAAGGAGACCGCGCCGCTGTCCGAGACCTACCGTTCGCGTGGCCTGCTGGTCGACGTCGACGGGTTGGGCTCGATCGCCGAGGTCACCGACCGGATCGAGGCAGCCCTGTCCGAAGCGGTCAGCCGCTGACGTGATGCTCGGCTTGGGCAAGGAACGTCTTCCGGTCAAGTCGGCGCCGGAGTTGCTCGCGATGCGGCGCGCCGGCTTGGTGGTCGGCCGCTGCCTGCAGGAGCTTTCTGCCGCCGCCGCCGAAGGCGTCACCACCGGCGACCTCGACCAACTGGCGGAGTCGTTCATCCGGACCAATGGGGCAACCCCGTCGTTCTTGGGCTACCAGGGCTTCCCCGGATCGATCTGCACCTCGGTCAACGACGAGGTTGTTCACGGAATCCCGGGTTCGCGCGAACTGCACAACGGCGACCTGCTCTCCATCGACTGCGGCGCGATCGTCGACGGGTGGCATGGCGACTCTGCGCTGACCCTGGTGGTCGGGGGAGACCTGCATGCTCGCCCCGAAGACGTCGCGCTCTCGGCGGCGACTCGGCGGTCGATGTGGGCCGGCATCGGCGGCTTCCGCGAGGGCCGCGGAGTTTACGAACTGGGTGGTGATGTCCAGGACTCGATCGAGGCGTCCGGCGAGGCCGACCGTCGCGCCGGTCTCGATGTCGCCTACGAGATCGTCGACGGCTACACCGGCCACGGCATCGGCCGCGAGATGCACATGGAGCCGACGGTCTACAACGAACGCGTACGAGACAAGGGCCCCCGTATTCGCATCGGCGCCACCGTGGCGATCGAGCCGATGGTGACCTTGGGAACGTACGAAACCCACGACCTGGCCGATGACTGGACGGTCGTGACGGACGACGGGTCGCGGGCCGCGCATTGGGAACACACCGTCGCGCTGACCGAGAACGGTCTGTGGGTGCTCACCGCGCTCGACGGCGGGCAGGCTGAGCTGGAAGCGATCGGCGCTCCGTACGGTCCGTTGGCCTGATCGGTGGGCCGCGCCGCGCTGCTCCTTCGGCCCGGGGTTGAGCGCGGAGTCCCGAGTATCGGGGACGTGCCGTTGCCGGGGTAGTACCAGCACCCTGGAGCCATGTTCTGCAACAGATGTGGCGCCCAGGTCGCGCCGGAGGCCAAGTTCTGTAACGGGTGTGGCGCACCGCGTGTCGGATTGCAATCACGAGGGCCGGACATCCGGCTGCCGAGCGGGCGAGTGCCTGAGAAATCCCCGCAGAAGCGGTCGATCGGCGCTCTGGCCAGGATGGCCGCGGCGGTGGTCGCCGTATGTTTGCTGGTGGGTGTCGGGTGGTTCAGCTACACGTGGCTGAAATCCGAGGGGGTGCAGGGAGCGAGCTCGCCGCAACAGGCAGCCGACAACTTTCTTGCCGCGCTGAAAGCCAAGGACCCCGTCGCGTTTGCTGATGCTCTCGAACCGGACGAGACCATTGGGTTCGGAGCCTTGGTCAAAAAGGCGCGCGCGGTGAGCGCCGGCCACGGATCCACCCAGCAGGGGCACGAGTTCGACGGGGTTACTTTCCAGCTCAACGACGTTCATTCGCAGGTGCTTCCGCGCAGCCAGCGGGTGCAACAAGTCGTTTACACGGCCGGTTCGGCCAACGTGGAGATTCAGCGCGGGCAACTGTCAACGCTGCTGCGCGCGCTGATCCCGTCGGACTACACAGCCGGCAACTATTCGGTAGCACAGTTCCAGACGTCGACCCACTTCCAGTTGGCGCTCACGGCCGTGAATGATGGACACGGGTGGTTCGTCAGTCCGCTCTACACGGCTCTGGACTATGCAGCGAAGGCTCGGAATCTCGAGCCCACCTATGCCGACAAGCTTCCGGCTGCGACGGTTGAAAAGACCCCGCAGTCCGCCGTTACCGCGTTCCTGAACTCGGTTGCGCTCGGAACCGGGAACCGGGACGCGACGCTCAGCCGGATCGCACCAGCAGAGCAAGCGGTGGTGCGCGACTTCGCGTTCCTGCTTGGCTGGTCGCAATGGAACTCCGATGCGCAAGCGAGCGTGGTGGTGTCTTCGTCCAAGCTGGTGGACCTGGGCGGCGGAATCAAGGGGGTGGAGATCGATGCTGCATCCGGCACGTGGAGCGGCATTGGGCACCACGGTTCGTACGCCCTGTCGGGACTCGAGGCGCAGGCGTCCAGTGACGAGGCTGGGAATTGGAGCGGATCGCTGCTGAGCCTGATGGACGGTCGATCGGTGACAGGCGCGCAGACCGAGCGCTTGGTTATCGCGACAGTGCCTAGCGGTGACGGCTACGCGGTGAGCCTTGTTGGCACTCTTATGGCCACCGCCTCAACTGCAGCCGACTGGGCGATTCCGACGTTGCTGGACCAAGCAGCCGCCAAGTCCCGATGAACACTCTCCGACGGTCGCTGTTGTGGACCGGACTGCTCTCCGGCACTGCCGCTGCCGTCGCGGCCGAGACCCTTCCGCTAACGTGGGAAGGAGTTGGAGCCGCGCTGTCCGGCCAGCAGTTTGCCCGACATCTGCTGCAAGGCGGGTTGTTTGGCCTGCTGCCTCGCTGGGTCGGACTGCTCTTGTTAGCGCCGGTGGTGGCCGTTGCGCTGGCCTGGGTTGCCGTCGCCACGCAAACCAGATGGTGGTGGTGGGTGGCTGTCGTGCTTGCGGTCATCGGCGTTGTCCCGGTGGTGCTCGTCGGCCGTATCTATCCGGTCGGATCCGGCGGTCGGAGCGCGGAAGCACTACCGATGTTGTTGCTCGTTGCCATGATCGCTCATCGCGCTCTGTCCCCAACTTGCGGGACAAGCGCCCGCCACAGCGGGAGTCCTACCGTTGCCTCGCCGCCTGCAGCGCGGCGAGACGAGGAGGGGTCATGAACTGTCAGACGTGTGGGGCGCCGTTGAATCGGGGGGCGAAGTTCTGCGGCTCCTGCGGAGCCACGGTGGGAGCGACAGCCGCCGATCACACCGCGCCGTTGCCTCAGGCCGTTGCGTTGCCCGGGCCCGATCGTGGCCCGGGACCAGACTCCTATGGCGCTCGGCAATTTCAGGAGCAGAGCCCAGGGCGTCGCAAGGGCATGGTCCTCGCGGTCGCAGCGGCTCTGCTCGTCGTGGCAATCGTGGTCGCGAGCGGGATGTTCCTGCTGCGTGGAGGCGGATCCGATGCGGCTGCGAACGCAAGCTCCAGCAGGTCCACGTCGAAATCCACTGCGGGTTCAACGGACTCAACGGCCGCGGGGAAATCGCCAGTGTCGACTGACGCATCGGCGAGTGATTCGAGCAGCACCGAGCCGACCAGCACTGAGCCGAGCAGCACCGAGCCGACCAGCACCACCGCTTCGCCGACGGCTCCCGCGATGATGCCCAACCTGACTGGTAAGTCCGTGGCGGATGCCCAGACGCTGTTGCCGGGAGTCACGATCACGACCGTTCCGCAGTTGGTCGAGGACGGAAACGTCGGGCAGATCGTCGCGCAGACCCCGAAGGTCGGGGACCCAACGGGCGGTTCTGTATCGGTCACAGTGACGCAACAGGCCGTGACCACCTATCTGGACGACCTGCAGTCCGTGAGCGGTGATATCGGATCTGGGGTGCAGACGATGAAAGGCACGAAGTATCCGCACGCGTTGAGCTGGTCTCTGGATTGGGGAACCGATCAGGGAAGCGTGGCCTACGACCTCGGCACTCACTACCGCCGGTTCCGGGCCACGGTTGGCCAAGACGACCAGTCGCCGCAGACGACGACCACCGGGCTGGTCGAGGTCTTCGGCGACGGCAAGAAGCTGTGGTCGAAGACCATCGCCTTCGGTGCGCCGATCGTTCTCGATCTCGATGTCACCAAGGTACTGCGCCTGGAGCTCCGGGTCAGCAAGTCGAGTTTTGGCCAGGACGACCAAGCGACCTACGTTCTCGGCACCCCGCGCCTGCTCGGCCTCGACTCCGAGGTCCCGAGCCCGACCAGCACCGAATGATGGCAGGGAGGCCACCCATGTTCTGTAGTGACTGCGGCGCGCGAGCCGACGCAGGTTCCCGGTTCTGCGGCGAGTGTGGCCACGCGCTGCCGGCCGCTCCTGCCAACAGCGGCGGATTCGATCCCAATATGACGGTGGTCGCTCCGTTGCGACCGCGGCCAACTCCGGGTCCGGCGGCCCTGCCGCGTACGCAGTCGTGGAGCCAGCCGGGTCCCGCAGCCAGCTACACGCCAGCAGCCGATGCCGTTCCAGCGGCGCCGCGGACAGCCGCGAAGGGAGGCAACGGCCGTCTGTGGGGCGTCGCCGGAGCGGTCGCCGTGGTGGCCGCGGGGTCCCTGGCTGCGTACGCATTCTGGCCGCGCGGCGCTGCCGCGGCGGACCCGGGTGCGGCAGCCGGGGCGGTCACGCTG
Organism: Calidifontibacter terrae; assembly: GCF_054778835.1. Classification (NCBI taxonomy): domain Bacteria; kingdom Bacillati; phylum Actinomycetota; class Actinomycetes; order Micrococcales; family Dermacoccaceae; genus Calidifontibacter; species Calidifontibacter terrae. Next base: position 764,760 of record NZ_BAAGZF010000002.1, read on the forward strand.
TCGGCTCAGCCCGCATTGAAATGGCAGCGCACCATGGCGCAGATCGCGCCATCCCTCGGCTGCCCGGCAACCACCTCCAGCGATTCGAGTTCGTCCGGCTCGGAGCCGACCTGCTCGGTGAGCGCTGTCCAGGACGGCGACCTCACGCTGGCGAGCGTCTCCAAGTCGGTCTACGACAGCGGCACCGGCAGTTCCACCTCGACGCAAGTGTTCGCCGGCGTCGACAGCTCCGGCGGGACCAAGTGGACGATCGCTGTCCCGCAGGGCCGCTCCTTCCAATGCGTCGCGGGAACGGATCGCCTGTGGTGCCTGTCGACGGCCGACACCTCGTCGGCGGACTCCGGATCTTCCGGTTCGTCCACGGACTCCTCGTCCAGCGGTGGGTCGGATGCACCGCCGGCGCAACTGATCACGTACGGGCTTTCCGACGGAAAGCAGGTCGCCACCATCCCGGTGACCGGGGGCAGCCAGGCCGTGGCATTTGCCGGTATGAGCCCCACCGCGGTCTATGTGAGTGCGACACCTGACTCGGGGTCGAACACCTACACACTGAGCAAGATCTCGCAGGAGGGAAAGACGTCCTGGTCGCGCATCGTGGCGGTGAGTCCGGACAGCGCCCTGTCGGCCCAGTTGCGATCGGGGCGGCTCTACCTGGTGGGGGCAGATTCGGGTGGTCGGCAGGTGATCCTGGATGACGCCACCGGTGCGCCGACGGCTGATGCGGGCGCGGGCCAGGTCGTTGGTCTCGTGGGTGACACGGTTGTTTCGCGCCCGGTGAGTGGCGGCTCGCTCAGCGTCGGGAAGAACCCAGTCGGTCAAAGCGAGTTCGCAGCGGTCTGGATCCACGACGCGACAGCCCCGCTGATCCTGGGCAGCCGGAGCGGAGACACCACGAGTTGGCAGGTCGTCGACCCAGCGAAGCCCGCTGTCGTGAAATATCAGCTGCAGGGGTCACCCGTGGCCTACTGCGGCGGCCGCTTGGTCACCTCGATGTCCGACACCTACTACGGCCTTGATCCCGAGGACGGGTCGATCAAATGGACGCAGCCGGGCAAGGACGTCAGCGGTCTGTGGTGTTCGGGTGGCTCGGTGGTGCTGCGCCGCGGGGCGCTGCTGGTCGGGATTGATCGTGACAAGGGCACCGAGAAGTTCCAGTCCGCGTTGCCCAGCGGCCAGGACTCGAGCGGTGGCGACGGGCGGGCCGCCTGGCTGACGGTCGCTCCCGAGATCACTGCCGATGGGATCGTGGTCTCCGACGGGAAGGTCGTCACCTACGTCCGATGAAGGCGTCGTCAATGAGAGACTGCCGGTATGGCCGGGGGACTCACCATCGATTTTGCGGGCGAACTGTTCGATATCTCTGATGATCGAACGTTCACCGTCGGGCGGCAGGGTGATCTCGCGCTTGATGACAACGGCTATCTGCATCGCAACTTCCTGGAGTTCCGTTGCCATGAAGGCCTGTGGTGGCTGCACAACGTCGGCTCCCGGTTGCCGGCGACGATCACCGGTGGCAACGGGCTGATGCGCTCGACAGTCGCGCCGGGCGCCGGGGTGCCGATCGTTTTCTCGCCGTCCGTGGTCACCTTCTCTGCCGGCGCGACGACCTATGAGCTCGAACTGCGCTCTGAACTCGACGTTTTCGAATCGACGCCGCACGTCAGCGATCCGACCCGTGGCAAGACCACGATTGCGCCGACGACCTTCACCGTCTCCCAGTTGCAGGCGATCGTCGCGCTGGCCGAGCCGATGCTGAAACACTCCGGCTCGGGCGCCTGGGAGATCCCGACCTCGGGGGAGGCCGCGCGCCGACTGAACTGGACCCAAACCAAGTTCAACCGCAAGCTCGACAACGTCTGCGACAAGCTCAGCCGCGCCGGCGTACGAGGTTTGCGTGGTTCGGAGACGGACCTCGCGGTGAACCGGCGGATGGTGCTGGTCGAATACGCCGTCGCGACGCTACTGATCACCCCCGACGATCTCCCGCTGCTGGATGCCGACGATGGGGTTGCTGACCGCATCGTGCGGTGATCTTGCAGGGATCGCGTGATCTTGCAATAAAGGGCTCGACCTCCGCCTGCGATGTCAGTCTCTGCGTTATGGGTGGGTTTGCTCCAGCGGTGACCGGGGGTGGAATGGTCTCCGCATTCGGTCGGAACCTGCGGTCGCTCTACACCGCAGGTTCCCTGATCGTGGTGCTCTCGGTCGCCGTCCAGTTGGGCAACGGCGTCGGATCCCCGGGGACTGCGATCTGGTGTGTGTCCCTGAGCGCCTTGTCCGTTGTCGCGGTCTGGCGTGACGGGTTCGGGCCGGGACTGTCGACGGTCGCGATCGTGGCCACCGCGGTGACGACCGCCGTCGTTCCGGTCAAGGATCCGGCTCTGCTCAACTCCCTGCCGCTGTGGTGCTCCTTGGTGGTGCTCGGTCTCCCGCGCATCGCCGGACTCGCCTGGTTCCTCGCCGCAGATGTGCTCTTCGTCGGGATCACCCTCGTCCGTTCCCCGGGCGGGGACCCGCTGAGTTCGATCGTCGACTCGTTCGCGCGGACCGCGACGGTGGTCGCGGTGGTCCTCGTCGTACGCAGTGGTTTGCGCGCCGCGCAAACCTGGGAGGAACAGGCGCAGCGGTCGCGCGCACGGGTGCGGGCCGACGCGGAACTGCTGGCAACCGAGATCCATTCGCGATGGGTCGACCACTTCCTGCACGACCGTGTCGTGCACGCGTTGAAGGCGGTCACCCTCGCCGAGCAACTCAGCCGTCGAGAGATCGTCGCTGCGGCGCAGGAGACCGTCCGCGCGATGGATGTGCTGGCGGGCACGGAGTTGGGGTCGCCGTTTTCCACCAGGTTGCGTGATGTCGGCGCAGCGATCGACCTCCGGATCCGATGGCGTACGGAGGATGTCGCGTTGCCCGAGGACGTCGCGACCGCGCTCATCGAGGCGGCGCGAGAGGCGCTGCGCAATGTGCGTCAGCACGCCGACACCGACCATGCGGAGGTGGAACTGCGGCGCTGGGGGAAAGGCGTCCGCCTCACCGTCCGCGACCGGGGCCGTGGTTTCGACCCCACCGTTGTTCCGCGGGGCCATTTCGGTCTCAACCAAGGAATGCACCAAAGACTGGCGGCGGTTGGTGGCGAGGTGTCGGTCAGTTCCGACAGCAGGGGCACCGCCGTCGTCCTCACCTGGGGTGATCGGGCTGGGAGCCGTGACTGGACGGACGCGTTCGGCTTTCGCGCGCTGACGATCGAAGCTGGGGCCCCGTTCGTGCTGCTGAACGTGGTCCAGGCGATCGCGATGGCAGGCCACGTGCAGCATCCACAGGTCGCACTCGGAGCGACCGGCATCGTGACCGTTGCCTGGATCGTCGCCGCGACTGTGCTCCGTCGCCGGGCCGCAACCACGCTCGAGGCGACCGCGTTGATCGCCACGGCGCTCGCGGCGACGGCCAGCGGTCTGTTCTCGGTGTCGCCGCAATCCGGTCCCACGACCTACTGGTTGGCCGGTGGCACAACGCCATTGTTGCTGTTCGCGATCGCCTCATTGCCAGTGATCCGCACCCTGCCGTGGGCCGTGTTGCTGGCCTGCTTGCCCACCATCGGACTGGTGAGCCGGGGGATCGACGGGTCTCAACTGCGCGACTTCGCGCCCGCACTCGTGTCTCCGGTCGGCGGGATTCTGTTGGCGTACGTCGCCCTCTTCGCGGTCCAGCGCGTGGTGCAGGACGCCTCGGCCCGGGCTCAAGCCGACGACCTGAGCATTGAGCGAACGATCCGTGCCGGCGCCCGGCAGGTGGTGCTCGGCAACCGGTTGAGCGATCTGCGCGATCGCATCCAACCGTTCCTGGTCGACATCGCGACCACTCGGATGGATCCAACCGATCCGCAGGTGCAACGAGTCGCTCGCGTCTACGAAGCGCGGGTGCGCGATGTGCTCGGCGGCGCCGAGGCGCAGTGGCCCACCGAGCTGAGGGCTGCCGTCGATGCGCTGCGAGAACGTGGGGCGAGCGTGACCCTCGCCAATCATGTGCCGCCAGAACCAGCACAGATCGGGTCCGTACGGCGAGTGCTCCGCACGCTGGAAGCCGTCGACATCGCCGGTGCCTGTATTCGCGTGACTACTACACCCCGACCGGTGGGCAGCCTGGCCGCGGTGACGGTCACGCCTTACCTGCCGCTGTTGCGTGAGCGGCTTGCGGATCTGGCGTCACCCGCGCAGCTGCGCACCGACCACAGCAGCTACTTGATCGTGCGGCACCCGTACGGCGACACGAGTCCCGAGAAGGCGGGACATGCGCGTGTAGCCGCGCTCGCCGAGAGTGGTTCGTGAGCTCGATGAGTCACCCGGGAAGGACACCCATGCCAACGCCGCTGCGGATCGGCGCCATTGACGATCACCCCATCGTGTTGCGGGGGTTGATGGCGGCCATCGGGGCCGCCGGCGCGGACTTCACCGTGGATTTCCTGGTCACCAGTCTGCGTGACCTCGATTGGAACCGGGCCGCTCCGCCGGACGTGCTGCTGCTCGACATCGACCTCAACGACGGCAGTGAGGCCGACGAGAACGTCGCCACGCTGGTGGCGATGGGACTGCGAGTCCTCTTGTTCACCGCGGAGCGTCGGCCGGCGCAGCTACGACGCCTCATCGCTGCGGGCGCCGCGGGCCTTGCGCTCAAGTCCGACTCCGAGGACCTCATCATCGAGGCGATCCGACAGGTCGCCGCCGGTGAGTTCGCGACCTCGAGTCACCTGGCCGCGGCGTTGCTCACCGAACCCGAACTGATGGCCACCCTCGCGCCGCGCGAAATGGAAGTGCTGGAGCAGTTGGCAGCGGGTGTTCCGAAGAAGGCGATTGGTGGGCTGCTCGATCCGCCGGTCTCGGCGAGCACAGTGGAGACCTACTTTCAGCGGATCGCCGCTCGCTACGCGGCCCTCGGTCGACCGGTTGCCAACATCTACGGCTCGCTGCGCGAGGCGACCAGGGACGGCCACCTTGACCTCTGATCTGCCGGTTCGCGCAGGGGGAGGGCAACGATGACCTCCTGTAGGTCGGGTGGAACCGACTTCGACCGCGAACCGACGGTCTCCGCGCCGCGCAGAAATCTCTGCCCTCGGGCCACGAAATCTGGATCACGCTCGTACGGATCGGCGCGATATCTCGCGCGTCGCCGTACTCGTGATGCTGAGCCTGAGCGGTCCGCGGCCGTGTCCCGAGTTCTCGGGACACTGAGTAGTAGAGCGGAAAACGGAAAGTAGGGGTGGCTGTCGGTGGCCCGGAGTAGTCTTCAAAAGTCGTCGAGAGGTGGGTCGAAGTCGGCTCGATCTCAGGGGATCGACGAGGGGTCAGGCGCGGCGGCAGACGGTTGCCACCACGTCAGTGCAGACGTATCGGGGAACTCGCTTCTTGAGCCATTGATTCGTCCAACAGGCCGGCCGTTGGCCGGTGCGAGGCGTTATGGCGCGTGGGCGCTGGGGGAAATCGTTCGGAGGGAACGATGAGAGTGTGTGGGGATTGCGGGGCTCAACTGTGGGCCAAAGCCCGGTTCTGCGGACAATGCGGTGAACCGGTGGCTCAGATCGACCCGGGTCGTTCGGCGAACGATGCGGCGCCGTTGACGCCGATGGCCTCGTGGCGAGTGCCGTCAGCGCGAGCCGGCGGGGTCGCCCCCGCCATCGCGCCTGTGTGGTTCGCCGACCAGGGCGGTGACCAGCCGCGATTTGGGTGAACTACCGCGCCGGGCGTAGGCTAGTGCGTCGGCTCAGTGTGCCTGTTGGTGCGCTGGTCCGAACCAGGGCCCACCCAACCGGGGTGAGGCCCGTCAGCCAGTAGGTATGTGGAGGATATGGCCAAAAAGGACGGTGTCATCGAGATCGAGGGCACGATCGTGGAAGCTCTCCCGAACGCAATGTTCCGGGTTGAGTTGACGAACGGTCACAAGGTGCTCGCACACATCTCAGGAAAGATGCGTCAGCACTACATCCGGATCCTCCCCGAGGACCGCGTAGTGGTGGAACTTTCCCCGTATGACCTGACCCGCGGCCGCATCGTCTTCCGCTACCGCTGACTTTTCGCATGCTGCGCGGATTTCCGTGCGGCCCGACTTCAAGACAGTAGGCAGATGAAGGTTCAGCCGAGCGTCAAGAGGATCTGCGACAAGTGCAAGGTGATCCGCCGTAATGGTCGGGTCATGGTGATCTGCGAGAACGCGCGCCACAAGCAGCGTCAGGGCTGATCCACCGGATCGCACGAGTCGTGTCTTCGAGCAAGACGCAGACGAACAACTGAATAGTTTCCGTGTCGAACCAACCGGATGACAACGCGTCAGCGATGTCGACCGGAGCAGCAGACACAGAACACGACACAACAGCAGCGCCCGACCCCGACTCACGTCGGACGTCACCTTCGGCTCGGAGGCCGAAGACCCGCACCGCCCACTCCGGGCGACCACGGGACTGGCGACTGCACCAGACCTCCGGACGTAAACACAGGAGAAAGCCGATATGGCACGACTCATTGGTGTCGACCTGCCGCGCGACAAGCGCGTCGAGGTCGGCCTCACCTACATCTACGGCGTGGGCAAGACCCGCGCCCACGAGGCGCTGGCTGCAACCGGCGTCAGCCCGGACACCCGTGTCCGCGACCTCAGCGAGGAGGAGCTGGTCCAGCTCCGCGATCACTTCGAGCAGTACCGCCTCGAAGGTGACCTCCGCCGTGAGGTGGCTGCCGACATTCGCCGCAAGGTGGAAATCGGCTCTTACCAGGGTCTGCGGCACCGCCGCGGCCTGCCCGTCCACGGACAGCGCACCAAGACCAACGCGCGCACCCGCAAGGGCCCCAAGAAGACGGTCGCCGGTAAGAAGAAGGCCAAGTAACACCTCCCGGTGCTTCGCGCACCAACCTCATCGCTGTAGTTCGCAACCCGTAGGAGAAAACCCCTATGCCTCCCAAGAGCCGAGTGGCTTCAGGCGCCAAAAAAGTGCGCCGCAAGGAGAAGAAAAACGTCGCTGCAGGCAACGCCTACATTCGCAGCACGTTCAACAACACCATCGTTTCGATCACGGACCCGACCGGTGCGGTCATCGCGTGGGCCTCTGCCGGCCAGGTCGGCTTCAAGGGCTCGCGTAAGTCCACCCCGTACGCCGCGCAGATGGCCGCCGAGGCTGCTGCCCGTCGTGCCATGGACCACGGCATGCGCAAGGTTGACGTCTTCGTGAAGGGCCCGGGTTCGGGCCGCGAGACCGCCATCCGTTCGTTGGCTGCTGCCGGCCTTGAGGTCGGAGCAATCTCCGACGTCACGCCCCAGCCGCACAACGGTGTGCGCCAGCCCAAGCGTCGTAGCTGAACCGACGAGACTGAGGAGATAAGAACATGGCCCGTTACACCGGACCCATCACCAAGAAGTCGCGCCGGCTCAAGACCGACCTGGTCGGCGGCGACAAGAACTTCGAATCGCGTCCCTTCCCGCCCGGCCAGCACGGCCGCGGTCGCGTGCAGGAGAAGGAATACCTGTCGCAGCTGCAGGAGAAGCAGAAGGCTCGCTTCTCGTACGGCGTGATGGAAAAGCAGTTCGTGCGTTACTACAAGGAAGCCGCGCGTCGTCCCGGCAAGACCGGTGAGAACCTGCTCACCATTCTTGAGTCCCGTCTGGACAACGTCGTCTACCGCGCCGGTCTGGCCCGCACCCGTCGTGCGTCGCGCCAGCTGGTGACCCACGGTCACTTCGAGGTCAACGGCGTCCGCGTCGACGTCCCGAGCTACCGCGTGTCGCAGTACGACATCATCACCATTCGTGAGAAGTCCCGCGAGATCTTCCCGATCCAGCTGGCTCGCGAAACCTTCGGTGACCGTCCGATCCCGGCCTGGCTGCACGTCGTTCCGGCGACCCTGCAGATCCTGGTCCACTCGCTGCCCACTCGTGCGCAGATCGAGATCCCGGTCAACGAGCAGCTGATCGTCGAGCTCTACTCGAAGAACTGATTGCTTCATCCGTGTCCGTACGGGCCGGAACTGCGCGCTGCGTGGTTCCGGCCCGTACGGGGCGGAACCCGTGACCGGCGTACGGAGCCCGGACACGCTCATGTCAGGCGTCAAATAGTGGTCGCCTGTGGAAAGGAAACAAAGTGCTCATCGCACAGCGCCCCGCCCTCTCGGAGGAAGTTGTCTCCGAGTTCCGTTCCCGGTTCGTCATCGAACCGCTGGAGCCGGGCTTCGGCTACACCCTCGGTAACTCCCTGCGTCGCACCCTGCTCTCGAGCATCCCGGGCGCCGCGGTCACCAGCTTGCGCATCGATGGTGTGCAGCACGAATTCTCCACGATCCCCGGGGTCAAGGAGGATGTCACCGAGATCATCCTGAACATCAAGGGCCTCGTCGTCTCCTCGGAGCACGACGAGCCGGTCGTCATGTACCTGCGCAAGCAGGGCCCCGGTGTTGTCACCGCCGCCGACATCGCGCCGCCGGCCGGTGTCGAGGTGCACAACCCCGACCTGGTCATCGCGACCCTGAACGACAAGGGCAAGATCGAGGTCGAGCTGACCGTCGAGCGCGGCCGGGGCTATGTCTCCGCCGCCCTCAACAAGTCCGCTGACCAGGAGATCGGCCGGATCCCGGTCGACTCGATCTACAGCCCGGTGCTGGCCGTGACCTACAAGGTCGAGGCCACCCGTGTCGAGCAGCGCACCGACTTCGACAAGCTGATCGTCGACGTCGAGACCAAGACCTCGATGTTGCCGCGTGACGCCATGGCGTCGGCCGGCAAGACCCTGGTCGAGCTGTTCGGTCTGGCGCGTGAGCTCAACGTCGAAGCCGAGGGCATCGACATGGGCCCGTCGGCCACCGACGCTGCGCTGGCTGCCGACATGGCCCTGCCGATCGAGGACCTCGACCTCACGGTCCGGTCCTACAACTGCCTCAAGCGCGAGGGCATCCACACCGTGGGTGAGCTCGTCGGGCGCAGCGAGGCCGACCTGCTGGACATCCGCAACTTCGGCACCAAGTCGATCGTCGAGGTCAAGGAGAAGCTCCAGGAGATGGGCCTCCAGCTCAAGGACAGCCCTCCCGGGTTTGACGCGAGCGCTATCGCCGATCGCTACGACGACGACGTTGACGAGGTCAGCTTCGCCGAGGACGAGCAGTACTGAGCCGCCCTTCGCGTTAACGCGCGAGAGCAAAAAGACCTTTAGGAGAAACAATGCCTACCCCTACCAAGGGCCCCCGTCTCGGTGGCGGTCCCGCGCACGAGCGGCTCATCCTGGCCAACTTGGCGCAGGCGCTCTTCGAGCACGACCGGATCACCACCACCGAGGCCAAGGCCAAGCGCCTTCGTCCGTTGGCTGAGCGTCTGGTCACCTTCGCCAAGCGCGGAGACCTGCACGCCCGTCGTCGCGTCATGACCGTTGTGAAGGACAAGGGCGTCGTGCACCGTCTCTTCACCGAGATCGCGCCCGACATGGCCGAGCGCCAGGGTGGTTACACCCGCATCACCAAGATTGCCCCCCGCAAGGGCGACAACGCTCCGATGGCAGTCATCGAGCTCGTTCGCGAGCCCGTGAACGCCAAGCCGAAGCGCGCTGTCGTCGCTGAGGCCGAGGCCGCTACCAAGCGCGCCGCCAAGGACGCCGACACCGAGGCTGCGGCGGCTGACGCCAACGTTGCCGAGATGGACGACGCTCCCGACAACGCGACCGCTTCGGCCGCGCTGGTCGACGGTGGCTACGGCGCCGACTCCGCTGCTCCGCTCGAGGATGGCGCTTCGCCCGACGAAGCCAAGTTCTCGGTCAAGGGCAACAAGGACTCGATGAAGTACCACGTTCCCGGCTCCCGTTGGTTCGACGCGACCGTGGCCGAGGTCTGGTTCACCACTGGCGAGGCTGCTGCCGCTGCTGGTTTTGCACCGGCCGGTGGCGAGGCTGCGCAGCAGGTCGACGAAGCCTGAGTTCAGCTCGTTCGAAAGCGGCGTCACCCTTCGCGGGTGGCGCCGCTTTCGGTTGCCCGGCTCGCCACTTGTCCGCCACTTCGCTGGGGACACGCCGCCGCGATGGCGGACAAGTGTTAGCGGAAGGACTTCGCGAGGGGAAAAATCAGCAGGATCAACACCATCGGGATCGCGAACCCGAACCGGAGGTTCTTGTCGCCCACCGCCCCAGTGAGGACCGCGCCGAGCAAGCCGCCGACGTAGTTGAACTGGTTGAAGCGGGCGATGATGGCGTCGATCTTTGCTCGTACGGCGATGGGGTCGTCGTGCTTGACCGACTCCCGCGCGATCGCCGCGGCGGCCGAATACGACAGCGGGGCGATGACCGCGATCCCTGCGCCGAGCAGCAGGAAGCCGCCCATTGCGGCGGCGGACGAGGGCGCGAAGACAATGATCGCGAGGGAGGCTGCTCCGACGACTGCAGCCGCGCGGACCAGTGGCGGGTTGCCGTATTTTCCGGCGAGGAAGTCACCCGCGCCGCGGCCGGCGAGCGAAGCCACCAGGTAGGGCAGCGTCGCGATCGACACGACCCAGGCGGAAGCGGCGAAGACGTGGTCGACGTAGGTCGGTCCCCACGTCGTGATGGCCGTGTCGACCATGTAGAAGAGCACCATCGCTGCCCCGACGGGCAGGATCCGGCGCCAGGGAACGGGCTCACCGTCGTCGCCGATCGGGGTGATCGGACCACCCGCATTGAGGTACGGCGCGAAGAGCAGGACCAGCGGCACGATCGCCAACACCAACGCGGAGACCTCGAACGAGAGACCGTGGGTGGTCAGGGCGCCCAGCGTTCCCAGGATGCCCCCGAGAGTCCACGAGGCGTGGAAGGTCGGCATGATCGGCCGGCCGTAGTCGTGTTCGACCGCCACGCCCTGCATGTTGGTGCCGGCATCGACCAGCCCCAGCGCTAGACCGTACGCCGCCATGCCGAGGGCAAGCTGCCAGACCGCATTCGCGGATCCCATCAGGGGGAGGGCACCAGCCATCACCGCGAAGCCGACCCGCAGCGAACTCGCGCTGCCGCGGGTCGGGGCCAGTTTTTCCCCGACCAGCGAGCCGACGCCGGCGCAGAGCACCAGCGCGAGCATGAGGATCGAGAACGTCCCGGGGGAGAGCCCGAATCGGTGCTGCAGGTCGGGCAGCCGCGTCGTCAGCGAGATGAAGACAAGGCCTTGGCCACAGAACGCGGCGGCCGCGGCCACACGTGTGGTGCGGCGGCCCTCAGTGGCAACGGTCATGCCGAAATGTTGCCACCGAAGGACCTCCGCCAACGGCTTATCGGGTCAATCGTCCAACTTTTGAGGCGATCGGGACTCAGGGAGTCGGGGGCGCCGTGGTGCTGGCTGCAGCAGAGCTGCTCGAGGAGCTGCTGGCTGCGGACGTTGCGGCCGGAGCCTCGGTCGTGGACGGCACCGGGGCGCTGGAGGGCGCCGCCTTGCTGGTGCTGGCCGGTGCAGAGGTGCTGCTCGACGAGGTGCTCGAGGTGGTGCTGCTCGATGTGGTGCTGCTCGGCGAACTCGTCGAGGACGAAGTGGTGGCACTCATGCGTGCGGGAGAGGCCGCAGTCGACGGCGTCGCCGAGCACGGGCAGTCGGGGGAGGTGCCGGTAACGGCGATCGGGACCACGATGTTGGGGTGCGGGTAAGGGTCGCCACCGGGGTTCGGGGTATGGCCCCACGTCAGCGTCATCGTGGCAGTGAAGACCGCATTCGCCGAGTTGCTGGAATTGGCCCGATAAACAACGACCGTGCACCCACCGGACGGGATGGCGGCCGGCAGGGCCGGCAGCGCCTGGGTCAGGGAGAGATTCGAACCGACCACGTCGGAGTAGATCACCGTGTAGATGTAGGCCGTGACTCCGGTGTTGTTGCAGACGTTGAACCGGAAGTCATAGCCCTTCGGGAACACGGTGCAACTGTTTCCGGGGCTCTTGCAAGCGGTCAGGAAGGTGAAGGTCGGCGGGCCTGCGGACAACGCCATCGCCGGAACAGCCGCCCCCGCGGTGATCACCGGCACGGCCCACGCAAGGCCCTTCGCAACGCTACGACGGCTCGGCTGCGCGGATGCACTGCGGGCGTCGCTCAAAACTTGATCCATGTCAAACCCCCCAGGTCTGGTTGAGCCTGAGCGTACTGCCCACCAAGGGGCCCGCGCTAGAGGATGGCGAAGATCCCCTGACCTGCGCCAATGGTTACCCTCCCTGTGTGCGCATCAGGATCGATTTCGGCTACGACGGCTCCGATTTCCGTGGCTGGGCGGTCCAGCCCGGACGGCGGACCGTCGAACAGGAGCTCACCAACGCGTGGGCGACCGTCTTGCGGGTCGATCCACCAAAGATCGTCATCGCCGGACGAACGGACGCCGGGGTGCACGCCCGCGGCGCGGTCTGCCACCTGGAGGTCGACGAAGCCGCCTGGGCGGCACTGCCCGGCCGTTCTCGTCACCGGTCCGAAATCTCGGTCGTCGCCCGGCTCAACGGGGTCCTGCCGGCCGACGTCGTCGTGCATACCGTCGCCGTCGCGCCGGCCGGTTTCGACGCCCGCTTCTCGGCCATCAACCGTCGCTACAGCTACCGGATCTGCGACGACCCCGCCGCGCTCGACCCGCTGCGCCGCCACGACACGGCCGTCCTCCGCCACCAGCTCGACCTCGATCGGATGAACGAGGCGTCGAGTTTGCTCCTTGGACTCAACGACTTCGCTGCCTTCTGCAAGAAGCGGGTCGGCGCGACCACCGTACGAACCCTGCTCGACTACACCTGGTCGCGCGGGGCGGACGGGATTGTCGAGGGGCGGGTCATCGCCGATGCGTTCTGCCACTCGATGGTGCGTGCGCTGGTCGGGGTGGTGGTGCCGGTTGGAACCGGGCAGCACGAACCGGAATGGGCGGCGGAGGTTTTGGCCGGGCGCGCCCGTCATCCGCGAGTGACCGTGATGCCCGCTCGCGGGCTCTGTCTGGAGGAGGTCGCCTACCCGCCCCTGGCGGAGTTGGCGCGTCGTGCACAGGAGTCCCGGGCCGTACGATCCCTGCCGGAGTGATTGCACAAATAGTGTGCAATCTTGCTCGCGAGGCATCGTCGAGTGACTTGTCGGAGGGTGAAAGCCGTTGCAGGTCAACGGATTTGATTGATTTGGTGACCCCCCGACAGGCCCGTATCATTGAACGAGTGCCTGGCTGACCAGCCGGGCGAGACGCTCGGTGTGAGAACACGCGATGCGTCGCCCAACGACTGACCAGAAGGAAAGACGAGTGCGTACCTACACGCCCACCACGGTGTCGGCTCAGGACGACCGCAAGTGGCACGTCATCGACGCCAGCGACGTCGTCCTCGGCCGCCTCGCGTCGCAGGCTGCTGTGCTCCTGCGCGGCAAGCACAAGCCGACGTTCGCGCCGCACATCGACACCGGTGACTTCGTGATCATCATCAACGCCGACAAGGTGGCCCTCACCGGCGCGAAGCTCGAGAAGAAGCGCGCCTACCGCCACTCCGGCTTCCCCGGTGGTTTGAAGTCGGTGTCCTACACCGAGCTCATGGCCAAGGACCCGGCGAAGGCTGTCGAGAAGGCCATCCGCGGCATGCTGCCCAAGACCCGTCTTGGCGCCGCTCAGATCGCGAAGCTCAAGGTCTACGCGGGCACCGAGCACCCGCATGCTGCCCAGCAGCCCGTCCCGTTCGAAATCACCCAGGTCGCGCAGTAAGCGCCCCCGGTCACATAGTTTCCAAGGAGAATCGTGGCTGACCAGCAGTTTGACAACGAGGCCCTCGAGGCCGAAGAGCCGGCAGTGAGCTCGTACACCAGCGAGTCCACCGAAGCGCCGGCCGGCGAGCCGACGCGCCGCCCGACCGCATCCGCACCGAGCTCGGCTACCGGCCGTCGCAAGCAGGCTATTGCCCGCGTGCGCATCGTCCCCGGCACCGGCGAGTGGAAGGTAAACGGTCGCACCCTCGAGGCCTACTTCCCGAACAAGGTGCACCAGCAGATCGTCAACGAGCCGCTGACGCTGCTCGAGCTTGATGGCGCCTACGACGTGCTCGTGCGCGTTCACGGTGGTGGCCCCTCGGGCCAGGCCGGTGCCGTCCGCTTGGGTGTCGCGCGTTCGCTGAACGCGGTCGACGAAGAGCTGAACCGTCCGGCCCTGAAGAAGGCTGGCTTCCTGACCCGTGACGCTCGCGTCCCGGAGCGCAAGAAGGCCGGTCTCAAGAAGGCCCGCAAGGCTCCGCAGTACAGCAAGCGCTGATCTTTCGCGCTTCTTCGAACGCCTCGTCACCCTCGGGTGGCGGGGCGTTCGTGCGTTTGCTCAGGTCGGCGGATCGACCGGCAGGGGAGCGAGGAACACCGCGACCCGCCGAGCGCCCGGGCTGCCCGCTCCGATCCGCCGGTATCGCTGATTCAGCTCGTCCAACTCGGCGAGGTAGGCGACGAACTGCTCCTCGGTCGCCAGCACCCCGACATCGCGCAGGCCACACGACTCCTGCCAGATGGAGGGGTAGTTCTCCTGCTCGTCGATCCAGCGATGAGCGCGAGCGGTGAAGTGGTCGACGTAGTCGTGATCCAGCCACCGGTCCGTGGCCAGGTCGTCGGCATCTGCCGGTGGCAGGTCGTCATCGTCCTCGTGGTCGTCGACCACGGCCCACAAGCGCGTCTTGGCGTTGCCGAGCCCCGTGTCCTCCACCAACCCAACCGATTCGAGCACCCTCAGGTGATAGCTGGTGACGCCCGAGTTCGTCTCGAGGGCGCGCGCCAGGTCTGCCGAAGTCGCGGCACCGTCGATGCGCAAATGGGCGACGATGCGCGATCGGAGCGGGTGGGCGAGCGCTCGACGCGGTTGGTTCACGAGCCCGATCGTATGCGGCGTCACGGGTCGCCGACACGTGCGAATCGGGTCCGCGGGCGTAGACTCACCGGGCTGCGCTCACAAGGCCGGCATTCTGCGACCGTGCTGCAGCCGACGCGCGCGGTCCTCGACTCAAAGGGGTGAGTGCGTGGAGCGCTTGTTCGGCACCGATGGGGTGCGTGGCCTGGCCAATGGCCCAGTAATTAATGCGGACTTCGCCCTCCGACTGTCGGAAGCGGCGGCCAGGGTCTTCGGCCGTACGGTGACTGGCGGCAGCGCCCGCATGCTCGCAGTAGTCGGACGCGATCCACGCGCCTCGGGGGAGTTCCTTTCCGCCGCAGTGATCGCGGGCCTGGCGTCCAGTGGAGTCGACGTCCACGACGTGGGTGTCTTGCCGACGCCCGCGGTGGCGTTCCTCACCGCCGACCTCGAGGCGAACTTCGGCGTCATGCTGTCGGCGAGCCACAACCCGATGCCGGACAACGGGATCAAGTTCTTCGCCCTCGGTGGCCACAAGCTGCCCGACGCGGTCGAAGACCGGATTCAAGAGGCCATGGACGCTCCGGCCGACCGCCCCACCGGGGCCGATGTGGGCCGGGTGACCACGAACGGCCACCTCGGCAACAGCTACGTCAAGCACCTCCTCGCAGCGCTCCCGCACCGCCTCGATGGCCTGCACATCGTCGTCGACGCCGCCCATGGCGCGGCGAGTCTGGTTGGACCGCAGGCGTTCCGGGAGGCGGGGGCGAAGGTCACCGTCATCGGCGCGGATCCTGATGGTCTTAACATCAACGACGGCTTTGGCTCCACCCACCTCGGCCCGTTGAAGGCGAAGGTGCCCGAGGTCGGCGCCGACCTCGGGGTCGCGTTCGACGGCGACGCCGACCGCTGCCTGGCGGTCGACGCCGACGGCAACGAGGTCGACGGCGACCAGATCATGGCGATCCTCGCGGTCGGAATGAAGCAACGCGGCGCGCTGAAGGACAACACCCTGGTCGCCACCGTGATGAGCAATCTTGGCCTGGTTCAGGCGATGGAAAGCAATGGCATCGCGATGAAGCAGACCAACGTCGGCGACCGCTACGTGCTCGAAGCGATGCGCGCCAGCGGGTTCAACCTTGGTGGCGAGCAGTCCGGCCACGTCATCCTGAGCGATGTGGGCACCACCGGTGACGGGGTCCTGACCGGGCTGATGCTGGCCGCGGAGGTCGCCTCGACCGGCTGCACCATGGCGCAGCTGGCGACCGTCATGACCCGGCTGCCGCAGCACATGGTCAATGTGCAGGGCGTCGACAAGGCAGCAGCTGGCACCCACCCCGCGGTGCTCAGCGCGGTCGAGGCAGCGCAGGCCGAACTCGGTGGCAACGGGCGGGTGCTGTTGCGTTCGAGCGGCACCGAGCCGGTCGTACGCGTCATGGCCGAAGCGCCGACGCTGGAGCAGGCGCAAGCCGTCACCGCCAAGCTGGCTGATGTGGTGCAGCAGGAGCTCGCCCTCTAGGTCTTTAGTCGGCGGCGAAGTCAGCCCGCCGGCAGCACCTCGTCGCCGACCGCGATCTCGCCTTCGCCGTCGGGGATGAGGTGGACCGCCATCCAGGTCTTGCCCTCCCAGCGCCGAAAGCCGGCGAGCGTACGGATGGGTTCCTTGCTTTTGGCAAACGTTGCCGGGTCGATCGTGGTCATCACGCAGCGATCGATCGAGGCGGCGACGCGAAACGGCACCGACCCGATTCGTACGCGCTCCCAGCCGTCTTCGGCGAACGCCTCGGCCCCGTCGATGAGCACGTTCGCCCGGAACCGTTCGTGGCCGACGGGCTCGTCCATCCGCTCCTGTAATGCTCGAACAGATGCAGTTCCGAGAAGGCTGACCGGTGACCCGTCCTGCAAGGCCGCATGGTCGCCGGGCTTGCCGTATGCCGGATTGAGGCTGCGGGCAGTGGGGTCAGAACACCAGACGAGGTGCAGGCCTTGGGTGCCCAAGGCACGGTCAAGCCAAGCATCTGCCGCATCCCCGGCCGAACGCACCGTCATCGGTGGCCGGGTGAACATCCGCACCGACACCTGCGGACCGTCGACCGGCCGATCAAGGCGCAACGGCTCGACGGTCGGCGCGCTGAGTTGCAGGTCGCCGTCGGTGAGTCCGGTCGTTGCGCAATCGGCGGCGATCGAGAACAGCGGCGGGAACTCGCGCGCCGTCACCATCTCGCCGAAATCGTTGACGATCATCCACTCCCGGTCACCGGCGAGCCCGGCGAAACTGACCCGGGCGCGCTGAACCGACCGGATCGCGGTGGATTTCACCGGGTGGATCGCCAGCGCGACGACCCGGATCACGACGTCTTCCGCGTGCCCGGCAGGAAGCCGCTGTCGATCACAGCCTTCACGAAGGGACGAGCGAGCGCGATGACCTGCTCGGCGTCGGGCACTCCCGCCCAGAAACCGGCAGCCGCAGCATCGGTCTGCTGCTCCAACTGGTCGTAGAAGTCGCCACCGTCGGCCGTCATCGCACCATCGCCGTCGAGCAGCCCGCGTCCGCGCAGCGATTCCTCCGCCGCGTCCCAGTCCTGCTCGGTCCAACCTCGGGTCAGCAGGGCCGACTTCTTGCCCAGACTGCGCCGGCGCACCGCGCGCGGGTGGGGCGCCTCATGCAACACCAACGCCTCGACCGGACCGAGCCCGGCAAGGGTGAGGGCCGCGAGGTGCCCGTCGCCGCGATGTTCGCGGGCGATCGACAGGGCGTGCCACAGCTGAAGGTGTGGTGTGTCGGGCCACGGCGCGTAGGCCCACGCGGCGGCCAGCGGCCGACCGACGTACGACGCCTGCTCGATTCCGGCCCGGAGCGCGGCAACGATCCGCGGGAGTTCGGGGGAGTCGACAGCGTCGCCAAGGGCTTCGCGCAGTGAGGCGTCGACCGCGCCTTCGCGCGCCTGGACCACGGTGTCGAGTCCGACGCCGAGCGCCTCGGTCCAGCCGTGGTTGACGTAGGCCGGGTTGAAGTTGAAGAACGTCGCGGTGATGACCGGCGCAGGGCAGCGACCCAGCGGCGCACCCCGGCCACCGAAGTAGAGCCCGAGGGCAGAGATGCCCAGGGACTCAGCCGCCGCCTTGTTGTGTGGGTTGAAGTAGGACAGAACGTGGTAAGGCTCAAGGCCTTCGTACGCCGCTCGCGCCAGTTCGGTGCTCATGCCAGCCACCCTAACCACCCAGGACCTGGCGGCTCAGACCACCGGTTCCAGCAGCCCGGAGTCCACGTCGTAGACGAACCCGCCGACCTGGACGTGATCGGGGATCAGCGGGTGGGAGCGCACCCTCGCGACGTCGCCCATCACCGCGCGGCGCTGGTCGTCGATCACGTGGAAGCGCTGCCAGGCGATGTCGTTCCCGGACAACTCGCTGATCTTCGTGTGCAACTCGTCTTCTGTGCTGCTGGCCATCGCACAACGGGTGTGGGGGACGACCAGGATGCGCTGCACGTTCAACAGCCACACCCCGAGCACCAGCGCCTCCAAGGCGCTGGCGTCAACGCGACCACCGGGGTTGCGGAAGATCTTCGCGTCACCGGGCCGGAGGCCGATCATCCCGAGCGGGTCGATCCGGCTGTCCATGCAGGTCACCATCGCCACGCCGGCCTTCGCGACACCGTCGAATCCGCTGAGCGTGAAGTTCTCGGCGAAGGTGCGGTTCGCGGCGAGCAGATCGTCGAACGGCATCAGAGACCCGGCCGAGTGGTGATGGTGAACGCGGTCGGTTTCGCCGTCGAGGTGAAGAAATCGTTGCCCTTGTCGTCGACCACGATGAAGGCGGGGAAATCCTCGACCTCGATCTTCCAAACCGCTTCCATGCCCAGCTCCTCGTATTCGACGACCTCAACGGATTTGATGCAGTCCTTGGCCAGTCGCGCGGCCGGGCCGCCGATCGAGCCGAGGTAGAAACCACCGTGAGCCTCGCAGGCATCGGTGACCTGCTTGCTGCGGTTGCCCTTGGCAAGCATCACCATCGACCCGCCGGCGGCCTGGAACTGATCCACGTAGGAGTCCATCCGACCGGCAGTGGTCGGGCCGAAGGACCCCGATGCGTAGCCCTGCGGCGTCTTGGCCGGGCCGGCGTAATAGACCGGGTGGTCCTTGAGATATTGCGGCATCTCCTCGCCCGCGTCGAGTCGTTCCTTGATCTTCGCGTGGGCGATATCGCGGGCAACGACCAGCGGGCCAGTCAGGGACAGCCGCGTCTTGACCGGGTGCTTAGCAAGTTCGGCCAGAATGTCGGCCATCGGCCGGTTCAGATCGATCTGAACGACGTCTTCGCCGGCGCCCTTGTCTTCGAGCTCGCCGTGTGTGGTGTCCGGTAGGAACCGCGCCGGGTCGGTCTCGAGTTGCTCGATGAACACGCCCTCAGGGGTGATCTTGCCCAGGCACTGCCGGTCGGCCGAACAACTGACCGCGATGGCGATCGGCAGCGACGCACCGTGGCGCGGCAGTCGCACCACTCGTACGTCGTGGCAGAAGTATTTCCCGCCGAATTGCGCGCCGATCCCGAAGTTGCGGGTCAGCTCCAGAACCTGCGCCTCGAGGTCGGTGTCGCGGAAGCCGTGGGCGGTGATCGAACCGGTGGTCGGCAGGTCATCGAGGTACTTCGCGGACGCGTATTTGGCTGTCTTCAAAGCGAATTCAGCGCTCGTTCCGCCGATGACGATCGCCAAGTGGTAGGGCGGGCAGGCGGCTGTTCCGAGCGCGCGCAGCTTCTCGTCGAGGAACTTGAGCATCGCGTCGGGGTTCAAGACGGCCTTGGTCTCCTGGAAGAGGAACGACTTGTTCGCCGAGCCGCCCCCCTTGGCCATGAACAAGAATTTGTACGTCGTCTCGTGGCCGCTCTGACTGTCGGCGTAGATCTCGATCTGGGCGGGCAGGTTCGACCCGGTGTTCTTCTCCTCCCAGGTCGTCAGCGGCGCCATCTGCGAATAACGCAGGTTCAGGCGGGTGTACGCGTCGTAGACGCCCTTCGCCAGCGCGGACTCGTCGGGCCCCTCGCCGTCGACCAGCACCTGCGAGCCCTTCTTGCCCATGACGATCGCGGTGCCGGTGTCTTGACACATCGGGAGGACCCCGGCTGCGGCGATGTTGGCGTTCTTCAGCAGGTCCAGCGCGACGAACTTGTCGTTGTTGCTCGCCTCGGGGTCATCCAGGATCGACCGCAGCTGGGTGAGGTGCGCCGGGCGCAGATAGTGGGCGATGTCGTGCATCGCGGTGTCGGCCAGCAGTTCCAGCGCCGACGGGTCGACCTCCAAGAAGGTGCGACCACCGGGACCCTCGACGCTGCGGACGCCAGCGTCGGTGAGCTTGCGATAGGTCGTGGTGTCGGGACCGATCGGAAGCAGATCCTCGTATGCGAATTCAGTCACTGGCGCTCCTTGGACTCAGCCGTTCATCGCAGGTTATCGCCACCGTGGTCCCGCCCCAACGGCAGGCTGGGCCGCCAATCGTGTCCGTTCCGAGACACAACTGGAGGAACCGAGTCTTGTGCGGGACGGACATGACACCACTAGGGTGCAAATGTCGTGACATTCGTCACATCACGGTGTCGTCGCGATGCCGGGACGACCGACGGGAGCTCATATGAATGGCCGATTCCCACGTCGACGCGGAACAGCGTTTGTCGCTGTGTCTGCGCTCGTGGCCAGCATGGGGCTGGCTGCCTGTGGCAGTGACAGCTCGGGTGGCACACCGACCCTGACCTGGTACATCAACCCCGACGTCGGCAATGCCGATGCCACCAAGGGCGGACAGGCGACGCTTGCCAAGCAATGCGCCGACGCGTCCCAGGGGAAATACAAGATCAACATCCAGCTGTTGCCGAACAGCGCGAGCGATCAGCGGCTCCAACTGCTGCGCCGACTCGCCGCCGGTGACAGTTCGATGGACTTGATGAGCGTCGACCCGGCGTTCACCACCGAGTTCGCTGCCGCCGGTTATTACGCTCCGGTGCCCAGTGACATGGTGGCGACCTTCAAGGACGACCGGGTGCAGTCCTCGATCGACGCCTCGACCTATAAGGACAAGCTGGTATCGGTGCCGTTCTGGAGCAACACGCAGTTGCTTTGGTACAAGAAGAGCGTCGCCAGCAAGGCCGGTCTCGACATGACCAAACCGGTCACCTGGGATCAACTCGTCGCGGCCGCGCAGAAGACCAAGACTCAGATCGGTGTTCAGGCCAAGCTCTACGAGGGCTACGCCGTGTGGATCAACGCGCTGATCGCTGGAGCCGGTGGCCAGATCGTCGCGAATCCGGGGGCGACCTACGAAAGCCTGAAGCTCGGGATCGACACCGACGCCGGTCGCACCGCTGCCTCGATCATCCACAAGGTGGCCAGCAGCGGCGTTGCCGGACCGGCCGTAGGCTCCTCGACCGAGACCGAGTCGCTCGGGTTGTTCGGCGGAAAGACCGGTGGCTTCCTGGTGAACTGGCCGTATACCTATGGCGCGCTGACCGGCAAGGGTGGCGCGATGGAGACGAGCAAGGACGACGTCGCCGCGGCGTTCTATCCACAGTCGGTGGCCGGCAAGGACGCCAAACCCCCGTACGGCGGTATTCAGATCGCGGTCGGCAAGAGCTCCAGCCACACGGCGTTGGCTTATCAGGCCGCGGCGTGCATCACCGATGTGAAGCACCAGACCGAATACATGGTGAACTCCGGCAACCCGGCCAGCCGCAAGGCGGCCTTCGATGACCCCGCGGTCAAGAAGGCGTTCCCGAACCGCATCGCCGCCCTGATCCGCACCTCGTTGGACAACGCCGCGCCGCGGCCGTTGACGCAGTACTGGGGTGACATCTCCACCGCTCTGCAGCAGCAGTTCAGCCCGCCGCAGGGTGTGACGACCAAGACGCCCGCCACATCGTCGAAGTTCATCCTCGACGTCCTGAACGGGAAGGCACTGCTGTGAGCACCTCTACCCAAGCGCTCAAGGGCGAGGGCGGCCGGAAGAAGGTCGCCCTGTCGGAGCGGGCCAAGGGCGAACGGTCGCTGGGTTGGCGACTGGCCGGACCTGCTTTCATCGTGATGCTGTTGGTCACGCTGTATCCGATCGCCTACGCGATCTACCTGTCGCTGTTCAACTACCGCCTCACCGACCCCGCGGCACGCAAGTTCGTCGGGTTGCAGAACTACATCACCGCATTGGGTGACCCGTTGTTCCACCAGGCGTTCATCACCACCTTCATCATCGTCATCGTCACCCTGGTGTTCGAGCTGATCCTCGGGTTCGGGTTGGCAATGCTGATGAACAAGGTCGTGCTCCCACGCAAGACGCTGCGCACGATCGTGCTGATCCCGTACGCGATCATCACCGTCGTCTCAGCGTTCTCCTGGTTGTACGCCGCGCAGCCCGACTCTGGATTCATCAACCACTGGCTGCACACCCTGACCTTCGGCGGGTGGGACACGAACTACAACTGGTTCGGTGGTCGCTGGTCGTCATTGACGATCATCTGTCTGTCGGAGATCTGGAAGACGACCCCGTTCATGTCGCTGCTGTTGCTGGCCGGGCTTGCCCAGGTCGACAGCGCGCAGGAGGAGGCGGCAAAGGTCGACGGCGCCACCTGGTGGCAGACGTTGGTCAAGGTGATCCTGCCGAACATGAAGGCGGCGATCATGGTGGCCACGTTGTTCCGAACGCTGGACGCCGTACGAATTTATGACAACCCGTTCGTGATGACCGGCGGTGCGAACAAGACCAACACGCTCTCAATGCTGGTCGGCGAGGAAACCGTCGGCCGAGTGGAGATAGGCATGGGATCGGCGCTCGCGGTGATCCTGTTCATCATCGTGTTGATCATCGCCGGGATCTTCGTCAAGGGCTTCAAGGTCGATCTGGCCGGCGGAGGGAAGAACTGACCATGGAGAGCAACGTCAGCAACAAGAGCAAATGGAGCATGTTCGGGGTTTCGATCCCGGTCATGATCTGGACATTGGTGCCGATCCTGTGGATCTTCGCCACCTCATTGAAGAAGCCGGGGGATTTGATCAACCCGGACAAGAGCACGTTCGGCAACTTCTGGCCAAAGGACCCGACGTGGGACAACTACCGGTTGATCTTCACCGGTGGCGCCCACGACCTGTTCGTCCCGGCGTTGATCAACTCGGTCGTGATCTGTGTGATCTCAACCCTGATCAGCGTGGTGTTGGCAACCTTCTGTGCCTACGCCATCGCGCGCTTGGACTTCCCGGGCAAGAAGATGATTCTCACCACGGCGCTCGCGGTCTCGTTCTTCCCGGTGATCGCCATGGTCACGCCGCTGTTCAACCTGTGGCGCCAGATCGGGTTGTTCGACACCCAGATCGGCCTGATCATTCCGTATCTCTCCCTGACACTTCCGCTGTCCATTTGGACGCTGTCGGCGTTCTTCCAGCAGATCCCGTGGGAGATGGAGCAGGCAGCTCAGGTCGACGGAGCCACCAGTTGGCAGGCGTTCCGCAAGGTGATTGCCCCATTGGCCGCGCCCGGTGTTTTCACCACCGCGATCATCGCCTTCTTCACCGCGTGGAACGACTTCGTGTTCTCCTCGAACCTCACCTCGGAAAACGCTCGTACGGTTCCGGCCGCCCTGGCGTTCTTCACCGGCGCGAGTCAATTCGAGCAACCGATCGGGGCGATCTACGCCGCGGCCGTCGTGGTGACCGTTCCGGTGATCATCTTGGTCCTGATCTTCCAGCGTCGGATCGTCTCCGGCTTGACCTCCGGTGCCGTCAAGGGCTGACCGGGCACCCCTCGTAGGCCCTGTTTCGAAAGGCAGAAATTCATGTCAAGCATCGAGCTGAAGAACATCGTCAAGAAGTACGGCGACGGGTTCCCGGCCGTGAACGACGTCTCGTTGGACATCGCGGACGGTGAGTTCATGATCCTGGTCGGCCCGTCCGGGTGTGGGAAGTCGACTCTGTTGCGGATGGTTGTGGGACTGGAGGACATCACCTCCGGCGACATGATGATCAACGGCAAGCGGGTCAACCAGCTCGCCCCCCGCGATCGCAACCTGGCCATGGTCTTCCAGAACTACGCGCTCTACCCGCACCTCACGGTCTTCGAGAACATCGCGTTCCCGTTGCGTCTGGCCAAGGGCAAGCACTCCGAAGAGGAGATCCGCAGCAAGGTTCAGGCGGCCTCGGACATGCTCGAACTCAACGATCACCTCGAGCGCAAGCCGGGCAACCTGTCCGGTGGTCAGCGGCAGCGGGTGGCGATGGGTCGAGCGATCGTTCGCGAAGCCGACGCGTTCCTGTTCGACGAACCGCTGTCGAACCTCGACGCCAAGTTGCGCGGACAGATGCGCACCGAAATCGCCCGCATGCAGCGCCGGCTCGGGATCACCACGCTCTACGTCACCCACGACCAGACCGAGGCCATGACGCTCGGCGACCGGGTTGCGGTGCTGAAGAAGGGCATCCTGCAGCAGTGCGCTTCGCCGCGCGAGCTCTACGACCAACCGGTCAACCTGTTCGTCGCGGGCTTCATCGGCTCGCCGCCGATGAACTTCCTGCCGGCGAAGGTCGAGGGCAACTCGCTCAAGCTGCCGTTCGTCACCGTTCCGTTGGAGCCGGAGTTGGCGCAGAAGGTCAGCGGCAAGGAGTTCGTGATCGTGGGTCTGCGCCCCGAACACATCAAGGACGCCTCATTGGGCGACAACATCCAGGGCGCCGCATTCACGGCCGTCGTCGACCAGACGGAGTGGCTGGGCAACGAGCAGTACGCCTACATCCCGTTCGACTCCGACCCGGCGGTTCACGCCAAGTTGGAGGAGCTGGACCGCGAGCTCGACGGCGAGGGGATGCGCACCCAGATGATCGTCAACCTCGACGCTCGCTCGCGGGTGTTGGAGGGCGACGAGGCCAGCCTGGTCTTCGACCCGGCACTGATGCACGTCTTCGACCCGGAGTCTGGCGACTGTCTGACCCGCAACGAGGAGAAGGCCGCTCAGATCGCGGCCGACTCCGAGAAGCAGCGCAAGGCAGCGTTGGCTCGGGCGAAGGCTCGTGAGGAGAAGGCCAAGGCTTCCTGACCGGCTCCATTCAGATCGTTGCGCACCCTGCGCAACTGCGCGCAGCCTCCGTGGGGCGCACAGTTGCCCAGGGTGCGCTCCGTTTACCTGGGGTGCGCGGCTCTACCCTGAACCCATGACTCGACCCGTAGTGCTCGTGACCGGTGGGACCCGTGGAATCGGCCGGGCGGTGTGTGATGCCCTGGCGCCCGACCACACCCTGATCATCGGTGGGCGCGAGGCATCGGTCGTCGAGGAGCGTTGCGCGGCGTACGAATCCGCGGTTCCGTTCGTGGCGGACGTCGCGGACGGTGCGGCGACCGAAGCGGCCGTACGAGCGTTGGGGCTGGAGCGGTTGGACGGACTGGTCCACTCGGCCGGGGTGTCGGGCGGCTGGACAACGGCGGAGTCCACCCGCGAGAAGTGGCGCTGGATGCTCGAGATCAACGTGATCGCGGTTTCCGACCTCACGCGGTTGCTGCTGCCCGCGCTCACAGCCGCCCAGGGCACCGTCGTCACCGTCAACTCGGGATCCGGGTTGGTCGCGCGCGGCGTCGGAGGTCATTACCCGGCGTCGAAGTTCGCCCTCACCGCGCTGTCGGATGTGTTGCGAGAAGAGCTGCGGCCCATGGGTGTTCGTGTCTGCTCGGTGCATCCCGGTCGAGTTGACACGCAGATGCAGCAGGAGTTGGTGGCTTCAGAGAACCGGGCCTACGACCCGCTGGAGTTCCTGCGACCGGAGTCGGTGGCCACGGCCATCCGGACCGCGCTGACCGCGTCGCCGGACGCGACGTACGAGACCATTTCGATCCGCCCGGCGCCAGCGGCGACGAATCGCCGCAGCTGAAGCTCAGCCCCGGTTGAGTTCGTTGCGCGTCGGTGGCTGGGCGCCAGCGCGCGACACGGTGATCGCCGAGACGGCAACGGCCCGGTCGACCGCGGGAAGCACGGCGTCCCAATGAGCTGCCCGCAGCCGGTCGCGAGCTGCGGCATCGCCGAGGAGGTCGGCGTCGAGTAGTCCGCTCAGCAATCCAGCCATGAACGAGTCGCCGGCGCCGACCGTGTCTGTCACTGAAACCTTCTGTCCGGCAACAGATTTGACCTCATCGCCGAAAACAACCAACGCGCCGTCGGCGCCGCGGGTCACCACCACTATCGATGGCCCGAGCTGGGCCCACAGCCGCGCCACGGTCTCCAGCGCGGCGTCGGCGCCGTAGAGCCACTCGATGTCCTCGTCGCTCGCCTTGACGACGTCGGCGAGACCGACCAGTTCCTCGATACCGCTGCGGTAGTCGCCGGGTTCGCCCATCAACCGCGGGCGTACGTTCGGGTCGAACGAGAACGTTCCCTCGCCGCGGTGGGCGGCCGCCAGGTCGCGCACCTGTTCCGCGCCGGGCTGGAACCAAGACGCGATGGAGCCGGTGTGGACGTGGCGTCCCGCGCTCGGGACCGCGTAGGGCAGCTGCCAGTCCAGGTCGAAGGTGTAGGTCGCCGCACCCGAGTCGTCGAGCGTCGCCTGCGCCGTTGCGGTGCGCTCGGCCACTTCGCCGCCCTCGACCAGCGGAACGTCGTCGGCCGCGAGGTGATCGTGGATCGCCCGCCCATGTTCGTCGTCACCGATCCAGGTGGCGAGTTGCACGTGGTGGCCGAGCCGGGCGAGGCCGACCGCGACGTTGAGCGGCGATCCGCCGACGTGTTCGGAGGTCGATCCATTGGTGCGCTGAACGATGTCGATCAGCGACTCCCCGACAACGAGGGTGTGGGCGGTCATTGATCAGCCGTTCTGGCGGTAGTCGTCGATCTTGGCGGCGCGGTGGTGAGCGACGATCGACCGGATGGTTCCGCTCTTGGAGCGCATCACCAGCGACTGGGTGGTCGCGCCGGAGGGGAGATACTTCACGCCCTGCAGGAGTTCGCCGTCGGTGATACCCGTCGCCACGAAGAAGCAGTTGTCGCCGCGAACGAGGTCATCGGTCGACAAGACCGCGTCGACGTCGTGGCCCGCATCGAGCGCGCGCTGCTTTTCGTCGTCGTCGGTGGGCCACAGTCGGCCCTGGATGACGCCACCCATGCACTTCATCGCGCAGGCAGTGATGATGCCCTCGGGGGTGCCGCCAATGCCGAGCAGCAGATCGATGCCGGTGCCCTCACGCGCGGCCATAATCGCGCCGGCCACGTCGCCATCGCTGATCAGTCGAATCCGGGCACCTGCGTCGCGGACCTGCTCGCCCAACGTCTGGTGGCGCGGGCGGTCAAGGATGACCACGGTCACGTCGGACCGGTTCATGCCCTTAGCCTTCGCGACCCGGCGAATGTTCTCGGCCACCGGCAAGCGGATGTCGACCACGTCGGCCGCCTCCGGACCGGTCGCCAACTTGTCCATGTAGAAGACCGCGCTGGGGTCGTACATCGAGCCGCGCTCGCTGACGGCCATGACCGCGACAGCGTTCGGCTGGCCCTTCGCGGTCAGCGTGGTGCCGTCGATCGGGTCGACCGCGACGTCGACCGCGGGGCCGGTGCCGTCGCCGACCTGCTCGCCGTTGAAGAGCATCGGAGCGTGGTCTTTTTCGCCTTCGCCGATCACCACGACGCCGTTCATCGCGACGGTGCTGATCAACTCGCGCATCGCCTCGACCGCGGCACCGTCGGCGGCGTTCTTGTCGCCGCGCCCCACGAAGCGGGAGCCGGCGATCGCGGCTGCCTCGGTGACTCGCACCAGTTCCAGCGCGAGGTTGCGGTCGGGTTTGATCGAGTACGACGGCTGGTCGGGCATCTTGCTCCTCGGGCTGTGGCGGGCTTCACACGGAGCCTATCGGGCCGCGCGCCGCGGCAGGTGGGGCGACGCCGAGTTGGGCGACACCGCGGTCGTACGCGACGATGGCGGGCGTGACTGTCGAGAACCCCACCCCCGCACCGCGCCGTGGCATGCGCGGAAATGCCCGCAGCATGGTCATCTCGATGATCGTCGTGGCCGTGGCGGTCATCGGCTGGGTGGCGATGGTGCCGCGCGTGCAGCAGGTGAATCGCAACGTGGTCGACATCCACGGAATTGCGCGCGAGGTGGGCGACTCCCAGAAATGGACCGTCGCCTATCCGCAGCCTGCGCCGAAGGGCTGGACGCCGACCAATGTGTCGTTGGTGACCGGAACCGGGCAGCCGGCGACCTGGCAAGCCGGATACGACCTGCCGGGCGGCAACTACATCGCCGTGGAACAGACCAAGGCGGGCGATGCGGGCTGGGTGAAGGCGCAGACCAACGGTGGCGGCGACAAGGGCACGGTGCAGATCGCCGGCGTCACCTGGAGCAAGCGCTACAACGTTGGCAACAGCCAGTCCTCGCTGGTGGCCATGCAGCCGGTGAACGGGTTGAGCACCGTCGTGACCGGCAAGGCCGACTGGTCGCAGCTGGTGACGTTCGCGCAGGCGCTGAAGCCGGTCTCGGGCAACTAGCTCGTCGCTAGTCGGTCTTCTCGACCTCGCCGCGCAACTTCTCAACCCGCTGCGTCGCGTTGTCGAGCCAGCTGCGGCAGTGGGTCGCAAGCGCCTCACCGCGCTCCCAGAGCCGCATCGACTCCTCCAGGGTCGCCGACCCGTTCTCCAGCGTGGTCACGATCGAAGCAAGTTCGTCGCGGGCTTGTTCATAACCCAGATCCTTGATGTCGGACAGGTCGGTCTGCGGGTCCTTGGCGGCGGGCATGGCGGTCAGCCTACGTCGTCGCCGCTGGTGACCGGTCGGGCCGCGAAGTCACCGTGGGCCAGCGTGATCCGCAACAAGTCACCCGCGCTGACCTGGCTGGCGTCCGTGGCCACCGAACCATCCGACAGCCGTACCACAGCGAAGCCGCGTTCCAACGTCTGCTGGGGTGAATACGCGCGCAACTGGGCCTGCAGGTGATGCACGCGGTCGTGTTGACGCTCGAGGCGGTGCGTCAGCTGAATCCGCCCGCGGTCGCGCAACGCCTCCACGGCAGCCGCGCGACTGGTCACCATGGTCATCGGATCGGTGAGCACCGGCCGATTCAGCAGGGCCGCGAGTCGTTGGCGTTCGGTGGTGAACCTCCGTTCGACCGCACGTCCAGCGGACAGGCGCAGGCCCCGTACGCCGTCGAGTTGTTCGTTCAGGTCCGGCACGATGCGCTTCGCCGCGTCGGTCGGGGTCGACGCGCGGATGTCGGCGACGAAGTCCAGCAACGGTGAGTCGACGTCGTGGCCGATGGCGCTGACAATCGGCGTACGGGCGCTCGCGACCGCGCGCACGAGCGCCTCGTTGGAGAAGGGGAGTAGGTCCTCGAACGAGCCCCCGCCGCGCGCGATGACGATGACGTCGACCTGCGGGTTGGCGTCGAGTTCGGTGAGTGCGCCGGTCACCTCGGTCACAGTGTTCTGGCCTTGTACGGCGACCCGGCGGATCTCGAATTCGGTTGCCGGCCAACGGCGTCGGGCATTCTCGACGACATCGTGTTCGGCTGCGCCGGCCCGGCCGGTGATGAGTCCGACGGTGATGGGAACGAACGGAAGAGGTCGTTTGCGGGCGGCGTCGAACACGCCCTCGCTGCGCAGCAACTGCTTCAACTGCTCGACCCGGGCCAGCAGCTCACCGACTCCCACAGCGCGAATCTGGCGGGCTTCCAGTTGCAGGCTGCCACGGCCGGCCCAGAAGGTCGGCTTGGCCTGCATCACGACGCGGGCGCCCTGCTGGACTGCCGGGCCCATCGCATTGAGCGTGTTGACGTGGGTCGTGACCTGCATCGACAGGTCGGAGTCGACGTCGCGCAGGGTGAGGAACGCGGTGGGGGAGCCGGGCCGGCGGGTGAGTTGCACGATCTGGCCCTCGACCCACAGCGGTGACATTTTGTCGATGTAGTCGGCGATCTTCACGCTGAGCAGCCGTAGCGGCCAGGGGCGCTCGGCGGTGGTGTCGGACGCCTTCTCCGGCAGCGGTTGACTCACCCGGTCGAGAATAGGGCCACACAAAAGCTGCGCCTACGATGGTGGGTATGAGTGCCACCGACAGCAAGCGTGTCCTGCTCGCCGCCCCGCGTGGCTACTGCGCCGGCGTTGACCGGGCGGTCGTGACCGTCGAGAAAGCCCTCGACCTCTACGGACCGCCGGTTTACGTGCGCAAGGAGATCGTCCACAACAAACACGTCGTGACGACGTTGGAGAAGCGCGGCGCGATCTTCGTCGACGAGACGCAGGAGGTGCCCGAGGGCGCCACCGTCATCTTCTCGGCCCACGGGGTTGCCCCGATCGTCCACGAAGAGGCAAAGGCGCTGTCGCTCAAGACGATTGACGCGACGTGTCCGCTGGTGACGAAAGTCCACCGCGAGGCGAAGCGCTTCGCCTCCGACGACTTCGACATCCTGCTGATCGGTCACGAAGGGCACGAAGAGGTCGTTGGGACCTCCGGCGAGGCCCCCGAACACATCACGCTGGTGCAGAGTCCTGACCACGTCGACCAAGTCGAGGTCCGTGACCCCGAGAAGGTGGTGTGGCTGTCGCAGACCACGCTGTCGGTCGACGAGACGATGGAGACCGTACGCCGGTTGCGCGAGCGCTTCCCGCTGTTGCAGGACCCGCCGTCGGACGACATTTGCTACGCCACCCAGAACCGCCAGCTCGCCGTGAAGCAGATGGCGCCTGACACCGACCTGATGATCGTGGTGGGCAGCCGCAACTCCTCCAACTCGGTCCGGCTGGTCGAGGTTGCCGTCGAACACGGGGCCAAGGACGGCCACCTGGTCGACTACGCCGACGAGATCGACGAATCCTGGCTCGACGGCGTCCGTACGGTCGGAGTCACCTCGGGCGCGTCGGTGCCGGAGATCCTGGTCCGCGAGGTGCTGGAGTTCCTGGCCGCTCGCGGATACGAGGACGTCAAGGCCGTGACCGCCGCCGAGGAGAGCCTGCTCTTCGCGCTGCCGAACGAGTTGCGTCGCGACCTCAAGGCCGCCAACGGAGTCGACGTCGAGACCGTGCGCCACGACGCCGGCTCCCTGCACTAACTCCGACGGTGACTGCCCGCGGTGGTGCCTCCGGGCTCGACGCCGACCGCACCCGGCAGTTGCTCGCCTACCTTGCTGCGGCCCTCACTGCCGGTGGTGCGGCGGCGCACGAGGTCGAGGACGACGTCCGCGCCGTTGCCCGCACCCTTGGTGAGCCGGCCACGCAGGTGCATGCGCAGCCCGGCGGCGTGCTGGTCAGCCTCGGCCGCGGCACCCCGGCGACGTACGAATCGGTTGAAGGGCCCCTGCGCCTCGACCAGTCCGCGGTGCTCGGCAGGGTACGAGCCGGGTTGCTGCAGGGTGAGCTGTCGCCCGAGGACGCACTGTTGCACCTGCGCGCGTTACGCGCTCGCCCACACAATCGGCCCGTCGTGGGGATGTACCTCGGCAGCTTCTGCGTTGCGATCGGCCTCGCGCTGATCCTTCAGCCGTCGTGGGAAAGCGTGGTGTTCGGGGCGCTCGCCGGTCCGGTCGTCGCGGGGCTGATCCGGTTGACCGGTCGAGCGGTGTTGCCCGTAGCGCTACTGCCTTGCGCGGCTGCGTTCGTGGTGTCACTCGGGGCGTTCTGGGCTGCGCAGCACGGCTGGGTCCAAAGCCCACTTCGTACGTTGTTGCCGCCGGTCGCGGTGCTGTTGCCCGGCGCGCTGATCGTGACCGGCATCAGCGAACTGGTGAACGGCGCGGCGGTATCGGGGGTCGCCAGGCTCGGCCATGGCGGGATCCAACTGGTCATGTTCTCGGTCGGTGTGGTGTGCGCCGCGGCATTGCTCGGCGTCGGCTCCGATGCGCTGACCAATACCCGGGTGGATGACATCGGCTGGTGGTCGCCGATTGTCGGGCTGCTCGCCGTGACCGCGGGCATCTGCCTGATGGAGGCGGTCCCGCGGGCCATCGCGCCGTGGATCCTCGCGGTGCTGGCGCTGACCATGGCTGCCCAGCTGCTGGTGCAGGGCGTGTTCGGCCGAGTCTGGCCGGGAGCGTTCGCCGGAGCCGCGGTGGCGAGTGTTGCCGCCTGGTCGATCGCGGCTGTGCGCCGTGACCTGCCGCGGTTGGTGCTGTTCCTGCCCAGCTTCTGGCTGCTGGTTCCCGGCTCGGTCGGCCTCGTGACGGTCGCCCAGCTGGGCCTCGAACCTGCGCTCTCGGGCCCCACCGCTGCCTTGGCGGTCAGCGTGATCCTGGCTATCGCGCTGGGCCTTGTGGTCGGCACCACCACCTCGCGGGTCTTCCGGGCGACCTATCTGCGGGTCCGGGGTGCCTGAGCCGCGCTGAACTCAGCCGGTCGCTGAGCTCGCCGATCCACCGGTCGACGGGAAGTCGAGGTCCAGTTCCGGCCGGCGCACGTCGTCGTCGAGTCGGTCGAGCAGTTCGGCGGCGGTCAGCGGCCGGGGAGTCGCGTCGACCGGCTCGACTCGCGCAGTCGAGCCGGACACCATCCCCAGCTCTTCGATCCGGCGGGCAGAGACGAACACCCGCGATTCGAGGGTGCCGACCAGGGCGTTGTAGGTCTCGACGGATTTGCGTAGCTGGTCGCCCATCCGCTGGGTATGGCGACCGAGGGTGCCAAGCCGTTCGTAGAGTTCGCGCCCGAGCGTCAGCAGCTCGGCGGCTCCGCTCTCCAACGAATCCTGCCGCCAGACCAGAGCCGTGGCCTGAAGGGTGGCCAGCAGCGAGCCGGGGGAGACCACCACGACGTTGCGGGCCAGGGCACGGTCGAGCAGATCGGCGTCGCTGCGGGCAGCGGCAGCCAGAACAGCCTCGCTCGGCACAAAGCAGAGCACTACCTCGGGGGCGTGGCTGAAGCCGCTCCAATAGTCCTTTGCGGCCAGCGCCTCGACGTGGCCGCGCAGGGCGGCCGCGTGGGTGCGCAGCAACCGGCGGCGCTCGCCCTCGTCGAGATCTTCGGACTGGGCGGCAAGGAAGTGCTGGATCGGGGCCTTGGCATCGATGACGATCACCTTGTCGCCGGGGAGCCGGACGACCACATCCGGACGAATGTCGGCGCCATGTCGCGAGACCGCGCGGACCTGTTCTTCGAAGTCGCAGCGCGGCAACATGCCAGAGTGTTCGAGCACCCGCCGCAGCTGCACCTCACCCCAAGCACCACTGACGTTCGAGGACTTCAGGGCGCCGGCTAACTGCGAGGTCTCGCGATGCAGGGCCGTGGTGGTCCGGGTGACCGCCTGTAGCTGAAAGTCCAACGAACTGAACTGGTCGACCCGGTCGCGTTCCAGCGTCGCCACTTGCCGCTCGATCCGCGCGATGCTGGACGAGAGCGGGCCCAGCGCCTGGGCGGTGAGTTGGTCGTCACCGAGGTCGCCCTCGAGGGTGTCGACACGCGCGCGCAACAGATCGCGTTCGGTGACCGCGGCGGCATGGCGTCCTTCGTATCGAGCGCGCAGCGTCAGCAGGGTGAACGCAGCGCCCAACAGGAGGCCGACCAGCAGGGCTGCGGAGGCGATGAGAACGGTCATGGCGCCAGCATCACATCCGGCACCGACAGCATCACCGACCGCGCGCGAACAGCGGTTCGGTGCGCCGGTCGAGTCGTTGCCAAGCAACCCGTTGCATGACGAGGGTGAGGGTGCCGGCCAGCAGCATGCCGAGGATGTTCACCCCGAGCTGGGTGAGCGAGCCGCGGATCTCGCCCGGCGCCCAGACGGCGAGCGCGAGCGCCAGATTCCCGGCGGCCGGAACAGTGGTGACCGAGATGAACACCCCGACCATCGTCTGTGACTTCTCGGCGGAGAGGGCCAGAACCCCGGCGGCGCCGGCGAGCAGCGCGACGACGAACGACCACTTGTCGGGATGCCAGATGAACCCGGTCTGCGGGTGCGGGCCGACGACGGTCGCATGGTCGAACCAGCCGACTCGCACCGCACACCAGGCGAGCACCGCAGTGACCGCGATCGCGAAGACGAAACCGCGCAGCAACAACCATGCGCCATCCAGCACCAGGCGCGGTTTACGGAACAACAAGCCGGTGCAGATGGCGGCCACGGTCGCGAATTCGGGGCCGACGACCATGGCCCCCACCACCAGCACGGTCGAATCGGTGATCACTGCGATGGACGCCAGGAGCACAGCGATGAGCAGGAAGAGGTGGTAGCTGACCGTCGGCCGAACCCCGTCAGCGGCTTGCTCCTTGATGGCGTCCCACAGCACCGCATTGTCAGGATCTCCCGCGGCCGCGCGCTCGATCGACTCCGCCTGCAAGAACGGCGTGGCCGTCACCGGTAGAACGACGATGCCCCCGAACTTGTCCAGGCGCAGGTCGGCGAGGTCCTGCAGCAGCGAGCTCGCAGCCTCGCGGGCGACGTCGACCTGGATCAGATCGCCGGCTGGTTCGAGGCTGGCGCCCTGCACACGTACGAGGTTGGTGACGGTCGGGTTGTCGATCAGCAGGTCCAGCACCGGCGCTGCCAGGGCCTCGGGGACTGTCAGCCGCACGTGAACGAGCATGGGCGCCAGCGTACGGCCGAAATGCAACGGCGGCCCCGGGTGGGGCCGCCGTTGCGGGACTCGTCAGCCCAGGTCGCGCAACAGGGTGGTGAGTTCGCCTTGCTGCGAAGCGGGCGACATCGGCGCGTTCGGGTGGTCGATGCCGAAGGACTTCAGCACCTTGTCCATCTGGGCGTCGATCGAGGTCCAGCCGGTGTTGTCCAGCGGCTGCAACGACGCCTGGTCGGCGTCCCACAGGTCGCGCAGCGACTGGGCTGCGGTGTGCGCGCCGCCGGCATTCCCCGTACGGGCGTCTTGCAACGACGTCGTCGCGAGAGTGCGCAGAGCGCTGACCTTGGCCGCCGGGAAGCTCTTCGTCGCCTGGCCGGGCGCCAGCTGTACGGCGGAGGTCGTGTCGGTCTCCGGCGCCGGTCCGGTGTGGGGGCGGCTGTTTGCCCAGGTTAGGAGGGCGATGGTGGCCACGGCCAGGACGCCGAAACCGGTCGACACGATCCGTTCGCGGCGCGGGTCGGCAGCGACATGCGGGGTGTGGGTGGCCTCGAAGGTCTCGGTGACATCGGGGCGCGTGACGGTCAGGTAGACCACGGTCGCGATGATCATTCCGAGGAAGATCAGGCTGGTCGTGAACGTGCCCAGGGCGAGGCCGGTCGGGTCACCGGGGTTCTGCGCCACCTTCGGCGACGCCAGCCAGTCGCCGATGTTGGCGCCCAGGGGGCGGGTGAGGATGTAGGCGAGCCAGAACGACAGGACCGGGTTTGCGCCCAGCTTCCACAAGACGGTGATCGCGGCGATGAGGGCCAGGGGCAACAACACCGAGGCGCCGGGAGTCCAGCCGGTCAGATCGAGGGTCCAGTCGCCGGTCGCGGTTCCGAGCGCGAAGGTGACCAGCACGGTCAGCCAGTAGTAGCCCTCGCGAGAGGTCGTGGTGACGGAGTGGATCGACAGGGTGCGCTCGCGCATCCACCACACGCCGAAGACGGCCGCCAACAACACCGCGAAGATCGCGGAACTGATCCACAACGGCACCCCGAACTGGTCGGTCAAGATGTCGGTGTAGAGGGTGCCGGTGACGCTCACGACGACCACGGTCAGCCAGTACGGGAACGGCACGTAGCGCTGCATCCGCAGCTGGATGCCCAGCACCACCACCAACACCACCGTGAAGATTAAGGCGGTGTTCACCAGGCCCACACCGAGGGTCGTGTTGATCCAGTCAGCGAAACTTTCGCCGACCGTCGTACACAGAATCTTGATCACCCAGAACCAGACGGTGACCTCAGGAACCTTGTTGAGCATCAGGCGCCCGGTGGGGCGGATGCGTGTATCGCTCAGTGTTGTCATATCGGCAGGATGGCTGCGCGAACCTGCCGACAGCCTGACTATGAACTCCGTTGCGGTGTGGGGAAAGTCACCTCGACGTGCCCCTGCCCGTCGGCGATGGCCGCCACGCTCACGGCCGCCGAGTCGGCGAGCCTGCGGACCACGGCCAGCCCGAGCCCGTGGCCATTACCGCCGCTCACGCCCGCGTTGAATACTCGGTCGACCTGCGATGGGCTGAATCCCGGGCCGTCATCGAGGACGTCCACCACGACGTTCCCATCGGCCGGCCGTGCCTTGATCTGGACGCGTGAGATCGAATGTCGCAGAGCGTTGTCCAGCAGCGGTGACAACACCGCGACGACCAGGTCGGGCGCCACCGCAACCTCGAGTCGGCTCGGAACCGCAACCTCGATCGGGCGTGCGGCGACCGCTCGATGCAGCGCCTCCCGCAGGTCGCAGCGCGCTCCGGCGTCGGTCCGCGGCCGAGCGGATCCCAGGATGGTGGCGATCGCCGCCGTGAGCCGGTCGACCTCGCTCAGGACGGTCTCCGGTCGCAGCCGGTCACCACTCAGCTGCGCCAACTGCGCCTCCCCGCGCAGTGCCGTCAGCGGGGTCCGCAACTCGTGGGCGACCTCATCGGTCAGGCGGCGCTCGTCCGCCAGCGCCTCGTCCAGCCGATCGAGCAACCGGTCGAGGGTGCGACCGAGTTCGCCGAACTCATCGCGCGGTTCGCCGAGGTTGAACCGGCGACCCGGCTCGTGCTCGCCCCAATCGTCGGCTCGCGCGGACATCTCGTGCACCACCCGCAGCGCGCGCCCCACTCCGAGATATGCCACGACGCCGGCGAGCAGCACCGCAATGGCGCTCAACAGCAGGGACATCGTCAGCGAACGCTGCTCGGAGGTGTCGTACGGCGTCAGATCCACCTTGACGACGGCAACGACGTGGTGGCCGTCGAGGCGAACCGGTTCGGCGTACAGCAACTGGTTGTCGACCACGGCCGTACGGGGTCCGGTTGAGTCGGAAAGAACCTGCACGCGGTCCCGAATCGAGCCGGGAACGATGCCGTCAATGAGGTGGCCGTCCGCGTATATCCAGGAGAGGGTGTCGAGCGCTTCGCTGTCGTTCTCAAGGAGGGCCACGTTGCCGTTTCGTACGGTGACATTCGCCGTGACGGCCTCGGCGCGGGTATGGGCCAACGCATTCGCGTCGGCGTCGGTGACCCTGGTCAACAAGACGTGAGAGACCACGACGAGGGCGGCCACCACAGCCGTCGCGATGAGCACCGCGAGCGCGACCATCCGCTTCCGGAAGCCCATCACCGCCATCGGTAGCCGACTCCACGGACGGTTACCAGTCGGTCCACGACTCCCAACTCGGCGAGCTTGCCGCGCAACCGGCGCACGAACGAGTCGAGCGTGTTGTCCGTGACCTGCGCGCCGTGCGGCCACGCCGCAGCCACCAGGCTGTGGCGGCGCACCGCCTCGCCGGGCGCGGCGATCAGCCTGGCCAACAACCGAAACTCGGTAGGCGTGAGGTCACGGGTCGTCGAGCCGCAGGTGACGGCGTGTCGAGCCGGGTCCAACACCACCTCGCCTGGGGGAGTGGGGGTGGCCGTACGGCGTAGCAGGGCGCGCACCCGGACCAGCAATTCCGGCAGGTCGAACGGTTTGGTGAGGTAGTCATCCGCGCCGGCTTCGAAGCCGCCGACTTTGTGGTGCAGGCCGTCGAGGGCGGTGAGCATCAGGACTGGGGCATCGACGCCGCGCGCCCGTAACGCGAGGCAGACATCGCGGCCGTCGGCGTCCGGCAGGCCGATATCGAGCAAGAAGAGTTGCGGGGCTGGGGCGAGCCGGCTCAGTAGCTGGTCCGCGGTCGCGGCGAGGACGACCTCGTGGCCGTCATGTTCGAGGGCTCGCTTGAGGACATCGCGAACTGCCGCGTCGTCCTCACACACCGCCACCAGAGCCACATGCCGAGGGTAGGGCCGATAGTGGCGACCAATCTGGGGATTTCCTGGGCGCTGCCTGAACGCGGTGGTCATGCGGTCGGGGCGTTGGCCGCCGGCCAGCGTAGACTCCCGTGTCCGTGGCCCTCACCATCGGAATCGTCGGACTGCCCAATGTCGGTAAGTCCACCATGTTCAACGCCCTGACCAAGAACAACGTGCTCGCCGCGAACTATCCGTTCGCGACGATCGAGCCGAACGTCGGGGTCGTCCCGCTGCCCGATCCACGGCTGAAGGTGCTGGCCGGGATCTTCGGATCGCAGCAGATCTTGCCGGCCACGGTGTCGTTCGTCGACATCGCCGGGATCGTCAAGGGCGCCTCGGTCGGAGAAGGGCTCGGCAACAAGTTCCTCGCCACGATCCGTGAGGCCGACGCCATCTGTCAGGTCGTGCGCGCGTTCGTTGACGACGACGTGCACCACGTCGACGGAACCGTCTCGCCGAGCTCCGACCTGGAGACCATCAACACCGAGCTCGTTCTCGCTGATCTGCAGACGCTGGAGAAGGCTGTCCCGCGGATCGAGAAGGAGGTCAAGGGCAAAAAGACGGAGAAGACCGTGCTCGACGCGGCGCTCGCAGCGCAGAAGATTCTCGAAGTCGGCGACCCGATCTCCCAGCACCCCGGCGAGGTGGACCTCGACGCCGTACGCGAACTTGGTCTGCTGACCACCAAGCCGTTCATCTACGTCTTCAACGTCGATGAAGACCAGTTGACCGACGAGGCCTTCCAGGCCCAGATGTCGGCGCTCGTTGCCCCGGCCGACGCGATCTTCCTGAACGCGAAGCTGGAGTCCGAGGTCGCCGAAATGGACGACGAGGACGCACGCGAACTGTTGGAGGCCGTCGGGATCACCGAGCCCGGCTTGGACCAGCTGGCGCACAAGGGCTTCAACACCCTGGGGCTGCAGACCTATCTGACTGCCGGTCCGAAGGAGACGCGCGCCTGGACGATCCACAAGGGCTGGACCGCTCCGCAGGCTGCCGGGGTGATTCACACCGACTTCCAGAAGGGCTTCATCAAGGCCGAGGTGATCGGCTTCGATGACCTGGTGGAGACCGGCTCGGTTGCCGAAGCTCGCGCGAAGGGTAAGGCGCGGATGGAAGGCAAGGACTACGTCATGCAGGACGGCGACGTGGTGGAGTTCCGGACAGGACTAACGTCTAAGAAGTAGTCTGGAGGGCATGAAGAAGCCCACCACCGGACCCCGTCGAGCCGCCATCTACCTCAGGATCAGCCAGGACCGTGAGATGGATGGCCTGGCCATCGAGCGGCAGCGCGAGGACTGCGTCCGACTGGCCGAGCGCGAGGGCTGGGAGGTCATTGAGCCTCACTACGTTGACCAGTCGATCAGCGCCACCGACGCCAGCAGAGTACGCCCGGCCTATGACCGAATGGTGGAGGACTACCGGGCCGGCCTCTTCACGGCCGTCGTCTGCTACGACCTCGACCGGCTCACCAGGCAACCCCGGCAACTGGAGGACTGGATCGACGCGGCCGCTCGTCGGGGGCTGTTGTTGAAGTCCGTCGCTGGGGACGTGGACCTGACCAACGAGAACGGGCTCATCACCGCCGGGATCAAGGTGCAGCTTGCTCGGGCAGAGATGGTCCGCAAGTCCAGGCGTCAGTCTGCGGCCCAACGCCAGCGCGCCAAGATGGGTCGAGCACCCAAGGGTATGCGTCCGCTAGGCTACGCCGTGAACGGCGACGTGATCGAGGCCGAGGCCGACGCCGTACGTGCAATCTACAGCGCCTTCAGCCGGGCCGAGGCTCCCGAGTCCCTGAGGAGCCTCGCACGCGGGCTGAGCGGCACCCAGGACGTGCCCGGCATTCCGCCCCGGCCGAAGCACTCCCATGTGGTCTCCATGGAGCGAGCAGCCGCTCGACAGGCCGAAGGACTGGAGCCCCGACCGGTCGCCGCTGACGGTCCGTGGTCACCCAGCACTGTGCTCAGCATACTGCGCAACCCACGCTATGCAGGGATGAGCACCTACACGCCGAAGGAGTACCAAGCCGACGGGAACCGCCGGAGGACGTGGAAGGCCCAGATCATCCGCGACGAGGCGGGGGAGCCCGTGCGCGGCCAGTGGGAAGCCATCGTCGACGACGAGACTTGGTGGCGCGTGCAGGAGTTGCTCGACGACGCCGACCGCGTCACAAACACCAGCGGGTCGACCAAGCGCAAGCACCTCGGGAGCGGCCTCTACCGCTGCGGGCAGTGTGGTGGCCAGGTCACCGGTGCACCGAGGGGCTACCGTTGTGCGGGGCACGTCATGCGCACCGGTCTCGCGATCGATGAGTTCGTCACCGAGGTCGTCGCAGCCCGCCTCGCCCAGCCCGACGCGCTTCGGCGCGTCGAGGCGACGGAGGGCACTCCCGCCACCGTCGGGATCGCCGCCGCCATCAGCGAGCAGCGAGCCAGGATAATGCGTGCCCAGCGCGACTACGACGAGGAGATCATCGAGGGGCGCGACCTTCGCCGGGTCCGAGACGCCGCAGAATCCCGTATCGCCGAGCTGGAGGCACAGCGCCTGCTCCAGGGGCGAGTCGGGGGCCTGGTCCCGCTGCTGGCTACCGACGACCCTGCCGCGGCCTTCCGCGAAGGTTCGCTCGACCTGCGTCGCGAGGTCATTGACTCACTGACCGTCGTCATCCTCCACCCCCAGCCGCGCGGCCGACGGGGCTTTGACCCGGCCTCGGTCGAGATCCACTGGCGGAATAGTGGCGAGCTCGAGAAGTCCTGATCGCCCTCATCCCGTCTAAACGGCCCACAACCTATCCAGCGTCAGGTCGGCGTCTGGCAGGTGGGCCTCGTGGAGCGGAACTACGGCTCCGTGCTTGCTGAATTCTCGGCCGAAGTTCTGCCAGTCAGGTCCCCAGTAGATGACAGCGCAGGACATAGGGGCACCCTTGGGGTCTTCCTTCCCTCGGATGTAGAAGCGAACCCGCGGCTGCGCCAAGAAACAGATGGCGGCCGCATTAGGGAAGACGTATTCCTTCCAGTGCCTCGTGTTCGGTGCAACGGGCACAAGCGCGATCACTTCGGAACCGCGCCGGGCGGCTCCAACGATACGCTCGAACCAGTGGATAATCCTCGTGCCTCGGTCGGGATCACTGCCGTATGGGGGGTTCACGTAGATCGTCTTGGCGTCCCACGGAGCCTTCAGTCCATCGGTTTCCGGCAAAACGTACTCCCTCGCAGCGCCCACGAGCGAATGTTCGTTCGAGCAAGGGTCCAATTCAATCGCGCCACCGAAAGTCGCCTTCACCGAGGCCACGATGGCGGGGGGTGTGCACCAGTCCTTGGCGATTGACACCGATTGACGTCCCGCGGTCATCAGATTCCCTCCTGCTCGTGTAGTCGTCGCAGCCTGTGCAGATCGGCCCGCAGCTCATCCAGACTCACACTAGGAAGTGCCGCACCCGCCTCGCCGACAGTGTCTACGGCTTCCACGTCGGTCTTCGCGACATGCTCCACCGCGCTAGGAGCGGGTGCAATCACATTGAACCAGCGATCCCAGGGCTGCTCTGTGGCGAAGTAGTGGGTCAGGGCAGCATCGGCCCGCTCGTCGATCGTGACCTTGGTGAATGAAGTCCCTCCGCCAGTTCGCCCAAAGCTGGCCTTGAATGCCTCACGCACCGGGGCCAGCGACTCCTGAGTGCCGTGGAGGACGTCTTGGACAAACTCGGCAAGTCCCGCGTCCGTCAAAAACAGAAGCCAGTCGTAAGACTGGGCCAGGACTCGCATCTCCTTGTTCTGTGTCTCAGCCGTGAACCAGTTGCCGTGGTTGCTCACGACGCCTACGGTCAGAACGACATTCGCGAGTTGCGTGAGATCGCCACGGTCAATGGCGCTTCGCAAGAAGTCGTAGTAGTTATCGTGAGTCACCAGTGTCCCGGAGGCGTCCTCCACTGCGGCTGCAACGCGACCATCACGTAATGGAACGCGCTGAAGCCCTGAAACGGTGCGAGCCACATATGCGCCCTGCTTGGCCTTCTCGATCGTCTGGGGACCTTTTGACATACCTTCCTCGATCCCCACGCGCTTGCACTCAAACATTGCGTACGGCTTTTCTACTAGCCGCGTGAGTAGGAATGCGTCAGCGCCCCCAACCATGTGCGCCGTCCAGAATGCGCCAGGCTCCTCACCGCATAGAGCTGCGTGCCTCAACAGTCCCTTGGCTGTGCGAAGGGTCTTGGGGCGGTTGGTCTCCAGACTGATGGTAGACCCAGCCTCCTTCAACCCAACCATGATCTGGCGGAGAGTCAGCGATTTGTCTCGGTCGGCAATCGGCACCTGTATTGAATTGCTGGCCGGGTGGAGCGTGAACTCCACGTTGTGGTTGATGCTCTTATTCCCGTACTCCGGAAGGCCGCGCTCAATAGCAAGCCCGCCCTCTAGCTCCCAGTCGCGGATCATGTAAAAGGTGATCAACTCAACGAGCGTGCCGAGGGCGCGACCGGCAGCCTTCTTGGCCGATGCGGTCTCGCTGAACACATCCCGAGCGAGCATGTTCTGAAGGGCGTCGACGGACTCGAATCTTCCCACTGCCTTGTGCCTCCTGTATGTCAGCGGTGCCTCCTGTATGTCAGCGCTCAGCCTAGGCGACAGTGCCGACACTCTCCTCTGTGGCACACCGCGTAGCCCAAACCCGTACCCGGGAGCACCGCTGGCGCGGTGCCGGGAAACCTCGCGAGGACCCGGCCGCGCCCGTTAGCGCCGATTCACCCGAGCACGGCTGCGAGGGTGGGTCGGGTCCTCTCCCGACACCGAGGAGGACCACCATGCCCGAGCAAAAGACCACCGAGCCCGCCAAGCGCGTCGCCATCTCCCTGAGCGGGGGTGGCGTCGGGATCTGGGTCGGCGACGTCGTCGAGGTCCGCCTCGACTGGGAGCAGACCCGTCAGCTCCACTCCCTGCTGGCTGACCTGCTCGCCGAGGACAACCGATGACCGCCGTCGCCACTGACCAGACGCCGCGCGTGTGGATCGGTTGCCTCAACTGCTACAACTCGGGTCGTCTCGTGGGGCAATGGTTCGAGTGCTCCGCCGTCCTCGAGACGGCCATCGCCGACATCCACAGCGGCGCTGAAAGCGTCCGCGCGGGATGCGAGGAGACCTGGTGCCTCGATCACGAGAACGTGCCCGTGAGGGGCGAGTTCGGCCCGCTGGATGCCGCCGAGTGGGGACGGGTCTACGAGGAGGCCGGAGCCGAGCGCTGGCCCGCCGTCATGGCCTGGGTGCGGTCCGGCAGCCACGTCACCGAGGGTCGCGGCGACATCCCCAGCATGAGTGACTTCGACGAACGCTACTGCGGTCACTGGGAGTCGTTCCGCGAGTACGCCGAGGACCTCGCCGACTCGGCCGGCCTGACCGAGGGATGGCCCGAAGACGCGATCAGGTACTTCAACTGGGCCAGCTGGACCTCAGACCTGAAGCACGACTACGTCGTCTGCGACGCCGGGTCCCCGGACTGCGGCGTGTACATCTTCCGGAACCTGTGATGGACACGGCCGTCCCGGCAGTGGATAGGGCTGAGCCACCCAGCGCATGAATGAACCCCGGAGCCGAGGGCTCCGGGGTTCTCCTTTGACGCATCACCAACGACCGAACTCGTCGTTCAGCTTCCTCGCTAGCCACCACACGACCCAGCCGAACAGAGTCACGGCAACGAGGGTGCCTAAGGCGATGAGTACCTTCATCCACCACACATCCGTAGCCGAGAAGGACGACCATGCCCAGCCGAGCAGCGGCCCAAGGCCGAGGGCGTACGAGACACCACCGACGAGACCACCCACCACAATCATGACCCCCGCGAGTGGAACCAGGGCGAGCGCCAACCGACCAACCGTCGTCCAGGTGACCCGTGCGTTGAGATCGTCAACCCGCCGCTCGGCAG
Source organism: Calidifontibacter terrae (assembly GCF_054778835.1). Taxonomy (NCBI): domain Bacteria; kingdom Bacillati; phylum Actinomycetota; class Actinomycetes; order Micrococcales; family Dermacoccaceae; genus Calidifontibacter; species Calidifontibacter terrae. The sequence goes on from NZ_BAAGZF010000002.1 coordinate 808,277, forward strand.
CCCGAACCGCAACAGCCACCTCGTCTGCCTTGCTGATGACCCGGTCGACCTCCAGTGACGCCTCAGCCACCCGTCCAGCACCAACGCCAGCCACCCGTTCCTCGAAACCTTGCAGAGCCTGCTCGACCCTGACGACGGGGGCCTGGACGGCCTTGTTGAGTCGAGAGTCGAGCACCTTGACTGCGTGCTCGGAAAGCCGGTCCATGTCGATCTTCACCTGGCCACGTCGCCGCACAGCTTCGGCCAGATCAGCCGAAGTCCGGCTCGTCGTCGCCAGCGTCTCGTTGATCAACTTCATCATCGTGTACGCCTGCACGTCGGATCGCGTCACGCTGCTGCTGTCGGGCAACTTCACGGCTTCGCTGGCGCTCAGCTGCGAGGCGACGGCGGCGAGCGTCTTCTCGATCTCGGTCAGCCTGCTCTTCGTCCCGTCGTCGAGCGACAGCGTCGAGGGCCGCCCGGGCTGCTGCGAGGTCGACAGCCTCGTCAGCCTTATGTCCTGCTGCTCGTCCATCACCTTCACGAACCCGGTCAGGTCGGCGACCGTCCTCGTCAGCTTGGTGAGGTGCTGCTCGACGGCGTGGAGCGTCGAGGTCAACTCCGCCAGGGTCTCCGTAGTCGACCGCTGCTCGTCGTCCTGCTTCATCGTGTCCAGCAATCCCATGGGGCTTTCCCTTCTGTGCGTGGTAGTCAAAGATCTGCTGCGCGCCCTCGGCGGTGAACTCCGGGGTGAGTGCGCTGGCCTTCTTGCGGCCCCACTTCCCGTTGTCCCTCCGCATCGAGTAGGTCCAGCCGTCGCGGTCGGTGACCTTCAGACGGACACCGTGTTCGGCGAGGACCTCCTCAAAACCGGGGCGATCGGTCGAGAGGGGGTCGGCCAGTGATTCGTACACAAGGTCGCCGAGGGTCTGCTCGAAGCCGCCGGGCTTGAACTCCTCGCGGCGCAGTTCCCAGTCAAGCTTGGGGCGCTGAGGGTCAGGGTTCGGGTCGTAGCCAGCCTCGACGAGCAGTTCGTCGTTGAGCTGGTGCAGTCCGCGAGTCCAGCTGGTGTTCCTCTTGAGCGCTTTGCCGGTACTCTCGTCGTGGTTGACGACGTAGATGTGGCCGTGGACGTGCTCGCCCTTGGAGTCGTCGTGGATGACGACGAGGTACTCGGCGCTGTAGGCAGCCTCGGCGAGCCCCGTGCTGAGTCCGAGCATCTTCTTGATGTCGTCGGGATTGCGGACGTCGAAGACTGTCGGGTCACCAGCGAGCACGAGGTTGTAGGTCTCGTACTTGCGACTGTGGGCAGCGGCCTGTGCCTCGGCGTAGGCGATGAACTCTTCGGGTGATCCCATCGAAGATGCATAGGCGGCTGCCCGGTTAGTGCCGCGCTTCATGTGCTCGACGTACTCCGGACCGCGACCGTAGAGCGCGTACATGACACCGCTTCGGGCAGAGATACCTCCCGCGATGTTCACAGTCGCGCTCACGTCCTCGTCCGATCACCCAGGTCAGCACGCCGAGCGGTGACAGCGGCGAAGGTGCGGACGAGCAGGTCGTCATCGACGACCACCGTCACCGTCTCGCCCGCCTTGCGGGCGGTGGCCGCGTCACGCCGCAGACCGTTCAACGTGATGCCGAGCCGACGCAGCTGATCGACCTCGGCGACCGAGGCGGTCGACGGCCGGGGCCGGGCAGCGGCACGCTCGATGCGGGCGACCTCATCACGCCGGTCGTCCAGCGCATCGCGCAGGACGGCCCGTGCCCATGCACTCGGCTTGACGCCGAGCGACTTCGCACGACGCCTGACGGCATCGCGCTCAGCACGGGAGACGCGCACGTCAAGGTGCGAGTCGAGCGTCTCCCGTGAGGTCTCAGCCCCCACCGCGTTGCTGGGTGAAGTGGGTACTGAGACACGGCCAGCAGGGATCTTGTCCGACAACTCCGCTTCGCTCGTGTCGTTCAAGATCCGCCGGCCCTCGTCCTCGGTCGCTACGCTCCCTGCGGGCGAGGGGGGTGCAGACGCGCTGCGCGCGGTCAGGACGGGGGTCAGCCGTTCCACGGCTGCATCACCTCCTCGCCGGGCTCGTCGGGGGTGGCAGCCTCGGGATCGGACTCAGGCTCGGTCGGGCTCGCCGCCCTCTTCGCCTTGCGCGAGCGCTCGGCCTTCTCGACATCCAAGGCAGCACGCGCCTCGCCCTCCAAGCGGGCGTGCAGCTCAGGCTTCTGCGCCTTGAACAGCTCGACAACCCTCGCGTCGACCTTGCGCTGCTCGGCCTCCGCCTGCTTGCGGAGCTTCGTGATGCGGTCGTTCGCCTTCTTCCGCTCGGCCGCGATGAGCTCCTCGAGATGGGTGGTGTCAGTCATGGTGGTTCCTTTCAGGAGTTGTTCCGGTGCCTATCCCCGGGGTGTTGGGCAGGTCATCGGCTACCACTCGGGCAGCCCCTCGACGACCTCGGCAAGGACGTCGAGGTCGGTATCACGGAGCACGCGGTCGCGGCGGTCACGCTTCGACATGTGATCCCACTGCGCGCGGGAGAACTCGCCGTACCCCAGAGAGCTGAGCCACACGAGCTTCTGCTCCACAGGCACCTGCGATGCCAGCACCGGCAGGGACACCAGCCCCTCCTTGTGCGCGGCCACCAACTCAGTTAGCAGGGCAGACTCCGCGGTGCGAATGCGACGCCCGACCGCAGAGTCGTACCGACGTTGCCAGGTCAGCCACTCATCCCGAGTACGCAGGCAGCCCGTCGGCCGGTCGGGGCCGGTCGTGCCCGGACGCATCGCCGCGATGTGCCGGGCGATCTCGCGAGCTCGCGAGTACTCGACGACGGTGTCCCAGGGGGCAGTGTCGAACCCCGCGATCTCGTACCCGTTGACATGGTCGACGCGCATGGTCTCCAACAGGGGGCGACGCTTCATGTCGAAGTCGAGGGACACCTCCGGAGCAAGATCGACCGGGCGGAAGTCGATGCGGTCCTGGGTGCGTGACAGCTCTCGGAAGGAGGGGAACGAGGTGTACTCGTTGACGACCTTCCCCTCCCGGGAAACGGCGATGTTGCTAAACCAGCGCCGTTCCTCGAGTGACTCCCGCTCGATCTCCTTCGGAGTCTTGAGCCCGGCCTTGGCGAGCACGCCACCATCGAGGGAGCTGACGTTTCCGCGCGTCGTGAGGTTCACCAGGTCGTCTTGCTGGTGCTTGACTTCCCAGACGGTGGCGTCACCGACGAGCGCCTGCCGAGCGTCACGGAACACAGCGGCGTGGCCGAAACAGTCGTAGCCCTCGACGTCATCTTCATCGGTGATAAAGCCGTCGGTGGTGACGCTGATCAACGAGACCTGGTTCGCCATGCCCAGCAACAGGGCCCGCACGAGGCTCGTGATCATCGCCGCGTGATAAGGACTGGTCACCGACGACCCACCGATGGACTCCATCTCCTCGACCCACGCGTTCCACCCGGTGCGCTCGGCGACGTCCTGGGCGAGCTTGCCATAGCAGGAGTTGGTGGCCACCTTGATCATCTGCTCGACAAGCGACCCCTTGCCCCAGATCCGCTTGGCGATCGCACGGTCCTCAACCATCAGCCGGACAGCAGCTCGCATAGACCGGGAAGGCGCACCGTCTACCTCCAGCACGCGCAGGCGGTATCCGATCTGCACCTGGACCCTCGCCCCGAGCGCGAGGGCGAGCGCCAGCTCGGGACCACACACCCAAGCCCCCTCGAAGCCGTCGAAACCGACGGCGTCCATGCCCTCGCCCTGCGCAGCCCCAGCGCCCTCGGACGTGCGCGGGTAGACGATCGACTGGCCCACCCGCACCGGCAGACAGGGCTCCACGCCCTCGGGGAACTCCCAGCTCGCGTAGGCAACCAGCGGCGTCACCACCCCGAGCGGGAAGTCGTCAGTGGTCAGCTCGCGGTCCTTGATCACCTCCTCGATGCAGCCGTTCTCGAAGTCGACGTCGACGACGCTGGCCATAGCCGAGGGGTAGGCCGACTGGATGTCGTGGTCGAACGTCGTGGTCGGGAACGAACCCACCCGCAACGCAGAGTTCCACCCACCGTGGAAGGCCTTCTGGAACGCGGAGTGCGTCTGGTTGGCATCGCCGTCGACCGGCGTGAGCGAACGCACCGAGTAGTAGCTCAGACCGTCGTCGTCGGAGGCATCGCCGTTGTCGACGCGAACGAGGCCCTGGAACCTCGCCATAAACTCAGCGTTGGGGGAACCCTCGATACCCCAGTACCCCTTGATGCCGGCACGCAGGGCATGAGCACCACCCCCGGACAGGGTCACCGGCGGCACCGCGTTGACGCCCCACAAGGCAGTCAGGTACTCCAGCACGATCACCGAGTCGTTTGCACCGTACTCCAGGAACTCGACGAGCCGGTCTCGACGCATGCCCGTCATGTCGGAGATGGCACTACCCACCGACAACTTCGGCACGCCGCACACCTCGCCCAACGCGGCCAACGACTTCCGCCCGGGGGCGGACTGACCCATCGTGTCGCGCACCGTGATCGACAGCGGGAGCCAGCGCGACCCGGACCCGTGCTCGTCGGTGCGAGCCGTCAAGCGGATGGGCTTCAGGGACACCAGGCCACCTGACGCCGAGGTCACCCGACGCAGGATGTCGTCGTAGCGACCATCTCCGCGCTGGCGCACCGGCCGTGCGAACGTCGTCAGATCAGCGGATAGGTAGTGACCGGCCAAGACGATCTTGACGCGATGATGCTTGTAGAGCACCGCCATGCTCGCGCGGTAGTCGCCGGTCACCCAGAAGTCACGCCGGGGCACGCCCCGCCAGTCGGGCAACCCCGCCGCGCGCCACAAACCACTCTCGCTCACGACAACCGCGAGGGCGTCCTCGACGGCCAGCCGGTCGTGGCTCAGGGGCAGCATCACCACGTCCACCCGCCAGTCCGAGTCCTCGGGATCGAGCAGGGAGAACTGGTAGCTGTCAATCCTCCGGGACCCGTCGTCCAAGTAGGTGAACTCGGTGTCGAAGGCGATCACCGGAGCGAGCTCACCGGTCCCCATCGCACGGACGGTGGCCAGGTCCCCGAAGGAACCGGAACCGCCCTCGGAGGCCGGTCGCGAAGACACGCTGGCACTGGCCGTTCCGGCCAGGCCAGTGTCCACCCCCATAGGGGATTTTGGCCTGAAGACGTTTTCCCTGGTCAGAGCTCGGTTTTCGGGATGTTTCGTGACACGGTTCTCGACTTCGGTGTCACGGGAAGCCCCTCCTGGGGCCTTCTGAAGGCCCCCGAGGAGCCTCTCAATGCGGCGAGTTAGGACAACCGTTTCGACCCCGGAAATCTCCTCCAGAGCGACGTTCCAGGACGTGGGCCGCAGGGTCTCTGCGATCCGGTCGAACTCTTCGGCGGCGCTCACGAGGACGCCCCCTCGAACAGGGACGCGAGCCGACGGATCTGAGCCTCGGACAGCGGGGGAGCCGAGGCGACGATGCGTTCGACGGCGGACTCGACGTCCTCGAAGGTGCGTTCGTTCGTGGGCACCGCGAGGGCTTCGAGGTCGGACAGACGGACCTTGATGCGGCCGTTGACCTTGACGGCGGGCAGAGTGCCCGAGGCGATCTTCTTGCGCAGCGTCGAGTATGCGCCGTAGCCGATCTGTCCGGCTTCGATCAGGTCGAGAAGTGGATCAACATTGGTAGGGGACGGGGTACGTCCGGGCATGGGTGAGCGACCCTCCGTGAGGAGTGATCGCTCGCGTGGCTATGGGCGGAGCCGCCGGACATCTGAACCGGACTGTGGGTGGACCGATCGAGCCGATCCGATTGCCTTCCCTCACCCCGTCGAATCGCTCGCTGGTGGTCCAGGTCGTCGCGTAGCCGGGGATGTTGATTACCCCCTAGTGTACTGATCGGGAGCGGTCGCTACCACTGCGGAGCCCGTCTACACGTTAGTTCTGTCCAGAATGCGGTGGAGTTTAGATTTAACGTGTAGCGTTATTGACGCGTTCCGTTATATGATGGCCGTGTGATCAGATCGTTCGGCAGCAAGGACACCGAACGCATCTGACATGAGCAGTACGTCAAGCGCGTCGATCGAACAGTGCAGCGGGCGACGCTGCGGAAGCTCGAGCTGATCCATGCGGCGAAGGATGTCGAGGACCTCCGGGTCCCGCCAGGGAACCGCTTGGAACGGCTCGTCGGTGACCGACGTGGTCAGCACAGCATCCGCGTGAATGCGCAATGGCGTCTCTGCTTCGTCTGGAGAGAGGGAGGAGCGGACGATGTCGAACTCGTCGACTATCACTGAGACCGACCTGATCGAGCCGATCCATCCGGGGGAGATCCTCATGGAGGACTTCATCGAGGGCTTCGGGATCACGCAGAACAAGCTCGCCGTGTCCATCGGGGTGCCCCCGCGGCGGATCAACGAGATCGTGCACGGCAAGCGCGGGATCACCGCTGATACGGCGATCCGGCTGGCGCGCTACTTCAGCACATCCGAGGAGTTCTGGATGAATCTGCAGTCGAACTACGAGCTGCGGCTGGAACGGCGGGCTCTGTGCGACAAGGTCGCCGCGATCACGCCGCTGAAGACCGCATGAGCGCGATCGAGCTGAAGGGTCGCCTGATCTGTGAGGATGACGAAGAGGTGGAGACTGTCATTCGTTACCTGCCGCGACACGTGGAGCTCACTCGCGGAGAGGCTGGATGTCTTCACTTCGAGGTCGTCCAGACGGAGGACCCGCTTGTCTGGTCCGTTGCGGAGAGGTTCGCTGATCAGTCGGCGTTCGACGCGCATCAGAAGCGCGTGAAGGCGAGCGGTTGGGGCCGCGCAACGGCTGGAATCACGCGGGACTACGTCATCAGCAGGGGAGCCTGATAGCTCTACAACGCTAGAGGTTGGTTCGTGCCCGAACTTGGTGGAGTTCCGCTTTAACGTGTAGTCGAGTTCCGGTTCAACGTCTGGGAACGACGCGTATGACGAGGGGTTTGCGTACATCACACGTGGGAGTGCGCACGTCATGCTCGAGCAGCGTGGAGTCGGCCGTAACTGGTTGACCGGAGAACTTACGCCGCCACTCGGGCGGGGGATCAATTTTCAGATCGGTGTGCCGGATCTTGAGTCGATCCTCTCCGCGCTGGCCGATGCGACGTGGCCGCTGTTCATGCAGCCGGAGATGAAGTGGTATCGCGTAAGCGATAGTGAAGAAGCAGGGGTGCGGCAGTTCCTCGTGTCCGATCCGGACGGATACCTGATCCGTTTCCAGAGCTCAGTCGGTCGTCGCATCGTTGGTGGCTGAGCGATCTGCTAGGTGCCGTCCTACGGCGTTCGTTCGGGTTCCGCTCGCTAGTTCTCCTGATGGATCGTTGATGCTGCGGCAGGCAGATTAGCGGCTAGCCCCGTATCTTCATGGCGAATCGGTGCTGGCACTCTTCGGGCTCGCAGACGTGAACCCTCGACAGATCAAGGTAGCCATTCAGAGGCGCGCGCGCCCGAAGCTGCCCGCATTCGTCGAACTGACGCAGGCAAGAGGCGATGTGCGTACGACGCTCTACGAGGGCCTTGAGTCGCAATCTGTTGCCGATGCCCTCCTTGAATGTCGTGGCCGCATCGAAACCGAGCGATTACTGGATGCCACCAATCAGGCGCGGGTGAATGGATTGTTGACAACCGCCGAGTGGCAGCGGGTGAAGAAAGGAATTCAGTCGTGAAGTACACCGGCGAGCCGGTGAGCGTGCGCTCCTTGGAGCAGCGCATCCGCAATCTCGAAGGTGACGACGGACTGGCCCAGCGTCGCAGTGGCAAATGCGGCGGCTCATTGGGCGCTGCAACACGACCTCGAGCAGCGCCGCCCGGGGCATCCACGTCGTGGTTGTCGGCATGCATAGCCGGCTCTCCGACTTTGAGCGGGGTGTCCTGACCTGAGGGGGCTCGTGGCCCCGGTCATGCTGTTGGTCTCTACTCCTTCAGCAGCAACGAGGCCACGAGCATGATC